>NZ_LWMI01000094.1 GCF_001640365.1 Candidatus Arsenophonus triatominarum | reverse complement strand
AAGAGTATGTTGACAGCACCGGTGACCCGAAAGCGTTGTTCTGGAAAGCCGTAAGTTTATTGAAACTTTACCGCAAGAGTTTCGGGGAGGCTGGGTAGCGAAAAAACACGCGCCTTATATGCGGGTCAATTTTCCAAACACCGGCGCCATTATCAAGGGTGAAGCGGGGGACAATATTGGACGGGGTGACCGGACGACACTCTATTTCGTCGACGAAGCCGCCTTTTTGCCTCGTCCGCTATTGATTGATGCTGCCCTATCGCAAACTACCCGCTGCCGCATTGACTTAAGTTCGGTTAATGGGATGGACAATCCTTTTGCCCAAAAACGCCACAGTGGACGTATTCCGGTGTTTACCTTTCACTGGCGCAATGACCCCCGTAAAGATGAACAATGGTACGAAAAGAGTGCCTGAAAATCGATAATCCGGTCATTGTGGCGCAGGAACTGGATTTGAACTATCAGGCGTCTGTTGAAGGTATCTTAATTCCCGCCGAATGGGTACAGGCGGCCATTGATGCCCATATCAAACTGGGGTTTTTGACAACGGGGGCTAAACGACTCGGTTTTGACGTTGCAGATGAGGGCGATGACAGCAACGCCCTCACGTTTGTACACGGATCGGTTGTCACGGATTGCCAGCAGTGGAGTAAAGGCGACGTGATCAGCTCAGCAAACCGAGTCAAAAACTATGCTGAGGAAGTCCATGCCGATGAAATCATCTATGACTCCATCGGGGTAGGGGCAGGGGTGAAAGCGCATCTACGACGGACATGTCATATCACCGCAACCGGATTCAACGCGGGTGGGGCTGTCTTTAAACCTGACGCAAAATATGTGGCGGGAAAAACCAATAAAGATATGTTCGCGAATATTAAGGCGCAAGCCTGGTGGGGCGTCCGAGACCGTTTTTTTAATACCTGGCGGTGTATCATGCATTTGGAAAAATATCCGGATGACAAACGTTTCATCAATCAATTTACCGATGGCCTGTTAATCAGTCTCAGTTCAGGCATAAAAGAACTTGACGTACTGAAAGCTGAATTATCCCGTCCTCGGGTGGATTACGACAACAATGGACGGGTGAAAGTCGAGAGCAAAAAAGACATGAAAAAACGGGGCATCGCTTCACCCAACATGGCCGATTCATTAATTATGGCTTTTTCCCCCGTTCCTAAACCGTTTCACATTCCCGACGAGGCATTTTTCTAATGAACAAAAGAAACAGGAAAAAGGACGTTAAGCCTGAAAGGAAAAAGCTATTTTCCATCTCTGATATCGATATGTATCCGGTCAGTGAGCAGCCAGTCTACGAATTCAAACCCTATGCCCCTCCCGCAGGCGTGATACCCGAAGCAAAGAGAGCGGACGCGCTGGCGAATGATGCCACCCCGTATGAAACCCTGAATGCATTCGGGAGTGATTGTTTGTATGGTGGGTTTCAGGGATACCCGATGTTGGCCATGAAAGCGCAGCAATCCGAGTACGCCAATGTTGCCGCGATTTTTGCTGACGAGGTTACGCGCAATTGGTTAACCGTAAAATCCTCATCCGATGATGAGGACCTCGTTAATGAGGTGGAAGGGGTAATCGTGAAATATCGCCTTCAGGATATGATCCATCAGGCCGTTTTGCATGATTGTCTGTTCGGCATAGCGCATATCTATATTGACATGGGCGCCGATGAGAATGAAATGCGCAATCCGCTCTTTAAAGACAGAGCAAAAGTGGGCGATAAATTTCGCGGTTTTCGTATTATTGAGCCTATTTGGATGTATCCGGCGATGTATAACACGCTCAGACCGTGGGAGCCGGATTTTTATCAGCCTTCATCGTGGTTTGTTATGGGGCAGACCATCCACGCCTCCCGATTTATTGACCTAGTGACGCGTCCGGTATCACAGATACTGAAACCTGCCTATAACTTTGGGGGCTTATCACTGATCCAGCTAATGGAGCCTTATGTCAAGGCGTGGGAAACTATCCGCGATGAGATACCCAAAATTGTCAAGGCTTTTACGCTGGCGGGTCTAAAAACTGATATGGAAAAACGGATGGAAAATCCAGGCGAATTCAAACGCCGCATCGATATCATGACCAACTACCGAAACAATCGCGGGGTACTGGCGCTAGATACGGAGGAAGAGTTTTTTCAGATCAATACACCGATGACGGATCTTGAGAAAATCGCCTCAAACTATCAGGAACAACTGTGTATTCCCTCACGGATGCCGGTGATTAAGCTGCTTGGCAATGCGCCCGCGGGACTGAATGCAAACGGGCAGGGTGAAATCGATGTCTGGCACGAAACCATCTCCGGTATTCAGGAACGCAATATTCGCCCCATGATACAGCAAATGCTGGATTACCTGTTTATAGCGGAATTTGGGCAGCTATTACCCGAAATTACGTTCACCTTTAACCCACTCGATGAGCTAACCGAGAAGGAAATGTCGGAGATAAATCTCAATAACGCTTCAATGCTGGCTAATTTAGCAACGAGTTCATGTATTTCGACGATGGATGTCGCTCAATGGCTTATCAATAATCCGAAGAGTGGTTTTGCTTTCATGAACGGGCAGGAAAACGAAGATGAAACAGACGAAAAAGAAGGAGAAAACACTTAAACCTTCACTCCCCAATGCAGGGATACAGCTTTGGTATCAGCGTGAATTACGTCGCCAGATTACCAGGATGCATAAAAACGTCACCGCCAAAATTTTAACTTCCTTTTCAAAAAATTCTCTTGCTTACGACGCCAGCCCCGCCTCAATGATAAGGAATACGCTCCGCGCGCTTTCTGCCCGCTGGGTAAAGAAATTCACTGCCTTATCCGACGATCTGGCAAAAACCTTCGTTAACCGAGCAGCCGGTAATGTGGATGTGCCCCTTAAAAAGCAGCTGGTCGATAAGGGGTTTGCGATTGATTTCAAAATGACGCGCGACATGCACAATGCGGTGACAGCGATTGTGGCGGAGAACGTGTCATTAATTAAATCCATCCCCCAACGCTATTTCACTAACGTTGAATCCGTGGTTCTCCAGTCTGTTTCGCGGGGAGGTGATTTAGCTCAGCTTAAAAAAACATTGGGACAACAGTTTGGCGTAACTGCCAGAAGGGCGGAATTGATTGCCCGTGACCAGAACCGAAAAGCGAATTCTGCCTTGGCGGCAGTGAGACAGCATGCGCTGGGGATAACTGAGGGGATTTGGCGACATACCGGCGCAGGGCAACACCCAAGGCCTGATCATGTAAAAGCCACGGGCAAGAAATTTTCGCTCCGTAAAGGCTGCCTGATTAGCGGTGAATACATCCTGCCAGGTGAAAAAATCAATTGTGGGTGTATTTGGGAACCGGTTTTACCCACTTTCGAGGATTGACAACGTGCAAGTGACAAAAGACGGTCTCGCGATGGATGCCAAATCTGCGCGGGAAGTGAACAAATTCGGCAATTTTTGGGCGATAGAGTCATCGATAGAATGATGATGAGCAATGGGCTTTGGTTAAATTTCAATTGGTCAAGCTACCGCCGTAAAATTCAATAACGAAAAAAAGTTTTAAATCACTGAGTTTCACTACTCAAATCAATCAATTCAAAGCAATGGAACCCTCAACAACGAGGTATATGCGCATGTCTGAAAAATACTCAACACCTGCCGCCTATCTGTGGGGC
>NZ_LWMI01000093.1 GCF_001640365.1 Candidatus Arsenophonus triatominarum | reverse complement strand
TTAATTTGCAAGTTGCTAAAACGTATAAATTTGTTTAATTTACAACTAAGTTGATTTTAATTTATAAGATTTTGTCTATTTATATATTATGCTGAATTAAACTTAAAAATAGAGCGTTTTTTTATTGGTGCGAAACTCGTGCTTGATATTCGTTATAAGGTTAATTCCCATTGTTTTTAGTTGCTGTTTCAGTGAAGCCGATAAACACCCTTTATCCGCATACAAACAACCAGAAAGATCTTTTATCAGCTCAGGTAATGGTTTCCGATCATCTGTGTTTCCTGGTGTAAATCGAAAACTGAGTATTTCCCCCAAATGATTGATAATTACATGAAGTTTGAAACCAAAGAACCAACCTGTTGAGGTTTTTCCTCGTTCAGCTATCCCATCGAAGACTTTATGCCGGCGGATCCGTAAGTTATAGCTAGGCGACTTAATTTTGATTACAGCATATGTATTAAAAACAGGTCATCGATAGTGCATCCTGTTTCCATCTTTTTACGTTTAGCTTGAGACCATTTATGTTCTATAGGATTTAAATCTGGTGAATACACAGGCAAATATTCTATCTGGTGTCCTGCGTTTATAATTGCCTGTTCAATATTCTTACCTTTGTGAAAGCTAGCGTTGTCCATAAAAATAACAGAATTTTCAGGAAGTTCTGGGAGCAATATTTTTGTGATCCAAACATAAAAAACATCACGATTAATATTGCAATCAAATAATCCGATAGCAAAAAGGGTTGTTCCCAATAAAGCGCCAATAACATTTGTTCTTCCCTTAGCACCCCAGTTTTTCAGGCCAAAACAACGGTGACCTTTTGGGGAATAGCCGTGAGTTCGTGGAGTGTCATGTGAAAAACCACTTTCATCAATAAAAACAACAGATTTATCTTTTTTTTCATACTGTTGTCTTTTTTGCTGATGTGCCAGCCTGTCGCTTTCGTTGGTTTTTGGATGGAATAGAGTTTTTTTTATAGGTTAATCCCAGCTTTTTAAGGGATTGCCAAATAGTCTTTTTACAAACACCGAATCGCTCTGCCCGTTCCTTTTGGTAAGCATCTGGATACTGTTCCACATCTTTTGCTAAAGCATTTTTATCGAGCTTCCTCTTACGTGGCGTTGAATTTTTTGGCTCTGGTCGTTTAAGCCAACGTACTAAAGACGCTTTTCCAATACGGAATTGTTTCGCAGTTTCTCGAATTGTTAAACCTTCGGCTTTCCTTACAGATATTACTTTACGTCGAAAATCAATTGTATAACTCATAACACACCTTGTAATCAAAATTAAGTCGCCTAGCTATAGAGCAAGTGATTTAGTTCAAGCAAATAAGAATAAATTTTTTAATATATTGAGAACACTTCGCAAAAAGCGATCATTTAAATCATTTTTCCGAAGAATGTCAGAATTTTTGGCAAAATAAGCCAAAAATGACAGGAGACAAAATTATTAATTTTTTAATATAAAAAACTACAATACAAATGTATGATTAATATTTGTGTATTTTTTTGTACAATATATCACTTTATGTATGGAAGCTTATGAAACTCTCTTTTTTTATTAGCATAGGGATCTTTTCCCTGTCATTTTTTATCAATAATAGCTACTCAGCGACAAAGTTATATTATCCATTAGATAGCAGTAATAACGGCAAAAAATATTTAAATAATTCAATATTTATTCAAATTTTCAAAGAAGAAAGACTGCTTGAACTCTATACTAAAAATGAAAAAGGCTTATTTTCACTGTTTAAAAGCTATCCAATCTGTAATTTCTCTGGTGGATTAGGACCTAAGAAAAGACAAGGTGACTTAAAGAGTCCTGAAGGGTTTTATCGCATTACACGCGCACAATTAAAACCTGATAGCAAATATTATCGCGCTTTTAATTTAGGTTTCCCAATAAATACGACCAAGCTCATGGCTATACTGGCGCTTATTTGATGGTACATGGTGGCTGTAAATCAATTGGCTGCTACGCGATGACTGATCGCTATATAAATGAAATTTATCGTTATGTCGAAAATGCATTACAAAATGGTCAAGATGAAATACAGGTCAATATATATCCATTTAAAATGACTTCTACCAATATGAATCGCCATCGTAATTCACGTTACTATACCTTCTGGCGACAACTGCAACCCGCATATGAATATTTTACTAAAACAAATCAATTGCCGGTAATTAATATTCAGCAAGGACAATACTTAGTAAACAAATTTCCTAACCATCAATCATCGCCAGCTACAGCAGATGAAAGGCTACAATATGCGCTTACCAAAAT
>NZ_LWMI01000092.1 GCF_001640365.1 Candidatus Arsenophonus triatominarum | reverse complement strand
CGGGAAGCTGCTTGCCATTTTCTTTTTCTGAGCGAATCTGAGCGATTTTTGGCGATGATGGCAAAAGAAAAAGAGCAATGCCGAGATTGGCATCTTCGCAAGGTTGATTCAGTTTTATGTGGGGAAAAAGGTTTTCAGTGTGAAACGGGGCATTTACGGCAAAGTTCGCTCGATACGATTAAACATGCCTTGTTTTCGATTGACGAAACGTTGCAAGAAATGGCGTTGAATATTCGCCCGAGTGAATTTAACGGTTTACCGGAAAATACGCTTAAACATCTGCATTCTGCCTATTTGCTGCTGAAAGCAATGCGAAATGTTGGTGTCAGTCCAATCCAAAATTGAAAAGAAAAGGGGAAAAGCCTATTTTCATTCCGGCGTTTGAGAATGTGGATAGGATGATTGAAGAAGCGCCCGTCAGAGAAAAGATTGCCTTCATCTTGGCATCGGTGATTGGGCTTCGGATAAGCGAAATATTGGCATTGGATTATAGCGATATTCAAGGGGAATATTTGAATATCTCAAAACATGTAACACGAAACGGTGTTATTGAAGGCTTAAAAGCTGACGTTCAGCGATTGTTACCGATGCCAAAAGGGTTATTGTCGCTATTGGATAAAAACAAGTTTGGGTTACATGAACCATTAATTGTCAGTCAATCAGTGAAAAGACTGTCGTTAAATTACAGTACGACAGGAATTGTTAAGGAATTTACTGGAAAAATTCAGGATTGGGAAATTTCATAACTTACGGCATTTTGCAGCGGTACGTCTTATCAAAAAACGGAATGATATTCATGTTATTTCTAAAATGCTGGGTCATAAAAACATTGAGACCACCTCAAATATTTACGGTCGATTTTCAGGGTCAATTTTTGAGTTAAATTTTTAACATTTGCGTTCATTTTTAATCATTAAGGTAAATGGGGTTAAAACCTTAATTGCTTTACATCAAAGGGATTCAGGTAAAAAATTACAGAATAGCCAAAAACGCATAATTCCGCAGTCATACTTCCGCATTTTGAAAAATTGGAAAACCTAATAATAACAACGCATGAAGAGGGGATTTTTTTCGCATACTTCCGCAAAATAAGTCCGCACCCAAAATGGCTAATTTTACGAATGTTGCACAAAGGTTAAAAAGAGGTTGTCATGTCAGGGAAAGCTAAATATTACAAAAAGCGTATATTGATGACGTGATCAACCTGTCTTTGGTGAAAGGCAAAGTATCAAATCATTTCATTGCAAAATGGCTGCATGTGGATGAAAAAACGATTAGAAATTGGCGAAAGGATTATTACGAATTTGATCATGCTTTTCATCATGCGGCCGACATTTTTGAAAAAAGAGCTAGCAGAAACAGCAAGGCAAAACACCAAAATCCGAAAACGCAAAATTATTAAAACCACGGCAGACGGCGAAACGACAACGATAGAAGAAGTATTGCCTAGTCACAATGATATTGCCGTTACAAAAAAGATGGGATCAATGAAGTCTTCTTTAACGATGAAAAGCATCAACAAAAAGAATACTTAAGATCGATACTCGAGCGAAAAAAATCAGCCGAAATCACTTCACTAGAGGCCCGCGCAATTTTTAGAGATAGAAGCATTCCTATACCAACTACCTTATTACTGGAAATTAAGCAATTGCAAGGTAGCCCTATACCAGAAGATATACTACCGCAAAATGCAATTACTCGAGAAATGACTTTAGAAGAGGCCGCAGAAGCGTACCAAAAACTGATGGGGTAAAGGGTTTAAAATCGCTTACTATTTATGTTATAAATATATTAAATTTAAAAATATTTATTTAATATCAATTGATTATATGAGTTAACCCCATTTTTTGTATTTTTTATGTACACGTTTATGGTGCAAAAATATTTTTTTGAGTCGCTTTTTTCCGGACAAATTCCTATGCCGTTACCTTTTCCTTTGACTTT
>NZ_LWMI01000091.1 GCF_001640365.1 Candidatus Arsenophonus triatominarum | reverse complement strand
TTAAATCGCTCAGATAGCGGGTGGACATTACCATCACCAATCGCACCAAATTGTTCAGGCGTAACATAATGCAACATCTGTTGCAGATTACCCGATGGCTGGACACCTATCATTGATGCACCATCGGGTTGTTTAAGCTTACCTTTAAATTGGTCAGGATCGTACTTTAGAATATTTGGAAAATAGAATTGTTGCGCACCATGGCTGTCATACACAACCATTGAATGACCTTCTACTGTGACAAACTTGGCAATTTGACCATTGTAAACTGGATAGCCGGCTTGATTGATGATAATAGGTTGTGCAACAGGGACATGTGATCCGTCTTCATTCTCAAGATATACCTGAATCTGGTTCTCTGGGATGGTGGGATCCCTATCGATTTTACCGATGTAAACCTTACCATTGCTTGCAGCAGCAAACTTTCTTCTTAAGGTGAATAATTGGCTTGGCATACTCACGACAACATTAGGCATAATATCTGACATTTTTTCTCCAGATAGAAATGAGGTGTATATTTATTAAATAATGGGATTTATAAAACTTTTAGATAGATTGTTATTCGTTGTTGTTACTTTTTGTCATTCCACTCATCGTAGCAACAAACCCAAGTCTGGCCATTTGCTGGAACTCTTCACGACTCAGCGTATCACGAAGTACTCTCATTACGGCTTTATTTTTAACAAAGCGTCTTTCAGCAGCTTCAATGGCTGATTGACTCGCTCCAGCATTAACCGCTTTAGTTGCTTCCTGAATAGCTTTCTCTATTGCATATCTGCCACTACGTTTACTGGCTAAATTGGCAATACCAGAATACAAAGCAGAACTCGCTAAAGAACCTAATACAGAACCAGTTACTCCAGCTCCTGCATAGCCAGCAATAGCCCCAACCGCTTTATTCTTGAGTGGGTCAGAAATAATTTGTAATATTTTTGGTAATTCACCATTGAGCGTTTTCAGGACGGGAACTGATCTTCCTGTATGTTCAATGCTTCTTAAAGGTTTTGACGCCGCTTTTGCTAATAAGCCATAAGCTTCTGTCAGTCTTCCAAGATCGGGTGAATATTGTCTAATCACATTAATGTTTTGTGTGTAAGTATTGAAGCAATATGTGAAATTCCCGCGCCTTCTGATTTACCCCTCTCACACCTTGTGATGCTGCATCCTGCAATATTGATGCTATCGTTGGTTCATGTTCATCCTTTGGAACAGATTTCATTATTTTATGAAAATCTTTTAAACCTTTTTTCGATGAGCTTTGTAATGCAGAAACGCCTTTTGTGATTAGCGCATCATTTGATAGGTCTCTTCCAAAAATAGCTTCAGCATCTTTTTGGGCGGTTATTCTTGCCTTAGATAATTCATTAGCTTTCGTCCAGTCTTCAAGAAAACCACCCTGTTGTGCCATTTTCTGCATATCTTGTGTTATGGCTTGTCTAACTTCTCCAGCACGTCTGGCCGCATTTGCTTCACCTCTACGGCTATATTTTTCTGCTGCATCAGAAAATTTAGCTCTCCATGCTTTCATGCCATCAAACGTAATTCCCCCTTTTTTATAAGCAGAAACAAATTGCTTCATTTCAGATGATAAAGGAACGCCAGCAGAATTTTCAGCTTGAACAACCGCATTGGCATTAGCCATTTTCATCTTTTGATTTGGCATTGTAGATCTAACATTATTCCAGGCTTTCCACTCTGCCTCTCTCATTTCATCTAGATTTGATATGACTCTTCCTTTAATCGCTGCGCTTTTTTCTGATGCCGTTCCAGATTCTGCACCTAATTCCTCTAAGTTTTTGTTCAACTTGCTTTTTATTTCATCAAATGCTTTCATGTGAGCATCTTGCACAATTCCTGGTGTTGAAGATAAAACTCCTTCAGTTTGCGCAATGCCTGTACTACCTGAACGCATACCTGGCGTTAAAGCATTAATGTCAATACCCGTAACATCAGCTGCTTTAGCAACATCCGGATCTATTTTGGCGGCTTGTTCTGCTATTGATTCTCGTCCTGCTTCAGATCTGGCTAATTGTACAATATCATTTGCCGTGTTAATTTCAGTTGATGCTGGTGATGCTGTACGTTGCACAACTGCATTATAAGCTTTACCTAATAGCGGAGTAATCGCTCTCGTTAATCCACTACCAGCAACCCCAATACCCAAATCAGTCGCTAAATTTTGGCCATTATCGCGCTGACTATATCTGTGCTAATGCCCTACACTATTTTCAGCCACCATATCCGCTAATTTAGTTGCACCACGCTCCAGTCTTCCCGCGTTGGTAACAGAACCTAATGCGGCTGCTGTTCTTTCTGCGCCAACACCAGGAATAAGATAAGGCCCAATTTCAGCACCCAATTTGGCATATGGATCTTGTGGTTTTAAATTATCAGGTAACTCTAATCGCTGTGTTGGTGTATAAGTACCATCGCCAATTCCTAACTGATTACCCCGCCCACGAAGCTCCTGACATAAAAGCATCGGCAATTTCAGGGATAATATTCGCTACATTAACACCTGTTTGCAAAAGTCCTTTTCCTGCTCAGTAATAGGATTACTATCTTGGTTTGAGTAGATCGTCTTTGTTGAATTAATCCAGCAATTCGTTGAGCGCCAGTCTTATCGCCTGCTGAATCCGCATTTCTTAATGGCAGTAAAAAGCTGTTCTTCTGAATAATCATTGATAGCCATGATTACCTCGATAAATATTTTATTTAATAATTCATCATCTGAAATATTTGAACTATCAAACATTCATCTTTTCGTTAGGCTCATCTTGCTTAAAATCCGGGTAAATTTGCTTGAAGTTAGCATTCAGCCTATTTTTGCTAGTATTTGCGTTTTTTATAATATTCTGCAATGTTTTTCTGAGCGCTTCTGGCGACTGTTTTTCACTCAAATTACCCAGTGAATTCTGCAATGAACCAAATTCTCGGTTAGTGGTATTCCCTAATCCAGCGGCACCATTGGCTGACAATTCTTTCATTGAGCTTAATGTTTGCAGTCCTATTTGATCTTTCAAATTGCTAATCTGTGCCGCTAAATCTGCTCTGACAGTACCAGGAATATTTGGCATTATACTTCCTGCCCCAACCGTCCATTCCAGATAGGGATTATCCAATATACTTTGCGCTTGTTGTGCAATCTGTCTGCGTTGTCATTAATTGTATCAATGCGTTTTCTATCATTAATCGGGGCGACACGTTTTTTTTCAGTTGCTTCATCTATCTTTTGTTGATTAGCCGCAATTTGTTGCTCTAATGCTTGTTTTCGCAATTCGTTAGTCGAATTTTGTGCTTGTCGATCAAGTTTCTTGTTCTCAAGTTCTGCTCTTTTTATCTCTCTATCCAAGGCTGCATTTTGCGCAGAAATATTTTGACTTCTCATTGTTAAAGACTCACCTGCTCGGTTGCTGCGTTCTGTTTCAGCAAGTTTACCTCTGTCAATGTCACGACCTTCTTGTTTATCTTGAATATCAAAATATTTTTCTGGACCCAATGCATGCATACCAATTAAATCAGTCATCTGATCAAACTGTTTTGGGTCTTGCTTGTAGGATAAAAATGCTTCTTCTGGTGATAATCCCATCTGATTTAATATCGGTGCATTTTTCTGTAATGATGACATCAGTGATTGATCACCACTTTTTGCAGCAAGACGCAAATCCATGGCTGCTTGTCCAATAACCTGATTTCTGTCCTGGTCAATAAAACCCATCCCTTTTTGAATGCGTTCAATTTGTTCAGGATGAGCCACAGCAAGTTGCTTCATTGCGTCGCGATCATTAGCCGCATAAGCCGCACCGAAAGATTTCATAAAATCCGCTTCTGATTGCTGTTTTTCTCTTGCCTGCAAATTGTCATAAATTGAACCTATACCCTGTGCAAGCATAACACCCGTATTAGGACGTTCAGCATATTGTGGTACTGCTGGCAATCCTAGCCCTCCCGCAGTTTGATTCGATATTTGCATACTGGGTAATCCAGCAAGTTGAAACGCCGCCATAGAAACTCCAATTAAAATAAACTACCCAGTGCACCTAAACCACCACCAATTACAGCTCCCCATGGTCCGCTAATACTTGCGCCTGTTGCAGCTCCTGCCATGCCACCACCTAATGCTCTCTGCCATCCAGAAGGGCTACTTGCCGAAGCCGCATTTGCTGCTCCAATGTTCTGTAATAATTGACCGACATTATTAGCGTAATTTTGACCTGCTGAAGCTTGTCCGGTTGCTGCATTCATGCCAATGCCAACTAAATTACCGTAATTTTGCATCTGATTAGATAGAAAATTCTGCCCTAATGCTGGAGCGATAGATGCTAATTGATTACCTGTTGCCGTCGAACCTAAACCACCTGTCGCTTCGGCGGCATTTAAACTTTGGTACCTCGCTTGACTAGCCAAATCATTAAACTGTTGCGAATTATAAAAATTGTTCAATGCCTGTGCCTGTCCCTCTGGCGACATCAAATTTTGCAATTGATTTAACGCTGGCACCCCGACTCCCATGTATGGCGTTAAATTTTGCATTACACGTTGCCATTGGTCTCTTTGTAGATCTATTGCTTCACGTGATG
Source organism: Candidatus Arsenophonus triatominarum (assembly GCF_001640365.1). GTDB lineage: Bacteria > Pseudomonadota > Gammaproteobacteria > Enterobacterales > Enterobacteriaceae > Arsenophonus > Arsenophonus triatominarum. The sequence goes on along the minus strand of NZ_LWMI01000091.1, from coordinate 3,912 downwards.
CCCTAGCTTGTTCGCTTGCGCCGTTATCCCCACCGCCTCCACCCATCTTCTAACTCCTCTTTTGTTACCTGATACATTGTCATATTGATTTGTTGATTACCTGCCGTTAATGCATTATCAATCACACCGACTCTTCGCATGTTCATTAATTTGCAAATAATTTTCCCCCACGGGGTTTTTTCAGGAACATACGTAATCACGGTTGAAAAATTGATATTATCCACCAACCATTTTGAAAATTTTTTTGTGGCTTCTAATGCATATTTTCCTCGAAAACCTGGATCAAACACAGGATGAATTTCAATTAACTTGTTGCGAATAAATTCTATTGAAAAAAAACCAACCAGCATTAACCCTTCATAAACACCCACATAAAGCTGATTGTTCTTTAATTGATAATCCCCGTTATTTTCCATTGCATAACCGATCTTGCTTTTATCCATAAAAAACCGCTGGAATTGTTGGATATTGTCAATAACTTTAATTTCCATCAGTCAATCAACCCGTGCGATCTTAACGCGTCTTCTAGTGCCTTGATGCGCTGGCGGGATGCGATTAATGCATTAGCCAATGCATCAATTTCATCTTTTTTATACTTTTTTCCAATTGCGAAGGATTGATCTGCATCAAAAGCGTTCTTCAATGGAGTACCGATAGCGGGAGTAAATCCAATAACACGCTGACCAACCACTTTTGTACCGTTAACGGAATAAGCAGTGTTGACATTGAGGGATGATGATAAATTTTGCTGAGTCACTCGACTCAAGGAGACGTAATCAACGATAATTTCGGATACTTTGCCATCCAAGTCTTGTATCTTTATTTTAAGTCCGTTAACGTCGTTCTCAATATTAAGCACCCGAACCTCAAGACTTGCTAAACCCTCCTCAGTTTTTGTTATCCTTTCCTCGTGATTCCCAAGGATAATATCTTGCTCTTCATTTTTAAGTTGCGCAGCATAAGCTTCATATCCTGAGTCGTTAGCTCTGTTAACGACTTTGCCTATATCCTCGGCACCACTTAAAACGATCCTACGATAAGATTCGCTGAAATTTGAAGGAAGGATATCAGGGGTGATATATGAACCTTGGACGCTGATTGGCTCCTTTAATCCTGGATTTGCATATTGATTCGTCATTGTTCAATCCTTAGCGACATATTCGATAATGTCACAGGTGATTTAGTGATGATACGTATTTTAAAACCAATATTTTTTCTAACTCTGCCAATTCTTCGCCAAATAACTCGCTGGTCATAACGAAACGGGGAGTTTTGCTCTATTAATTGCTCTCTGCCATAATTGATGCCGTCTGTTGTTGCGGACAGAAATAATTTATCTGCAATTTGAGCAACACCAGTCGAAGATTCCAGTTCAAAATCAAATAATCTTGCATTGTCAGCTTTTATCATTGGTGTATAAAGAAGGTGTTCTGTCGATTGTTCGTATTGACTTGATGCGTCGAAAACTAAATTACCGATAATTCCTTCTTTCTTGTCACCCGCTGTGATTTGATTTCCATAGAACATAAAATCAATCGCACGATAGGGATTGTCATAAAGTCCTGATTTCAGTATCGACCATTGATTATTTGCAGAAATATCGAAACAAAGAGTATGCTTTGAAAGATGAATAATTAATAATTCATGATTATCAAATTTAATTGATTCCATAACTGATTTAGACAATTCATCAGCAGAATAATTACTGATGATTTTATCAATAGTAGCCGTTGATATTTTGTTTTTTTCACCTGAACCTATAATATAAACTGATGGTTGACCAATAGAATGATGACTAATAATTGCGTAATTGTCCTGATAACGACATTTGCAATTACGACCTGCAATACCAATCTGAATCATATACGCTGGTTGAGCAATATAAATGGGTTGTGAAGTATCAGAAGAGCCAGTTAACGAAAAGTATTCAATCGTAGAAGAACCAAAACAGACTATCATGTCTCGCCATGATGCAACTGAAACTATCCCATCAGGTTGCGATTCAGCGCTGTAAAATGGTCTATATCTATCAGGTTTTGATTCATCTTCAAGATCAGTTATGCCAAATCGATTACCCCCTTTTTGCAAAAATACATAACGACTTCTATTGTGACAAACATCAATAACTTCGCCTAAGTTGTATTGCGGATATCTTTCAATAACTTCTGGCACAGTCTGAATCATTGCAAATTCTGTAGAATCAGTGGTGGAACTATTCATCTTATAAGTTATTGTTATTTTTCCCCCTATTCGCTTAATTCCTTCCACCAAAATATCCGTCAAATAAGGTTTATTTCCTCCAGGATTACTTTGCGATACACGTGATCCGAACTGAGATTCAGAAATCGTTATTTCATTTCCCTTTTTGCCATCAGATGATTTTGGAATAATTTTAAGGGATAAATATCCTTCAATATCATCTTTTGATAATGTCACAAAATCATCATTACCAGCTTTATGTTCCCATTTTTTTACTTCTCGTGTGTATCCTTTTTTGACAACAACCTCTTCTGGCCAATTTGATAATTCTTTTTCTTTCCCATCATAGTCATAGAACTTTAATTTTCCACCAAAGCAAATCGCTTGACTGTTTCCTGAATGAGAAAGTGAAACCCGATCAGTTCCAGGTATATTAGCAATTTGAATGCCATTAAGATAAAGCTTGTTACCACAGACTCGATAGATAGTGTTGTTTTTTGTATTAAATTGCACACCACGTGATATGCCGTTCACTTCCTGTTTTTTTTCAATACCAGGGAATGATCTTAAATAACCCGCAGCATTAAGCACCTCTTTAGGTGTTGCCAGCATATTTACGGGTAATGCATCAATATAATCTGCGGTCTTGACATCTTTAGCTAATCCTTTAGCTAGCGGAATCTGCATTTTTGGCATGGAATCCCCTCTCAGCATAATAGCTATCAGCGCCTAACGAGGAGTATTTATTACCTTGACCAACAGGCATATCACCCCGCCTTTCTATTGGTGGAACACTGAGCGTGTCAATAAGAAGCGCATCATAGGAGGCGGCGGCCGACGCTTCTTGTCTCGGGGTAGGCTCAATGCAATAATCCGATAACATTCTCAGCATCAATTGATAACAATAACCTGTTTATATTTACGAGGAAGACCTGACGCATCATCGGCTGCGGGTTGTTCATCTAATGAAAACTGATAGCCCAAATCCCCAAATGTAATTTGTAACTCTGCCATCAAGTCTTCAAGGTCAGTAATACTATCTTCAAACGATTGTGGTTCTACCTCTGTGTTAGTCGCATCTGAGGCAATACCCGCCTTACGCAAAGCAAACAGAACAATCTCACCTTAGTTAACGGCTTTCTCATCTTTAGTGCCCTTTTCTTTTTTAGGCTCATTAGATTTTTCAGGTGTTTTTTTTAGGTTCCTTTACTTCATCAACAGATGAAACAAAGCCCATTTTTTTGAAGACAGGGAAATCCGCTGCAACAATCACTGCCTGAACAAATCCAGCTTTATTATCCGACCAGACGAAAACGCTTTTTCTTTCCATGAGTAACCTCAAATAAAAAAAGGGAGCCAACGCTCCCATATTGTTACGAAGATAATCAAGCATTGCCAAAAATTGGCCACCCATATGTGGATTAAAACAGACATAGGCAGGTAATAAATCAAAACGCATCATCTGTTTATTTGCATCCCCATCAGCATATTTGTGTACACGAATAGAGAAACCCTCATAACTTGCGACTGCTGAATCAATGCTATGTAATTTTGGCAAGGGGATGGTTCCTAACCCACAGAAAAACTTATTGTAAAAAAGATTAGGTTTCATCTGTTGTTTTTGCAGTTCCTATGATAGAAACGGCATCTCCTGCCTTAACTTTTGCATCAACGGCATTGTATTGGGCATTTTTTTCATCATAAATTGGAACA
>NZ_LWMI01000090.1 GCF_001640365.1 Candidatus Arsenophonus triatominarum | reverse complement strand
AGATACAGGGTGGAATAACAAGTTTTCTCGGTTTAGAATTATCGCTAGGTGAACGGAGAGCATCCTGTTACAGCCCACTTAACAATCCAAAAATAAAAATATCTATCGGTTAAAAGAGCAATCCATACTCATGAATGAATTCATAAAAATCATACAACATTATTTACCTTCAATAGACGATTTAGTAAAAATCAAACAATATTATTCACCCATAATTGATGATATAACCGAAATGCTTCGGCATTATTCACCGCTGTTTAGTATATTAACTTTATTTTTAGGTTTATATCTCGGAAACAGATTCGCAATTAACCGAATTAAAAAACAAGAAATTAACGAATATGCTAAACGACTGATTAATTATTTCGATTACATACAATGTAAAATCGAGAAACAAGAAATAACAACACCACTTCCTTTGCCTAAAGGAGATATTGATATCTTGATCTCCAAGATTTCATCCAGAAAACAAAAAAGCTTCGAGGCGTTAGTCTATCGATATCAATCGACTTTTAATCAGCTCAATAATGAAAAAAACAGAACGGATAAGACATACAATTTATTGTTAAAACAACTTGCAGATATAAAACACTTTTTACGCCTGAAATAAATTAAAAAATTACTTCATTAAAGTGTATTAGTCTTAACTTAATCTGACGATTCTGATTTGAAAAAGAGAGTTACCGGTTTTTATTAAAATCATTAGATAACCTGAGTTCGGGATAAGCATTATCAATTATGCTTGAAGAGATGTTCCTGCCACAGGTATCTTTGGTTTAGATGGAATTAAACAATATGCAACCCGCCCCCCTGCTAATAAATTCACTACAAAGTTAGCAGGAGAGCGGTGCCGCGTATGCGCTATCTGACAAAGATTTTTTAACTCATCAAATACCGTTTCAATTGTATTAGTCTTAACTTAATCTGACAATTCTGATTTAAAAAAGAGCGTTACCGGTTTTAATTAACATCATTAGATAATTAAATATAGCTAGGCGACTTAATTTTGATTACAGTATATGTATTAAAAACAGGTCATCGATAGTGCATCCTGTTTCCATCTTTTTACGTTTAGCTTGAGACCATTTATGTTCTATAGGATTTAAATCTGGTGAATACACAGGCAAATATTCTATCTGGTGTCCTGCGTTTATAATTGCCTGTTCAATATTCTTACCTTTGTGAAAGCTAGCGTTGTCCATAAAAATAACAGAATTTTCAGGAAGTTCTGGGAGCAATATTTTTGTGATCCAAACATAAAAAACATCACGATTAATATTGCAATCAAATAATCCGATAGCAAAAAGGGTTGTTCCCAATAAAGCGCCAATAACATTTGTTCTTCCCTTAGCACCCCAGTTTTTCAGGCCAAAACAACGGTGACCTTTTGGGGAATAGCCGTGAGTTCGTGGAGTGTCATGTGAAAAACCACTTTCATCAATAAAAACAACAGATTTATCTTTTTTTTCATACTGTTAAAATAGTTGCTGAATAGAGACTTGCATTTTTTGTCACGCTATAGACAATAAAAAGAGGTTTAACTTAGAAATAACGGTTTGAAATGATCAACAAAGAGCGGTTGTTACGAGATAATCGTTTATGTAAAGCAATCATTGGATTATCAGTCGAAGAATTGAAAAATTTAGCCGCTGAATTTTCAGCTTGTTATTTGATTTATCGGAAAAAGAATCGAAAAGATCACGAGCGGCAAATGGGTGCAGGGCAGAAAGGATTTATCCCAACCCCATTAGATAAACTGCTTTTATTTTATTGTATTTAAAATGTTATCCGACCTATGATTTGCAAGGACTTCTTTTTGGTTTAGATAGAACACGGGTATGTCGCTGGGTAAAAATATTATTGCCGGTTTTAGAGATGACCTTGGGCGAGAATGTGTTTTGCCGCTCGTCAAATTCGCTCTGCTGAGGAATTTTTTCGCGCCTTTCCTGGAGTTAAAGACGTCTTTATGATGGGACAGAGCGACCTGTCCAAAAGCCTAAGAATCTGCGTCGGCGAAAAAAAATGTATTCGGGAAAGAAAAGACAGACCACTCGAAAAGGGCTTATTATGACTGACGAAACGAGGAAAATTGGATTTATCCCCATGATCAAAAATGGGCGCCGTCACGATAAACGCTTACTCGCATAAAGTCGATATAATTCGCCATATTCCCCCTGAGGTAACCATCTGGGCCGATACCGGTTTTCAAGGTATAGATAAACAGCATCCTAATACACAAATCCCAAAAAAAGGAACTCGAAAAAGACCTTTATCGCCTGAACAAAAACAAGAAAATAAAATAATCTCGGGCATCCGTATTACGGTTGAACACGCCATCGCGGGTATCAAGCGCCTCGGTTGTATGACCCAAATTTTACGGAATCGTAGACCCTTTATTGATGATACCTTTTTACTCCTTAGTGCCGGTCTTTGGAATTTCCATCTCAGAACAGCCTAAAATTTACTTCAATCACCGAAATACCCTTATTTCACTATTAAGCAACACGCTTGTTGTCTTTTTGCTGATGTGCCAGCCTGTCGCTTTCGTTGGTTTTTGGATGGAATAGAGTTTTTTTTATAGGTTAATCCCAGCTTTTTAAGGGATTGCCAAATAGTCTTTTTACAAACACCGAATCGCTCTGCCCGTTCCTTTTGGTAAGCATCTGGATACTGTTCCACATCTTTTGCTAAAGCATTTTATCGAGCCTTCCTCTTACGTGGCGTTGAATTTTTTGGCTCTGGTCGTTTAAGCCAACGTACTAAAGACGCTTTTCCAATACGGAATTGTTTCGCAGTTTCTCGAATTGTTAAACCTTCGGCTTTCCTTACAGATATTACTTTACGTCGAAAATCAATTGTATAACTCATAACACACCTTGTAATCAAAATTAAGTCGCCTAGCTATAAAAGGTAATTCTATGTATAGCTAGGCGACTTAATTTTGATTACAGCATATGTATTAAAAACAGGTCATCGATAGTGCATCCTGTTTCCATCTTTTTACGTTTAGCTTGAGACCATTTATGTTCTATAGGATTTAAATCTGGTGAATACACAGGCAATATTCTATCTGGTGTCCTGCGTTTATAATTGCCTGTTCAATATTCTTACCTTTGTGAAAGCTAGCGTTGTCCATAAAAATAACAGAATTTTCAGGAAGTTCTGGGAGCAATATTTTTGTGATCCAAACATAAAAAACATCACGATTAATATTGCAATCAAATAATCCGATAGCAAAAAGGGTTGTCCCAATAAAGCGCCAATAACATTTGTTCTTCCCTTAGCACCCCAGTTTTTCAGGCCAAAACAACGGTGACCTTTTGGGGAATAGCCGTGAGTTCGTGGAGTGTCATGTGAAAAACCACTTTCATCAATAAAAACAACAGATTTATCTTTTTTTTCATACTGTTGTCTTTTTTGCTGATGTGCCAGCCTGTCGCTTTCGTTGGTTTTTGGATGGAATAGAGTTTTTTTTATAGGTTAATCCAGCTTTTTAAGGGATTGCCAAATAGTCTTTTTACAACACCGAATCGCTCTGCCCGTTCCTTTTGGTAAAGCATCTGGATACTGTTCCACATCTTTTGCTAAAGCATTTTTATCGAGCTTCCTCTTACGTGGCGTTGAATTTTTTGGCTCTGGTCGTTTAAAGCCAACGTACTAAAGACGCTTTTCCAATACGGAATTGTTTCGCAGTTTCTCGAATTGTTAAACCTTCGCTTTCCTTACAGATATTACTTTACGTCGAAAATCAATTGTATAACTCCATAACACACCTTGTAATCAAAATTAAGTCGCCTAGCTATATCAAACAAATAATCCTATCATCAAACATAAAGTCGGGTTACTTAACCTCGCTGAAGAGCTTAATAACGTCTCAAAAGCCTGTAAGATTATGGGGGTATCCCGAGATACGTTTTATCGCTACCAGGAACTTGTTAACGATGGTGGGATAGACGCTTTATTAATCAAAATCGACGGGTGCCTAACGTAAAAAATAGAGTAGATGAACAGATGAAAGCGCTGTAGTTGCGTATGCGATTGAATACCCTGCACACGGTCAACACCGCAGTAGTAATGAACTAAGAAAAAAGCATTTTTGTTTCGGGGAGTTGCGTTCGCTCTATTTGGCTGCGTCATAATCTCGAAAATTTTACAAAACGCCTAAAAGCGCTTGAAGATAAAATCGCAACAGAAGGAATTATCCTGTCAGAATCACAAATCAGTGCTCTAGAAAAGAAAGCGCAAGATGATGAAGCCTGTGGTGAGATTGAAACAGCGCATCCAGGTTATCTGGTTCACAAGATACTTTTTATGTCGGTCATTTAAAAGGCGTTTGGTCGTGTTTATCAACAAACTTGCATTGATACTTACAGTAAAGTCGTTCATTAAAATAGTTGCTGAATAGAGAGTTGCATTTTTTGTCACGCTATAGACAATAAAAAGAGGTTTAACTTAGAAAATAACGTTTGAAATGATCAACAAAGAGCGGTTGTTACGAGATAATCGTTTATGTAAAGCAATCATTGGATTATCAGTCGAAGAATTGAAAAATTTAGCGCTGAATTTTCAGCTTGTTATTTGATTTATCGGAAAAAGAATCGAAAAGATCACGAGCGGCAGATGGGTGCAGGGCAGAAAGGATTTATCCCAACCCCATTAGATAAACTGCTTTTTATTTTATTGTATTTAAAATGTTATCCGACCTATGATTTGCAAGGACTTCTTTTTGGTTTAGATAGAACACGGGTATGTCGCTGGGTAAAAATATTATTGCCGGTTTTAGAGATGACCTTGGGGCGAGAATGTGTTTTGCCCGCTCGTCAAATTCGCTCTGCTGAGGAATTTTTTCGCGCCTTTCCTGGAGTTAAAGACGTCTTTATTGATGGGACAGAGCGACCTGTCCAAAAGCCTAAGAATCTGCGTCGGCGAAAAAAAATGTATTCGGGAAAGAAAAGACAGACCACTCGAAAAGGGCTTATTATGACTGACGAAACGAGGAAAATTGGATTTATCCCCATGATCAAAAATGGGCGCCGTCACGATAAACGCTTACTCGATAAAGTCGATATAATTCGCCATATTCCCCCTGAGGTAACCATCTGGGCCGATACCGGTTTTCAAGGTATAGATAAACAGCATCCTAATACACAAATCCCAAAAAAAGGAACTCGAAAAAGACCTTTATCGCCTGAACAAAAACAAGAAAATAAAATAATCTCGGGCATCCGTATTACGGTTGAACACGCCATCGCGGGTATCAAGCGCCTCGGTTGTATGACCCAAATTTTACGGAATCGTAGACCCTTTATTGATGATACCTTTTTACTCCTTAGTGCCGGTCTTTGGAATTTCCATCTCAGAACAGCCTAAAATTTACTTCAATCACCGAAATACCCTTATTTCACTATTAAGCAACACGCTTATTGTAAGCTTTACACAACAAAAAGCGCGATAACGGCAGTAGATTTATTAAATGATAAGGTTCCCCTTTTTATTCCCAGCATGGGTTACCGGTGTTACGTATACTGACGGACAGAGGCAGTGAGTATTGTGGTAAAGTTGAACATCACGATTATCAACTTTATTTCGCTATCAATGATATTGATCATACAAAAATTAAAGCTCGTTCACCTCAAACTAATGGGATTTGTGAACGCTTTCATAAAACTGTATTACAAGAGTTCTATCAGGTGGCTTTTCGTAAGAAAATCTATAGGGCTTTAAATGAATTACAAGCTGATTTAGATAAATGGTTAGCGGAATATAATAACCAACGCACTCATCAAGGAAAAATGTGTTGCGGTCGAACTCCTATGGCAACTTTACACGATGGAAAACAACTTTGGAGAGAGAAAGATTTAAATCAAATGTATTAGTCTTAACTTAATCCGACAATTCTGATTTAAAAAAGAGCGTTACCGGTTTTAATTAACATCATTAGATAATTAAATAAAAGGTAATTCTATGTATCAGCAAATAATCCTATCATCAAACATAAAGTCGGGTTACTTAACCTCGCTGAAGAGCTTAATAACGTCTCAAAAGCCTGTAAGATTATGGGGTATCCCGAGATACGTTTTATCGCTACCAGGAACTTGTTAACGATGGTGGGATAGACGCTTTAATTAATCAAAATCGACGGGTGCCTAACGTAAAAAATAGAGTAGATGAACAGATTGAAAGCGCTGTAGTCGAGTATGCGATTGAATACCCTGCACACGGTCAACACCGCAGTAGTAATGAACTAAGAAAAAAGGCATTTTTGTTTCGGGGAGTGGCGTTCGCTCTATTTGGCTGCGCCATAATCTCGAAAATTTTACAAAACGCCTAAAAGCGCTTGAAGATAAAATCGCAACAGAAGGAATTATCCTGTCAGAATCACAAATCAGTGCTCTAGAAAAGAAAGCGCAAGATGATGAAGCCTGTGGTGAGATTGAAACAGCGCATCCAGGTTCTCTGGGTTCACAAGATACTTTTTATGTCGGTCATTTAAAAGGCGTTGGTCGTGTTTATCAACAAACTTACATTGATACTTACAGTAAAGTCGTTCATTGTAAGCTTTACACAACAAAAAGCGCGATAACGGCGGCAGATTTATTAAATGACAAGGTTCTCCCTTTTTATTCCCAGCATGGGTTACCGGTGTTACGTATACTGACGGACAGAGGCAGTGAGTATTGTGGTAAAGTTGAACATCACGATTATCAACTTTATCTCGCTATCAATGATATTGATCATACAAAAACTAAAGCTCGTTCACCTCAAACTAATGGGATTTGTGAACGCTTTCATAAAACTGTATTACAAGAGTTCTACAGGTGGCTTTTCGTAAGAAAATCTATAGGGCTTTAAATGAATTACAAGCTGATTTAGATAAATGGTTAGCGGAATATAATAACCAACGCACTCATCAAGGAAAAATGTGTTGCGGTCGAACTCCTATGGCAACTTTACACGATGGAAAACAACTTTGGAGAGAGAAAGATTTAAATCAAATTTAACCTGACAGATACTGTATAAATAACCGGCACCTGTCAGATCAAGTCTGAGCTACTACATATAAAATTCCAGAAATGGCTTAAAAGCAATGGTTAATTTGCAAGTTACTAAAACGTATAAATTTGTTTAAATTACAATGAGTTGCTTTTAATTTATAAGATTTTGTCTATTTATATATTATGCTGAATTAAACTTAAAAATAGAACGTTTTTTTATTGGTGCGAAACTCGTGTATAAATAACCGGCAACCGTCAGATCAAGTCTGAGCTACTACAAAGAAAGCGATTTACTGCATGCCATTCGTGTCGTCAAATTAAAGCAAAAATATTTGTCGCCGGATATTGCATAATGGATGGTATTGAATCAATTAGATACAGAAATGAGCAATCCTTTAAACCTTTTATCTGATCGTGAATTACAAGTTATGTTTATGGTGACGCGTGGTATACCGGTTGGCGAAATAGCAAAACAGCTCAACTTAAAAACAAAAACAATAAATAGCTATAGATATAGAATGTTTAGTAAACTAAAAGTGCGTAGTGATGTAGAATTAACACATATAGCTATAACGAATGGATTGATTCAAACAGAGAGTTTTTATTATAGTGCCTGAACTATTTGAACCGAAAGTATTTTTGCAGACAGTAACCAATCAACCAGGTGTATATCGCATGTACGATACATCTGGGGTAGTTATTTATGTCGGCAAAGCGAAGGATTTAAAAAAACGGTTAGCGAGTTATTTTAGAGGACAAGTAACGAACCGTAAAACGGAGCAACTTGTTAAAAATATTGCTCAGATTGATATTACCGTAACACATACAGAAACTGAGGCTTTATTACTTGAACATAACTATATTAAACTTTATCAGCCTCGTTATAATGTTCTGTTAAGGGATGATAAATCCTATCCTTATATTTTTTAAGTGCGGATAAACATCCACGTTTGGCTATGCATCGTGGTGCTATGAAGGCAAAGGGGGACTATTTTGGCCCATTTCCAAGTGTTCATGCTGTCAGAGAAACGCTGGCTTTATTACAAAAGTTATTTCCATTGCGTCAGTGTGAAGACAGTATCTATCGCAACCGATCCAGACCATGCCTCCAATATCAAATTAATCGCTGTCTTGGGCCCTGTGTTAAGGGGCTGGTTGCTGATAAAGAATATCATCAACAAATAGAATATGTTCGTTTATTCTTATCGGGTAAGGATCAGCAAGTTCTTAATCAATTAATTCAAAATATGGAGCAGGCCAGTCAAGCTCTTAAATTTGAAAGTGCAGCGCGTTATCGCGATCAAATACAAGCCGTTAGAGCGGTTACAGAGCAACAATTTGTCACTGGTAATACACAAGATCTAGATGTAATTAGCGTTGCTTATCACTTAGGTATTGCTTGTGTTCAGGTGCTCTTTATTCGCCAAGGGAAAGTACTTGGTAGCCGTAGTTATTATCCAAAGATCCCTGCAAACACGCAATTAAGTGAAGTTGTGCAAACATTTTTAGGTCAATTTATTTACAGGGTAGTGAAATTCGCTCTTTACCCGCAGAAATATTATTGGATTTTTTATTACCGGAAAAAGCGCTATTTGCTAATTTATTGACTAAAATAGCGGGACGTAAAATTAACATTCAAGTGAAACCGCGAGGTATAAAAGCTAAATATTTAAAACTGGCTCGTACTAATGCAGCTACAGCATTGACAACAAAAGTTGCACAACAATCAACTATTCACCAAAGAATAGAGGCATTAGCTGACTTGCTAGGACTAGAAAAAATTTATCGCATGGAATGTTTTGACATTAGTCATACATCGGGACAGCAAACTGTAGCATCTTGTGTTGTTTTTGATAGTAATGGGCCATTACGTTCTGAATATCGTCATTATAATATAATTGATATTACGCCTGGTGATGACTATGCTGCTATGAATCAGGTTTTAACGAGACGTTATGGTAAACATGTAGATGAAAATAAAGTACCGGATGTTATTTTTATTGATGGTGGCAAGGGACAACTGGCTCAAGCAATCGGTGTATTCCAGGAATTAAATGTTGATTGGGACATTACGCGACCCAAATTGATAGGGGTAGCTAAAGGACATGATCGCAAAGCCGGCTTAGAAACATTGTTTTTTAAACCTGATGGAGAAGGTCTTTCATTACCGCCTGATTCACCAGCGCTACACTTAATACAAAATATTCGTGATGAATCACATAATCACGCGATTACAGGACATCGTCAGCGTAGGGCGAAAGTTAGAAATACCAGCACCTTAGAGTTTATTGAAGGGATAGGTCCTAAACGTCGGCAGATGCTACTTAAATATATGGGGGCTTACAAGCTTTACATAATGCGAGTCTTGATGAAATCGCAAAAGTGCCAACGATTTCATATGCACTAGCAGAAAAAATTTATAATGTGTTAAAGCAATAAACGTAGTGGAATTGTATATATATTTTATTTTGGCCAGACAATTATAGAGCATAATGCAATTAAATATTCCAACTTGGTTAACACTTTTTCGTATCATATTGATTCCGTTTTTTGTGTTATTTTTTTATCTTCCTTTTCACTGGGCGCCTTTTGTTTGTGCGTTTCTTTTTGTCATTGCTGCGTTAACCGATTGGTTTGATGGTTTTCTTGCCAGACTGTGGCAGCAAACAACCAGATTTGGTGCATTTTTAGATCCGGTCGCTGATAAAATTATGGTAGTAACGGCATTAGTATTGGTGACCGAATATTATCATACTTGGTGGGTTACATTACCGACAGTGACTATGATAGCGCGTGAAATTATTATTTCCTCATTACGGGAATGGATGGCTGAGGTAGGAAAACGTAGTTGTGTAGCTGTTTCTTGGATTGGAAAATTTAAAACAGCCGCCCAGATGCTCTCATTAGTTGGATTACTGTGGCATCCTAATATCCAAATTGAGGTAATTGCTATCGTATTACTTTATTTTGCGGCTATTTTAACGTTTTGGTCTATGTTTCAATATTTATCTGGCGCCTGGAGGAATTTGAATTAAGCTTGATCGACATGATTGAAAAACCAGCGAACGAACCGAATTAATTAATAATAGTATTGACTCAATACAGGAAACAAGTAGAATGCAGCGCATCAAACGATGCTGAGTTTAACAAACTAACTAAGCATTGTGAGAATGCGGGAATAGCTCAGTTGGTAGAGCACGACCTTGCCAAGGTCGGGGTCGCGAGTTCGAGTCTCGTTTCCCGCTCCAATATCAGCCCTACATATAAGCTAGATTGAGTAGGGCGCGTTGGCAGAGTGGCCATGCAGCGGATTGCAAATCCGTTTACCTCGGTTCGACTCCGGGACGCGCCTCCAGAATTTAGCCCAGGTGGTGAAATCGGTAGACACAAGGGATTTAAAATCCCTCAGCCTTAAGGCTGTGCGGGTTCAAGTCCCGCCCTGGGCACCATAAAATTTTTCATTATTTATCAATAAGTTAAGTGGTGAAAACTTAGTCTCTTAAGAGTAAATTTTTGTGACTAAAATCACGTTTCACTATATTTTCGCTATATAATTTCACTATATTTTTGATTTAATCATTGCTTTTTCTGACCTCCAACAACAGGGACAACATTAATTTTTCTATCGTATCTTGCGGTTTGAGAAATGTTTTTATGACCAGATATTGTTTGTTTTTCAGATAAAGAACCATCAAGATCTGAAACACCTTTTGCTTTTAAATCGTGAAAAGTAAAATCAAAGTTTAAGTGTGGAAATTTAATTTTGGCTTCTTCTTTTGCTTTCCTCCATCGGCTATTGAAACCATCACGAGTGTACCCAGATCCACTTTGTTGATGCAGAACATATATACTGCTAATTCCTTTGTCTAAAGGTAAAGTATGACTTAACTCTATGGCTGCATGTAAACGATCTGTCCATGCTTTTATCTGTGCGATCCCTGTTTTACCTTGCTTAATAAATATGCCGTCATTAGATAGCTGAGAATAAGTTAAAGATAAAATATCTGCTTGCCTAGCAAGGCAAAGATAGGCAAGCTCCATCGCAATTTTTACTACAATTGGTGATATAGAATAAAGTGCATTATATTCTTTGTCGCTAATGTAGCGATCTCTAGCTTTTTCTTTGAATTGCCTTACTCCCTTACATGGGTTTATTTTGACTAATCCTCGCTCATAGCCCCACCCAAAAACACGTGACAATAATGTCTTTTCTCTGTTAGCCTGAGTTTTACTCTTTAGACCTCTTTTGTCCATATACTTACGAATGTGTTCTGGCTTTATATTGTCAGGTAACATTTTTCCAAACACAGGCATTAACTTATTGGCATATTTCCTATAATCTTTTTGCGTTTCACCTGATAAATTAAGAAAGTCAGGGGAATTGAAAAATGCATTAAATAAAGCTGCAAGTGTTTCTTCATTTTTGTATGATAGCAATAATTTTTCGTATGCAACCCACACCTCGGCTTGAGTAAAAGAAAAATCACATAATCGAATTGTCCTTCCATCTGGAGTCAAAAACTCAAATGCTGATTTTCCTCTTCTCACTCTTGAAGGCATCCAATTATCAGCCGGATTTTTTCTTTTTCTAGCCATTTAGATTGCTCCGAAATCTGGTTTTTCAGCAAAGTTAATACCCGTTGCTTTTGAAAGTCGTTTATTGAAATGTTCCCATGTCGTTTTGGGTCGACCATCAGGCCGCTTAATGAAAAAGATTCCCGCTTCTTCTAAAACTTTGCATTGTTTGGATGGTTTTTGGTAACCTGTTAGTTCTTTCATCTGTTCATCTGTAATGAACATAGAATTATTATTCACGTTTATGTCCTCATTTAAAAACTCACACTATTTTCAGGCGCTTCATTGCCCCACAAAAATCAATAGCGAAGCCATGAATGGTTATCTTCGTCTTTTGTTAGGTTAGGGATATAATTTGTGGGGTAGAGTATTAGGATTTATTTGCTGCGTTGTTTGATGCTTTTTTTGGTATTGCCAAGGTGGGTCTGCGAGTATCAGGTCATACTTCACTTCATCTCCTGTTAAATATACCAGCTTTTACTTTTATGTAAGTCGTCTATTTTTTCTAAGACAGTGATTTTATTACCGCCATTTCCGGTTAATATTCCGCTTTCTCCATCGGTATCGAATTGATATATCAATCCTTTGTTTGTTAATTTTTTTTCCTTCAATCTAATTATTTTCATCACCTCACAATGATAAATAACCTGCATCCCTGCTTTGACATGATGTAACGTTGTTCGGTATTCATGGATGTTATTCATAGGATTACTCCGGTTATTGATTACATAAATGTAAATGTTGATCAAAACATTAATTTTTATAAGGTTATTTATGGTAGTATTGTTAACGTTGTGTGTTTGTTAACAGTAACATTTTACCTGGTGTTGGCCAGCCTTGCGCTGGTCTTTTTTTTGCTTGGTATTATTCACTAATAAGAACGGATAATTTTCCAAGTCCTTTTGGCGTAATTCTTACCTGTTCAGTTAACTTTTCCGAACCGTCATTTCTAGCAACGACAGTCACTTTATGCTCGATTAAATCCTGCTTGATTTTATCCTGATAGCCAACCCAACTTTTTCCACCAACACGCCGATAAATCCAATCATGTCCTTGTAACCATGAAAAAAGTGCTTTGGGTTTCATTTGGAGTGATTTTGCCGCATCAGTAATACAAAGCGAGCCTTCTGAATAGCTGATTCGTTTTAGTGCTTCAACTTGCGGTTTCATCTCATCGACTTTGTGTTCAAGCGCAATAACTTTTTCGGTGTAATTAAGCAACAATCCTCTCATCGCTGATGGGTCATTTAATATCTTAACCGGACTAACGGCTTCTAATGCTTTTCTTTCACATTCAATAAAGTAAAGTCTTGCCTGTTTCCCTTTTTCGTTGCGCGCTTTCGCCATGTTGATAGAGATTGCATATTCTATAGACGGTCTACCTTTTGCGGTTTTTTCCGCAAAAGTCACGAAGTCCTCATTTTCAATGAATCCATATTTTTCAATGCGACCTTTTATCCAAATCTATTAAAATGGTTTTTTACCCCTAAAAAC
>NZ_LWMI01000089.1 GCF_001640365.1 Candidatus Arsenophonus triatominarum | reverse complement strand
TTTTGATTTTTTTACCCTTGAGCA
Source organism: Candidatus Arsenophonus triatominarum (assembly GCF_001640365.1). GTDB lineage: Bacteria > Pseudomonadota > Gammaproteobacteria > Enterobacterales > Enterobacteriaceae > Arsenophonus > Arsenophonus triatominarum. The sequence goes on along the minus strand of NZ_LWMI01000089.1, from coordinate 5,148 downwards.
GTGGTAGCTGATGGGTATTGTCTGCACGATAGGGACATTTTTTATCAACGTGTACTACCGCAAAAAGGAGTACAGACTCAAAGGAACGTCAGTATGAAGATACCGAAAAAAATATTGATGCGCAACGGGCGTAGTGCGTTGTTTTTAGCCTCAACGATGATAACGCATTTTGAAGGATTAAAATTTAAACCTTACTTCGATGGAGGTGGTGTACTCTCTGTTTGTTATGGTCATACAGGCAAGGATATTGTGCGTAACCGGATGTACACGCAAGAAGACTGCGATAAGTGGCTTAATGACGATTTAAAGCCGTTAAACGTTATGTTGACCCGTTGATTAAGGTCAATATCACACGCTAACACAGGCAGCCTTTACTCATTTGCTTATAACGTGGGCGTGGGTAATTTTGCCAAATCGACCTTGCTCAAAAAGCTCAACAACAATGACCGAAAAGGGGCATGTGATGAGATGAAGCGGTGGGTTTATGTGAAAGGCGAAGTCTGGAAAGGGCTAATTACCCGTCGGGAAATTGAGAGCGTAATATGTTATGGCGACCTTACTCATTTATCGGAGTGATTATTGCAGGGTTAATTCTCTCACTTATTTTTATCAACTCCCGTTATCAAACCATCAGGCAAAACTACCAAACATTAAAACAGCAATATCGCGCACAAATTGAAGCCGTGAAATTACAGCAGCAAAAGATTGATTCTTTGCACCAACTCGATATTCAACACACGAGAAATTAAATAATGCCAAAGCTGAAATTGCTAAGCTCAATGATGCTGTTCGTGCTGGCACTAAGCAGTTGCACGTCAATGCCGTGTGTCCAATACCCAAAACCGCTACCACCCAGAGCCGACATAATGAAGCCACCCACAACTTAGTAAGGCAGCTCGAGAAGATTATTTCCGTCTCAGAGCGATGATAGCTGAGAACGAAAAGCAGACGGAATATCTACAGCAGTACATCAAAACACAGTGTCACTGAATCGGTCATTGGCACGTTCAAATCTTAACAATCTCAGCGCCACGCACGCGCATCAATAAACACAGAACCTTATAGAAAGTCGAGCCTGAAGAACGCCGTTTAAAATGGTGCTTTTCTGTGGGGCGGCTGTTCTGTGCGCGCAGGTTCGATTTTCTATAAGGAAAAGTACGATGAAATTAGTAACAACTAAAAATGACAATTTTTTAGTAACAGAAATGCCAACAATGACCAGTCTGGAAATGGTGGACTATATTAATGCGGAGCGGAAATCAAAAGCGGAAGCAGAGAGATTAACGTTTCCTTGCAAAAAATATCGCAAGTTACAGCACAATAATTTTATGGCAAAAGTACCCAAAGTTCTTGGAGAAACATCTGCTAAATTTTTAGCTGATGATATTTTCACCACTGGAAACGGTGCCCAGTCTATTCGAAAAATTTACCGATTTCCAAAACGTGAAGCCTGTCTAATGGCAATGAGTTACAGCTATGAGTTACAGGCTAAAATCTATGACTACATGACGGAGTTGGAAGAAAATAAAGGATTAGCTTTTACTATTGAGCAATTACAAAATATTGTTGCTACAGCCAGAAAAGAGTCTGATAAAGACTCTTCGGATGCTGGTCGTCGATTACGTAAGCGTCAAGATGATTTACCCATTCTTAAAAAAGCTGAAAAAACAGTAATGGAGTTATCTCAAATCCCCCTTGATTTAATTGGTGGAAGCATGAGGTTAGAAGGATGACTCCTGAGCAATTCATCGAAGCCAATGTTAAGGCCGAGTTAATCAAGCTGGGCTTTTCTACCTCTGTCGCCAGCTTAGCCACCCGTTGAAGCCATCCGCTATTATCGCAAACAGCAGCTAGTAGAAGAGGCAAGATGATAGAAGATTGTCTTAATCAAGCAAAAATTGTGGCCAGGTTAACAACAAAGCGATAATCGCAAATGAGTTCAATTAAACAAGTCAAAACTCGCCATGATAGCGAGGGTTTTCGTGTGCATTACGAAAATCCAGCAGGACGATTTCATAAAAGCTTTAAAACGCGGGAAGCTGCTTGCCATTTTCTTTTTCTGAGCGAATCTGAGCGATTTTTGGCGATGATGGCAAAAGAAAAAGAGCAATGCCGAGATTGGCATCTTCGCAAGTTGATTCAGTTTTATGTGGGGAAAAAGGTCTTTCAGTGTGAAACGGGGCATTTACGGCAAAGTTCGCTCGATACGATTAAACATGCCTTGTTTTCGATTGACGAAACGTTGCAAGCAAAAATGGCGTTGAATATTCGCCCGAGTGAATTTAACGGTTTACCGGAAAATACGCTTAAACATCTGCATTCTGCCTATTTGCTGCTGAAAGCAATGCGAAATGTTGGTGTCAGTCCAATTCCAAAATTGAAAAGAAAAGGGGAAAAGCCTATTTTCATTCCGGCGTTTGAGAATGTGGATAGGATGATTGAAGAAGCGCCCGTCAGAGAAAAGATTGCCTTCATCTTGGCATCGGTGATTGGGCTTCGGATAAGCGAAATATTGGCATTGGATTATAGCGATATTCAAGGGGAATATTTGAATATCTCAAAACATGTAACACGAAACGGTGTTATTGAAGGCTTAAAAGCTGACGTTCAGCGATTGTTACCGATGCCAAAAGGGTTATTGTCGCTATTGGATAAAAACAAGTTTGGGTTACATGAACCATTAATTGTCAGTCAATCAGTGAAAAGACTGTCGTTAAATTACAGTACGACAGGAATTGTTAAGGAATTACTGGAAAAATTCAGGATTGGGAAATTTCATAACTTACGGCATTTTGCAGCGGTACGTCTTATCAAAAAACGGAATGATATTCATGTTATTTCTAAAATGCTGGGTCATAAAAACATTGAGACCACCTCAAATATTTACGGTCGATTTTCAGGGTCAATTTTTGAGTTAAATTTTTAACATTTGCGTTCATTTTTTAATCATTAAGGTAAATGGGGTTAAAACCTTAATTGCTTTACATCAAAGGGATTCAGGTAAAAAATTACAGAATAGCCAAAAACGCATAATTCCGCAGTCATACTTCCGCATTTTGAAAAATTGGAAAACCTAATAATAACAACGCATGAAGAGGGATTTTTTTCGCATACTTCCGCAAAATAAGTCCGCACCCAAAATGGCTAATTTTACGAATGTTGCACAAAGGTTAAAAAGAGGTTGTCATGTCAGGGAAAGCTAAATATAAAAAAGCGTATATTGATGACGTGATCAACCTGTCTTTGGTGAAAGGCAAAGTATCAAATCATTTCATTGCAAAATGGCTGCATGTGGATGAAAAAACGATTAGAAATTGGCGAAAGGATTATTACGAATTTGATCATGCTTTTCATCATGCGGCCGACATTTTGAAAAAAGAGCTAGCAGAAACAGCAAGGCAAAACACCAAAATCCGAAAACGCAAAATTATTAAAACCACGGCAGACGGCGAAACGACAACGATAGAAGAAGTATTGCCTAGTCACAATGATATTGCCGTTTACAAAAAGATGGGGATCAATGAAGTCTTCTTTAACGATGAAAAGCATCAACAAAAAGAATACTTAAGATCGATACTCGAGCGAAAAAAATCAGCCGAAATCACTTCACTAGAGGCCGCGCAATTTTTAGAGATAGAAGGCATTCCTATACCAACTACCTTATTACTGGAAATTAAGCAATTGCAAGGTAGCCCTATACCAGAAGATATACTACCGCAAAATGCAATTACTCGAGAAATGACTTTAGAAGAGGCCGCAGAAGCGTACCAAAAACTGATGGGTAAAGGGTTAAAATCGCTTACTTATTTATGTTATAAATGATATTAAATTTAAATATTTATTTAATATCAATTGATTATATGAGTTTAACCCCATTTTTTGTATTTTTATGTACACGTTTATGTGCAAAATATTTTTTGAGTCGCTTTTTTCCGGACAAATTCCTATGCCGTTACCTTTTCCTTTTGACTTTAAAAAACCAGATTATTTTAAGGTATTTGAGTGGCGCGATGAGCGTCTACAACGGTTACGCCAGCAGCCGGAAAGTTTTAAACGATTAACCGATTTTATAAGGATAATCCCGCGCAGTTTATTATTGACTGGGGCATGACGACAGACCCACGAAATGTCGATTACGGGTTACCGGTGACTATTCCTTTTTTGCTGTTCCCGAAACAGGAAGCATGGATTGACTGGATAATGACACGCTGGAAAGGACGTGAAAACGGTATTACCGAAAAAAGCCGCGAAATGGGCTTAAGCTGGACGTCAATTGCACTCGCATGCGCTTTATGTCTCTTTAATAAAGAGATGGTAATTGGCTTTGGCTCCCGCAAAGAAGAGTATGTTGACAGCACCGGTGACCCGAAAGCGTTGTTCTGGAAAGCCCGTAAGTTTATTGAAACTTTACCGCAAGAGTTTCGGGGAGGCTGGGTAGCGAAAAAACACGCGCCTTATATGCGGGTCAATTTTCCAAACACCGGCGCCATTATCAAGGGTGAAGCGGGGGACAATATTGGACGGGTGACCGGACGACACTCTATTTCGTCGACGAAGCCGCCTTTTTGCCTCGTCCGCTATTGATTGATGCTGCCCTATCGCAAACTACCCGCTGCCGCATTGACTTAAGTTCGGTTAATGGGATGGACAATCCTTTTGCCCAAAAACGCCACAGTGGACGTATTCCGGTGTTTACCTTTCACTGGCGCAATGACCCCCGTAAAGATGAACAATGGTACGAAAAAGAGTGCCTGAAAATCGATAATCCGGTCATTGTGGCGCAGGAACTGGATTTGAACTATCAGGCGTCTGTTGAAGGTATCTTAATTCCCGCCGAATGGGTACAGGCGGCCATTGATGCCCATATCAAACTGGGGTTTTTGACAACGGGGGCTAAACGACTCGGTTTTGACGTTGCAGATGAGGGCGATGACAGCAACGCCCTCACGTTTGTACACGGATCGGTTGTCACGGATTGCCAGCAGTGGAGTAAAGGCGACGTGATCAGCTCAGCAAACCGAGTCAAAAACTATGCTGAGGAAGTCCATGCCGATGAAAATCATCTATGAACTCCATCGGTGGTAGGGGCAGGGGTGAAAGCGCATCTACGACGGACATGTCATATCACCGCAACCGGATTCAACGCGG
>NZ_LWMI01000088.1 GCF_001640365.1 Candidatus Arsenophonus triatominarum | reverse complement strand
GGTAATACACAATAACGGATCGCCCTTTGCTCATGAGATAATGCCCTATCGCTGCTGCAAGATGATTTTTGCCTGTTCCGCATCCACCGCTAAAAACAAATCCGCCAAATCCCACTCCAAAATTCTTTGCAAAGGCGACGGATTGGTTCAACGCATTTTTCTGACCGGCGTTGAAAACGCGATAATTTTCAAATCGGCAATGTGCATGCAACGGGGCGATACCCGAGCGCCAAACAAGTTTTCTATCCGGCGTTGCTTGCGAAAAATAGCGTCTTGCAAACTGGCTTCTTCGGATATTTTTTGCATTCTTGCCAAATGTTCTTCCCAGCTACAGGCAATTGGCTTGATATTGGGCGGCATGATTTTTGCAATCGTTGAATAATATTCATAGTTTTTTCGCAAAAAACAGATTAACCGTTAATCACCACAAAACCTTCGGGATTACTTGGGCGTGTTGTGATCTCGTTGATGAGACTATTTCGCTGATATTTTTTTGCTCAATCCACGAAACCTCAAAGCCTTGCCAGTTTCTAAGCATGCATTCAGCCAGCACGTTATCGGTGGAATATCCTAGTTCATTGGCTTCGTTGACTGCTGTCGCCAGTCGGTTCAGGGCGGTTTGTGTCAGTGGCGCTTTTTTGTTTTTGCGGTGTTGAAGATAATCATCCCAAACTGATTCACTGGGTTTCTGCTCAAACAGGGACAAATTCAGTTCAGATTTTTTCGTGATGATCTTAGTTTTGGGTAGCGAAATACCTCCCGCAACTACCAAAACACCATCTTGCAGATAGTCTTCTGCTGTGGAAGATTTCCGCAGTAAGATTATCCCTGATTTCAGACAGGCTAGTTTAGCGAAAGATTTTTCTCTGGGAGAGCTTGCGTCGATTTCAATGCCACATTGGTTGCCGTGCTTGTCACTCACCAGCAAATCAACTCTGCCAGAACGACAATCACCCCGTTCCTGTACTCGAAACTCCCTGTTGCACTCGAAACCAAGTCCGATAATTTTTTGCTCAACGGCTCGATGTAGCTCATCGGCAGACTTGTCGACAAACTCCTGAAATTCACCACGCAGCGAATCCGCCAAAATTAGCTTCAAGTCAAAATTTTGAGAAGGAAGGGTTAGGGATGGTTTATATATTTCTGTAATCTTTGTAGTAATCTCTTGATCAAACGAACTCGATAATGTCGATTCCCCGAACTCGACAATGTCTACTTCGGGAGCTCCATTTTCTCCATCTCGCGAAACTCCCTTTTTTGAGTTGGCGAAATTATCCAGAATTTCATTAAGCTTACCTTCATCAATTTTGTAATATGTTTTATGTTCAAGCCGTTTTTCTGTAACGAGTAAAACTCCAATTGCGACTAATTTTTTTATTGCTGTTCGTTGTTCGTCATGTGTCAATCCGGTTTCTTCTTCAAGATCATCTCGAGTTTTGTAAACTCCTAATTCAGAATTAGCTTTGTCCTGCCAGTAAAATATTTGGGAAAAAAGAATTGCTGCGGTTAATCCACCAAGCGGTTTGGCTAAATTTGGATAATACGCATGTGGATTACCTATCAATCGTAATGTAGCGGCACTTTTCACTCAATCACTCCCGTTATTGAATTTTTGAGAACGATTTCATATAAAAATGAGAAAATCATCATATGAAAAAACGTGTGATTTCCCTGGGGGGTTAAAGTAGATTTGAAGAAAAATAATTTTTAATTATAAAAATAGGCGTCAATGCGCGCTCTTTGTTCGATGATTTTTTGTTTTTGTTGTTTTTTGCGGTAATTCATAAACAGATTGGCATAAACCACAATCTGTCGTTGAAAATTCTGTAATTGCTGGCGTGGATTTTCGTGTCGCCAAAACGCTTTTTTGAGTTCTTGATTAAATTCACGTTCAGCGTCTTTCTTGGCAAGAAATTCAATTTTCCTGATTTCTCGCCTGATTTTTGCATTACTCTTACTTTCTTTAAAAATAATTTCTTGGGGCATTTTCCCTCCTGAGCGCTATATTTTGATGTTTCTGAATTTCAGATGATAACAACCCCGTAAAAACGAAGAGTTAAATACGATTTCCACAAATCGAATGAATGTGGATAACCGTGTTATTGAATAAAAAACACCAAAACAGAACACACAAAAACGGCATTCTGTCCTCTGCGACTCGCAGAGAGGAAAACCCCAAATTGTATAAAGAGCAAATGCTGTGCAAAAGACAGCTAAAAATAGATTTTACAATTGTAAGTCTAAAATTAAATTTGTCAAATAGTTGATCAAATTCAATAACTTAAATAAAAAATAAACTGATCAAAATCAATAAGTTACGATTAAAAAATAATCGTATTTTTAAGGTTGGATGATTGAATTTTTCAGCGATAATTTAGCAATTTTTTGTTGCGTATATTTTTGCTCTGCTTTCGCCTATCAAACTTCCATTTCCACCTTCAACATCAAAGTGGTAAATCAGCCCTTTTTCGGTGAATTCTTGCTTTTTCAATTTCACGATTTTCAAGATTTCGTCGTTGTGAAAAACGGACATACCTGCTTGTAACCGCCGAAAGGTTGTTCTGTATTTGTTAGCTTGAATCATGATAAATTCCCCTTGTTTTCGAGCGAAAAGAACTAGAAATATCAGAACAATTCTTATTGTTTATAAAAAAGGGAATATGCTCCGTTGTTGCTACATATTCCCTTTGGGTGTTTACTTGATTTCCAACTCGTGTCTGGAAATCAGAAAAATAAAAAAACAAATATAGTTATTATTGTAGTTCCCTAGTGTTGGCCAACTGGCCTATGAAATCTGTTTGCAAAAGCCCATTTTCTCGGGGTTTTTCATTATAAAAATCCGGTTATTTTTATTTGTAATATCTAAAACGTACTCGTACATCAGCATTCCCTCATCCAAACAAGAGAAACAAAAATCTAGGCGCCAGATTTGGAATTGAGATCGGGTGGCAGACTGAATGGGGTTAGTACTACCGGACAAAGTGAACGGCGAGCCTTTCGGCTCCCCCATCCAGCCAACCATAGAAAGTGGCGTAGGAAGTGTGCCGGCCATAATACTTCATGCCGGTCTTGATTTCATCACGGGGCACTGCGCTATCGATGATGGGCATCTTAAACCACTTTGTAGATTTCCTTTCCATACTTGGCATTATTTTCCCACCAATAACTGGTGTCATGCTGGTTGATTACTACATTTTGAAAACGAGCAGGAAAATTCTAGACGAAACTAGAGAAAAACGGATATTACCTTCTGATTCAGATACTCCTTTAATTGGCTGGTCTGCTATTTTTGCTTGTATTGCTGGCACACTTGTCGGCGTATTCTTCAACTTCGGCATCCCCTCGTTGAATTCTATTCTGATGGCTGGAGTGACTTATTGGATTTTGATGATAATAACAAGAAAAAAAAGCATCAAAAACTCATAAAGTAATATAAAATTCAAATTTTAATGACTATTTAGCAGCAAAAATGATGCTAAAATTCATAAATTATATTGCTGAATGTATTTTTTCATCTAAAATGACAATTATTTGATGCAAAAAAGATGAGGAAAACATGAAAGTTTTTATCGATGATGGCTCAACGAATATAAAATTAATTTGGCTAGAAAATGATGAAAAAAAAGTAGCTATTGTTCCAACCAGTTTTAAGCGTGGCTGGGTCGCTGACATTGGTAACGATGATATCGTTAATTTTTTAATTGAAGGTGAAAAATATTCTTTTGATAAATTGGATATTCGAAATATAACAACCAATAACAGCGAGTGGCAATATAGCCTGATAAATACTGTCGCCATTCATCATGCTCTATTGCAAACTAGCATTATTCCTCAAGAAGTTGATATTACTGTTACTTTGCCATTGGCAGAATATTATGACGAAGATAATCAGATAAATTTTGATAATATAGAGAGGAAGAAAAAAAACTTAAGAAAAATCGTATCAAACAATAAAATTTTCCAATGTTTTCTTTTAAAGAAATATCTGTTAAACCTGAATCAATACCTGCCGGATTTGATAAATTGATTGATATTCCAGAAACACAATCAATGTTAATTGTCGATATAGGTGGGACTACGTTAGACATTGCTCAAATTAGCGGAAATATGTCAGGGGTTGTTAATTTAGCTGGTGATTCTGATATTGGTGTTTCAATAATTACACGTGAAATTAAACGTATATTAGAAACAGCAAACACTTGTGCTTCAAATTACATTGCTGATCAGTTCATCATTAATCGCCACAATAAAGAATGGCTCAAAAAAAATACAAACGATCCAAGTAAAATAAATACCGTTGTATCAGCTATTAATCAAAATATAAAACGATTATCTGATCGAGTTATCGAGTCAGTGAGTCTTTTTAGTGGTTATTCATATGTTCTTGTGATAGGTGGTGGCGCTCCTATAATTTCTGATGCTTTAAAAGACCATACAAAAATTATACCAGAGCGTTTTTATATGTCAGAAACCCCACAGCTAGATCTTGTTAACGGACTTTATTTAATGGGGAGAAATTAAGGTGAAAAATAAAAATGTCCGTAGATTTACTTTATCACTTTCTGAAACTGATCAATCAGAAGCATGGCTAATAAAACACTTGAACAAATCTGATAAAATCAACAAAGAATGCAAACGAGCTTTGCTGGCCGGCTTTGCTCTTGATAAGGCATCACCTAGGCTCGTTGATATATTATCTCGGCTTTTAGGAGATGATATAGAGTCACAGCAAATAAAAGAGCTAGTTTATGTTTTCCTTGCTAATCAGGCCAATTTACCAAACAACAATAAAACAAATGATTATTCAACAACTTCAACCAATAATTACGATATAGCATTGAAAAAAAGTAAATCCTTCATGGCAGATTGATTACTTTATGTTGAATTAGCCAACTTTCGCAGTTGGCTTTTTCTATTTCTGAAACCTGAAAACTCAAAAGTTGCTATAACGCATTGTGGGCAACGATAAATTTTTAGACGTACGAATTTACGTTTTTATCGAGAAAATCTCTCATAATTGATTACAGGACGTTTTAGAGGGTGTTCTGACTCTTCTTTCTGTCTTTCTTTAGCACTTCAATGAAGACTTGCTCGAATTCGTCATTTTTGGGTAGGTCTTGATTGAGGATATATTTTCTGACGAAAAAATCGGGTTCAATGCCTAATCGTCTTGAGGCTTCAAAACCTCGCTTGACCCAATCCAGCGGCAAAGTGTGCTCATGGGCTAATTCCTCTGCCCAATGCCAATCAAACTGTTTGATTTCATCTTCACACAGAATACGAATTGAACTTGCGTCATAGGTCATGAATTACTTCACCGCATCTTTGAGATTTTGACCTGCTTTAAAACTCGGTACATTTGCAGCAGCAATTTTAAGTGGTTCGCCTGTTTTTGGGTTTCGTCCTTCCCTAGCTGCTCGTTGCTTAACCTGAAAACTACCAAAGCCAATGAGTTGTACGTCATTGCCGGATTTCAAAGATTCTGTCACAGATTCTATGAAAGCGTTAATCGACTTCTCTGCGTCTTTCTTGCTCAAACCTGATTTCGCTGCAACTTTACTGATGAGTTCTGTTTTGTTCATGGTGTGCCTTTTCAAATCAAAAATTTTGTATTAATTCTAGGTCTTTTTTAGAAAAGGAAATATCTTTGTTTTGTTCAGTTTTTGCAACGGATATTTTTGTATTTTGCCTTCTCTCATCGCCAACTCTCGTTTTTTCTCTTCGTGCCAATTTCGTTTACAATACTTTGAGCATTCCACTGCTCTGCGCAAATCTGGCATAGTTAAACGCAATGTAGGGTCGTATTTCTTCAAATCTTTCTCGTACTGATAGAGAATCTCAGTGTTTTTCTTCATCCATTCGCCTTCGTCGTGAGAACCAGATTTGACATGTGGGCGCTTGGCTAGTCTTGGTCGTGTTGGTTTTGTTTTGAATAGATCGTCTTTTTCTAGAAGATAAGTAATTTCAATGTCTGTTATTGACCTGCCTGTTTTTATAGTACGCCAATTTAAGGAAATTTCTGTAAGTGACTGGATCTGTTCGAAAGCAGGCATTAGTGTGAATTTTTTTATATTATTGAATTCTTTTGATATGTTTGGAAAAATCTTACGTATTTGCAAAATTGATAATTTCAGCATATGAACTTCTAACTTTTTAGACTTTTTTAATTCAATATTTTTAGCTTTTTTTATTTCACTTAACATTATTAGATATAATCTAAATGCTATTGGATTTGTTAAATTTTGGATTGATTCTATAGAACATATTGTAAAATTACCTTTTAACTCAAAAAGGTATGGCTCTATACTTTTAGTAAATCTTAAAACTATTTTGCTACAATCTTCTTGTTTTTCATAAAAACTACCTCCGTCTATCCAGTTAGAAAAATTAATTGTTCTCATATTGTTTTTATCTAACCTAAAAAACTCTATTTGTTTTTTCGATAGGCTAATTAATGCTTCTCTCATAGTCACCCAGACCTTTTGTTCGTTAGTACTGAACATGTTAATAAATTCTTTTGGGTACAATGTGATATTACCTGGATTTTCTGTTTTTGAGTCTACTTTGGATAAAGCTAATACAAGTAGACGCATTTCATTACGGTTAAGTTTATAGCTAGCATTAATCAAATCGTTACTTTGTACTAAGTTGTAATTTGGATCTCTATCTAGAGTTGCACTCATTTTTTAATCCTTTTAAGGTGAAAATAATTATTCGTGACTGTTTTTATTTATCTTTCCTTTTAACTTTGTTATTTAATTATTCCTTTATAAACATAAAGTTACACAAGATAAGCCGTAGCAAAAAGTCGTTATAGCCGTAGCAAAAAGTCGTTATAGCCGTAGCAAAAAGTCGTTATAGCCGTAGCGTTTTTCTGTGGATAAAATTGAAGTTTATAGAATCATAAATTTATATAAATTCTTATATATCAGTTAGTTGTTTTTATTACTGTTGAATTTTCACTATTAAAAAAACCATTCTATTTATTATTACTTAATAATAGCCGTAGCAAAAAGTCGTTTAATTTTTTTCTGATAGTGATTCTTCTAACATATTAGTTGCTTCTATAACTGCATCAATTAATCTATATTTATCATGTCCTTGTGATTTTTTAATCATTCTTATTTTATCTATCCTTTCTTTCACTTCTCTTGGAATTCTTATAGATACATAATCATCATAGACTATTTTTTTTGACATAAATTTCTCCTTTAATCTGCAATGATAATAGTAATTTGACAAAAAAAAGCAACAAAAAATTGACTTTATTTTTGTTGCTATAATATTGATGTAGTCGCTCCATGTAAGTGCTGTAACACCTACACAGAGCTAACCCAAACCTACGGTAACTAGGAGTAAGGCTAATGAAAAAGTCTACCTTCCGCGTGCTTGTCTGTGAAGCACCGAATAACATAATTAAGTTGTTTGTTGAAGAATCCCGCAATTTAACCCTTCGTCAGCGTGCCCGAATTCTCCAGCGAGTTGGGGTGCGGCATGAAATACTTCAAAGCAACCATCATCACTAACGTTGACCACGAGAAGGGTAAGACAACAAATTTCATCTATCTTTCCTCTGAGACGAAAATAGCTGCCAAGAAATTGGCCTCTCAACATATCTTTAAAACGGACGGCGCAAACTGCTGTTTTTACAAATCGCCCAGATTGGAAGAAATTAGTATTTTGTGATTTTCGCGTGACTGTGTTCCCTTTAATTTCCGGTTATCTTCCGCTTCCTCGCCCGTTCGCTCGCGTTGCTCGGTCACTTGGCTGTGGCGAGCGGTGCGGGTTAAGTTTTGAAAAGATTTTTTGATTTTTTTAACGCAGGAGACGTTGAAACGGAGCGCCACTTGTGAGTACAAAATAGCGTCAACGAGGAAGGGGGGGTTAGTTTGTTACTATTTAGTTGTCTGGCATTTCGTACTGATTAAAAACAATATATAACCCATCCTATGTATTAAAAGGGATTGTATCTATTTTTATCACTTCACAAGGGTATATATGTACCGTTATGGAGTTACACTTGTAACTTCTGAAAGATACATTTACACCTTTTAAAAAAGGTATTAAAATACCTTATTGACAAGGTATATTTTTGTATGTAAATTGTCACGTTATATAGAGTGACATATGCGGACAAGACATGGTGACTAAAAAGAGAATAAAAACTGCATTTTATGAGCAAAAAAAAGACACTGTGGATATAAACACTGGAGAAATAATTTCTGAATCAAAGACAACATTATCTCGTTATTCATCTGAACCGCCATATGTGAAAATGTATATTGATGATATATGTTCAATGATTAAAGTTCCTGACTCATTAAAAAACGTCTTGTTTCTTATGCTTAGAAAGCTCGATTATGATGGTTATATGACTCTTTCAACCAGATATAGAAAATCAATGTGTGACCAACTTAGTATTAAAGATGGGACTCTAAGAAATAGATTGGCTCTTCTTGTAAAAAAAGGATTTGTTCTGAGTGAGGGAGGAAATGAATATTTAGCCAACCCTAAATTTTTTGCTAGGGGAGAATGGAAGTCCATCATAGAACAAAGATCAGCATTTGAATTAAAAATTAAATATTCAGAAGACGGTAGAGAAATTACTACAGAAAGAATTTTATAAACTAGTCGCTAACTGATGGGAATGGTGATCCCAAAAGTTAGCTAATCCAAACCCTAACAGTACTAGGAGTCGGACTATGGGAAATAGTACCTTCCGTGTGCGCGTAATTGAAGCGCAAAATCAAATCATCGAGTTATTCGTTCGAACCTCACGCAATTTAACCCTTCGTCAGCGTGCCCGAATTCTCCAGCGAGTTGGGGGTGCGGCATGAAATACTTCAAAGCAACCATCATCACTAACGTTGACCACGAGAAGGGTAAGACAACAAATTTCATCTATCTTTCCTCTGAGACGAAAATAGCTGCCAAGAAATTGGCCTCTCAACATATCTTTGAGACTGACGGCGCAAATTGCTGTTTTTACAAATCGCCCAGATTGGAAGAAATTAGTATTTTGTGATTTTCGCGTGACTGTGTTCCCTTTAATTTCCGGTTATCTTCCGCTTCCTCGCCCGTTCGCTCGCGTTGCTCGGTCACTTGGCTGTGGCGAGCGGTGGGCGTTTTAATTTTAAGGATTTTTTGGATTATTTTTTAATTTTCTTTCTAAGTTTAGCTTGCGAGCACCGAACACCGTCGACGAGGAAGCGGAAATTAGTTTGTTGCTACTGAGTTGTCTTGTAACTCCTGAAAAACAAGAAAGAATCTAAGATAGATAAATAGTTATATATAAATCAGTATTTTAAATAAATTTTGGTAATCATATAATTAGTTAAGGTAACTATATGATTATATGTTAATAACTAAATAATCATTATTAATAACTATATAATTATTTTTAATAATTAAAAAAGTTATTTTTAGGATATGAAAACTTTTATTTAATAACTTTAAAAAAAACTTGAAATAATTTTTTTTATTATTATAGTTAACTTTAAAATTTATTTAAATGAGGCCGATATGGGACGTAGACATGTAAACCTAGAAACAGGGGAAATAACTCAAGAGCCTGATTTTATAAAGGTTTATATAAATGACCTATGTAATGTAAAGGGAGTTACTGGGCTTCAAATGAACATATTTCATTTTATGTTAAAACATATGAATGATCACAATGAAGTATCTTATGGTAAATCTGCAAAAGATAGATTTTGTAAAAGACATGATACTAGTTTAGCTGCCTTTAATAACAATATTAAAGCGTTAATAGCTGCTGGTTTAATAGAAAGAGTAAATCGAGGAGAATTTCGAGTTAATAAGAAGTACGCAGTTAAAGTTGATTGGGATAGGGTTCAATCCATCATTTGGGTTAGTACCTACACCAAAAACGGAAAAACAGAAGAGATTACATTTTCAGAGATGAAATGATTTTATAGTCGCTGACTACAAGAGTCGTTACCTCTTGCAATCAGCTAACCCAAAACCTAAGATGACTAGGAGTTGAGCTATGCGAAATAGTACCTTCCGTGTGCGCGTAATTGAAGCGCAAAATCAAATCATCGAGTTATTCGTTCGAACCTCACGCAATTTAACCCGTCGTCAGCGTGCCCGAATTCTCCAGCGAGTTGGGGGTGCGGCATGAAATACTTCAAAGCAACTATCATCACTAACGTTGACCACGAGAAGGGTAAGACAACAAATTTCATCTATCTTTCCTCTGAGATGAAAATAGCTGCCAAGAAATTGGCTTCTCAACATATCTTTGAGACTGACGGCGCAAATTGCTGTTTTTACAAATCGCCCAGATTGGAAGAAATTAGTATTTTGTGATTTTCGCGTGACTGTGTTCCCTTTAATTTCCGGTTATCTTCCGCTTCCTCGCCCGTTCGCTCGCGTTGCTCGGTCACTTGGCTGTGGCGAGCGGTGCGGGTTAAGTTTTGAAAAGATTTTTTGATTTTTTTAACGCAGGAGACGTTGAAACGGAGCGCCACTTGTGAGTACAAAATAGCGTCAACGAGGAAGGGGGGGTTAGTTTGTTACTATTTAGTTGTCTGGCATTTCGTACTGATTAAAAACAATATATAACCCATCCTATGTATTAAAAGGGATTGTATCTATTTTTATCACTTCACAAGGGTATATATGTACCGTTATGGAGTTACACTTGTAACTTCTGAAAGATACATTTACACCTTTTAAAAAAGGTATTAAAATACCTTATTGACAAGGTATATTTTTGTATGTAAATTGTCACGTTATATAGAGTGACATATGCGGACAAGACATGGTGACTAAAAAGAGAATAAAAACTGCATTTTATGAGCAAAAAAAAGACACTGTGGATATAAACACTGGAGAAATAATTTCTGAATCAAAGACAACATTATCTCGTTATTCATCTGAACCGCCATATGTGAAAATGTATATTGATGATATATGTTCAATGATTAAAGTTCCTGACTCATTAAAAAACGTCTTGTTTCTTATGCTTAGAAAGCTCGATTATGATGGTTATATGACTCTTTCAACCAGATATAGAAAATCAATGTGTGACCAACTTAGTATTAAAGATGGGACTCTAAGAAATAGATTGGCTCTTCTTGTAAAAAAAGGATTTGTTCTGAGTGAGGGAGGAAATGAATATTTAGCCAACCCTAAATTTTTTGCTAGGGGAGAATGGAAGTCCATCATAGAACAAAGATCAGCATTTGAATTAAAAATTAAATATTCAGAAGACGGTAGAGAAATTACTACAGAAAGAATTTTATAAACTAGTCGCTAACTGATGGGAATGGTGATCCCAAAAGTTAGCTAATCCAAACCCTAACAGTACTAGGAGTCGGACTATGGGAAATAGTACCTTCCGTGTGCGCGTAATTGAAGCGCAAAATCAAATCATCGAGTTATTCGTTCGAACCTCACGCAATTTAACCCTTCGTCAGCGTGCCCGAATTCTCCAGCGAGTTGGGGGTGCGGCATGAAATACTTCAAAGCAACCATCATCACTAACGTTGACCACGAGAAGGGTAAGACAACAAATTTCATCTATCTTTCCTCTGAGACGAAAATAGCTGCCAAGAAATTGGCCTCTCAACATATCTTTGAGACTGACGGCGCAAATTGCTGTTTTTACAAATCGCCCAGATTGGAAGAAATTAGTATTTTGTGATTTTCGCGTGACTGTGTTCCCTTTAATTTCCGGTTATCTTCCGCTTCCTCGCCCGTTCGCTCGCGTTGCTCGGTCACTTGGCTGTGGCGAGCGGTGGGCGTTTTAATTTTAAGGATTTTTTGGATTATTTTTTAATTTTCTTTCTAAGTTTAGCTTGCGAGCACCGAACACCGTCGACGAGGAAGCGGAAATTAGTTTGTTGCTACTGAGTTGTCTTGTAACTCCTGAAAAACAAGAAAGAATCTAAGATAGATAAATAGTTATATATAAATCAGTATTTTAAATAAATTTTGGTAATCATATAATTAGTTAAGGTAACTATATGATTATATGTTAATAACTAAATAATCATTATTAATAACTATATAATTATTTTTAATAATTAAAAAGTTATTTTTAGGATATGAAAACTTTTATTTAATAACTTTAAAAAAAACTTGAAATAATTTTTTTATTATTATAGTTAACTTTAAAATTTATTTAAATGAGGCCGATATGGGACGTAGACATGTAAACCTAGAAACAGGGGAAATAACTCAAGAGCCTGATTTTATAAAGGTTTATATAAATGACCTATGTAATGTAAAGGGAGTTACTGGGCTTCAAATGAACATATTTCATTTTATGTTAAAACATATGAATGATCACAATGAAGTATCTTATGGTAAATCTGCAAAAGATAGATTTGTAAAAGACATGATACTAGTTTAGCTGCCTTTAATAACAATATTAAAGCGTTAATAGCTGCTGGTTTAATAGAAAGAGTAAATCGAGGAGAATTTCGAGTTAATAAGAAGTACGCAGTTAAAGTTGATTGGGATAGGGTTCAATCCATCATTTGGGTTAGTACCTACACCAAAAACGGAAAAACAGAAGAGATTACATTTTCAGAGATGAAATGATTTTATAGTCGCTGACTACAAGAGTCGTTACCTCTTGCAATCAGCTAACCCAAAACCTAAGATGACTAGGAGTTGAGCTATGCGAAATAGTACCTTCCGTGTGCGCGTAATTGAAGCGCAAAATCAAATCATCGAGTTATTCGTTCGAACCTCACGCAATTTAACCCGTCGTCAGCGTGCCGAATTCTCCAGCGAGTTGGGGTGCGGCATGAAATACTTCAAGCAACTATCATCACTAACGTTGACCACGAGAAGGGTAAGACAACAAATTTCATCTATCTTTCCTCTGAGATGAAATAGCTGCCAAGAAATTGGCTTCTCAACATATCTTTGAGACTGACGGCGCATTGCTGTTTTTACAAATCGCCACAGATTGGAAGAAATTAGTATTTTGTGATTTTCGCGTGACTGTGTTCCCTTTATTTCCGTTATCTTCCGCTTCCTCGCCCGTTCGCTCGCGTTGCTCGGTCACTTGGCT
>NZ_LWMI01000087.1 GCF_001640365.1 Candidatus Arsenophonus triatominarum | reverse complement strand
GCGTGTGCTCCGGTTTATCCGATGTGACACGGCTGCTGCCGCTTTCTACCCCGTTCACATGATGATAATGGCTGTTGTAAGCTTCCCGCAGCGCTTTGATGCTGGCCTGTTGCGTACCGACATTATCGGTGATGTCACCCGCCGCCGTGACATTTCCGGTAAAATGCGCTTGGGGCGTATCGAGGATCACCCCAGAAGGGGCCTTGATAGTGGCCTGCTGACAGTGGATTTCAATGTTTCCTGGACTGGTGATATTTATTCGGTTATCCGCAAATTCAATAAACTGGGTCGGTGGCATATTCAGCAGTCCACCCATGTAAATGCCGTCGGCGCGGTTGTGTCTACGGCGAGTAGACGGTAATGCGCTCTGGCGGGTTGCCCTGACACGGCGGGTATCACGGTCACAAATTAATAGGTGACCAATATCCCCCACGACCGGATTCATGATGAGGGCACTGTTCCCCGTTGCAGGCGAAATACCGGAATGGCGTAAATTGGGGTACTCTCCATCAGGACACCCCGCGTATCAGGATAAGCCAGCAGGGGGCGGACATCCACCACCAGATTGGGCGCTTCACCGTGTAACGCAATCACCTGAACAATTTCACAAAAAAACAGCCGGCAAGAAGCTGACTGAAGGCATGCATAAAGGTGTTTGCATCATTACCGGATGCGTCACGGTTGTTTGTTTCTCTCATAAGCTTCAACACTCACTGCGTTACAGACACTGTGCCAGTTTCCCCCTTGCACCCAGGAAGAAAGAAAGTGTTCGACACCCGTTAACAGGTAGAGACCACTGGCACCCGGTAACGACGTATCAAGCGATACCGATCGCCCAAATGCCAGCAAGGGGCTGTACTGTGTCTGAAAGGTTAATCCATTCGCGTTGTGGATCGGATACCCTATCAAGCCATTTTCCGCCGAAATCTTCGGCATAACCGCATCCCTTGTTTTCCCAGCAGGCCAAACATGGATGATTTTTCCCACCGGTTGAAATTCCAGCCGATGAGACAGGCAAATGGCGGCTATCTGAGCAAAAACACTGCCGGCGTAATACGGGTTGGATTCGGTTAAGCCGCCCAATAAATTGGGTTGAAACGTATAGCCGTTCTGCTGACATAACGAATCGAGTAAATCACTGACATTCACGACACCCGTGCGTGAAATCGGCGGAATGACTTTAGCACGGAGGTCACTGGCGGCCAGCGCTTGAATGACAAACGGAGATTCGGGCATCGTATTCATATTGGCATAAGCAGATCTGACGGCGCCCTCGAATATCAAAATATCCCCACTATAGATAGCTATGTCAAATTGTCGTCCATCGAGCACCAGCGAACTGTAATCTTTTGGTGACAACATCCCGATGAGTTCTAAACTTAACCCATAGAGGGCGCACTCTGCCTCAACGCCGCCGTATCCGCCGTAGCTATTGGTTCTGACAAAGGATTTAACGTTATCCAAGGTTAATTCTTCTATCTGGCCGTTGCCCGTATCCAGAGAGAACGCAAACTTAAGCGTTTTTTTGCTGTACATTTCCATCCTCGTAAAAAAGAAACCATCGACTCCCTAGACCGTGCCAACGCGGGTCTTCTTGCCCTTGGGTATCCACGAAGAATAAATCACCGGTGAAGCCGAGCCAGGCATAGCGTACAAGGCGCGTGCCATGCAGACAGGGGACGCCCTGGACAACAGGTATTCCCTTTACCGTCAAATCCAGGTAGAGGGCACTTTCATGCTGCGTCAGCCGTAAAGTACATTCCTGGCCGTTAAGGGTGAGGTTGATACGTTGAGATTTTACGGGGAAAGCATTATCGTGCTCACAATACGGCGCCTTTGATTTTTTTCCACAGCGCACCGGATTTCTGGCTGACGCTGCCACTGATACGTGAAGCCGACTGATGAACGGTGTCCATGGCACTGCGGAAGCTGCCATTCACACCGGCGGTAGCTGAAGCTCGCTGTGGTCCGATTGAATTTTTCAATGCGTCCCACGTTTTACTCAGCTCGTCCAGTGTAGACATTTTTTCACTGCCATTGACATCGATTGGGCAGGTACCATAGGGGCTACGCGCGACTAAATCCCCCGTCGGTTTATTGGCGGACTGAGGGGTATTTAATACCACTTCCATTTGTTGGATCACCTCCTGAAAGATCAGCGCTACCGTCAGTAAGGTGACCCCCGCCTGCGCACTGACCCGATAGCTATAATCCGTCAGGTCAAAACTCGCATAATTGCCCTTGGGGTCTCAATATCGTACAAATCGGTTGTTTTGAGCATAGTGCCAATCGTTTGCAGCGTCTCATTCTGACTGATTAACGTCAGGTCAAAGAGATTCGGTATCACACTGCTAAATCCACTTAACCCCGAAATAACGACTTGGCACGTTATTCGGGTGGGTTGATAGATTTTATTGATCGACTGATACCGGCCTTTCTCGATGGGGGCGTTAATGATGCTAGCCTTGCCTGTCGGCTGAAATACCGACATACCACTGAAATTAAGGGCAACCTCGGCGGAGCCGTGTTTACGTATCACATACGCGGGATGCAGCACACTGTCAATGATGGATAACGGCGAGCCGCCTGATACCGAATTCAGTACATCCGCGAGGTTGAAATCAAAAATAGTCATCAGTACATCCCGTTATTCAGTGTCGTATTCATTCGGTGGCGTTTTGCCTGTTCTTCAATAGACTGTTGAAGCTGGTTAACCGTCTGCGGATGGGTCATCACATTCACGGTGTTAATATGAGTTGAGTGCGTCTGACGGTTATCCGTCGTTTGAGCCGCAATCGCTGCTGGCGGCGCAGAGGCTTGTTGAACGATTTGGTGGTAGTTTTCCAGTACTTTTTGGGGATAGTCGAGGGTTTCCTGCTTAAGCGGTTGGCCTTTACCAGCCAGGTAGTTATCGATGCGCCCTTGTCCGGCGTTATACGCCATCAGCGCCAGTTGGGTATCACCGTTATAGTGCCTTAACAATCGGCTTAGGTGGATTTGTCCCGCGGCATAGGCTTTTTCAGGATCGAAGCGTTCCGCCGGTGTTAACCCTAAATCCCTTGCCGTATTTGGCATAAGCTGCATCAGGCCTGCGGCGCCGGCGCGTGAAACCGCGTTCGGATTGCCCTGGCTTTCTGTCCTTGCCACGGCTGAGGTTAATGCGGGGGTGGCTTGATAACGCGGATCGATCCACTTCCCCTTTTCCCAGTGTGCGCCGCCCGTTTCCCCAATGAGGGCGTGGCCAAAATCACCCCATGTTTTTGCTGTTCGGGCTGCCTGGAAGGCGTCATAGTTCCCGAATAACGCATTTAATCCTTTATCGATAACAGGTTCACCAATATAAGCTAATGCACCCGCCCAGCCTGCTTTTCCGATAACAGAATGACTTCCCGCCACTTTGGCTATTTTACTTGCGCCATATAGCGCCACAACATCTTTAAGGGCGCGATCAGTTCCGCCAAGTGCTTCGGTCACTTTCTCTGCACCCGCCGAAATCCCCTGAAAAAAACCGGTAATATCATTGCCATGGGCGTTGATCCAATGGCTAAAGGCGTCCAGTTCTTTAACCATCCCAGGGCCAAAGGCGGCCAACAGGCTGTTTTTCACGTTCTGGGTGGACTGATCCAGATCGGCCATTATGCGTTGAAGCTGACGAGCGGTCGCGATGCTCGCTTCACTGACATTCGAGCGCTGTTCAAGCGCTTTGTGCCTTTTGTCGAAATCCGGTGAACGGAACAGGTTGACTGCCGCCGGCGAATAACCCAGTCGTTGCCCCCAATTTTCCGCCTGCGCCAGAGAAATACGCCGAAAGGCGGCCGCCAGACGGGACAACATTTCATCGTTATTTTTTGCGCCGAACAGGTCTGAACCTGTGGCACGGTTGAAATTGATTAAATCGTAGTCGGGCGAAGATCCCGGTATGGGGTTAGTTAGCTGATTTTTTGCCTGATTTAAACGCATCAGGATAGCGTTAATTTCTTCTTTAGAGCTGCCCGCACCCTGTGCCTGAACCCCCCACGCATCCGCCGATTTAGCGCTAATGCCTAACCAGGTGGCGTTATTGGAGAGGGCTACCAGTGAATGCGTGGTAGAAACAATCATCCGGCGGGTGGCTTCGATGCCCAACGATAACCCGAGAAATTTGGCGAACCCCAATTGGGCGGTTTTGAAGGCGCCGCCTGACGTTTTCCCAAAGCGTGCCAGGCTTTTCGATAATCCATCCACCCCTTTCACGGATTTTTTACTGGATTTTTCGCTGGTTTCCCCCAGTTTTTCTATCTTTTCGTCCAGGTCGTTAACACGCTGTGCCGCTTCGTCAGAAAACTGAATAATCAGCTTTTTGCCTTTCATCAGTTCGTCGGTTTTCACTTTAACCTGATAGACCAGTTCTTCAATAATCACGGTTTTTTCTCCCAGTGATCCCGCCAGATGCGTTCATTGTGGTTTTCTACTGCCAGTATTTCGGTCAGGTCATATAAGTCGTGCACGGATAACACCGTCTGAAGCTCAGTGATACTGGCTTTTCCGGAGAGAATGACGGTCGTCAACACGGGAGAAATATTCACAGTAGAAACCAGGTTAGGCGGTAACGCCTGTTGTCCAATAAACGGGAAATTCAACGGGCGGCGAGTGTTAAAAAACCAAAGTTCAATTCAAACACTTTATCTTTCAGGGTGCGGATAGTGGATACCTCTTCAAAATCAAACGGTTTGATGTCCCGATAGCCGGTATCGACACTGATTTTCACGGTGGAAAGCAGTCTTGAACTGATTGAAGCGGCCATTTCCGTAGAGGTAGCCGAGAGGACACTCAGCCCCAGCGTCGCCAAACCGGCACAGCCCATCGCGATGACATCCGTTGGGATGCTGCCAAAATCGGCTGTCCCCATCGCGCGGTAAATCTCCTGCGCCAGTTCTTCAGCTTCCCAAGCGGACATCTCGGTGATGAAGAAGGTTTTTCCTTTGTCACGGTTATTTTCTTCCACCGTCCAGGTGATTTCTTTTCTGGCCATTACATGGGGCTCCGTGTGACGGACTCAAAGTGAAAAACGGCGGGTCTGGCCTGTAATATACGCTGTGCCGGCGGCGTCGGCGTCCAGGTGTACAAGATACCGTTCACAAAGTTGTATTTTATTTTTATCGCCGGAATTGCAATCACCATGTTGCAGGGGAATTTGGCAATCGCCGCCCGCTCTGCTGCGTACCAATCATCAATATGGACGCCGGTTGCTGAGGACGCCAAGAGATTCAAGGTGAACTCAACCGGATTAAAAATAAATCCTG
>NZ_LWMI01000086.1 GCF_001640365.1 Candidatus Arsenophonus triatominarum | reverse complement strand
TATCTGTATGCTGTACCCGAATCAGGCAAAAAGCAGGGCTCTAAATATTTATCATTAATTACGTCTATATTCACCCAATTATTTGGTGATAGTCTTCGAATATCGCCAGTATAAATACCTGTATTAAAGAAAAGTACCCCACTAGATGAATCTTGATAACTAAGATATGCCGAATTGAAGACCTCCCTTGATGCATCCATTTTTAAATTTTTGACAGTTAATCGTCCATGAGACATAGAATAAAACAATGAATTATTACCAGATGGAATTGTTAATGGCTGTTCATTACCTGTAAGTAATGACATCGAATGCCAGGGGCCATTTTTCCCCGTTGAATTAACTATATCTTTTTGCTGTGCAAATGACTCTGATATCTCAAGAGCAGCATTTTGCAAGAGTACGTGAATTCCTTCCCATGCTTCAATTCCTAACCTCATGTTATTACCATCACCATTCAACATTGTCACCGCAATTGCTGTCTCGTTTGTACTATCATAGTTCCCCTGACCTACAACTGCTCCCTCAATATAGCCAGTAAATTCAGAATAACCACAACTTCTCAATACAAGGCCAAAAGGACACGCATCAATTTCTACTCGCAAATTAAAACTTGTATTTCTATTATTTGGAGGAGAAAGATTCTCAGGCGTTGGTGTCACGGGATCTGCATAAAAACCCTTATGACATGAGTCTATGCGAATTGTACCTTTTGTTCCCCAGCATGAATATCCAAATACCCCATACTCACAGTCATTGACGGTAACGTCTATTTCAGCCTTAATAGCATAATTAAGATGTAATCCGATTCTGCCAGTACTCTTAGTGGGAGATCTTCTTGGTAATCCATACGTAAGCTTAAATCCTTTGAAAACCACTCCGCGTATAAATTCATCTGCACTACCTGCTGTTGTAGCGTTCATTACTCTTACGAAGCAGTCTTGTCCGAATGGCGGTGAGACGACATTAATGGTACGCTTTATTGTTGTGCCTCCAGAGTCAGTTTGTGGGTTGATTCCAGCTTTCCATTTTGAATTTACACCTATGCTTAAATAGTCGAATTTAAAATGATATTGAGCATATGAAGGACAATTAACTTCTGTCTTCCCTCTAGCATAATTCTCTGCTGCTTGGCATGCCGCCCAGTCAATGGTTTGATCTAATGAAGTTACGTGAGGGTAAACCGTTTGTGCTTCTTTTAATGTCTTAAATCGCTCAGATAGCGGGTGGACATTACCATCACCAATCGCACCAAATTGTTCAGGCGTAACATAATGCAACATCTGTTGCAGATTACCCGATGGCTGGACACCTATCATTGATGCACCATCGGGTTGTTTAAGCTTACCTTTAAATTGGTCAGGATCGTACTTTAGAATATTTGGAAAATAGAATTGTTGCGCACCATGGCTGTCATACACAACCATTGAATGACCTTCTACTGTGACAAACTTGGCAATTTGACCATTGTAAACTGGATAGCGGCTTGATTGATGATAATAGGTTGTGCAACAGGGACATGTGATCCGTCTTCATTCTCAAGATATACCTGAATCTGGTTCTCTGGGATGGTGGGATCCTATCGATTTTACCGATGTAAACCTTACCATTGCTTGCAGCAGCAAACTTTCTTCTTAAGGTGAATAATTGGCTTGGCATACTCACGACAACATTAGGCATAATATCTGACATTTTTTCTCCAGATAGAAATGAGGTGTATATTTATTAAATAATGGGATTTTATAAACTTTTAGATAGGATTGTTATTCGTTGTTGTTACTTTTTGTCATTCCACTCATCGTAGCAACAAACCCAAGTCTGGCCATTTGCTGGAACTCTTCACGACTCAGCGTATCACGAAGTACTCTCATTACGGCTTTATTTTTAACAAAGCGTCTTTCAGCAGCTTCAATGGCTGATTGACTCGCTCCAGCATTAACCGCTTTAGTTGCTTCCTGAATAGCTTTCTCTATTGCATATCTGCCACTACGTTTACTGGCTAAATTGGCAATACCAGAATACAAAGCAGAACTCGCTAAAGAACCTAATACAGAACCAGTTACTCCAGCTCCTGCATAGCCAGCAATAGCCCAACCGCTTTATTCTTGAGTGGGTCAGAAATAATTTGTAATATTTTTGGTAATTCACCATTGAGCGTTTTCAGGACG
The DNA here is from genome assembly GCF_001640365.1 of Candidatus Arsenophonus triatominarum. GTDB lineage: Bacteria > Pseudomonadota > Gammaproteobacteria > Enterobacterales > Enterobacteriaceae > Arsenophonus > Arsenophonus triatominarum. The sequence continues at coordinate 4,904 of NZ_LWMI01000086.1, read as the reverse complement.
GGAACTGATCTTCCTGTATGTTCAATGCTTCTTAAAGGTTTTGACGCCGCTTTTGCTAATAAGCCATAAGCTTCTGTCAGTCTTCCAAGATCGGGTGAATATTGTCTAATCACATTAATGTTTTGTGGTGTAAGTATTGAAGCAATATGTGAAATTCCGCGCCTTCTGATTTACCCCCTCTCACACCTTGTGATGCTGCATCCTGCAATATTGATGCTATCGGTTGGTTCATGTTCATCCTTTGGAACAGATTTCATTATTTATGAAAATCTTTTAAACCTTTTTTCGATGAGCTTTGTAATGCAGAAACGCCTTTTGTGATTAGCGCATCATTTGATAGGTCTCTTCCAAAAATAGCTTCAGCATCTTTTTGGCGGTTATTCTTGCCTTAGATAATTCATTAGCTTTCGTCCAGTCTTCAAGAAACCACCCTGTTGTGCCATTTTCTGCATATCTTGTGTTATGGCTTGTCTAACTTCTCCAGCACGTCTGGCCGCATTTGCTTCACCTCTACGGCTATATTTTTCTGCTGCATCAGAAAATTTAGCTCTCCATGCTTTCATGCCATCAAACGTAATTCCCCTTTTTTATAAGCAGAAACAAATTGCTTCATTTCAGATGATAAAGGAACGCCAGCAGAATTTTCAGCTTGAACAACCGCATTGGCATTAGCCATTTTCATCTTTTGATTTGGCATTGTAGATCTAACATTATTCCAGGCTTTCCACTCTGCCTCTCTCATTTCATCTAGATTTGATATGACTCTTCCTTTAATCGCTGCGCTTTTTTCTGATGCCGTTCCAGATTCTGCACCTAATTCCTCTAAGTTTTTGTTCAACTTGCTTTTTATTTCATCAAATGCTTTCATGTGAGCATCTTGCACAATTCCTGGTGTTGAAGATAAAACTCCTTCAGTTTGCGCAATGCCTGTACTACCTGAACGCATACCTGGCGTTAAAGCATTATGTCAATACCCGTAACATCAGCTGCTTTAGCAACATCCGGATCTATTTTGGCGGCTTGTTCTGCTATTGATTCTCGTCCTGCTTCAGATCTGGCTAATTGTACAATATCATTTGCCGTGTTAATTTCAGTTGATGCTGGTGATGCTGTACGTTGCACAACTGCATTATAAGCTTTACCTAATAGCGGAGTAATCGCTCTCGTTAATCCACTACCAGCAACCCCAATACCCAAATCAGTCGCTAAATTTTGGCATTATCGCGCTGACTATTCTGTGCTAATGCCCTACACTATTTTCAGCCACCATATCCGCTAATTTAGTTGCACCACGCTCCAGTCTTCCCGCGTTGGTAACAGAACCTAATGCGGCTGCTGTTCTTTCTGCGCCAACACCAGGAATAAGATAAGGCCCAATTTCAGCACCCAATTTGGCATATGGATCTTGTGGTTTTAAATTATCAGGTAACTCTAATCGCTGTGTTGGTGTATAAGTACCATCGCCAATTCCTAACTGATTACCCGCCCACGAAGCTCCTGACATAAAAGCATCGGCAATTTCAGGGATAATATTCGCTACATTAACACCTGTTTGCAAAAGTCCTTTTCCTGCCTCAGTAATAGGATTACTATCTTGGTTTTGAGTAGATCGTCTTTGTTGAATTAATCCAGCAATTCGTTGAGCGCCAGTCTTATCGCCTGCTGAATCCGCATTTCTTAATGCAGTAAAAAGCTGTTCTTCTGAATAATCATTGATAGCCATGATTACCTCGATAAATATTTATTTAATAATTCATCATCTGAAATATTTGAACTATCAACATTCATCTTTTCGTTAGGCTCATCTTGCTTAAAATCCGGGTAAATTTGCTTGAAGTTAGCATTCAGCCTATTTTTGCTAGTATTTGCGTTTTTTATAATATTCTGCAATGTTTTTCTGAGCGCTTCTGGCGACTGTTTTTCACTCAAATTACCCAGTGAATTCTGCAATGAACCAAATTCTCGGTTAGTGGTATTCCCTAATCCAGCGGCACCATTGGCTGACAATTCTTTCATTGAGCTTAATGTTTGCAGTCCTATTTGATCTTTCAAATTGCTAATCTGTGCCGCTAAATCTGCTCTGACAGTACCAGGAATATTTGGCATTATACTTCCTGCCCCAACCGTCCATTCCAGATAGGGATTATCCAATATACTTTGCGCTTGTTGTGCCAATCTGTCTGCGTTGTCATTAATTGTATCAATGCGTTTTCTATCATTAATCGGGGCGACACGTTTTTTTTCAGTTGCTTCATCTATCTTTTGTTGATTAGCCGCAATTTGTTGCTCTAATGCTTGTTTTCGCAATTCGTTAGTCGAATTTTGTGCTTGTCGATCAAGTTTCTTGTTCTCAAGTTCTGCTCTTTTTATCTCTCTATCCAAGGCTGCATTTTGCGCAGAAATATTTTGACTTCTCATTGTTAAAGACTCACCTGCTCGGTTGCTGCGTTCTGTTTCAGCAAGTTTACCTCTGTCAATGTCACGACCTTCTTGTTTATCTTGAATATCAAAATATTTTTCTGGACCCAATGCATGCATACCAATTAAATCAGTCATCTGATCAAACTGTTTTGGGTCTTGCTTGTAGGATAAAAATGCTTCTTCTGGTGATAATCCCATCTGATTTAATATCGGTGCATTTTTCTGTAATGATGACATCAGTGATTGATCACCACTTTTTGCAGCAAGACGCAAATCCATGGCTGCTTGTCCAATAACCTGATTTCTGTCCTGGTCAATAAAACCCATCCCTTTTTGAATGCGTTCAATTTGTTCAGGATGAGCCACAGCAAGTTGCTTCATTGCGTCGCGATCATTAGCCGCATAAGCCGCACCGAAAGATTTCATAAAATCCGCTTCTGATTGCTGTTTTTCTCTTGCCTGCAAATTGTCATAAATTGAACCTATACCCTGTGCAAGCATAACACCCGTATTAGGACGTTCAGCATATTGTGGTACTGCTGGCAATCCTAGCCCTCCCGCAGTTTGATTCGATATTTGCATACTGGGTAATCCAGCAAGTTGAAACGCCGCCATAGAAACTCCAATTAAAATAAACTACCCAGTGCACCTAAACCACCACCAATTACAGCTCCCCATGGTCCGCTAATACTTGCGCCTGTTGCAGCTCCTGCCATGCCACCACCTAATGCTCTCTGCCATCCAGAAGGGCTACTTGCCGAAGCCGCATTTGCTGCTCCAATGTTCTGTAATAATTGACCGACATTATTAGCGTAATTTTGACCTGCTGAAGCTTGTCCGGTTGCTGCATTCATGCCAATGCCAACTAAATTACCGTAATTTTGCATCTGATTAGATAGAAAATTCTGCCCTAATGCTGGAGCGATAGATGCTAATTGATTACCTGTTGCCGTCGAACCTAAACCACCTGTCGCTTCGGCGGCATTTAAACTTTGGTACCTCGCTTGACTAGCCAAATCATTAAACTGTTGCGAATTATAAAAATTGTTCAATGCCTGTGCCTGTCCCTCTGGCGACATCAAATTTTGCAATTGATTTAACGCTGGCACCCCGACTCCCATGTATGGCGTTAAATTTTGCATTACACGTTGCCATTGGTCTCTTTGTAGATCTATTGCTTCACGTGATGCCCTAGCTTGTTCGCTTGCGCCGTTATCCCCACCGCCTCCACCCATCTTCTAACTCCTCTTTTGTTACCTGATACATTGTCATATTGATTTGTTGATTACCTGCCGTTAATGCATTATCAATCACACCGACTCTTCGCATGTTCATTAATTTGCAAATAATTTTCCCCCACGGGGTTTTTTCAGGAACATACGTAATCACGGTTGAAAATTGATATTATCCACCAACCATTTTGAAAATTTTTTTGTGGCTTCTAATGCATATTTTCCTCGAAAACCTGGATCAAACACAGGATGAATTTCAATTAACTTGTTGCGAATAATTCTATTGAAAAAAAACCAACCAGCATTAACCCTTCATAAACACCCACATAAAGCTGATTGTTCTTTAATTGATAATCCCCGTTATTTTCCATTGCATAACCGATCTTGCTTTTATCCATAAAAACCGCTGGAATTGTTGGATATTGTCAATAACTTTAATTTCCATCAGTCAATCAACCCGTGCGATCTTAACGCGTCTTCTAGTGCCTTGATGCGCTGGCGGATGCGATTAATGCATTAGCCAATGCATCAATTTCATCTTTTTTATACTTTTTTCCAATTGCGAAGGATTGATCTGCATCAAAAGCGTTCTTCAATGGAGTACCGATAGCGGGAGTAAATCCAATAACACGCTGACCAACCACTTTTGTACCGTTAACGGAATAAGCAGTGTTGACATTGAGGGATGATGATAAATTTTGCTGAGTCACTCGACTCAAGGAGACGTAATCAACGATAATTTCGGAATCTTTTGCCATCCAAGTCTTGTATCTTTATTTTAAGTCCGTTAACGTCGTTCTCAATATTAAGCACCCGAACCTCAAGACTTGCTAAACCTCCTCAGTTTTTGTTATCCTTTCCTCGTGATTCCCAAGGATAATATCTTGCTCTTCATTTTTAAGTTGCGCAGCATAAGCTTCATATCCTGAGTCGTTAGCTCTGTTAACGACTTTGCCTATATCCTCGGCACCACTTAAAACGATCCTACGATAAGATTCGCTGAAATTTGAAGGAAGGATATCAGGGGTGATATATGAACCTTGGACGCTGATTGGCTCCTTTAATCCTGGATTGCATATTGATTCGTCATTGTTCAATCCTTAGCGACATATTCGATAATGTCACAGGTGATTTAGTGATGATACGTATTTTAAACCAATATTTTTCTAACTCTGCAATTCTTCGCCAAATAACTCGCTGGTCATAACGAAACGGGAGTTTTGCTCTATTAATTGCTCTGCCATAATTGAT
>NZ_LWMI01000085.1 GCF_001640365.1 Candidatus Arsenophonus triatominarum | reverse complement strand
TTATGCCAAAACCGCCATAAATGGCGCAAGCGTTAGCCCCTTTCAATTCAATAGTCTCATTCTTCACGGTGGCTTTCAGTCCATGGGGGAGTTTACAGCCGACAATAATTTTTCCCATAATCATATCCCCAACATTTGAGCAAAAAGCATGGGTTGTGTGATCACCGTGCCATACGTACTGGCCGCCACTTTCTGCGACCAGCTTGAGTGTTGCTGAAGAAGCGGAAATGCCCGATATTTTTGCGAATTCGCCACATAGCAAACAGGCTGTCCCTGATAGCTGCGCACGAACATCTGTATTAACTCACCGGCATCGGTACTCAATTGTGGAGCCGTTTCAATGCGTAGATTGGGGAACGCTTTTTTGATCAAGTCCTCAAGCGAGGTGGCCATGATTTCATTAGACGATTTGAGATACACAGAGGCTTTGTTTGACAATACCAGCGTCAGGGAGGAAGCCATATCGACACCGTCACCGACCACCCCATTCGTTCGTCCTACCAGGTCACTGTAGAGTGCCAAAATATCGTTGTAACGCTGCTGGATGGATTTATCTTCCCATTTCGTTTTACCACTCACCTTGGTTGGTGTGATCGGCGTGGGAAGCTGAGGGTTATTTAATGCGCCGTAGTTAACGCCTTCAACCCCAAAAAAGGCAAACCGGTTGTAATCCTGGTTAATCGTGTTGGCGGCCGCCATCTGTTTTTCAGCAGCATAGTTGATCATCGCCAGTCCCATGCGCGCCGATTCTAAATCGCCATAGGTGATCATCGTCTGAAAACGATATTGGCGGATGGGTTCAAATTGCAGGTTAACCTGGTTTGCCCCGTTTTCGTTATAATCGCCATAGGAGGAGATATGACCACTGTATTCAGCGCGGGGAATTTCCCAGAAATCGTGTTGCCACAATCCGATTGTGCGCTCGCCGTAAATTTCCGTGGCACGGGTTGGGGCAAATACCGTTCTGATAACGTTCGGATCGATACCCCCCGCGACGATGGCAGGAATACCACCATTGGTCAAAGTGGAGGGTAACGGCTGGGCATCATTGGCCAGATACAAACGATTGACTGAAGCAGGTAACGTCACCCCCCCTTCTTTAGCCCGTTTCATGAGTGCGTGGAATCATTGTGTGTTAATTGCGCCATCGTATTAGCTCCAGCTTGACATGATAAAAATTTCACCCACCGCGGCGGCGGTCATCACTTTAAAAGGGGTTTCGATAAATCCGTCTTTCGTCGTCCCTGCGTTAGCCGTTTCAATCGTGCCATCCGCCAGTTTCGCATAAACTTTTTGGCCGATAGTGGTTGCCGTTGCTGACTTGGCCCAAAAGTCGCCCGTTTTGTAGACGGAGACCTGTTGTCCCTGCGGGATGGTCATACTGTTTTTTTCATCCCAGTTCACAAGGGCGGTTCGCTCATTGCGGACAAATCCCAGGATTTCGCCGGTACCGCTGTTGTTGACCAGGCTAGGTTTACTGTCATCACGCCAGGCGAAACGGGCCATCACGGTACCGGTAGAGCCGGCACGGAAACAGCCGCCTAATGGTGGCACCACCGCAAAAGCATCATTACAGGAGGCAAAATCACCTTCCCGACCCGGTGCCTGATAAAGCGCTACATTGTTCTGAAAGGCCATCATTTTGCTCCTAAAAACTGGTCAACACGGGACACTGCACTTGAGTCAAAGGCGACTTGAGGTTTACCTTGATTGCCTGTGTTTTTGAGCATCTCCACCATTTTCGGGAGCGCTGAGGGATGAACCCCTTTTGTGTCGATACCATTTTGACTGAGGGTTAATCGGTAGACTTGTTCGGCAGAGTCACAGGCCACTTCACCAATCAGCGGTGAACACAAACGTTCTGCCGCACGAAGCGCTGCAAATTCACGCCGAATTTTGTTCTCTGCCTGTTGGATCAGGATAGCCGCATCGTTAGCGGTTTTTTTATCCTCATCATTATCGTCATTCGTCCTTTTTTCTTTATCCTCCTCGCTTTCGTTATCCTGTTTATCATCCGACGGATCTTCTTTTGTCTCCTCGTCATTCGCTTTTGAGGTCAGTCCATTGATATACTCTGCCACCGTATGAATATCTTCGTCACTGGCATTTGGCAGGCGCTCTTTCAGTCCTGCGATCATTTCATCATCGGTTTTCTTTTCGTCTGCCATTTTTTTTAAATCCTCTGGTTTTGCGTCGTTGACTAGAACATCTGGCCCCGTCCTGCCATCAGGAACAATCGCCAGGTGGTAGGCGTGAATATTGCGCATCACGCCATCATAGGCCTCTCCATCAACGCTGCCCTGCGTCATATCCGGTACGTAGCTGTAGGAGGGCGATAATTCGCGCTGGATATCGGTTTCAATACCCGCTTTTGCTGCTTCATCCCAAATAGAAATCGAAGCGATGAGATAGGGAAATTCAAAACGGATATCATTCATCACGGCACCCACCGCGAGATCGGTGATGGGTTTCGTATTGTTCTCGGCAGGATGCCCCATCAGAACGGGGATACCGTTAAACGTCGGCATGGCTTTTTCCAGCTCTTGCGGGGGGCGATAAAGCTGATATATTTTTCTGGATTCCAGACCCAACTTTTCATAGCCAGGTATTTCAACGCCGTAATAACCGCTAATGTTCGCTTTGCTTATCCGGTTATCACGGACATACATTTTGCCAAATTTGTCCACTTCCCGCGCAGATTTGGCATCCATCGCGAGACCGTCTTTTGTCACTTGCACGTTGTCAATCCTCGAAAGTGGGTAAAACCGGTTCCCAAATACACCCACAATTGATTTTTTCACCTGGCAGGATGTATTCACCGCTAATCAGGCAGCCTTTACGGAGCGAAAATTTCTTGCCCGTGGCTTTTACATGATCAGGCCTTGGGTGTTGCCCTGCGCCGGTATGTCGCCAAATCCCCTCAGTTATCCCCAGCGCATGCTGTCTCACTGCCGCCAAGGCAGAATTCGCTTTTCGGTTCTGGTCACGGGCAATCAATTCCGCCCTTCTGGCAGTTACGCCAAACTGTTGTCCCAATGTTTTTTTAAGCTGAGCTAAATCACCTCCCCGCGAAACAGACTGGAGAACCACGGATTCAACGTTAGTGAAATAGCGTTGGGGGATGGATTTAATTAATGACACGTTCTCCGCCACAATCGCTGTCACCGCATTGTGCATGTCGCGCGTCATTTTGAAATCAATCGCAAACCCCTTATCGACCAGCTGCTTTTTAAGGGGCACATCCACATTACCGGCTGCTCGGTTAACGAAGGTTTTTGCCAGATCGTCGGATAAGGCAGTGAATTTCTTTACCCAGCGGGCAGAAAGCGCGCGGAGCGTATTCCTTATCATTGAGGCGGGCTGGCGTCGTAAGCAAGAGAATTTTTGAAAAGGAAGTTAAAATTTTGGCGGTGACGTTTTTATGCATCCTGGTAATCTGGCGACGTAATTCACGCTGATACCAAAGCTGTATCCCTGCATTGGGGAGTGAAGGTTTAAGTGTTTTCTCCTTCTTTTTCGTCTGTTTCATCTTCGTTTTCCTGCCCGTTCATGAAAGCAAAACCACTCTTCGGATTATTGATAAGCCATTGAGCGACATCCATCGTCGAAATACATGAACTCGTTGCTAAATTAGCCAGCATTGAAGCGTTATTGAGATTTATCTCCGACATTTCCTTCTCGGTTAGCTCATCGAGTGGGTTAAAGGTGAACGTAATTTCGGGTAATAGCTGCCCAAATTCCGCTATAAACAGGTAATCCAGCATTTGCTGTATCATGGGGCGAATATTGCGTTCCTGAATACCGGAGATGGTTTCGTGCCAGACATCGATTTCACCCTGCCCGTTTGCATTCAGTCCCGCGGGCGCATTGCCAAGCAGCTTAATCACCGGCATCCGTGAGGGAATACACAGTTGTTCCTGATAGTTTGAGGCGATTTTCTCAAGATCCGTCATCGGTGTATTGATCTGAAAAAACTCTTCCTCCGTATCTAGCGCCAGTACCCGCGATTGTTTCGGTAGTTGGTCATGATATCGATGCGGCGTTTGAATTCGCCTGGATTTTCCATCCGTTTTTCCATATCAGTTTTTAGACCCGCCAGCGTAAAAGCCTTGACAATTTTGGGTATCTCATCGCGGATAGTTTCCCACGCCTTGACATAAGGCTCCATTAGCTGGATCAGTGATAAGCCCCCAAAGTTATAGGCAGGTTTCAGTATCTGTGATACCGGACGCGTCACTAGGTCAATAAATCGGGAGGCGTGGATGGTCTGCCCCATAACAAACCACGATGAAGGCTGATAAAAATCCGGCTCCCACGGTCTGAGCGTGTTATACATCGCCGGATACATCCAAATAGGCTCAATAATACGAAAACCGCGAAATTTATCGCCCACTTTTGCTCTGTCTTTAAAGAGCGGATTGCGCATTTCATTCTCATCGGCGCCCATGTCAATATAGATATGCGCTATGCCGAACAGACAATCATGCAAAACGGCCTGATGGATCATATCCTGAAGGCGATATTTCACGATTACCCCTTCCACCTCATTAACGAGGTCCTCATCATCGGATGAGGATTTTACGGTTAACCAATTGCGCGTAACCTCGTCAGCAAAAATCGCGGCAACATTGGCGTACTCGGATTGCTGCGCTTTCATGGCCAACATCGGGTATCCCTGAAACCCACCATACAAACAATCACTCCCGAATGCATTCAGGGTTTCATACGGGGTGGCATCATTCGCCAGCGCGTCCGCTCTCTTTGCTTCGGGTATCACGCCTGCGGGAGGGGCATAGGGTTTGAATTCGTAGACTGGCTGCTCACTGACCGGATACATATCGATATCAGAGATGGAAAATAGCTTTTTCCTTTCAGGCTTAACGTCCTTTTTCCTGTTTCTTTTGTTCATTAGAAAAATGCCTCGTCGGGAATGTGAAACGGTTTAGGAACGGGGGAAAAAGCCATAATTAATGAATCGGCCATGTTGGGTGAAGCGATGCCCCGTTTTTTCATGTCTTTTTTGCTCTCGACTTTCACCCGTCCATTGTTGTCGTAATCCACCCGAGGACGGGATAATTCAGCTTTCAGTACGTCAAGTTCTTTTATGCCTGAACTGAGACTGATTAACAGGCCATCGGTAAATTGATTGATGAAACGTTTGTCATCCGGATATTTTTCCAAATGCATGATACACCGCCAGGTATTAAAAAAACGGTCTCGGACGCCCCACCAGGCTTGCGCCTTAATATTCGCGAACATATCTTTATTGGTTTTTCCCGCCACATATTTTGCGTCAGGTTTAAAGACAGCCCCACCCGCGTTGAATCCGGTTGCGGTGATATGACATGTCCGTCGTAGATGCGCTTTCACCCCTGCCCCTACCCCGATGGAGTCATAGATGATTTCATCGGCATGGACTTCCTCAGCATAGTTTTTGACTCGGTTTGCTGAGCTGATCACGTCGCCTTTACTCCACTGCTGGCAATCCGTGACAACCGATCCGTGTACAAACGTGAGGGCGTTGCTGTCATCGCCCTCATCTGCAACGTCAAAACCGAGTCGTTTAGCCCCCGTTGTCAAAAACCCCAGTTTGATATGGGCATCAATGGCCGCCTGTACCCATTCGGCGGGAATTAAGATACCTTCAACAGACGCCTGATAGTTCAAATCCAGTTCCTGCGCCACAATGACCGGATTATCGATTTTCAGGCACTCTTTTTCGTACCATTGTTCATCTTTACGGGGGTCATTGCGCCAGTGAAAGGTAAACACCGGAATACGTCCACTGTGGCGTTTTTGGGCAAAAGGATTGTCCATCCCATTAACCGAACTTAAGTCAATGCGGCAGCGGGTAGTTTGCGATAGGGCAGCATCAATCAATAGCGGACGAGGCAAAAAGGCGGCTTCGTCGACGAAATAGAGTGTCGTCCGGTCACCCCGTCCAATATTGTCCCCCGCTTCACCCTTGATAATGGCGCCGGTGTTTGGAAAATTGACCCGCATATAAGGCGCGTGTTTTTTCGCTACCCAGCCTCCCCGAAACTCTTGCGGTAAAGTTTCAATAAACTTACGGGCTTTCCAGAACAACGCTTTCGGGTCACCGGTGCTGTCAACATACTCTTCTTTGCGGGAGCCAAAGCCAATTACCATCTCTTTATTAAAGAGACATAAAGCGCATGCGAGTGCAATTGACGTCCAGCTTAAGCCCATTTCGCGGCTTTTTTCGGTAATACCGTTTTCACGTCCTTTCCAGCGTGTCATTATCCAGTCAATCCATGCTTCCTGTTTCGGGAACAGCAAAAAAGGAATAGTCACCGGTAACCCGTAATCGACATTTCGTGGGTCTGTCGTCATGCCCCAGTCAATAATAAACTGCGCGGGATTATCCTTATAAAATCGGGTTAATCGTTTAAAACTTTCCGGCTGCTGGCGTAACCGTTGTAGACGCTCATCGCGCCACTCAAATACCTTAAAATAATCTGGTTTTTTAAAGTCAAAAGGAAAAGGTAACGGCATAGGAATTTGTCCGGAAAAAAGCGACTCAAAAAAATATTTTGCACATAAACGTGTACATAAAAATACAAAAAATGGGGTTAAACTCATATAATCAATTGATATTAAATAAATATTTAAATTTAATATCATTTATAACATAAATAAGTAAGCGATTTTAACCCTTTACCCCATCAGTTTTTGGTACGCTTCTGCGGCCTCTTCTAAAGTCATTTCTCGAGTAATTGCATTTTGCGGTAGTATATCTTCTGGTATAGGGCTACCTTGCAATTGCTTAATTTCCAGTAATAAGGTAGTTGGTATAGGAATGCCTTCTATCTCTAAAAATTGCGCGGCCTCTAGTGAAGTGATTTCGGCTGATTTTTTTCGCTCGAGTATCGATCTTAAGTATTCTTTTTGTTGATGCTTTTCATCGTTAAAGAAGACTTCATTGATCCCCATCTTTTTGTAAACGGCAATATCATTGTGACTAGGCAATACTTCTTCTATCGTTGTCGTTTCGCCGTCTGCCGTGGTTTTAATAATTTTGCGTTTTCGGATTTTGGTGTTTTGCCTTGCTGTTTCTGCTAGCTCTTTTTTCAAAATGTCGGCCGCATGATGAAAAGCATGATCAAATTCGTAATAATCCTTTCGCCAATTTCTAATCGTTTTTTCATCCACATGCAGCCATTTTGCAATGAAATGATTTGATACTTTGCCTTTCACCAAAGACAGGTTGATCACGTCATCAATATACGCTTTTTTATATTTAGCTTTCCCTGACATGACAACCTCTTTTTAACCTTTGTGCAACATTCGTAAAATTAGCCATTTTGGGTGCGGACTTATTTTGCGGAAGTATGCGAAAAAAATCCCTCTTCATGCGTTGTTATTATTAGGTTTTCCAATTTTTCAAAATGCGGAAGTATGACTGCGGAATTATGCGTTTTTGGCTATTCTGTAATTTTTTACCTGAATCCCTTTGATGTAAAGCAATTAAGGTTTTAACCCCATTTACCTTAATGATTAAAAAATGAACGCAAATGTTAAAAATTTAACTCAAAAATTGACCCTGAAAATCGACCGTAAATATTTGAGGTGGTCTCAATGTTTTTATGACCCAGCATTTTAGAAATAACATGAATATCATTCCGTTTTTTGATAAGACGTACCGCTGCAAAATGCCGTAAGTTATGAAATTTCCCAATCCTGAATTTTTCCAGTAATTCCTTAACAATTCCTGTCGTACTGTAATTTAACGACAGTCTTTTCACTGATTGACTGACAATTAATGGTTCATGTAACCCAAACTTGTTTTTATCCAATAGCGACAATAACCCTTTTGGCATCGGTAACAATCGCTGAACGTCAGCTTTTAAGCCTTCAATAACACCGTTTCGTGTTACATGTTTTGAGATATTCAAATATTCCCCTTGAATATCGCTATAATCCAATGCCAATATTTCGCTTATCCGAAGCCCAATCACCGATGCCAAGATGAAGGCAATCTTTTCTCTGACGGGCGCTTCTTCAATCATCCTATCCACATTCTCAAACGCCGGAATGAAAATAGGCTTTTCCCCTTTTCTTTTCAATTTTGGAATTGGACTGACACCAACATTTCGCATTGCTTTCAGCAGCAAATAGGCAGAATGCAGATGTTTAAGCGTATTTTCCGGTAAACCGTTAAATTCACTCGGGCGAATATTCAACGCCATTTTTGCTTGCAACGTTTCGTCAATCGAAAACAAGGCATGTTTAATCGTATCGAGCGAACTTTGCCGTAAATGCCCCGTTTCACACTGAAAGACCTTTTTCCCCACATAAAACTGAATCAACTTGCGAAGATGCCAATCTCGGCATTGCTCTTTTTCTTTTGCCATCATCGCCAAAAATCGCTCAGATTCGCTCAGAAAAAGAAAATGGCAAGCAGCTTCCCGCGTTTTAAAGCTTTTATGAAATCGTCCTGCTGGATTTTCGTAATGCACACGAAAACCCTCGCTATCATGGCGAGTTTTGACTTGTTTAATTGAACTCATTTGCGATTATCGCTTTGTTGTTAACCTGGCCACAATTTTTGCTTGATTAAGACAATCTTCTATCATCTTGCCTCTTCTACTAGCTGGCTGTTTGCGATAATAGCGGATGGCTTCACGGGTGGCTAAGCTGGCGACAGAGGTAGAAAAGCCCAGCTTGATTAACTCGGCCTTAACATTGGCTTCGATGAATTGCTCAGGAGTCATCCTTCTAACCTCATGCTTCCACCAATTAAATCAAGGGGGATTTGAGATAACTCCATTACTGTTTTTTCAGCTTTTTTAAGAATGGGTAAATCATCTTGACGCTTACGTAATCGACGACCAGCATCCGAAGAGTCTTTATCAGACTCTTTTCTGGCTGTAGCAACAATATTTTGTAATTGCTCAATAGTAAAAGCTAATCCTTTATTTTCTTCCAACTCCGTCATGTAGTCATAGATTTTAGCCTGTAACTCATAGCTGTAACTCATTGCCATTAGACAGGCTTCACGTTTTGGAAATCGGTAAATTTTTCGAATAGACTGGGCACCGTTTCCAGTGGTGAAAATATCATCAGCTAAAAATTTAGCAGATGTTTCTCCAAGAACTTTGGGTACTTTTGCCATAAAATTATTGTGCTGTAACTTGCGATATTTTTTGCAAGGAAACGTTAATCTCTCTGCTTCCGCTTTTGATTTCCGCTCCGCATTAATATAGTCCACCATTTCCAGACTGGTCATTGTTGGCATTTCTGTTACTAAAAAATTGTCATTTTTAGTTGTTACTAATTTCATCGTACTTTTCCTTATAGAAAATCGAACCTGCGCGCACAGAACAGCCGCCCACAGAAAAGCACCATTTTAAACGGCGTTCTTCAGGCTCGACTTTCTATAAGGTTCTGTGTTTTATTGATGCGCGTGCGTGGCGCTGAGATTGTTAAGATTTGAACGTGCCAATGACCGATTCAGTGACACTGTGTTTTGATGTACTGCTGTAGATATTCCGTCTGCTTTTCGTTCTCAGCTATCATCGCTCTGAGACGGAAATAATCTTCTCGAGCTGCCTTACTAAGTTGTGGGGTGGCTTCATTATGTCGGCTCTGGGTGGTAGCGGTTTTGGGTATTGGACACACGGCATTGACGTGCAACTGCTTAGTGCCAGCACGAACAGCATCATTGAGCTTAGCAATTTCAGCTTTGGCATTATTTAATTTCTCCGTGTGTTGAATATCGAGTTGGTGCAAAGAATCAATCTTTTGCTGCTGTAATTTCACGGCTTCAATTTGTGCGCGATATTGCTGTTTTAATGTTTGGTAGTTTTGCCTGATGGTTTGATAACGGGAGTTGATAAAAATAAGTGAGAGAATTAACCCTGCAATAATCACTCCGATAAATGAGTAAGGTCGCCATAACATATTACGCTCTCAATTTCCCGACGGGTAATTAGCCCTTTCCAGACTTCGCCTTTCACATAAACCCACCGCTTCATCTCATCACATGCCCCTTTTCGGTCATTGTTGTTGAGCTTTTTGAGCAAGGTCGATTTGGCAAAATTACCCACGCCCACGTTATAAGCAAATGAGTAAAGGGCTGCCTGTGTTAGCGTGTTGATATTGACCTTAATCAACGGGTCAACATAACGTTTAACGGCTTTTAAATCGTCATTAAGCCACTTATCGCAGTCTTCTTGCGTGTACATCCGGTTACGCACAATATCCTTGCCTGTATGACCATAACAAACAGAGAGTACACCACCTCCATCGAAGTAAGGTTTAAATTTTAATCCTTCAAAATGCGTTATCATCGTTGAGGCTAAAAACAACGCACTACCGCCCGTTGCCATCAATATTTTTTTCGGTATCTTCATACTGACGTTCCTTGAGTCTGTACTCCTTTTTGCGGTAGTACACGTTGATAAAAAATGTCCCTATCGTGCAGACAATACCCATCACAGCTACCCACTGCTCAAGGGTAAAAAAATCAAAAATCGTTGTCATGACTCCCCCGAGGGTGGTCATGATGCCCCACAGATAGGCGGCAGGTGTTGAGTATTTTTCAGACATGCGCATATACCCTCGTTGTTGAGGGTTCCATTGCTTTGAATTGATTGGATTTGAGTAGTGAAACTCAGTGATTTAAAACTTTTTTTCGTTATTGAATTTTACGGCGGTAGCTTGACCAATTGAAATTTAACCAAAGCCCATTGCTCATCATCATTCTATCGATGACTCTATCGCCCAAAAATTGCCGAATTTGTTCACTGTTCAAGTTCGTGAGCATGCCAAGCGGTTTTTTGTGTGAAGTCCGCTTATCAACCATCTGATTTACAATAATCTTCGTATTCTCGCTATGCTGATACTGAATACCGATTTCGTCCAAGATCAACAAATCAACTTTGCAAAGTTCATCTAGCAATTGTTGTTCTGTCAATGTCGTATTTTTTTCGTAGGTTGCTCGAAAACGCATCATCAAATCCGCAATGGTAATACACAATACGGATCGCCCTTTGCTCATGAGATAATGCCCTATCGCTGCTGCAAGATGATTTTTGCCTGTTCCGCATCCACCGCTAAAAACAAATCCGCCAAATCCCACTCCAAAATTCTTTGCAAAGGCGACGGATTGGTTCAACGCATTTTTCTGACCGGCGTTGAAAACGCGATAATTTTCAAATCGGCAATGTGCATGCAACGGGGCGATACCCGAGCGCCCAAACAAGTTTTCTATCCGGCGTTGCTTGCGAAAAATAGCGTCTTGCAAACTGGCTTCTTCGGATATTTTTTGCATTCTTGCCAAATGTTCTTCCCAGCTACAGGCAATTGGCTTGATATTGGGCGGCATGATTTTTTGCAATCGTTGAATAATATTCATAGTTTTTTCGCAAAAAACAGATTAACCGTTAATCACCACAAAACCTTCGGGATTACTTGGGCGTGTTGTGATCTCGTTGATGAGACTATTTCGCTGATATTTTTTTTGCTCAATCCACGAAACCTCAAAGCCTTGCCAGTTTCTAAGCATGCATTCAGCCAGCACGTTATCGGTGGAATATCCTAGTTCATTGGCTTCGTTGACTGCTGTCGCCAGTCGGTTCAGGGCGGTTTGTGTCAGTGGCGCTTTTTTGTTTTTGCGGTGTTGAAGATAATCATCCCAAACTGATTCACTGGGTTTCTGCTCAAACAGGGACAAATTCAGTTCAGATTTTTTCGTGATGATCTTAGTTTTGGGTAGCGAAATACCTCCCGCAACTACCAAAACACCATCTTGCAGATAGTCTTCTGCTGTGGAAGATTTCCGCAGTAAGATTATCCCTGATTTCAGACAGGCTAGTTTAGCGAAAGATTTTTCTCTGGGAGAGCTTGCGTCGATTTCAATGCCACATTGGTTGCCGTGCTTGTCACTCACCAGCAAATCAACTCTGCCAGAACGACAATCACCCCGTTCCTGTACTCGAAACTCCCTGTTGCACTCGAAACCAAGTCCGATAATTTTTTGCTCAACGGCTCGATGTAGCTCATCGGCAGACTTGTCGACAAACTCCTGAAATTCACCACGCAGCGAATCCGCCAAAATTAGCTTCAAGTCAAAATTTTGAGAAGGAAGGGTTAGGGATGGTTTATATATTTCTGTAATCTTTGTAGTAATCTCTTGATCAAACGAACTCGATAATGTCGATTCCCCGAACTCGACAATGTCTACTTCGGGAGCTCCATTTTCTCCATCTCGCGAAACTCCCTTTTTTGAGTTGGCGAAATTATCCAGAATTTCATTAAGCTTACCTTCATCAATTTTGTAATATGTTTTATGTTCAAGCCGTTTTTCTGTAACGAGTAAAACTCCAATTGCGACTAATTTTTTTATTGCTGTTCGTTGTTCGTCATGTGTCAATCCGGTTTCTTCTTCAAGATCATCTCGAGTTTTGTAAACTCCTAATTCAGAATTAGCTTTGTCCTGCCAGTAAAATATTTGGGAAAAAAGAATTGCTGCGGTTAATCCACCAAGCGGTTTGGCTAAATTTGGATAATACGCATGTGGATTACCTATCAATCGTAATGTAGCGGCACTTTTCACTCAATCACTCCCGTTATTGAATTTTTGAGAACGATTTCATATAAAAATGAGAAAATCATCATATGAAAAAACGTGTGATTTCCCTGGGGGGGTTAAAGTAGATTTGAAGAAAAATAATTTTTAATTATAAAAATAGGCGTCAATGCGCGCTCTTTGTTCGATGATTTTTTGTTTTTGTTGTTTTTTGCGGTAATTCATAAACAGATTGGCATAAACCACAATCTGTCGTTGAAAATTCTGTAATTGCTGGCGTGGATTTTCGTGTCGCCAAAACGCTTTTTTGAGTTCTTGATTAAATTCACGTTCAGCGTCTTTCTTGGCAAGAAATTCAATTTTCCTGATTTCTCGCCTGATTTTTGCATTACTCTTACTTTCTTTAAAAATAATTTCTTGGGGCATTTTCCCTCCTGAGCGCTATATTTTGATGTTTCTGAATTTCAGATGATAACAACCCCCGTAAAAACGAAGAGTTAAATACGATTTCCACAAATCGAATGAATGTGGATAACCGTGTTATTGAATAAAAAACACCAAAACAGAACACACAAAAACGGCATTCTGTCCTCTGCGACTCGCAGAGAGGAAAACCCCAAATTGTATAAAGAGCAAATGCTGTGCAAAAGACAGCTAAAAATAGATTTTACAATTGTAAGTCTAAAATTAAATTTGTCAAATAGTTGATCAAATTCAATAACTTAAATAAAAAATAAACTGATCAAAATCAATAAGTTACGATTAAAAATAATCGTATTTTTAAGGTTGGATGATTGAATTTTTCAGCGATAATTTAGCAATTTTTTGTTGCGTATATTTTTGCTCCTGCTTTCGCCTATCAAACTTCCATTTCCACCTTCAACATCAAAGTGGTAAATCAGCCCTTTTTCGGTGAATTCTTCGCTTTTCAATTTCACGATTTTCAAGATTTCGTCGTTGTGAAAAACGGACATACCTGCTTGTAACCGCCGAAAGGTTTTCTGTATTTGTTAGCTTGAATCATGATAAATTCCCCTTGTTTTCGAGCGAAAAGAACTAGAAATATCAGAACAATTCTTATTGTTTATAAAAAAGGGAATATGCTCCGTTGTTGCTACATATTCCCTTTGGGTGTTTACTTGATTTCCAACTCGTGTCTGGAAATCAGAAAAATAAAAAAACAAATATAGTTATTATTGTAGTTCCCTAGTGTTGGCCAACTGGCCTATGAAATCTGTTTGCAAAAGCCCATTTTCTCGGGGTTTTTCATTATAAAAATCCGGTTATTTTTATTTGTAATATCTAAAACGTACTCGTACATCAGCATTCCCTCATCCAAACAAGAGAAACAAAAATCTAGGCGCCAGATTTGGAATTGAGATCGGGTGGCAGACTGAATGGGGTTAGTACTACCGGACAAAGTGAACGGCGAGCCTTTCGGCTCCCCCATCCAGCCCAACCATAGAAAATGGCGTAGGAAGTGTGCCGGCCATAATA
>NZ_LWMI01000084.1 GCF_001640365.1 Candidatus Arsenophonus triatominarum | reverse complement strand
GGTGATTTATTCTTCGTGGATACCCAAGGGCAAGAAGACCCGCGTTGGCACGGTCTAGGGAGTCGATGGTTTCTTTTTTACGAGGATGGAAATGTACAGCAAAAAAACGCTTAAGTTTGCGTTCTCTCTGGATACGGGCAACGGCCAGATAGAAGAATTAACCTTGGATAACGTTAAATCCTTTGTCAGAACCAATAGCTACGGCGGATACGGCGGCGTTGAGGCAGAGTGCGCCCTCTATGGGTTAAGTTTAGAACTCATCGGGATGTTGTCACCAAAAGATTACAGTTCGCTGGTGCTCGATGGACGACAATTTGACATAGCTATCTATAGTGGGGATATTTTGATATTCGAGGGCGCCGTCAGATCTGCTTATGCCAATATGAATACGATGCCCGAATCTCCGTTTGTCATTCAAGCGCTGGCCGCCAGTGACCTCCGTGCTAAAGTCATTCCGCCGATTTCACGCACGGGTGTCGTGAATGTCAGTGATTTACTCGATTCGTTATGTCAGCAGAACGGCTATACGTTTCAACCCAATTTATTGGGCGGCTTAACCGAATCCAACCCGTATTACGCCGGCAGTGTTTTTGCTCAGATAGCCGCCATTTGCCTGTCTCATCGGCTGGAATTTCAACCGGTGGGAAAAATCATCCATGTTTGGCCTGCTGGGAAAACAAGGGATGCGGTTATGCCGAAGATTTCGGCGGAAAATGGCTTGATAGGGTATCCGATCCACAACGCGAATGGATTAACCTTTCAGACACAGTACAGCCCTTGCTGGCATTTGGGCGATCGGTATCGCTTGATACGTCGTTACCGGGTGCCAGTGGTCTCTACCTGTTAACGGGTGTCGAACACTTTCTTTCTTCCTGGGTGCAAGGGGGAAACTGGCACAGTGTCTGTAACGCAGTGAGTGTTGAAGCTTATGAGAGAAACAAACAACCGTGACGCATCCGGTAATGATGCAAACACCTTTATGCATGCCTTCAGTCAGCTTCTTGCCGGCTGTTTTTTTTGTGAATTGTTCAGGTGATTGCGTTACACGGTGAAGCGCCAATCTGGTGGTGGATGTCCGCCCCCTGCTGGCTTATCCTGATACGCGGGGTGTCCTGATGGAGAGTACCCCAATTTACGCCATTCCGGTATTTCGCCTGCAACGGGGGAACAGTGCCCTCATCATGAATCCGGTCGTGGGGGATATTGGTCACCTATTAATTTGTGACCGTGATACCCGCCGTGTCAGGGCAACCCGCCAGAGCGCATTACCGTCTACTCGCCGTAGACACAACCGCGCCGACGGCATTTACATGGGTGGACTGCTGAATATGCCACCGACCCAGTTTATTGAATTTGCGGATAACCGAATAAATATCACCAGTCCAGGAAACATTGAAATCCACTGTCAGCAGGCACTATCAAGGCCCTTCTGGGGTGATCCTCGATACGCCCAAGCGCATTTTACCGGAAATGTCACGGCGGCGGGTGACATCACCGATAATGTCGGTACGCAACAGGCCAGCATCAAAGCGCTGCGGGAAGCTTACAACAGCCATTATCATCATGTGAACGGGGTAGAAAGCGGCAGCAGCCGTGTCACATCGGATAAACCGGAGCACACGCTATGACCTATTGCACCCTAAAACTGGATAAGGCGTGGGATTTAACGCTAGACGGTGAAGGCAATTTGGCAATAGTGACCACCCCTGCCGCGGTAGCCCAGGATGTGGCCTCGGCCTGTCTGGTATTTATGGGTGAATGTTATTTTGACCGTTCACTCGGCATTCCATGGAAGGAGGAAGTCCTCGGAAGACGACCCACTGCCGGATTTATTGCGCAAAAACTACAAGTTGAGGCCGAAAAACTGCCGTTGTTAACCAGGCAATAGCAAGCGTCAGGCTGGATAAGGCCAGTCGGAAACTGCGCGGTGTCATTCGCGTCACGGATAACGAGAATAACCGATTGGAGGTGATATTATGACCACAGTGAAACCGCGGTACCTGATGTCACGATAACCGAAAACGGGGTGTCGGTGCGGATATCGCGGACGTGCTCGCCGGACGGCTGACGGATTTTGTCGGCATATTGGGCGGCCATGCCAGTCAATCACTGAGCGCCCCCAAGGACAGATAGCCCAGAGTGAGACCGAAATACTGGCGCAGGTCTACGACAAATTATTATGCCTGTTCAACCAGATTAACCCCGATTTTGCGAGCGGGCGCTTTCAGGATGGAATAGGGCGCATCTATTTTCTCAATCGTATTCCTGGTCAGGGTAGCGTTGTCATGGCCACCTGCACGGGCAAAGTCGGCACCCGTATCCCAGCAGGCAGTACCGCCCAGGATAAGGCCGGTTATTTGTGGCGTTCAGTGAGCGAAGCAACCATCCCTGCCAGCGGCACGGTAAAAATCCCCTTCCAGAACACGACGCATGGCCCCATCGCCTGCGCCACGGGGGAATTAACGCAAATTTTTAGCTCTGTTTCAGGGTGGGACGCCATCACCAATGACACACCGGCCCGTGTCGGGTCACAGGTAGAATCCGCATTGCCTTTGAAACACGCCGCCGCAATCAGTGGCGCGCAACGGTCGTAATACCGATGGTGCGATGAAAGCGGCCTACTGGAAACCCAAGGTGTGACGGATGCGTATGTCTGGTCAAACCGAACAAGGGAGACGGTCACTATCGCACGACTCTTTATCCGGTTAAACCGCATTCCGTTTTTATTTGTGTGAATGGTGGCAACGATACGATATCGCCGAGACGATCTTCCAGTATTACAATCCTGGCGCGGACATGAATGGGGATACCACCTTTACTGTTTATGATAAAGAGAACTACTCGCCGCTTACCCGCAATATGTGATGCAGTGGCAGCGAGCCACCCCATTAAGCGTCTATTTTTCCGTCAACATTGATAAAAGTCTCAATCCTCCCTGTGACATTACCGGGCAAGTTAAAAAACAGTTATTCGCGTGTTTAATGGCGAGGTAGAAGGCATTCAACGTGCGGGTATAGGGGCAACCCTGAATGTGGGTAAATACTACGCGCCGATTATTGCGATTGAGCCTTATTCGGTGAGTGTCGTATCAGTATGATATCCAGACGGCAAAAACTGGCTGTCTGCGTTAACACCAGGCGTGGCGCAAGTCCCGTTTTGCAAGCCGATAACATTCACGTGGAGTTAAAATGAGTTGGCAAAAAACGGTGCTAAACCAGTACAGTGCCAGCCAGAAATTGCTGTCTGTCATCGCAACATTCGAGCAGGCGGTGAGTCTGGAGGATTTTACTGACCGGTTTCTTGATGAAGTGTGGGATATCACCACCTGCAACCGCTTTGGTCTGGATATGTGGGGGAAAATCGTCAACATTTCACGTTACATCACGGCGGAAGTCGATAACAGCGCGTTTGGGTTTGCGCAGGCAGACGAAGGAAAAGCGGATTATCCCACCCCGTTCAGTGATGCCCCTTATTACGCGGGTGTGCAGGAAACCAGAAAAATCCGGCTAGCGGACAACGCTTATCGAAGCCTGATACTCAGCAAGGCGTTTTCTAACATCAGTATTGCGACTATTCCTGAAATCAATCGCTTCTTACGTTTTCTGTTTAAGGAACGTGGCGAGGCGTTTTGTGTGAATTATCGTGACATGACTATTGGTATTACCACCGCCTTTCCCTAGAACCCTTTGAATTGTCAGTATTGAGAAACAGCGAGGTCACCCCGTTACCTTCTGGGGTACTGATGAATATCAATCAGGTCGTCGCCCCTACTTTGGCTTTGCCGAGGATGCCTATCCGTTTAATGAGGGGACGTTTTTTACGGCGGGACGTTAATCATCCAGTAGAATTTTTTGGAGTATTTTATGAAAAAAACAGACTTGCCCGCTCGTAAACCGGTGCCCTTTGGGGCGAATGGTTCACGGCGTGATTTAACGGCGAAAACGCCAACCGGCAGTAATCAGGCTTCTTATGATGCCGGTTTTCCCCCCATTACCATGACGATTAAAGCCGCAGGCGGCTTGCCCCCTGATGGCCGTGACATGAATCAGGCACTTAACGAACTATACACCGGCTATCGTTGGCATAATGCGGGCGCGGGTTACCCTTTTGATGCCGATTTTGCCACGGCGATTGGTGGTTATCCGGCGGGGGCGAAAGTGCCCAATTCCACGAATGACGGTTTTTGGCTAAATACAATAGACGGGAATACGACCAATCCGGAAGTGTTGGATGCCTCCGCAACAGGGTGGGTACCCGTGAATAGTTACGGCATCACCAGTATAACCGGACTGGAAACCGGCACGATAACCTTGACTACCTTACAGGCCGCAAAAGAAGAACTGGTCTTCAGTGGCAATCTTATTGCTGATACCACCGTAATTTTCCCGCCATGGATAAGAAACTGGACTGTCACCAATCACTGTCAGGGGAATTTCACCCTGACCTGTAAACCCCTGTCAGGGACTGGTGTTGTACTGCCCAGTGGCAGAAATGTTATCCGTTGCGATGGTTCACAGATTATTTTTGCTATCCTCGTTGCGTCGCTCACTCAACACGGTCTCACACGGTTAAGTAGCGCCACTGACAGCAATGATGAAACGCTGGCCGCCACACCCAAAGCCGTCAAAGCCGCTTATGACTTGGCGAAAACCGTAAGTATTGACGGAATTTATCCGGTAGGGATTGTTGTCTGGTTTGCTCAAAATAAAAATCCCAATACCTTATTTCCAAATACAAAATGGCAATACATTGGTGAAAATAAAACCATTCGTTTAGCAAAAGCAGATGGTTCTAATGTATTCACTACCGGAGGCGCTGATGCTATTAAGCTGACAGAAGCCCAATTACCCGCTCACGGGCACACTTTTTCAGCAACAACCAGTAGCTATGATTATGGTACTAAAATACGAATGCAACGGGTAATCATGCACATAATTTTGCAGGCGTTGTACGTGACCCATGGAATGCAAGAGGCGATGACGGTAATCCTAATCAATGGAAACCAAGGGCTCAAAATACATCACAAGCGGGGAACCACTCACATACTGTTACTATCGGTGCACACACCCATTCTGTTTCAGGTACAACGGGAAAGACGGGAAGTAGTAGCGAAATTAATATAACGAATGCTTTTATTACGCTAATGGGCTGGTACAGAATCAGTTAAGGAATCAAAATGTTTAGAATTTTTAAAGCCTATACCTACACGAGTGATACACATGAGTTGCTGGGTCCTTGCGATGCTTACACGGATGAAACTCATGACATACTGCCTTTTCATACTGAGAAAAAACCAATTGACAAAAAGGAAGGTTCGCTGTTGTTTTTAATGAACAAAATCAGGAATGGGAATATCAGGAAGAATCATCGCGGTTTGGTTTGGTTTGATACGAGCCGTCAATCTGTC
>NZ_LWMI01000083.1 GCF_001640365.1 Candidatus Arsenophonus triatominarum | reverse complement strand
TCAAACATAGCTATTGAGTCATGTATTTTTGTCCAGTAAGTTCAGTTAATGTCTATTATGTCAAGAACGCCAACTTCAACATTTGATTCTTTTTCAACCAAATCTAGTAGCCATATTCTTAAATCTTTTGCTACTTTTGTTCGTGAAAACATACCAATAAGATAAGCTCCACGCAGGGAATATAATCTTACATCGGATACAAATTTATTGTAACTCGTTGATTTATCCGAGGTCCTCACTTTGGCTACAACACTCATACTGGCAGTAAATTCGTCTTTATGTCTGTTATAAAGATTAGCGACTTTTTTGCTGTCTTTATATTCAAGTAATTTTGCTAAATGTTCACCTGTGAGCCATATCTTATTATCTCCATTATTAAAAGGAGCAATATTGTGGGTTTTAAATGTTAATACACTATTCATGATGTCTTCCTTACTTAGGTAATGAACCTTTGCCACATAGGAAATCAGCCCATCGAAGTGACATCAGCAAAACTGATTACCTCAAAGGCTCATTCCTAAATAACGGGTTCGATGTTTGGATTAGTTGCGTATGTGGCACGCTAGATTTGTTAAGATTTGAACGTGTCAATTACCGATTCATTGACACTGTGTTTTGATATATTCTTTGCAGATATTCCGTCTGCTTTTCGTTCTCAGCTATCATCGCTCTGAGACGGAAATAATCTTCTCGAGCTGCCTCACCAAGTTGTGGGGGTGGCTTCATCATGTCGGCTCTGGGGGGTAGCGGTTTTGGATGTACGACACACGGCGTTGAGGCGCAACCACTTGTTACCAGCACGAACAGCATCATGCAGCTTATCAAGCTCTGTTTTGGCATTATTCAGTTCCTCGGTGTGTTGAATATTGAGTTGATGTAAGGTATCGATTTTTTGCTGTTGCCGTTTCACGGCTTCAATTTGTGCGTGATATTGCTGTTTTAATGTTTGGTAGTTTTGCCTGATGGTTTGATAACGGTAGTTGATAAAAATAAGTGAGAGAATTAACCCTGCAATAATCACTCCGATAAATGAGTAAGGTCGCCATAACATATTACGCTCTCAATTTCCCGACGGGTAATTAGCCCTTTCCAAACTTCGCCTTTCACATAAACCCACCGCTTCATCTCATCACATGCCCCTTTTCGGTCATTGTTGTTGAGCTTTTTGAACAAGGTCGATTTGCAAAATTACCCACGCCCACGTTATAAGCAAATGAGTAAAGGGCTGCCTGTGTTAGCGTGTTGATATTGACCTTAATCAACGGGTCAACATAACGCTTAACGGCTTTTAAATCGTCATTAAGCCACTTATCGCAGTCTTCTTGCGTGTACATCCGGTTACGCACAATATCCTTGCCTGTGTGCCCGTAGCAAACAGAAAGAATACCGCCACCGTCAAAATAGGGCTTAAGTCTCAGCCCTTCGAAATGCGTTATCATCGCTGAGGCTAAAAACAGCGCACTACCGCCCGTTGCCATCAATATTTTTTTCGGTATCTTCATACTGACGCTCCTTGAGTTTGTACTCCTTTTTGCGGTAGTACACGTTGATAAAAAATGTCCCTATCGTGCAGACAATACCCATCACAGCTACCCACTGCTCAAGGGTAAAAAAATCAAAAATCGTTGTCATGACTCCCCCGATGGTGGTCATGATGCCCCACAGATAGGCGGCAGGTGTTGAGTATTTTTCAGACATGCGCATATACCCTACCTTTGAGGGTTCCATTGCTTTAAATTAAACAGGGGAGCCAACCGCCTTACTCATTTATGTTTAATGGCTTGTGAGTATTGCGGTGGCGTAAACGAAAAACCCCACGCTTTCACATGGGGCTATGCACTACTGCCTTAATTACCTTATATGTACCCTACGAGCTTATAAAAAGTAGTGCGTTAACAAGATATAATTATTAGGTCAATGAAACAACAAAAAACCCCACAAAAGTGGGGTTCTAATATATGTTTAAGCGCTAACTCAATAGCTATACGCTACTATAACATATAATACTGTACGGATGTACGGACAGTCAAGCATTTTACTGAATGATTTGATCAATATTTAACGTCGTTGTAGAAATTGCTGAATTTCGGCTTGTTGCCAGCGTGTTAGTGTATCTGCCAGAACAAGAGTATGCTCCTTACTCTCTTCGAGTAATTGTTTCATTTCAGCTAATACCTTGTCTGCATCCTCACGTTTACGGAGCACTCTCCTTACGGCCTGTTTCTCAGCCTCATAAATCGCTTCTTTAACACCATTGGTGAAGTTATAAATCTTTTCACATTCTTTTGCGATTATGGGTATCTGATTAACTTCAAAATTTTGGGGTGACTCTACCCCTGTTGCATGACGTAGAGCATACCAGATGCCTTGCGTCCACGAACGCTCAAATCGGAAGCCGTTAGCCATCGTCCAAATGAGACGAGAAAGGTGTGAGGTGTCATCTGCGGTTAATAATTCTCTGGCTTCTGGATAGTGTTTAGACGTATTAAATATTTTTTCTGAATGAAAATAGCAATCTTCTAATTGCTCGAAGACTTCCCATGCTTGATCTGTCTCTAGCATCTTTGCATGACGAGCAGCTCCGCGCTCTGTCCACAAAAGCAGATGGCTTATTTTTGATGAAATATTATCCAAACCTCTTTTAGAAGTCTGGTTTTTAAATTCTTTTAATTCTAAACCCATTAACTTGAAAAAATGTTTACCTTCAATAAAGCGGCTAATATTACGTTGATAATTTTGACGAACTAACTTTGGGTTTACCCCATAGAGTTCTGCCATCAATTCAGTAGTAACAACAGGAATGTTTTTAAAAGTAACAACTGAAAGACTTCGAATTGGGTTTTGATTAGTCATAACATGACTCCTGAATGTTTAGTATCGTTTTGCCACTGTTAAGTATGGTGGCAGGCTTCAACTACCGCATTCAGACGGTGGAGCTTATTCCCCAAATTGGGTATTGTATTAGGCTCTCTCGACCCGCCATTAATTAGCGTTGCCATATTTCAGGCACAAAAAAGCCGCATAACTATCGGGTGCGGATGACCGCTGAATGCTGTAGTAAGTTCAGCATACGATAGTCTATACGATATTGTCAATTTGTTGCTTTAATGAGTGTGTGAACAGTGCCCGCTATGTAGGATTCAGCCCTACCCATGTAAGCGGTGATATAGTCAGGTCTTTTCTTCCAGTTTTTAGCTATCATCCGGCATGAAATATGATGCTGATAATGTAAGCAAATAATGTTATATCCATCGATATCATATTTTTTTAATCCGGCTACTGCTTTATCAACTATTTCGCCTTCCTCATCGCTTAGCCAGGGTCTGTCATCATCGAATTTAACAGGAGCAATGGTAGACATACCTTTGTATTCGGTTCCAATTCGGCTCATGCTCCAGTTTCCCCATCCTTCCAGTAAATCTTTTACGTGTCTACTCATCTGTCCTCCGGCAAAAACAGGAATAGGGGCATGGTCTCAATGCCCTGCGTTGAATGTTGGTATCTTGATTACGCTATTACCCAAATGGTGATAACCAGTTTTCCGCCCTTAATGATTTCCTTGCGCTCAACGTGCAACACATCTATCTGAGAATCATCAATTATCAAACCACCATGGCAGAGTGCATCAATCGGTGCTTTCATCAGGTTATCTAAATCTCGCTTGCGACGGTCAGGTGGATAGACCCCTACTCAACCCCTAAACGTTGCGATAATCGCTTACCGAGCTTCTGATGCAGAATTTCAGCGACTACCGACTGACGGTATAATCTGCCTTTTGTGGTGATGAAGTGTTTGTGTTTGGCGTGATACCAGTAGTGATTGACAGAAGGTGGGAAAGGAACGGTGATGTTATAAGTTTTCATTCATAGCTTAATCTCTCTCATCTCCACCCCTTTAGCGGTATAACCGGTTAACTGTTTACCTGCTATTCGTTGACGCTTTTTCGTCAAAAAGTGGATGTGGTCTTCATAAACATAACGGTATTTACCATCGACAAGGATATGTTTAAAGGCTTTCGTTGGTTGCTTTGCATACTGCACAAATCGTGTTAAGCTATTGTTTTTAATGTTTTCTTTTGTGCGCACCTCTTTGAGCGTTTTTTCTTTACATCGATAAATCCAAAAATCATTGAGCTTTCCGGTTATCTTTCTGGTACGCACTTTGATATAACCCAGTCGCTTCATGAGCTTGCTAAATTCTGCGTCATTACGGATTAAGTTGCCGATATATCGTAGCGGTTCAGCTTGCCAGCCTTTAGCTTGATAAATTTTCATTAATGCGCGATGATGATGTTTATTAAAAATCGTGTATTTATCGCCTTGCTTGGGATTACGGTATAATATCCAATTATCAGCGGCTTCTTTCCGTGCTTTTTGGTCAATCAACAACGCGAAGGTAACCAAAGGTGAACCATCTTTACGTTCAGTGAATTGCTGGCTAACTTTGCAAATAATATTCAGTGCATAACTATCAATATCTTTAGGCTGCACAAATTCATAATAATCATTATTTTTCAATCTATTAGTTGTGCGCACCTCTGAATGATAATCATAAGATTTTTTATCCTGACCTGTTAGTCCAATATCGCTATCTGCCTCATGAACGGAAATCCCCGAATTAAGCCACACTAACCCATTGCCATCGTGTCTTAGTCCCAAATCCGTTAATGTGCAAATACCGTTGTTAATGGCTAACCAGTTGCCCGAAGTAACCGCTTTTCGAAGATTAAATATATCGAAGTCCTCACTTTGGACACAAAGGTATCCTTCACGGCGATTTTCCCTGCTTTGAATTTTCATATTTTTGCCTATTTGATTTTTATTTGGTGGGGTTTAGCGGATTACAGGTGAAGTTTTCTATTAACACTTTTGGCAATTTGTCACGCTTTCCAGCACTGCCTCCCGTCCAGTAATAATCAATTTCTTTAAATTGCATTCTAAACATGGACGGCTGGGATAAGATTTTCAGGCAATCCTGTTCTGATAGTGCTTTGTCACTATAGTGCTGCCAATACACGGGTTCGCCGCCATTTTTAACAATGGTTGCTTCGATTTGGTATTTCATTGGGTTTCCTGATACGAATAATCTAACAGTAAACTAAGCGGCTTGTCTGCGTGAACGGTAGCTTTCCCAAGTGAACGTGAGTGTACAACCCCCTCCGTCATTCATCCTGTCCATAACTCGCTCGCCAACAAAGGTTGCTAATTCTTCCTTGGGCAAATTACTAATTAATATCGTTGGTTTTAAATTTTCATAACGACAGTTAATAATTTCAAATAAAATCATTTTTTCCACATCACTACCGAATTGGACACCCACCTCGTCGATAATAAGCAGGTCTGGTGAAGCGTACATTTCAATTACATCTGACTCACGTTCTTCTGAATCCTTCGCCCATGTTGCCTTAAAGTTTCGGGCAATTTTAATAGCTGATGTCAGCCTGACCGAAGCCATGAAGTTTTCAATAATCGATTTCCCTATTCCAATTGCCAAATGGTTTTTTCCTGTCCCTGGCTTACCACACATAACCAATCCTCCGCCTTGTTTCAACCTTTCAGGCCATTTTGCAGCATAGGACTTACAAACAGCTAAACACTGTCTGGCGTAACTATTGATGGGTTCATAGTTATCCAGTGAAGCCATATCAAACCGTTTCGGAACATTGAAAAATTTTAGTAAATTAAGCTTTTCTTGATGAACTCGCTTGAGCTCAACCGCTTGATACTCCTGCTCTAGCGCTATTATTTTTTCTCTCAGGCATTCAGGACATTCACCTTGTGTTTCCATCCCTCTCAGACTCAACAATTTTCGCTTGTAAGTTTGATATTCTCCGTGTTTTTCACAAGTGACAGTTATCTCCTGCACGACAGTATTTTCTATCACTTTCGGTTTTTGAAGTGTATCTTCCAACCGAATTTTCAATGATTCGATTTTTGTTCGATAACCCATGTTACACCTCCGCCCATGATGGAATTTCGGTTTGACCATAATCAAAATGCGAAAAATTAGTCACCATACCTGAAACCTTTCGAACAGGATTTCTTACAGCCTGTTTATTCTGGTAATTCAGTTTCTGACTCGTGGTGATAAACCATTTCTTCGGTTTGTCGTGTTGATATTCAATATCCAGCCTCAGTAATTCACTGGGCAGATCGAGATTGGGGTAAAGTTTTTGCCAATCAGCGAAGTCTTTGTGATTCAGGCGTATCACCTTTCCCTCAAACGCATATTTTTCTGACATCGAATGAACATCAGCAGATATTTCTTCCCCTTCATCCTCACAAGCCATTTTTTCGGCTTGGGTGTTATAGGGAATCAGGTTAAGGGAATCAGGAATCAGGTTAAGGGAATCAGCAGGATTAAAACTGTGCTTGTATGGTGCTTGCACTGTACTTGTACGGTACTCTTCTTTTTTATCTTGTTTTTCAGTAGCTTGAAATAATCCATCATGTTCCTGAACAACAGTC
The DNA here is from genome assembly GCF_001640365.1 of Candidatus Arsenophonus triatominarum. Lineage (GTDB taxonomy): Bacteria > Pseudomonadota > Gammaproteobacteria > Enterobacterales > Enterobacteriaceae > Arsenophonus > Arsenophonus triatominarum. The sequence continues at coordinate 10,181 of NZ_LWMI01000083.1, read as the reverse complement.
GGCGACAAATTGTTTGGCTGTTCATCCTGTTTAGAAGTCAATGTCGATTGATTATAACCAACATGAGAAGTGTTTAAATTTTGTTCGTTCGTTTGTTGGGTTTTAGGTTTTAAGTGCTTGTCAGATTCTTGCACTGTATTAGTATGGTGCTTTTCTGATGCCGCTTTATTATCAATAAATTGAGTAATCTGTTCAGGGATTTCACTGGGTGACTCTTTACAATGAGGATTTTGATGTTTTTTCCAATTATTAATTTGGATGTAGTCATTCCCATCAACTGAATACCGAGTGATAAAATTTTTACTGTGTAACTGGGACAATAACTTTTCACAATCCGCTTCATCATAAGGTAATACCATTGCTTTTATTTTACGGGGCTTATCTTCAAGACGACCTTCTCTATCCGCAATCGTCCATAATCCCGCGAACAAAAGTCTTGCTAATGGTTCGCACTCAGCTAAATCATCATTGCTGAAAAAACCAGGTTTGATATTTCTTGCTCTTGCCATAACTTTATCTCTTTTAGTGAATTTGTAACTTTTTCAGGACTTTGATACTAACCGACGGGCAAAATCTTTGTTTTTTGATGCAGCAACCAATAGCCCATCAGGACTATCTGGATGGGCTTTTTCTTCATGGTTTTTATTGATAAATCGGCGATTTCTTGGCATAATGACCTCGCTGAAATTGAAAGAAAAAAAGGGAAATTCGTCGTTTCCCTTCTCCTTGAAATACTAAACTTTCTTCATCAAACACAAAGCTCATTACAATTCTCAAAAGCTTCATCGTTTTTTAACCTTGAAGCTTCTTTTTTTGGCAATCTCAAATGCTCTAGCATGTCTATCAGCTTGCGTATCTCTTCACCTGAGATATTCGTGATAACTACCTCCTGTGTCGATGAATCAGGCACACTCACTACATGCCTAGGCAAGCCGTATTCTGAAACGACCTGACAGGCTAGTTTAAATATTCTGGTTTTATCCCGACTCGCTGTTGAGGGGTGAATCCCTAGTGATTTAGCAAACCCGTTATTACCGCCTTCTGATGCCATCTTCTGGTAGAAGTAAGATTCTAAATGCTCAGGTTTGCAGGTGATTTTGATAGTATTTGAATATTCCATGGTTATAATCCTTAAGTAATAAAATTCCCTACCTCGATAGTCCTATGAGGTTTGTGAAAAAATAATAGATAGAGTGAGATTGTGAGTGATTAAGTGGGTCTTGCCGCTTCAGCCATTTAGCAGGACGCTATCCGGTCGCCCGATGGTATACCGCATCGTTCGGTGAAATGTAGATTAATTTATGCTGCTATTAGCTCTGGCCAGATCTTATGCCAATCATCAGGTCGTAAATCTTTGCGTGATACTTTGCCACAGGTGGCTAGCTCAATTTCAACACATCGTTTGGGTGATATTGCGCACAAACCAGAGGCCATTTGTGATAAAAATGATTGAGAAACATTTATTTTTTCTGCTAATAGCCTTACCTCTCCTCGCTTTAAGGTTGATAGGTATTCCTTAAGTTTCATAGTATTCTCCTTTTAATCACTTTTTAAAATTTACCAAATACTAACGAATATAGCAACTGTTTGCTTATTTAGTTTTTACTAATCAAAATATGTATATGGATATTAAAGAAATCAGGCGAAAACGCCTTAAAGAATGGTTTTCTGATAAACCACTACCTGAAAAAGATAGAAGCTATTTATCACAGTTGATAAATGGAAAGTCCTCTTTTGGTGAAAAAGCTGCTGCTAGAATCGAAAATGATTATCGGATGCCAATAGGATATTTGAGCAATCCATCTAAAGAAATCAATGATGCAATTATCATTATCCAAGATCGCCGCGAGCAGACTCTCCTATCGTTATTTCGTGAATTACCAGACTCAGAAAAAGAGAAAATGCTTTCTCTATTCGAAGAAAAAGTAATGAACTACAATAAACTCTTCAATGAACTTCTAAAAGTAAAAAAATTCAAAAAATAACTTCTTATAATTGATTGAAATTAAAGCGCCTGTTCAGGTTGCTTTAGTTTTTTATGAATTTTTATTAACTAAATGATTGACATATAAATTTAGTAAATGGTAAATTTACTCCATCGAAGGCAAACAGCCAGCGATTGAAAAAAGTGAACGGCGCACTCTAACGCACGGGCGGACGGCGTATCTCACAAGAGACAATGTACCGAAGTGGCAAAACCCATTTTTCATTACAAACACGATTATTTATTCATCTAATTTGTTAAGGAAAAATATTATGAAAAAAACATCTGCTATATGCCCTGTATGTTCTAAACGTTTCAATCCCAACAAATCTTACGAACACATTAAGGAATTTCACCCTACAGCAAGTGACTATCAATTAGCTATCATTCGTGATGTACGTCGTAAATGTTATGGGCAGAGTAAACCAGTGAAACATAAAAATGCGGCTTTACTTCCTCACACATCAAACTTTGCAATATCACGGACAAGAGCCACTAAATTAAGAGTTGCCTGACAATTTGATAGTCTTTGCAGCAATCTTATCCTACACTTAATCCATAAGTTTCAGATAATAGTTTTCCCTCCCGATAGGCTGGGAATTTAATAATCTCCCAATTTCAGGGAGGCCAGGTTGTTAAAGAGCGGCTGTTGTTTAAAACAATCTATTAATAAAATTAAAGCGAATTATTTTTCAGAGTTTTTATTGTTTTATTTTGATAGAGGTCAACTTCAAGCATTAGGTTCTTTTTGGTCAATTTTTCAATTAAAAGAGCGTATTTCCAAGGGACAACTTCTTCCCAAAGACTAACTGTAGATTTGGAAATATTAAGAACTGTTGCTGTGGCAACCGTACCTCCAAAATAATCAATCACATTTTTCTTAAGCATGAACTTATTTCCATCCATCGGAGATTTAGTTACGCCAAGAAGTTTACACAACAAAACAAAAATGATCAACATTCAAAACAAAAAATGTTTAATAATATAAACATGAAAAAAATGACTATTAATGAACGTATTATCTCGCGTATGCGAGAATTAAAGCTAAAACACAAAGACATTGTGAAAGCGACTAAAGCCTCTAAGGGAGCAGTGAGTCAATGGATCAATGGTGGGAATAAACCGTCAGCTGATTATGTTGCTGCTTTAGCCCACGTCCTTAACGTAAGTGAAAAATGGTTATTAGAGGGTGAGTTAAATGATGAAGTAAAACCCTATCATCATAAAATGAAAAAAATACCACTACTATCACTAGAGCAGGCAGTAACATGGAGTGATAGTATTATGCATGATAATCCTTGGATAGAAACTTCTTTTAATACCAATAATTCCTGTTTTGCAGTTAAAATTAAAGGAGATTCTATGGTAAGCACAGCTGGATCAGGGGTTTCACTTCCTGAAGGAGCTTTGTTAATTATTGATCCTAAATATAAAGTTAGCAGTGGTCTGATAGTGGCTGCTCATTTACCTAGTTCTGATGCCATTATAATAAAAAAATTAATTATAGACGGACCAAATCATTATCTTGTCTCTATAAATCCCAATTACAGACCTATCCAGATTGACACTTTAGATTGTATCATTGGTGTCGGAACTCGCATTGAGTTTGATCTTGTTTAATCCACTCTTTTTAATAACTCACTGAATTAAAAAGTAAATCTAAAATTCTTTTAACATAAACCGCCTACCTAAAGTTTAGTTAATAAAACATATATTGACATATTTTGTTTTGTTATCTAAACTAGATTATATCAACTCACTGCAACAGGCAAACGCCAGACAATACTACGAGTTATCTGAAACTTTGCCAGACGTTGCCAAGTAGCCAGCCCGAGGCATATGAACATGAAGGCAAGTGACGACAGTTGAACACTACCGCTCTTTAACACCATTTCGCTGAAAAAGCGTAACCACAAAACACCCAAACAGTCGGTTTTGGGGTGTGTGAAATAACCAAATTGCAGCCATAAAGTTGAAACCAACACCAGGGTACTACCAATATGACTGTAAATATAATCCGGATACCTCCGGCACACACCACCAAAACCCATTGTCAGGAGGTAATATGTGTAACTTTCATGGTTATGATAATGCTCGCTGTCGTAGACATGAGCGTAGAAGCGCCAAGCGAGCAGCCTATAACTATAACAAAGCGCTTAATTTGGCATTGAAAGCAGCGTTAAACCCATCTAAAAAATCTAACCAACTAACAACTCCAAATCCTAAACGCCCTGTTCTTTCACTAAAAAGAAAAATGATGAACCGTGTAGAAATAGCAATTTCAATACGCCCTACTAAAGTGTGTGACACATTTAATAATTGCTGTTTGCCTATAGCAGCTTTGTATACTTCCAGACGGTTTAATAATAAACCTAAATCAAACTTCGGAGTAACCGCTAATGCTTGATAATGACGAAAAAGAGCACAGAGAATGCAAATGGTCTTGGACTGACTCAGATTATTTTTGGGAAGCATCTTGTGGGTTTACATTTCAATTCATGGGTGGTAGACCGAAAGAAAACGACATGAACTACTGCCCTGGATGTGGAAATAAGTTAATTGTCAAAAACACCGCCGCCCTATCTGTGTTCTGGGGCATGTAACTGCGAAATTTTGAAACAATTAATTGGTTACTCATTAATTTAATAGTAAATTATGTCCATACTCAAAAAAGGCTAAAAGTATGGAAAGAAAAGGTAACTATTTAATTGAACCAGTTGAAGAAATTGGTAATGGTACTTTTGGTAAAGTTGAATTAATAAACTTATTCAATTTGAATGGAAAATTAGCTGGGCAATATGCTAGAAAAACGTTATCAGTTCAAAAAGAATATGTTGGCTCAATATTTACTCATGATGAATTGAGAAGAAGATTTAAACGAGAAGTTTTTTATCAAGCTAATTGTAAACATTCTAATATTGTCTATATATGTATGCATCACATGGAAATCGACAATCCTTGGTTCATCATGGAACTTTCGCAAACAGATCTCAGAAAAGAACTTTCAGAAAATATATTAGATATAAATAAGAAAGTGGAAATAACAAAAATGATCTTAAAGGGAGTCATTTATGTTCATCAGAAAGGCTATCTTCACAGAGATCTAAAACCCGCTAATATTCTAAAATTTAACAATGATGTTTATAAAGTATCAGATTTTGGTCTAATAAAAAACTCAAATAACGAATCTGAATCAGAGATATTAACAAACATTCAAATTGCGTTAGGAACTGTAGAGTATATGTCACCTGAGGCGAAGAGGGGAGAATATAGTATACAGTCAGATATCTACGCACTAGGAGTTATAATGGAAGAAATGGATATTTCAGCTATTGACGGTGTTGATGACATTATACGTAAGAGTACTAATCTAAGACGTAAAGATAGGTACCAATCTGTTTCAGAAATGTTAGTTGGCTTTAACAAAGTGATTGAAAGGAGAGAGGAATGATAGAGCTGTTAAATTGTGGTTTCTTCTCCTATGGTAAAGACGATACTAAGGAAAATCAGGATTCTATTTTACCTCCATCAAAAATAGGTAATGGTTACATCTTTGCCATAGCTGACGGTGTGGGTTCATATAATGGTGCTAAATTAGCCTCTCAAATAGCTATTAATTACCTATCAAAAATGGTTTTAGACCATGATATAAATATAGATTCTATATTCAGCATTATTAAGGATGAGATTTTTAAAATTTCAGATGAAAACCCTGATTTATATCGTTCCGCAACAACCCTAACTTTTTGTTATGTTAACAACGATAGTGTCCACATAGGGCATATTGGTGATACAAGAATTTATGTAAAAAATAAAAATAAACTAATCCAATTATCTAAAGACCATACAGTACATCAAAATCTATTAGATGAAAAAATATTTACAAAAAAAGAGTTAAAAAATATTAAAGGAAAAAATAAACTCACAACGGCTATATCAAGAATCGTTGAGCTTCAATACCAGAAGCTATGCTATCCAGTTTCTGAACTTACTGAACATAATGGGCTTTTGAATTTGTACATCATGTCAGATGGTGCCCATCATTTTTGGGAAAAGCGCCCCAGATTCTCTATCGAAACACTAAAAAATCCTATACGTTTTGCTTCCAGCTTACAAAGAAGAATAAATAAAAATACTAGTATTGATGATTATTCTCTAATTGCAGTAACTTTCCTGCCCAAATCACAGCTCGCTTAATCACTTATCGTATATTACACAAAATATCCTCCCTATTTATAGTGAGGTTAAAATTAAATCAGGGTAATTAATAAACTTGTATTATTTTTAACCCATAATCAATTTAAGGATGTGTGAATGCGGCTCTGCGCTCGTGGGACAGTCAAGACTATAAATTATCTTTCAAATAGCTAAATATAGTTTGATTGCGTTAACCCGTCCGTGATGACTGTAATCGGACACCGAGAGGCACTCGGCATGCATCCTAACTTTTCAGCAAATGTTAACAAGGAGTACAGATAATGAGACTGGACAATCCACGCATTGTAACGGCAAAGCATCCCAATATGGGTAATCTGGTTGGGATTACTAATGGTAGTCGTCATTTGAGCGATGCAAAATACTTAAGCAGCATTGATATATGGAATGACGACGACATGGAAACACGCACTTTTAAAACAATCATACAATGCTTAACAAAGGAAAATGATTATTTAAAAAGAGAGAAGCGAAGACTAATGAAGATACATTGTGAAATTGGTGGGCTATGCAGGACTTGAACCTGCAACATAGGGACTAGAAGAATTTGAGTATTGCTGTTGCAGCACCGATAGTCAAAACTATCACACTACCCAGCTTTAAAAGTAGTCCTGTAGCAATATGTTCAACATCCTTACGAATTAAGGCTATCTGAGCGTCAGTTTTTTCAAAACGTGCTTGTATCTGAGCTTCGTTCTTCTCAAAACGAGCAGCCATATCTTTGCGAACATCAGCTATTTCAGCAGATAAGTCTTTACGAACATCAGCAATATTGCGATTTACCTCAACAATATCAGCTTTGGTCGCTACATCCGCAACTTCATGCGATCTACGTACAACAAGTGAAATAGCTTTAGCTTGCTGACTAGTAAGTCCAGCCGTTTGAAGCTCTTCAGATGCTTGTAGTGTATCAAATGCAACCTGACCCATAGGGAATCCTCCTTTTTGGTAAGTATAACGGGTTTAGGGTTCAATCTGCAAAATCTTTCACGTTAATACCTTAATTCGTTTCATTACGGAGAAATATTTTTATGTCTAAATTAGTTGTTATTGAAAATACCGTTGTCCGTCAAGATGCTTTCGGGCGTTATTGTCTGAATGATTTACACCGTGTGGCAGTTGCACAAGGTAAAGCAACTGAGTCTCAGCGGCCATCTGCTTTTATTAAAAGTAAAGGTATTTCTAAAGTAATAAAAATCTTAGGTAAAAATTCAGTACAAATAATGCATGGTGGTATTGAATCAGGAATTTGGGCTGTAGAAACATTAGCTATCCGTTACGCTACGTGGCTCAAAAAAGAAACAATTATAGAAAAAAATAGAGCAACAACCGCTTGTAATTATAACGTAATAACTCATCAACAAGAGTTTACCGATAAGATTAATGCGGGACTTATATTACTGGATTTTGCAAAAACAGAGCTGAAGCTCAAGCCTTCTGAAATAATTAACGCGACAAATAAATTGGGTCAGTACATAGGCATAGAAAATATTCTACGATAACCAATTCCCACGATTGCTAAGCGTGATGGTGAACGGGATTACAGCAGCATAGTAAAACATTGACATTTTAAATACCCATTGACGAAAGAAGAAATCATGCGCTATATTCTATATTAAGTGCTGAACACACCTTTTGATATAGCGGATACCGCTCCCGAAAGTAATGCGGTTTTTTTACGTCCATAGATTGTTATGGTCGGGTAGCGAACAGTATATACAACACCCTATTGGGGAAAACTGTTGGCCGTCTATATCCGGTGTTCAAGTACCCGACCGCCCATCCGAACAATGGGTGATATTGAACAATTGATATAGGATGTAAAAATGAATACTCAACTCAGATCATTTTATTTTAACAATATCTACGATGTGCGTGTACAGATTATTAATTCTGAACCATGGTTCTGCCTTAATGATGTTTGTAAAGCTTTGACAGTCATAAACTCAAGTGATTTGCTTTCAAAACAGTTAGATAAAGCTGGGGTAGAAAAAATCTACCTTAGGTCAGATGGGCAGAGACGGCAATTTGCCTTTGTAAACGAACCTAATCTTTATCGTGTTATTTTCCGTAGCAATAAGCTGGAAGCAAAACAATTTCAAGATTGGGTATTTAATGAAGTTTTACCGTCTATCCGAAAAACTGGCAAATATGAGCATCCTCAGCCCAGACCCGAAGCACCAGAACTCTTAAATGATAACGATACTCGCAATTTGGCTCATCTTGTCTGGAGCATGGCGAATGGATTTAGATTTGAGAGGGCATGGACGCAAGGTATCTGGTATGCGCTACGTCATGCGACAGGAATCGTATCGCCTCAGCACTTCGAGGTTAATCAAATCGCAATAATTGCAGAAGAATGCCGACGGATTTACGGCATTACTGACACGCTCAAATCAGCTATCTTCGATGCTGAAAAACAAGCCATTCGTCGTCTACTCCGCCATAAGGAAAATGTCGAGATCGTCCTTCGTGAAATGCAGCAACTGTTAGAAGCCAGTACTCACGAACATGATAGCGTCATGACACAATCCCTTGAAAAATGGCAACAAGCGAACGTTAATCGCTTCCTCCAACGTAACTAAATAATCTTAACGCCCCTTTTTACAGGGGCAATCATTCATCAATTTAACTATTGAAGGATACCCTTATGCAAAATTTAATAAATATCGAAACAAAAAACATTAACGGCGGATTAATCCAAACTGTTAATGCCCGTGATTTACATGCGTTTTTAGAGATTAAATCCAGATTTAATGACTGGATAAAAAATCGGATTAGAGAATATAACTTCATAGAAAACTTAGATTTTATAACGCTTACTAAAAATTTAGTAGGCGGTGGCTCAAGAGTTGACTATCACATTTCACTCGATATGGCAAAAGAGCTATCAATGGTTGAGCGCAATGAAAAAGGTAAACAGGCCAGACAGTACTTCATTGAATGCGAAAGACGAATTTTACAATCACAATTACCCAATAACCCAACAACTTTAGGCTTACCTAATTTCCTTGACCCTGCTGAATCAGCCATTGCATGGGCTGAGCAGCATAAAAAAGTTCAACTGTTAGGGGTACAGGTTCAACAGCTTGAAACCGAAATCGATAGCCTAAAAAACCTGTTTCAGATTGGTATGACACCTGTTCAATTCTGCAAGCAGCTTAATGGCGTAAATATTAACCAGGTCAACCTTTTTCTGGAATCGCGTCATTTTCTCTACGATGCAGAAAAGGATATCAGCAAGGCTCATGTCTGGCGTGTTCATTCTTATGCGAGAGATACCTATCTAACCGAATCACCCTTCATCATGACAAACGATTACGGGAAACGCCAGTGTTATAAAATCGTTCTGCTAAAAAAGGGGGCTTCATGGCTATATAACCAATACCTCAAAAGTAAGCTACCGATGAAGAAAGACTGGAACGGCGAATTCACTCACGACAAATATAGTCAGGTGGCATAAGGGGTAACGATGAACAAAGACAACATCCTGCTAGCGCTGGCAAGACAGGCAGCAAAGTTAGCGATTGATACCCAACGACAAGATATATGGCTAATCGCTTTATCACTGCAACTAAAAGCTTATGGAAAAAATCATCATGCCCCTTAAATCTGAAAAGGCGACAAAAACGCCATCTTAAAGAAAAAATTATCACTCTGCTACTGGATTCGTCCTTTTTCACAAAATGAAATCGAGTTATTAGTCGCGGAGATTAAAACCAGAAAAAACAGGATGCTATTTCAGTTCGAGGAGGTCAAATGAACCCTTACGCCATGCAAGATTACTGGTACGAACAACAGCAAGAAATTGCTTATTGGGAAGACAGGCTGGACGACGAAATCAGCGAACTTGTCCAGCCTGTTTATGACTGCCTACCTTCCTCAGTGATGCGAAAACTCAGTATTGAGGATTTTGACGATATCTGGAAGGCGCTGTTTAACCATTTCAAAAATGAGAACATCCATCAGTACAAAGCACTTC
>NZ_LWMI01000082.1 GCF_001640365.1 Candidatus Arsenophonus triatominarum | reverse complement strand
GCCGTGATGAATGATATCCGTTTTGAATTTCCCTATCTCATCGCTTCGATTTCTATTTGGGATGAAGCAGCAAAAGCGGGTATTGAAACCGATATCCAGCGCGAATTATCGCCCTCCTACAGCTACGTACCGGATATGACGCAGGGCAGCGTTGATGGAGAGGCCTATGATGGCGTGATGCGCAATATTCACGCCTACCACCTGGCGATTGTTCCTGATGGCAGGACGGGGCCAGATGTTCTAGTCAACGACGCAAAACCAGAGGATTTAAAAAAAATGGCAGACGAAAAGAAAACCGATGATGAAATGATCGCAGGACTGAAAGAGCGCCTGCCAAATGCCAGTGACGAAGATATTCATACGGTGGCAGAGTATATCAATGGACTGACCTCAAAAGCGAATGACGAGGAGACAAAAGAAGATCCGTCGGATGATAAACAGGATAACGAAAGCGAGGAGGATAAAGAAAAAAGGACGAATGACGATAATGATGAGGATAAAAAAACCGCTAACGATGCGGCTATCCTGATCCAACAGGCAGAGAACAAAATTCGGCGTGAATTTGCAGCGCTTCGTGCGGCAGAACGTTTGTGTTCACCGCTGATTGGTGAAGTGGCCTGTGACTCTGCCGAACAAGTCTACCGATTAACCCTCAGTCAAAATGGTATCGACACAAAAGGGTTCATCCCTCAGCGCTCCCGAAAATGGTGGAGATGCTCAAAAACACAGGCAATCAAGGTAAACCTCAAGTCGCCTTTGACTCAAGTGCAGTGTCCCGTGTTGACCAGTTTTTAGGAGCAAAATTATGGCCTTTCAGAACAATGTAGCGCTTTATCAGGCACCGGGTCGGGAAGGTGATTTTGCCTCCTGTAATGATGCTTTTGCGGTGGTGCCATCATTAGGCGGCTGTTTCCGTGCCGGCTCTACCGGTACCGTGATGGCCCGTTTCGCCTGGCGTGATGACAGTAAACCTAGCCTGGTCAACAACAGCGGTACCGGCGAAATCCTGGGATTTGTCCGCAATGAGCGAACCGCCCTTGTGAACTGGGATGAAAAAAACAGTATGACCATCCCGCAGGGACAACAGGTCTCCGTTTACAAAACGGGCGACTTTTGGGCCAAGTCAGCAACGGTAACCACTATCGGCCAAAAAGTTTATGCGAAACTGGCGGATGGCACGATTGAAACGGCTAACGCAGGGACGACGAAAGACGGATTTATCGAAACCCCTTTTAAAGTGATGACCGCCGCCGCGGTGGGTGAAATTTTTATCATGTCAAGCTGGAGCTAATACGATGGCGCAATTAACACACAATGATTTCCACGCACTCATGAAACGGGCTAAAGAAGGGGGGGTGACGTTACCTGCTTCAGTCAACCGTTTGTATCTGGCCAATGATGCCCAGCCGTTACCCTCCACTTTGACCAATGGTAGTATTCCTGCCATCGTCGCGGGGGGTATCGATCCGAACGTTATCAGAACGGTATTTGCCCCAACCCGTGCCACGGAAATTTACGGCGAGCGCACAATCGGATTGTGGCAACACGATTTCTGGGAAATTCCCCGCGCTGAATACAGTGGTCATATCTCCTCCTATGGCGATTATAACGAAAACGGGGCAAACCAGGTTAACCTGCAATTTGAACCCATCCGCCAATATCGTTTTCAGACGATGATCACCTATGGCGATTTAGAATCGGCGCGCATGGGACTGGCGATGATCAACTATGCTGCTGAAAAACAGATGGCGGCCGCCAACACGATTAACCAGGATTACAACCGGTTTGCCTTTTTTGGGGTTGAAGGCGTTAACTACGGCGCATTAAATAACCCTCAGCTTCCCACGCCGATCACACCAACCAAGGTGAGTGGTAAAACGAAATGGGAAGATAAATCCATCCAGCAGCGTTACAACGATATTTTGGCACTCTACAGTGACCTGGTAGGACGAACGAATGGGGTGGTCGGTGACGGTGTCGATATGGCTTCCTCCCTGACGCTGGTATTGTCAAACAAAGCCTCTGTGTATCTCAAATCGTCTAATGAAATCATGGCCACCTCGCTTGAGGACTTGATCAAAAAAGCGTTCCCCAATCTACGCATTGAAACGGCTCCACAATTGAGTACCGATGCCGGTGAGTTAATACAGATGTTCGTGCGCAGCTATCAGGGACAGCCTGTTTGCTATGTGGCGAATTCGCAAAAATATCGGGCATTTCCGCTTCTTCAGCAACACTCAAGCTGGTCGCAGAAAGTGGCGGCCAGTACGTATGGCACGGTGATCACACAACCCATGCTTTTTGCTCAAATGTTGGGGATATGATTATGGGAAAAATTATTGTCGGCTGTAAACTCCCCCATGGACTGAAAGCCACCGTGAAGAATGAGACTATTGAATTGAAAGGGGCTAACGCTTGCGCCATTTATGGCGGTTTTGGCATAACCGAAGGCGTGGATGAGGCGTGGTTCAATGTATTTTCAAAAACCTACGCGCAGGCGGGATTTATCGAAAAGGGGTTAATCTTCAAGGTCACTGATCAAAAAAGTTTTTCCTCAGCCGCTAAGGAAAGAGCACAGGTCAAAACCGGTTTAGAACCGATTAACCCGAAAAAGGCAACCGTCAAACCCACGGAGGCATAATATGGCTGTGGTGGCGTTTGATGTTTTTGAATTCAGAGAACAATATCCCCTCTACCGCAAGGTCAAGGATGAGCAGTTGAAAATGCTATTTGATTTTGCTCAGGCTTTGTTCGATAACGCAAATTTTTCGCTGGAGCAGGCTATCCCAAAGCGAAAAAGTTTGCTTTATCTGCTGACGGCCCATCTTTGTGATATCACCTTTGGCGATGATAACGGAAACGGGTCAGGGGTGTCAGGTATGATTGGTCGGGTTGCGAATGCAGCAGAAGGCAGTGTCTCCGTGTCGCTTGATGTCGGGCAGGGATTGCCTTACTCGCAAGCCTGGTATTTCCAATCAAAGTGGGGACAGCTTTTTTGGCAACTGACCAAGCCCTACCGGATGTTTGCCTATTTCCCAGGTATTGAGGTGGGGTGCAGTTGATGGCGGGGAAGATAAAAGCGTTTCTGGACGCACAGGAAAAGCAGCTTAATGACCTGACGTTGAAAGTCGGCTTTCCAAAAGAGGTAAGCTATCCAGAAGGCCGTCGGGTTGCTGAAGTGGCTTACATGAACGAATTTGGCAATCCTGGGAATAACCAGCCACCGCGCCCTTTCTTCCGTAACGCTATTTCAGCCCATCAAAAAGACTGGTCAACCTATCTGGCGTCGTCCATGCGCGCCGGTGTTAATGCTAAAGAAGCGGCGGAATTATTAGGTGAAAAAGTCGTCAGCAATATTAAAGATTCAATATTGACACTCACCGATCCGCGCTTTCTGAAACCACGCTTTATGTGAGAAAGCACCGGACTCACAAACCAAAAAACTTCACTGACAAACCGCTGGTTGATACACATCACATGCTGGAGTCAGTCAAATACTGGGTGGTGGTGGATGATGAATCTTCATAATCTCACTCGTTCGGCTATTCGAGCCGTTAACCCTGATATTGCTGCAATAGTCCGCCGTTCTGATGGTTGGACAGTCGGTGAAGGCCGGACACGCATCCCAAATACCTTCCCGATGAACATATCGTCATTCAGTTGCAACCCCTGTCGAAAGGGGATTTGCAGCATGTGGACGGATTGAATATCCACGGCATATTCAAATCGATTCACGTTAACGGAAACTTCTGGTCGGTTAACCGAAAACAACAGACCGGTGGCGATTTATTCCTCATTGAGGGGATACCTGGCTGGTGATTGAACCGCTTGAATTGTGGCCGGACTGGTGTCGGCTGTTAGTGTGTCTCCAAACGGACAGGGAGGGGGGATGAATGATTATACGGTCAATCAGGTCATTGACACGTTGGCCGATTTCATTGAACCGATTGCAGGTACGGTCTGGCAGGCTCAGGATAACCGGAATCCCATGCCGAGCGATATCTTCTGTGTTCTCACGCCATTGCGATTTATCCGGCTGTCGGCGGCGAGAGGGATTGCCCATGACAGCGGAAACCCTCAAACCAGTACGATGAACTGGACTGAAGTAAGGCAAGCTGATATTCAGCTCGACATTTACGGTGAAAATGCCGGTGACCGATCCATTCGTGTTGAAACATTGTTTGCTTCTGATTACGGCTATTCCCGAATCAAGGCGCTGGATGAACGTCTTGCTCCACTTTATGCCAGTGCTGCTTTGCAGACCAGTATGTTAAACAGTGAACACCAGTGGGAAGCAAGATATACCCTCACCTTGTCCTTACAGGTGCATATTGTTGTCAACGTATCTCAGGACTATTTCGACAAGACGGATATTTCCGTTAAAAAGGTTGATAAATGAGCAAAATTCCACTTTCTAAAGATTTTAGTATCACCGCTAATGTGATATCGCCGGCAGGAACAGCCTTGGATGCCAATGGCCTGATGCTGACCGATAATCCACTGATCCCTACAGGCACGGTTAGCACTTTCGGTAGTGCGCAGGAAGTCGCAGACCTGCTGGGAACGCACAGTCGCGAATATCAGGCAGCGACGCTGTATTTTAGTGGCTATGACAATGCCACCGTTTTACCTGCCGCGCTGTTGATGTCCCGCCTCGCGTTAGAAGACGCATCCGGTTGGCTATTATCCGGCAGCCTTGCGGGGTCTCATTGGAGACAATGAAATCGCCGACGAGCAAGGTGAAACTGAAGGTTGACGGTCAGCCAGTAACTAGTGGAGCAGTTGATTTCAATACCGCTACCACGATGAGCGATATTGCAACGGTGTTGCAGACGGCTATTGGGGCTTCTGTGACGGTAGAATGGTTGCCACAGGCAGCAAGATTCATTATCCGCTCAGTAACGACAGGTTCGTCAAGTTCCGTCCTGGATATGGAAAAAAGCACCCTTGCTACCGGTCTAAAACTGACCGCAGAGGCCGGCGCCATCCCCTCACAGGGCGTATCAGCACAATCACTTATCGATACGATGAATGGCATCATTAACCAGAATCAGGATTGGATCGGCGTGATGACCCTTACAGCCCTGTCAGATGAACAGAACCAGAATTTATGTTCGTGGGTGAGTGCGCAGCAAAACCGCTATTTCTATGCGCTGTGGGATAATTCCGCGGCAGCAACCGTGCGTGATAATGCTAACTGTTTTGTCCAGAAAATCGTGAAAGCGAATAACTATGCCGGTGTATTTCCGGTCTACGGAGACTACCGTTACGCTGTAATTGCCCTGGCTTATGCCGCCTCGCTGGATTTCGCGCGGACTAATGGCCGCGTTTCGTTCAAATTCAGACAGTTCAGCGGGCTAGCCGCCAATGTCAGCGATCTGGCCACGACGCAAGCGCTCGAATCGAATGGGTATAACTACTACGGCGCTTACGGCCAAAACAAAACACTCGCCAATTATGTTTCCGATGGGAAGATAACCGGACAATATGTCTGGTTGGATAGTTTCATCGATCAGGTGTGGATCAGGGCAAATCTGGTGGCCGCCTTTGCTAATCTGTTCACCGCTAATCAGTCCTACCCGTTCAATGATAGTGGCTATACGGCCCTATCGTCAGCCGTCATCGATGTCGCTACGGCCGCTAAAAATTTTGGCGCGCTTCGGGCAGGCGTACTGCTGGACAAGTCACAGTTAACCCAAGTCAACAGCGCCGTTGGACGTGACATGAGCGCAACGCTGTTTTCAGCGGGTTGGTATTTCTATATTCCGGTGCAGACAGGTTCATCCCGACTAGAGCGGAAACTACAGGGAGCAACCTTCTACTATGTGGATGGTCAGCTTGTTCAATCGGTGCAAATGTCAGCAATCGATATTCTTTGAGGTGATATAAAATGGCTATTGATATAACCAGTGCGAACGCCTCCGTTCACATCATCGTGCCGGCTTACTATCCCGCTGGATTTTATGCGGAGGATTATGCGGCCGATAGCATGTTTGAAACGGCCGCCTTGCAGAATGCGGAAGACGTGATGTCCGCTGACGGCAAGTATCATGCAGGATTTATTTTTAATCCGGTTGAGTTCACCTTGAATCTCTTGGCGTCCTCAGCAACCGGCGTCCATATTGATGATTGGTACGCAGCAGAGCGGGCGGCGATTGCCAAATTCCCCTGCAACATGGTGATTGCAATTCCGGCGATAAAAATAAAATACAACTTTGTGAACGGTATCTTGTACACCTGGACGCCGACGCCGCCGGCACAGCGTATATTACAGGCCAGACCCGCCGTTTTTCACTTTGAGTCCGTCACACGGAGCCCCATGTAATGGCCAGAAAAGAAATCACCTGGACGGTGGAAGAAAATAACCGTGACAAAGGAAAAACCTTCTTCATCACCGAGATGTCCGCTTGGGAAGCTGAAGAACTGGCGCAGGAGATTTACCGCGCGATGGGGACAGCCGATTTTGGCAGCATCCCAACGGATGTCATCGCGATGGGCTGTGCCGGTTTGGCGACGCTGGGGCTGAGTGTCCTCTCGGCTACCTCTACGGAAATGGCCGCTTCAATCAGTTCAAGACTGCTTTCCACCGTGAAAATCAGTGTCGATACCGGCTATCGGGACATCAAACCGTTTGATTTTGAAGAGGTATCCACTATCCGCACCCTGAAAGATAAAGTGTTTGAATTGAACTTTGGTTTTTTAACACTCGCCGCCCGTTGAATTTCCCGTTTATTGGACAACAGGCGTTACCGCCTAACCTGGTTTCTACTGTGAATATTTCTCCCGTGTTGACGACCGTCATTCTCTCCGGAAAAGCCAGTATCACTGAGCTTCAGACGGTGTTATCCGTGCACGACTTATATGACCTGACCGAAATACTGGCAGTAGAAAACCACAATGAACGCATCTGGCGGGATCACTGGGAGAAAAAACCGTGATTATTGAAGAACTGGTCTATCAGGTTAAAGTGAAAACCGACGAACTGATGAAAGGCAAAAAGCTGATTATTCAGTTTTCTGACGAAGCGGCACAGCGTGTTAACGACCTGGACGAAAAGATAGAAAAACTGGGGGAAACCAGCGAAAAATCCAGTAAAAAATCCGTGAAAGGGGTGGATGGATTATCGAAAAGCCTGGCACGCTTTGGGAAAACGTCAGGCGGCGCCTTCAAAACCGCCCAATTGGGGTTCGCCAAATTTCTCGGGTTATCGTTGGGCATCGAAGCCACCCGCCGGATGATTGTTTCTACCACGCATTCACTGGTAGCCCTCTCCAATAACGCCACCTGGTTAGGCATTAGCGCTAAATCGGCGGATGCGTGGGGGTTCAGGCACAGGGTGCGGGCAGCTCTAAAGAAGAAATTAACGCTATCCTGATGCGTTTAAATCAGGCAAAAAATCAGCTAACTAACCCCATACCGGGATCTTCGCCCGACTACGATTTAATCAATTTCAACCGTGCCACAGGTTCAGACCTGTTCGGCGCAAAAAATAACGATGAAATGTTGTCCCGTCTGGCGGCCGCCTTTCGGCGTATTTCTCTGGCGCAGGCGGAAAATTGGGGGCAACGACTGGGTTATTCGCCGGCGGCAGTCAACCTGTTCCGTTCACCGGATTTCGACAAAAGGCACAAAGCGCTTGAACAGCGCTCGAATGTCAGTGAAGCGAGCATCGCGACCGCTCGTCAGCTTCAACGCATAATGGCCGATCTGGATCAGTCCACCCAGAACGTGAAAAACAGCCTGTTGGCCGCCTTTGGCCCTGGGATGGTTAAAGAACTGGACGCCTTTAGCCATTGGATCAACGCCCATGGCAATGATATTACCGGTTTTTTTCAGGGGATTTCGGCGGGTGCAGAGAAAGTGACCGAAGCACTTGGCGGAACTGATCGCGCCCTTAAAGATGTTGTGGCGCTATATGGCGCAAGTAAAATAGCCAAAGTGGCGGGAAGTCATTCTGTTATCGGAAAAGCAGGCTGGGCGGGTGCATTAGCTTATATTGGTGAACCTGTTATCGATAAAGGATTAAATGCGTTATTCGGGAACTATGACGCCTTCCAGGCAGCCCGAACAGCAAAAACATGGGGTGATTTTGGCCACGCCCTCATTGGGGAAACGGGCGGCGCACACTGGGAAAAGGGGAAGTGGATCGATCCGCGTTATCAAGCCACCCCCGCATTAACCTCAGCCGTGGCAAGGACAGAAAGCCAGGGCAATCCGAACGCGGTTTCACGCGCCGGCGCCGCAGGCCTGATGCAGCTTATGCCAAATACGGCAAGGGATTTAGGGTTAACACCGGCGGAACGCTTCGATCCTGAAAAAGCCTATGCCGCGGGACAAATCCACCTAAGCCGATTGTTAAGGCACTATAACGGTGATACCCAACTGGCGCTGATGGCGTATAACGCCGGACAAGGGCGCATCGATAACTACCTGGCTGGTAAAGGCCAACCGCTTAAGCAGGAAACCCTCGACTATCCCCAAAAAGTACTGGAAAACTACCACCAAATCGTTCAACAAGCCTCTGCGCCGCCAGCAGCGATTGCGGCTCAAACGACGGATAACCGTCAGACGCACTCAACTCATATTAACACCGTGAATGTGATGACCCATCCGCAGACGGTTAACCAGCTTCAACAGTCTATTGAAGAACAGGCAAAACGCCACCGAATGAATACGACACTGAATAACGGGATGTACTGATGACTATTTTTGATTTCAACCTCGCGGATGTACTGAATTCGGTATCAGGCGGCTCGCCGTTATCCATCATTGACAGTGTGCTGCATCCCGCGTATGTGATACGTAAACACGGCTCCGCCGAGGTTGCCCTTAATTTCAGTGGTATGTCGGTATTTCAGCCGACAGGCAAGGCTAGCATCATTAACGCCCCCATCGAGAAAGGCCGGTATCAGTCGATCAATAAAATCTATCAACCCACCCGAATAACGTGCCAAGTCGTTATTTCGGGGTTAAGTGGATTTAGCAGTGTGATACCGAATCTCTTTGACCTGACGTTAATCAGTCAGAATGAGACGCTGCAAACGATTGGCACTATGCTCAAAACAACCGATTTGTACGATATTGAGACCCCCAAGGGCAATTATGCGAGTTTTGACCTGACGGATTATAGCTATCGGGTCAGTGCGCAGGCGGGGGTCACCTTACTGACGGTAGCGCTGATCTTTCAGGAGGTGATCCAACAAATGGAAGTGGTATTAAATACCCCTCAGTCCGCCAATAAACCGACGGGGGATTTAGTCGCGCGTAGCCCCTATGGTACCTGCCCAATCGATGTCAATGGCAGTGAAAAAATGTCTACACTGGACGAGCTGAGTAAAACGTGGGACGCATTGAAAAATTCAATCGGACCACAGCGAGCTTCAGCTACCGCCGGTGTGAATGGCAGCTTCCGCAGTGCCATGGACACCGTTCATCAGTCGGCTTCACGTATCAGTGGCAGCGTCAGCCAGAAATCCGGTGCGCTGTGGAAAAAAATCAAAGGCGCCGTATTGTGAGCACGATAATGCTTTCCCCCGTAAAATCTCAACGTATCAACCTCACCCTTAACGGCCAGGAATGTACTTTACGGCTGACGCAGCATGAAAGTGCCCTCTACCTGGATTTGACGGTAAAGGGAATACCTGTTGTCCAGGGCGTCCCCTGTCTGCATGGCACGCGCCTTGTACGCTATGCCTGGCTCGGCTTCACCGGTGATTTATTCTTCGTGGATACCCAAGGGCAAGAAGACCCGCGTTGGCACGGTCTAGGGAGTCGATGGTTTCTTTTTTACGAGGATGGAAATGTACAGCAAAAAAACGCTTAAGTTTGCGTTCTCTCTGGATACGGGCAACGGCCAGATAGAAGAATTAACCTTGGATAACGTTAAATCCTTTGTCAGAACCAATAGCTACGGCGGATACGGCGGCGTTGAGGCAGAGTGCGCCCTCTATGGGTTAAGTTTAGAACTCATCGGGATGTTGTCACCAAAAGATTACAGTTCGCTGGTGCTCGATGGACGACAATTTGACATAGCTATCTATAGTGGGGATATTTTGATATTCGAGGGCGCCGTCAGATCTGCTTATGCCAATATGAATACGATGCCCGAATCTCCGTTTGTCATTCAAGCGCTGGCCGCCAGTGACCTCCGTGCTAAAGTCATTCCGCCGATTTCACGCACGGGTGTCGTGAATGTCAGTGATTTACTCGATTCGTTATGTCAGCAGAACGGCTATACGTTTCAACCCAATTTATTGGGCGGCTTAACCGAATCCAACCCGTATTACGCCGGCAGTGTTTTTGCTCAGATAGCCGCCATTTGCCTGTCTCATCGGCTGGAATTTCAACCGGTGGGAAAAATCATCCATGTTTGGCCTGCTGGGAAAACAAGGGATGCGGTTATGCCGAAGATTTCGGCGGAAAATGGCTTGATAGGGTATCCGATCCACAACGCGAATGGATTAACCTTTCAGACACAGTACAGCCCCTTGCTGGCATTTGGGCGATCGGTATCGCTTGATACGTCGTTACCGGGTGCCAGTGGTCTCTACCTGTTAACGGGTGTCGAACACTTTCTTTCTTCCTGGGTGCAAGGGGGAAACTGGCACAGTGTCTGTAACGCAGTGAGTGTTGAAGCTTATGAGAGAAACAAACAACCGTGACGCATCCGGTAATGATGCAAACACCTTTATGCATGCCTTCAGTCAGCTTCTTGCCGGCTGTTTTTTTTGTGAAATTGTTCAGGTGATTGCGTTACACGGTGAAGCGCCCAATCTGGTGGTGGATGTCCGCCCCCTGCTGGCTTATCCTGATACGCGGGGTGTCCTGATGGAGAGTACCCCAATTTACGCCATTCCGGTATTTCGCCTGCAACGGGGGAACAGTGCCCTCATCATGAATCCGGTCGTGGGGGATATTGGTCACCTATTAATTTGTGACCGTGATACCCGCCGTGTCAGGGCAACCCGCCAGAGCGCATTACCGTCTACTCGCCGTAGACACAACCGCGCCGACGGCATTTACATGGGTGGACTGCTGAATATGCCACCGACCCAGTTTATTGAATTTGCGGATAACCGAATAAATATCACCAGTCCAGGAAACATTGAAATCCACTGTCAGCAGGCCACTATCAAGGCCCCTTCTGGGGTGATCCTCGATACGCCCCAAGCGCATTTTACCGGAAATGTCACGGCGGCGGGTGACATCACCGATAATGTCGGTACGCAACAGGCCAGCATCAAAGCGCTGCGGGAAGCTTACAACAGCCATTATCATCATGTGAACGGGGTAGAAAGCGGCAGCAGCCGTGTCACATCGGATAAACCGGAGCACACGCTATGACCTATTGCACCCTAAAACTGGATAAGGCGTGGGATTTAACGCTAGACGGTGAAGGCAATTTGGCAATAGTGACCACCCCTGCCGCGGTAGCCCAGGATGTGGCCTCGGCCTGTCTGGTATTTATGGGTGAATGTTATTTTGACCGTTCACTCGGCATTCCATGGAAGGAGGAAGTCCTCGGAAGACGACCCACTGCCGGATTTATTGCGCAAAAACTACAAGTTGAGGCCGAAAAACTGCCCGTTGTTAACCAGGCAATAGCAAGCGTCAGGCTGGATAAGGCCAGTCGGAAACTGCGCGGTGTCATTCGCGTCACGGATAACGAGAATAACCGATTGGAGGTGATATTATGACCACAGTGAAAACCGCGGTACCTGATGTCACGATAACCGAAAACGGGGTGTCGGTGCCGGATATCGCGGACGTGCTCGCCGGACGGCTGACGGATTTTGTCGGCATATTGGGCGGCCATGCCAGTCAATCACTGAGCGCCCCCCAAGGACAGATAGCCCAGAGTGAGACCGAAATACTGGCGCAGGTCTACGACAAATTATTATGCCTGTTCAACCAGATTAACCCCGATTTTGCGAGCGGGCGCTTTCAGGATGGAATAGGGCGCATCTATTTTCTCAATCGTATTCCTGGTCAGGGTAGCGTTGTCATGGCCACCTGCACGGGCAAAGTCGGCACCCGTATCCCAGCAGGCAGTACCGCCCAGGATAAGGCCGGTTATTTGTGGCGTTCAGTGAGCGAAGCAACCATCCCTGCCAGCGGCACGGTAAAAATCCCCTTCCAGAACACGACGCATGGCCCCATCGCCTGCGCCACGGGGGAATTAACGCAAATTTTTAGCTCTGTTTCAGGGTGGGACGCCATCACCAATGACACACCGGCCCGTGTCGGGTCACAGGTAGAATCCCGCATTGCCTTTGAAACACGCCGCCGCCAATCAGTGGCGCGCAACGGTCGTAATACCGATGGTGCGATGAAAGCGGCCCTACTGGAAACCCAAGGTGTGACGGATGCGTATGTCTGGTCAAACCGAACAAGGGAGACGGTCACTATCGGCACGACTCTTTATCCGGTTAAACCGCATTCCGTTTTTATTTGTGTGAATGGTGGCAACGATACCGATATCGCCGAGACGATCTTCCAGTATTACAATCCTGGCGCGGACATGAATGGGGATACCACCTTTACTGTTTATGATAAAGAGAACTACTCGCCGCCTTACCCGCAATATGTGATGCAGTGGCAGCGAGCCACCCCATTAAGCGTCTATTTTTCCGTCAACATTGATAAAAGTCTCAATCCTCCCTGTGACATTACCGGGCAAGTTAAAAAAACAGTTATTCGCGTGTTTAATGGCGAGGTAGAAGGCATTCAACGTGCGGGTATAGGGGCAACCCTGAATGTGGGTAAATACTACGCGCCGATTATTGCGATTGAGCCTTATTCGGTGAGTGTCGTATCAGTAATGATATCCCAAGACGGCAAAAACTGGCTGTCTGCGTTAACACCAGGCGTGGCGCAAGTCCCCGTTTTGCAAGCCGATAACATTCACGTGGAGTTAAAATGAGTTGGCAAAAAACGGTGCTAAACCAGTACAGTGCCAGCCAGAAATTGCTGTCTGTCATCGCAACATTCGAGCAGGCGGTGAGTCTGGAGGATTTTACTGACCGGTTTCTTGATGAAGTGTGGGATATCACCACCTGCAACCGCTTTGGTCTGGATATGTGGGGGAAAATCGTCAACATTTCACGTTACATCACGGCGGAAGTCGATAACAGCGCGTTTGGGTTTGCGCAGGCAGACGAAGGAAAAGCGGATTATCCCACCCCGTTCAGTGATGCCCCTTATTACGCGGGTGTGCAGGAAACCAGAAAAATCAGGCTAGCGGACAACGCTTATCGAAGCCTGATACTCAGCAAGGCGTTTTCTAACATCAGTATTGCGACTATTCCTGAAATCAATCGCTTCTTACGTTTTCTGTTTAAGGAACGTGGCGAGGCGTTTTGTGTGAATTATCGTGACATGACTATTGGTATTACCACCGCCTTTCCCCTAGAACCCTTTGAATTGTCGGTATTGAGAAACAGCGAGGTCACCCCGTTACCTTCTGGGGTACTGATGAATATCAATCAGGTCGTCGCCCCCTACTTTGGCTTTGCCGAGGATGCCTATCCGTTTAATGAGGGGACGTTTTTTACGGCGGGACGTTAATCATCCAGTAGAATTTTTTGGAGTATTTTATGAAAAAAACAGACTTGCCCGCTCGTAAACCGGTGCCCTTTGGGGCGAATGGTTCACGGCGTGATTTAACGGCGAAAACGCCAACCGGCAGTAATCAGGCTTCTTATGATGCCGGTTTTCCCCCCATTACCATGACGATTAAAGCCGCAGGCGGCTTGCCCCCTGATGGCCGTGACATGAATCAGGCACTTAACGAACTATACACCGGCTATCGTTGGCATAATGCGGGCGCGGGTTACCCTTTTGATGCCGATTTTGCCACGGCGATTGGTGGTTATCCGGCGGGGGCGAAAGTGCCCAATTCCACGAATGACGGTTTTTGGCTAAATACAATAGACGGGAATACGACCAATCCGGAAGTGTTGGATGCCTCCGCAACAGGGTGGGTACCCGTGAATAGTTACGGCATCACCAGTATAACCGGACTGGAAACCGGCACGATAACCTTGACTACCTTACAGGCCGCAAAAGAAGAACTGGTCTTCAGTGGCAATCTTATTGCTGATACCACCGTAATTTTCCCGCCATGGATAAGAAACTGGACTGTCACCAATCACTGTCAGGGGAATTTCACCCTGACCTGTAAACCCCTGTCAGGGACTGGTGTTGTACTGCCCAGTGGCAGAAATGTTATCCGTTGCGATGGTTCACAGATTATTTTTGCTATCCCCGTTGCGTCGCTCACTCAACACGGTCTCACACGGTTAAGTAGCGCCACTGATAGCAATGATGAAACGCTGGCCGTCACACCCAAAGCCGTCAAAGCCGCTTATGACTTGGCGAAAACCGTGACTGAGGAAGTCAACAAAAAACTCGATAAAGCAAGCGTCTTACAAACTACGGGCAACGCCACGGATAAAGTGATAAGCCAAAAAGTGATAACCGATGAATTGAAAAGTTATCTTAAAATAAATAACAATTTATCCGAGATTAAAAACAAAGCTGAGGCCAGAAATAACCTGGGCCTTGGTGCGGCGGCTTTGCTTAAGGCAGCGACGGCGAGCGCAAATGAATCCGGTCATATTTTTATTCCGGCAATTATTAACGGGGAAGAACAAAATTTTATGTTTCAGTGGATGACATTAGCGCTTGATAAAGCAGAAAGTGGGAAAATGATATCTAAAACGTTTAAATGGACGACGCCGTTTCCAAACGCCTGTCTTACCGTAATGACATCATTGAATAAAACCTCTTATAGCACAAATTATAGTCCTGTCACCGCCTCTAAAATTATTAACAAAAGTCAGGTTGAAGTGGCGTCTGGTTATAGTGCTTCCCCTTCTACTGTCGTTGTTTTCGGTATTGGATATTAATCGTCAATACCCCACGACTGAAGTCGTGGGTTTCTTTTCGGAGGATTTATGGAAAATAAAAATTTTGTCTACAGTGCAAAAGAAAATTTAATCTACGACGCATCAATTAAACAACAATACATTGATGCGGGGAGTTGGCCGGATGATGCTGTATTTATCTCCGATGAGATGGCTGAAGAATTTAGCCAACATCCGCTAGAAAAATATCGAGTTGCCGGAAAAAATGGACTCCCTGAGTGGAGAATGTACCCACCGCCAACGAAAGAAAAACTTGTCGCAAGGGCTGAGTCTGACAAGCAGCAACTTTTATTAGACGCAAGCAAAATCATTGCACCCCTTCAAGATGCAGTCGATTTAGAAATGGCCACCGAAGACGAGAAAAAACGACTGATAGCCTGGAAAAAATATCGGGTGTTTGTGAACCGTACGGATGTTTCAACTGCACCCGATATTGACTGGCCGAAAAAACCGGATTGAGTAGCTTTCCAACGCCAAATCAGCATGACAGAAAAGAATTGGTTGATTTATTTCGCCGTGCTAAACGTTGCAAATTATCCTCAACATCCGCTTGGGTGACCTCGCCAACTATCTGACCGGATTTGTCATAACGAAATGCGCCTAACTGGATAAGTGCGCGATAATCGGCGTGATGACCAACACTACCCAAACAGGCTCTTAAACGCCTTCTCGCTATCGGTAAGCCCTTTTCCTTCACCTCTTGCCACATATCCTGCTGGATGCCAATTTTCATTGGGCACAGCTTGCCATCAGGGAAAAGATAAGGCCAAAACGTGCTAATTTGTGAAATTGCCTCATTTAACGGTAATCGCTTTTTAGACGGTGTGGGTGATTTAGGTGTTTTAACCTTCACTTCCTGTTTGGGTTTAACAACCGTCTGCTTGGGCTGCTGTTTTACGGCTTTCGAAGGATGAGGTTTTTTTTTCTGTTTTTTTGACGCAGCCTTTACCCAGACCTTTTTACGGTAAGCAAGGTCACTTTTGTGATGTTCTTCCGATGAAGGCTTTCTAGGACGATTAAGGCTTAATTTTTGGCGTTCTGTCATGGTTTAATCTTTAAACAGGTTGCTCATTTCAGTATCATTTAAGCTCGTAAATTTCATCACCGATTGTCTATCCATGCCACTTTCGAGCATTTGGCGCGCTATCTTCATGGAAGCCTGTTTTTCGCCCTCAACTTTCCCTTGTTGTATACCTTGTTGCATACCTTGTTGTATGCCTTGTTGTATGCCTTCTTCTCGTATACCTTGTGCAATATTCATCAATGCCCCCTCATGTTTCTCTGTCTGTCTGGCTATCTCTTTGATTAACTTTGCTGGTTGCTCAGCATTGCCTTCTTGGATTAGATAGTTAAACATAGTAATAACTTGATTATCAGTATAATAATTATACGACAACAGTTTAACAATACTATTCAGTAGCTCGGCCATATCCCGTCTTCGAATGTGTTTTTGGATAAGCTCCAATAACGCCATTCGCTTATGTTGCATAATCTCACCGTCATCAAGCGTGGTGACATCGACTAGCTTAAACGGTTTGGTGTATATCTTTTCGGCAATATCTCTGCCACTAAAGCAGTCTAGCCAGTCTGTACTATACGGATGAGGGCTTTTCTCACCGCAATAAAACAGGATGGGAAAAACCAGCGGCAACTCTTTATGACCAGCCTCTAAATGCTTTTGCATGGCAGCCATACTGTAGCGCATGAGTCGCCATGCCATGAGCTTGTCAGGGGTTGATTGGTGTTCAATCAGCAGATAGAGATAACCTTGTCCCTTTTCTGTTTTGACAGAATACAGGATATCACTCTGGTAGTTTTTCATCTCACTATCAACAAATGAGCCAGATTCCACTTTGAGGCTATCTAAGTCACACAGTGCCTTAATCTCATCCGGTAGCCAGATATCAAAGAAATCTTTAGCGGTCTCTTTTTCACTTAAAAACTGCTTAAATACCGCATCATGGGGCGTTGGGGTGAATTTTTTACTCATCGGATATCTTCAATAATTGCTCGCGTCAGATTGAATTATGGCAAACAAACCCGCTATATTAATCATTACATTTAAGACATCATAATCCAGCTTTAGCAATAACGCCCCTATTTACCTCAGGGGCATTTTTACTTTAATGACTCGGACTAAATCGGTAAGGACTCGGTTTTTCCAATACTGCGCCCACCTCTTTGGCTTTTTTCTCAGCCTCGAAAAATCCGTGGACTATTTCACCATCTCGAAATCGCCAAGCGTCACCCGTACCGTTTGCCAGTCTTGCCATCCAAACATTGCTATCTTTGTTGGTTGGAATTAACCGCTTTTTGCTAGTCTTAATCTTTTCACGAAGCTGTATTTTTTCGTCCTCAGACAACTCAGCGGACAACAGGGTACAATGCTCAACGATTTCAGCAAGGTTTTTTTCGTCGGTGGCATCGTCGAGGGCGATTAATACGGCGTCCAATTTTGGATTAGTTGCTGGTTGTACATCTGTCGCCGTTTCTTCTTTTTGACGTAGTTTTTCGTTTCGCTCACGGATAATATCCCTCATCGATAGCCGTTTAAACGAAGTAGGAGCCATTCTGAGCGGTTTTTCTGTTGAATTTGCATCTTCGTATACCCCAAACATCGAAAATAGTTCAGAGGCGCAAGGAAGCCGTCTAGCGAGGCGATGAATCACTGTCTTGAGTGCCATTCTGTCGAACCACTTCACCCAAGGGCTTGTGTAGTCTTTTGCGCTTTTCACTGTATCGCGTATCTTTTCCACGTCAGCGCGACTCATCACTTCAACAACCAGTTCACCGCTATTGAGTTTGGCGAAGGCATAGACTTTTACTACCTCATCACCATCAAAAAACGCTGGACGGTGGGTTAAATGCTCGCCGTTTTCATCAATCACATATTCAAACTCATCTTGTGAATAGACAACCTTTGCAATGATATTGGCTACCTGACCGGATTGACGGGCACGTTTCATAACACCGTCCACCATCGGCATGTAGACGGCTTTTTTCACAAATTGATTATTGACTTTGGTACTACGGACAATCAGAGCAGCTTCTCGTCCGTCAGGCATAAGTCCGTCTTTGGCGCAACGGGTTAAGGCCAGCACCAGTGATTGCTTATCGGCTTTTTGCAAATCCGCATTTTCAATCAATGCGGTTGCGGCGGTTCGGGTGAACTGCTCAGGCGTAACCTGAGCAGGTAACAGGGCTGCTATGCCTTGCTGCGTAATGACCGATTGCAAATTGGCATAGACGTTGTTCATGGTTTCCAGTCCGGTATTCATGCTACACCCTCTTCCATCATCAAAGCTTCTCTGCGTTTTCTATCCGCCTGTTTTGCCCAGAAAGGACGGGATATTTTGACTATTGGGTAGGTTTCTATGACGCTTTCTAGCATATCAATCACACGATTTACTTCGTATACGCCCTGCTCGCTATCTTCGTCGTCGGGTTCACAAAGTTTCACAGGAAAACGCCCATAAGCTGGGTTTTTGCCAATTGCACAGAAAGTGAAAGCTATCGCTTGACCAAATACCTGATTAGCAATCAGACGGTAAAATTCCGCTTGTATGTGATAACCAAACTCATCAACAGATTTCCCAAAACCTTGAAAATTGTCAGTCGTTTTCACATCCAACAAGAAAGGCTTATCTGAATAGATTCCCAACAAATCAGGACGAATTTTCAATAGCGTCCCCTTTTCCGTGCGATAGAAAATTGAAACCTCTGGTTCGCCGTTTTCGAGTAGCTCTTCAACCATTGGGTAAGCCAGCGCAGAATCACGCATCAATTGGATTGCCTCAAATTCCTCCTTTTTTAAAACAACCCTTGCCAATGTTAGATTTTTTTCTCAAAATCGGATAGCGTTTTTTTGCCATCCTTTGTACGCAAATCCAGCTCAGGTGCAGAAACATATCTTAGCGGAAATTTCTCCGGCTCAAGAATAGCCGTATGTACCGCATCACCAATCAAAAACGCTCTTGTTTTTCCTTCCTGAACGGGTGCGTCCTTGTCCCAATCCAGCACAGCTATTGTCTCTGCCTTTTGCACCAACCTAATTTGCGTACTCGAATAACCGTTTGCCGCGTGATAGGTGCTATTTGACAAACGGCGAACAATCAAGTTCTCTGTGGTTTCAACGCATCCACACAGCCGTTCAACATCTCAAGCGTGATATTTTCATCCGCTCATGATTTTTCCGTTAACGGGAGGAAAAGCAGAGAAGATAGAGTTGTCGTCTATGTTTGT
>NZ_LWMI01000081.1 GCF_001640365.1 Candidatus Arsenophonus triatominarum | reverse complement strand
AGTTGAGGCCGAAAAACTGCCCGTTGTTAACCAGGCAATAGCAAGCGTCAGGCTGGATAAGGCCAGTCGGAAACTGCGCGGTGTCATTCGCGTCACGGATAACGAGAATAACCGATTGGAGGTGATATTATGACCACAGTGAAAACCGCGGTACCTGATGTCACGATAACCGAAAACGGGGTGTCGGTGCCGGATATCGCGGACGTGCTCGCCGGACGGCTGACGGATTTTGTCGGCATATTGGGCGGCCATGCCAGTCAATCACTGAGCGCCCCCCAAGGACAGATAGCCCAGAGTGAGACCGAAATACTGGCGCAGGTCTACGACAAATTATTATGCCTGTTCAACCAGATTAACCCCGATTTTGCGAGCGGGCGCTTTCAGGATGGAATAGGGCGCATCTATTTTCTCAATCGTATTCCTGGTCAGGGTAGCGTTGTCATGGCCACCTGCA
The DNA here is from genome assembly GCF_001640365.1 of Candidatus Arsenophonus triatominarum. Classification (GTDB taxonomy): domain Bacteria; phylum Pseudomonadota; class Gammaproteobacteria; order Enterobacterales; family Enterobacteriaceae; genus Arsenophonus; species Arsenophonus triatominarum. The sequence goes on along the minus strand of NZ_LWMI01000081.1, from coordinate 12,178 downwards.
CGGGCAAAGTCGGCACCCGTATCCCAGCAGGCAGTACCGCCCAGGATAAGGCCGGTTATTTGTGGCGTTCAGTGAGCGAAGCAACCATCCCTGCCAGCGGCACGGTAAAAATCCCCTTCCAGAACACGACGCATGGCCCCATCGCCTGCGCCACGGGGAATTAACGCAAATTTTTAGCTCTGTTTCAGGGTGGGACGCCATCACCAATGACACACCGGCCCGTGTCGGGTCACAGGTAGAATCCCGCATTGCCTTTGAAACACGCCGCCGCCAATCAGTGGCGCGCAACGGTCGTAATACCGATGGTGCGATGAAAGCGGCCCTACTGGAAACCCAAGGTGTGACGGATGCGTATGTCTGGTCAAACCGAACAAGGGAGACGGTCACTATCGGCACGACTCTTTATCCGGTTAAACCGCATTCCGTTTTTATTTGTGTGAATGGTGGCAACGATACCGATATCGCCGAGACGATCTTCCAGTATTACAATCCTGGCGCGGACATGAATGGGGATACCACCTTTACTGTTTATGATAAAGAGAACTACTCGCCGCCTTACCCGCAATATGTGATGCAGTGGCAGCGAGCCACCCCATTAAGCGTCTATTTTTCCGTCAACATTGATAAAAGTCTCAATCCTCCCTGTGACATTACCGGGCAAGTTAAAAAAACAGTTATTCGCGTGTTTAATGGCGAGGTAGAAGGCATTCAACGTGCGGGTATAGGGGCAACCCTGAATGTGGGTAAATACTACGCGCCGATTATTGCGATTGAGCCTTATTCGGTGAGTGTCGTATCAGTAATGATATCCCAAGACGGCAAAAACTGGCTGTCTGCGTTAACACCAGGCGTGGCGCAAGTCCCCGTTTTGCAAGCCGATAACATTCACGTGGAGTTAAAATGAGTTGGCAAAAAACGGTGCTAAACCAGTACAGTGCCAGCCAGAAATTGCTGTCTGTCATCGCAACATTCGAGCAGGCGGTGAGTCTGGAGGATTTTACTGACCGGTTTCTTGATGAAGTGTGGGATATCACCACCTGCAACCGCTTTGGTCTGGATATGTGGGGGAAAATCGTCAACATTTCACGTTACATCACGGCGGAAGTCGATAACAGCGCGTTTGGGTTTGCGCAGGCAGACGAAGGAAAAGCGGATTATCCCACCCGTTCAGTGATGCCCCTTATTACGCGGGTGTGCAGGAAACCAGAAAAATCCGGCTAGCGGACAACGCTTATCGAAGCCTGATACTCAGCAAGGCGTTTTCTAACATCAGTATTGCGACTATTCCTGAAATCAATCGCTTCTTACGTTTTCTGTTTAAGGAACGTGGCGAGGCGTTTTGTGTGAATTATCGTGACATGACTATTGGTATTACCACCGCCTTTCCCCTAGAACCCTTTGAATTGTCAGTATTGAGAAACAGCGAGGTCACCCCGTTACCTTCTGGGGTACTGATGAATATCAATCAGGTCGTCGCCCCCTACTTTGGCTTTGCCGAGGATGCCTATCCGTTTAATGAGGGGACGTTTTTTACGGCGGGACGTTAATCATCCAGTAGAATTTTTTGGAGTATTTTATGAAAAAAACAGACTTGCCCGCTCGTAAACCGGTGCCCTTTGGGGCGAATGGTTCACGGCGTGATTTAACGGCGAAAACGCCAACCGGCAGTAATCAGGCTTCTTATGATGCCGGTTTTCCCCCCATTACCATGACGATTAAAGCCGCAGGCGGCTTGCCCCCTGATGGCCGTGACATGAATCAGGCACTTAACGAACTATACACCGGCTATCGTTGGCATAATGCGGGCGCGGGTTACCCTTTTGATGCCGATTTTGCCACGGCGATTGGTGGTTATCCGGCGGGGGCGAAAGTGCCCAATTCCACGAATGACGGTTTTTGGCTAAATACAATAGACGGGAATACGACCAATCCGGAAGTGTTGGATGCCTCCGCAACAGGGTGGGTACCCGTGAATAGTTACGGCATCACCAGTATAACCGGACTGGAAACCGGCACGATAACCTTGACTACCTTACAGGCCGCAAAAGAAGAACTGGTCTTCAGTGGCAATCTTATTGCTGATACCACCGTAATTTTCCCGCCATGGATAAGAAACTGGACTGTCACCAATCACTGTCAGGGGAATTTCACCCTGACCTGTAAACCCCTGTCAGGGACTGGTGTTGTACTGCCCAGTGGCAGAAATGTTATCCGTTGCGATGGTTCACAGATTATTTTTGCTATCCTCGTTGCGTCGCTCACTCAACACGGTCTCACACGGTTAAGTAGCGCCACTGACAGCAATGATGAAACGCTGGCCGCCACACCCAAAGCCGTCAAAGCCGCTTATGACTTGGCGAAAACCGTAAGTATTGACGGAATTTATCCGGTAGGGATTGTTGTCTGGTTTGCTCAAAATAAAAATCCCAATACCTTATTTCCAAATACAAAATGGCAATACATTGGTGAAAATAAAACCATTCGTTTAGCAAAAGCAGATGGTTCTAATGTATTCACTACCGGAGGCGCTGATGCTATTAAGCTGACAGAAGCCCAATTACCCGCTCACGGGCACACTTTTTCAGCAACAACCAGTAGCTATGATTATGGTACTAAAAATACGAATGCAACGGGTAATCATGCACATAATTTTGCAGGCGTTGTACGTGACCCATGGAATGCAAGAGGCGATGACGGTAATCCTAATCAATGGAAACCAAGGGCTCAAAATACATCACAAGCGGGGAACCACTCACATACTGTTACTATCGGTGCACACACCCATTCTGTTTCAGGTACAACGGGAAAGACGGGAAGTAGTAGCGAAATTAATATAACGAATGCTTTTATTACGCTAATGGGCTGGTACAGAATCAGTTAAGGAATCAAAAATGTTTAGAATTTTTAAAGCCTATACCTACACGAGTGATACACATGAGTTGCTGGGTCCTTGCGATGCTTACACGGATGAAACTCATGACATACTGCCTTTTCATACTGAGAAAAAACCAATTGACAAAAAGGAAGGTTTCGCTGTTGTTTTTAATGAACAAAATCAGGAATGGGAATATCAGGAAGATCATCGCGGTTTGGTTTTGTTTGATACGAAAAGCCGTCAATCTGTCACCCTTGAAAAATTAGGTAAGGTACCGGAATATTTAACATCATTAGCCCCTCAAAGCGAATATGATGTTTGGGATGGTGAAAAGTGGGTCAAGGATGCAGAAGCTGAAAAATTAGCAGAAAGACAAAAATTAGAAGGCATCAAACAACAAAAATTATATGATGCCACTCGTGAAATTGCACCCCTTCAAGATGCAGTCGATTTAGAAATGGCCACCGAAGACGAGAAAAAACGACTGATAGCCTGGAAAAAATATCGGGTTTTTGTGAACCGTACGGATGTTTCAACTGCACCCGATATTGACTGGCCGAAAAAACCGGATTGAGTAGCTTTCCAACGCCAAATCAGCATGACAGAAAAGAATTGGTTGATTTATTTCGCCGTGCTAAACGTTGCAAATTATCCTCAACATCCGCTTGGGTGACCTCGCCAACTATCTGACCGGATTTGTCATAACGAAATGCGCCTAACTGGATAAGTGCGCGATAATCGGCGTGATGACCAACACTACCCAAACAGGCTCTTAAACGCCTTCTCGCTATCGGTAAGCCCTTTTCCTTCACCTCTTGCCACATATCCTGCTGGATGCCAATTTTCATTGGGCACAGCTTGCCATCAGGGAAAAGATAAGGCCAAAACGTGCTAATTTGTGAAATTGCCTCATTTAACGGTAATCGCTTTTTAGACGGTGTGGGTGATTTAGGTGTTTTAACCTTCACTTCCTGTTTGGGTTTAACAACCGTCTGCTTGGGCTGCTGTTTTACGGCTTTCGAAGGATGAGGTTTTTTTTCTGTTTTTTTGACGCAGCCTTTACCCAGACCTTTTTACGGTAAGCAAGGTCACTTTTGTGATGTTCTTCCGATGAAAGCTTTCTAGGACGATTAAGGCTTAAATTTTGGCGTTCTGTCATGGTTTAATCTTTAAACAGGTTGCTCATTTCAGTATCATTTAAGCTCGTAAATTTCATCACCGATTGTCTATCCATGCCACTTTCGAGCATTTGGCGCGCTATCTTCATGGAAGCCTGTTTTTCGCCCTCAACTTTCCCTTGTTGCATACCTTGTTGTATGCCTTGTTGCATACCTTGTTGTATGCCTTGTTGCATACCTTGTTGTATGCCTTGTTGCATACCTTGTTGTATGCCTTGTTGTATGCCTTGTTGCATACCTTGTTGTATGCCTTGTTGTATGCCTTCTTCTCGTATACCTTGTGCAATATTCATCAATGCCCCCTCATGTTTCTCTGTCTGTCTGGCTATCTCTTTGATTAACTTTGCTGGTTGCTCAGCATTGCCTTCTTGGATTAGATAGTTAAACATAGTAATAACTTGATTATCAGTATAATAATTATACGACAACAGTTTAACAATACTATTCAGTAGCTCGGCCATATCCCGTCTTCGAATGTGTTTTTGGATAAGCTCCAATAACGCCATTCGCTTATGTTGCATAATCTCACCGTCATCAAGCGTGGTGACATCGACTAGCTTAAACGGTTTGGTGTATATCTTTTCGGCAATATCTCTGCCACTAAAGCAGTCTAGCCAGTCTGTACTATACGGATGAGGGCTTTTCTCACCGCAATAAAACAGGATGGGAAAAACCAGCGGCAACTCTTTATGACCAGCCTCTAAATGCTTTTGCATGGCAGCCATACTGTAGCGCATGAGTCGCCATGCCATGAGCTTGTCAGGGGTTGATTGGTGTTCAATCAGCAGATAGAGATAACCTTGTCCCTTTTCTGTTTTGACAGAATACAGGATATCACTCTGGTAGTTTTTCATCTCACTATCAACAAATGAGCCAGATTCCACTTTGAGGCTATCTAAGTCACACAGTGCCTTAATCTCATCCGGTAGCCAGATATCAAAGAAATCTTTAGCGGTCTCTTTTTCACTTAAAAACTGCTTAAATACCGCATCATGGGGCGTTGGGGTGAATTTTTTACTCATCGGATATCTTCAATAATTGCTCGCGTCAGATTGAATTATGGCAAACAAACCCGCTATATTAATCATTACATTTAAGACATCATAATCCAGCTTTAGCAATAACGCCCCTATTTACCTCAGGGGCATTTTTACTTTAATGACTCGGACTAAATCGGTAAGGACTCGGTTTTTCCAATACTGCGCCCACCTCTTTGGCTTTTTTCTCAGCCTCGAAAAATCCGTGGACTATTTCACCATCTCGAAATCGCCAAGCGTCACCCGTACCGTTTGCCAGTCTTGCCATCCAAACATTGCTATCTTTGTTGGTTGGAATTAACCGCTTTTTGCTAGTCTTAATCTTTTCACGAAGCTGTATTTTTTCGTCCTCAGACAACTCAGCGGACAACAGGGTACAATGCTCAACGATTTCAGCAAGGTTTTTTTCGTCGGTGGCATCGTCGAGGGCGATTAATACGGCGTCCAATTTTGGATTAGTTGCTGGTTGTACATCTGTCGCCGTTTCTTCTTTTTGACGTAGTTTTTCGTTTCGCTCACGGATAATATCCCTCATCGATAGCCGTTTAAACGAAGTAGGAGCCATTCTGAGCGGTTTTTCTGTTGAATTTGCATCTTCGTATACCCCAAACATCGAAAATAGTTCAGAGGCGCAAGGAAGCCGTCTAGCGAGGCGATGAATCACTGTCTTGAGTGCCATTCTGTCGAACCACTTCACCCAAGGGCTTGTGTAGTCTTTTGCGCTTTTCACTGTATCGCGTATCTTTTCCACGTCAGCGCGACTCATCACTTCAACAACCAGTTCACCGCTATTGAGTTTGGCGAAGGCATAGACTTTTACTACCTCATCACCATCAAAAAACGCTGGACGGTGGGTTAAATGCTCGCCGTTTTCATCAATCACATATTCAAACTCATCTTGTGAATAGACAACCTTTGCAATGATATTGGCTACCTGACCGGATTGACGGGCACGTTTCATAACACCGTCCACCATCGGCATGTAGACGGCTTTTTTCACAAATTGATTATTGACTTTGGTACTACGGACAATCAGAGCAGCTTCTCGTCCGTCAGGCATAAGTCCGTCTTTGGCGCAACGGGTTAAGGCCAGCACCAGTGATTGCTTATCGGCTTTTTGCAAATCCGCATTTTCAATCAATGCGGTTGCGGCGGTTCGGGTGAACTGCTCAGGCGTAACCTGAGCAGGTAACAGGGCTGCTATGCCTTGCTGCGTAATGACCGATTGCAAATTGGCATAGACGTTGTTCATGGTTTCCAGTCCGGTATTCATGCTACACCCTCTTCCATCATCAAAGCTTCTCTGCGTTTTCTATCCGCCTGTTTTGCCCAGAAAGGACGGGATATTTTGACTATTGGGTAGGTTTCTATGACGCTTTCTAGCATATCAATCACACGATTTACTTCGTATACGCCCTGCTCGCTATCTTCGTCGTCGGGTTCACAAAGTTTCACAGGAAAACGCCCATAAGCTGGGTTTTTGCCAATTGCACAGAAAGTGAAAGCTATCGCTTGACCAAATACCTGATTAGCAATCAGACGGTAAAATTCCGCTTGTATGTGATAACCAAACTCATCAACAGATTTCCCAAAACCTTGAAAATTGTCAGTCGTTTTCACATCCAACAAGAAAGGCTTATCTGAATAGATTCCCAACAAATCAGGACGAATTTTCAATAGCGTCCCCTTTTCCGTGCGATAGAAAATTGAAACCTCTGGTTCGCCGTTTTCGAGTAGCTCTTCAACCATTGGGTAAGCCAGCGCAGAATCACGCATCAATTGGATTGCCTCAAATTCCTCCTTTTTTAAAACAACCCTTGCCAATGTTAGATTTTTTTTCTCAAAATCGGATAGCGTTTTTTTGCCATCCTTTGTACGCAAATCCAGCTCAGGTGCAGAAACATATCTTAGCGGAAATTTCTCCGGCTCAAGAATAGCCGTATGTACCGCATCACCAATCAAAAACGCTCTTGTTTTTCCTTCCTGAACGGGTGCGTCCTTGTCCCAATCCAGCACAGCTATTGTCTCTGCCTTTTGCACCAACCTAATTTGCGTACTCGAATAACCGTTTGCCGCGTGATAGGTGCTATTTGACAAACGGCGAACAATCAAGCTCTCTGTGGGTTTCAACGCATCCACACAGCCGTTCAACATCTCAAGCGTGATATTTTCACCGCTCATGATTTTTCCGTTAACGGGAGGAAAAGCAGAGAAGATAGAGTTGTCGTCTATGTTTGTGACTTTTGAGTTAATTAATTGTTGCCCTTCTGTGTAATTATTAACCAATTCTTCAGGTACTATATTCGCCTCGCTTTTTTCCGCTTCTCCCACGTTTTCCACAGACATAACGACAGATTTAGTGGATAACTCTGTTGATTGCGTTAATAACTGATTATTTTTTCCACACTCAAAAAGATGAATCGCTATTCCCTTGATTTCGCTTAAAGAGATAGTTTTGTCTGCTTCCTGTATTTTCACGGACAACAATTCACGAAGTTCGGTGTATTGCTCAAAAATCTCTGGCTCTTCTGATGGATTGGCCAACAAATCCTCCGCATCGCGAATCTCGCCTTCGTCGTATTCTTCCTGAACCCCAAATATCGTGAGTAAAGCGCAAAACTGGTCTATGCCCTGTTCTTCGATAATATCCGTCTGTTTTTCGGTATTAGCGAGATACTCTTCAACGCTAATTTCTTCCAATCTGGGCGATTTGTAAAAACAGCAGTTTGCGCCGTCCGTTTTAAAGATATGTTGAGAGGCCAATTTCTTGGCGGCAATTTTCGTTTCAGACGCAAGATAGATGAAATTTGTTGTCTTACCCTTCTCGTGGTCAACGTTAGTGATGATGGTTGCTTTGAAGTATTTCATGCCGCACCCCCAACTCGCTGGAGAATTCGGGCACGCTGACGAAGGGTTAAATTGCGTGAGGTTCGAACGAATAACTCGATGATTTGATTTTGCGCTTCAATTACGCGCACGCGGAAGGTACTATTTCCCATAGTCCGACTCCTAGTTACAGTAGGTTTTGGGCTAGCTAGCTGTGAGGGGTGCAACCCAAACAGCTAGCGACTAATTACTTGATATTGCGTTTTCTTTTTCAATAATTGTTGAGAACGCTATTCTATCTCCATTGAAAACAAAGTTTGGATTTATAAAATAATTTCCTTTTCTCAATGCCTTAGCTATTATTTTAGCTTCTTCAAGTTCTATGAGTCCTCTCCTAAAAGTTGTCATAGATAGTTTGACTCCTTCGTTAAAATTTAGGAATTCTTTTAAAGTGTATGAATCTAAATTTACCACATCCTTATTCATGGCGGATTTTTGAACTATAAATATTAGTACCGTTAATGCCTTTATACCTGCAGATTTAAGATTAAATGCTAGTGCAATATTCTCAGTAAATAATTTCACAAAACACTGAGAATCAACTTTTTTATAAGTGGCAACATGAGTACCCCTTATTTCACCAGTGAATTGATTAACTAAAATATTATCTTCACGTCCTAGCGGAGAAAGCTTTACCGTTTTTCTACCAAACGGTATAACCATATTTTCTAAGAAAGGATTACTTTCATATCTAATCTCTGCCATCCATTTTCTCATTATTAACTGAACTCTGTAATGCCATTATATAATAAAAAATGGTTTTAACAAGGTTTTTTTTGGTTTCTTAAAAACCAATATAATATATTTTTTGATTCTACAAGGTGCAAAAATAGGTTTCCAAAGGATCAGAAAATGAAAACTCACATCTATATATATCAATAACTTACATGAGGTTTATTTATTAATCTTTAGGTGTAAGGAACTACCAAGCAACTCATCAAGAAACAAATTAACTTCCGCTTCCTAGTCGACGTTTTTCGGTATTCCCGATCTAAGGTAAGGAAACTGAATTAACTAAAAAAAATCCCAAAAATCCTTAAAATTAAAATGCCCACCGCTCGCCACAGCCAAGTGACCGAGCAACGCGAGCGAACGGGCGAGGAAGCGGAAGATAACCGGAAATTAAAGGGAACACAGTCACGCGAAAATCACAAAATACTAATTTCTTCCAATCTGGGCGATTTGTAAAAACAGCAATTTGCGCCGTCAGTCTCAAAGATATGTTGAGAGGCCAATTTCTTGGCAGCTATTTTCGTCTCAGAGGAAAGATAGATGAAATTTGTTGTCTTACCCTTCTCGTGGTCAACGTTAGTGATGATGGTTGCTTTGAAGTATTTCATGCCGCACCCCCAACTCGCTGGAGAATTCGGGCACGCTGACGAAGGGTTAAATTGCGTGAGGTTCGAACGAATAACTCGATGATTTGATTTTGCGCTTCAATTACGCGCACACGGAAGGTACTATTTCTCATAGTCCGACTCCTAGTTATCGTAGGTTTTGGGTTAGCTGGTTGTAGGAGGCGTTAACTCCTTCAATCAGCGATTATTCTTTCTCAACAAAAGGAATATACGTTAATTTTTCCTTCGATTTTTCCCTAAAATTACTTTCTTGTTCAGTAGAAGTGGCAACAACTGTGGCACTAAAAATAGCATATTGACGCTCATCTCTACCTGCCTGCCAAGCTACTTTTTCATTAACACAGTATGCGGTTGCATTTCCAACTTTTACCGTATCTATCCAGTTATCTTTTTTTAAGATTCTTACTGCCCTTGCTACACTTGGACGACTATATCCGGTCACTTCTTGTAGTAATTGATAACTACATACAACAGCGTTTGTCGTTCTTCCCATTTTTTCCATGAAAAAAATTAATATTTCAGCAGCAAGAGGATGTTTGCTTATTAGACCTCTAAAATGATTCATATATCCTTTTGATAACTGGACGAAATTATAATTATCTAATTTCAATTTATATGATACCCCTCAGTCTCAATCCAGTAATAAAAACTATAACCAAAAGATACTGGTTGTGTCAAATATTTTTTTATTTTAAAAACTGAGTATCATTAGCTATGAGACTCATCAGTATCATCAATACTGATACTGTAAAATAAAAAATAATTATAAATCATAATTTTATAGTGCATTCCCTTTCTGTATCTGTATTAGTTGGAACTATCAGACAACTCAATAGCAACAAACTAACTTCCGCTTCCTCGTCGCCGCTGTTCGGTGCTCGCAAGCTGCGCTCCGCCTCAACGTCTCCTGCGGTGAGCGGACTGAGTTAAGGAAAAACCGGATTTTCTTTAAAAAAAACCAAAAAATCTTTTTAAAATTTAACGCCCACCGCTCGCCACAGCCAAGTGACCGAGCAACGCGAGCGAACGGGCGAGGAAGCGGGAGATAACCGGAAATTAAAGGGAACACAGTCACGCGAAAATCACAAAATACTAATTTCTTCCAATCTGGGCGATTTGTAAAAACAGCAGTTTGCGCCGTCAGTCTCAAAGATATGTTGAGAGGCCAATTTCTTGGCAGCTATTTTCGTCTCAGAGGAAAGATAGATGAAATTTGTTGTCTTACCCTTCTCGTGGTCAACGTTAGTGATGATGGTTGCTTTGAAGTATTTCATGCCGCACCCCCAACTCGCTGGAGAATTCGGGCACGCTGACGACGGGTTAAATTGCGTGAGGTTCGAACGAATAACTCGATGATTTGATTTTGCGCTTCAATTACGCGCACGCGGAAGGTACTATTTCGCATAGTCCGACTCCTATCGACTTAGGTTGTTGGATCAGGTGCTTGGGCGGGGTTCAGAGCCCGTTCAAGTACCGCTAATTTAATCTTGTTTTTCTATTGCTGTAGTAAATGCAACTCTGTCTCCATTAAAAATAAAGTTTGGGTTAATAAAATAATCTCCTTGTTTTAAACATCTTGCGATTATTTGAGCCCCTACTAGTTCTTTAATTCCTCTAGTAAATGTTGCTTGAGATAATTTTTGACCTGAATCAGATAAAATTCTTCTAAAGCGTATTTATCTAACACAACTCTATCTTTGTTCATTCCTGAATTTTGCACTGTAAAATCAATACATTTAGTGCTTTTAGTCCAGCAGAGCCTAATTCAAAAGTCATCGCTATATTTTCAGCGAAAAGTTTTATAAATTTCCCCCTATCAACTTTTTTATAAGTTGTTACATGCGTTCCTAAAATTTCTCCTGTAAGTTGATTGACTAATACATTCCGATCTTTACCCATTTTGGATAATCGAATTTGTTTAGTCCCCATAGGAATCATCATATTTTCCATGAATGGATTTTGTTTGTGCCTTATTACATCGATATTTTTTGATTCCGTCATATGCATTTTTCTATTTTTTCTTACTCTTACTTAAGCATTTTAGTTGTTTTTTTGATTATGTCAACGTATTTTTTGATTTTAACGTAATCATAAAGACACTCATTTTTGATTACAGCAACAACAGTATTTATGGTTGTGACAAACAGATATTAAAAATTTAATTCTTTCTATAACAGGTTTTATGATTACTTCTCTTCTTGTATCTTTTGATAGAAAGAAGTATCAGACGACTCAGTAGCAACGGATTAATTCCGCTTTCTCTTCGACGGTGCTCGCAATTTAAAGCGTAAAAATTGAGTTAAAAAACAATCCAAAAAAATCCTTAAAATTAAAATACCCACCGCTCGCCACAGCCAAGTGACCGAGCAACGCGAGCGAACGGGCGAGGAAGCGGAAGATAACCGGAAATTAAAGGGAACACAGTCACGCGAAAATCACAAAATACTAATTTCTTCCAATCTGGGCGATTTGTAAAAACAGCAGTTTGCGCCGTCAGTCTCAAAGATATGTTGAGAGGCCAATTTCTTGGCAGCTATTTTCGTCTCAGAGGAAAGATAGATGAAATTTGTTGTCTTACCCTTCTCGTGGTCAACGTTAGTGATGATGGTTGCTTTGAAGTATTTCATGCCGCACCCCCAACTCGCTGGAGAATTCGGGCACGCTGACGAACGGGTTAAATTGCGTGATGGTTCGAACGAATAACTCGATGATTTGATTTTGCGCTTCAATTACGCGCACGCGGAAGGTAGACTTTTTCATTAGCCCTTGACTCCTAGTCACTGTAGGTTTGGGATTAGCTGGTAGTAAGAGGCGAAAACTCTTGCTATCAGCGATTACTCATCA
>NZ_LWMI01000080.1 GCF_001640365.1 Candidatus Arsenophonus triatominarum | reverse complement strand
TGTTGTCTTTTTTGCTGATGTGCCAGCCTGTCGCTTTCGTTGGTTTTTGGATGGAATAGAGTTTTTTTTATAGGTTAATCCCAGCTTTTTAAGGGATTGCCAAATAGTCTTTTTACAAACACCGAATCGCTCTGCCCGTTCCTTTTGGTAAGCATCTGGATACTGTTCCACATCTTTTGCTAAAGCATTTTTATCGAGCTTCCTCTTACGTGGCGTTGAATTTTTTGGCTCTGGTCGTTTAAGCCAACGTACTAAAGACGCTTTTCCAATACGGAATTGTTTCGCAGTTTCTCGAATTGTTAAACCTTCGGCTTTCCTTAAGATATTACTTTACGTCGAAAATCAATTGTATAACTCATAACACACCTTGTAATCAAAATTAAGTCGCCTAGCTATACATCAAGCAAAAATGGGATATCATTTGTGAAAGTAACACGAGTTTCGCATAGGCATATAAAATTCCAGAAATGGCTTAAAAGCAATGGTTAATTTGCAAGTTACTAAAACGTATAAATTTGTTTAAATTACAATAAGTTGCTTTTAATTTATAAGATTTTGTCTATTTATATATTATGCTGAATTAAACTTAAAAATAGAGCGTTTTTTTATTGGTGCGAAACTCGTGAGTAATTCAATTGTCGGTTTTATATATTTAAGTTCAATAAATTCATCAGGTTGGTGAGCCTGCTCTATCGAACCTGGCCTTAATATTAATGTTGGACATCGCATTTGAATAAAGGGCGCTTCGGTGCAAGTAATTAACGGTTTGAGCTTTTTTATCTAATAAATTTTCAATTATTTTCACCATGTTATGATTTATAGGGTATTCAAAACAGGGAATAGGCGGATAAAGTTCCTCGATAGTTAAGCGATCCGGCCAACGATGTTTAATCGGTTTAAGTGCGGCATGTAATAATTCATCCAAATTTTTTAGTGACAGACCGGGTAGGACGAATATCGATATGTAATTCACAACACCCACAAATTCGATTTACTGCATTGTAGTGGCATACTAAATTTGGTCACCTAAGTTGAGGTGATATAGCTAGGCGACTTAATTTTGATTACAGCATATGTATTAAAAACAGGTCATCGATAGTGCATCCTGTTTCCATCTTTTTACGTTTAGCTTGAGACCATTTATGTTCTATAGGATTTAAATCTGGTGAATACACAGGCAAATATTCTATCTGTGTCCTGCGTTTATAATTGCCTGTTCAATATTCTTACCTTTGTGAAAGCTAGCGTTGTCCATAAAAATAACAGAATTTTCAGGAAGTTCTGGGAGCAATATTTTTGTGATCCAACATAAAAACATCACGATTAATATTGCAATCAATAATCCGATAGCAAAAAGGGTTGTTCCCAATAAAGCGCCAATAACATTTGTTCTTCCCTTAGCACCCCAGTTTTTCAGGCCAAAACAACGGTGACCTTTTGGGGAATAGCCGTGAGTTCGTGGAGTGTCATGTGAAAAACCACTTTCATCAATAAAACAACAGATTTATCTTTTTTTTTCATACTGTTGTCTTTTTTGCTGATGTGCCAGCCTGTCGCTTTCGTTGGTTTTTGGATGGAATAGAGTTTTTTTTATAGGTTAATCCCAGCTTTTTAAGGGATTGCCAAATAGTCTTTTTACAAACACCGAATCGCTCTGCCCGTTCCTTTTGGTAAGCATCTGGATACTGTTCCACATCTTTTGCTAAGCATTTTTATCGAGCTTCCTCTTACGTGGCGTTGAATTTTTTGGCTCTGGTCGTTTAAGCCAACGTACTAAAGACGCTTTTCCATACGGAATTGGTTTCGCAGTTTCTCGAATTGTTAAACCTTCGAGCTTTCCTGTATAGACTATTTTATAGTCGAATATATCAATTGTACATATCACTCTAGATTACCGCTAACCTGAGCTACGTCATGCTGTATATTCAAGTATTAATTTTGTAATACTAATGGTTTGATTTAATCAGCAGTATATACTCATTTCGACCTAAAGTTATGAGGTCATGATAAGGAAATGACCGAAGTGTGTTATGATTATACATTGATTTTAACAAATTCGAAGAATACTCGCGAAACAATTCCGTATTGGAAAAGCGTCTTTAGTACGTTGGCTTAAACGACCAGAGCCAAAAAATTCAACCGCCACGTAAGAGGAAGCTCGATAAAAATGCTTTAGCAAAAGATGTGGAACAGTATCAGATGCTTACCAAAAGGAACGGGCAGAGCGATTCGGTGTTTGTAAAAAGACTATTTGGCAATCCTTAAAAAGCTGGGATTACTATAAAAAAAACTCTATTCCATCCAAAAACCAACGAAAGCGACAGGCTGGCACATCAGCAAAAAAGACAACAGTATGAAAAAAAAAGATAATCTGTTGTTTTTATTGATGAAAGTGGTTTTTCACATGACACTCCACGAACTCACGGCTATTCCCCAAAAGGTCACCGTTGTTTTGGCCTGAAAAACTGGGGTGCTAAGGGAAGAACAAATGTTATTGGCGCTTTATTGGGAACAACCCTTTTTGCTATCGGATTATTTGATTGCAATATTAACCGTGATGTTTTTTATGTTTGGATCACAAAAATATTGCTCCCAGAACTTCCTGAAAATTCTGTTATTTTTATGGACAACGCTAGCTTTCACAAAGGTAAGAATATTGAACAGGCAATTATAAACGCAGGACACCCAGATAGAATATTTGCCTGTGTATTCACCAGATTTAAATCCTATAGAACATAAATGGTCTCAAGCTAAACGTAAAAAAGATGGAAACAGGATGCACTATCGATGACCTGTTTTTAATACATATGCTGTAATCAAAATTAAGTCGCCTAGCTATATCACCTCAACTTAGGTGACCAAATTTAGTATGCCACTACAATGCAGTAAATCGAATTTGTGGGTGTTGTGAATTACATATCGATATTCGTCCACTACCCGGTCTGTCACTAAAAAATTTGGATGAATTATTACATGCCGCACTTAAACCGATTAAACATCGTTGGCCGGATCGCTTAACTATCGAGGAACTTTATCCGCCTATTCCCTGTTTTGAATACCCTATAAATCATAACATGGTGAAAATAATTGAAAATTTATTAGATAAAAAAGCTCAAACCGTTAATTACTTGCACCGAAGCGCCCTTTATTCAAATGCGATGTCCAACATTATATTAAGGCCAGGTTCGATAGAGCAGGCTCACCAACCTGATGAATTTATTGAACTTAAATATATAAAACCGACAATTGAATTACTCACGAGTTTCGCACCAATAAAAAAACGCTCTATTTTTAAGTTTAATTCAGCATAATATATAAATAGACAAAATCTTATAAATTAAAAGCAACTTATTGTAATTTAAACAAATTTATACGTTTTAGTAACTTGCAAATTAACCATTGCTTTTAAGCCATTTCTGGAATTTTATATGCCTATGCGAAACTCGTGTTACTTTCACAAATGATATCCCATTTTTGCTTGATGTATAGCTAGGCGACTTAATTTTGATTACAAGGTGTGTTATGAGTTATACAATTGATTTTCGACGTAAAGTAATATCTGTAAGGAAAGCCGAAGGTTTAACAATTCGAGAAACTGCGAAACAATTCCGTATTGGAAAAGCGTCTTTAGTACGTTGGCTTAAACGACCAGAGCCAAAAAATTCAACGCCACGTAAGAGGAAGCTCGATAAAAATGCTTTAGCAAAAGATGTGGAACAGTATCCAGATGCTTACCAAAAGGAACGGGCAGAGCGATTCGGTGTTTGTAAAAAGACTATTTGGCAATCCCTTAAAAAGCTGGGATTAACCTATAAAAAAAACTCTATTCCATCCAAAAACCAACGAAAGCGACAGGCTGGCACATCAGCAAAAAAGACAACAGTATGAAAAAAAAGATAAATCTGTTGTTTTTATTGATGAAAGT
>NZ_LWMI01000079.1 GCF_001640365.1 Candidatus Arsenophonus triatominarum | reverse complement strand
GTGCCGTGATGAATGATATCCGTTTTGAATTTCCATTATCTATCTCAATCGCTTCGATTTCTATTTGGGATGAAGCAGCAAAAAGCGGTGTATTGAAACCGATATCCAGCGCGAATTAATCGCCCCTCCTACAGCTACGTACCGGATATGACGCAGAGGCAGCAGTTGTGATGGAGAGGCTATGATAGGCGTGTGCGCAATATTCCACGCCTACCACCTGGCGATTGTTCCTGATGGCAGGACGGGAGGCCAGATGTTCTAGTCAACGACGCAATAACCAGAGGATTTAAAAAAAATGGCAGACGAAAAGAAAGCCGATGATGAAATGATCGCAGGACTGAAAGAGCGCCTGCCAAATGCCAGTGACGAGGATATTCATACGGTGGCAGAGTATACTCAATGGACTGACCTCAAAAGCGAATGACGAGGAGACAAAAGAAGATCCGTCGGATGATAAACAGGATAACGAAAGCGAGAGGATAAAGAAAAAAGGACGAATGCACGATAATGATGAGGATAAAAAACCGCTAACGATGCGGCTATCCTGATCCAACAGGCAGAGAACAAAATTCGGCGTGAATTTGCAGCGCTTCGTGCGGCAGAACGTTTGTGTTCACCGCTGATTGGTGAAGTGGCCTGGTGGACTCTGCCGAAGAAGTCTACCGGATAACACTCAGCCAAAACGGCATCGACACAAAAGGGGTTCATCCCTCAGCACTCCCCAAATTGGTGGAGATGCTCAAAAACACCCACAATCAACCTGAACCTCGAGTCGCCTTTGACTCAAATTCAGTGTCCCGTGTTGACCAGTTTTTAGGAGCAAAATGATGGCCTTTCAGAACAATGTAGCGCTTTATCAGGCACCGGGTCGAGGAAGGCAATTTTGCCTCCTGCAATGATGCTTTTGCGGTCGTTCCGCCGTTGGGTGGATGCTATCGAGCTGAAAAGAAGGAATAGTTATGTCTCGCTTTGCGTGGCGTGATGCCAGCAATGCCGGATTGGTCAATAACACTGGAACCGGCGAGATTGTTGGCTTCGTTCGTAATGAGCGAACCGCCTTGGTTAACTGGGACAAAATGACTGTCATGACCATCCCGCAAGGGCAAGCGGTCTCCGCCTACAAAACGGGGGATTTCTGGGTAAATCAGCGACAGCCACCACTATCGGCCAAAAAGTTTATGCAAAACTGGCCGACGGCACGATTGAAACCGACGAAGCAGGTGAGACGAAAGCAGGATTTATCGAAACCCCCTTTAAAGTCATGACCGCCGCCGCGGTGGTGAAATTTTTATTATGTCAAGCCGGAGTTAATGCAATGGCGCAATTATCACACAATGATTTTCCCGCCCTGATGAAACGGGCTAAAGAAGGAGGGGTGACGTTACCCCCTTCAGTCAACCGACTGTATCTGGCCAATGACGCCCAGCCGTCGACTATCGCAAACGGGGGCATTCCCGCGATTGTGGCGGGGGGTATCGATCCGAACGTTATTCGAACAGTATTTGCCCCCACCCGTGCCACTGAAATTTATGGGGAGCGCACTATTGGGCTGTGGGAGCAGGATTATTGGATGATCCCGCGTACGGAATACAGTGGTCATATTTCGTCCTACGGCGACTACAACGACAACGGGCAAACCAGGTCAACGTTGAGTGGAATAATGTTCGCCAATATCGTTTTCAAACAATGATTACCTACGGTGACCTTGAAGCCGCCCGCATGGGACTGGCGGATGATCAACTATGCTGCTGAAAAACAGATGGGCAGCCGCCAACACGATTAACCAGGATTACAACCGGTTTGCCTTTTTTGGTGTTGAAGGCGTTAACTACGGCGCATTAAATAACCCTCAGCTTCCCACGCCGATCACACCAACCAAGGTGAGTGGTAAAACGAAATGGGAAGATAAATCCATCCAGCAGCGTTACAACGATATTTTGGCACTCTACAGTGACCTGGTAGGACGAACCAACGGGGTGACGGGTGACGGGGTGGACATGGCTTCCTCCCTGACGCTGGTATTGTCAAACAAAGCCTCTGGTGTATCTCAAATCGTCTAATGAAATCATGGCCACCTCGCTTGAGGACTTGATCAAAAAAGCGTTCCCCAATCTACGCATTGAAACGGCTCCACAATTGAGTACCGATGCCGGTGAGTTAATACAGATGTTCGTGCGCAGCTATCAGGGACAGCCTGTTTGCTATGTGGCGAATTCGCAAAAATATCGGGCATTTCCGCTTCTTCAGCAACACTCAAGCTGGTCGCAGAAAGTGGCGGCCAGTACGTATGGCACGGTGATCACACAACCCATGCTTTTTGCTCAAATGTTGGGGATATGATTATGGGAAAAATTATTGTCGGCTGTAAACTCCCCCATGGACTGAAAGCCACCGTGAAGAATGAGACTATTGAATTGAAAGGGGCTAACGCTTGCGCCATTTATGGCGGTTTTGGCATAACCGAAGGCGTGGATGAGGCGTGGTTCAATGTATTTTCAAAAACCTACGCGCAGGCGGGATTTATCGAAAAGGGGTTAATCTTCAAGGTCACTGATCAAAAAAGTTTTTCCTCAGCCGCTAAGGAAAGAGCACAGGTCAAAACCGGTTTAGAACCGATTAACCCGAAAAAGGCAACCGTCAAACCCACGGAGGCATAATATGGCTGTGGTGGCGTTTGATGTTTTTGAATTCAGAGAACAATATCCCCTCTACCGCAAGGTCAAGGATGAGCAGTTGAAAATGCTATTTGATTTTGCTCAGGCTTTGTTCGATAACGCAAATTTTTCGCTGGAGCAGGCTATCCCAAAGCGAAAAAGTTTGCTTTATCTGCTGACGGCCCATCTTTGTGATATCACCTTTGGCGATGATAACGGAAACGGGTCAGGGGTGTCAGGTATGATTGGTCGGGTTGCGAATGCAGCAGAAGGCAGTGTCTCCGTGTCGCTTGATGTCGGGCAGGGATTGCCTTACTCGCAAGCCTGGTATTTCCAATCAAAGTGGGGACAGCTTTTTTGGCAACTGACCAAGCCCTACCGGATGTTTGCCTATTTCCCAGGTATTGAGGTGGGGTGCAGTTGATGGCGGGGAAGATAAAAGCGTTTCTGGACGCACAGGAAAAGCAGCTTAATGACCTGACGTTGAAAGTCGGCTTTCCAAAAGAGGTAAGCTATCCAGAAGGCCGTCGGGTTGCTGAAGTGGCTTACATGAACGAATTTGGCAATCCTGGGAATAACCAGCCACCGCGCCCTTTCTTCCGTAACGCTATTTCAGCCCATCAAAAAGACTGGTCAACCTATCTGGCGTCGTCCATGCGCGCCGGTGTTAATGCTAAAGAAGCGGCGGAATTATTAGGTGAAAAAGTCGTCAGCAATATTAAAGATTCAATATTGACACTCACCGATCCGCCGCTTTCTGAAACCACGCTTTATGTGAGAAAGCACCGGACTCACAAACCAAAAAACTTCACTGACAAACCGCTGGTTGATACACATCACATGCTGGAGTCAGTCAAATACTGGGTGGTGGTGGATGATGAATCTTCATAATCTCACTCGTTCGGCTATTCGAGCCGTTAACCCTGATATTGCTGCAATAGTCCGCCGTTCTGATGGTTGGACAGTCGGTGAAGGCCGGACACGCATCCCCAAATACCTTCCCGATGAACATATCGTCATTCAGTTGCAACCCCTGTCGAAAGGGGATTTGCAGCATGTGGACGGATTGAATATCCACGGCATATTCAAATCGATTCACGTTAACGGAAACTTCTGGTCGGTTAACCGAAAACAACAGACCGGTGGCGATTTATTCCTCATTGAGGGGGATACCTGGCTGGTGATTGAACCGCTTGAATTGTGGCCGGACTGGTGTCGGCTGTTAGTGTGTCTCCAAACGGACAGGGAGGGGGGATGAATGATTATACGGTCAATCAGGTCATTGACACGTTGGCCGATTTCATTGAACCGATTGCAGGTACGGTCTGGCAGGCTCAGGATAACCGGAATCCCATGCCGAGCGATATCTTCTGTGTTCTCACGCCATTGCGATTTATCCGGCTGTCGGCGGCGAGAGGGATTGCCCATGACAGCGGAAACCCTCAAACCAGTACGATGAACTGGACTGAAGTAAGGCAAGCTGATATTCAGCTCGACATTTACGGTGAAAATGCCGGTGACCGATCCATTCGTGTTGAAACATTGTTTGCTTCTGATTACGGCTATTCCCGAATCAAGGCGCTGGATGAACGTCTTGCTCCACTTTATGCCAGTGCTGCTTTGCAGACCAGTATGTTAAACAGTGAACACCAGTGGGAAGCAAGATATACCCTCACCTTGTCCTTACAGGTGCATATTGTTGTCAACGTATCTCAGGACTATTTCGACAAGACGGATATTTCCGTTAAAAAGGTTGATAAATGAGCAAAATTCCACTTTCTAAAGATTTTAGTATCACCGCTAATGTGATATCGCCGGCAGGAACAGCCTTGGATGCCAATGGCCTGATGCTGACCGATAATCCACTGATCCCTACAGGCACGGTTAGCACTTTCGGTAGTGCGCAGGAAGTCGCAGACCTGCTGGGAACGCACAGTCGCGAATATCAGGCAGCGACGCTGTATTTTAGTGGCTATGACAATGCCACCGTTTTACCTGCCGCGCTGTTGATGTCCCGCCTCGCGTTAGAAGACGCATCCGGTTGGCTATTATCCGGCAGCCTTGCGGGGGTCTCATTGGAGACAATGAAATCGCCGACGAGCAAGGTGAAACTGAAGGTTGACGGTCAGCCAGTAACTAGTGGAGCAGTTGATTTCAATACCGCTACCACGATGAGCGATATTGCAACGGTGTTGCAGACGGCTA
>NZ_LWMI01000078.1 GCF_001640365.1 Candidatus Arsenophonus triatominarum | reverse complement strand
AAAAGCTTTAAAACGCGGGAAGCTGCTTGCCATTTTCTTTTTCTGAGCGAATCTGAGCGATTTTTGGCGATGATGGCAAAAAGAAAAAGAGCAATGCCGAGATTGGCATCTCGCAAGTTGATTCATTTATGTGGGGAAAAAGGTCTTTCAGTGTGAAACGGGGCATTTACGGCAAAGTTCGCTCGATACGATTAAACATGCCTTGTTTTCGATTGACGAAACGTTGCAAGCAAAAATGGCGTTGAATATTCGCCGAGTGAATTTAACGGTTTACCGGAAAATACGCTTAAACATCTGCATTCTGCCTATTTGCTGCTGAAAGCAATGCGAAATGTTGGTGTCAGTCCAATTCCAAAATTGAAAAGAAAAGGGAAAAGCCTATTTTCATTCCGGCGTTTGAGAATGTGGATAGGATGATTGAAGAAGCGCCCGTCAGAGAAAAGATTGCCTTCATCTTGGCATCGGTGATTGGGCTTCGGATAAGCGAAATATTGGCATTGGATTATAGCGATATTCAAGGGGAATATTTGAATATCTCAAACATGTAACACGAAACGGTGTTATTGAAGGCTTAAAAGCTGACGTTCAGCGATTGTTACCGATGCCAAAAGGGTTATTGTCGCTATTGGATAAAAACAAGTTTGGGTTACATGAACCATTAATTGTCAGTCAATCAGTGAAAAGACTGTCGTTAAATTACAGTACGACAGGAATTGTTAAGGAATTACTGGAAAAATTCAGGATTGGGAAATTTCATAACTTACGGCATTTTGCAGCGGTACGTCTTATCAAAAAACGGAATGATATTCATGTTATTTCTAAAATGCTGGGTCATAAAACATTGAGACCACCTCAAATATTTACGGTCGATTTTCAGGGTCAATTTTTGAGTTAAATTTTTAACATTTGCGTTCATTTTTTAATCATTAAGGTAAATGGGGTTAAAACCTTAATTGCTTTACATCAAAGGGATTCAGGTAAAAAATTACAGAATAGCCAAAAACGCATAATTCCGCAGTCATACTTCCGCATTTTGAAAATTGGAAAACCTAATAATAACAACGCATGAAGAGGGATTTTTTTCGCATACTTCCGCAAAATAAGTCCGCACCCAAAATGGCTAATTTTACGAATGTTGCACAAAGGTTAAAAAGAGGTTGTCATGTCAGGGAAAGCTAAATATAAAAAAGCGTATATTGATGACGTGATCAACCTGTCTTTGGTGAAAGGCAAAGTATCAAATCATTTCATTGCAAAATGGCTGCATGTGGATGAAAAAACGATTAGAAATTGGCGAAAGGATTATTACGAATTTGATCATGCTTTTCATCATGCGGCCGACATTTTGAAAAAAGAGCTAGCAGAAACAGCAAGGCAAAACACCAAAATCCGAAAACGCAAAATTATTAAAACCACGGCAGACGGCGAAACGACAACGATAGAAGAAGTATTGCCTAGTCACAATGATATTGCCGTTTACAAAAAGATGGGGATCAATGAAGTCTTCTTTAACGATGAAAAGCATCAACAAAAAGAATACTTAAGATCGATACTCGAGCGAAAAAAATCAGCCGAAATCACTTCACTAGAGGCCGCGCAATTTTTAGAGATAGAAGGCATTCCTATACCAACTACCTTATTACTGGAAATTAAGCAATTGCAAGGTAGCCCTATACCAGAAGATATACTACCGCAAAATGCAATTACTCGAGAAATGACTTTAGAAGAGGCCGCAGAAGCGTACCAAAAACTGATGGGGTAAAGGGTTAAAATCGCTTACTTATTTATGTTATAAATGATATTAAATTTAAATATTTATTTAATATCAATTGATTATATGAGTTTAACCCCATTTTTTGTATTTTTATGTACACGTTTATGTGCAAAATATTTTTTTGAGTCGCTTTTTTCCGGACAAATTCCTATGCCGTTACCTTTTCCTTTTGACTTTAAAAAACCAGATTATTTTAAGGTATTTGAGTGGCGCGATGAGCGTCTACAACGGTTACGCCAGCAGCCGGAAAGTTTTAAACGATTAACCCGATTTTATAAGGATAATCCCGCGCAGTTTATTATTGACTGGGGCATGACGACAGACCCACGAAATGTCGATTACGGGTTACCGGTGACTATTCCTTTTTTGCTGTTCCCGAAACAGGAAGCATGGATTGACTGGATAATGACACGCTGGAAAGGACGTGAAAACGGTATTACCGAAAAAAGCCGCGAAATGGGCTTAAGCTGGACGTCAATTGCACTCGCATGCGCTTTATGTCTCTTTAATAAAGAGATGGTAATTGGCTTTGGCTCCCGCAAAGAAGAGTATGTTGACAGCACCGGTGACCCGAAAGCGTTGTTCTGGAAAGCCCGTAAGTTTATTGAAACTTTACCGCAAGAGTTTCGGGGAGGCTGGGTAGCGAAAAAACACGCGCCTTATATGCGGGTCAATTTTCCAAACACCGGCGCCATTATCAAGGGTGAAGCGGGGGACAATATTGGACGGGGTGACCGGACGACACTCTATTTCGTCGACGAAGCCGCCTTTTTGCCTCGTCCGCTATTGATTGATGCTGCCCTATCGCAAACTACCCGCTGCCGCATTGACTTAAGTTCGGTTAATGGGATGGACAATCCTTTTGCCCAAAAACGCCACAGTGGACGTATTCCGGTGTTTACCTTTCACTGGCGCAATGACCCCCGTAAAGATGAACAATGGTACGAAAAAGAGTGCCTGAAAATCGATAATCCGGTCATTGTGGCGCAGGAACTGGATTTGAACTATCAGGCGTCTGTTGAAGGTATCTTAATTCCCGCCGAATGGGTACAGGCGGCCATTGATGCCCATATCAAACTGGGGTTTTTGACAACGGGGGCTAAACGACTCGGTTTTGACGTTGCAGATGAGGGCGATGACAGCAACGCCCTCACGTTTGTACACGGATCGGTTGTCACGGATTGCCAGCAGTGGAGTAAAGGCGACGTGATCAGCTCAGCAAACCGAGTCAAAAACTATGCTGAGGAAGTCCATGCCGATGAAATCATCTATGACTCCATCGGGGTAGGGGCAGGGGTGAAAGCGCATCTACGACGGACATGTCATATCACCGCAACCGGATTCAACGCGGGTGGGGCTGTCTTTAAACCTGACGCAAAATATGTGGCGGGAAAAACCAATAAAGATATGTTCGCGAATATTAAGGCGCAAGCCTGGTGGGGCGTCCGAGACCGTTTTTTTAATACCTGGCGGTGTATCATGCATTTGGAAAAATATCCGGATGACAAACGTTTCATCAATCAATTTACCGATGGCCTGTTAATCAGTCTCAGTTCAGGCATAAAAGAACTTGACGTACTGAAAGCTGAATTATCCCGTCCTCGGGTGGATTACGACAACAATGGACGGGTGAAAGTCGAGCCTGAAGAACGCCGTTTAAAATGGTGCTTTTCTGTGGGCGGCTGTTCTGTGCGCGCAGGTTCGATTTTCTATAAGGAAAAGTACGATGAAATTAGTAACAACTAAAAATGACAATTTTTTAGTAACAGAAATGCCAACAATGACCAGTCTGGAAATGGTGGACTATATTAATGCGGAGCGGAAATCAAAAGCGGAAGCAGAGAGATTAACGTTTCCTTGCAAAAAATATCGCAAGTTACAGCACAATAATTTTATGGCAAAAGTACCCAAAGTTCTTGGAGAAACATCTGCTAAATTTTTAGCTGATGATATTTTCACCACTGGAAACGGTGCCCAGTCTATTCGAAAAATTTACCGATTTCCAAAACGTGAAGCCTGTCTAATGGCAATGAGTTACAGCTATGAGTTACAGGCTAAAATCTATGACTACATGACGGAGTTGGAAGAAAATAAAGGATTAGCTTTTACTATTGAGCAATTACAAAATATTGTTGCTACAGCCAGAAAAGAGTCTGATAAAGACTCTTCGGATGCTGGTCGTCGATTACGTAAGCGTCAAGATGATTTACCCATTCTTAAAAAAGCTGAAAAAACAGTAATGGAGTTATCTCAAATCCCCCTTGATTTAATTGGTGGAAGCATGAGGTTAGAAGGATGACTCCTGAGCAATTCATCGAAGCCAATGTTAAGGCCGAGTTAATCAAGCTGGGCTTTTCTACCTCTGTCGCCAGCTTAGCCACCCGTGAAGCCATCCGCTATTATCGCAAACAGCCAGCTAGTAGAAGAGGCAAGATGATAGAAGATTGTCTTAATCAAGCAAAAATTGTGGCCAGGTTAACAACAAAGCGATAATCGCAAATGAGTTCAATTAAACAAGTCAAAACTCGCCATGATAGCGAGGGTTTTCGTGTGCATTACGAAAATCCAGCAGGACGATTTCATAAAAGCTTTAAAACGCGGGAAGCTGCTTGCCATTTTCTTTTTCTGAGCGAATCTGAGCGATTTTTGGCGATGATGGCAAAAGAAAAAGAGCAATGCCGAGATTGGCATCTTCGCAAGTTGATTCAGTTTTATGTGGGGAAAAAGGTCTTTCAGTGTGAAACGGGGCATTTACGGCAAAGTTCGCTCGATACGATTAAACATGCCTTGTTTTCGATTGACGAAACGTTGCAAGCAAAAATGGCGTTGAATATTCGCCCGAGTGAATTTAACGGTTTACCGGAAAATACGCTTAAACATCTGCATTCTGCCTATTTGCTGCTGAAAGCAATGCGAAATGTTGGTGTCAGTCCAATTCCAAAATTGAAAAGAAAAGGGGAAAAGCCTATTTTCATTCCGGCGTTTGAGAATGTGGATAGGATGATTGAAGAAGCGCCCGTCAGAGAAAAGATTGCCTTCATCTTGGCATCGGTGATTGGGCTTCGGATAAGCGAAATATTGGCATTGGATTATAGCGATATTCAAGGGGAATATTTGAATATCTCAAAACATGTAACACGAAACGGTGTTATTGAAGGCTTAAAAGCTGACGTTCAGCGATTGTTACCGATGCCAAAAGGGTTATTGTCGCTATTGGATAAAAACAAGTTTGGGTTACATGAACCATT
>NZ_LWMI01000077.1 GCF_001640365.1 Candidatus Arsenophonus triatominarum | reverse complement strand
AACCTTTATAAATCAGGCTCTTGTAGTTATTTCCCCTGTTTCTAGGTTTACATGTCTACGTTCCCATATCGGCCTCATTTAAATAAAATTCTTAAAGTTAACTATAATAATAAAAAAAAATTATTTTCAAGTTTTTTTTAAAGTTATTAAATAAAAGTTTTCATATCCTAAAAATAACTTTTTTAATTATTAAAAATAATTATATAGTTATTAATAATGATTATTTAGTTATTAACATATAATCATATAGTTACCTTAACTAATTATATGATTACCAAAATTTATTTAAAATACTGATTTATATATAACTATTTATCTATCTTAGATTCTTTCTTGTTTTTCAGGAGTTACAAGACAACTCAGTAGCAACAAACTAATTTCCGCTTCCTCGTCGACGGTGTTCGGTGCTCGCAAGCTAAACTTAGAAAGAAAATTAAAAAATAATCCAAAAAATCCTTAAAATTAAAACGCCCACCGCTCGCCACAGCCAAGTGACCGAGCAACGCGAGCGAACGGGCGAGGAGCGGAAGATAAACGGAAATTAAAGGAACACAGTCACGCGAAAATCACAAAATACTAATTTCTTCCAATCTGGGCGATTTGTAAAACAGCAGTTTGCGCCGTCAGTCTCAAAGATATGTTGAGAGGCCAATTTCTTGGCAGCTATTTTCGTCTCAGAGGAAAGATAGATGAAATTTGTTGTCTTACCCTTCTCGTGGTCAACGTTAGTGATGATGGTTGCTTTGAAGTATTTCATGCCGCACCCCCAACTCGCTGGAGAATTCGGCACGCTGACGACGGGTTAAATTGCGTGAGGTTCGAGCGAAATAACTCGATGATTTGATTTTGCGCTTCAATTACGCGCACACGGAAGGTACTATTTCCCATAGTCCGACTCCTAGTACTGTTAGGGTTTGGATTAGCTAACTTTTGGGATCACCATTCCCATCAGTTAGCGACTAGTTTATAAAATTCTTTCTGTAGTAATTTCTCTACCGTCTTCTGAATATTTAATTTTTAATTCAAATGCTGATCTTTGTTCTATGATGGACTTCCATTCTCCCCTAGCAAAAAATTTAGGGTTGGCTAAATATTCATTTCTCCCTCACTCAGAACAAATCCTTTTTTTACAAGAAGAGCCAATCTATTTCTTAGAGTCCCATCTTTAATACTAAGTTGGTCACACATTGATTTTCTATATCTGGTTGAAAGAGTCATATAACCATCATAATCGAGCTTTCTAAGCATAAGAAACAAGACGTTTTTTAATGAGTCAGGAACTTTAATCATTGAACATATATCATCAATATACATTTTCACATATGGCGGTTCAGATGAATAACGAGATAATGTTGTCTTTGATTCAGAAATTATTTCTCCAGTGTTTATATCCACAGTGTCTTTTTTTTGCTCATAAAATGCAGTTTTTATTCTCTTTTTAGTCACCATGTCTTGTCCGCATATGTCACTCTATATAACGTGACAATTTACATACAAAATATACCTTGTCAATAAGGTATTTTAATACCTTTTTTAAAAGGTGTAAATGTATCTTTCAGAAGTTACAAGTGTAACTCCATAACGGTACATATATACCCTTGTGAAGTGATAAAAATAGATACAATCCCTTTTAATACATAGGATGGGTTATATATTGTTTTTAATCAGTACGAAATGCCAGACAACTAAATAGTAACAAACTAACCCCCCTTCCTCGTTGACGCTATTTTGTACTCACAAGTGGCGCTCCGTTTCAACGTCTCCTGCGTTAAAAAAATCAAAAAATCTTTCAAAACTTAACCCGCACCGCTCGCCACAGCCAAGTGACCGAGCAACGCGAGCGAACGGGCGAGGAAGCGGAAGATAACCGGAAATTAAAGGGAACACAGTCACGCGAAAATCACAAAATACTA
>NZ_LWMI01000076.1 GCF_001640365.1 Candidatus Arsenophonus triatominarum | reverse complement strand
TGCCTGAAACCATTCGTTCCGTTTTCTGCTTCATGATTAGCCTCGTTTTTCATTGCAATATTGCGATAAATAGCCATTTTATTTTCTTCGCCAATGATATCCGTCTCTTCTGGTGTTAATTTCAGCCAATGGGATTTCATTGATTCAATACCGCCTTTTGCTGATGTTTCTAATTCCTGGATTAATTGTTCGTAACGGGCTTTTTGTTGTGCGGCTTCTTTCTGTATTACAATTTTTTCCTGTTCAGGCAAGTCTTCTCCGGCATAGATATAAAATCCTAATCCAAACATTGAAATAGCCTTGGTGAGACAGCGCATGAGCGTTTTATTGATATCAACGGCATTAGGGTTAGAAATAGCCTGATTCCGGTAATCCATAACGGGTAACCACATTTTTCGGGAAACTCATTATTTCCTTGTTTAACCGTGAGTGTTAACGACACCATCGCACTGCCATCATTGTTATAGCTAATGGCATCAATGACATAGTAGGATTCTGGATAATGTGCCATTAATACGCCCATGCCCAAGCCCCATGAGAGATAAGAAAGGCCGTTTTTCTTTTCAACTTTATCGTTAACATTAATCACCGACAGCGTTTCCCAAACCTGTTGTTGAAAACTTCTCTCTTTTTCGGTATGTTGTGTTTCGCTCATAGATATTTCCTCTTAGGTGCTCGAAGTGCTTTGTACTGATGGATGTTCTCATTTTTGAAATGGTTAAACAGCGCCTTCCAGATATCGTCAAAATCCTCAATACTGAGTTTTCGCATCACTGAGGAAGGTAGGCAGTCATAAACAGGCTGGACAAGTTCGCTGATTTCGTCGTCCAGCCTGTCTTCCCAATAAGCAATTTCTTGCTGTTGTTCGTACCAGTAATCTTGCATGGCGTAAGGGTTCATTTGACCTCCTCGAACTGAATAGCATCCTGTTTTTCTGGTTTTAATCTCCGCGACTAATAACTCGATTTCATTTTGTGAAAGGACGAATCCAGTAGCAGAGTGATAATTTTTTCTTTAAGATGGCGTTTTTTCGCCTTTTCAGATTTAAGGGGCATGATGATTTTTTCCATAAGCTTTAGTTGCAGTGATAAAGCGATTAGCCATATATCTTGTCGTTGGGTATCAATCGCTAACTTTGCTGCCTGTCTTGCCAGCGCTAGCAGGATGTTGTCTTTGTTCATCGTTACCCTTATGCACCTGACTATTTGTCGTGAGTGAATTCGCCGTTCCAGTCTTTCTTCATCGGTAGCTTACTTTTGAGGTATTGGTTATATAGCCATGAAGCCCCTTTTTTAGCAGAACGATTTTATAACACTGGCGTTTCCCGTAATCGTTTGTCATGATGAAGGGTGATTCGGTAGATAGGTATCTCTCGCATAAGAATGAACACGCCAGACATGAGCCTTGCTGATATCCTTTTCTGCATCGTAGAGAAAATGACGCGATTCCAGAAAAAGGTTGACCTGGTTAATATTTACGCCATTAAGCTGCTTGCAGAATTGAACAGGTGTCATACCAATCTGAAACAGGTTTTTTAGGCTATCGATTTCGGTTTCAAGCTGTTGAACCTGTACCCCTAACAGTTGAACTTTTTTATGCTGCTCAGCCCATGCAATGGCTGATTCAGCAGGGTCAAGGAAATTAGGTAAGCCTAAAGTTGTTGGGTTATTGGGTAATTGTGATTGTAAAATTCGTCTTTCGCATTCAATGAAGTACTGTCTGGCCTGTTTACCTTTTTCATTGCGCTCAACCATTGATAGCTCTTTTGCCATATCGAGTGAAATGTGATAGTCAACTCTTGAGCCACCGCCTACTAAATTTTTAGTAAGCGTTATAAAATCTAAGTTTTCTATGAAGTTATATTCTCTAATCCGATTTTTTATCCAGTCATTAAATCTGGATTTAATCTCTAAAAACGCATGTAAATCACGGGCATTAACAGTTTGGATTAATCCGCGTTAATGTTTTTTGTTTCGATATTTATTAAATTTTGCATAAGGGTATCCTTCAATAGTTAAATTGATGAATGATTGCCCCTGTAAAAAGGGGCGTTAATTAGTTACGTGGAGGAAGCGATTAACGTCGCTTGTTGCCATTTTTCAAGGGATTGTGTCATGACGCTATCATGTTCGTGAGTACTGGCTTCTAACAGTTGCTGCATTTCACGAAGGACGATCTCGACATTTTCCTTATGGCGGAGTAGACGACGAATGGCTTGTTTTTCAGCATCGAAGATAGCTGATTTGAGCGTGTCAGTAATGCCGTAAATCCGTCGGCATTCTTCTGCAATTATTGCGATTTGATTAACCTCGAAGTGCTGAGGCGATACGATTCCTGTCGCATGACGTAGCGCATACCAGATACCTTGCGTCCATGCCCTCTCAAATCTAAATCCATTCGCCATGCTCCAGACAAGATGAGCCAAATTGCGAGTATCGTTATCATTTAAGAGTTCTGGTGCTTCGGGTCTGGGCTGAGGATGCTCATATTTGCCAGTTTTTCGGATAGACGGTAAAACTTCATTAAATACCCAATCTTGAAATTGTTTTGCTTCCAGCTTATTGCTACGGAAAATAACACGATAAAGATTAGGTTCGTTTACAAAGGCAAATTGCCGTCTCTGCCCATCTGACCTAAGGTAGATTTTTCTACCCCAGCTTTATCTAACTGTTTTGAAAGCAAATCACTTGAGTTTATGACTGTCAAAGCTTTACAAACATCATTAAGGCAGAACCATGGTTCAGAATTAATAATCTGTACACGCACATCGTAGATATTGTTAAAATAAAATGATCTGAGTTGAGTATTCATTTTTACATCCTATATCAATTGTTCAATATCACCCATTGTTCGGATGGGCGGTCGGGTACTTGAACACCGGATATAGACGGCCAACAGTTTTCCCCAATAGGGTGTTGTATACTGTTCGCTACCCGACCATAACAATCTATGGACGTAAAAAAACCGCATTACTTTCGGGAGCGGTATCCGCTATATCAAAAGGTGTGTTCAGCACTTAATATAGAATATAGCGCATGATTTCTTCTTTCGTCAATGGGTATTTAAAATGTCAATGTTTTACTATGCTGCTGTAATCCCGTTCACCATCACGCTTAGCAATCGTGGGAATTGGTTATCGTAGAATATTTTCTATGCCTATGTACTGACCCAATTTATTTGTCGCGTTAATTATTTCAGAAGGCTTGAGCTTCAGCTCTGTTTTTGCAAAATCCAGTAATATAAGTCCCGCATTAATCTTATCGGTAAACTCTTGTTGATGAGTTATTACGTTATAATTACAAGCGGTTGTTGCTCTATTTTTTTCTATAATTGTTTCTTTTTTGAGCCACGTAGCGTAACGGATAGCTAATGTTTCTACAGCCCAAATTCCTGATTCAATACCACCATGCATTATTTGTACTGAATTTTTACCTAAGATTTTTATTACTTTAGAAATACCTTTACTTTTAATAAAAGCAGATGGCCGCTGAGACTCAGTTTGCTTTACCTTGTGCAACTGCCACACGGTGTAAAATCATTCAGACAATAACGCCCGAAAGCATCTTGACGGACAACGGTATTTTCAATAACAACTAATTTAGACATAAAAATATTTCTTCCGTAATGAAACGAATTAAGGTATTAACGTGAAAGATTTTGCAGATTGAACCCTAAACCCGTTATACTTACCAAAAAGGAGGATTCCCTATGGGTCAGGTTGCATTTTTGATACACTACAAGCATCTGAAGAGCTTCAAACGGCTGGACTTACTAGTCAGCAAGCTAAAGCTATTTCACTTGTTGTACGTAGATCGCATGAAGTTGCGGATGTAGCGACCAAAGCTGATATTGTTGAGGTAAATCGCAATATTGCTGATGTTCGTAAAGACTTATCTGCTGAAATAGCTGATGTTCGCAAAGATATGGCTGCTCGTTTTGAGAAGAACGAAGCTCAGATACAAGCACGTTTTGAAAAAACTGACGCTCAGATAGCCTTAATTCGTAAGGATGTTGAACATATTGCTACAGGACTACTTTTAAAGCTGGGTAGTGTGATAGTTTTGACTATCGGTGCTGCAACAGCAATACTCAAATTCTTCTAGTCCCTATGTTGCAGGTTCAAATCCTGCACAGCCCACCAATTTCAACGGTATATCTTCATCAGTCTTAAATTCTCTTTTTTTAAGACGCTTATTTTCTTTTGTTAAGCACTGTATAATTTCTTTGAAAGTTCTTGTTTCCATGTCGTCGTCATTCCATATATCAATGCTGCTTAAGTATTTTGCATCGCTCAAATGACGACTACCATTAATCCCAACCAGATTACCCATATTGGGATGCTTTGCCGTTACAATGCGTGGATTGTCCAATCTCATTATGTGTACTCCTTGTTAACATTTGCTGAAAAGTTAGGATGTGTGCCAAGTGCCTCTTGGTGTCGATTACAGTCATCACGGTCGGGTAAACGCAATCAAACTATATTTAGCTATTTGAAAGATAATTTATAGAATGTTGACTGTCCCGCGAGCGCAGAGCCGCATTCACACATCCTGAAACTAATTTGATTGCCAGATATTTCTGGCGCGTCAGGCTCGCTCCCTCTCGTGTAATCCAACAACACACAAAACAGGAATAATGATCACCTTAATAAGACATTGATTATATTATGAATTGTTTATTTATGATAATAAAAAGAAAGGATTTGATTTTGTGAATTGATTAATTATCTCCTATCAGATGGAATTCAATGTCTTCAGGTTCGCAGAAGTCGATATTATCATAAATTCCATATTTGCTTGCTATATCAAGAATTGCATCATTCATCTTGCTGGATGTCATTTGTGAATCGATAATTCTTCAAATTTTTTATAATCTTCTTCGTTCATATCTACGTATATAGTTACACTTTGCCTAACAGAAATTTGAACCTTAATCGTTTTGTTATTCTCAAACATTAGCAGTTACTCCGAAGTTGAGCTTAGGTTTATTTTTAAACCTTTTAGCAGTGTATAAAGCTATTTCAGGCAAACAGCAATTATCAAATGAGTCATAAACTTTAGTTAGGCGTATTGATATTGCTTTTTCTACACGACTCATCATTTTTCTTTTTAGTGAAAGAATAGGGCGTTTAGGATTTGGAGTTGTTAGTTGGTTAGATTTTTTAGATGGGTTTAACGCTGCTTTCAATGCCAAATTAAGCGCTTTGTTATAGTTATAGGCTGCTCGCTTGGCGCTTC
>NZ_LWMI01000075.1 GCF_001640365.1 Candidatus Arsenophonus triatominarum | reverse complement strand
TTACTTCACCGCATCTTTGAGATTTTGACCTGCTTTAAAACTCGGTACATTTGCAGCAGCAATTTTAAGTGGTTCGCCTGTTTTTGGGTTTCGTCCTTCCCTAGCTGCTCGTTGCTTAACCTGAAAACTACCAAAGCCAATGAGTTGTACGTCATTGCCGGATTTCAAAGATTCTGTCACAGATTCTATGAAAGCGTTAATCGACTTCTCTGCGTCTTTCTTGCTCAAACCTGATTTCGCTGCAACTTTACTGATGAGTTCTGTTTTGTTCATGGTGTGCCTTTTCAAATCAAAAATTTTGTATTAATTCTAGGTCTTTTTTAGAAAAGGAAATATCTTTGTTTTGTTCAGTTTTTGCAACGGATATTTTTGTATTTTTGCCTTCTCTCATCGCCAACTCTCGTTTTTTCTCTTCGTGCCAATTTCGTTTACAATACTTTGAGCATTCCACTGCTCTGCGCAAATCTGGCATAGTTAAACGCAATGTAGGGTCGTATTTCTTCAAATCTTTCTCGTACTGATAGAGAATCTCAGTGTTTTTCTTCATCCATTCGCCTTCGTCGTGAGAACCAGATTTGACATGTGGGCGCTTGGCTAGTCTTGGTCGTGTTGGTTTTGTTTTGAATAGATCGTCTTTTTCTAGAAGATAAGTAATTTCAATGTCTGTTATTGACCTGCCTGTTTTTATAGTACGCCAATTTAAGGAAATTTCTGTAAGTGACTGGATCTGTTCGAAAGCAGGCATTAGTGTGAATTTTTTTATATTATTGAATTCTTTTGATATGTTTGGAAAAATCTTACGTATTTGCAAAATTGATAATTTCAGCATATGAACTTCTAACTTTTTAGACTTTTTTAATTCAATATTTTTAGCTTTTTTTATTTCACTTAACATTATTAGATATAATCTAAATGCTATTGGATTTGTTAAATTTTGGATTGATTCTATAGAACATATTGTAAAATTACCTTTTAACTCAAAAAGGTATGGCTCTATACTTTTAGTAAATCTTAAAACTATTTTGCTACAATCTTCTTGTTTTTCATAAAAACTACCTCCGTCTATCCAGTTAGAAAAATTAATTGTTCTCATATTGTTTTTATCTAACCTAAAAAACTCTATTTGTTTTTTCGATAGGCTAATTAATGCTTCTCTCATAGTCACCCAGACCTTTTGTTCGTTAGTACTGAACATGTTAATAAATTCTTTTGGGTACAATGTGATATTACCTGGATTTTCTGTTTTTGAGTCTACTTTGGATAAAGCTAATACAAGTAGACGCATTTCATTACGGTTAAGTTTATAGCTAGCATTAATCAAATCGTTACTTTGTACTAAGTTGTAATTTGGATCTCTATCTAGAGTTGCACTCATTTTTTAATCCTTTTAAGGTGAAAATAATTATTCGTGACTGTTTTTATTTATCTTTCCTTTTAACTTTGTTATTTAATTATTCCTTTATAAACATAAAGTTACACAAGATAAGCCGTAGCAAAAAGTCGTTATAGCCGTAGCAAAAAGTCGTTATAGCCGTAGCAAAAAGTCGTTATAGCCGTAGCGTTTTTCTGTGGATAAAATTGAAGTTTATAGAATCATAAATTTATATAAATTCTTATATATCAGTTAGTTGTTTTTATTACTGTTGAATTTTCACTATTAAAAAAACCATTCTATTTATTATTACTTAATAATAGCCGTAGCAAAAAGTCGTTTAATTTTTTTCTGATAGTGATTCTTCTAACATATTAGTTGCTTCTATAACTGCATCAATTAATCTATATTTATCATGTCCTTGTGATTTTTTAATCATTCTTATTTTATCTATCCTTTCTTTCACTTCTCTTGGAATTCTTATAGATACATAATCATCATAGACTATTTTTTTTGACATAAATTTCTCCTTTAATCTGCAATGATAATAGTAATTTGACAAAAAAAAGCAACAAAAAATTGACTTTATTTTTTGTTGCTATAATATTGATGTAGTCGCTCCATGTAAGTGCTGTAACACCTACACAGAGCTAACCCAAACCTACGGTAACTAGGAGTAAGGCTAATGAAAAAGTCTACCTTCCGCGTGCTTGTCTGTGAAGCACCGAATAACATAATTAAGTTGTTTGTTGAAGAATCCCGCAATTTAACCCTTCGTCAGCGTGCCCGAATTCTCCAGCGAGTTGGGGGTGCGGCATGAAATACTTCAAAGCAACCATCATCACTAACGTTGACCACGAGAAGGGTAAGACAACAAATTTCATCTATCTTTCCTCTGAGACGAAAATAGCTGCCAAGAAATTGGCCTCTCAACATATCTTTAAAACGGACGGCGCAAACTGCTGTTTTTACAAATCGCCCAGATTGGAAGAAATTAGTATTTTGTGATTTTCGCGTGACTGTGTTCCCTTTAATTTCCGGTTATCTTCCGCTTCCTCGCCCGTTCGCTCGCGTTGCTCGGTCACTTGGCTGTGGCGAGCGGTGCGGGTTAAGTTTTGAAAAGATTTTTTGATTTTTTTAACGCAGGAGACGTTGAAACGGAGCGCCACTTGTGAGTACAAAATAGCGTCAACGAGGAAGGGGGGGTTAGTTTGTTACTATTTAGTTGTCTGGCATTTCGTACTGATTAAAAACAATATATAACCCATCCTATGTATTAAAAGGGATTGTATCTATTTTTATCACTTCACAAGGGTATATATGTACCGTTATGGAGTTACACTTGTAACTTCTGAAAGATACATTTACACCTTTTAAAAAAGGTATTAAAATACCTTATTGACAAGGTATATTTTTGTATGTAAATTGTCACGTTATATAGAGTGACATATGCGGACAAGACATGGTGACTAAAAAGAGAATAAAAACTGCATTTTATGAGCAAAAAAAAGACACTGTGGATATAAACACTGGAGAAATAATTTCTGAATCAAAGACAACATTATCTCGTTATTCATCTGAACCGCCATATGTGAAAATGTATATTGATGATATATGTTCAATGATTAAAGTTCCTGACTCATTAAAAAACGTCTTGTTTCTTATGCTTAGAAAGCTCGATTATGATGGTTATATGACTCTTTCAACCAGATATAGAAAATCAATGTGTGACCAACTTAGTATTAAAGATGGGACTCTAAGAAATAGATTGGCTCTTCTTGTAAAAAAAGGATTTGTTCTGAGTGAGGGAGGAAATGAATATTTAGCCAACCCTAAATTTTTTGCTAGGGGAGAATGGAAGTCCATCATAGAACAAAGATCAGCATTTGAATTAAAAATTAAATATTCAGAAGACGGTAGAGAAATTACTACAGAAAGAATTTTATAAACTAGTCGCTAACTGATGGGAATGGTGATCCCAAAAGTTAGCTAATCCAAACCCTAACAGTACTAGGAGTCGGACTATGGGAAATAGTACCTTCCGTGTGCGCGTAATTGAAGCGCAAAATCAAATCATCGAGTTATTCGTTCGAACCTCACGCAATTTAACCCTTCGTCAGCGTGCCCGAATTCTCCAGCGAGTTGGGGGTGCGGCATGAAATACTTCAAAGCAACCATCATCACTAACGTTGACCACGAGAAGGGTAAGACAACAAATTTCATCTATCTTTCCTCTGAGACGAAAATAGCTGCCAAGAAATTGGCCTCTCAACATATCTTTGAGACTGACGGCGCAAATTGCTGTTTTTACAAATCGCCCAGATTGGAAGAAATTAGTATTTTGTGATTTTCGCGTGACTGTGTTCCCTTTAATTTCCGGTTATCTTCCGCTTCCTCGCCCGTTCGCTCGCGTTGCTCGGTCACTTGGCTGTGGCGAGCGGTGGGCGTTTTAATTTTAAGGATTTTTTGGATTATTTTTTAATTTTCTTTCTAAGTTTAGCTTGCGAGCACCGAACACCGTCGACGAGGAAGCGGAAATTAGTTTGTTGCTACTGAGTTGTCTTGTAACTCCTGAAAAACAAGAAAGAATCTAAGATAGATAAATAGTTATATATAAATCAGTATTTTAAATAAATTTTGGTAATCATATAATTAGTTAAGGTAACTATATGATTATATGTTAATAACTAAATAATCATTATTAATAACTATATAATTATTTTTAATAATTAAAAAAGTTATTTTTAGGATATGAAAACTTTTATTTAATAACTTTAAAAAAAACTTGAAATAATTTTTTTATTATTATAGTTAACTTTAAAATTTATTTAAATGAGGCCGATATGGGACGTAGACATGTAAACCTAGAAACAGGGGAAATAACTCAAGAGCCTGATTTTATAAAGGTTTATATAAATGACCTATGTAATGTAAAGGGAGTTACTGGGCTTCAAATGAACATATTTCATTTTATGTTAAAACATATGAATGATCACAATGAAGTATCTTATGGTAAATCTGCAAAAGATAGATTTTGTAAAAGACATGATACTAGTTTAGCTGCCTTTAATAACAATATTAAAGCGTTAATAGCTGCTGGTTTAATAGAAAGAGTAAATCGAGGAGAATTTCGAGTTAATAAGAAGTACGCAGTTAAAGTTGATTGGGATAGGGTTCAATCCATCATTTGGGTTAGTACCTACACCAAAAACGGAAAAACAGAAGAGATTACATTTTCAGAGATGAAATGATTTTATAGTCGCTGACTACAAGAGTCGTTACCTCTTGCAATCAGCTAACCCAAAACCTAAGATGACTAGGAGTTGAGCTATGCGAAATAGTACCTTCCGTGTGCGCGTAATTGAAGCGCAAAATCAAATCATCGAGTTATTCGTTCGAACCTCACGCAATTTAACCCGTCGTCAGCGTGCCCGAATATTCTCCAGCGAGGTTGGGGGTGCGGATGAAAT
>NZ_LWMI01000074.1 GCF_001640365.1 Candidatus Arsenophonus triatominarum | reverse complement strand
TCGCGTTGCTCGGTCACTTGGCTGTGGCGAGCGGTGCGGGTTAAGTTTGAAAAGATTTTTTGATTTTTTTTAACGCAGGAGACGTTGAAACGGGAGCGCCACTTGTGAGTACAAAATAGCGTCAACGAGGAAGGGGGGGTTAGTTTGTTACTATTTAGTTGTCTGGCATTTCGTACTGATTAAAAACAATATATAACCCATCCTATGTATTAAAAGGGATTGTATCTATTTTTATCACTTCACAAGGGTATATATGTACCGTTATGGAGTTACACTTGTAACTTCTGAAAGATACATTTACACCTTTTAAAAAAGGTATTAAAATACCTTATTGACAAGGTATATTTTTGTATGTAAATTGTCACGTTATATAGAGTGACATATGCGGACAAGACATGGTGACTAAAAAGAGAATAAAAACTGCATTTTATGAGCAAAAAAAGACACTGTGGATATAAACACTGGAGAAATAATTTCTGAATCAAAGACAACATTATCTCGTTATTCATCTGAACCGCCATATGTGAAAATGTATATTGATGATATATGTTCAATGATTAAAGTTCCTGACTCATTAAAAAACGTCTTGTTTCTTATGCTTAGAAAGCTCGATTATGATGGTTATATGACTCTTTCAACCAGATATAGAAAATCAATGTGTGACCAACTTAGTATTAAAGATGGGACTCTAAGAAATAGATGGCTCTTCTTGAAAAAAAGGATTTGTTCTGAGTGAGGAGGAAATGAATATTTAGCCAACCCTAAATTTTTGCTAGGGGAGAATGGAAGTCCATCATAGAACAAAGATCAGCATTTGAATTAAAAATTAAATATTCAGAAGACGGTAGAGAAATTACTACAGAAAGAATTTTATAAACTAGTCGCTAACTGATGGAATGGTGATCCAAAAGTTAGCTAATCCAAACCCTAACAGTACTAGGAGTCGGACTATGGGAAATAGTACCTTCCGTGCGCGTAATTGAAGCGCAAAATCAAATCATCGAGTTATTCGTTCGAACCTCACGCAATTTAACCCTTCGTCAGCGTGCCCGAATTCTCCAGCGAGTTGGGGGTGCGGCATGAAATACTTCAAAGCAACCATCATCACTAACGTTGACCACGAGAAGGGGTAAGACAACAAATTTCATCTATCTTTCCTCTGAGACGAAAATAGCTGCCAAGAAATTGGCCTCTCAACATATCTTTGAGACT
Organism: Candidatus Arsenophonus triatominarum; assembly: GCF_001640365.1. Taxonomy (GTDB): domain Bacteria; phylum Pseudomonadota; class Gammaproteobacteria; order Enterobacterales; family Enterobacteriaceae; genus Arsenophonus; species Arsenophonus triatominarum. The sequence continues at coordinate 7,647 of NZ_LWMI01000074.1, read as the reverse complement.
GACGGCGCAAATGCTGTTTTTACAAATCGCCCAGATTGGAAGAAATTAGTATTTTGTGATTTTCGCGTGACTGTGTTCCCTTTAATTTCCGGTTATCTTCCGCTTCCTCGCCGTTCGCTCGCGTTGCTCGGTCACTTGGCTGTGGCGAGCGGTGGCGTTTTAATTTTAAGGATTTTTTGGATTATTTTTTAATTTTCTTTCTAAGTTTAGCTTGCGAGCACGAACACCGTCGACGAGGAAGCGGAAATTAAGTTTGTTGCTACTGAGTTGTCTTGTAACTCCTGAAAAACAAGAAAGAATCTAAGATAGATAAATAGTTATATATAAATCAGTATTTTAAATAATTTTGGTAATCATATAATTAGTTAAGGTTACTATATGATTATATGTTAATAACTAAATAATCATTATTAATAATAATATATATAATTATTTATATAATTAATTAAAAAAGTTATTTTTAGGATATGAAAACTTTTATTTAATAACTTTAAAAAAAACTTGAAATAATTTTTTTTATTATTATAGTTAACTTTAAAATTTATTTAAATGAGGCCGATATGGGACGTAGACATGTAAACCTAGAAACAGGGGAAATAACTCAAGAGCCTGATTTTATAAAGGTTTATATAAATGACCTATGTAATGTAAAGGGAGTTACTGGGCTTCAAATGAACATATTTCATTTTATGTTAAAACATATGAATGATCACAATGAAGTATCTTATGGTAAATCTGCAAAAGATAGATTTTGTAAAAGACATGATACTAGTTTAGCTGCCTTTAATAACAATATTAAAGCGTTAATAGCTGCTGGTTTAATAGAAAGAGTAAATCGAGGAGAATTTCGAGTTAATAAGAAGTACGCAGTTAAAGTTGATTGGATAGGGTTCAATCCATCATTTGGGTTAGTACCTACACCAAAAACGGAAAAACAGAAGAGATTACATTTTCAGAGATGAAATGATTTTATAGTCGCTGACTACAAGAGTCGTTACCTCTTGCAATCAGCTAACCCAAAACCTAAGATGACTAGGAGTTGAGCTATGCGAAATAGTACCTTCCGTGTGCGCGTAATTGAAGCGCAAAATCAAATCATCGAGTTATTCGTTCGAACCTCACGCAATTTAACCCGTCGTCAGCGTGCCCGAATTCTCCAGCGAGTTGGGGGTGCGGCATGAAATACTTCAAAGCAACTATCATCACTAACGTTGACCACGAGAAGGGTAAGACAACAAATTTCATCTATCTTTCCTCTGAGATGAAAATAGCTGCCAAGAAATTGGCTTCTCAACATATCTTTGAGACTGACGGCGCAAATTGCTGTTTTTACAAATCGCCCAGATTGGAAGAAATTAGTATTTTGTGATTTTCGCGTGACTGTGTTCCCTTTAATTTCCGGTTATCTTCCGCTTCCTCGCCCGTTCGCTCGCGTTGCTCGGTCACTTGGCTGTGGCGAGCGGTGCGGGTTAAGTTTTGAAAAGATTTTTTGATTTTTTTAACGCAGGAGACGTTGAAACGGAGCGCCACTTGTGAGTACAAAATAGCGTCAACGAGGAAGGGGGGGTTAGTTTGTTACTATTTAGTTGTCTGGCATTTCGTACTGATTAAAAACAATATATAACCATCCTATGTATTAAAAGGGATTGTATCTATTTTTATCACTTCACAAGGGTATATATGTACCGTTATGGAGTTACACTTGTAACTTCTGAAAGATACATTTACACCTTTTAAAAAAGGTATTAAAATACCTTATTGACAAGGTATATTTTTGTATGTAAATTGTCACGTTATATAGAGTGACATATGCGGACAAGACATGGTGACTAAAAAGAGAATAAAAACTGCATTTTATGAGCAAAAAAAAGACACTGTGGATATAAACACTGGAGAAATAATTTCTGAATCAAAGACAACATTATCTCGTTATTCATCTGAACCGCCATATGTGAAAATGTATATTGATGATATATGTTCAATGATTAAAGTTCCTGACTCATTAAAAAACGTCTTGTTTCTTATGCTTAGAAAGCTCGATTATGATGGTTATATGACTCTTTCAACCAGATATAGAAAATCAATGTGTGACCAACTTAGTATTAAAGATGGGACTCTAAGAAATAGATTGGCTCTTCTTGTAAAAAAAGGATTTGTTCTGAGTGAGGGAGGAAATGAATATTTAGCCAACCCTAAATTTTTTGCTAGGGGAGAATGGAAGTCCATCATAGAACAAAGATCAGCATTTGAATTAAAAATTAAATATTCAGAAGACGGTAGAGAAATTACTACAGAAAGAATTTTATAAACTAGTCGCTAACTGATGGGAATGGTGATCCCAAAAGTTAGCTAATCCAAACCCTAACAGTACTAGGAGTCGGACTATGGGAAATAGTACCTTCCGTGTGCGCGTAATTGAAGCGCAAAATCAAATCATCGAGTTATTCGTTCGAACCTCACGCAATTTAACCCTTCGTCAGCGTGCCCGAATTCTCCAGCGAGTTGGGGGTGCGGCATGAAATACTTCAAAGCAACCATCATCACTAACGTTGACCACGAGAAGGGTAAGACAACAAATTTCATCTATCTTTCCTCTGAGACGAAAATAGCTGCCAAGAAATTGGCCTCTCAACATATCTTTGAGACTGACGGCGCAAATTGCTGTTTTTACAAATCGCCCAGATTGGAAGAAATTAGTATTTTGTGATTTTCGCGTGACTGTGTTCCCTTTAATTTCCGGTTATCTTCCGCTTCCTCGCCCGTTCGCTCGCGTTGCTCGGTCACTTGGCTGTGGCGAGCGGTGGGCGTTTTAATTTTAAGGATTTTTTGGATTATTTTTTAATTTTCTTTCTAAGTTTAGCTTGCGAGCACCGAACACCGTCGACGAGGAAGCGGAAATTAGTTTGTTGCTACTGAGTTGTCTTGTAACTCCTGAAAAACAAGAAAGAATCTAAGATAGATAAATAGTTATATATAAATCAGTATTTTAAATAAATTTTGGTAATCATATAATTAGTTAAGGTAACTATATGATTATATGTTAATAACTAAATAATCATTATTAATAACTATATAATTATTTTTAATAATTAAAAAAGTTATTTTTAGGATATGAAAACTTTTATTTAATAACTTTAAAAAAACTTGAAATAATTTTTTTATTATTATAGTTAACTTTAAAATTTATTTAAATGAGGCCGATATGGGACGTAGACATGTAAACCTAGAAACAGGGGAAATAACTCAAGAGCCTGATTTTATAAAGGTTTATATAAATGACCTATGTAATGTAAAGGGAGTTACTGGGCTTCAAATGAACATATTTCATTTTATGTTAAAACATATGAATGATCACAATGAAGTATCTTATGGTAAATCTGCAAAAGATAGATTTTGTAAAAGACATGATACTAGTTTAGCTGCCTTTAATAACAATATTAAAGCGTTAATAGCTGCTGGTTTAATAGAAAGAGTAAATCGAGGAGAATTTCGAGTTAATAAGAAGTACGCAGTTAAAGTTGATTGGGATAGGGTTCAATCCATCATTTGGGTTAGTACCTACACCAAAAACGGAAAAACAGAAGAGATTACATTTTCAGAGATGAAATGATTTTATAGTCGCTGACTACAAGAGTCGTTACCTCTTGCAATCAGCTAACCCAAAACCTAAGATGACTAGGAGTTGAGCTATGCGAAATAGTACCTTCCGTGTGCGCGTAATTGAAGCGCAAAATCAAATCATCGAGTTATTCGTTCGAACCTCACGCAATTTAACCCGTCGTCAGCGTGCCCGAATTCTCCAGCGAGTTGGGGGTGCGGCATGAAATACTTCAAAGCAACTATCATCACTAACGTTGACCACGAGAAGGGTAAGACAACAAATTTCATCTATCTTTCCTCTGAGATGAAAATAGCTGCCAAGAAATTGGCTTCTCAACATATCTTTGAGACTGACGGCGCAAATTGCTGTTTTTACAAATCGCCCAGATTGGAAGAAATTAGTATTTTGTGATTTTCGCGTGACTGTGTTCCCTTTAATTTCCGGTTATCTTCCGCTTCCTCGCCCGTTCGCTCGCGTTGCTCGGTCACTTGGCTGTGGCGAGCGGTGGGCGTTTTAATTTTAAGGATTTTTTGGATTATTTTTTAATTTTCTTTCTAAGTTTAGCTTGCGAGCACCGAACACCGTCGACGAGGAAGCGGAAATTAGTTTGTTGCTACTGAGTTGTCTTGTAACTCCTGAAAAACAAGAAAGAATCTAAGATAGATAAATAGTTATATATAAATCAGTATTTTAAATAAATTTTGGTAATCATATAATTAGTTAAGGTAACTATATGATTATATGTTAATAACTAAATAATCATTATTAATAACTATATAATTATTTTTAATAATTAAAAAAGTTATTTTTAGGATATGAAAACTTTTATTTAATAACTTTAAAAAAACTTGAAATAATTTTTTTTATTATTATAGTTAACTTTAAAATTTATTTAAATGAGGCCGATATGGGACGTAGACATGTAAACCTAGAAACAGGGGAAATAACTCAAGAGCCTGATTTTATAAAGGTTTATATAAATGACCTATGTAATGTAAAGGGAGTTACTGGGCTTCAAATGAACATATTTCATTTTATGTTAAAACATATGAATGATCACAATGAAGTATCTTATGGTAAATCTGCAAAAGATAGATTTTGTAAAAGACATGATACTAGTTTAGCTGCCTTTAATAACAATATTAAAGCGTTAATAGCTGCTGGTTTAATAGAAAGAGTAAATCGAGGAGAATTTCGAGTTAATAAGAAGTACGCAGTTAAAGTTGATTGGGATAGGGTTCAATCCATCATTTGGGTTAGTACCTACACCAAAAACGGAAAAACAGAAGAGATTACATTTTCAGAGATGAAATGATTTTATAGTCGCTGACTACAAGAGTCGTTACCTCTTGCAATCAGCTAACCCAAAACCTAAGATGACTAGGAGTTGAGCTATGCGAAATAGTACCTTCCGTGTGCGCGTAATTGAAGCGCAAAATCAAATCATCGAGTTATTCGTTCGAACCTCACGCAATTTAACCCGTCGTCAGCGTGCCCGAATTCTCCAGCGAGTTGGGGGTGCGGCATGAAATACTTCAAAGCAACTATCATCACTAACGTTGACCACGAGAAGGGTAAGACAACAAATTTCATCTATCTTTCCTCTGAGATGAAAATAGCTGCCAAGAAATTGGCTTCTCAACATATCTTTGAGACTGACGGCGCAAATTGCTGTTTTTACAAATCGCCCAGATTGGAAGAAATTAGTATTTTGTGATTTTCGCGTGACTGTGTTCCCTTTAATTTCCGGTTATCTTCCGCTTCCTCGCCCGTTCGCTCGCGTTGCTCGGTCACTTGGCTGTGGCGAGCGGTGCGGGTTAAGTTTTGAAAAGATTTTTTGATTTTTTTAACGCAGGAGACGTTGAAACGGAGCGCCACTTGTGAGTACAAAATAGCGTCAACGAGGAAGGGGGGTTAGTTTGTTACTATTTAGTTGTCTGGCATTTCGTACTGATTAAAAACAATATATAACCCATCCTATGTATTAAAAGGATTGTATCTATTTTTATCACTTCACAAGGGTATATATGTACCGTTATGGAGTTACACTTGTAACTTCTGAAAGATACATTTACACCTTTTAAAAAAGGTATTAAAATACCTTATTGACAAGGTATATTTTTGTATGTAAATTGTCACGTTATATAGAGTGACATATGCGGACAAGACATGGTGACTAAAAAGAGAATAAAAACTGCATTTTATGAGCAAAAAAAAGACACTGTGGATATAAACACTGGAGAAATAATTTCTGAATCAAAGACAACATTATCTCGTTATTCATCTGAACCGCCATATGTGAAAATGTATATTGATGATATATGTTCAATGATTAAAGTTCCTGACTCATTAAAAAACGTCTTGTTTCTTATGCTTAGAAAGCTCGATTATGATGGTTATATGACTCTTTCAACCAGATATAGAAAATCAATGTGTGACCAACTTAGTATTAAAGATGGGACTCTAAGAAATAGATTGGCTCTTCTTGTAAAAAAAGGATTTGTTCTGAGTGAGGGAGGAAATGAATATTTAGCCAACCCTAAATTTTTTGCTAGGGGAGAATGGAAGTCCATCATAGAACAAAGATCAGCATTTGAATTAAAAATTAAATATTCAGAAGACGGTAGAGAAATTACTACAGAAAGAATTTTATAAACTAGTCGCTAACTGATGGGAATGGTGATCCCAAAAGTTAGCTAATCCAAACCCTAACAGTACTAGGAGTCGGACTATGGGAAATAGTACCTTCCGTGTGCGCGTAATTGAAGCGCAAAATCAAATCATCGAGTTATTCGTTCGAACCTCACGCAATTTAACCCTTCGTCAGCGTGCCCGAATTCTCCAGCGAGTTGGGGTGCGGCATGAAATACTTCAAAGCAACCATCATCACTAACGTTGACCACGAGAAGGGTAAGACAACAAATTTCATCTATCTTTCCTCTGAGACGAAAATAGCTGCCAAGAAATTGGCCTCTCAACATATCTTTGAGACTGACGGCGCAAATTGCTGTTTTTACAAATCGCCCAGATTGGAAGAAATTAGTATTTTGTGATTTTCGCGTGACTGTGTTCCCTTTAATTTCCGGTTATCTTCCGCTTCCTCGCCCGTTCGCTCGCGTTGCTCGGTCACTTGGCTGTGGCGAGCGGTGGGCGTTTTAATTTTAAGGATTTTTTGGATTATTTTTTAATTTTCTTTCTAAGTTTAGCTTGCGAGCACCGAACACCGTCGACGAGGAAGCGGAAATTAGTTTGTTGCTACTGAGTTGTCTTGTAACTCCTGAAAAACAAGAAAGAATCTAAGATAGATAAATAGTTATATATAAATCAGTATTTTAAATAAATTTTGGTAATCATATAATTAGTTAAGGTAACTATATGATTATATGTTAATAACTAAATAATCATTATTAATAACTATATAATTATTTTTAATAATTAAAAAAGTTATTTTTAGGATATGAAAACTTTTATTTAATAACTTTAAAAAAAACTTGAAATAATTTTTTTTATTATTATAGTTAACTTTAAAATTTATTTAAATGAGGCCGATATGGGACGTAGACATGTAAACCTAGAAACAGGGGAAATAACTCAAGAGCCTGATTTTATAAAGGTTTATATAAATGACCTATGTAATGTAAAGGGAGTTACTGGGCTTCAAATGAACATATTTCATTTTATGTTAAAACATATGAATGATCACAATGAAGTATCTTATGGTAAATCTGCAAAAGATAGATTTTGTAAAAGACATGATACTAGTTTAGCTGCCTTTAATAACAATATTAAAGCGTTAATAGCTGCTGGTTTAATAGAAAGAGTAAAATCGAGGAGAATTTTCGAGTTAATAAGAAGTACGCAGTTAAAGTTGATTGGGATAGGTTCAATCCATCATTTGGGTTAGTACCTACACCAAAAACGGAAAACACAGAAGAGATTACATTTTCAGAGATGAAATGATTTTATAGTCGCTGCACTACAAGAGTCGTTACCTCTTGCAATCAGCTAACCCAAAACCTAAGATGACTAGGAGTTGAGCTATGCGA
>NZ_LWMI01000073.1 GCF_001640365.1 Candidatus Arsenophonus triatominarum | reverse complement strand
AGACGGTTAACCAGGCTTCAACAGTCTATTGAAGAACAGGCAAAACGCCACCGAATGAATACGACACTGAATAACGGGATGTACTGATGACTATTTTTGATTTCAACCTCGCGGATGTACTGAATTCGGTATCAGGCGGCTCGCCGTTATCCATCATTGACAGTGTGCTGCATCCGCGTATGTGATACGTAAACACGGCTCCGCCGAGGTTGCCCTTAATTTCAGTGGTATGTCGGTATTTCAGCCGACAGGCAAGGCTAGCATCATTAACGCCCCCATCGAGAAAGGCCGGTATCAGTCGATCAATAAAATCTATCAACCCACCCGAATAACGTGCCAAGTCGTTATTTCGGGGTTAAGTGGATTTAGCAGTGTGATACCGAATCTCTTTGACCTGACGTTAATCAGTCAGAATGAGACGCTGCAAACGATTGGCACTATGCTCAAAACAACCGATTTGTACGATATTGAGACCCCCAAGGGCAATTATGCGAGTTTTGACCTGACGGATTATAGCTATCGGGTCAGTGCGCAGGCGGGGGTCACCTTACTGACGGTAGCGCTGATCTTTCAGGAGGTGATCCAACAAATGGAAGTGGTATTAAATACCCCTCAGTCCGCCAATAAACCGACGGGGGATTTAGTCGCGCGTAGCCCCTATGGTACCTGCCCAATCGATGTCAATGGCAGTGAAAAAATGTCTACACTGGACGAGCTGAGTAAAACGTGGGACGCATTGAAAAATTCAATCGGACCACAGCGAGCTTCAGCTACCGCCGGTGTGAATGGCAGCTTCCGCAGTGCCATGGACACCGTTCATCAGTCGGCTTCACGTATCAGTGGCAGCGTCAGCCAGAAATCCGGTGCGCTGTGGAAAAAAATCAAAGGCGCCGTATTGTGAGCACGATAATGCTTTCCCCCGTAAAATCTCAACGTATCAACCTCACCCTTAACGGCCAGGAATGTACTTTACGGCTGACGCAGCATGAAAGTGCCCTCTACCTGGATTTGACGGTAAAGGGAATACCTGTTGTCCAGGGCGTCCCTGTCTGCATGGCACGCGCCTTGTACGCTATGCCTGGCTCGGCTTCACCGGTGATTTATTCTTCGTGGATACCCAAGGGCAAGAAGACCCGCGTTGGCACGGTCTAGGGAGTCGATGGTTTCTTTTTTACGAGGATGGAAATGTACAGCAAAAAACGCTTAAGTTTGCGTTCTCTCTGGATACGGGCAACGGCCAGATAGAAGAATTAACCTTGGATAACGTTAAATCCTTTGTCAGAACCAATAGCTACGGCGGATACGGCGGCGTTGAGGCAGAGTGCGCCCTCTATGGGTTAAGTTTAGAACTCATCGGGATGTTGTCACCAAAAGATTACAGTTCGCTGGTGCTCGATGGACGACAATTTGACATAGCTATCTATAGTGGGGATATTTTGATATTCGAGGGCGCCGTCAGATCTGCTTATGCCAATATGAATACGATGCCCGAATCTCCGTTTGTCATTCAAGCGCTGGCCGCCAGTGACCTCCGTGCTAAAGTCATTCCGCCGATTTCACGCACGGGTGTCGTGAATGTCAGTGATTTACTCGATTCGTTATGTCAGCAGAACGGCTATACGTTTCAACCCAATTTATTGGGCGGCTTAACCGAATCCAACCCGTATTACGCCGGCAGTGTTTTTGCTCAGATAGCCGCCATTTGCCTGTCTCATCGGCTGGAATTTCAACCGGTGGGAAAAATCATCCATGTTTGGCCTGCTGGGAAAACAAGGGATGCGGTTATGCCGAAGATTTCGGCGGAAAATGGCTTGATAGGGTATCCGATCCACAACGCGAATGGATTAACCTTTCAGACACAGTACAGCCCCTTGCTGGCATTTGGGCGATCGGTATCGCTTGATACGTCGTTACCGGGTGCCAGTGGTCTCTACCTGTTAACGGGTGTCGAACACTTTCTTTCTTCCTGGGTGCAAGGGGGAAACTGGCACAGTGTCTGTAACGCAGTGAGTGTTGAAGCTTATGAGAGAAACAAACAACCGTGACGCATCCGGTAATGATGCAAACACCTTTATGCATGCCTTCAGTCAGCTTCTTGCCGGCTGTTTTTTTTGTGAAATTGTTCAGGTGATTGCGTTACACGGTGAAGCGCCCAATCTGGTGGTGGATGTCCGCCCCCTGCTGGCTTATCCTGATACGCGGGGTGTCCTGATGGAGAGTACCCCAATTTACGCCATTCCGGTATTTCGCCTGCAACGGGGGAACAGTGCCCTCATCATGAATCCGGTCGTGGGGGATATTGGTCACCTATTAATTTGTGACCGTGATACCCGCCGTGTCAGGGCAACCCGCCAGAGCGCATTACCGTCTACTCGCCGTAGACACAACCGCGCCGACGGCATTTACATGGGTGGACTGCTGAATATGCCACCGACCCAGTTTATTGAATTTGCGGATAACCGAATAAATATCACCAGTCCAGGAAACATTGAAATCCACTGTCAGCAGGCCACTATCAAGGCCCCTTCTGGGGTGATCCTCGATACGCCCCAAGCGCATTTTACCGGAAATGTCACGGCGGCGGGTGACATCACCGATAATGTCGGTACGCAACAGGCCAGCATCAAAGCGCTGCGGGAAGCTTACAACAGCCATTATCATCATGTGAACGGGGTAGAAAGCGGCAGCAGCCGTGTCACATCGGATAAACCGGAGCACACGCTATGACCTATTGCACCCTAAAAACTGGATAAGGCGTGGGATTTAACGCTAGACGGTGAAGGCAATTTGGCAATAGTGACCACCCCTGCCGCGGTAGCCCAGGATGTGGCCTCGGCCTGTCTGGTATTTATGGGTGAATGTTATTTTGACCGTTCACTCGGCATTCCATGGAAGGAGGAAGTCCTCGGAAGACGACCCACTGCCGGATTTATTGCGCAAAAACTACAAGTTGAGGCCGAAAAACTGCCCGTTGTTAACCAGGCAATAGCAAGCGTCAGGCTGGATAAGGCCAGTCGGAAACTGCGCGGTGTCATTCGCGTCACGGATAACGAGAATAACCGATTGGAGGTGATATTATGACCACAGTGAAAACCGCGGTACCTGATGTCACGATAACCGAAAACGGGGTGTCGGTGCCGGATATCGCGGACGTGCTCGCCGGACGGCTGACGGATTTTGTCGGCATATTGGGCGGCCATGCCAGTCAATCACTGAGCGCCCCCCAAGGACAGATAGCCCAGAGTGAGACCGAAATACTGGCGCAGGTCTACGACAAATTATTATGCCTGTTCAACCAGATTAACCCCGATTTTGCGAGCGGGCGCTTTCAGGATGGAATAGGGCGCATCTATTTTCTCAATCGTATTCCTGGTCAGGGTAGCGTTGTCATGGCCACCTGCACGGGCAAAGTCGGCACCCGTATCCCAGCAGGCAGTACCGCCCAGGATAAGGCCGGTTATTTGTGGCGTTCAGTGAGCGAAGCAACCATCCCTGCCAGCGGCACGGTAAAAATCCCCTTCCAGAACACGACGCATGGCCCCATCGCCTGCGCCACGGGGGAATTAACGCAAATTTTTAGCTCTGTTTCAGGGTGGGACGCCATCACCAATGACACACCGGCCCGTGTCGGGTCACAGGTAGAATCCCGCATTGCCTTTGAAACACGCCGCCGCCAATCAGTGGCGCGCAACGGTCGTAATACCGATGGTGCGATGAAAGCGGCCCTACTGGAAACCCAAGGTGTGACGGATGCGTATGTCTGGTCAAACCGAACAAGGGAGACGGTCACTATCGGCACGACTCTTTATCCGGTTAAACCGCATTCCGTTTTTATTTGTGTGAATGGTGGCAACGATACCGATATCGCCGAGACGATCTTCCAGTATTACAATCCTGGCGCGGACATGAATGGGGATACCACCTTTACTGTTTATGATAAAGAGAACTACTCGCCGCCTTACCCGCAATATGTGATGCAGTGGCAGCGAGCCACCCCATTAAGCGTCTATTTTTCCGTCAACATTGATAAAAGTCTCAATCCTCCCTGTGACATTACCGGGCAAGTTAAAAAAACAGTTATTCGCGTGTTTAATGGCGAGGTAGAAGGCATTCAACGTGCGGGTATAGGGGCAACCCTGAATGTGGGTAAATACTACGCGCCGATTATTGCGATTGAGCCTTATTCGGTGAGTGTCGTATCAGTAATGATATCCCAAGACGGCAAAAACTGGCTGTCTGCGTTAACACCAGGCGTGGCGCAAGTCCCCGTTTTGCAAGCCGATAACATTCACGTGGAGTTAAAATGAGTTGGCAAAAAACGGTGCTAAACCAGTACAGTGCCAGCCAGAAATTGCTGTCTGTCATCGCAACATTCGAGCAGGCGGTGAGTCTGGAGGATTTTACTGACCGGTTTCTTGATGAAGTGTGGGATATCACCACCTGCAACCGCTTTGGTCTGGATATGTGGGGGAAAATCGTCAACATTTCACGTTACATCACGGCGGAAGTCGATAACAGCGCGTTTGGGTTTGCGCAGGCAGACGAAGGAAAAGCGGATTATCCCACCCCGTTCAGTGATGCCCTTATTACGCGGGTGTGCAGGAAACCAGAAAAATCCGGCTAGCGGACAACGCTTATCGAAGCCTGATACTCAGCAAGGCGTTTTCTAACATCAGTATTGCGACTATTCCTGAAATCAATCGCTTCTTACGTTTTCTGTTTAAGGAACGTGGCGAGGCGTTTTGTGTGAATTATCGTGACATGACTATTGGTATTACCACCGCCTTTCCCCTAGAACCCTTTGAATTGTCAGTATTGAGAACAGCGAGGTCACCCCGTTACCTTCTGGGGTACTGATGAATATCAATCAGGTCGTCGCCCCCTACTTTGGCTTTGCCGAGGATGCCTATCCGTTTAATGAGGGGACGTTTTTTACGGCGGGACGTTAATCATCCAGTAGAATTTTTTGGAGTATTTTATGAAAAAACAGACTTGCCCGCTCGTAAACCGGTGCCCTTTGGGGCGAATGGTTCACGGCGTGATTTAACGGCGAAAACGCCAACCGGCAGTAATCAGGCTTCTTATGATGCCGGTTTTCCCCCATTACCATGACGGATTAAAGCGCAGGCGGCTTGCCCCTGATGGCCGTGACATGAATCAGGCACTTAACGAACTATACACCGGCTATCGTTGGCATAATGCGGGCGCGGGTTACCCTTTGATGCCGATTTTGCCACGGCGATTG
>NZ_LWMI01000072.1 GCF_001640365.1 Candidatus Arsenophonus triatominarum | reverse complement strand
TTACGCTAATAATGTCGGTCAATTATTACAGACAATTGGAGCAGCAAATGCGGCTTCGGCAAGTAGCCCTTCTGGATGGCAGAGAGCATTAGGTGGTGGCATGGCAGGAGCTGCAACAGGCGCAAGTATTAGCGGACCATGGGGAGCTGTAATTGGTGGTGGTTTAGGTGCACTGGGTAGTTTATTTTAATTGGAGTTTCTATGGCGGCGTTTCAACTTGCTGGATTACCCAGTATGCAAATATCGAATCAAACTGCGGAGGGCTAGGATTGCCAGCAGTACCAAATATGCTGAACGTCCTAATACGGGTGTTATGCTTGCACAGGGTATAGGTTCAATTTATGACAATTTGCAGGCAAGAGAAAAAGCAATCAGAAGCGGATTTTATGAAATCTTTCGGTGCGGCTTATGCGGCTAATGATCGCGACGCAATGAAGCAACTTGCTGTGGCTCATCCTGAACAAATTGAACGCATTCAAAAAGGGATGGGTTTTATTGACCAGGACAGAAATCAGGTTATGGACAAGCAGCCATGGATTTGCGTCTTGCTGCAAAAAGTGGTGATCAATCACTGATGTCATCATTACAGAAAAATGCACCGATATTAAATCAGATGGGATTATCACCAGAAGAAGCATTTTTATCCTACAAGCAAGACCAAAACAGTTTGATCAGATGACTGATTTAATTGGTATGCATGCATTGGGTCCAGAAAAATATTTTGATATTCAAGATAAACAAGAAGGTCGTGACATTGACAGAGGTAAACTTGCTGAAACAGAACGCAGCAACCGAGCAGGTGAGTCTTTAACAATGAGAAGTCAAAATATTTCTGCGCAAAATGCAGCCTTGGATAGAGAGATAAAAAGAGCAGAACTTGAGAACAAGAAACTTGATCGACAAGCACAAAATTCGACTAACGAATTGCGAAAACAAGCATTAGAGCAACAAATTGCGGCTAATCAACAAAAGATGATGAAGCAACTGAAAAAAAACGTGTCGCCCCGATTAATGATAGAAAACGCATTGATACAATTAATGACAACGCAGACAGATTGGCACAACAAGCGCAAAGTATATTGGATAATCCCTATCTGGAATGGACGGTTGGGGCAGGAAGTATAATGCCAAATATTCCTGGTACTGTCAGAGCAGATTTAGCGGCACAGATTAGCAATTTGAAAGATCAAATAGGACTGCAAACATTAAGCTCAATGAAAGAATTGTCAGCCAATGGTGCCGCTGGATTAGGGAATACCACTAACCGAGAATTTGGTTCATTGCAGAATTCACTGGGTAATTTGAGTGAAAAACAGTCGCCAGAAGCGCTCAGAAAAACATTGCAGAATATTATAAAAAACGCAAATACTAGCAAAAATAGGCTGAATGCTAACTTCAAGCAAATTTACCCGGATTTTAAGCAAGATGAGCCTAACGAAAAGATGAATGTTGATAGTTCAAATATTTCAGATGATGAATTATTAAATAAATATTTATCGAGGTAATCATGGCTATCAATGATTATTCAGAAGAACAGCTTTTTACTGCATTAAGAAATGCGGATTCAGCAGGCGATAAGACTGGCGCTCAACGAATTGCTGGATTAATTCAACAAAGACGATCTACTCAAAACCAAGATAGTAATCCTATTACTGAGGCAGGAAAAGGACTTTTGCAAACAGGTGTTAATGTAGCGAATATTATCCCTGAAATTGCCGATGCTTTTATGTCAGGAGCTTCGTGGGCGGGTAATCAGTTAGGAATTGGCGATGGTACTTATACCAACACAGCGATTAGAGTTACCTGATAATTTAAAACCACAAGATCATATGCCAAATTGGGTGCTGAAATTGGGCTTATCTTATTCCTGGTGTTGGCGCAGAAAGAACAGCAGCCGCATTAGGTTCTGTTACCAACGCGGGAAGACTGGAGCGTGGTGCAACTAAATTAGCGGATATGGTGGCTGAAAATAGTGTAGGGGCATTAGCACAGAATAGTCAGCGCGATAATGGCCAAAATTTAGCGACTGATTTGGGTATTGGGGTTGCTGGTAGTGGATTAACGAGAGCGATTACTCCGCTATTAGGTAAAGCTTATAATGCAGTTGTGCAACGTACAGCATCACCAGCATCAACTGAAATTAACACGGCAAATGATATTGTACAATTAGCCAGATCTGAAGCAGGACGAGAATCAATAGCAGAACAAGCCGCCAAAATAGATCCGGATGTTGCTAAAGCAGCTGATGTTACGGGTATTGACATTAATGCTTTAACGCCAGGTATGCGTTCAGGTAGTACAGGCATTGCGCAAACTGAAGGAGTTTTATCTTCAACACCAGGAATTGTGCAAGATGCTCACATGAAAGCATTTGATGAAATAAAAAGCAAGTTGAACAAAAACTTAGAGGAATTAGGTGCAGAATCTGGAACGGCATCAGAAAAAAGCGCAGCGATTAAAGGAAGAGTCATATCAAATCTAGATGAAATGAGAGAGGCAGAGTGGAAAGCCTGGAATAATGTTAGATCTACAATGCCAAATCAAAAGATGAAAATGGCTAATGCCAATGCGGTTGTTCAAGCTGAAAATTCTGCTGGCGTTCCTTTATCATCTGAAATGAAGCAATTTGTTTCTGCTTATAAAAAAGGGGGAATTACGTTTGATGGCATGAAAGCATGGAGAGCTAAATTTTCTGATGCAGCAGAAAAATATAGGCCGTAGAGGTGAAGCAAATGCGGCCAGACGTGCTGGAGAAGTTAGACAAGCCATAACACAAGATATGCAGAAAATTGGCACAACAGGGTGGTTTTCTTGAAGACTGGACGAAAGCTAATGAATTATCTAAGGCAAGAATAACCGCCCAAAAAGATGCTGAAGCTATTTTTGGAAGAGACCTATCAAATGATGCGCTATCACAAAAGGCGTTCTGCATTACAAAGCTCATCGAAAAAAGGTTTAAAAGATTTTCATAAATAATGAAATCTGTTCCAAAGGATGAACATGAACCAACGATAGCATCAATATTGCAGGATGCAGCATCACAAGTGTTGAGAGGGGGTAAATCAGAAGGCGCGGGAATTTCACATATTGCTTCAATACTTACACCACAAAACATTAATGTGATTAGACAATATTCACCCGATCTTGGAAGACTGACAGAAGCTTATGGCTTATTAGCAAAAGCGGCGTCAAACCTTTAAGAAGCATTGAACATACAGGAAGATCAGTTCCCGTCCTGAAAACGCTCATGGTGAATTACCAAAAATATTACAAATTATTTCTGACCCACTCAAGAATAAAGCGGTTGGGGCTATTGCTGGCTATGCAGGAGCTGGAGTAACTGGTTCTGTATTAGGTTCTTTAGCGAGTTCTGCTTTGTATTCTGGTATTGCCAATTTAGCCAGTAAACGTAGTGGCAGATATGCAATAGAGAAAGCTATTCAGGAAGCAACTAAAGCGGTTAATGCTGGAGCGAGTCAATCAGCCATTGAAGCTGCTGAAAGACGCTTTGTTAAAAATAAAGCCGTAATGAGAGTACTTCGTGATACGCTGAGTCGTGAAGAGTTCCAGCAAATGGCCAGACTTGGGTTTGTTGCTACGATGAGTGGAATGACAAAAAGTAACAACAACGAATAACAATCCTATCTAAAAGTTTTATAAATCCCATTATTTAATAAATATACACCTCATTTCTATCTGGAGAAAAAATGTCAGATATTATGCCTAATGTTGTCGTGAGTATGCCAAGCCAATTATTCACCTTAAGAAGAAAGTTTTGCTGCTGCAAGCAATGGTAAGGTTTACATCGGTAAAATCGATAGGGATCCACCATCCCAGAGAACCAGATTCAGGTATATCTTGAGAATGAAGACGGATCACATGTCCCTGTTGCACAACCTATTATCATCAATCAAGCCGGCTATCCAGTTTACAATGGTCAAATTGCCAAGTTTGTCACAGTAGAAGGTCATTCAATGGTTGTGTATGACAGCCATGGTGCGCAACAATTCTATTTTCCAAATATTCTAAAGTACGATCCTGACCAATTTAAAGGTAAGCTTAAACAACCCGATGGTGCATCAATGATAGGTGTCCAGCCATCGGGTAATCTGCAACAGATGTTGCATTATGTTACGCCTGAACAATTTGGTGCGATTGGTGATGGTAATGTCCACCCGCTATCTGAGCGATTTAAGACATTAAAAGAAGCACAAACGGTTTACCCTCACGTAACTTCATTAGATCAAACCATTGACTGGGCGGCATGCCAAGCAGCAGAGAATTATGCTAGAGGGAAGACAGAAGTTAATTGTCCTTCATATGCTCAATATCATTTTAAATTCGACTATTTAAGCATAGGTGTAAATTCAAAATGGAAAGCTGGAATCAACCCACAAACTGACTCTGGAGGCACAACAATAAAGCGTACCATTAATGTCGTCTCACCGCCATTCGGACAAGACTGCTTCGTAAGAGTAATGAACGCTACAACAGCAGGTAGTGCAGATGAATTTATACGCGGAGTGGTTTTCAAAGGATTTAAGCTTACGTATGGATTACCAAGAAGATCTCCCACTAAGAGTACTGGCAGAATCGGATTACATCTTAATTATGCTATTAAGGCTGAAATAGACGTTACCGTCAATGACTGTGAGTATGGGGTATTTGGATATTCATGCTGGGGAACAAAAGGTACAATTCGCATAGACTCATGTCATAAGGGTTTTTATGCAGATCCCGTGACACCAACGCCTGAGAATCTTTCTCCTCCAAATAATAGAAATACAAGTTTTAATTTGCGAGTAGAAATTGATGCGTGTCCTTTTGGCCTTGTATTGAGAAGTTGTGGTTATTCTGAATTTACTGGCTATATTGAGGGAGCAGTTGTAGGTCAGGGGAACTATGATAGTACAAACGAGACAGCAATTGCGGTGACAATGTTGAATGGTGATGGTAATAACATGAGGTTAGGAATTGAAGCATGGGAAGGAATTCACGTACTCTTGCAAAATGCTGCTCTTGAGATATCAGAGTCATTTGCACAGCAAAAAGATATAGTTAATTCAACGGGGAAAAATGGCCCCTGGCATTCGATGTCATTACTTACAGGTAATGAACAGCCATTAACAATTCCATCTGGTAATAATTCATTGTTTTATTCTATGTCTCATGGACGATTAACTGTCAAAAATTTAAAAATGGATGCATCAAGGGAGGTCTTCAATTCGGCATATCTTAGTTATCAAGATTCATCTAGTGGGGTACTTTTCTTTAATACAGGTATTTATACTGGCGATATTCGAAGACTATCACCAAATAATTGGGTGAATATAGACGTAATTAATGATAAATATTTAGAGCCCTGCTTTTTGCCTGATTCGGGTACAGCATACAGATACTTAGGCAAAGGAATGTGTATTATGAAAGGTTGGAAACTTAAACCCGTTAACCCAGATGGACGAGTATCCATAGACGCCCCCGAAGGATTTAAAATCATTGATTTTGATGTTCACACTGTGATTTCTAGTCAATCACAAGCTACAAATGCAGCTCCAATAGGTGTAGTATCTAACACTGATTCACAAATAGTTTTACAAACGCCAATAAATTCAGTTGGATTTTCAGTTTCATATAAATTAATCTTAGAAATTAATAAGTAAATGAGTTATTAATGAATCCGTGGTGATTAAATAATTTTTATGTCATATATAATCCGTTATAATTTATGGATATTGTTATGAACAATAAAAAATTAGATGCTATTCAGTTTCTTAGGGGGATATCTGTATTATTAGTCATCGCTTTTCATTTTAGGCAATATCTGAATAACGTCTATTTACAAGTTGATATTGGTGATAGATTATTCGGATTAGGTGAAGTAGGTGTTGATATATTTTTTGTTATTAGTGGATTTGTCATAGTTTACTCATCAATAAATAAAAAAAACAATACAACTTTAGAATTTTCTCTTAAGAGATTTTTTAAACTTTATCCTGTATATTGTTTTGTATTGTTATTACTAATTATTTTTAACATCAATCAAAATTATACTGCCTCGCAAATAATTAAAAGTTTTATTTATATACCCAATGACTATAACTTTATTGGTCCATGGTATGGATATAGCATCAATATACCCGCATGGACACTCACGTATGAGGTTATTTTTTATGCTATATTTGCTGCTGCAATATTTATGAGTCATAAGCGTCGGACAACAATCTGCATCTTTATGATAATTATTATTGTATGTACCGCACAGATGTATTTTCGTGGTTTTCTACAATTAGATCCAATAACTAGAGACATCGATAACAATAATATCGTTAGAAATTTAACTTTTCTTTCTAATCCAATCCTATATGAGTTTATTTATGGGATGATCATAGCTGAGTTTTACGTTCGTGTTAATGAAAGAATATCGAATAATATTATTTTTAATATTGCTATGGTAAGCATATTTTGGGTTTCCGTTGTACTAATAATTTCTGGATATAATCGAGGATCCGGACTAGGAGGGTTATATTCATTTGCATTGGTTGGATCGCTTATTCTTCTTTGTAAGAATAAAGAGATTAATTTTGGAAAATTCTGGCTTATGATGGGGGAGATGTCATACTCTCTTTATATTAATCACATGGTGGTAAAAAAATTAAGTGGAATTTATCTCAGGGATTTGGGAATTTATAATAATAATGGAGGAGTCACACTTTTTATAATTTTGTTTATACTCACCTTTGTTATGTCTTATAGCACTTATAACCTAATCGAGAAACCGAGTGTTAATTTTGGTCGTCGAGTTGTTAACATGCTTATTCAAAAAAATAGAAGTTAAATACAATAGTTAAAGCTAACTAGCCCCAATCAAGGGCCATCATATTAGCAGCGTTGAAGCAAGTTGTTAACTATTAGTTGTTAGTTGCATGTTAGTGGTTATATGTGAGATAGGCTAAACGAGTAATTGATTATTTTGAATTGTGATTAATTTAGACATAAATATATCTCCGTAGTTAAAGAATGGTAGGGTGTTTTGGTTGGATAAATTAAATGGGTGACAAATAAATTTTCTTACCAAGGGATAAAAAGTAACTTAAATTTATTGACTATTTCTTTCAGAAGATAAATCAAATTGTCTACCTATTTAATTGTTTTTATTACTACTTATATTCGCGTTATGTTCTGAAAATAAACGTAATATATTGATTTATAAACAAAAATATACTTATTTAAAATCCCTCAGCCTTAAGGCTGTGCGGGTTCAAGTCCCGCCCTGGGCACCATGAAATTTTCCAATGTTTATCAATAAGTTAAGTGGTGAAAACTTAGTCTCTTAAGAGTAAATTTTTGTGACTAAAATCACGTTTCACTATATTTTCGCTATATAATTTCACTATATTTTTGATTTAATCATTGCTTTTTCTGACCTCCAACAACAGGGACAACATTAATTTTTCTATCGTATCTTGCGGTTTGAGAAATGTTTTTATGACCAGATATTGTTTGTTTTTCAGATAAAGAACCATCAAGATCTGAAACACCTTTTGCTTTTAAATCGTGAAAAGTAAAATCAAAGTTTAAGTGTGGAAATTTAATTTTGGCTTCTTCTTTTGCTTTCCTCCATCGGCTATTGAAACCATCACGAGTGTACCCAGATCCACTTTGTTGATGCAGAACATATATACTGCTAATTCCTTTGTCTAAAGGTAAAGTATGACTTAACTCTATGGCTGCATGTAAACGATCTGTCCATGCTTTTATCTGTGCGATCCCTGTTTTACCTTGCTTAATAAATATGCCGTCATTAGATAGCTGAGAATAAGTTAAAGATAAAATATCTGCTTGCCTAGCAAGGCAAAGATAGGCAAGCTCCATCGCAATTTTTACTACAATTGGTGATATAGAATAAAGTGCATTATATGTAGTAGCTCAGACTTAATCTGACAGTTACCGGTTATTTATACAGTACCTGTCAGGTTAAATTTGATTTAAATCTTTCTCTCTCCAAAGTTGTTTTCCATCGTGTAAAGTTGCCATAGGAGTTCGACCGCAACACATTTTTCCTTGATGAGTGCGTTGGTTATTATATTCCGCTAACCATTTATCTAAATCAGCTTGTAATTCATTTAAAGCCCTATAGATTTTCTTACGAAAAGCCACCTGATAGAACTCTTGTAATACAGTTTTATGAAAGCGTTCACAAATCCCATTAGTTTGAGGTGAACGAGCTTTAGTTTTTGTATGATCAATATCATTGATAGCGAGATAAAGTTGATAATCGTGATGTTCAACTTTACCACAATACTCACTGCCTCTGTCCGTCAGTATACGTAACACCGGTAACCCATGCTGGGAATAAAAAGGGAGAACCTTGTCATTTAATAAATCTGCCGCCGTTATCGCGCTTTTTGTTGTGTAAAGCTTACAATGAACGACTTTACTGTAAGTATCAATGTAAGTTTGTTGATAAACACGACCAACGCCTTTTAAATGACCGACATAAAAAGTATCTTGTGAACCCAGATAACCTGGATGCGCTGTTTCAATCTCACCACAGGCTTCATCATCTTGCGCTTTCTTTTCTAGAGCACTGATTTGTGATTCTGACAGGATAATTCCTTCTGTTGCGATTTTATCTTCAAGCGCTTTTAGGCGTTTTGTAAAATTTTCGAGATTATGGCGCAGCCAAATAGAGCGAACGCCACTCCCCGAAACAAAAATGCCTTTTTTTCTTAGTTCATTACTACTGCGGTGTTGACCGTGTGCAGGGTATTCAATCGCATACTCGACTACAGCGCTTTCAATCTGTTCATCTACTCTATTTTTTACGTTAGGCACCCGTCGATTTTGATTAATTAAAGCGTCTATCCCACCATCGTTAACAAGTTCCTGGTAGCGATAAAACGTATCTCGGGATACCCCCATAATCTTACAGGCTTTTGAGACGTTATTAAGCTCTTCAGCGAGGTTAAGTAACCCGACTTTATGTTTGATGATAGGATTATTTGTTTGATACATAGAATTACCTTTTATTTAATTATCTAATGATGTTAATTAAAACCGGTAACGCTCTTTTTTAAATCAGAATTGTCGGATTAAGTTAAGACTAATACACATTATATTCTTTGTCGCTAATGTAGCGATCTCTAGCTTTTTCTTTGAATTGCCTTACTCCCTTACATGGGTTTATTTTGACTAATCCTCGCTCATAGCCCCACCCAAAAACACGTGACAATAATGTCTTTTCTCTGTTAGCCTGAGTTTTACTCTTTAGACCTCTTTTGTCCATATACTTACGAATGTGTTCTGGCTTTATATTGTCAGGTAACATTTTTCCAAACACAGGCATTAACTTATTGGCATATTTCCTATAATCTTTTTGCGTTTCACCTGATAAATTAAGAAAGTCAGGGGAATTGAAAAATGCATTAAATAAAGCTGCAAGTGTTTCTTCATTTTTGTATGATAGCAATAATTTTTCGTATGCAACCCACACCTCGGCTTGAGTAAAAGAAAAATCACATAATCGAATTGTCCTTCCATCTGGAGTCAAAAACTCAAATGCTGATTTTCCTCTTCTCACTCTTGAAGGCATCCAATTATCAGCCGGATTTTTTCTTTTTCTAGCCATTTAGATTGCTCCGAAATCTGGTTTTTCAGCAAAGTTAATACCCGTTGCTTTTGAAAGTCGTTTATTGAAATGTTCCCATGTCGTTTTGGGTCGACCATCAGGCCGCTTAATGAAAAAGATTCCCGCTTCTTCTAAAACTTTGCATTGTTTGGATGGTTTTTGGTAACCTGTTAGTTCTTTCATCTGTTCATCTGTAATGAACATAGAATTATTATTCACGTTTATGTCCTCATTTAAAAACTCACACTATTTTCAGGCGCTTCATTGCCCCACAAAAATCAATAGCGAAGCCATGAATGGTTATCTTCGTCTTTTGTTAGGTTAGGGATATAATTTGTGGGGTAGAGTATTAGGATTTATTTGCTGCGTTGTTTGATGCTTTTTTTGGTATTGCCAAGGTGGGTCTGCGAGTATCAGGTCATACTTCACTTCATCTCCTGTTAAATATACCAGCTTTTACTTTTATGTAAGTCGTCTATTTTTTCTAAGACAGTGATTTTATTACCGCCATTTCCGGTTAATATTCCGCTTTCTCCATCGGTATCGAATTGATATATCAATCCTTTGTTTGTTAATTTTTTTTCCTTCAATCTAATTATTTTCATCACCTCACAATGATAAATAACCTGCATCCCTGCTTTGACATGATGTAACGTTGTTCGGTATTCATGGATGTTATTCATAGGATTACTCGGGTTATTGATTACATAAATGTAAATGTTGATCAAAACATTAATTTTTATAAGGTTATTTATGGTAGTATTGTTAACGTTGTGTGTTTGTTAACAGTAACATTTTACCTGGTGTTGGCCAGCCTTGCGCTGGTCTTTTTTTTGCTTGGTATTATTCACTAATAAGAACGGATAATTTTCCAAGTCCTTTTGGCGTAATTCTTACCTGTTCAGTTAACTTTTCCGAACCGTCATTTCTAGCAACGACAGTCACTTTATGCTCGATTAAATCCTGCTTGATTTTATCCTGATAGCCAACCCAACTTTTTCCACCAACACGCCGATAAATCCAATCATGTCCTTGTAACCATGAAAAAAGTGCTTTGGGTTTCATTTGGAGTGATTTTGCCGCATCAGTAATACAAAACGAGCCTTCTGAATAGCTGATTCGTTTTAGTGCTTCAACTTGCGGTTTCATCTCATCGACTTTGTGTTCAAGCGCAATAACTTTTTCTGTGTAATTAAGCAACAATCCTCTCATCGCTGATGGGTCATTTAATATCTTAACCGGACTAACGGCTTCTAATGCTTTTCTTTCACATTCAATAAAGTAAAGTCTTGCCTGTTTCCCTTTTTCGTTGCGCTCAACCATGGATAACTCTTTCGCCATGTTGATAGAGATTGCACATTCTATAGACGGTCTACCTTTTGCGGTTTTTTCCGCAAAAGTCACGAAGTCCTCATTTTCAATGAATCCATATTTTTCAATGCGACCTTTTATCCAATCTTTAAAATGGTTTTTTACCCCTAAAAACGCATGTAAATCACGTGCATTAACTGTCTGGATTAATTCACCATTGATATTTTTTGTTTCAATATTGATTAAATTTTGCATATCGTAATTCCTCAAAGTTAATTGATGAATGAGCATTGATTAAGTGGAATAAGCTAGGTGGGGTAATGACTTCTTGTTTTGCAACTATTTCTTCAAGGTATCAAGGAATACCCCCAAATAGACAAAGAGTGCAGGCACTATCATGATGCTGATAACCAGTAGCTCTTGCCCGCCTAAATGGATATTGCCTAATTCGCCACGTTTAAACCTGATTTGTGGGTCAATGACGGCATCAGCGTGCGCAAGATGTCCAACTATCAGTTCGAAAGCAAATGCCGCGCTGATAAATACTAATGTCGTGATTAATAATTTGATGATGTTAAGTTTCATTGCTTAACCTCCGATATAATTAGTGTACATGGCTAAAATTAAAATCCACATGGTGGGTCTCCTGTGACTAAAAGGGGATAGAATCATCAAAATCGGGCTCGATAATTGTGTTACTGTCTGGCTGGTTAGTGGTTGGCACATTCGGTCTAGCTTGGCTTTCCTGTTGTTTCTTCTCTTTCCGGTTGTCCAATATTTCAATTTCGTTGACAAGAAACTGCGATGAAGCCCTTTCATTTCCCGTTTTGTCTGTCCACTTTTGTTCTTGAAAATTTGCAGAAATACGGACAAAATAGCCTTTTTGTATAACTTTATTGGCGTAATCTGCTTTTTCTCCAAACAATACGCACCTAACCCATGTAGTTTGATTTATCCTGTTTCCTGTTTTATCTTTTTTTGATTTACTTACTGCGAGTGAAAGATGGGTGATGGGAAAATTGTCTGGTGTGTATCGGGTTTCTATATGTCCGATGCGTCCGGTAAAATTACACTGGTTTTGGTTTGCCATGATGTCTCCACTTTTTGATTAATTTTGTTGATTTCTGATTTCAGCTTTTCGATAAATGCTTGAACAGCCTGTTCAATCTCGTTAATTAAATTGTCATCCTTGATAATTCGGATTTTGTAGTAAGCAAGGTTAGGGGGAAGCCTGTCATCATAGCTGACAAAATCGCACCAGTTTCTCCCTGTGCACATCATTTGTCCGTGCATTTGTAACAGGTATTCGTATTTCGGTTTTCCTGTGACAATGGTTTCAATGTGGGTAGTGGTGTTGGGGCATTTGATTTCGATAAGTCCATCATCATTAACCAAACCATCAGGACTTGCCCCAAATAGCGCAATAGACGGGTGGGGGATAAAGCCCACTTCGGTGACCGTGACATCAAACTCATTGAGGCAATATCGCGCTCTAGCTTGTGGTTCAAGGGCAATGCCCCGTTCAATGGCCTGATTGGTTTTAATTTCTTCTCGTCGTCCGGTAAGGGTTTCACAAACTAATTGCATGAGGTAGTTTCGTTGCGTTGTTCCCCTGCCTTTGGATAACACCTTGTGTAAATTGCTGGCGGTGACTTTCCCAAGTCTTGCCTGAAACCATTCGTCCGTTTTCTGCTTCATGATTAGCCTCGTTTTTCATTGCAATATTGCGATAAATAGCCATTTTATTTTCTTCGCCAATGATATCCGTCTCTTCTGGTGTTAATTTCAGCCAATGGGATTTCATTGATTCAATACCGCCTTTTGCTGATGTTTCTAATTCCTGGATTAATTGTTCGTAACGGGCTTTTTGTTGTGCGGCTTCTTTCTGTATTACAATTTTTTCCTGTTCAGGCAAGTCTTCTCCGGCATAGATATAAAATCCTAATCCAAACATTGAAATAGCCTTGGTGAGACAGCGCATGAGCGTTTTATTGATATCAACGGCATTAGGGTTAGAAATAGCCTGATTCCGGTAATCCATAACGGGTAACCACATTTTTCGGGGAAACTCATTATTTCCTTGTTTAACCGTGAGTGTTAACGACACCATCGCACTGCCATCATTGTTATAGCTAATGGCATCAATGACATAGTAGGATTCTGGATAATGTGCCATTAATACGCCCCATGCCCAAGCCCATGAGAGATAAGAAAGGCCGTTTTTCTTTTCAACTTTATCGTTAACATTAATCACCGACAGCGTTTCCCAAACCTGTTGTTGAAAACTTCTCTCTTTTTCGGTATGTTGTGTTTCGCTCATAGATATTTCCTCTTAGGTGCTCGAAGTGCTTTGTACTGATGGATGTTCTCATTTTTGAAATGGTTAAACAGCGCCTTCCAGATATCGTCAAAATCCTCAATACTGAGTTTTCGCATCACTGAGGAAGGTAGGCAGTCATAAACAGGCTGGACAAGTTCGCTGATTTCGTCGTCCAGCCTGTCTTCCCAATAAGCAATTTCTTGCTGTTGTTCGTACCAGTAATCTTGCATGGCGTAAGGGTTCATTTGACCTCCTCGAACTGAAATAGCATCCTGTTTTTTCTGGTTTTAATCTCCGCGACTAATAA
>NZ_LWMI01000071.1 GCF_001640365.1 Candidatus Arsenophonus triatominarum | reverse complement strand
AAAAAGTCGTTATAGCCGTAGCAAAAAGTCGTTATAGCCGTAGCGTTTTTCTGTGGATAAAATTGAAGTTTATAGAATCATAAATTTATATAAATTCTATATATCAGTTAGTTGTTTTTATTACTGTTGAATTTCACTATTAAAAAAACCATTCTATTTATTATTACTTAATAATAGCCGTAGCAAAAGTCGTTTAATTTTTTTCTGATAGTGATTCTTCTAACATATTAGTTGCTTCTATAACTGCATCAATTAATCTATATTTATCATGTCCTTGTGATTTTTTAATCATTCTTATTTATCTATCCTTTCTTTCACTTCTCTTGGAATTCTTATAGATACATAATCATCATAGACTATTTTTTTTGACATAAATTTCTCCTTTAATCTGCAATGATAATAGTAATTTGACAAAAAAAGCAACAAAAAATTGACTTTATTTTTTGTTGCTATAATATTGATGTAGTCGCTCCATGTAAGTGCTGTAACACCTACACAGAGCTAACCCAAACCTACGGTAACTAGGAGTAAGGCTAATGAAAAAGTCTACCTTCCGCGTGCTTGTCTGTGAAGCACCGAATAACATAATTAAGTTGTTTGTTGAAGAATCCCGCAATTTAACCCTTCGTCAGCGTGCCCGAATTCTCCAGCGAGTTGGGGGTGCGGCATGAAATACTTCAAAGCAACCATCATCACTAACGTTGACCACGAGAAGGGTAAGACAACAAATTTCATCTATCTTTCCTCTGAGACGAAAATAGCTGCCAAGAAATTGGCCTCTCAACATATCTTTAAAACGGACGGCGCAAACTGCTGTTTTTACAAATCGCCCAGATTGGAAGAAATTAGTATTTTGTGATTTTCGCGTGACTGTGTTCCCTTTAATTTCCGGTTATCTTCCGCTTCCTCGCCCGTTCGCTCGCGTTGCTCGGTCACTTGGCTGTGGCGAGCGGTGCGGGTTAAGTTTTGAAAAGATTTTTTGATTTTTTTAACGCAGGAGACGTTGAAACGGAGCGCCACTTGTGAGTACAAAATAGCGTCAACGAGGAAGGGGGGGTTAGTTTGTTACTATTTAGTTGTCTGGCATTTCGTACTGATTAAAAACAATATATAACCCATCCTATGTATTAAAAGGGATTGTATCTATTTTTATCACTTCACAAGGGTATATATGTACCGTTATGGAGTTACACTTGTAACTTCTGAAAGATACATTTACACCTTTTAAAAAAGGTATTAAAATACCTTATTGACAAGGTATATTTTTGTATGTAAATTGTCACGTTATATAGAGTGACATATGCGGACAAGACATGGTGACTAAAAAGAGAATAAAAACTGCATTTTATGAGCAAAAAAAAGACACTGTGGATATAAACACTGGAGAAATAATTTCTGAATCAAAGACAACATTATCTCGTTATTCATCTGAACCGCCATATGTGAAAATGTATATTGATGATATATGTTCAATGATTAAAGTTCCTGACTCATTAAAAAACGTCTTGTTTCTTATGCTTAGAAAGCTCGATTATGATGGTTATATGACTCTTTCAACCAGATATAGAAAATCAATGTGTGACCAACTTAGTATTAAAGATGGGACTCTAAGAAATAGATTGGCTCTTCTTGTAAAAAAAGGATTTGTTCTGAGTGAGGGAGGAAATGAATATTTAGCCAACCCTAAATTTTTTGCTAGGGGAGAATGGAAGTCCATCATAGAACAAAGATCAGCATTTGAATTAAAAATTAAATATTCAGAAGACGGTAGAGAAATTACTACAGAAAGAATTTTATAAACTAGTCGCTAACTGATGGGAATGGTGATCCCAAAAGTTAGCTAATCCAAACCCTAACAGTACTAGGAGTCGGACTATGGGAAATAGTACCTTCCGTGTGCGCGTAATTGAAGCGCAAAATCAAATCATCGAGTTATTCGTTCGAACCTCACGCAATTTAACCCTTCGTCAGCGTGCCCGAATTCTCCAGCGAGTTGGGGGTGCGGCATGAAATACTTCAAAGCAACCATCATCACTAACGTTGACCACGAGAAGGGTAAGACAACAAATTTCATCTATCTTTCCTCTGAGACGAAAATAGCTGCCAAGAAATTGGCCTCTCAACATATCTTTGAGACTGACGGCGCAAATTGCTGTTTTTACAAATCGCCCAGATTGGAAGAAATTAGTATTTTGTGATTTTCGCGTGACTGTGTTCCCTTTAATTTCCGGTTATCTTCCGCTTCCTCGCCCGTTCGCTCGCGTTGCTCGGTCACTTGGCTGTGGCGAGCGGTGGGCGTTTTAATTTTAAGGATTTTTTGGATTATTTTTTAATTTTCTTTCTAAGTTTAGCTTGCGAGCACCGAACACCGTCGACGAGGAAGCGGAAATTAGTTTGTTGCTACTGAGTTGTCTTGTAACTCCTGAAAAACAAGAAAGAATCTAAGATAGATAAATAGTTATATATAAATCAGTATTTTAAATAAATTTTGGTAATCATATAATTAGTTAAGGTAACTATATGATTATATGTTAATAACTAAATAATCATTATTAATAACTATATAATTATTTTTAATAATTAAAAAAGTTATTTTTAGGATATGAAAACTTTTATTTAATAACTTTAAAAAAAACTTGAAATAATTTTTTTATTATTATAGTTAACTTTAAAATTTATTTAAATGAGGCCGATATGGGACGTAGACATGTAAACCTAGAAACAGGGGAAATAACTCAAGAGCCTGATTTTATAAAGGTTTATATAAATGACCTATGTAATGTAAAGGGAGTTACTGGGCTTCAAATGAACATATTTCATTTTATGTTAAAACATATGAATGATCACAATGAAGTATCTTATGGTAAATCTGCAAAAGATAGATTTTGTAAAAGACATGATACTAGTTTAGCTGCCTTTAATAACAATATTAAAGCGTTAATAGCTGCTGGTTTAATAGAAAGAGTAAATCGAGGAGAATTTCGAGTTAATAAGAAGTACGCAGTTAAAGTTGATTGGGATAGGGTTCAATCCATCATTTGGGTTAGTACCTACACCAAAAACGGAAAAACAGAAGAGATTACATTTTCAGAGATGAAATGATTTTATAGTCGCTGACTACAAGAGTCGTTACCTCTTGCAATCAGCTAACCCAAAACCTAAGATGACTAGGAGTTGAGCTATGCGAAATAGTACCTTCCGTGTGCGCGTAATTGAAGCGCAAAATCAAATCATCGAGTTATTCGTTCGAACCTCACGCAATTTAACCCGTCGTCAGCGTGCCCGAATTCTCCAGCGAGTTGGGGGTGCGGCATGAAATACTTCAAAGCAACTATCATCACTAACGTTGACCACGAGAAGGGTAAGACAACAAATTTCATCTATCTTTCCTCTGAGATGAAAATAGCTGCCAAGAAATTGGCTTCTCAACATATCTTTGAGACTGACGGCGCAAATTGCTGTTTTTACAAATCGCCCAGATTGGAAGAAATTAGTATTTTGTGATTTTCGCGTGACTGTGTTCCCTTTAATTTCCGGTTATCTTCCGCTTCCTCGCCCGTTCGCTCGCGTTGCTCGGTCACTTGGCTGTGGCGAGCGGTGCGGGTTAAGTTTTGAAAAGATTTTTTGATTTTTTTAACGCAGGAGACGTTGAAACGGAGCGCCACTTGTGAGTACAAAATAGCGTCAACGAGGAAGGGGGGGTTAGTTTGTTACTATTTAGTTGTCTGGCATTTCGTACTGATTAAAAACAATATATAACCCATCCTATGTATTAAAGGGATTGTATCTATTTTTATCACTTCACAAGGGTATATATGTACCGTTATGGAGTTACACTTGTAACTTCTGAAAGATACATTTACACCTTTTAAAAAAGGTATTAAAATACCTTATTGACAAGGTATATTTTTGTATGTAAATTGTCACGTTATATAGAGTGACATATGCGGACAAGACATGGTGACTAAAAAGAGAATAAAAACTGCATTTTATGAGCAAAAAAAAGACACTGTGGATATAAACACTGGAGAAATAATTTCTGAATCAAAGACAACATTATCTCGTTATTCATCTGAACCGCCATATGTGAAAATGTATATTGATGATATATGTTCAATGATTAAAGTTCCTGACTCATTAAAAAACGTCTTGTTTCTTATGCTTAGAAAGCTCGATTATGATGGTTATATGACTCTTTCAACCAGATATAGAAAATCAATGTGTGACCAACTTAGTATTAAAGATGGGACTCTAAGAAATAGATTGGCTCTTCTTGTAAAAAAAGGATTTGTTCTGAGTGAGGGAGGAAATGAATATTTAGCCAACCCTAAATTTTTTGCTAGGGGAGAATGGAAGTCCATCATAGAACAAAGATCAGCATTTGAATTAAAAATTAAATATTCAGAAGACGGTAGAGAAATTACTACAGAAAGAATTTTATAAACTAGTCGCTAACTGATGGGAATGGTGATCCCAAAAGTTAGCTAATCCAAACCCTAACAGTACTAGGAGTCGGACTATGGGAAATAGTACCTTCCGTGTGCGCGTAATTGAAGCGCAAAATCAAATCATCGAGTTATTCGTTCGAACCTCACGCAATTTAACCCTTCGTCAGCGTGCCCGAATTCTCCAGCGAGTTGGGGGTGCGGCATGAAATACTTCAAAGCAACCATCATCACTAACGTTGACCACGAGAAGGGTAAGACAACAAATTTCATCTATCTTTCCTCTGAGACGAAAATAGCTGCCAAGAAATTGGCCTCTCAACATATCTTTGAGACTGACGGCGCAAATTGCTGTTTTTACAAATCGCCCAGATTGGAAGAAATTAGTATTTTGTGATTTTCGCGTGACTGTGTTCCCTTTAATTTCCGGTTATCTTCCGCTTCCTCGCCCGTTCGCTCGCGTTGCTCGGTCACTTGGCTGTGGCGAGCGGTGGGCGTTTTAATTTTAAGGATTTTTTGGATTATTTTTTAATTTTCTTTCTAAGTTTAGCTTGCGAGCACCGAACACCGTCGACGAGGAAGCGGAAATTAGTTTGTTGCTACTGAGTTGTCTTGTAACTCCTGAAAAACAAGAAAGAATCTAAGATAGATAAATAGTTATATATAAATCAGTATTTTAAATAAATTTTGGTAATCATATAATTAGTTAAGGTAACTATATGATTATATGTTAATAACTAAATAATCATTATTAATAACTATATAATTATTTTTAATAATTAAAAAAGTTATTTTTAGGATATGAAAACTTTTATTTAATAACTTTAAAAAAAACTTGAAATAATTTTTTTTATTATTATAGTTAACTTTAAAATTTATTTAAATGAGGCCGATATGGGACGTAGACATGTAAACCTAGAAACAGGGGAAATAACTCAAGAGCCTGATTTTATAAAGGTTTATATAAATGACCTATGTAATGTAAAGGGAGTTACTGGGCTTCAAATGAACATATTTCATTTTATGTTAAAACATATGAATGATCACAATGAAGTATCTTATGGTAAATCTGCAAAAGATAGATTTTGTAAAAGACATGATACTAGTTTAGCTGCCTTTAATAACAATATTAAAGCGTTAATAGCTGCTGGTTTAATAGAAAGAGTAAATCGAGGAGAATTTCGAGTTAATAAGAAGTACGCAGTTAAAGTTGATTGGGATAGGGTTCAATCCATCATTTGGGTTAGTACCTACACCAAAAACGGAAAAACAGAAGAGATTACATTTTCAGAGATGAAATGATTTTATAGTCGCTGACTACAAGAGTCGTTACCTCTTGCAATCAGCTAACCCAAAACCTAAGATGACTAGGAGTTGAGCTATGCGAAATAGTACCTTCCGTGTGCGCGTAATTGAAGCGCAAAATCAAATCATCGAGTTATTCGTTCGAACCTCACGCAATTTAACCCGTCGTCAGCGTGCCCGAATTCTCCAGCGAGTTGGGGGTGCGGCATGAAATACTTCAAAGCAACTATCATCACTAACGTTGACCACGAGAAGGGTAAGACAACAAATTTCATCTATCTTTCCTCTGAGATGAAAATAGCTGCCAAGAAATTGGCTTCTCAACATATCTTTGAGACTGACGGCGCAAATTGCTGTTTTTACAAATCGCCCAGATTGGAAGAAATTAGTATTTTGTGATTTTCGCGTGACTGTGTTCCCTTTAATTTCCGGTTATCTTCCGCTTCCTCGCCCGTTCGCTCGCGTTGCTCGGTCACTTGGCTGTGGCGAGCGGTGGGCGTTTTAATTTTAAGGATTTTTTGGATTATTTTTTAATTTTCTTTCTAAGTTTAGCTTGCGAGCACCGAACACCGTCGACGAGGAAGCGGAAATTAGTTTGTTGCTACTGAGTTGTCTTGTAACTCCTGAAAAACAAGAAAGAATCTAAGATAGATAAATAGTTATATATAAATCAGTATTTTAAATAAATTTTGGTAATCATATAATTAGTTAAGGTAACTATATGATTATATGTTAATAACTAAATAATCATTATTAATAACTATATAATTATTTTTAATAATTAAAAAAGTTATTTTTAGGATATGAAAACTTTTATTTAATAACTTTAAAAAAAACTTGAAATAATTTTTTTTATTATTATAGTTAACTTTAAAATTTATTTAAATGAGGCCGATATGGGACGTAGACATGTAAACCTAGAAACAGGGGAAATAACTCAAGAGCCTGATTTTATAAAGGTTTATATAAATGACCTATGTAATGTAAAGGGAGTTACTGGGCTTCAAATGAACATATTTCATTTTATGTTAAAACATATGAATGATCACAATGAAGTATCTTATGGTAAATCTGCAAAAGATAGATTTTGTAAAAGACATGATACTAGTTTAGCTGCCTTTAATAACAATATTAAAGCGTTAATAGCTGCTGGTTTAATAGAAAGAGTAAATCGAGGAGAATTTCGAGTTAATAAGAAGTACGCAGTTAAAGTTGATTGGGATAGGGTTCAATCCATCATTTGGGTTAGTACCTACACCAAAAACGGAAAAACAGAAGAGATTACATTTTCAGAGATGAAATGATTTTATAGTCGCTGACTACAAGAGTCGTTACCTCTTGCAATCAGCTAACCCAAAACCTAAGATGACTAGGAGTTGAGCTATGCGAAATAGTACCTTCCGTGTGCGCGTAATTGAAGCGCAAAATCAAATCATCGAGTTATTCGTTCGAACCTCACGCAATTTAACCCGTCGTCAGCGTGCCCGAATTCTCCAGCGAGTTGGGGGTGCGGCATGAAATACTTCAAAGCAACTATCATCACTAACGTTGACCACGAGAAGGGTAAGACAACAAATTTCATCTATCTTTCCTCTGAGATGAAAATAGCTGCCAAGAAATTGGCTTCTCAACATATCTTTGAGACTGACGGCGCAAATTGCTGTTTTTACAAATCGCCCAGATTGGAAGAAATTAGTATTTTGTGATTTTCGCGTGACTGTGTTCCCTTTAATTTCCGGTTATCTTCCGCTTCCTCGCCCGTTCGCTCGCGTTGCTCGGTCACTTGGCTGTGGCGAGCGGTGCGGGTTAAGTTTTGAAAAGATTTTTTGATTTTTTTAACGCAGGAGACGTTGAAACGGAGCGCCACTTGTGAGTACAAAATAGCGTCAACGAGGAAGGGGGGGTTAGTTTGTTACTATTTAGTTGTCTGGCATTTCGTACTGATTAAAAACAATATATAACCCATCCTATGTATTAAAAGGGATTGTATCTATTTTTATCACTTCACAAGGGTATATATGTACCGTTATGGAGTTACACTTGTAACTTCTGAAAGATACATTTACACCTTTTAAAAAAGGTATTAAAATACCTTATTGACAAGGTATATTTTTGTATGTAAATTGTCACGTTATATAGAGTGACATATGCGGACAAGACATGGTGACTAAAAAGAGAATAAAAACTGCATTTTATGAGCAAAAAAAAGACACTGTGGATATAAACACTGGAGAAATAATTTCTGAATCAAAGACAACATTATCTCGTTATTCATCTGAACCGCCATATGTGAAAATGTATATTGATGATATATGTTCAATGATTAAAGTTCCTGACTCATTAAAAAACGTCTTGTTTCTTATGCTTAGAAAGCTCGATTATGATGGTTATATGACTCTTTCAACCAGATATAGAAAATCAATGTGTGACCAACTTAGTATTAAAGATGGGACTCTAAGAAATAGATTGGCTCTTCTTGTAAAAAAAGGATTTGTTCTGAGTGAGGGAGGAAATGAATATTTAGCCAACCCTAAATTTTTTGCTAGGGGAGAATGGAAGTCCATCATAGAACAAAGATCAGCATTTGAATTAAAAATTAAATATTCAGAAGACGGTAGAGAAATTACTACAGAAAGAATTTTATAAACTAGTCGCTAACTGATGGGAATGGTGATCCCAAAAGTTAGCTAATCCAAACCCTAACAGTACTAGGAGTCGGACTATGGGAAATAGTACCTTCCGTGTGCGCGTAATTGAAGCGCAAAATCAAATCATCGAGTTATTCGTTCGAACCTCACGCAATTTAACCCTTCGTCAGCGTGCCCGAATTCTCCAGCGAGTTGGGGGTGCGGCATGAAATACTTCAAAGCAACCATCATCACTAACGTTGACCACGAGAAGGGTAAGACAACAAATTTCATCTATCTTTCCTCTGAGACGAAAATAGCTGCCAAGAAATTGGCCTCTCAACATATCTTTGAGACTGACGGCGCAAATTGCTGTTTTTACAAATCGCCCAGATTGGAAGAAATTAGTATTTTGTGATTTTCGCGTGACTGTGTTCCCTTTAATTTCCGGTTATCTTCCGCTTCCTCGCCCGTTCGCTCGCGTTGCTCGGTCACTTGGCTGTGGCGAGCGGTGGGCGTTTTAATTTTAAGGATTTTTTGGATTATTTTTTAATTTTCTTTCTAAGTTTAGCTTGCGAGCACCGAACACCGTCGACGAGGAAGCGGAAATTAGTTTGTTGCTACTGAGTTGTCTTGTAACTCCTGAAAAACAAGAAAGAATCTAAGATAGATAAATAGTTATATATAAATCAGTATTTTAAATAAATTTTGGTAATCATATAATTAGTTAAGGTAACTATATGATTATATGTTAATAACTAAATAATCATTATTAATAACTATATAATTATTTTTAATAATTAAAAAAGTTATTTTTAGGATATGAAAACTTTTATTTAATAACTTTAAAAAAAACTTGAAATAATTTTTTTTATTATTATAGTTAACTTTAAAATTTATTTAAATGAGGCCGATATGGGACGTAGACATGTAAACCTAGAAACAGGGGAAATAACTCAAGAGCCTGATTTTATAAAGGTTTATATAAATGACCTATGTAATGTAAAGGGAGTTACTGGGCTTCAAATGAACATATTTCATTTTATGTTAAAACATATGAATGATCACAATGAAGTATCTTATGGTAAATCTGCAAAAGATAGATTTTGTAAAAGACATGATACTAGTTTAGCTGCCTTTAATAACAATATTAAAGCGTTAATAGCTGCTGGTTTAATAGAAAGAGTAAATCGAGGAGAATTTCGAGTTAATAAGAAGTACGCAGTTAAAGTTGATTGGGATAGGGTTCAATCCATCATTTGGGTTAGTACCTACACCAAAAACGGAAAAACAGAAGAGATTACATTTTCAGAGATGAAATGATTTTATAGTCGCTGACTACAAGAGTCGTTACCTCTTGCAATCAGCTAACCCAAAACCTAAGATGACTAGGAGTTGAGCTATGCGAAATAGTACCTTCCGTGTGCGCGTAATTGAAGCGCAAAATCAAATCATCGAGTTATTCGTTCGAACCTCACGCAATTTAACCCGTCGTCAGCGTGCCCGAATTCTCCAGCGAGTTGGGGGTGCGGCATGAAATACTTCAAAGCAACTATCATCACTAACGTTGACCACGAGAAGGGTAAGACAACAAATTTCATCTATCTTTCCTCTGAGATGAAAATAGCTGCCAAGAAATTGGCTTCTCAACATATCTTTGAGACTGACGGCGCAAATTGCTGTTTTTACAAATCGCCCAGATTGGAAGAAATTAGTATTTTGTGATTTTCGCGTGACTGTGTTCCCTTTAATTTCCGGTTATCTTCCGCTTCCTCGCCCGTTCGCTCGCGTTGCTCGGTCACTTGGCTGTGGCGAGCGGTGGGCGTTAAATTTTAAAAAGATTTTTTGGTTTTTTTTTAAAGAAAATCCGGTTTTTCCTTAACTCAGTCCGCTCACCGCAGGAGACGTTGAGGCGGAGCGCAGCTTGCGAGCACCGAACACCGTCGACGAGGAAGCGGAAGATCATCTTGAAATATAAAGTAAGCCTGAAACTCCGTGGTGAAAGACATAAGAAACGGGTAATTTTACTATGTTGTTTTTAAATGATTTTTTTATTCATATGTATCATGTGGTGAGACAGTTATGCATCATACCATGAGGTATAAAAATAATATCGTGATTATTGCTTGTAATTTATGAAACATGGTGTATCATAAATTAATAGATTTCTTCACAGGTGATTCGCATATGTCGCAAATACTAGCTGAGCGAAAAAATCCGCCTTTTATACAGCTTGCGGAGTCTAACATTAATGCTGTTAGGGCGTTGGTTCAGAGTAACCCAGTTGCCGCCGAAATTTTTTTATTTTTAAGTCAGTTTATGAACAGAAAAAACGCTGTAGTTTGCTCCTCTAAAGTTTTAGAGGAAGTAACAAAAAAAAGTAGAGCTACAGTATCTAGAGCTATAAGTGTTTTGAAAAATGATGGTTTTGTTAATGTTCTAAAATCTGGTCAAACAAATGTTTATATACTCAATCCACATGTCGTATGGAAGTCGTGGAGAACAAATAAAGCGTATTGCAAATTTGAGGGACCCATTTTACTTTCAAAAAGTGAAAATGAAAAAATTACAAAAGAAATGCTTCAATCAATAAATATTGATGAGTAATCGCTGATAGCAAGAGTTTTCCCCTCTTACTACCAGCTAACCCTAAACCTAGTATGAATAGGAGTAAGGCTAATGAAAAAGTCTACCTTCCGTGTGCTTGTCTGTGAAGCACCGAATCAAATCATCGAGTTATTCGCTCGAACCTCACGCAATTTAACCCGTCGTCAGCGTGCCCGAATTCTCCAGCGAGTTGGGGGTGCGGCATGAAATACTTCAAAGCAACCATCATCACTAACGTTGACCACGAGAAGGGTAAGACAACAAATTTCATCTATCTTGCGTCTGAAACGAAAATAGCTGCCAAGAAATTGGCCTCTCAACATATCTTTGAGACTGACGGCGCAAATTGCTGTTTTTACAAATCGCCCAGATTGGAAGAAATTAGCGTTGAAGAGTATCTCGCTAATACCGAAAAACAGACGGATATTATCGAAAAACAGGGCATAGACCAGTTTTGCGCTTTACTCACGATATTTGGGGTTCAGGAAGAATACGACGAAGGCGAGATTCGCGATGCGGAGGATTTGTTGGCCAATCCATCAGAAGAGCCAGAGATTTTTGAGCAATATACCAATCTTCGTGAATTGTTGTCTGTGAAAATACAGGAAGCAGACAAAACTATCTCTTTAAGCGAAATCAAGGAAATAGCGATTCATCTTTTTGAGTGTGGAAAAAATAATGAGTTATCCACTAAATCTGTCGTTATGTCTGTGGAAAACGTGGGAGAAGCGGAAAAAAGCGAGGCGAATATAGTACCTGAAGAATTGGTTAATAATTACACAGAAGGGCAACAATTAATTAACTCAAAAGTCACAAACATAGACGACAACTCTATCTTCTCTGCTTTTCCTCCCGTTAACGGAAAAATCATGAGCGGTGAAAATATCACGCTTGAGATGTTGAACGGCTGTGTGGATGCGTTGAAACCCACAGAGAACTTGATTGTTCGCCGTTTGTCAAATAGCACCTATCACGCGGCAAACGGTTATTCGAGTACGCAAATTAGGTTGGTGCAAAAGGCAGAGACAATAGCTGTGCTGGATTGGGACAAGGACGCACCCGTTCAGGAAGGAAAAACAAGAGCGTTTTTGATTGGTGATGCGGTACATACGGCTATTCTTGAGCCGGAGAAATTTCCGCTAAGATATGTTTCTGCACCTGAGCTGGATTTGCGTACAAAGGATGGCAAAAAAACGCTATCCGATTTTGAGAAAAAAAATCTAACATTGGCAAGGGTTGTTTTAAAAAAGGAGGAATTTGAGGCAATCCAATTGATGCGTGATTCTGCGCTGGCTTACCCAATGGTTGAAGAGCTACTCGAAAACGGCGAACCAGAGGTTTCAATTTTCTATCGCACGGAAAAGGGGACGCTATTGAAAATTCGTCCTGATTTGTTGGGAATCTATTCAGATAAGCCTTTCTTGTTGGATGTGAAAACGACTGACAATTTTCAAGGTTTTGGGAAATCTGTTGATGAGTTTGGTTATCACATACAAGCGGAATTTTACCGTCTGATTGCTAATCAGGTATTTGGTCAAGCGATAGCTTTCACTTTCTGTGCAATTGGCAAAAACCCAGCTTATGGGCGTTTTCCTGTGAAACTTTGTGAACCCGACGACGAAGATAGCGAGCAGGGCGTATACGAAGTAAATCGTGTGATTGATATGCTAGAAAGCGTCATAGAAACCTACCCAATAGTCAAAATATCCCGTCCTTTCTGGGCAAAACAGGCGGATAGAAAACGCAGAGAAGCTTTGATGATGGAAGAGGGTGTAGCATGAATACCGGACTGGAAACCATGAACAACGTCTATGCCAATTTGCAATCGGTCATTACGCAGCAAGGCATAGCAGCCCTGTTACCTGCTCAGGTTACGCCTGAGCAGTTCACCCGAACCGCCGCAACCGCATTGATTGAAAATGCGGATTTGCAAAAAGCCGATAAGCAATCACTGGTGCTGGCCTTAACCCGTTGCGCCAAAGACGGACTTATGCCTGACGGACGAGAAGCTGCTCTGATTGTCCGTAGTACCAAAGTCAATAATCAATTTGTGAAAAAAGCCGTCTACATGCCGATGGTGGACGGTGTTATGAAACGTGCCCGTCAATCCGGTCAGGTAGCCAATATCATTGCAAAGGTTGTCTATTCACAAGATGAGTTTGAATATGTGATTGATGAAAACGGCGAGCATTTAACCCACCGTCCAGCGTTTTTTGATGGTGATGAGGTAGTAAAAGTCTATGCCTTCGCCAAACTCAATAGCGGTGAACTGGTTGTTGAAGTGATGAGTCGCGCTGACGTGGAAAAGATACGCGATACAGTGAAAAGCGCAAAAGACTACACAAGCCCTTGGGTTGAAGTGGTTCGACAGAAT
>NZ_LWMI01000070.1 GCF_001640365.1 Candidatus Arsenophonus triatominarum | reverse complement strand
TTTAAAATGGTGCTTTTCTGTGGGCGGCTGTTCTGTGCGCGCAGGTTCGATTTTCTATAAGGAAAAGTACGATGAAATTAGTAACAACTAAAATGACAATTTTTTAGTAACAGAAATGCCAACAATGACCAGTCTGGAAATGGTGGACTATATTAATGCGGAGCGGAAATCAAAAGCGGAAGCAGAGAGATTAACGTTTCCTTGCAAAAAATATCGCAAGTTACAGCACAATAATTTTATGGCAAAAGTACCCAAAGTTCTTGGAGAAACATCTGCTAAATTTTTAGCTGATGATATTTTCACCACTGGAAACGGTGCCCAGTCTATTCGAAAAATTTACCGATTTCCAAAACGTGAAGCCTGTCTAATGGCAATGAGTTACAGCTATGAGTTACAGGCTAAAATCTATGACTACATGACGGAGTTGGAAGAAAATAAAGGATTAGCTTTTACTATTGAGCAATTACAAAAATATTGTTGCTACAGCCAGAAAAGAGTCTGATAAAGACTCTTCGGATGCTGGTCGTCGATTACGTAAGCGTCAAGATGATTTACCCATTCTTTAAAAAAGCTGAAAAAACAGTAATGGAGTTATCTCAAATCCCCCTTGATTTAATTGGTGGAAGCATGAGGTTAGAAGGATGACTCCTGAGCAATTCATCGAAGCCAATGTTAAGGCCGAGTTAATCAAGCTGGGCTTTTCTACCTCTGTCGCCAGCTTAGCCACCCGTGAAGCCATCCGCTATTATCGCAAACAGCCAGCTAGTAGAAGAGGCAAGATGATAGAAGATTGTC
Organism: Candidatus Arsenophonus triatominarum; assembly: GCF_001640365.1. GTDB lineage: Bacteria > Pseudomonadota > Gammaproteobacteria > Enterobacterales > Enterobacteriaceae > Arsenophonus > Arsenophonus triatominarum. The sequence goes on along the minus strand of NZ_LWMI01000070.1, from coordinate 8,661 downwards.
TTAATCAAGCAAAAATTGTGGCCAGGTTAACAACAAAGCGATAATCGCAAATGAGTTCAATTAAACAAGTCAAAACTCGCCATGATAGCGAGGGTTTTCGTGTGCATTACGAAAATCCAGCAGGACGATTTCATAAAAGCTTTAAAACGCGGGAAGCTGCTTGCCATTTTCTTTTTCTGAGCGAATCTGAGCGATTTTTGGCGATGATGGCAAAAGAAAAAGAGCAATGCCTGAGATTGGCATCTTCGCAAGTTGATTCAGTTTTATGTGGGGAAAAAGGTCTTTCAGTGTGAAACGGGGCATTTACGCAAAGTTCGCTCGATACGATTAAACATGCCTTGTTTTCGATTGACGAAACGTTGCAAGCAAAAAATGGCGTTGAATATTCGCCCGGAGTGAATTTAACGGTTTACCGGAAAATACGCTTAAACATCTGCATTCTGCCTATTTGCTGCTGAAAGCAATGCGAAATGTTGGTGTCAGTCCAATTCCAAAATTGAAAAGAAAAGGGGAAAAGCCTATTTTCATTCCGGCGTTTGAGAATGTGGATAGGATGATTGAAGAAGCGCCCGTCAGAGAAAAGATTGCCCTTCATCTTGGCATCGGTGATTGGGCTTCGGATAAGCGAAATATTGGCATTGGATTATAGCGATATTCAAGGGGAATATTTGAATATCTCAAAACATGTAACACGAAACGGTGTTATTGAAGGCTTAAAAGCTGACGTTCAGCGATTGTTACCGATGCCAAAAGGGTTATTGTCGCTATGGATAAAAACAAGTTTGGGTTACATGAACCATTAATTGTCAGTCAATCAGTGAAAAGACTGTCGTTAAATTACAGTACGACAGGAATTGTTAAGGAATTACTGGAAAAATTCAGGATTGGGAAATTTCATAACTTACGGCATTTTGCAGCGGTACGTCTTATCAAAAAACGGAATGATATTCATGTTATTTCTAAAATGCTGGGTCATAAAAACATTGAGACCACCTCAAATATTTACGGTCGATTTTCAGGGTCAATTTTTGAGTTAAATTTTTAACATTTGCGTTCATTTTTTAATCATTAAGGTAAATGGGGTTAAAACCTTAATTGCTTTACATCAAAGGGATTCAGGTAAAAAATTACAGAATAGCCAAAAACGCATAATTCCGCAGTCATACTTCCGCATTTTGAAAAATTGGAAAACCTAATAATAACAACGCATGAAGAGGGATTTTTTTCGCATACTTCCGCAAAATAAGTCCGCACCCAAAATGGCTAATTTTACGAATGTTGCACAAAGGTTAAAAAGAGGTTGTCATGTCAGGGAAAGCTAAATATAAAAAAGCGTATATTGATGACGTGATCAACCTGTCTTTGGTGAAAGGCAAAGTATCAAATCATTTCATTGCAAAATGGCTGCATGTGGATGAAAAAACGATTAGAAATTGGCGAAAGGATTATTACGAATTTGATCATGCTTTTCATCATGCGGCCGACATTTTGAAAAAAGAGCTAGCAGAAACAGCAAGGCAAAACACCAAAATCCGAAAACGCAAAATTATTAAAACCACGGCAGACGGCGAAACGACAACGATAGAAGAAGTATTGCCTAGTCACAATGATATTGCCGTTTACAAAAAGATGGGGATCAATGAAGTCTTCTTTAACGATGAAAAGCATCAACAAAAAGAATACTTAAGATCGATACTCGAGCGAAAAAAATCAGCCGAAATCACTTCACTAGAGGCCGCGCAATTTTTAGAGATAGAAGGCATTCCTATACCAACTACCTTATTACTGGAAATTAAGCAATTGCAAGGTAGCCCTATACCAGAAGATATACTACCGCAAAATGCAATTACTCGAGAAATGACTTTAGAAGAGGCCGCAGAAGCGTACCAAAAACTGATGGGGTAAAGGGTTAAAATCGCTTACTTATTTATGTTATAAATGATATTAAATTTAAATATTTATTTAATATCAATTGATTATATGAGTTTAACCCCATTTTTTGTATTTTTATGTACACGTTTATGTGCAAAATATTTTTTTGAGTCGCTTTTTTCCGGACAAATTCCTATGCCGTTACCTTTTCCTTTTGACTTTAAAAAACCAGATTATTTTAAGGTATTTGAGTGGCGCGATGAGCGTCTACAACGGTTACGCCAGCAGCCGGAAAGTTTTAAACGATTAACCCGATTTTATAAGGATAATCCCGCGCAGTTTATTATTGACTGGGGCATGACGACAGACCCACGAAATGTCGATTACGGGTTACCGGTGACTATTCCTTTTTTGCTGTTCCCGAAACAGGAAGCATGGATTGACTGGATAATGACACGCTGGAAAGGACGTGAAAACGGTATTACCGAAAAAAGCCGCGAAATGGGCTTAAGCTGGACGTCAATTGCACTCGCATGCGCTTTATGTCTCTTTAATAAAGAGATGGTAATTGGCTTTGGCTCCCGCAAAGAAGAGTATGTTGACAGCACCGGTGACCCGAAAGCGTTGTTCTGGAAAGCCCGTAAGTTTATTGAAACTTTACCGCAAGAGTTTCGGGGAGGCTGGGTAGCGAAAAAACACGCGCCTTATATGCGGGTCAATTTTCCAAACACCGGCGCCATTATCAAGGGTGAAGCGGGGGACAATATTGGACGGGGTGACCGGACGACACTCTATTTCGTCGACGAAGCCGCCTTTTTGCCTCGTCCGCTATTGATTGATGCTGCCCTATCGCAAACTACCCGCTGCCGCATTGACTTAAGTTCGGTTAATGGGATGGACAATCCTTTTGCCCAAAAACGCCACAGTGGACGTATTCCGGTGTTTACCTTTCACTGGCGCAATGACCCCCGTAAAGATGAACAATGGTACGAAAAAGAGTGCCTGAAAATCGATAATCCGGTCATTGTGGCGCAGGAACTGGATTTGAACTATCAGGCGTCTGTTGAAGGTATCTTAATTCCCGCCGAATGGGTACAGGCGGCCATTGATGCCCATATCAAACTGGGGTTTTTGACAACGGGGGCTAAACGACTCGGTTTTGACGTTGCAGATGAGGGCGATGACAGCAACGCCCTCACGTTTGTACACGGATCGGTTGTCACGGATTGCCAGCAGTGGAGTAAAGGCGACGTGATCAGCTCAGCAAACCGAGTCAAAAACTATGCTGAGGAAGTCCATGCCGATGAAATCATCTATGACTCCATCGGGGTAGGGGCAGGGGTGAAAGCGCATCTACGACGGACATGTCATATCACCGCAACCGGATTCAACGCGGGTGGGGCTGTCTTTAAACCTGACGCAAAATATGTGGCGGGAAAAACCAATAAAGATATGTTCGCGAATATTAAGGCGCAAGCCTGGTGGGGCGTCCGAGACCGTTTTTTTAATACCTGGCGGTGTATCATGCATTTGGAAAAATATCCGGATGACAAACGTTTCATCAATCAATTTACCGATGGCCTGTTAATCAGTCTCAGTTCAGGCATAAAAGAACTTGACGTACTGAAAGCTGAATTATCCCGTCCTCGGGTGGATTACGACAACAATGGACGGGTGAAAGTCGAGAGCAAAAAAGACATGAAAAAACGGGGCATCGCTTCACCCAACATGGCCGATTCATTAATTATGGCTTTTTCCCCCGTTCCTAAACCGTTTCACATTCCCGACGAGGCATTTTTCTAATGAACAAAAGAAACAGGAAAAAGGACGTTAAGCCTGAAAGGAAAAAGCTATTTTCCATCTCTGATATCGATATGTATCCGGTCAGTGAGCAGCCAGTCTACGAATTCAAACCCTATGCCCCTCCCGCAGGCGTGATACCCGAAGCAAAGAGAGCGGACGCGCTGGCGAATGATGCCACCCCACAACTTAGTAAGGCAGCTCGAGAAGATTATTTCCGTCTCAGAGCGATGATAGCTGAGAACGAAAAGCAGACGGAATATCTACAGCAGTACATCAAAACACAGTGTCACTGAATCGGTCATTGGCACGTTCAAATCTTAACAATCTCAGCGCCACGCACGCGCATCAATAAAACACAGAACCTTATAGAAAGTCGAGCCTGAAGAACGCCGTTTAAAATGGTGCTTTTCTGTGGGCGGCTGTTCTGTGCGCGCAGGTTCGATTTTCTATAAGGAAAAGTACGATGAAATTAGTAACAACTAAAAATGACAATTTTTTAGTAACAGAAATGCCAACAATGACCAGTCTGGAAATGGTGGACTATATTAATGCGGAGCGGAAATCAAAAGCGGAAGCAGAGAGATTAACGTTTCCTTGCAAAAAATATCGCAAGTTACAGCACAATAATTTTATGGCAAAAGTACCCAAAGTTCTTGGAGAAACATCTGCTAAATTTTTAGCTGATGATATTTTCACCACTGGAAACGGTGCCCAGTCTATTCGAAAAATTTACCGATTTCCAAAACGTGAAGCCTGTCTAATGGCAATGAGTTACAGCTATGAGTTACAGGCTAAAATCTATGACTACATGACGGAGTTGGAAGAAAATAAAGGATTAGCTTTTACTATTGAGCAATTACAAAATATTGTTGCTACAGCCAGAAAAGAGTCTGATAAAGACTCTTCGGATGCTGGTCGTCGATTACGTAAGCGTCAAGATGATTTACCCATTCTTAAAAAAGCTGAAAAAACAGTAATGGAGTTATCTCAAATCCCCCTTGATTTAATTGGTGGAAGCATGAGGTTAGAAGGATGACTCCTGAGCAATTCATCGAAGCCAATGTTAAGGCCGAGTTAATCAAGCTGGGCTTTTCTACCTCTGTCGCCAGCTTAGCCACCCGTGAAGCCATCCGCTATTATCGCAAACAGCCAGCTAGTAGAAGAGGCAAGATGATAGAAGATTGTCTTAATCAAGCAAAAATTGTGGCCAGGTTAACAACAAAGCGATAATCGCAAATGAGTTCAATTAAACAAGTCAAAACTCGCCATGATAGCGAGGGTTTTCGTGTGCATTACGAAAATCCAGCAGGACGATTTCATAAAAGCTTTAAAACGCGGGAAGCTGCTTGCCATTTTCTTTTTCTGAGCGAATCTGAGCGATTTTTGGCGATGATGGCAAAAGAAAAAGAGCAATGCCGAGATTGGCATCTTCGCAAGTTGATTCAGTTTTATGTGGGGAAAAAGGTCTTTCAGTGTGAAACGGGGCATTTACGGCAAAGTTCGCTCGATACGATTAAACATGCCTTGTTTTCGATTGACGAAACGTTGCAAGCAAAAATGGCGTTGAATATTCGCCCGAGTGAATTTAACGGTTTACCGGAAAATACGCTTAAACATCTGCATTCTGCCTATTTGCTGCTGAAAGCAATGCGAAATGTTGGTGTCAGTCCAATTCCAAAATTGAAAAGAAAAGGGGAAAAGCCTATTTTCATTCCGGCGTTTGAGAATGTGGATAGGATGATTGAAGAAGCGCCCGTCAGAGAAAAGATTGCCTTCATCTTGGCATCGGTGATTGGGCTTCGGATAAGCGAAATATTGGCATTGGATTATAGCGATATTCAAGGGGAATATTTGAATATCTCAAAACATGTAACACGAAACGGTGTTATTGAAGGCTTAAAAGCTGACGTTCAGCGATTGTTACCGATGCCAAAAGGGTTATTGTCGCTATTGGATAAAAACAAGTTTGGGTTACATGAACCATTAATTGTCAGTCAATCAGTGAAAAGACTGTCGTTAAATTACAGTACGACAGGAATTGTTAAGGAATTACTGGAAAAATTCAGGATTGGGAAATTTCATAACTTACGGCATTTTGCAGCGGTACGTCTTATCAAAAAACGGAATGATATTCATGTTATTTCTAAAATGCTGGGTCATAAAAACATTGAGACCACCTCAAATATTTACGGTCGATTTTCAGGGTCAATTTTTGAGTTAAATTTTTAACATTTGCGTTCATTTTTTAATCATTAAGGTAAATGGGGTTAAAACCTTAATTGCTTTACATCAAAGGGATTCAGGTAAAAAATTACAGAATAGCCAAAAACGCATAATTCCGCAGTCATACTTCCGCATTTTGAAAAATTGGAAAACCTAATAATAACAACGCATGAAGAGGGATTTTTTTCGCATACTTCCGCAAAATAAGTCCGCACCCAAAATGGCTAATTTTACGAATGTTGCACAAAGGTTAAAAAGAGGTTGTCATGTCAGGGAAAGCTAAATATAAAAAAGCGTATATTGATGACGTGATCAACCTGTCTTTGGTGAAAGGCAAAGTATCAAATCATTTCATTGCAAAATGGCTGCATGTGGATGAAAAAACGATTAGAAATTGGCGAAAGGATTATTACGAATTTGATCATGCTTTTCATCATGCGGCCGACATTTTGAAAAAAGAGCTAGCAGAAACAGCAAGGCAAAACACCAAAATCCGAAAACGCAAAATTATTAAAACCACGGCAGACGGCGAAACGACAACGATAGAAGAAGTATTGCCTAGTCACAATGATATTGCCGTTTACAAAAAGATGGGGATCAATGAAGTCTTCTTTAACGATGAAAAGCATCAACAAAAAGAATACTTAAGATCGATACTCGAGCGAAAAAAATCAGCCGAAATCACTTCACTAGAGGCCGCGCAATTTTTAGAGATAGAAGGCATTCCTATACCAACTACCTTATTACTGGAAATTAAGCAATTGCAAGGTAGCCCTATACCAGAAGATATACTACCGCAAAATGCAATTACTCGAGAAATGACTTTAGAAGAGGCCGCAGAAGCGTACCAAAAACTGATGGGGTAAAGGGTTAAAATCGCTTACTTATTTATGTTATAAATGATATTAAATTTAAATATTTATTTAATATCAATTGATTATATGAGTTTAACCCCATTTTTTGTATTTTTATGTACACGTTTATGTGCAAAATATTTTTTTGAGTCGCTTTTTTCCGGACAAATTCCTATGCCGTTACCTTTTCCTTTTGACTTTAAAAAACCAGATTATTTTAAGGTATTTGAGTGGCGCGATGAGCGTCTACAACGGTTACGCCAGCAGCCGGAAAGTTTTAAACGATTAACCCGATTTTATAAGGATAATCCCGCGCAGTTTATTATTGACTGGGGCATGACGACAGACCCACGAAATGTCGATTACGGGTTACCGGTGACTATTCCTTTTTTGCTGTTCCCGAAACAGGAAGCATGGATTGACTGGATAATGACACGCTGGAAAGGACGTGAAAACGGTATTACCGAAAAAAGCCGCGAAATGGGCTTAAGCTGGACGTCAATTGCACTCGCATGCGCTTTATGTCTCTTTAATAAAGAGATGGTAATTGGCTTTGGCTCCCGCAAAGAAGAGTATGTTGACAGCACCGGTGACCCGAAAGCGTTGTTCTGGAAAGCCCGTAAGTTTATTGAAACTTTACCGCAAGAGTTTCGGGGAGGCTGGGTAGCGAAAAAACACGCGCCTTATATGCGGGTCAATTTTCCAAACACCGGCGCCATTATCAAGGGTGAAGCGGGGGACAATATTGGACGGGGTGACCGGACGACACTCTATTTCGTCGACGAAGCCGCCTTTTTGCCTCGTCCGCTATTGATTGATGCTGCCCTATCGCAAACTACCCGCTGCCGCATTGACTTAAGTTCGGTTAATGGGATGGACAATCCTTTTGCCCAAAAACGCCACAGTGGACGTATTCCGGTGTTTACCTTTCACTGGCGCAATGACCCCCGTAAAGATGAACAATGGTACGAAAAAGAGTGCCTGAAAATCGATAATCCGGTCATTGTGGCGCAGGAACTGGATTTGAACTATCAGGCGTCTGTTGAAGGTATCTTAATTCCCGCCGAATGGGTACAGGCGGCCATTGATGCCCATATCAAACTGGGGTTTTTGACAACGGGGGCTAAACGACTCGGTTTTGACGTTGCAGATGAGGGCGATGACAGCAACGCCCTCACGTTTGTACACGGATCGGTTGTCACGGATTGCCAGCAGTGGAGTAAAGGCGACGTGATCAGCTCAGCAAACCGAGTCAAAAACTATGCTGAGGAAGTCCATGCCGATGAAATCATCTATGACTCCATCGGGGTAGGGGCAGGGGTGAAAGCGCATCTACGACGGACATGTCATATCACCGCAACCGGATTCAACGCGGGTGGGGCTGTCTTTAAACCTGACGCAAAATATGTGGCGGGAAAAACCAATAAAGATATGTTCGCGAATATTAAGGCGCAAGCCTGGTGGGGCGTCCGAGACCGTTTTTTTAATACCTGGCGGTGTATCATGCATTTGGAAAAATATCCGGATGACAAACGTTTCATCAATCAATTTACCGATGGCCTGTTAATCAGTCTCAGTTCAGGCATAAAAGAACTTGACGTACTGAAAGCTGAATTATCCCGTCCTCGGGTGGATTACGACAACAATGGACGGGTGAAAGTCGAGAGCAAAAAAGACATGAAAAAACGGGGCATCGCTTCACCCAACATGGCCGATTCATTAATTATGGCTTTTTCCCCCGTTCCTAAACCGTTTCACATTCCCGACGAGGCATTTTTCTAATGAACAAAAGAAACAGGAAAAAGGACGTTAAGCCTGAAAGGAAAAAGCTATTTTCCATCTCTGATATCGATATGTATCCGGTCAGTGAGCAGCCAGTCTACGAATTCAAACCCTATGCCCCTCCCGC
>NZ_LWMI01000069.1 GCF_001640365.1 Candidatus Arsenophonus triatominarum | reverse complement strand
TGACGCCTGGCTACCAATAACTAACTGGTAGTCATAACTTAAACTGTAAAGGAGGCCGATTATGGCTAACTATGTATCTACAGAATCCCTACGTGTCATCACTCATAAAAATATCCTTTATTACCACTGAGCTTTTAGCTGAACTTTACGGTACAGAGTCAGCAAGAATTCGAAAAAATCACAACCGTAATACTGATAGGTTTGTTCATGGCAAGCATTTTTATAAAATAGTAGGAAGTGATCTTGATAATTTGAGAGTGTCTTTAAGACATTTGCAAATTTCACCCAAAACTCGTAGCCTTATTCTATGGACAGAACGCGGAGCTGCTCGTCATGCAAAGATGCTAGAGACAGATCAAGCATGGGAAGTCTTCGAGCAATTAGAAGATTGCTATTTTCATTCAGAAAAAATATTTAATACGCCTAAACACTATCCAGAAGCCAGAGAATTATTAACCGCAGATGACACCTCACACCTTTCTCGTCTCATTTGGACGATGGCTAACGGCTTCCGATTTGAGCGTTCGTGGACGCAAGGCATCTGGTATGCTCTACGTCATGCAACAGGGGTAGAGTCACCCCAAAATTTTGAAGTTAATCAGATACCCATAATCGCAAAAGAATGTGAAAAGATTTTATAACTTCACCAATGGTGTTAAAGAAGCGATTTATGAGGCTGAGAAACAGGCCGTAAGGAGAGTGCTCCGTAAACGTGAGGATGCAGACAAGTATTAGCTGAAATGAAACAATTACTCGAAGAGAGTAAGGAGCATACTCTTGTTCTGGCAGATACACTAACACGCTGGCAACAAGCCGAAATTCAGCAATTTCTACAACGACGTTAAATATTGATCAAATCATTCAGTAAAATGCTTGACTGTCCGTACATCCGTACAGTATTATATGTTATAGTAGCGTATAGCTATTGAGTTAGCGCTTAAACATATATTAGAACCCCACTTTTGTGGGTTTTTTGTTGTTTCATTGACCTAATAATTATATCTTGTTAACGCACTACTTTTTATAAGCTCGTAGGGTACATATAAGGTAATTAAGGCAGTAGTGCATAGCCCCATGTGAAAGCGTGGGGTTTTTCGTTTACGCCACCGCAATACTCACAAGCCATTAAACATAAATGAGTAAGGCGGTTGGCTTCCCCTGTTTAATTTAAAGCAATGGAACCCTCAAAGGTAGGGTATATGCGCATGTCTGAAAAATACTCAACACCTGCCGCCTATCTGTGGGCATCATGACCACCATCGGGGGAGTCATGACAACGATTTTTGATTTTTTTACCCTTGAGCAGTGGGTAGCTGTGATGGGTATTGTCTGCACGATAGGGACATTTTTTATCAACGTGTACTACCGCAAAAAGGAGTACAAACTCAAGGAGCGTCAGTATGAAGATACCGAAAAAAATATTGATGGCAACGGGCGGTAGTGCGCTGTTTTTAGCCTCAGCGATGATAACGCATTTCGAAGGGCTGAGACTTAAGCCCTATTTTGACGGTGGCGGTATTCTTTCTGTTTGCTACGGGCACACAGGCAAGGATATTGTGCGTAACCGGATGTACACGCAAGAAGACTGCGATAAGTGGCTTAATGACGATTTAAAAGCCGTTAAGCGTTATGTTGACCCGTTGATTAAGGTCAATATCAACACGCTAACACAGGCAGCCCTTTACTCATTTGCTTATAACGTGGGCGTGGGGTAATTTTGCCAAATCGACCTTGTTCAAAAAGCTCAACAACAATGACCGAAAAGGGGCATGTGATGAGATGAAGCGGTGGGTTTATGTGAAAGGCGAAGTTTGGAAAGGGCTAATTACCCGTCGGGAAATTGAGAGCGTAATATGTTATGGCGACCTTACTCATTTATCGGAGTGATTATTGCAGGGTTAATTCTCTCACTTATTTTTATCAACTACCGTTATCAAACCATCAGGCAAAACTACCAAACATTAAAACAGCAATATCACGCACAAATTGAAGCCGTGAAACGGCAACAGCAAAAAATCGATACCTTACATCAACTCAATATTCAACACACCGAGGAACTGAATAATGCCAAAACAGAGCTTGATAAGCTGCATGATGCTGTTCGTGCTGGTAACAAGTGGTTGCGCCTCAACGCCGTGTGTCGTACATCCAAAACCGCTACCCCCAGAGCCGACATGATGAAGCCACCCCACAACTTGGTGAGGCAGCTCGAGAAGATTATTTCCGTCTCAGAGCGATGATAGCTGAGAACGAAAAGCAGACGGAATATCTGCAAAAATATATCAAAACACAGTGTCAATGAATCGGTAATTGACACGTTCAAATCTTAACAAATCTAGCGTGCCACATACGCAACTAATCCAAACATCGAACCCGTTATTTAGGAATGAGCCTTTGAGGTAATCAGTTTTGCTGATGTCACTTCGATGGGCTGATTTCCTATGTGGCAAAGGTTCATTACCTAAGTAAGGAAGACATCATGAATAGTGTATTAACATTTAAAACCCACAATATTGCTCCTTTTAATAATGGAGATAATAAGATATGGCTCACAGGTGAACATTTAGCAAAATTACTTGAATATAAAGACAGCAAAAAAGTCGCTAATCTTTATAACAGACATAAAGACGAATTTACTGCCAGTATGAGTGTTGTAGCCAAAGTGAGGACCTCGGATAAATCAACGAGTTACAATAAATTTGTATCCGATGTAAGATTATATTCCCTGCGTGGAGCTTATCTTATTGGTATGTTTTCACGAACAAAAGTAGCAAAAGATTTAAGAATATGGCTACTAGATTTGGTTGAAAAAGAATCAAATGTTGAAGTTGGCGTTCTTGACATAAAGACATTAACTGAACTTACTGGACAAAAAATACATGACTCAATAGCTATGTTTGATAAAGCTTCATTTAAGCATAGAGGGCAAAAGGGTAGTGGTTTATTAGCTCAGCGTAAAAGAGACATAAAGAAAGTAAAAGAAGCAACCGCTATAGCACTAAAGCTAACTCAACTTAATATACCTGATCTTGGTGATTTTCCTGACGGAGAAATCCCAGCATGAACCACGAACAATTCATCGAAACTAATGTCAAGGCCGAGTTAATCAAGCTCGGCTTTTCTTCATTAATAGCAGCAATGGCAACAAGTGAAGCTATCCGGTACTACCGCAAACAACCCGCAAGCAGACGAGGCAAGATGATAGTGGATTGTCTCAATCAGGCTAAACGATGGGCGAAGAGTGCGGCTAAAAATAAACATTAAGTAAGGTAGCTATTATGACTCTCACAGATAAACAGGAAGCCTTTTGTCGAGAGTATCTGATTGATTTAAACGCAACACACGGCGGCAATAAGAGCAGGCTATAGCGAAAAAACAGCCCGTAGAATAGGGAGTGAGAACGTTACAAAACTAGACATCCAAAAACGCATACAAGACCTCATGGAGGAGCGCAAAAATCGCATTGAGGTTAATGCTGACTACGTTCTTAAGCGACTGGTTGATATCGACCAGATGGACGTATTAGACATTCTGAACGAGTCAGGCGATTTAAAACCAATAAAAGAATGGCCTAAAGTCTGGCGGACAACATTAAGTGGTTTAGATATTGCGGCGATACGCCTTGAGGGCGCAGAGGCGTTGCTTAAAAAAATAAAATGGCCAGATAAAATTAAGAATCTTGAGCTATTAGGTAAGCATATCGCTGTTCAGGCTTTTCGCGAACAGGTCAGTAATGAACACACAGGAAAAGGGGGTAACCCTATCGAGCATATTACCCGTGAGATGACCCCCGAACAGGCGGCAGAAGCCTATAAAAATTGATGGGGTAAAGGGCTGAAATTGCTTGCTTATTTGGATTAAGAATAACATTCATGCAAACATAATTGTTTAATATCATGTAGTTATATTTAACAACACCCTGTTTTATATTTTTTATGTACACAGTTATGCGCAAAATATTTTTTTGACTGACCCTTTTCCGGACATTTTTCTATGCCGTTACCCTTTCCTTTTGACTTTAAAAAACCGGATTATGTTCAGGTGTTTGAATGGCGCGCTGAGCGACTACAACGTCTTCGGGAGCAGCCGGAAAATCTTAAACTATTGGCCCATTTCTATCAGCAAAACCCCGCCCAATTTATTATTGATTGGGGCATGACAACAGACCCACGTAATATTGATTACGGCCTCCCCGTCACAACCCCTTTTTTACTGTTTCCGAAACAGGAAGCATGGATTGACTGGATAATGACACGCTGGAAAGGACGTGAAAATGGCATTACCGAAAAGAGTCGTGAAATGGGTTTAAGCTGGACGTCAATTGCACTCGCATGCGCTTTATGTCTCTTTAATAAAGAGATGGTAATTGGCTTTGGTTCACGCAAAGAAGAGTATGTTGACAGCACCGGTGACCCGAAAGCGTTGTTCTGGAAAGCCCGTAAGTTTATTGAAACTTTACCGCAAGAGTTTCGGGGAGGCTGGGTAGCGAAAAAACACGCGCCTTATATGCGGGTCAATTTTCCAAACACCGGCGCCATTATCAAGGGTGAAGCGGGGACAATATTGGACGGGGTGACCGGACGACACTCTATTTCGTCGATGAAGCCGCCTTTTTGCCTCGTCCGCTATTGATTGATGCTGCCCTATCCCAAACTACCCGCTGTCGCATTGACTTAAGCTCGGTTAATGGGATGGACAATCCTTTTGCCCAAAAACGCCACAGTGGACGCATTCCGGTGTTTACCTTTCACTGGCGCAATGACCCCCGTAAAGATGAACAATGGTACGAAAAAGAGTGCCTGAAAATCGATAATCCGGTCATTGTGGCGCAGGAACTGGATTTGAACTATCAGGCGTCTGTTGAAGGTATCTTAATTCCCGCCGAATGGGTACAGGCGGCCATTGATGCCCATATCAAACTGGGGTTTTGACAACGGGGGCTAAACGACTCGGTTTTGACGTTGCAGATGAGGGCGATGACAGCAACGCCCTCACGTTTGCACACGGATCGGTTGTCACGGATTGCCAGCAGTGGAGTAAAGGTGACGTGATCAGCTCAGCAAACCGAGTCAAAAACTATGCTGAGGAAGCCCATGCCGATGAAATCATCTATGACTCCATCGGGGTAGGGGCAGGGGTGAAAGCGCATCTACGACGGGTATGTCATATCACCGCAACCGGATTCAACGCGGGTGGGGCTGTCTTTAAACCTGACGCAAAATATGTGGCGGGAAAAACCAATAAAGATATGTTCGCGAATATCAAAGCGCAAGCCTGGTGGGGCGTCCGAGACCGTTTTTTTAATACCTGGCGATGTATCATGCAGTTGGAGAAACACCCCGATGATAAGCATTTCATCAATCAATTTACCAATGACCAGTTAATCAGTCTGAGCGCAAGTATAAAACAACTTGACGCTCTGAAAGCTGAATTATCCCGTCCTCGGGTGAATTACGACAACAATGGACGGGTGAAAGTCGAGAGCAAAAAAGACATGAAAAAACGGGGCATCGCTTCACCCAACATGGCCGATTCATTAATTATGGCATTTTCGCCCGTACCAAAACCGTTCCATATTCCCGACGAGGCATTTTTCTAATGAGCAAAAGAAACAGGAAAAAGGACGTTAAGCCTGAAAGGAAAAAGCCATTTTCCATCTCTGACATCGATATGTATCCGGTCAGTGAGCAGCCAGTCTACGAATTCAAACCCTATGCCCCTCCCGCAAGCGTGATACCCGAAGCAAAGAGAGCGGATGCGCTGGCGAATGATGCCACCCCGTATGAAACCCTGAATGCATTCGGGAGTGATTGTTTGTATGGTGGGTTTCAGGGATACCCGATGTTGGCCATGAAAGCGCAGCAATCCGAGTACGCCAATGTTGCCGCGATTTTTGCTGACGAGGTTACGCGCAATTGGTTAACCGTAAAATCCTCATCCGATGATGAGGACCTCGTTAATGAGGTGGAAGGGGTAATCGTGAAATATCGCCTTCAGGATATGATCCATCAGGCCGTTTTGCATGATTGTCTGTTCGGCATAGCGCATATCTATATTGACATGGGCGCCGATGAGAATGAAATGCGCAATCCGCTCTTTAAAGACAGAGCAAAAGTGGGCGATAAATTTCGCGGTTTTCGTATTATTGAGCCTATTTGGACGTATCCGGCGATGTATAACACGCTCAGACCGTGGGAGCCGGATTTTTATCAGCCTTCATCGTGGTTTGTGATGGGGCAGACCATCCATGCCTCCCGATTTATTGACCTAGTGACGCGTCCGGTATCACAGATACTGAAACCTGCCTATAACTTTGGGGGCTTATCGCTGATCCAGCTAATGGAGCCTTATGTCAAGGCGTGGGAAACTATCCGCGATGAAATACCCAAAATTGTCAAGGCTTTTACGCTGACGGGGCTGAAAACCGACATGGAAAAACGGATGGAAAACCCAGGCGAGTTCAAACGCCGCATCGATATCATGACCAACTACCGAAACAATCGCGGGGTACTGGCGCTAGATACGGAGGAAGCGTTTTTTCAGATCAATACACCGATGACGGATCTTGAGAAAATCGCCTCAAACTATCAGGAACAACTGTGTATTCCCTCACGGATGCCGGTGATTAAGCTGCTTGGCAATGCGCCCGCGGGACTGAATGCAAACGGGCAGGGTGAAATCGATGTCTGGCACGAAACCATCTCCGGTATTCAGGAACGCAATATTCGCCCCATGATACAGCAAATGCTGGATTACCTGTTTATAGCGGAATTTGGGCAGCTATTACCCGAAATTACGTTCACCTTTAACCCACTCGATGAGCTAACCGAAAAGGAAATGTCGGAGATAAATCTCAATAACGCTTCAATGCTGGCTAATTTAGCAACGAGTTCATGTATTTCGACGATGGATGTCGCTCAATGGCTTATCAATAATCCGAAGAGTGGTTTTGCTTTCATGAACGGGCAGGAAAACGAAGATGAAACAGACGAAAAAGAAGGAGAAAACACTTAAACCTTCACTCCCCAATGCAGGGATACAGCTTTGGTATCAGCGTGAATTACGTCGCCAGATTACCAGGATGCATAAAAACGTCACCGCCAAAATTTTAACTTCCTTTTCAAAAAATTCTCTTGCTTACGACGCCAGCCCCGCCTCAATGATAAGGAATACGCTCCGCGCGCTTTCTGCCCGCTGGGTAAAGAAATTCACTGCCTTATCCGACGATCTGGCAAAAACCTTCGTTAACCGAGCAGCCGGTAATGTGGATGTGCCCCTTAAAAAGCAGCTGGTCGATAAGGGGTTTGCGATTGATTTCAAAATGACGCGCGACATGCACAATGCGGTGACAGCGATTGTGGCGGAGAACGTGTCATTAATTAAATCCATCCCCCAACGCTATTTCACTAACGTTGAATCCGTGGTTCTCCAGTCTGTTTCGCGGGGAGGTGATTTAGCTCAGCTTAAAAAAACATTGGGACAACAGTTTGGCGTAACTGCCAGAAGGGCGGAATTGATTGCCCGTGACCAGAACCGAAAAGCGAATTCTGCCTTGGCGGCAGTGAGACAGCATGCGCTGGGGATAACTGAGGGGATTTGGCGACATACCGGCGCAGGGCAACACCCAAGGCCTGATCATGTAAAAGCCACGGGCAAGAAATTTTCGCTCCGTAAAGGCTGCCTGATTAGCGGTGAATACATCCTGCCAGGTGAAAAAATCAATTGTGGGTGTATTTGGGAACCGGTTTTACCCACTTTCGAGGATTGACAACGTGCAAGTGACAAAAGACGGTCTCGCGATGGATGCCAAATCTGCGCGGGAAGTGGACAAATTTGGCAAAATGTATGTCCGTGATAACCGGATAAGCAAAGCGAACATTAGCGGTTATTACGGCGTTGAAATACCTGGCTATGAAAAGTTGGGTCTGGAATCCAGAAAAATATATCAGCTTTATCGCCCCCCGCAAGAGCTGGAAAAAGCCATGCCGACGTTTAACGGTATCCCCGTTCTGATGGGGCATCCTGCCGAGAATAATACGAAACCCATCACCGATCTCGCGGTGGGTGCCGTGATGAATGATATCCGTTTTGAATTTCCCTATCTCATCGCTTCGATTTCTATTTGGGATGAAGCAGCAAAAGCGGGTATTGAAACCGATATCCAGCGCGAATTATCGCCCTCCTACAGCTACGTACCGGATATGACGCCGGGCAGCGTTGATGGAGAGGCCTATGATGGCGTGATGCGCAATATTCACGCCTACCACCTGGCGATTGTTCCTGATGGCAGGACGGGGCCAGATGTTCTAGTCAACGACGCAAAACCAGAGGATTTAAAAAAAATGGCAGACGAAAAGAAAGCCGATGATGAAATGATCGCAGGACTGAAAGAGCGCCTGCCAAATGCCAGTGACGAGGATATTCATACGGTGGCAGAGTATATCAATGGACTGACCTCAAAAGCGAATGACGAGGAGACAAAAGAAGATCCGTCGGATGATAAACAGGATAACGAAAGCGAGGAGGATAAAGAAAAAAGGACGAATGACGATAATGATGAGGATAAAAAAACCGCTAACGATGCGGCTATCCTGATCCAACAGGCAGAGAACAAAATTCGGCGTGAATTTGCAGCGCTTCGTGCGGCAGAACGTTTGTGTTCACCGCTGATTGGTGAAGTGGCCTGTGACTCTGCCGAACAAGTCTACCGATTAACCCTCAGTCAAAATGGTATCGACACAAAAGGGGTTCATCCCTCAGCGCTCCCGAAAATGGTGGAGATGCTCAAAAACACAGGCAATCAAGGTAAACCTCAAGTCGCCTTTGACTCAAGTGCAGTGTCCCGTGTTGACCAGTTTTTAGGAGCAAAATTATGGCCTTTCAGAACAATGTAGCGCTTTATCAGGCACCGGGTCGGGAAGGTGATTTTGCCTCCTGTAATGATGCTTTTGCGGTGGTGCCACCATTAGGCGGCTGTTTCCGTGCCGGCTCTACCGGTACCGTGATGGCCCGTTTCGCCTGGCGTGATGACAGTAAACCTAGCCTGCTCAACAACAGCGGTACCGGCGAAATCCTGGGATTTGTCCGCAATGAGCGAACCGCCCTTGTGAACTGGGATGAAAAAAACAGTATGACCATCCCGCAGGGACAACAGGTCTCCGTTTACAAAACGGGCGACTTTTGGGCCAAGTCAGCAACGGTAACCACTATCGGCCAAAAAGTTTATGCGAAACTGGCGGATGGCACGATTGAAACGGCTAACGCAGGGACGACGAAAGACGGATTTATCGAAACCCCTTTTAAAGTGATGACCGCCGCCGCGGTGGGTGAAATTTTTATCATGTCAAGCTGGAGCTAATACGATGGCGCAATTAACACACAATGATTTCCACGCACTCATGAAACGGGCTAAAGAAGGGGGGGTGACGTTACCTGCTTCAGTCAACCGTTTGTATCTGGCCAATGATGCCCAGCCGTTACCCTCCACTTTGACCAATGGTAGTATTCCTGCCATCGTCGCGGGGGGTATCGATCCGAACGTTATCAGAACGGTATTTGCCCCAACCCGTGCCACGGAAATTTACGGCGAGCGCACAATCGGATTGTGGCAACACGATTTCTGGGAAATTCCCCGCGCTGAATACAGTGGTCATATCTCCTCCTATGGCGATTATAACGAAAACGGGGCAAACCAGGTTAACCTGCAATTTGAACCCATCTGCCAATATCGTTTTCAGACGATGATCACCTATGGCGATTTAGAATCGGCGCGCATGGGACTGGCGATGATCAACTATGCTGCTGAAAAACAGATGGCGGCCGCCAACACGATTAACCAGGATTACAACCGGTTTGCCTTTTTTGGTGTTGAAGGCGTTAACTACGGCGCATTAAATAACCCTCAGCTTCCCACGCCGATCACACCAACCAAGGTGAGTGGTAAAACGAAATGGGAAGATAAATCCATCCAGCAGCGTTACAACGATATTTTGGCACTCTACAGTGACCTGGTAGGACGAACGAATGGGGTGGTCGGTGACGGTGTCGATATGGCTTCTTCCCTGACGCTGGTATTGTCAAACAAAGCCTCTGTGTATCTCAAATCGTCTAATGAAATCATGGCCACCTCGCTTGAGGACTTGATCAAAAAAGCGTTCCCCAATCTACGCATTGAAACGGCTCCACAATTGAGTACCGATGCCGGTGAGTTAATACAGATGTTCGTGCGCAGCTATCAGGGACAGCCTGCTTGCTATGTGGCGAATTCGCAAAAATATCGGGCATTTCCGCTTCTTCAGCAACACTCAAGCTGGTCGCAGAAAGTGGCGGCCAGTACGTATGGCACGGTGATCACACAACCCATGCTTTTTGCTCAAATGTTGGGGATCTGATCATGGGAAAAATCATTGTCGGCTGTAAACTCCCTCATGGTCTAAAAGCCACCGTGAAGAATGAAACTATCGAATTGAAAGGGGCTAACGCTTGCGCCATTTATGGCGGTTTTGGCATAACTGAAGGCGTAGATGAGGCGTGGTTCAATGTATTTTCAAAAACCTACGCGCAGGCGGGATTTATCAAAAAGGGGTTAATCTTCAAGGTCACCGATCAAAAAAGTTTTTCCTCAGCCGCTAAGGAAAGAGCACAGGTCAAAACCGGTTTAGAACCGATTAACCCGAAAAAGGCAACCGTCAAACCCACGGAGGTTGAATGACTGTCGTGACATTGGATATTGCAGTGTTTCGCAGAGATTACCCACAGTACGACAACGTTGCCGATACACAGCTTAATCTCATGTTTGATATCGCGCAGACGGCGTTTGATAATTCTGAAGGCGCACTAGAGCCAGATTTAGACAAACGCAAGCGCCTGCTTTATCTGCTGTCGGCGCATCTGTGCGATATCACCTTTGGTGATACGAAGGGTAAGGGTTCAGGTGCGTCCGGCGCTATCGGTCGGGTTGCGAGTGCATCAGAAGGCAGTGTTTCCGTGTCGCTTGATGTCGGGCAGGGATTACCTTACTCGCAAGCCTGGTATTTTCAGTCAAAATGGGGGCAGCTTTTCTGGCAACTGACCAAGCCCTACCGGATGTTTGCCTATTTCCCAGGTATTGAGGTGAGGTGCAGCTGATGGCGGGGAAGATAAAAGCGTGTCTTGACGCACAGGAAAAGCAGCTTAATGACCTGACGTTAAACGTCGGCTTTCCAAAAGAGGCAAGCTATCCAGAAGGCCGTCGGGTTGCTGAAGTGGCTTACATGAACGAATTTGGCAATCCTGGGAATAACCAGCCACCGCGCCCTTTCTTCCGTAACGCTATTTCAGCCCATCAAAAAGACTGGTCAACCTATCTGGCGTTGTCCATGCGCGCCGGTGTTAATGTTAAAGAAGCGGCGGGATTATTGGGTGAAAAAGTCGTTAGCGATATTAAGGATTCAATTTTGGCACTC
>NZ_LWMI01000068.1 GCF_001640365.1 Candidatus Arsenophonus triatominarum | reverse complement strand
CGGTCATTACGCAGCAAGGCATAGCAGCCCTGTTACTGCTCAGGTTACGCCTGAGCAGTTCACCCGAACCGCCGCAACCGCATTGATTGAAAATGCGGATTTGCAAAAAGCCGATAAGCAATCACTGGTGCTGGCCTTAACCCGTTGCGCCAAAGACGGACTTATGCCTGACGGACGAGAAGCTGCTCTGATTGTCCGTAGTACCAAAGTCAATAATCAATTTGTGAAAAAAGCCGTCTACATGCCGATGGTGGACGGTGTTATGAAACGTGCCCGTCAATCCGGTCAGGTAGCCAATATCATTGCAAAGGTTGTCTATTCACAAGATGAGTTTGAATATGTGATTGATGAAAACGGCGAGCATTTAACCCACCGTCCAGCGTTTTTTGATGGTGATGAGGTAGTAAAAGTCTATGCCTTCGCCAAACTCAATAGCGGTGAACTGGTTGTTGAAGTGATGAGTCGCGCTGACGTGGAAAAGATACGCGATACAGTGAAAAGCGCAAAAGACTACACAAGCCCTTGGGTGAAGTGGTTCGACAGAATGGCACTCAAGACAGTGATTCATCGCCTCGCTAGACGGCTTCCTTGCGCCTCTGAACTATTTTCGATGTTTGGGGTATACGAAGATGCAAATTCAACAGAAAAACCGCTCAGAATGGCTCCTACTTCGTTTAAACGGCTATCGATGAGGGATATTATCCGTGAGCGAAACGAAAAACTACGTCAAAAAGAAGAAACGGCGACAGATGTACAACCAGCAACTAATCCAAAATTGGACGCCGTATTAATCGCCCTCGACGATGCCACCGACGAAAAAAACCTTGCTGAAATCGTTGAGCATTGTACCCTGTTGTCCGCTGAGTTGTCTGAGGACGAAAAAATACAGCTTCGTGAAAAGATTAAGACTAGCAAAAAGCGGTTAATTCCAACCAACAAAGATAGCAATGTTTGGATGGCAAGACTGGCAAACGGTACGGGTGACGCTTGGCGATTTCGAGATGGTGAAATAGTCCACGGATTTTTCGAGGCTGAGAAAAAAGCCAAAGAGGTGGGCGCAGTATTGGAAAAACCGAGTCCTTACCGATTTAGTCCGAGTCATTAAAGTAAAAATGCCCCTGAGGTAAATAGGGGCGTTATTGCTAAAGCTGGATTATGATGTCTTAAATGTAATGATTAATATAGCGGGTTTGTTTGCCATAATTCAATCTGACGCGAGCAATTATTGAAGATATCCGATGAGTAAAAAATTCACCCCAACGCCCCATGATGCGGTATTTAAGCAGTTTTTAAGTGAAAAAGAGACCGCTAAAGATTTCTTTGATATCTGGCTACCGGATGAGATTAAGGCACTGTGTGACTTAGATAGCCTCAAAGTGGAATCTGGCTCATTTGTTGATAGTGAGATGAAAAACTACCAGAGTGATATCCTGTATTCTGTCAAAACAGAAAAGGGACAAGGTTATCTCTATCTGCTGATTGAACACCAATCAACCCCTGACAAGCTCATGGCATGGCGACTCATGCGCTACAGTATGGCTGCCATGCAAAAGCATTTAGAGGCTGGTCATAAAGAGTTGCCGCTGGTTTTTCCCATCCTGTTTTATTGCGGTGAGAAAAGCCCTCATCCGTATAGTACAGACTGGCTAGACTGCTTTAGTGGCAGAGATATTGCCGAAAAGATATACACCAAACCGTTTAAGCTAGTCGATGTCACCACGCTTGATGACGGTGAGATTATGCAACATAAGCGAATGGCGTTATTGGAGCTTATCCAAAAACACATTCGAAGACGGGATATGGCCGAGCTACTGAATAGTATTGTTAAACTGTTGTCGTATAATTATTATACTGATAATCAAGTTATTACTATGTTTAACTATCTAATCCAAGAAGGCAATGCTGAGCAACCAGCAAAGTTAATCAAAGAGATAGCCAGACAGACAGAGAAACATGAGGGGGCATTGATGAATATTGCACAAGGTATACGAGAAGAAGGCATACAACAAGGCATACAACAAGGTATGCAACAAGGCATACAACAAGGCATACAACAAGGTATGCAACAAGGCATACAACAAGGTATGCAACAAGGCATACAACAAGGTATGCAACAAGGCATACAACAAGGTATGCAACAAGGGAAAGTTGAGGGCGAAAAACAGGCTTCCATGAAGATAGCGCGCCAAATGCTCGAAAGTGGCATGGATAGACAATCGGTGATGAAATTTACGAGCTTAAATGATACTGAAATGAGCAACCTGTTTAAAGATTAAACCATGACAGAACGCCAAAATTTAAGCCTTAATCGTCCTAGAAAGCTTTCATCGGAAGAACATCACAAAAGTGACCTTGCTTACCGTAAAAAGGTCTGGGTAAAGGCTGCGTCAAAAAAACAGAAAAAAAACCTCATCCTTCGAAAGCCGTAAAACAGCAGCCCAAGCAGACGGTTGTTAAACCCAAACAGGAAGTGAAGGTTAAAACACCTAAATCACCCACACCGTCTAAAAAGCGATTACCGTTAAATGAGGCAATTTCACAAATTAGCACGTTTTGGCCTTATCTTTTCCCTGATGGCAAGCTGTGCCCAATGAAAATTGGCATCCAGCAGGATATGTGGCAAGAGGTGAAGGAAAAGGGCTTACCGATAGCGAGAAGGCGTTTAAGAGCCTGTTTGGGTAGTGTTGGTCATCACGCCGATTATCGCGCACTTATCCAGTTAGGCGCATTTCGTTATGACAAATCCGGTCAGATAGTTGGCGAGGTCACCCAAGCGGATGTTGAGGATAATTTGCAACGTTTAGCACGGCGAAATAAATCAACCAATTCTTTTCTGTCATGCTGATTTGGCGTTGGAAAGCTACTCAATCCGGTTTTTTCGGCCAGTCAATATCGGGTGCAGTTGAAACATCCGTACGGTTCACAAAAACCCGATATTTTTTCCAGGCTATCAGTCGTTTTTTCTCGTCTTCGGTGGCCATTTCTAAATCGACTGCATCTTGAAGGGGTGCAATTTCACGAGTGGCATCATATAATTTTTGTTGTTTGATGCCTTCTAATTTTTGTCTTTCTGCTAATTTTTCAGCTTCTGCATCCTTGACCCACTTTTCACCATCCCAAACATCATATTCGCTTTGAGGGGCTAATGATGTTAAATATTCCGGTACCTTACCTAATTTTTCAAGGGTGACAGATTGACGGCTTTTCGTATCAAACAAAACCAAACCGCGATGATCTTCCTGATATTCCCATTCCTGATTTTGTTCATTAAAAACAACAGCGAAACCTTCCTTTTTGTCAATTGGTTTTTTCTCAGTATGAAAAGGCAGTATGTCATGAGTTTCATCCGTGTAAGCATCGCAAGGACCCAGCAACTCATGTGTATCACTCGTGTAGGTATAGGCTTTAAAAATTCTAAACATTTTTGATTCCTTAACTGATTCTGTACCAGCCCATTAGCGTAATAAAAGCATTCGTTATATTAATTTCGCTACTACTTCCCGTCTTTCCCGTTGTACCTGAAACAGAATGGGTGTGTGCACCGATAGTAACAGTATGTGAGTGGTTCCCCGCTTGTGATGTATTTTGAGCCCTTGGTTTCCATTGATTAGGATTACCGTCATCGCCTCTTGCATTCCATGGGTCACGTACAACGCCTGCAAAATTATGTGCATGATTACCCGTTGCATTCGTATTTTTAGTACCATAATCATAGCTACTGGTTGTTGCTGAAAAAGTGTGCCCGTGAGCGGGTAATTGGGCTTCTGTCAGCTTAATAGCATCAGCGCCTCCGGTAGTGAATACATTAGAACCATCTGCTTTTGCTAAACGAATGGTTTTATTTTCACCAATGTATTGCCATTTTGTATTTGGAAATAAGGTATTGGGATTTTTATTTTGAGCAAACCAGACAACAATCCCTACCGGATAAATTCCGTCAATACTTACGGTTTTCGCCAAGTCATAAGCGGCTTTGACGGCTTTGGGTGTGGCGGCCAGCGTTTCATCATTGCTGTCAGTGGCGCTACTTAACCGTGTGAGACCGTGTTGAGTGAGCGACGCAACGAGGATAGCAAAAATAATCTGTGAACCATCGCAACGGATAACATTTCTGCCACTGGGCAGTACAACACCAGTCCCTGACAGGGGTTTACAGGTCAGGGTGAAATTCCCCTGACAGTGATTGGTGACAGTCCAGTTTCTTATCCATGGCGGGAAAATTACGGTGGTATCAGCAATAAGATTGCCACTGAAGACCAGTTCTTCTTTTGCGGCCTGTAAGGTAGTCAAGGTTATCGTGCCGGTTTCCAGTCCGGTTATACTGGTGATGCCGTAACTATTCACGGGTACCCACCCTGTTGCGGAGGCATCCAACACTTCCGGATTGGTCGTATTCCCGTCTATTGTATTTAGCCAAAAACCGTCATTCGTGGAATTGGGCACTTTCGCCCCCGCCGGATAACCACCAATCGCCGTGGCAAAATCGGCATCAAAAGGGTAACCCGCGCCCGCATTATGCCAACGATAGCCGGTGTATAGTTCGTTAAGTGCCTGATTCATGTCACGGCCATCAGGGGGCAAGCCGCCTGCGGCTTTAATCGTCATGGTAATGGGGGGAAAACCGGCATCATAAGAAGCCTGATTACTGCCGGTTGGCGTTTTCGCCGTTAAATCACGCCGTGAACCATTCGCCCCAAAGGGCACCGGTTTACGAGCGGGCAAGTCTGTTTTTTTCATAAAATACTCCAAAAAATTCTACTGGATGATTAACGTCCCGCCGTAAAAAACGTCCCCTCATTAAACGGATAGGCATCCTCGGCAAAGCCAAAGTAGGGGGCGACGACCTGATTGATATTCATCAGTACCCCAGAAGGTAACGGGGTGACCTCGCTGTTTCTCAATACTGACAATTCAAAGGGTTCTAGGGGAAAGGCGGTGGTAATACCAATAGTCATGTCACGATAATTCACACAAAACGCCTCGCCACGTTCCTTAAACAGAAAACGTAAGAAGCGATTGATTTCAGGAATAGTCGCAATACTGATGTTAGAAAACGCCTTGCTGAGTATCAGGCTTCGATAAGCGTTGTCCGCTAGCCGGATTTTTCTGGTTTCCTGCACACCCGCGTAATAAGGGGCATCACTGAACGGGGTGGGATAATCCGCTTTTCCTTCGTCTGCCTGCGCAAACCCAAACGCGCTGTTATCGACTTCCGCCGTGATGTAACGTGAAATGTTGACGATTTTCCCCCACATATCCAGACCAAAGCGGTTGCAGGTGGTGATATCCCACACTTCATCAAGAAACCGGTCAGTAAAATCCTCCAGACTCACCGCCTGCTCGAATGTTGCGATGACAGACAGCAATTTCTGGCTGGCACTGTACTGGTTTAGCACCGTTTTTTGCCAACTCATTTTAACTCCACGTGAATGTTATCGGCTTGCAAAACGGGGACTTGCGCCACGCCTGGTGTTAACGCAGACAGCCAGTTTTTGCCGTCTTGGGATATCATTACTGATACGACACTCACCGAATAAGGCTCAATCGCAATAATCGGCGCGTAGTATTTACCCACATTCAGGGTTGCCCCTATACCCGCACGTTGAATGCCTTCTACCTCGCCATTAAACACGCGAATAACTGTTTTTTTAACTTGCCCGGTAATGTCACAGGGAGGATTGAGACTTTTATCAATGTTGACGGAAAAATAGACGCTTAATGGGGTGGCTCGCTGCCACTGCATCACATATTGCGGGTAAGGCGGCGAGTAGTTCTCTTTATCATAAACAGTAAAGGTGGTATCCCCATTCATGTCCGCGCCAGGATTGTAATACTGGAAGATCGTCTCGGCGATATCGGTATCGTTGCCACCATTCACACAAATAAAAACGGAATGCGGTTTAACCGGATAAAGAGTCGTGCCGATAGTGACCGTCTCCCTTGTTCGGTTTGACCAGACATACGCATCCGTCACACCTTGGGTTTCCAGTAGGGCCGCTTTCATCGCACCATCGGTATTACGACCGTTGCGCGCCACTGATTGGCGGCGGCGTGTTTCAAAGGCAATGCGGGATTCTACCTGTGACCCGACACGGGCCGGTGTGTCATTGGTGATGGCGTCCCACCCTGAAACAGAGCTAAAAATTTGCGTTAATTCCCCCGTGGCGCAGGCGATGGGGCCATGCGTCGTGTTCTGGAAGGGGATTTTTACCGTGCCGCTGGCAGGGATGGTTGCTTCGCTCACTGAACGCCACAAATAACCGGCCTTATCCTGGGCGGTACTGCCTGCTGGGATACGGGTGCCGACTTTGCCCGTGCAGGTGGCCATGACAACGCTACCCTGACCAGGAATACGATTGAGAAAATAGATGCGCCCTATTCCATCCTGAAAGCGCCCGCTCGCAAAATCGGGGTTAATCTGGTTGAACAGGCATAATAATTTGTCGTAGACCTGCGCCAGTATTTCGGTCTCACTCTGGGCTATCTGTCCTTGGGGGGCGCTCAGTGATTGACTGGCATGGCCGCCCAATATGCCGACAAAATCCGTCAGCCGTCCGGCGAGCACGTCCGCGATATCCGGCACCGACACCCCGTTTTCGGTTATCGTGACATCAGGTACCGCGGTTTTCACTGTGGTCATAATATCACCTCCAATCGGTTATTCTCGTTATCCGTGACGCGAATGACACCGCGCAGTTTCCGACTGGCCTTATCCAGCCTGACGCTTGCTATTGCCTGGTTAACAACGGGCAGTTTTTCGGCCTCAACTTGTAGTTTTTGCGCAATAAATCCGGCAGTGGGTCGTCTTCCGAGGACTTCCTCCTTCCATGGAATGCCGAGTGAACGGTCAAAATAACATTCACCCATAAATACCAGACAGGCCGAGGCCACATCCTGGGCTACCGCGGCAGGGGTGGTCACTATTGCCAAATTGCCTTCACCGTCTAGCGTTAAATCCCACGCCTTATCCAGTTTTAGGGTGCAATAGGTCATAGCGTGTGCTCCGGTTTATCCGATGTGACACGGCTGCTGCCGCTTTCTACCCCGTTCACATGATGATAATGGCTGTTGTAAGCTTCCCGCAGCGCTTTGATGCTGGCCTGTTGCGTACCGACATTATCGGTGATGTCACCCGCCGCCGTGACATTTCCGGTAAAATGCGCTTGGGGCGTATCGAGGATCACCCCAGAAGGGGCCTTGATAGTGGCCTGCTGACAGTGGATTTCAATGTTTCCTGGACTGGTGATATTTATTCGGTTATCCGCAAATTCAATAAACTGGGTCGGTGGCATATTCAGCAGTCCACCCATGTAAATGCCGTCGGCGCGGTTGTGTCTACGGCGAGTAGACGGTAATGCGCTCTGGCGGGTTGCCCTGACACGGCGGGTATCACGGTCACAAATTAATAGGTGACCAATATCCCCCACGACCGGATTCATGATGAGGGCACTGTTCCCCCGTTGCAGGCGAAATACCGGAATGGCGTAAATTGGGGTACTCTCCATCAGGACACCCCGCGTATCAGGATAAGCCAGCAGGGGGCGGACATCCACCACCAGATTGGGCGCTTCACCGTGTAACGCAATCACCTGAACAATTTCACAAAAAAAACAGCCGGCAAGAAGCTGACTGAAGGCATGCATAAAGGTGTTTGCATCATTACCGGATGCGTCACGGTTGTTTGTTTCTCTCATAAGCTTCAACACTCACTGCGTTACAGACACTGTGCCAGTTTCCCCCTTGCACCCAGGAAGAAAGAAAGTGTTCGACACCCGTTAACAGGTAGAGACCACTGGCACCCGGTAACGACGTATCAAGCGATACCGATCGCCCAAATGCCAGCAAGGGGCTGTACTGTGTCTGAAAGGTTAATCCATTCGCGTTGTGGATCGGATACCCTATCAAGCCATTTTCCGCCGAAATCTTCGGCATAACCGCATCCCTTGTTTTCCCAGCAGGCCAAACATGGATGATTTTTCCCACCGGTTGAAATTCCAGCCGATGAGACAGGCAAATGGCGGCTATCTGAGCAAAAACACTGCCGGCGTAATACGGGTTGGATTCGGTTAAGCCGCCCAATAAATTGGGTTGAAACGTATAGCCGTTCTGCTGACATAACGAATCGAGTAAATCACTGACATTCACGACACCCGTGCGTGAAATCGGCGGAATGACTTTAGCACGGAGGTCACTGGCGGCCAGCGCTTGAATGACAAACGGAGATTCGGGCATCGTATTCATATTGGCATAAGCAGATCTGACGGCGCCCTCGAATATCAAAATATCCCCACTATAGATAGCTATGTCAAATTGTCGTCCATCGAGCACCAGCGAACTGTAATCTTTTGGTGACAACATCCCGATGAGTTCTAAACTTAACCCATAGAGGGCGCACTCTGCCTCAACGCCGCCGTATCCGCCGTAGCTATTGGTTCTGACAAAGGATTTAACGTTATCCAAGGTTAATTCTTCTATCTGGCCGTTGCCCGTATCCAGAGAGAACGCAAACTTAAGCGTTTTTTTGCTGTACATTTCCATCCTCGTAAAAAAGAAACCATCGACTCCCTAGACCGTGCCAACGCGGGTCTTCTTGCCCTTGGGTATCCACGAAGAATAAATCACCGGTGAAGCCGAGCCAGGCATAGCGTACAAGGCGCGTGCCATGCAGACAGGGGACGCCCTGGACAACAGGTATTCCCTTTACCGTCAAATCCAGGTAGAGGGCACTTTCATGCTGCGTCAGCCGTAAAGTACATTCCTGGCCGTTAAGGGTGAGGTTGATACGTTGAGATTTTACGGGGGAAAGCATTATCGTGCTCACAATACGGCGCCTTTGATTTTTTTCCACAGCGCACCGGATTTCTGGCTGACGCTGCCACTGATACGTGAAGCCGACTGATGAACGGTGTCCATGGCACTGCGGAAGCTGCCATTCACACCGGCGGTAGCTGAAGCTCGCTGTGGTCCGATTGAATTTTTCAATGCGTCCCACGTTTTACTCAGCTCGTCCAGTGTAGACATTTTTTCACTGCCATTGACATCGATTGGGCAGGTACCATAGGGGCTACGCGCGACTAAATCCCCCGTCGGTTTATTGGCGGACTGAGGGGTATTTAATACCACTTCCATTTGTTGGATCACCTCCTGAAAGATCAGCGCTACCGTCAGTAAGGTGACCCCCGCCTGCGCACTGACCCGATAGCTATAATCCGTCAGGTCAAAACTCGCATAATTGCCCTTGGGGGTCTCAATATCGTACAAATCGGTTGTTTTGAGCATAGTGCCAATCGTTTGCAGCGTCTCATTCTGACTGATTAACGTCAGGTCAAAGAGATTCGGTATCACACTGCTAAATCCACTTAACCCCGAAATAACGACTTGGCACGTTATTCGGGTGGGTTGATAGATTTTATTGATCGACTGATACCGGCCTTTCTCGATGGGGGCGTTAATGATGCTAGCCTTGCCTGTCGGCTGAAATACCGACATACCACTGAAATTAAGGGCAACCTCGGCGGAGCCGTGTTTACGTATCACATACGCGGGATGCAGCACACTGTCAATGATGGATAACGGCGAGCCGCCTGATACCGAATTCAGTACATCCGCGAGGTTGAAATCAAAAATAGTCATCAGTACATCCCGTTATTCAGTGTCGTATTCATTCGGTGGCGTTTTGCCTGTTCTTCAATAGACTGTTGAAGCTGGTTAACCGTCTGCGGATGGGTCATCACATTCACGGTGTTAATATGAGTTGAGTGCGTCTGACGGTTATCCGTCGTTTGAGCCGCAATCGCTGCTGGCGGCGCAGAGGCTTGTTGAACGATTTGGTGGTAGTTTTCCAGTACTTTTTGGGGATAGTCGAGGGTTTCCTGCTTAAGCGGTTGGCCTTTACCAGCCAGGTAGTTATCGATGCGCCCTTGTCCGGCGTTATACGCCATCAGCGCCAGTTGGGTATCACCGTTATAGTGCCTTAACAATCGGCTTAGGTGGATTTGTCCCGCGGCATAGGCTTTTTCAGGATCGAAGCGTTCCGCCGGTGTTAACCCTAAATCCCTTGCCGTATTTGGCATAAGCTGCATCAGGCCTGCGGCGCCGGCGCGTGAAACCGCGTTCGGATTGCCCTGGCTTTCTGTCCTTGCCACGGCTGAGGTTAATGCGGGGGTGGCTTGATAACGCGGATCGATCCACTTCCCCTTTTCCCAGTGTGCGCCGCCCGTTTCCCCAATGAGGGCGTGGCCAAAATCACCCCATGTTTTTGCTGTTCGGGCTGCCTGGAAGGCGTCATAGTTCCCGAATAACGCATTTAATCCTTTATCGATAACAGGTTCACCAATATAAGCTAATGCACCCGCCCAGCCTGCTTTTCCGATAACAGAATGACTTCCCGCCACTTTGGCTATTTTACTTGCGCCATATAGCGCCACAACATCTTTAAGGGCGCGATCAGTTCCGCCAAGTGCTTCGGTCACTTTCTCTGCACCCGCCGAAATCCCCTGAAAAAAACCGGTAATATCATTGCCATGGGCGTTGATCCAATGGCTAAAGGCGTCCAGTTCTTTAACCATCCCAGGGCCAAAGGCGGCCAACAGGCTGTTTTTCACGTTCTGGGTGGACTGATCCAGATCGGCCATTATGCGTTGAAGCTGACGAGCGGTCGCGATGCTCGCTTCACTGACATTCGAGCGCTGTTCAAGCGCTTTGTGCCTTTTGTCGAAATCCGGTGAACGGAACAGGTTGACTGCCGCCGGCGAATAACCCAGTCGTTGCCCCCAATTTTCCGCCTGCGCCAGAGAAATACGCCGAAAGGCGGCCGCCAGACGGGACAACATTTCATCGTTATTTTTGCGCCGAACAGGTCTGAACCTGTGGCACGGTTGAAATTGATTAAATCGTAGTCGGGCGAAGATCCCGGTATGGGGTTAGTTAGCTGATTTTTTGCCTGATTTAAACGCATCAGGATAGCGTTAATTTCTTCTTTAGAGCTGCCCGCACCCTGTGCCTGAACCCCCCACGCATCCGCCGATTTAGCGCTAATGCCTAACCAGGTGGCGTTATTGGAGAGGGCTACCAGTGAATGCGTGGTAGAAACAATCATCCGGCGGGTGGCTTCGATGCCCAACGATAACCCGAGAAATTTGGCGAACCCCAATTGGGCGGTTTTGAAGGCGCCGCCTGACGTTTTCCCAAAGCGTGCCAGGCTTTTCGATAATCCATCCACCCCTTTCACGGATTTTTTACTGGATTTTTCGCTGGTTTCCCCCAGTTTTTCTATCTTTTCGTCCAGGTCGTTAACACGCTGTGCCGCTTCGTCAGAAAACTGAATAATCAGCTTTTTGCCTTTCATCAGTTCGTCGGTTTTCACTTTAACCTGATAGACCAGTTCTTCAATAATCACGGTTTTTTCTCCCAGTGATCCCGCCAGATGCGTTCATTGTGGTTTTCTACTGCCAGTATTTCGGTCAGGTCATATAAGTCGTGCACGGATAACACCGTCTGAAGCTCAGTGATACTGGCTTTTCCGGAGAGAATGACGGTCGTCAACACGGGAGAAATATTCACAGTAGAAACCAGGTTAGGCGGTAACGCCTGTTGTCCAATAAACGGGAAATTCAACGGGCGGCGAGTGTTAAAAAACCAAAGTTCAATTCAAACACTTTATCTTTCAGGGTGCGGATAGTGGATACCTCTTCAAAATCAAACGGTTTGATGTCCCGATAGCCGGTATCGACACTGATTTTCACGGTGGAAAGCAGTCTTGAACTGATTGAAGCGGCCATTTCCGTAGAGGTAGCCGAGAGGACACTCAGCCCCAGCGTCGCCAAACCGGCACAGCCCATCGCGATGACATCCGTTGGGATGCTGCCAAAATCGGCTGTCCCCATCGCGCGGTAAATCTCCTGCGCCAGTTCTTCAGCTTCCCAAGCGGACATCTCGGTGATGAAGAAGGTTTTTCCTTTGTCACGGTTATTTTCTTCCACCGTCCAGGTGATTTCTTTTCTGGCCATTACATGGGGCTCCGTGTGACGGACTCAAAGTGAAAAACGGCGGGTCTGGCCTGTAATATACGCTGTGCCGGCGGCGTCGGCGTCCAGGTGTACAAGATACCGTTCACAAAGTTGTATTTTATTTTTATCGCCGGAATTGCAATCACCATGTTGCAGGGAATTTGGCAATCGCCGCCCGCTCTGCTGCGTACCAATCATCAATATGGACGCCGGTTGCTGAGGACGCCAAGAGATTCAAGGTGAACTCAACCGGATTAAAAATAAATCCTGCATGATACTTGCCGTCAGCGGACATCACGTCTTCCGCATTCTGCAAGGCGGCCGTTTCAAACATGCTATCGGCCGCATAATCCTCCGCATAAAATCCAGCGGGATAGTAAGCCGGCACGATGATGTGAACGGAGGCGTTCGCACTGGTTATATCAATAGCCATTTTATATCACCTCAAAGAATATCGATTGCTGACATTTGCACCGATTGAACAAGCTGACCATCCACATAGTAGAAGGTTGCTCCCTGTAGTTTCCGCTCTAGTCGGGATGAACCTGTCTGCACCGGAATATAGAAATACCAACCCGCTGAAAACAGCGTTGCGCTCATGTCACGTCCAACGGCGCTGTTGACTTGGGTTAACTGTGACTTGTCCAGCAGTACGCCTGCCCGAAGCGCGCCAAAATTTTTAGCGGCCGTAGCGACATCGATGACGGCTGACGATAGGGCCGTATAGCCACTATCATTGAACGGGTAGGACTGATTAGCGGTGAACAGATTAGCAAAGGCGGCCACCAGATTTGCCCTGATCCACACCTGATCGATGAAACTATCCAACCAGACATATTGTCCGGTTATCTTCCCATCGGAAACATAATTGGCGAGTGTTTTGTTTTGGCCGTAAGCGCCGTAGTAGTTATACCCATTCGATTCGAGCGCTTGCGTCGTGGCCAGATCGCTGACATTGGCGGCTAGCCCGCTGAACTGTCTGAATTTGAACGAAACGCGGCCATTAGTCCGCGCGAAATCCAGCGAGGCGGCATAAGCCAGGGCAATTACAGCGTAACGGTAGTCTCCGTAGACCGGAAATACACCGGCATAGTTATTCGCTTTCACGATTTTCTGGACAAAACAGTTAGCATTATCACGCACGGTTGCTGCCGCGGAATTATCCCACAGCGCATAGAAATAGCGGTTTTGCTGCGCACTCACCCACGAACATAAATTCTGGTTCTGTTCATCTGACAGGGCTGTAAGGGTCATCACGCCGATCCAATCCTGATTCTGGTTAATGATGCCATTCATCGTATCGATAAGTGATTGTGCTGATACGCCCTGTGAGGGGATGGCGCCGGCCTCTGCGGTCAGTTTTAGACCGGTAGCAAGGGTGCTTTTTTCCATATCCAGGACGGAACTTGACGAACCTGTCGTTACTGAGCGGATAATGAATCTTGCTGCCTGTGGCAACCATTCTACCGTCACAGAAGCCCCAATAGCCGTCTGCAACACCGTTGCAATATCGCTCATCGTGGTAGCGGTATTGAAATCAACTGCTCCACTAGTTACTGGCTGACCGTCAACCTTCAGTTTCACCTTGCTCGTCGGCGATTTCATTGTCTCCAATGAGACCCCCGCAAGGCTGCCGGATAATAGCCAACCGGATGCGTCTTCTAACGCGAGGCGGGACATCAACAGCGCGGCAGGTAAAACGGTGGCATTGTCATAGCCACTAAAATACAGCGTCGCTGCCTGATATTCGCGACTGTGCGTTCCCAGCAGGTCTGCGACTTCCTGCGCACTACCGAAAGTGCTAACCGTGCCTGTAGGGATCAGTGGATTATCGGTCAGCATCAGGCCATTGGCATCCAAGGCTGTTCCTGCCGGCGATATCACATTAGCGGTGATACTAAAATCTTTAGAAAGTGGAATTTTGCTCATTTATCAACCTTTTTAACGGAAATATCCGTCTTGTCGAAATAGTCCTGAGATACGTTGACAACAATATGCACCTGTAAGGACAAGGTGAGGGTATATCTTGCTTCCCACTGGTGTTCACTGTTTAACATACTGGTCTGCAAAGCAGCACTGGCATAAAGTGGAGCAAGACGTTCATCCAGCGCCTTGATTCGGGAATAGCCGTAATCAGAAGCAAACAATGTTTCAACACGAATGGATCGGTCACCGGCATTTTCACCGTAAATGTCGAGCTGAATATCAGCTTGCCTTACTTCAGTCCAGTTCATCGTACTGGTTTGAGGGTTTCCGCTGTCATGGGCAATCCCTCTCGCCGCCGACAGCCGGATAAATCGCAATGGCGTGAGAACACAGAAGATATCGCTCGGCATGGGATTCCGGTTATCCTGAGCCTGCCAGACCGTACCTGCAATCGGTTCAATGAAATCGGCCAACGTGTCAATGACCTGATTGACCGTATAATCATTCATCCCCCTCCCTGTCCGTTTGGAGACACACTAACAGCCGACACCAGTCCGGCCACAATTCAAGCGGTTCAATCACCAGCCAGGTATCCCCCTCAATGAGGAATAAATCGCCACCGGTCTGTTGTTTTCGGTTAACCGACCAGAAGTTTCCGTTAACGTGAATCGATTTGAATATGCCGTGGATATTCAATCCGTCCACATGCTGCAAATCCCCTTTCGACAGGGGTTGCAACTGAATGACGATATGTTCATCGGGAAGGTATTTGGGGATGCGTGTCCGGCCTTCACCGACTGTCCAACCATCAGAACGGCGGACTATTGCAGCAATATCAGGGTTAACGGCTCGAATAGCCGAACGAGTGAGATTATGAAGATTCATCATCCACCACCACCCAGTATTTGACTGACTCCAGCATGTGATGTGTATCAACCAGCGGTTTGTCAGTGAAGTTTTTTGGTTTGTGAGTCCGGTGCTTTCTCACATAAAGCGTGGTTTCAGAAAGCGGCGGATCGGTGAGTGTCAATATTGAATCTTTAATATTGCTGACGACTTTTTCACCTAATAATTCCGCCGCTTCTTTAGCATTAACACCGGCGCGCATGGACGACGCCAGATAGGTTGACCAGTCTTTTTGATGGGCTGAAATAGCGTTACGGAAGAAAGGGCGCGGTGGCTGGTTATTCCCAGGATTGCCAAATTCGTTCATGTAAGCCACTTCAGCAACCCGACGGCCTTCTGGATAGCTTACCTCTTTTGGAAAGCCGACTTTCAACGTCAGGTCATTAAGCTGCTTTTCCTGTGCGTCCAGAAACGCTTTTATCTTCCCCGCCATCAACTGCACCCCACCTCAATACCTGGGAAATAGGCAAACATCCGGTAGGGCTTGGTCAGTTGCCAAAAAAGCTGTCCCCACTTTGATTGGAAATACCAGGCTTGCGAGTAAGGCAATCCCTGCCCGACATCAAGCGACACGGAGACACTGCCTTCTGCTGCATTCGCAACCCGACCAATCATACCTGACACCCCTGACCCGTTTCCGTTATCATCGCCAAAGGTGATATCACAAAGATGGGCCGTCAGCAGATAAAGCAAACTTTTTCGCTTTGGGATAGCCTGCTCCAGCGAAAAATTTGCGTTATCGAACAAAGCCTGAGCAAAATCAAATAGCATTTTCAACTGCTCATCCTTGACCTTGCGGTAGAGGGGATATTGTTCTCTGAATTCAAAAACATCAAACGCCACCACAGCCATATTATGCCTCCGTGGGTTTGACGGTTGCCTTTTTCGGGTTAATCGGTTCTAAACCGGTTTTGACCTGTGCTCTTTCCTTAGCGGCTGAGGAAAAACTTTTTTGATCAGTGACCTTGAAGATTAACCCCTTTTCGATAAATCCCGCCTGCGCGTAGGTTTTTGAAAATACATTGAACCACGCCTCATCCACGCCTTCGGTTATGCCAAAACCGCCATAAATGGCGCAAGCGTTAGCCCCTTTCAATTCAATAGTCTCATTCTTCACGGTGGCTTTCAGTCCATGGGGGAGTTTACAGCCGACAATAATTTTTCCCATAATCATATCCCCAACATTTGAGCAAAAAGCATGGGTTGTGTGATCACCGTGCCATACGTACTGGCCGCCACTTTCTGCGACCAGCTTGAGTGTTGCTGAAGAAGCGGAAATGCCCGATATTTTTGCGAATTCGCCACATAGCAAACAGGCTGTCCCTGATAGCTGCGCACGAACATCTGTATTAACTCACCGGCATCGGTACTCAATTGTGGAGCCGTTTCAATGCGTAGATTGGGGAACGCTTTTTTGATCAAGTCCTCAAGCGAGGTGGCCATGATTTCATTAGACGATTTGAGATACACAGAGGCTTTGTTTGACAATACCAGCGTCAGGGAGGAAGCCATATCGACACCGTCACCGACCACCCCATTCGTTCGTCCTACCAGGTCACTGTAGAGTGCCAAAATATCGTTGTAACGCTGCTGGATGGATTTATCTTCCCATTTCGTTTTACCACTCACCTTGGTTGGTGTGATCGGCGTGGGAAGCTGAGGGTTATTTAATGCGCCGTAGTTAACGCCTTCAACCCCAAAAAAGGCAAACCGGTTGTAATCCTGGTTAATCGTGTTGGCGGCCGCCATCTGTTTTTCAGCAGCATAGTTGATCATCGCCAGTCCCATGCGCGCCGATTCTAAATCGCCATAGGTGATCATCGTCTGAAAACGATATTGGCGGATGGGTTCAAATTGCAGGTTAACCTGGTTTGCCCCGTTTTCGTTATAATCGCCATAGGAGGAGATATGACCACTGTATTCAGCGCGGGGAATTTCCCAGAAATCGTGTTGCCACAATCCGATTGTGCGCTCGCCGTAAATTTCCGTGGCACGGGTTGGGGCAAATACCGTTCTGATAACGTTCGGATCGATACCCCCCGCGACGATGGCAGGAATACTACCATTGGTCAAAGTGGAGGGTAACGGCTGGGCATCATTGGCCAGATACAAACGGTTGACTGAAGCAGGTAACGTCACCCCCCCTTCTTTAGCCCGTTTCATGAGTGCGTGGAAATCATTGTGTGTTAATTGCGCCATCGTATTAGCTCCAGCTTGACATGATAAAAATTTCACCCACCGCGGCGGCGGTCATCACTTTAAAAGGGGTTTCGATAAATCCGTCTTTCGTCGTCCCTGCGTTAGCCGTTTCAATCGTGCCATCCGCCAGTTTCGCATAAACTTTTTGGCCGATAGTGGTTACCGTTGCTGACTTGGCCCAAAAGTCGCCCGTTTTGTAAACGGAGACCTGTTGTCCCTGCGGGATGGTCATACTGTTTTTTTCATCCCAGTTCACAAGGGCGGTTCGCTCATTGCGGACAAATCCCAGGATTTCGCCGGTACCGCTGTTGTTGACCAGGCTAGGTTTACTGTCATCACGCCAGGCGAAACGGGCCATCACGGTACCGGTAGAGCCGGCACGGAAACAGCCGCCTAATGATGGCACCACCGCAAAAGCATCATTACAGGAGGCAAAATCACCTTCCCGACCCGGTGCCTGATAAAGCGCTACATTGTTCTGAAAGGCCATAATTTTGCTCCTAAAAACTGGTCAACACGGGACACTGCACTTGAGTCAAAGGCGACTTGAGGTTTACCTTGATTGCCTGTGTTTTTGAGCATCTCCACCATTTTCGGGAGCGCTGAGGGATGAACCCCTTTTGTGTCGATACCATTTTGACTGAGGGTTAATCGGTAGACTTGTTCGGCAGAGTCACAGGCCACTTCACCAATCAGCGGTGAACACAAACGTTCTGCCGCACGAAGCGCTGCAAATTCACGCCGAATTTTGTTCTCTGCCTGTTGGATCAGGATAGCCGCATCGTTAGCGGTTTTTTTATCCTCATCATTATCGTCATTCGTCCTTTTTTCTTTATCCTCCTCGCTTTCGTTATCCTGTTTATCATCCGACGGATCTTCTTTTGTCTCCTCGTCATTCGCTTTTGAGGTCAGTCCATTGATATACTCTGCCACCGTATGAATATCTTCGTCACTGGCATTTGGCAGGCGCTCTTTCAGTCCTGCGATCATTTCATCATCGGTTTTCTTTTCGTCTGCCATTTTTTTTAAATCCTCTGGTTTTGCGTCGTTGACTAGAACATCTGGCCCCGTCCTGCCATCAGGAACAATCGCCAGGTGGTAGGCGTGAATATTGCGCATCACGCCATCATAGGCCTCTCCATCAACGCTGCCCTGCGTCATATCCGGTACGTAGCTGTAGGAGGGCGATAATTCGCGCTGGATATCGGTTTCAATACCCGCTTTTGCTGCTTCATCCCAAATAGAAATCGAAGCGATGAGATAGGGAAATTCAAAACGGATATCATTCATCACGGCACCCACCGCGAGATCGGTGATGGGTTTCGTATTGTTCTCGGCAGGATGCCCCATCAGAACGGGGATACCGTTAAACGTCGGCATGGCTTTTTCCAGCTCTTGCGGGGGGCGATAAAGCTGATATATTTTTCTGGATTCCAGACCCAACTTTTCATAGCCAGGTATTTCAACGCCGTAATAACCGCTAATGTTCGCTTTGCTTATCCGGTTATCACGGACATACATTTTGCCAAATTTGTCCACTTCCCGCGCAGATTTGGCATCCATCGCGAGACCGTCTTTTGTCACTTGCACGTTGTCAATCCTCGAAAGTGGGTAAAACCGGTTCCCAAATACACCCACAATTGATTTTTTCACCTGGCAGGATGTATTCACCGCTAATCAGGCAGCCTTTACGGAGCGAAAATTTCTTGCCCGTGGCTTTTACATGATCAGGCCTTGGGTGTTGCCCTGCGCCGGTATGTCGCCAAATCCCCTCAGTTATCCCCAGCGCATGCTGTCTCACTGCCGCCAAGGCAGAATTCGCTTTTCGGTTCTGGTCACGGGCAATCAATTCCGCCCTTCTGGCAGTTACGCCAAACTGTTGTCCCAATGTTTTTTTAAGCTGAGCTAAATCACCTCCCCGCGAAACAGACTGGAGAACCACGGATTCAACGTTAGTGAAATAGCGTTGGGGGATGGATTTAATTAATGACACGTTCTCCGCCACAATCGCTGTCACCGCATTGTGCATGTCGCGCGTCATTTTGAAATCAATCGCAAACCCCTTATCGACCAGCTGCTTTTTAAGGGGCACATCCACATTACCGGCTGCTCGGTTAACGAAGGTTTTTGCCAGATCGTCGGATAAGGCAGTGAATTTCTTTACCCAGCGGGCAGAAAGCGCGCGGAGCGTATTCCTTATC
>NZ_LWMI01000067.1 GCF_001640365.1 Candidatus Arsenophonus triatominarum | reverse complement strand
GTGTGCGCGTAATTGAAGCGCAAAATCAAATCATCGAGTTATTCCGTTCGAACCTCACGCAATTTAACCGTCGTCAGCGTGCCCGAATTCTCCAGCGAGTTGGGGGTGCGGCATGAAATACTTCAAAGCAACTATCATCACTAACGTTGACCACGAGAAGGGTAAGACAACAAATTTCATCTATCTTTCCTCTGAGATGAAAATAGCTGCCAAGAAATTGGCTTCTCAACATATCTTTGAGACTGACGGCGCAAATTGCTGTTTTTACAAATCGCCCAGATTGGAAGAAATTAGTATTTTGTGATTTTCGCGTGACTGTGTTCCCTTTAATTTCCGGTTATCTTCCGCTTCCTCGCCCGTTCGCTCGCGTTGCTCGGTCACTTGGCTGTGGCGAGCGGTGGGCGTTAAATTTTAAAAAGATTTTTTGGTTTTTTTTTAAAGAAAATCCGGTTTTTCCTTAACTCAGTCCGCTCACCGCAGGAGACGTTGAGGCGGAGCGCAGCTTGCGAGCACCGAACACCGTCGACGAGGAAGCGGAAGATCATCTTGAAATATAAAGTAAGCCTGAAACTCCGTGGTGAAAGACATAAGAAACGGGTAATTTTACTATGTTGTTTTTAAATGATTTTTTTATTCATATGTATCATGTGGTGAGACAGTTATGCATCATACCATGAGGTATAAAAATAATATCGTGATTATTGCTTGTAATTTATGAAACATGGTGTATCATAAATTAATAGATTTCTTCACAGGTGATTCGCATATGTCGCAAATACTAGCTGAGCGAAAAAATCCGCCTTTTATACAGCTTGCGGAGTCTAACATTAATGCTGTTAGGGCGTTGGTTCAGAGTAACCCAGTTGCCGCCGAAATTTTTTTATTTTTAAGTCAGTTTATGAACAGAAAAAACGCTGTAGTTTGCTCCTCTAAAGTTTTAGAGGAAGTAACAAAAAAAAGTAGAGCTACAGTATCTAGAGCTATAAGTGTTTTGAAAAATGATGGTTTTGTTAATGTTCTAAAATCTGGTCAAACAAATGTTTATATACTCAATCCACATGTCGTATGGAAGTCGTGGAGAACAAATAAAGCGTATTGCAAATTTGAGGGACCCATTTTACTTTCAAAAAGTGAAAATGAAAAAATTACAAAAGAAATGCTTCAATCAATAAATATTGATGAGTAATCGCTGATAGCAAGAGTTTTCCCCTCTTACTACCAGCTAACCCTAAACCTAGTATGAATAGGAGTAAGGCTAATGAAAAAGTCTACCTTCCGTGTGCTGTCTGTGAAGCACCGAATCAAATCATCGAGTTATTCGCTCGAACCTCACGCAATTTAACCCGTCGTCAGCGTGCCCGAATTCTCCAGCGAGTTGGGGGTGCGGCATGAAATACTTCAAAGCAACCATCATCACTAACGTTGACCACGAGAAGGGTAAGACAACAAATTTCATCTATCTTGCGTCTGAAACGAAAATAGCTGCAAGAAATTGGCCTCTCAACATATCTTTGAGACTGACGGCGCAAATTGCTGTTTTTACAAATCGCCAGATTGGAAGAAATTAGCGTTGAAGAGTATCTCGCTAATACCGAAAAACAGACGGATATTATCGAAAAACAGGGCATAGACCAGTTTTGCGCTTTACTCACGATATTTGGGGTTCAGGAAGAATACGACGAAGGCGAGATTCGCGATGCGGAGGATTTGTTGGCCAATCCATCAGAAGAGCCAGAGATTTTTGAGCAATATACCAATCTTCGTGAATTGTTGTCTGTGAAAATACAGGAAGCAGACAAAACTATCTCTTTAGCGAAATCAAGGAAATAGCGATTCATCTTTTTGAGTGTGGAAAAAATAATGAGTTATCCACTAAATCTGTCGTTATGTCTGTGGAAAACGTGGGAGAAGCGGAAAAAAGCGAGGCGAATATAGTACCTGAAGAATTGGTTAATAATTACACAGAAGGGCAACAATTAATTAACTCAAAAGTCACAAACATAGACGACAACTCTATCTTCTCTGCTTTTCCTCCCGTTAACGGAAAAATCATGAGCGGTGAAAATATCACGCTTGAGATGTTGAACGGCTGTGTGGATGCGTTGAAACCCACAGAGAACTTGATTGTTCGCCGTTTGTCAAATAGCACCTATCACGCGGCAAACGGTTATTCGAGTACGCAAATTAGGTTGGTGCAAAAGGCAGAGACAATAGCTGTGCTGGATTGGGACAAGGACGCACCCGTTCAGGAAGGAAAAACAAGAGCGTTTTTGATTGGTGATGCGGTACATACGGCTATTCTTGAGCCGGAGAAATTTCCGCTAAGATATGTTTCTGCACCTGAGCTGGATTTGCGTACAAAGGATGGCAAAAAAACGCTATCCGATTTTGAGAAAAAAAATCTAACATTGGCAAGGGTTGTTTTAAAAAAGGAGGAATTTGAGGCAATCCAATTGATG
Organism: Candidatus Arsenophonus triatominarum; assembly: GCF_001640365.1. Lineage (GTDB taxonomy): Bacteria > Pseudomonadota > Gammaproteobacteria > Enterobacterales > Enterobacteriaceae > Arsenophonus > Arsenophonus triatominarum. Next base: position 2,037 of record NZ_LWMI01000067.1, on the reverse strand, counting down.
CGTGATTCTGCGCTGGCTTACCCAATGGTTGAAGAGCTACTCGAAAACGGCGAACCAGAGGTTTCAATTTTCTATCGCACGGAAAAGGGGACGCTATTGAAAATTCGTCCTGATTTGTTGGGAATCTATTCAGATAAGCCTTTCTTGTTGGATGTGAAAACGACTGACAATTTTCAAGGTTTTGGGAAATCTGTTGATGAGTTTGGTTATCACATACAAGCGGAATTTTACCGTCTGATTGCTAATCAGGTATTTGGTCAAGCGATAGCTTTCACTTTCTGTGCAATTGGCAAAAACCCAGCTTATGGGCGTTTTCCTGTGAAACTTTGTGAACCCGACGACGAAGATAGCGAGCAGGGCGTATACGAAGTAAATCGTGTGATTGATATGCTAGAAAGCGTCATAGAAACCTACCCAATAGTCAAAATATCCCGTCCTTTCTGGGCAAAACAGGCGGATAGAAAACGCAGAGAGCTTTGATGATGGAAGAGGGTGTAGCATGAATACCGGACTGGAAACCATGAACAACGTCTATGCCAATTTGCAATCGGTCATTACGCAGCAAGGCATAGCAGCCCTGTTACCTGCTCAGGTTACGCCTGAGCAGTTCACCCGAACCGCCGCAACCGCATTGATTGAAAATGCGGATTTGCAAAAAGCCGATAAGCAATCACTGGTGCTGGCCTTAACCCGTTGCGCCAAAGACGGACTTATGCCTGACGGACGAGAAGCTGCTCTGATTGTCCGTAGTACCAAAGTCAATAATCAATTTGTGAAAAAAGCCGTCTACATGCCGATGGTGGACGGTGTTATGAAACGTGCCCGTCAATCCGGTCAGGTAGCCAATATCATTGCAAAGGTTGTCTATTCACAAGATGAGTTTGAATATGTGATTGATGAAAACGGCGAGCATTTAACCCACCGTCCAGCGTTTTTTGATGGTGATGAGGTAGTAAAAGTCTATGCCTTCGCCAAACTCAATAGCGGTGAACTGGTTGTTGAAGTGATGAGTCGCGCTGACGTGGAAAAGATACGCGATACAGTGAAAAGCGCAAAAGACTACACAAGCCCTTGGGTGAAGTGGTTCGACAGAATGGCACTCAAGACAGTGATTCATCGCCTCGCTAGACGGCTTCCTTGCGCCTCTGAACTATTTTCGATGTTTGGGGTATACGAAGATGCAAATTCAACAGAAAAACCGCTCAGAATGGCTCCTACTTCGTTTAAACGGCTATCGATGAGGGATATTATCCGTGAGCGAAACGAAAAACTACGTCAAAAAGAAGAAACGGCGACAGATGTACAACCAGCAACTAATCCAAAATTGGACGCCGTATTAATCGCCCTCGACGATGCCACCGACGAAAAAAACCTTGCTGAAATCGTTGAGCATTGTACCCTGTTGTCCGCTGAGTTGTCTGAGGACGAAAAAATACAGCTTCGTGAAAAGATTAAGACTAGCAAAAAGCGGTTAATTCCAACCAACAAAGATAGCAATGTTTGGATGGCAAGACTGGCAAACGGTACGGGTGACGCTTGGCGATTTCGAGATGGTGAAATAGTCCACGGATTTTTCGAGGCTGAGAAAAAAGCCAAAGAGGTGGGCGCAGTATTGGAAAACCGAGTCCTTACCGATTTAGTCCGAGTCATTAAAGTAAAAATGCCCCTGAGGTAAATAGGGGCGTTATTGCTAAAGCTGGATTATGATGTCTTAAATGTAATGATTAATATAGCGGGTTTGTTTGCCATAATTCAATCTGACGCGAGCAATTATTGAAGATATCCGATGAGTAAAAAATTCACCCCAACGCCCCATGATGCGGTATTTAAGCAGTTTTTAAGTGAAAAGAGACCGCTAAAGATTTCTTTGAATATCTGGCTACCGGATGAGATTAAGGCACTGTGTGACTTAGATAGCCTCAAAGTGGAATCTGGCTCATCTTGTTGATAGTGAGATGAAAAACTACCAGAGTGATATCCTGTATTCTGTCAAAACAGAAAAGGGACAAGGTTATCTCTATCTGCTGATTGAACACC
>NZ_LWMI01000066.1 GCF_001640365.1 Candidatus Arsenophonus triatominarum | reverse complement strand
TTTTTATCACTTCACAAGGGTATATATGTACCGTTATGGAGTTACACTTGTAACTTCTGAAAGATACATTTACACCTTTTAAAAAAGGTATTAAAATACCTTATTGACAAGGTATATTTTTGTATGTAAATTGTCACGTTATATAGAGTGACATATGCGGACAAGACATGGTGACTAAAAAGAGAATAAAAACTGCATTTTATGAGCAAAAAAAAGACACTGTGGATATAAACACTGGAGAAATAATTTCTGAATCAAAGACAACATTATCTCGTTATTCATCTGAACCGCCATATGTGAAAATGTATATTGATGATATATGTTCAATGATTAAAGTTCCTGACTCATTAAAAAACGTCTTGTTTCTTATGCTTAGAAAGCTCGATTATGATGGTTATATGACTCTTTCAACCAGATATAGAAAATCAATGTGTGACCAACTTAGTATTAAAGATGGGACTCTAAGAAATAGATTGGCTCTTCTTGTAAAAAAAGGATTTGTTCTGAGTGAGGGAGGAAATGAATATTTAGCCAACCCTAAATTTTTTGCTAGGGGAGAATGGAAGTCCATCATAGAACAAAGATCAGCATTTGAATTAAAAATTAAATATTCAGAAGACGGTAGAGAAATTACTACAGAAAGAATTTTATAAACTAGTCGCTAACTGATGGGAATGGTGATCCCAAAAGTTAGCTAATCCAAACCCTAACAGTACTAGGAGTCGGACTATGGGAAATAGTACCTTCCGTGTGCGCGTAATTGAAGCGCAAAATCAAATCATCGAGTTATTCGTTCGAACCTCACGCAATTTAACCCTTCGTCAGCGTGCCCGAATTCTCCAGCGAGTTGGGGGTGCGGCATGAAATACTTCAAAGCAACCATCATCACTAACGTTGACCACGAGAAGGGTAAGACAACAAATTTCATCTATCTTTCCTCTGAGACGAAAATAGCTGCCAAGAAATTGGCCTCTCAACATATCTTTGAGACTGACGGCGCAAATTGCTGTTTTTACAAATCGCCCAGATTGGAAGAAATTAGTATTTTGTGATTTTCGCGTGACTGTGTTCCCTTTAATTTCCGGTTATCTTCCGCTTCCTCGCCCGTTCGCTCGCGTTGCTCGGTCACTTGGCTGTGGCGAGCGGTGGGCGTTTTAATTTTAAGGATTTTTTGGATTATTTTTTAATTTTCTTTCTAAGTTTAGCTTGCGAGCACCGAACACCGTCGACGAGGAAGCGGAAATTAGTTTGTTGCTACTGAGTTGTCTTGTAACTCCTGAAAAACAAGAAAGAATCTAAGATAGATAAATAGTTATATATAAATCAGTATTTTAAATAAATTTTGGTAATCATATAATTAGTTAAGGTAACTATATGATTATATGTTAATAACTAAATAATCATTATTAATAACTATATAATTATTTTAATAATTAAAAAAGTTATTTTTAGGATATGAAAACTTTTATTTAATAACTTTAAAAAAAACTTGAAATAATTTTTTTTATTATTATAGTTAACTTTAAAATTTATTTAAATGAGGCCGATATGGGACGTAGACATGTAAACCTAGAAACAGGGGAAATAACTCAAGAGCCTGATTTTATAAAGGTTATAAATGACCTATGTAATAAAGGAGTTACTGGGCTTCAAATGAACATATTTCATTTTATGTTAAAACATA
>NZ_LWMI01000065.1 GCF_001640365.1 Candidatus Arsenophonus triatominarum | reverse complement strand
TAAAAGCTTTAAAACGCGGGAAGCTGCTTGCCATTTTCTTTTTCTGAGCGAATCTGAGCGATTTTTGGCGATGATGGCAAAAGAAAAAGAGCAATGCCGAGATTGGCATCTTCGCAAGTTGATTCAGTTTTATGTGGGGAAAAAGGTCTTTCAGTGTGAAACGGGGCATTTACGGCAAAGTTCGCTCGATACGATTAAACATGCCTTGTTTTCGATTGACGAAACGTTGCAAGCAAAAATGGCGTTGAATATTCGCCCGAGTGAATTTAACGGTTTACCGGAAAATACGCTTAAACATCTGCATTCTGCCTATTTGCTGCTGAAAGCAATGCGAAATGTTGGTGTCAGTCCAATTCCAAAATTGAAAAGAAAAGGGGAAAAGCCTATTTTCATTCCGGCGTTTGAGAATGTGGATAGGATGATTGAAGAAGCGCCCGTCAGAGAAAAGATTGCCTTCATCTTGGCATCGGTGATTGGGCTTCGGATAAGCGAAATATTGGCATTGGATTATAGCGATATTCAAGGGGAATATTTGAATATCTCAAAACATGTAACACGAAACGGTGTTATTGAAGGCTTAAAAGCTGACGTTCAGCGATTGTTACCGATGCCAAAAGGGTTATTGTCGCTATTGGATAAAAACAAGTTTGGGTTACATGAACCATTAATTGTCAGTCAATCAGTGAAAAGACTGTCGTTAAATTACAGTACGACAGGAATTGTTAAGGAATTACTGGAAAAATTCAGGATTGGGAAATTTCATAACTTACGGCATTTTGCAGCGGTACGTCTTATCAAAAAACGGAATGATATTCATGTTATTTCTAAAATGCTGGGTCATAAAAACATTGAGACCACCTCAAATATTTACGGTCGATTTTCAGGGTCAATTTTTGAGTTAAATTTTTAACATTTGCGTTCATTTTTTAATCATTAAGGTAAATGGGGTTAAAACCTTAATTGCTTTACATCAAAGGGATTCAGGTAAAAAATTACAGAATAGCCAAAAACGCATAATTCCGCAGTCATACTTCCGCATTTTGAAAAATTGGAAAACCTAATAATAACAACGCATGAAGAGGGATTTTTTTCGCATACTTCCGCAAAATAAGTCCGCACCCAAAATGGCTAATTTACGAATGTTGCACAAAGGTTAAAAAGAGGTTGTCATGTCAGGGAAAGCTAAATATAAAAAAGCGTATATTGATGACGTGATCAACCTGTCTTTGGTGAAAGGCAAAGTATCAAATCATTTCATTGCAAAATGGCTGCATGTGGATGAAAAAAACGATTAGAAATTGGCGAAAGGATTATTACGAATTTGATCATGCTTTTCATCATGCGGCCGACATTTTGAAAAAGAGCTAGCAGAAACAGCAAGGCAAACACCAAAATCCGAAAACGCAAAATTATTAAAACCACGGCAGACGGCGAAACGACAACGATAGAAGAAGTATTGCCTAGTCACAATGATATTGCCGTTTACAAAAAGATGGGGATCAATGAAGTCTTCTTTAACGATGAAAAGCATCAACAAAAAGAATACTTAAGATCGATACTCGAGCGAAAAAAATCAGCCGAAATCACTTCACTAGAGGCCGCGCAATTTTTAGAGATAGAAGGCATTCCTATACCAACTACTTATTACTGGAAATTAAGCAATTGCAAGGTAGCCCCTATACCAGAAGATATACTACCGCAAAATGCAATTACTCGAGAAATGACTTTAGAAGAGGCCGCAGAAGCGTACCAAAAACTGATGGGGTAAAGGGTTAAAATCGCTTACTTATTTATGTTATAATGATATTAAATTTAAATATTTATTTAATATCAATTGATTATATGGAGTTTAACCCCATTTTTTGTATTTTTATGTACACGTTTATGTGCAAAATATTTTTTTGAGTCGCTTTTTTCCGGACAAATTCCCTATGCCGTTACCTTTTCCTTTTGACTTTAAAAAACCAGATTATTTTAAGGTATTTGAGTGGCGCGATGAGCGTCTACAACGGTTACGCCAGCAGCCGGAAAGTTTTAAACGATTAACCCGATTTTATAAGGATAATCCCGCGCAGTTTATTATTGACTGGGGCATGACGACAGACCCACGAAATGTCGATTACGGGTTACCGGTGACTATTCCTTTTTTGCTGTTCCCGAAACAGGAAGCATGGATTGACTGGATAATGACACGCTGGAAAGGACGTGAAAACGGTATTACCGAAAAAAGCCGCGAAATGGGCTTAAGCTGGACGTCAATTGCACTCGCATGCGCTTTATGTCTCTTTAATAAAGAGATGGTAATTGGCTTTGGCTCCCGCAAAGAAGAGTATGTTGACAGCACCGGTGACCCGAAAGCGTTGTTCTGGAAAGCCCGTAAGTTTATTGAAACTTTACCGCAAGAGTTTCGGGGAGGCTGGGTAGCGAAAAAACACGCGCCTTATATGCGGGTCAATTTTCCAAACACCGGCGCCATTATCAAGGGTGAAGCGGGGACAATATTGGACGGGGTGACCGGACGACACTCTATTTCGTCGACGAAGCCGCCTTTTTGCCTCGTCCGCTATTGATTGATGCTGCCCTATCGCAAACTACCCGCTGCCGCATTGACTTAAGTTCGGTTAATGGGATGGACAATCCTTTTGCCCAAAAACGCCACAGTGGACGTATTCCGGTGTTTACCTTTCACTGGCGCAATGACCCCCGTAAAGATGAACAAATGGTACGAAAAAGAGTGCCTGAAAATCGATAATCCGGTCATTGTGGCGCAGGAACTGGATTTGAACTATCAGGCGTCTGTTGAAGGTATCTTAATTCCCGCCGAATGGGTACAGGCGGCCATTGATGCCCATATCAAACTGGGGTTTTTGACAACGGGGGCTAAACGACTCGGTTTTGACGTTGCAGATGAGGGCGATGACAGCAACGCCCTCACGTTTGTACACGGATCGGTTGTCACGGATTGCCAGCAGTGGAGTAAAGGCGACGTGATCAGCTCAGCAAACCGAGTCAAAAACTATGCTGAGGAAGTCCATGCCGATGAAATCATCTATGACTCCATCGGGGTAGGGGCAGGGGTGAAAGCGCATCTACGACGGACATGTCATATCACCGCAACCGGATTCAACGCGGGTGGGGCTGTCTTTAAACCTGACGCAAAATATGTGGCGGGAAAAACCAATAAAGATATGTTCGCGAATATTAAGGCGCAAGCCTGGTGGGGGACGCATTTTTTTGAGCAGTGGGTAGCTGTGATGGGTATTGTCTGCACGATAGGGACATTTTTTATCAACGTGTACTACCGCAAAAAGGAGTACAGACTCAAGGAACGTCAGTATGAAGATACCGAAAAAAATATTGATGGCAACGGGCGGTAGTGCGTTGTTTTTAGCCTCAACGATGATAACGCATTTTGAAGGATTAAAATTTAAACCTTACTTCGATGGAGGTGGTGTACTCTCTGTTTGTTATGGTCATACAGGCAAGGATATTGTGCGTAACCGGATGTACACGCAAGAAGACTGCGATAAGTGGCTTAATGACGATTTAAAAGCCGTTAAACGTTATGTTGACCCGTTGATTAAGGTCAATATCAACACGCTAACACAGGCAGCCCTTTACTCATTTGCTTATAACGTGGGCGTGGGTAATTTTGCCAAATCGACCTTGCTCAAAAAGCTCAACAACAATGACCGAAAAGGGGCATGTGATGAGATGAAGCGGTGGGTTTATGTGAAAGGCGAAGTCTGGAAAGGGCTAATTACCCGTCGGGAAATTGAGAGCGTAATATGTTATGGCGACCTTACTCATTTATCGGAGTGATTATTGCAGGGTTAATTCTCTCACTTATTTTTATCAACTCCCGTTATCAAACCATCAGGCAAAACTACCAAACATTAAAACAGCAATATCGCGCACAAATTGAAGCCGTGAAATTACAGCAGCAAAAGATTGATTCTTTGCACCAACTCGATATTCAACACACGGAGAAATTAAATAATGCCAAAGCTGAAATTGCTAAGCTCAATGATGCTGTTCGTGCTGGCACTAAGCAGTTGCACGTCAATGCCGTGTGTCCAATACCCAAAACCGCTACCACCCAGAGCCGACATAATGAAGCCACCCCAAACTTAGTAAGGCAGCTCGAGAAGATTATTTCCGTCTCAGAGCGATGATAGCTGAGAACGAAAAGCAGACGGAATATCTACAGCAGTACATCAAAACACAGTGTCACTGAATCGGTCATTGGCACGTTCAAATCTTAACAATCTCAGCGCCACGCACGCGCATCAATAAAACACAGAACCTTATAGAAAGTCGAGCCTGAAGAACGCCGTTTAAAATGGTGCTTTTCTGTGGGCGGCTGTTCTGTGCGCGCAGGTTCGATTTTCTATAAGGAAAAGTACGATGAAATTAGTAACAACTAAAAATGACAATTTTTTAGTAACAGAAATGCCAACAATGACCAGTCTGGAAATGGTGGACTATATTAATGCGGAGCGGAAATCAAAAGCGGAAGCAGAGAGATTAACGTTTCCTTGCAAAAAATATCGCAAGTTACAGCACAATAATTTTATGGCAAAAGTACCCAAAGTTCTTGGAGAAACATCTGCTAAATTTTTAGCTGATGATATTTTCACCACTGGAAACGGTGCCCAGTCTATTCGAAAAATTTACCGATTTCCAAAACGTGAAGCCTGTCTAATGGCAATGAGTTACAGCTATGAGTTACAGGCTAAAATCTATGACTACATGACGGAGTTGGAAGAAAATAAAGGATTAGCTTTTACTATTGAGCAATTACAAAATATTGTTGCTACAGCCAGAAAAGAGTCTGATAAAGACTCTTCGGATGCTGGTCGTCGATTACGTAAGCGTCAAGATGATTTACCCATTCTTAAAAAAGCTGAAAAAACAGTAATGGAGTTATCTCAAATCCCCCTTGATTTAATTGGTGGAAGCATGAGGTTAGAAGGATGACTCCTGAGCAATTCATCGAAGCCAATGTTAAGGCCGAGTTAATCAAGCTGGGCTTTTCTACCTCTGTCGCCAGCTTAGCCACCCGTGAAGCCATCCGCTATTATCGCAAACAGCCAGCTAGTAGAAGAGGCAAGATGATAGAAGATTGTCTTAATCAAGCAAAAATTGTGGCCAGGTTAACAACAAAGCGATAATCGCAAATGAGTTCAATTAAACAAGTCAAAACTCGCCATGATAGCGAGGGTTTTCGTGTGCATTACGAAAATCCAGCAGGACGATTTCATAAAAGCTTTAAAACGCGGGAAGCTGCTTGCCATTTTCTTTTTCTGAGCGAATCTGAGCGATTTTTGGCGATGATGGCAAAAGAAAAAGAGCAATGCCGAGATTGGCATCTTCGCAAGTTGATTCAGTTTTATGTGGGGAAAAAGGTCTTTCAGTGTGAAACGGGGCATTTACGGCAAAGTTCGCTCGATACGATTAAACATGCCTTGTTTTCGATTGACGAAACGTTGCAAGCAAAAATGGCGTTGAATATTCGCCCGAGTGAATTTAACGGTTTACCGGAAAATACGCTTAAACATCTGCATTCTGCCTATTTGCTGCTGAAAGCAATGCGAAATGTTGGTGTCAGTCCAATTCCAAAATTGAAAAGAAAAGGGGAAAAGCCTATTTTCATTCCGGCGTTTGAGAATGTGGATAGGATGATTGAAGAAGCGCCCGTCAGAGAAAAGATTGCCTTCATCTTGGCATCGGTGATTGGGCTTCGGATAAGCGAAATATTGGCATTGGATTATAGCGATATTCAAGGGGAATATTTGAATATCTCAAAACATGTAACACGAAACGGTGTTATTGAAGGCTTAAAAGCTGACGTTCAGCGATTGTTACCGATGCCAAAAGGGTTATTGTCGCTATTGGATAAAAACAAGTTTGGGTTACATGAACCATTAATTGTCAGTCAATCAGTGAAAAGACTGTCGTTAAATTACAGTACGACAGGAATTGTTAAGGAATTACTGGAAAAATTCAGGATTGGGAAATTTCATAACTTACGGCATTTTGCAGCGGTACGTCTTATCAAAAAACGGAATGATATTCATGTTATTTCTAAAATGCTGGGTCATAAAAACATTGAGACCACCTCAAATATTTACGGTCGATTTTCAGGGTCAATTTTTGAGTTAAATTTTTAACATTTGCGTTCATTTTTTAATCATTAAGGTAAATGGGGTTAAAACCTTAATTGCTTTACATCAAAGGGATTCAGGTAAAAAATTACAGAATAGCCAAAAACGCATAATTCCGCAGTCATACTTCCGCATTTTGAAAAATTGGAAAACCTAATAATAACAACGCATGAAGAGGGATTTTTTTCGCATACTTCCGCAAAATAAGTCCGCACCCAAAATGGCTAATTTTACGAATGTTGCACAAAGGTTAAAAAGAGGTTGTCATGTCAGGGAAAGCTAAATATAAAAAAGCGTATATTGATGACGTGATCAACCTGTCTTTGGTGAAAGGCAAAGTATCAAATCATTTCATTGCAAAATGGCTGCATGTGGATGAAAAAACGATTAGAAATTGGCGAAAGGATTATTACGAATTTGATCATGCTTTTCATCATGCGGCCGACATTTTGAAAAAAGAGCTAGCAGAAACAGCAAGGCAAAACACCAAAATCCGAAAACGCAAAATTATTAAAACCACGGCAGACGGCGAAACGACAACGATAGAAGAAGTATTGCCTAGTCACAATGATATTGCCGTTTACAAAAAGATGGGGATCAATGAAGTCTTCTTTAACGATGAAAAGCATCAACAAAAAGAATACTTAAGATCGATACTCGAGCGAAAAAAATCAGCCGAAATCACTTCACTAGAGGCCGCGCAATTTTTAGAGATAGAAGGCATTCCTATACCAACTACCTTATTACTGGAAATTAAGCAATTGCAAGGTAGCCCTATACCAGAAGATATACTACCGCAAAATGCAATTACTCGAGAAATGACTTTAGAAGAGGCCGCAGAAGCGTACCAAAAACTGATGGGGTAAAGGGTTAAAATCGCTTACTTATTTATGTTATAAATGATATTAAATTTAAATATTTATTTAATATCAATTGATTATATGAGTTTAACCCCATTTTTTGTATTTTTATGTACACGTTTATGTGCAAAATATTTTTTTGAGTCGCTTTTTTCCGGACAAATTCCTATGCCGTTACCTTTTCCTTTTGACTTTAAAAAACCAGATTATTTTAAGGTATTTGAGTGGCGCGATGAGCGTCTACAACGGTTACGCCAGCAGCCGGAAAGTTTTAAACGATTAACCCGATTTTATAAGGATAATCCCGCGCAGTTTATTATTGACTGGGGCATGACGACAGACCCACGAAATGTCGATTACGGGTTACCGGTGACTATTCCTTTTTTGCTGTTCCCGAAACAGGAAGCATGGATTGACTGGATAATGACACGCTGGAAAGGACGTGAAAACGGTATTACCGAAAAAAGCCGCGAAATGGGCTTAAGCTGGACGTCAATTGCACTCGCATGCGCTTTATGTCTCTTTAATAAAGAGATGGTAATTGGCTTTGGCTCCCGCAAAGAAGAGTATGTTGACAGCACCGGTGACCCGAAAGCGTTGTTCTGGAAAGCCCGTAAGTTTATTGAAACTTTACCGCAAGAGTTTCGGGGAGGCTGGGTAGCGAAAAAACACGCGCCTTATATGCGGGTCAATTTTCCAAACACCGGCGCCATTATCAAGGGTGAAGCGGGGGACAATATTGGACGGGGTGACCGGACGACACTCTATTTCGTCGACGAAGCCGCCTTTTTGCCTCGTCCGCTATTGATTGATGCTGCCCTATCGCAAACTACCCGCTGCCGCATTGACTTAAGTTCGGTTAATGGGATGGACAATCCTTTTGCCCAAAAACGCCACAGTGGACGTATTCCGGTGTTTACCTTTCACTGGCGCAATGACCCCCGTAAAGATGAACAATGGTACGAAAAAGAGTGCCTGAAAATCGATAATCCGGTCATTGTGGCGCAGGAACTGGATTTGAACTATCAGGCGTCTGTTGAAGGTATCTTAATTCCCGCCGAATGGGTACAGGCGGCCATTGATGCCCATATCAAACTGGGGTTTTTGACAACGGGGGCTAAACGACTCGGTTTTGACGTTGCAGATGAGGGCGATGACAGCAACGCCCTCACGTTTGTACACGGATCGGTTGTCACGGATTGCCAGCAGTGGAGTAAAGGCGACGTGATCAGCTCAGCAAACCGAGTCAAAAACTATGCTGAGGAAGTCCATGCCGATGAAATCATCTATGACTCCATCGGGGTAGGGGCAGGGGTGAAAGCGCATCTACGACGGACATGTCATATCACCGCAACCGGATTCAACGCGGGTGGGGCTGTCTTTAAACCTGACGCAAAATATGTGGCGGGAAAAACCAATAAAGATATGTTCGCGAATATTAAGGCGCAAGCCTGGTGGGGCATCATGACCACCCTCGGGGGAGTCATGACAACGATTTTTGATTTTTTTACCCTTGAGCAGTGGGTAGCTGTGATGGGTATTGTCTGCACGATAGGGACATTTTTTATCAACGTGTACTACCGCAAAAAGGAGTACAGACTCAAGGAACGTCAGTATGAAGATACCGAAAAAAATATTGATGGCAACGGGCGGTAGTGCGTTGTTTTTAGCCTCAACGATGATAACGCATTTTGAAGGATTAAAATTTAAACCTTACTTCGATGGAGGTGGTGTACTCTCTGTTTGTTATGGTCATACAGGCAAGGATATTGTGCGTAACCGGATGTACACGCAAGAAGACTGCGATAAGTGGCTTAATGACGATTTAAAAGCCGTTAAACGTTATGTTGACCCGTTGATTAAGGTCAATATCAACACGCTAACACAGGCAGCCCTTTACTCATTTGCTTATAACGTGGGCGTGGGTAATTTTGCCAAATCGACCTTGCTCAAAAAGTCTCAACAACAATGACCGAAAAGGGGCA
>NZ_LWMI01000064.1 GCF_001640365.1 Candidatus Arsenophonus triatominarum | reverse complement strand
GGGAATCGACATTATCGAGTTCGTTTGATCAAGAGATTACTACAAAGATTACAGAAATATATAAACCATCCCTAACCCTTCCTTCTCAAAATTTTGACTTGAAGCTAATTTTGGCGGATTCGCTGCGTGGTGAATTTCAGGAGTTTGTCGACAAGTCTGCCGATGAGCTACATCGAGCCGTTGAGCAAAAAATTATCGGACTTGGTTTCGAGTGCAACAGGGAGTTTCGAGTACAGGAACGGGGTGATTGTCGTTCTGGCAGAGTTGATTTGCTGGTGAGTGACAAGCACGGCAACCAATGTGGCATTGAAATCGACGCAAGCTCTCCCAGAGAAAAATCTTTCGCTAAACTAGCCTGTCTGAAATCAGGGATAATCTTACTGCGGAAATCTTCCACAGCAGAAGACTATCTGCAAGATGGTGTTTTGGTAGTTGCGGGAGGTATTTCGCTACCCAAAACTAAGATCATCACGAAAAAATCTGAACTGAATTTGTCCCTGTTTGAGCAGAAACCCAGTGAATCAGTTTGGGATGATTATCTTCAACACCGCAAAAACAAAAAAGCGCCACTGACACAAACCGCCCTGAACCGACTGGCGACAGCAGTCAACGAAGCCAATGAACTAGGATATTCCACCGATAACGTGCTGGCTGAATGCATGCTTAGAAACTGGCAAGGCTTTGAGGTTTCGTGGATTGAGCAAAAAAAATATCAGCGAAATAGTCTCATCAACGAGATCACAACACGCCCAAGTAATCCCGAAGGTTTTGTGGTGATTAACGGTTAATCTGTTTTTTGCGAAAAAACTATGAATATTATTCAACGATTGCAAAAAATCATGCCGCCCAATATCAAGCCAATTGCCTGTAGCTGGGAAGAACATTTGGCAAGAATGCAAAAAATATCCGAAGAAGCCAGTTTGCAAGACGCTATTTTTCGCAAGCAACGCCGGATAGAAAACTTGTTTGGGCGCTCGGGTATCGCCCCGTTGCATGCACATTGCCGATTTGAAAATTATCGCGTTTTCAACGCCGGTCAGAAAAATGCGTTGAACCAATCCGTCGCCTTTGCAAAGAATTTTGGAGTGGGATTTGGCGGATTTGTTTTTAGCGGTGGATGCGGAACAGGCAAAAATCATCTTGCAGCAGCGATAGGGCATTATCTCATGAGCAAAGGGCGATCCGTATTGTGTATTACCATTGCGGATTTGATGATGCGTTTTCGAGCAACCTACGAAAAAAATACGACATTGACAGAACAACAATTGCTAGATGAACTTTGCAAAGTTGATTTGTTGATCTTGGACGAAATCGGTATTCAGTATCAGCATAGCGAGAATACGAAGATTATTGTAAATCAGATGGTTGATAAGCGGACTTCACACAAAAAACCGCTTGGCATGCTCACGAACTTGAACAGTGAACAAATTCGGCAATTTTTGGGCGATAGAGTCATCGATAGAATGATGATGAGCAATGGGCTTTGGTTAAATTTCAATTGGTCAAGCTACCGCCGTAAAATTCAATAACGAAAAAAAGTTTTAAATCACTGAGTTTCACTACTCAAATCCAATCAATTCAAAGCAATGGAACCCTCAACAACGAGGGTATATGCGCATGTCTGAAAAATACTCAACACCTGCCGCCTATCTGTGGGGCATCATGACCACCCTCGGGGGAGTCATGACAACGATTTTTGATTTTTTTACCCTTGAGCAGTGGGTAGCTGTGATGGGTATTGTCTGCACGATAGGGACATTTTTTATCAACGTGTACTACCGCAAAAAGGAGTACAGACTCAAGGAACGTCAGTATGAAGATACCGAAAAAAATATTGATGGCAACGGGCGGTAGTGCGTTGTTTTTAGCCTCAACGATGATAACGCATTTTGAAGGATTAAAATTTAAACCTTACTTCGATGGAGGTGGTGTACTCTCTGTTTGTTATGGTCATACAGGCAAGGATATTGTGCGTAACCGGATGTACACGCAAGAAGACTGCGATAAGTGGCTTAATGACGATTTAAAAGCCGTTAAACGTTATGTTGACCCGTTGATTAAGGTCAATATCAACACGCTAACACAGGCAGCCCTTTACTCATTTGCTTATAACGTGGGCGTGGGTAATTTTGCCAAATCGACCTTGCTCAAAAAGCTCAACAACAATGACCGAAAAGGGGCATGTGATGAGATGAAGCGGTGGGTTTATGTGAAAGGCGACAGTCTTGGACAAGGCTAATTACCCACGCCCACGTTATAAGCAAATGAGTAAAGGGCTGCCTGTGTTAGCGTGTTGATATTGACCTTAATCAACGGGTCAACATAACGTTTAACGGCTTTTAAATCGTCATTAAGCCACTTATCGCAGTCTTCTTGCGTGTACATCCGGTTACGCACAATATCCTTGCCTGTATGACCATAACAAACAGAGAGTACACCACCTCCATCGAAGTAAGGTTTAAATTTTAATCCTTCAAAATGCGTTATCATCGTTGAGGCTAAAAACAACGCACTACCGCCCGTTGCCATCAATATTTTTTTCGGTATCTTCATACTGACGTTCCTTGAGTCTGTACTCCTTTTTGCGGTAGTACACGTTGATAAAAAATGTCCCTATCGTGCAGACAATACCCATCACAGCTACCCACTGCTCAAGGGTAAAAAAATCAAAAATCGTTGTCATGACTCCCCCGAGGGTGGTCATGATGCCCCACAGATAGGCGGCAGGTGTTGAGTATTTTTCAGACATGCGCATATACCCTCGTTGTTGAGGGTTCCATTGCTTTGAATTGATTGGATTTGAGTAGTGAAACTCAGTGATTTAAAACTTTTTTTCGTTATTGAATTTTACGGCGGTAGCTTGACCAATTGAAATTTAACCAAAGCCCATTGCTCATCATCATTCTATCGATGACTCTATCGCCCAAAAATTGCCGAATTTGTTCACTGTTCAAGTTCGTGAGCATGCCAAGCGGTTTTTTGTGTGAAGTCCGCTTATCAACCATCTGATTTACAATAATCTTCGTATTCTCGCTATGCTGATACTGAATACCGATTTCGTCCAAGATCAACAAATCAACTTTGCAAAGTTCATCTAGCAATTGTTGTTCTGTCAATGTCGTATTTTTTTCGTAGGTTGCTCGAAAACGCATCATCAAATCCGCAATGGTAATACACAATACGGATCGCCCTTTGCTCATGAGATAATGCCCTATCGCTGCTGCAAGATGATTTTTGCCTGTTCCGCATCCACCGCTAAAAACAAATCCGCCAAATCCCACTCCAAAATTCTTTGCAAAGGCGACGGATTGGTTCAACGCATTTTTCTGACCGGCGTTGAAAACGCGATAATTTTCAAATCGGCAATGTGCATGCAACGGGGCGATACCCGAGCGCCCAAACAAGTTTTCTATCCGGCGTTGCTTGCGAAAAATAGCGTCTTGCAAACTGGCTTCTTCGGATATTTTTTGCATTCTTGCCAAATGTTCTTCCCAGCTACAGGCAATTGGCTTGATATTGGGCGGCATGATTTTTTGCAATCGTTGAATAATATTCATAGTTTTTTCGCAAAAAACAGATTAACCGTTAATCACCACAAAACCTTCGGGATTACTTGGGCGTGTTGTGATCTCGTTGATGAGACTATTTCGCTGATATTTTTTTTGCTCAATCCACGAAACCTCAAAGCCTTGCCAGTTTCTAAGCATGCATTCAGCCAGCACGTTATCGGTGGAATATCCTAGTTCATTGGCTTCGTTGACTGCTGTCGCCAGTCGGTTCAGGGCGGTTTGTGTCAGTGGCGCTTTTTTGTTTTTGCGGTGTTGAAGATAATCATCCCAAACTGATTCACTGGGTTTCTGCTCAAACAGGGACAAATTCAGTTCAGATTTTTTCGTGATGATCTTAGTTTTGGGTAGCGAAATACCTCCCGCAACTACCAAAACACCATCTTGCAGATAGTCTTCTGCTGTGGAAGATTTCCGCAGTAAGATTATCCCTGATTTCAGACAGGCTAGTTTAGCGAAAGATTTTTCTCTGGGAGAGCTTGCGTCGATTTCAATGCCACATTGGTTGCCGTGCTTGTCACTCACCAGCAAATCAACTCTGCCAGAACGACAATCACCCCGTTCCTGTACTCGAAACTCCCTGTTGCACTCGAAACCAAGTCCGATAATTTTTTGCTCAACGGCTCGATGTAGCTCATCGGCAGACTTGTCGACAAACTCCTGAAATTCACCACGCAGCGAATCCGCCAAAATTAGCTTCAAGTCAAAATTTTGAGAAGGAAGGG
>NZ_LWMI01000063.1 GCF_001640365.1 Candidatus Arsenophonus triatominarum | reverse complement strand
TTTTTAGCTGATGATATTTTCACCACTGGAAACGGTGCCCAGTCTATTCGAAAAATTTACCGATTTCCAAAACGTGAAGCCTGTCTAATGGCAATGAGTTACAGCTATGAGTTACAGGCTAAAATCTATGACTACATGACGGAGTTGGAAGAAAATAAAGGATTAGCTTTTACTATTGAGCAATTACAAAATATTGTTGCTACAGCCAGAAAAGAGTCTGATAAAGACTCTTCGGATGCTGGTCGTCGATTACGTAAGCGTCAAGATGATTTACCCATTCTTAAAAAAGCTGAAAAAACAGTAATGGAGTTATCTCAAATCCCCTTGATTTAATTGGTGGAAGCATGAGGTTAGAAGGATGACTCCTGAGCAATTCATCGAAGCCAATGTTAAGGCCGAGTTAATCAAGCTGGGCTTTTCTACCTCTGTCGCCAGCTTAGCCACCCGTGAAGCCATCCGCTATTATCGCAACAGCCAGCTAGTAGAAGAGGCAAGATGATAGAAGATTGTCTTAATCAAGCAAAAATTGTGGCCAGGTTAACAACAAAGCGATAATCGCAAATGAGTTCAATTAAACAAGTCAAAACTCGCCATGATAGCGAGGGTTTTCGTGTGCATTACGAAAATCCAGCAGGACGATTTCATAAAGCTTTAAAACGCGGGAAGCTGCTTGCCATTTTCTTTTTCTGAGCGAATCTGAGCGATTTTTGGCGATGATGGCAAAAGAAAAAGAGCAATGCCGAGATTGGCATCTTCGCAAGTTGATTCAGTTTTATGTGGGGAAAAAGGTCTTTCAGTGTGAAACGGGCATTTACGGCAAAGTTCGCTCGATACGATTAAACATGCCTTGTTTTCGATTGACGAAACGTTGCAAGCAAAAATGGCGTTGAATATTCGCCCGAGTGAATTTAACGGTTTACCGGAAAATACGCTTAAACATCTGCATTCTGCCTATTTGCTGCTGAAAGCAATGCGAAATGTTGGTGTCAGTCCAATTCCAAAATTGAAAAGAAAAGGGGAAAAGCCTATTTTCATTCCGGCGTTTGAGAATGTGGATAGGATGATTGAAGAAGCGCCCGTCAGAGAAAAGATTGCCTTCATCTTGGCATCGGTGATTGGGCTTCGGATAAGCGAAATATTGGCATTGGATTATAGCGATATTCAAGGGGAATATTTGAATATCTCAAAACATGTAACACGAAACGGTGTTATTGAAGGCTTAAAAGCTGACGTTCAGCGATTGTTACCGATGCCAAAAGGGTTATTGTCGCTATTGGATAAAAACAAGTTTGGGTTACATGAACCATTAATTGTCAGTCAATCAGTGAAAAGACTGTCGTTAAATTACAGTACGACAGGAATTGTTAAGGAATTACTGGAAAAATTCAGGATTGGGAAATTTCATAACTTACGGCATTTTGCAGCGGTACGTCTTATCAAAAAACGGAATGATATTCATGTTATTTCTAAAATGCTGGGTCATAAAAACATTGAGACCACCTCAAATATTTACGGTCGATTTTCAGGGTCAATTTTTGAGTTAAATTTTTAACATTTGCGTTCATTTTTTAATCATTAAGGTAAATGGGGTTAAAACCTTAATTGCTTTACATCAAAGGGATTCAGGTAAAAAATTACAGAATAGCCAAAAACGCATAATTCCGCAGTCATACTTCCGCATTTTGAAAAATTGGAAAACCTAATAATAACAACGCATGAAGAGGGATTTTTTCGCATACTTCCGCAAAATAAGTCCGCACCCAAAATGGCTAATTTTACGAATGTTGCACAAAGGTTAAAAAGAGGTTGTCATGTCAGGGAAAGCTAAATATAAAAAAGCGTATATTGATGACGTGATCAACCTGTCTTTGGTGAAAGGCAAAGTATCAAATCATTTCATTGCAAAATGGCTGCATGTGGATGAAAAAACGATTAGAAATTGGCGAAAGGATTATTACGAATTTGATCATGCTTTTCATCATGCGGCCGACATTTTGAAAAAAGAGCTAGCAGAAACAGCAAGGCAAAACACCAAAATCCGAAAACGCAAAATTATTAAAACCACGGCAGACGGCGAAACGACAACGATAGAAGAAGTATTGCCTAGTCACAATGATATTGCCGTTTACAAAAAGATGGGGATCAATGAAGTCTTCTTTAACGATGAAAAGCATCAACAAAAAGAATACTTAAGATCGATACTCGAGCGAAAAAAATCAGCCGAAATCACTTCACTAGAGGCCGCGCAATTTTTAGAGATAGAAGGCATTCCTATACCAACTACCTTATTACTGGAAATTAAGCAATTGCAAGGTAGCCCTATACCAGAAGATATACTACCGCAAAATGCAATTACTCGAGAAATGACTTTAGAAGAGGCCGCAGAAGCGTACCAAAAACTGATGGGGTAAAGGGTTAAAATCGCTTACTTATTTATGTTATAAATGATATTAAATTTAAATATTTATTTAATATCAATTGATTATATGAGTTTAACCCCATTTTTGTATTTTTATGTACACGTTTATGTGCAAAATATTTTTTGAGTCGCTTTTTTCCGGACAAATTCCTATGCCGTTACCTTTTCCTTTTGACTTTAAAAAACCAGATTATTTTAAGGTATTTGAGTGGCGCGATGAGCGTCTACAACGGTTACGCCAGCAGCCGGAAAGTTTTAAACGATTAACCCGATTTTATAAGGATAATCCCGCGCAGTTTATTATTGACTGGGCATGACGACAGACCCACGAAATGTCGATTACGGGTTACCGGTGACTATTCCTTTTTGCTGTTCCCGAAACAGGAAGCATGGATTGACTGGATAATGACACGCTGGAAAGGACGTGAAACGGTATTACCGAAAAAGCCGCGAAATGGGCTTAAGCTGGACGTCAATTGCACTCGCATGCGTTTATGTCTCCTTTAATTAAAGAGATATTGGTAATTGGCTTTGG
>NZ_LWMI01000062.1 GCF_001640365.1 Candidatus Arsenophonus triatominarum | reverse complement strand
CAGTGTCACTGAATCGGTCATTGGCACGTTCAAATCTTAACAATCTCAGCGCCACGCACGCGCATCAATAAAACACAGAACCTTATAGAAAGTCGAGCCTGAAGAACGCCGTTTAAAATGGTGCTTTTCTGTGGGCGGCTGTTCTGTGCGCGCAGGTTCGATTTTCTATAAGGAAAAGTACGATGAAATTAGTAACAACTAAAAATGACAATTTTTTAGTAACAGAAATGCCAACAATGACCAGTCTGGAAATGGTGGACTATATTAATGCGGAGCGGAAATCAAAAGCGGAAGCAGAGAGATTAACGTTTCCTTGCAAAAAATATCGCAAGTTACAGCACAATAATTTTATGGCAAAAGTACCCAAAGTTCTTGGAGAAACATCTGCTAAATTTTTAGCTGATGATATTTTCACCACTGGAAACGGTGCCCAGTCTATTCGAAAAATTTACCGATTTCCAAAACGTGAAGCCTGTCTAATGGCAATGAGTTACAGCTATGAGTTACAGGCTAAAATCTATGACTACATGACGGAGTTGGAAGAAAATAAAGGATTAGCTTTTACTATTGAGCAATTACAAAATATTGTTGCTACAGCCAGAAAAGAGTCTGATAAAGACTCTTCGGATGCTGGTCGTCGATTACGTAAGCGTCAAGATGATTTACCCATTCTTAAAAAAGCTGAAAAAACAGTAATGGAGTTATCTCAAATCCCCCTTGATTTAATTGGTGGAAGCATGAGGTTAGAAGGATGACTCCTGAGCAATTCATCGAAGCCAATGTTAAGGCCGAGTTAATCAAGCTGGGCTTTTCTACCTCTGTCGCCAGCTTAGCCACCCGTGAAGCCATCCGCTATTATCGCAAACAGCCAGCTAGTAGAAGAGGCAAGATGATAGAAGATTGTCTTAATCAAGCAAAATTGTGGCCAGGTTAACAACAAAGCGATAATCGCAAATGAGTTCAATTAAACAAGTCAAAACTCGCCATGATAGCGAGGGTTTTCGTGTGCATTACGAAAATCCAGCAGGACGATTTCATAAAAGCTTTAAAACGCGGGAAGCTGCTTGCCATTTTCTTTTTCTGAGCGAATCTGAGCGATTTTTGGCGATGATGGCAAAAGAAAAAGAGCAATGCGAGATTGGCATCTTCGCAAGTTGATTCAGTTTTATGTGGGGAAAAAGGTCTTTCAGTGTGAAACGGGGCATTTACGGCAAAGTTCGCTCGATACGATTAAACATGCCTTGTTTTCGATTGACGAAACGTTGCAAGCAAAATGGCGTTGAATATTCGCCCGAGTGAATTAACGGTTTACCGGAAAATACGCTTAAACATCTGCATTCTGCCTATTTGCTGCTGAAAGCAATGCGAAATGTTGGTGTCAGTCCAATTCCAAAATTGAAAAGAAAAGGGGAAAGCCTATTTTCATTCCGGCGTTTGAGAATGTGGATAGGATGATTGAAGAAGCGCCCGTCAGAGAAAGATTGCCTTCATCTTGGCATCGGTGATTGGGCTTCGGATAAGCGAAATATTGGCATTGGATTATAGCGATATTCAAGGGGAATATTTGAATATCTCAAAACATGTAACACGAAACGGTGTTATTGAAGGCTTAAAGCTGACGTTCAGCGATTGTTACCGATGCCAAAAGGGTTATTGTCGCTATTGGATAAAACAAGTTTGGGTTACATGAACCATTAATTGTCAGTCAATCAGTGAAAGACTGTCGTTAAATTACAGTACGACAGGAATTGTTAAGGAATTACTGGAAAAATTCAGGATTGGGAAATTTCATAACTTACGGCATTTTGCAGCGGTACGTCTTATCAAAAAACGGAATGATATTCATGTTATTTCTAAAATGCTGGGTCATAAAAACATTGAGACCACCTCAAATATTTACGGTCGATTTTCAGGGTCAATTTTGAGTTAAATTTTTAACATTTGCGTTCATTTTTTAATCATTAAGGTAAATGGGGTTAAAACCTTAATTGCTTTACATCAAAGGGATTCAGGTAAAAAATTACAGAATAGCCAAAACGCATAATTCCGCAGTCATACTTCCGCATTTTGAAAATTGGAAACCTAATAATAACAACGCATGAAGAGGGATTTTTTCGCATACTTCCGCAAAATAAGTCCGCACCCAAAATGGCTAATTTTACGAATGTTGCACAAAGGTTAAAAAGAGGTTGTCATGTCAGGGAAAGCTAAATATAAAAAAGCGTATATTGATGACGTGATCAACCTGTCTTTGGTGAAAGGCAAAGTATCAAATCATTTCATTGCAAAATGGCTGCATGTGGATGAAAAAACGATTAGAAATTGGCGAAAGGATTATTACGAATTTGATCATGCTTTTCATCATGCGGCCGACATTTTGAAAAAAGAGCTAGCAGAAACAGCAAGGCAAAACACCAAAATCCGAAAACGCAAAATTATTAAAACCACGGCAGACGGCGAAACGACAACGATAGAAGAAGTATTGCCTAGTCACAATGATATTGCCGTTTACAAAAAGATGGGGATCAATGAAGTCTTCTTTAACGATGAAAAGCATCAACAAAAAGAATACTTAAGATCGATACTCGAGCGAAAAAAATCAGCCGAAATCACTTCACTAGAGGCCGCGCAATTTTTAGAGATAGAAGGCATTCCTATACCAACTACCTTATTACTGGAAATTAAGCAATTGCAAGGTAGCCCTATACCAGAAGATATACTACCGCAAAATGCAATTACTCGAGAAATGACTTTAGAAGAGGCCGCAGAAGCGTACCAAAAACTGATGGGGTAAAGGGTTAAAATCGCTTACTTATTTATGTTATAAATGATATTAAATTTAAATATTTATTTAATATCAATTGATTATATGAGTTTAACCCCATTTTTTGTATTTTTATGTACACGTTTATGTGCAAAATATTTTTTTGAGTCGCTTTTTTCCGGACAAATTCCTATGCCGTTACCTTTTCCTTTTGACTTTAAAAAACCAGATTATTTTAAGGTATTTGAGTGGCGCGATGAGCGTCTACAACGGTTACGCCAGCAGCCGGAAAGTTTTAAACGATTAACCCGATTTTATAAGGATAATCCCGCGCAGTTTATTATTGACTGGGGCATGACGACAGACCCACGAAATGTCGATTACGGGTTACCGGTGACTATTCCTTTTTTGCTGTTCCCGAAACAGGAAGCATGGATTGACTGGATAATGACACGCTGGAAAGGACGTGAAAACGGTATTACCGAAAAAAGCCGCGAAATGGGCTTAAGCTGGACGTCAATTGCACTCGCATGCGCTTTATGTCTCTTTAATAAAGAGATGGTAATTGGCTTTGGCTCCCGCAAAGAAGAGTATGTTGACAGCACCGGTGACCCGAAAGCGTTGTTCTGGAAAGCCCGTAAGTTTATTGAAACTTTACCGCAAGAGTTTCGGGGAGGCTGGGTAGCGAAAAAACACGCGCCTTATATGCGGGTCAATTTTCCAAACACCGGCGCCATTATCAAGGGTGAAGCGGGGGACAATATTGGACGGGTGACCGGACGACACTCTATTTCGTCGACGAAGCCGCCTTTTTGCCTCGTCCGCTATTGATTGATGCTGCCCTATCGCAAACTACCCGCTGCCGCATTGACTTAAGTTCGGTTAATGGGATGGACAATCCTTTTGCCCAAAAACGCCACAGTGGACGTATTCCGGTGTTTACCTTTCACTGGCGCAATGACCCCCGTAAAGATGAACAATGGTACGAAAAAGAGTGCCTGAAAATCGATAATCCGGTCATTGTGGCGCAGGAACTGGATTTGAACTATCAGGCGTCTGTTGAAGGTATCTTAATTCCCGCCGAATGGGTACAGGCGGCCATTGATGCCCATATCAAACTGGGGTTTTTGACAACGGGGGCTAAACGACTCGGTTTTGACGTTGCAGATGAGGGCGATGACAGCAACGCCCTCACGTTTGTACACGGATCGGTTGTCACGGATTGCCAGCAGTGGAGTAAAGGCGACGTGATCAGCTCAGCAAACCGAGTCAAAAACTATGCTGAGGAAGTCCATGCCGATGAAATCATCTATGACTCCATCGGGGTAGGGGCAGGGGTGAAAGCGCATCTACGACGGACATGTCATATCACCGCAACCGGATTCAACGCGGGTGGGGCTGTCTTTAAACCTGACGCAAAATATGTGGCGGGAAAAACCAATAAAGATATGTTCGCGAATATTAAGGCGCAAGCCTGGTGGGCGTCCGAGACCGTTTTTTTAATACCTGGCGGTGTATCATGCATTTGGAAAAATATCCGGATGACAAACGTTTCATCAATCAATTTACCGATGGCCTGTTAATCAGTCTCAGTTCAGGCATAAAAGAACTTGACGTACTGAAAGCTGAATTATCCCGTCCTCGGGTGGATTACGACAACAATGGACGGGTGAAAGTCGAGAGCAAAAAAGACATGAAAAAACGGGCATCGCTTCACCCAACATGGCCGATTCATTAATTATGGCTTTTTCCCCCGTTCCTAAACCGTTTCACATTCCCGACGAGGCATT
>NZ_LWMI01000061.1 GCF_001640365.1 Candidatus Arsenophonus triatominarum | reverse complement strand
AGATACCGAAAAAAAATTGATGGCAACGGGCGGTAGTGCGTTGTTTTTAGCCTCAACGATGATAACGCATTTTGAAGGATTAAAATTTAAACCTTACTCGATGGGGTGTGTACTCTCTGTTTGTTATGGTCATACAGGCAAGGATATTGTGCGTAACCGGATGTACACGCAAGAAGACTGCGATAAGTGGCTTAATGACGATTTAAAAGCCGTTAAACGTTATGTTGACCCGTTGATTAAGGTCAATATCAACACGCTAACACAGGCAGCCCTTTACTCATTTGCTTATAACGTGGGCGTGGGTAATTTTGCCAAATCGACCTTGCTCAAAAAGCTCAACAACAATGACCGAAAAGGGGCATGTGATGAGATGAAGCGGTGGGTTTATGTGAAAGGCGAAGTCTGGAAAGGGCTAATTACCCGTCGGGAAATTGAGAGCGTAATATGTTATGGCGACCTTACTCATTTATCGGAGTGATTATTGCAGGGTTAATTCTCTCACTTATTTTTATCAACTCCCGTTATCAAACCATCAGGCAAAACTACCAAACATTAAAACAGCAATATCGCGCACAAATTGAAGCCGTGAAATTACAGCAGCAAAAGATTGATTCTTTGCACCAACTCGATATTCAACACACGGAGAAATTAAATAATGCCAAAGCTGAAATTGCTAAGCTCAATGATGCTGTTCGTGCTGGCACTAAGCAGTTGCACGTCAATGCCGTGTGTCCAATACCCAAAACCGCTACCACCCAGAGCCGACATAATGAAGCCACCCCACAACTTAGTAAGGCAGCTCGAGAAGATTATTTCCGTCTCAGAGCGATGATAGCTGAGAACGAAAAGCAGACGGAATATCTACAGCAGTACATCAAAACACAGTGTCACTGAATCGGTCATTGGCACGTTCAAATCTTAACAATCTCAGCGCCACGCACGCGCATCAATAAAACACAGAACCTTATAGAAAGTCGAGCCTGAAGAACGCCGTTTAAAATGGTGCTTTTCTGTGGGCGGCTGTTCTGTGCGCGCAGGTTCGATTTTCTATAAGGAAAAGTACGATGAAATTAGTAACAACTAAAAATGACAATTTTTTAGTAACAGAAATGCCAACAATGACCAGTCTGGAAATGGTGGACTATATTAATGCGGAGCGGAAATCAAAAGCGGAAGCAGAGAGATTAACGTTTCCTTGCAAAAAATATCGCAAGTTACAGCACAATAATTTTATGGCAAAAGTACCCAAAGTTCTTGGAGAAACATCTGCTAAATTTTTAGCTGATGATATTTTCACCACTGGAAACGGTGCCCAGTCTATTCGAAAAATTTACCGATTTCCAAAACGTGAAGCCTGTCTAATGGCAATGAGTTACAGCTATGAGTTACAGGCTAAAATCTATGACTACATGACGGAGTTGGAAGAAAATAAAGGATTAGCTTTTACTATTGAGCAATTACAAAATATTGTTGCTACAGCCAGAAAAGAGTCTGATAAAGACTCTTCGGATGCTGGTCGTCGATTACGTAAGCGTCAAGATGATTTACCCATTCTTAAAAAAGCTGAAAAAACAGTAATGGAGTTATCTCAAATCCCCCTTGATTTAATTGGTGGAAGCATGAGGTTAGAAGGATGACTCCTGAGCAATTCATCGAAGCCAATGTTAAGGCCGAGTTAATCAAGCTGGGCTTTTCTACCTCTGTCGCCAGCTTAGCCACCCGTGAAGCCATCCGCTATTATCGCAAACAGCCAGCTAGTAGAAGAGGCAAGATGATAGAAGATTGTCTTAATCAAGCAAAAATTGTGGCCAGGTTAACAACAAAGCGATAATCGCAAATGAGTTCAATTAAACAAGTCAAAACTCGCCATGATAGCGAGGGTTTTCGTGTGCATTACGAAAATCCAGCAGGACGATTTCATAAAAGCTTTAAAACGCGGGAAGCTGCTTGCCATTTTCTTTTTCTGAGCGAATCTGAGCGATTTTTGGCGATGATGGCAAAAGAAAAAGAGCAATGCCGAGATTGGCATCTTCGCAAGTTGATTCAGTTTTATGTGGGGAAAAAGGTCTTTCAGTGTGAAACGGGGCATTTACGGCAAAGTTCGCTCGATACGATTAAACATGCCTTGTTTTCGATTGACGAAACGTTGCAAGCAAAAATGGCGTTGAATATTCGCCCGAGTGAATTTAACGGTTTACCGGAAAATACGCTTAAACATCTGCATTCTGCCTATTTGCTGCTGAAAGCAATGCGAAATGTTGGTGTCAGTCCAATTCCAAAATTGAAAAGAAAAGGGGAAAAGCCTATTTTCATTCCGGCGTTTGAGAATGTGGATAGGATGATTGAAGAAGCGCCCGTCAGAGAAAAGATTGCCTTCATCTTGGCATCGGTGATTGGGCTTCGGATAAGCGAAATATTGGCATTGGATTATAGCGATATTCAAGGGGAATATTTGAATATCTCAAAACATGTAACACGAAACGGTGTTATTGAAGGCTTAAAAGCTGACGTTCAGCGATTGTTACCGATGCCAAAAGGGTTATTGTCGCTATTGGATAAAAACAAGTTTGGGTTACATGAACCATTAATTGTCAGTCAATCAGTGAAAAGACTGTCGTTAAATTACAGTACGACAGGAATTGTTAAGGAATTACTGGAAAAATTCAGGATTGGGAAATTTCATAACTTACGGCATTTTGCAGCGGTACGTCTTATCAAAAAACGGAATGATATTCATGTTATTTCTAAAATGCTGGGTCATAAAAACATTGAGACCACCTCAAATATTTACGGTCGATTTTCA
Source organism: Candidatus Arsenophonus triatominarum (assembly GCF_001640365.1). GTDB lineage: Bacteria > Pseudomonadota > Gammaproteobacteria > Enterobacterales > Enterobacteriaceae > Arsenophonus > Arsenophonus triatominarum. The sequence goes on along the minus strand of NZ_LWMI01000061.1, from coordinate 1,178 downwards.
GGGTCAATTTTTGAGTTAAATTTTTAACATTTGCGTTCATTTTTTAATCATTAAGGTAAATGGGGTTAAAACCTTAATTGCTTTACATCAAAGGGATTCAGGTAAAAAATTACAGAATAGCCAAAAACGCATAATTCCGCAGTCATACTTCCGCATTTTGAAAAATTGGAAAACCTAATAATAACAACGCATGAAGAGGGATTTTTTTCGCATACTTCCGCAAAATAAGTCCGCACCCAAAATGGCTAATTTTACGAATGTTGCACAAAGGTTAAAAAGAGGTTGTCATGTCAGGGAAAGCTAAATATAAAAAAGCGTATATTGATCTGACGTGATCAACCTGTCTTTGGTGAAAGGCAAAGTATCAAATCATTTCATTGCAAAATGGCTGCATGTGGATGAAAAAACGATTAGAAATTGGCGAAAGGATTATTACGATATTGATCATGCTTTTCATCATGCGGCCGACATTTTGAAAAAGAGCTAGCAGAAACAGCAAGGCAAAACACCAAAATCCGAAAACGCAAAATTATTAAAACCACGGCAGACGGCGAAACGACAACGATAGAAGAAGTATTGCCTAGTCACAATGATATTGCCGTTTACAAAAAGATGGGGATCAATGAAGTCTTCTTTAACGATGAAAAGCATCAACAAAAAGAATACTTAAGATCGATACTCGAGCGAAAAAAATCAGCCGAAATCACTTCACTAGAGGCCGCGCAATTTTTAGAGATAGAAGGCATTCCTATACCAACTACCTTATTACTGGAAATTAAGCAATTGCAAGGTAGCCTATACCAGAAGATATACTACCGCAAAATGCAATTACTCGAGAAATGACTTTAGAAGAGGCCGCAGAAGCGTACCAAAAACTGATGGGGTAAAGGTTAAAATCGCTTACTATTTATGTATAAATGATATTAAATTTAAATATTTATTAATATCATTGATTATATGAGTTTAACCCCATTTTTTGTATTTTTATGTACAGTTTATGTGCAAAATATTTTTTTGAGTCGCTTTTTTCGGACAAATTCCTATGCCGTTACCTTTTCCTTTTGACTTTAAAAAACCAGATTATTTTAAGGTATTTGAGTGGCGCGATGACGTCTACAACGGTTACGCCAGCAGCCGGAAAGTTTTAAACGATTAACCCGATTTTATAAGGATAATCC
>NZ_LWMI01000060.1 GCF_001640365.1 Candidatus Arsenophonus triatominarum | reverse complement strand
TGCTAATCCAAAACCTAACAACGGTAGGGATCGGACTATGCGAAATAGTACGCATATTGCACGCATAATGAAAGCGTGCAACATATCAATCGAGCAGCTTTTGGACTTTGCTCATTCTTCAAAATACCTTACCAATCGTCAGCGTGCCCGAATTCTCCAGCGAGTTGGGGGTGCGGCATGAAATACTTCAAAGCAACCATCATCACTAACGTTGACCACGAGAAGGGTAAGACAACAAATTTCATCTATCTTTCCTCTGAGACGAAAATAGCTGCCAAGAAATTGGCCTCTCAACATATCTTTAAAACGGACGGCGCAAACTGCTGTTTTTACAAATCGCCCAGATTGGAAGAATTAGCGTTGAAGAGTATCTCGCTAATACCGAAAAACAGACGGATATTATCGAAAAACAGGGCATAGACCAGTTTTGCGCTTTACTCACGATATTTGGGGTTCAGGAAGAATACGACGAAGGCGAGATTCGCGATGCGGAGGATTTGTTGGCCAATCCATCAGAAGAGCCAGAGATTTTTGAGCAATACACCGAACTTCGTGAATTGTTGTCCGTGAAAATACAGGAAGCAGACAAAACTATCTCTTTAAGCGAAATCAAGGGAATAGCGATTCATCTTTTTGAGTGTGGAAAAAATAATCAGTTATTAACGCAATCAACAGAGTTATCCACTAAATCTGTCGTTATGTCTGTGGAAAACGTGGGAGAAGCGGAAAAAGCGAGGCGAATATAGTACCTGAAGAATTGGTTAATAATTACACAGAAGGGCAACAATTAATTAACTCAAAAGTCACAAACATAGACGACAACTCTATCTTCTCTGCTTTTCCTCCCGTTAACGGAAAAATCATGAGCGGTGAAAATATCACGCTTGAGATGTTGAACGGCTGTGTGGATGCGTTGAAACCCACAGAGAGCTTGATTGTTCGCCGTTTGTCAAATAGCACCTATCACGCCGGCAAACGGTTATTCGAGTACGCAAATTAGGTTGGTGCAAAGGCAGAGACAATAGCTGTGCTGGATTGGGACAAGGACGCACCCGTTCAGGAAGGAAAAACAAGAGCGTTTTTGATTGGTGATGCGGTACATACGGCTATTCTTGAGCCGGAGAAATTTCCGCTAAGATATGTTTCTGCACCTGAGCTGGATTTGCGTACAAAGGATGGCAAAAAACGCTATCCGATTTTGAGAAAAAAAATCTAACATTGGCAAGGGTTGTTTTAAAAAAGGAGGAATTTGAGGCAATCCAATTGATGCGTGATTCTGCGCTGGCTTACCCAATGGTTGAAGAGCTACTCGAAAACGGCGAACCAGAGGTTTCAATTTTCTATCGCACGGAAAAGGGGACGCTATTGAAAATTCGTCCTGATTTGTTGGGAATCTATTCAGATAAGCCTTTCTTGTTGGATGTGAAACGACTGACAATTTTCAAGGTTTTGGGAAATCTGTTGATGAGTTTGGTTATCACATACAAGCGGAATTTTACCGTCTGATTGCTAATCAGGTATTTGGTCAAGCGATAGCTTTCACTTTCTGTGCAATTGGCAAAAACCCAGCTTATGGGCGTTTTCCTGTGAAACTTTGTGAACCCGACGACGAAGATAGCGAGCAGGGCGTATACGAAGTAAATCGTGTGATTGATATGCTAGAAAGCGTCATAGAAACCTACCCAATAGTCAAAATATCCCGTCCTTTCTGGGCAAAACAGGCGGATAGAAAACGCAGAGAAGCTTTGATGATGGAAGAGGGTGTAGCATGAATACCGGACTGGAAACCATGAACAACGTCTATGCCAATTTGCAATCGGTCATTACGCAGCAAGGCATAGCAGCCCTGTTACCTGCTCAGGTTACGCCTGAGCAGTTCACCCGAACCGCCGCAACCGCATTGATTGAAAATGCGGATTTGCAAAAAGCCGATAAGCAATCACTGGTGCTGGCCTTAACCGTTGCGCCAAAGACGGACTTATGCCTGACGGACGAGAAGCTGCTCTGATTGTCCGTAGTACCAAAGTCAATAATCAATTTGTGAAAAAAGCCGTCTACATGCCGATGGTGGACGGTGTTATGAAACGTGCCCGTCAATCCGGTCAGGTAGCCAATATCATTGCAAAGGTTGTCTATTCACAAGATGAGTTTGAATATGTGATTGATGAAAACGGCGAGCATTTAACCCACCGTCCAGCGTTTTTTGATGGTGATGAGGTAGTAAAAGTCTATGCCTTCGCCAAACTCAATAGCGGTGAACTGGTTGTTGAAGTGATGAGTCGCGCTGACGTGGAAAAGATACGCGATACAGTGAAAAGCGCAAAAGACTACACAAGCCCTTGGGTGAAGTGGTTCGACAGAATGGCACTCAAGACAGTGATTCATCGCCTCGCTAGACGGCTTCCTTGCGCCTCTGAACTATTTTCGATGTTTGGGGGTATACGAAGATGCAAATTCAACAGAAAAACCGCTCAGAATGGCTCCTACTTCGTTTAAACGGCTATCGATGAGGGATATTATCCGTGAGCGAAACGAAAAACTACGTCAAAAAGAAGAAACGGCGACAGATGTACAACCAGCAACTAATCCAAAATTGGACGCCGTATTAATCGCCCTCGACGATGCCACCGACGAAAAAAACCTTGCTGAAATCGTTGAGCATTGTACCCTGTTGTCCGCTGAGTTGTCTGAGGACGAAAAAATACAGCTTCGTGAAAAGATTAAGACTAGCAAAAAGCGGTTAATTCCAACCAACAAAGATAGCAATGTTTGGATGGCAAGACTGGCAAACGGTACGGGTGACGCTTGGCGATTTCGAGATGGTGAAATAGTCCACGGATTTTTCGAGGCTGAGAAAAAGCCAAAGAGGTGGGCGCAGTATTGGAAAAACCGAGTCCTTACCGATTTAGTCCGAGTCATTAAAGTAAAAATGCCCCTGAGGTAAATAGGGGCGTTATTGCTAAAGCTGGATTATGATGTCTTAAATGTAATGATTAATATAGCGGGTTTGTTTGCCATAATTCAATCTGACGCGAGCAATTATTGAAGATATCCGATGAGTAAAAAATTCACCCCAACGCCCCATGATGCGGTATTTAAGCAGTTTTTAAGTGAAAAAGAGACCGCTAAAGATTTCTTTGATATCTGGCTACCGGATGAGATTAAGGCACTGTGTGACTTAGATAGCCTCAAAGTGGAATCTGGCTCATTTGTTGATAGTGAGATGAAAAACTACCAGAGTGATATCCTGTATTCTGTCAAAACAGAAAAGGGACAAGGTTATCTCTATCTGCTGATTGAACACCAATCAACCCCTGACAAGCTCATGGCATGGCGACTCATGCGCTACAGTATGGCTGCCATGCAAAAGCATTTAGAGGCTGGTCATAAAGAGTTGCCGCTGGTTTTTCCCATCCTGTTTTATTGCGGTGAGAAAAGCCCTCATCCGTATAGTACAGACTGGCTAGACTGCTTTAGTGGCAGAGATATTGCCGAAAAGATATACACCAAACCGTTTAAGCTAGTCGATGTCACCACGCTTGATGACGGTGAGATTATGCAACATAAGCGAATGGCGTTATTGGAGCTTATCCAAAAACACATTCGAAGACGGGATATGGCCGAGCTACTGAATAGTATTGTTAAACTGTTGTCGTATAATTATTATACTGATAATCAAGTTATTACTATGTTTAACTATCTAATCCAAGAAGGCAATGCTGAGCAACCAGCAAAGTTAATCAAAGAGATAGCCAGACAGACAGAGAAACATGAGGGGCATTGATGAATATTGCACAAGGTATACGAGAAGAAGGCATACAACAAGGCATACAACAAGGTATGCAACAAGGCATACAACAAGGCATACAACAAGGTATGCAACAAGGCATACAACAAGGTATGCAACAAGGCATACAACAAGGTATGCAACAAGGCATACAACAAGGTATGCAACAAGGGAAAGTTGAGGGCGAAAAACAGGCTTCCATGAAGATAGCGCGCCAAATGCTCGAAAGTGGCATGGATAGACAATCGGTGATGAAATTTACGAGCTTAAATGATACTGAAATGAGCAACCTGTTTAAAGATTAAACCATGACAGAACGCCAAAATTTAAGCCTTAATCGTCCTAGAAAGCTTTCATCGGAAGAACATCACAAAAGTGACCTTGCTTACCGTAAAAAGGTCTGGGTAAAGGCTGCGTCAAAAAAACAGAAAAAAAACCTCATCCTTCGAAAGCCGTAAAACAGCAGCCCAAGCAGACGGTTGTTAAACCCAAACAGGAAGTGAAGGTTAAAACACCTAAATCACCCACACCGTCTAAAAAGCGATTACCGTTAAATGAGGCAATTTCACAAATTAGCACGTTTTGGCCTTATCTTTTCCCTGATGGCAAGCTGTGCCCAATGAAAATTGGCATCCAGCAGGATATGTGGCAAGAGGTGAAGGAAAAGGGCTTACCGATAGCGAGAAGGCGTTTAAGAGCCTGTTTGGGTAGTGTTGGTCATCACGCCGATTATCGCGCACTTATCCAGTTAGGCGCATTTCGTTATGACAAATCCGGTCAGATAGTTGGCGAGGTCACCCAAGCGGATGTTGAGGATAATTTGCAACGTTTAGC
>NZ_LWMI01000059.1 GCF_001640365.1 Candidatus Arsenophonus triatominarum | reverse complement strand
AAAACCAGCGAACGAACCGAATTAATTAATAATAGTATTGACTCAATACAGGAAACAAGTAGAATGCAGCGCATCAAACGATGCTGAGTTTAACAAACTAACTAAGCATTGTGAGAATGCGGGAATAGCTCAGTTGGTAGAGCACGACCTTGCCAAGGTCGGGGTCGCGAGTTCGAGTCTCGTTTCCCGCTCCAATATCAGCCCTACATATAAGCTAGATTGAGTAGGGCTGCGTTGGCAGAGTGGCCATGCAGCGGATTGCAAATCCGTTTACCTCGGTTCGACTCCGGGACGCGCCTCCAGAATTTAGCCCAGGTGGTGAAATCGGTAGACACAAGGGATTTAAAATCCCTCAGCCTTAAGGCTGTGCGGGTTCAAGTCCCGCCCTGGGCACCATAAAATTTTTCATTATTTATCAATAAGTTAAGTGGTGAAAACTTAGTCTCTTAAGAGTAAATTTTTGTGACTAAAATCACGTTTCACTATATTTTCGCTATATAATTTCACTATATTTTTGATTTAATCATTGCTTTTTCTGACCTCCAACAACAGGGACAACATTAATTTTTCTATCGTATCTTGCGGTTTGAGAAATGTTTTTATGACCAGATATTGTTTGTTTTTCAGATAAAGAACCATCAAGATCTGAAACACCTTTTGCTTTTAAATCGTGAAAAGTAAAATCAAAGTTTAAGTGTGGAAATTTAATTTTGGCTTCTTCTTTTGCTTTCCTCCATCGGCTATTGAAACCATCACGAGTGTACCCAGATCCACTTTGTTGATGCAGAACATATATACTGCTAATTCCTTTGTCTAAAGGTAAAGTATGACTTAACTCTATGGCTGCATGTAAACGATCTGTCCATGCTTTTATCTGTGCGATCCCTGTTTTACCTTGCTTAATAAATATGCCGTCATTAGATAGCTGAGAATAAGTTAAAGATAAAATATCTGCTTGCCTAGCAAGGCAAAGATAGGCAAGCTCCATCGCAATTTTTACTACAATTGGTGATATAGAATAAAGTGCATTATATTCTTTGTCGCTAATGTAGCGATCTCTAGCTTTTTCTTTGAATTGCCTTACTCCCTTACATGGGTTTATTTTGACTAATCCTCGCTCATAGCCCCACCCAAAAACACGTGACAATAATGTCTTTTCTCTGTTAGCCTGAGTTTTACTCTTTAGACCTCTTTTGTCCATATACTTACGAATGTGTTCTGGCTTTATATTGTCAGGTAACATTTTTCCAAACACAGGCATTAACTTATTGGCATATTTCCTATAATCTTTTTGCGTTTCACCTGATAAATTAAGAAAGTCAGGGGAATTGAAAAATGCATTAAATAAAGCTGCAAGTGTTTCTTCATTTTTGTATGATAGCAATAATTTTTCGTATGCAACCCACACCTCGGCTTGAGTAAAAGAAAAATCACATAATCGAATTGTCCTTCCATCTGGAGTCAAAAACTCAAATGCTGATTTTCCTCTTCTCACTCTTGAAGGCATCCAATTATCAGCCGGATTTTTTCTTTTTCTAGCCATTTAGATTGCTCCGAAATCTGGTTTTTCAGCAAAGTTAATACCCGTTGCTTTTGAAAGTCGTTTATTGAAATGTTCCCATGTCGTTTTGGGTCGACCATCAGGCCGCTTAATGAAAAAGATTCCCGCTTCTTCTAAAACTTTGCATTGTTTGGATGGTTTTTGGTAACCTGTTAGTTCTTTCATCTGTTCATCTGTAATGAACATAGAATTATTATTCACGTTTATGTCCTCATTTAAAAACTCACACTATTTTCAGGCGCTTCATTGCCCCACAAAAATCAATAGCGAAGCCATGAATGGTTATCTTCGTCTTTTGTTAGGTTAGGGATATAATTTGTGGGGTAGAGTATTAGGATTTATTTGCTGCGTTGTTTGATGCTTTTTTTGGTATTGCCAAGGTGGGTCTGCGAGTATCAGGTCATACTTCACTTCATCTCCTGTTAAATATACCAGCTTTTACTTTTATGTAAGTCGTCTATTTTTTCTAAGACAGTGATTTTATTACCGCCATTTCCGGTTAATATTCCGCTTTCTCCATCGGTATCGAATTGATATATCAATCCTTTGTTTGTTAATTTTTTTCCTTCAATCTAATTATTTTCATCACCTCACAATGATAAATAACCTGCATCCCTGCTTTGACATGATGTAACGTTGTTCGGTATTCATGGATGTTATTCATAGGATTACTCCGGTTATTGATTACATAAATGTAAATGTTGATCAAAACATTAATTTTTATAAGGTTATTTATGGTAGTATTGTTAACGTTGTGTGTTTGTTAACAGTAACATTTTACCTGGTGTTGGCCAGCCTTGCGCTGGTCTTTTTTTTGCTTGGTATTATTCACTAATAAGAACGGATAATTTTCCAAGTCCTTTTGGCGTAATTCTTACCTGTTCAGTTAACTTTTCCGAACCGTCATTTCTAGCAACGACAGTCACTTTATGCTCGATTAAATCCTGCTTGATTTTATCCTGATAGCCAACCCAACTTTTTCCACCAACACGCCGATAAATCCAATCATGTCCTTGTAACCATGAAAAAAGTGCTTTGGGTTTCATTTGGAGTGATTTTGCCGCATCAGTAATACAAAGCGAGCCTTCTGAATAGCTGATTCGTTTTAGTGCTTCAACTTGCGGTTTCATCTCATCGACTTTGTGTTCAAGCGCAATAACTTTTTCGGTGTAATTAAGCAACAATCCTCTCATCGCTGATGGGTCATTTAATATCTTAACCGGACTAACGGCTTCTAATGCTTTTCTTTCACATTCAATAAAGTAAAGTCTTGCCTGTTTCCCTTTTTCGTTGCGCTCAACCATGGATAACTCTTTCGCCATGTTGATAGAGATTGCATATTCTATAGACGGTCTACCTTTTGCGGTTTTTTCCGCAAAAGTCACGAAGTCCTCATTTTCAATGAATCCATATTTTTCAATGCGACCTTTTATCCAATCTTTAAAATGGTTTTTTACCCCTAAAAACGCATGTAAATCACGAGCATTTACCGTTTGGATTAATTCGCCATTGATATTTTTTGTTTCAATATTGATTAAATTTTGCATAAAAGTATCCCTCAAAGTTAATTGATGAATGAGTATTAATTAAGTGGAATAAGCTAGGTGGGGTAATGACTTCTTGTTTTGCAACTATTTCTTCAAGGTATCAAGGAATACCCCCAAATAGACCATAAGTGCTGGTACTATCATGATGCCGATAACCAGTAGTTCTTGCCCGCCTAAATGGATATTGCCTAATTCGCCACGTTTAAACCTGATTTGTGGGTCAATGACGGCATCGGCATGTGCAAGATGTCCAACTATCAGTTCGAAGGCGAACGCTGCGCTGATAAACAATAATGTCGTGATTAATCATTTGATGATGTGAAGTTTCATTGCTTAACCTCCGATATAATTAGTGTACATGGCTAAAATTAAAATCCACATGGTGGGTCTCCTGTGACTAAAAGGGGATAGAATCATCAAAATCGGGCTCGATAATTGTGTTACTGTTTGGCTGGTTAGTGGTTGGCACATTCGGTCTACTTTGACTTTCCTGCGGTTTTCTTTCCTTCTGGTTGCCCAATATTTCAACGTCATTGACTAAAAATTCGGGTGATATCCTTTGCTGACCGGATTTATCCGTCCATTTATTTTCCTGATAGACCGTGGTAACACGAACAAAAGTGCCTTTTTGTGCATGATTATTGATATATTCCGCTATTTGCTTAAATGCCTTGCAATTTATCCATGTGGTCTCATCAATCCATTGACCGCTGTTGTCTTTTCTTGATTTGCTGATAGCGATAGAAAATACGGATATGGGATTTTTATCTTGGGTATAGCGGATATCTAATTTGCCGATGCGTCCGGTAAAGTTACACTGGTTGTGGTTTGCCATGTTGCCTCCACTTTTTGATTAATTTTGTTGATTTCTGATTTCAGCTTTTCGATAAATGCTTGAACAGCCTGTTCAATCTCGTTAATTAAATTGTCATCCTTGATAATTCGGATTTTGTAGTAAGCAAGGTTAGGGGGAAGCCTGTCATCATAGCTGACAAAATCGCACCAGTTTCTCCCTGTGCACATCATTTGTCCGTGCATTTGTAACAGGTATTCGTATTTCGGTTTTCCTGTGACAATGGTTTCAATGTGGGTAGTGGTGTTGGGGCATTTGATTTCGATAAGTCCATCATCATTAACCAAACCATCAGGACTTGCCCCAAATAGCGCAATAGACGGGTGGGGGATAAAGCCCACTTCGGTGACCGTGACATCAAACTCATTGAGGCAATATCGCGCTCTAGCTTGTGGTTCAAGGGCAATGCCCCGTTCAATGGCCTGATTGGTTTTAATTTCTTCTCGTCGTCCGGTAAGGGTTTCACAAACTAATTGCATGAGGTAGTTTCGTTGCGTTGTTCCCCTGCCTTTGGATAACACCTTGTGTAAATTGCTGGCGGTGACTTTCCCAAGTCTTGCCTGAAACCATTCGTCCGTTTTCTGCTTCATGATTAGCCTCGTTTTTCATTGCAATATTGCGATAAATAGCCATTTTATTTTCTTCGCCAATGATATCCGTCTCTTCTGGTGTTAATTTCAGCCAATGGGATTTCATTGATTCAATACCGCCTTTTGCTGATGTTTCTAATTCCTGGATTAATTGTTCGTAACGGGCTTTTTGTTGTGCGGCTTCTTTCTGTATTACAATTTTTTCCTGTTCAGGCAAGTCTTCTCCGGCATAGATATAAAATCCTAATCCAAACATTGAAATAGCCTTGGTGAGACAGCGCATGAGCGTTTTATTGATATCAACGGCATTAGGGTTAGAAATAGCCTGATTCCGGTAATCCATAACGGGTAACCACATTTTTCGGGGAAACTCATTATTTCCTTGTTTAACCGTGAGTGTTAACGACACCATCGCACTGCCATCATTGTTATAGCTAATGGCATCAATGACATAGTAGGATTCTGGATAATGTGCCATTAATACGCCCCATGCCCAAGCCCATGAGAGATAAGAAAGGCCGTTTTTCTTTTCAACTTTATCGTTAACATTAATCACCGACAGCGTTTCCCAAACCTGTTGTTGAAAACTTCTCTCTTTTTCGGTATGTTGTGTTTCGCTCATAGATATTTCCTCTTAGGTGCTCGAAGTGCTTTGTACTGATGGATGTTCTCATTTTTGAAATGGTTAAACAGCGCCTTCCAGATATCGTCAAAATCCTCAATACTGAGTTTTCGCATCACTGAGGAAGGTAGGCAGTCATAAACAGGCTGGACAAGTTCGCTGATTTCGTCGTCCAGCCTGTCTTCCCAATAAGCAATTTCTTGCTGTTGTTCGTACCAGTAATCTTGCATGGCGTAAGGGTTCATTTGACCTCCTCGAACTGAAATAGCATCCTGTTTTTTCTGGTTTTAATCTCCGCGACTAATAACTCGATTTCATTTTGTGAAAAGGACGAATCCAGTAGCAGAGTGATAATTTTTTCTTTAAGATGGCGTTTTTTCGCCTTTTCAGATTTAAGGGGCATGATGATTTTTTCCATAAGCTTTTAGTTGCAGTGATAAAGCGATTAGCCATATATCTTGTCGTTGGGTATCAATCGCTAACTTTGCTGCCTGTCTTGCCAGCGCTAGCAGGATGTTGTCTTTGTTCATCGTTACCCCTTATGCCACCTGACTATATTTGTCGTGAGTGAATTCGCCGTTCCAGTCTTTCTTCATCGGTAGCTTACTTTTGAGGTATTGGTTATATAGCCATGAAGCCCCCTTTTTTAGCAGAACGATTTTATAACACTGGTGTTTCCCGTAATCGTTTGTCATGATGAAGGGTGATTCGGTTAGATAGGTATCTCTCGCATAAGAATGAACACGCCAGACATGAGCCTTGCTGATATCCTTTTCTGCATCGTAGAGAAAATGACGCGATTCCAGAAAAAGGTTGACCTGGTTAATATTTACGCCATTAAGCTGCTTGCAGAATTGAACAGGTGTCATACCAATCTGAAACAGGTTTTTTAGGCTATCGATTTCGGTTTCAAGCTGTTGAACCTGTACCCCTAACAGTTGAACTTTTTTATGCTGCTCAGCCCATGCAATGGCTGATTCAGCAGGGTCAAGGAAATTAGGTAAGCCTAAAGTTGTTGGGTTATTGGGTAATTGTGATTGTAAAATTCGTCTTTCGCATTCAATGAAGTACTGTCTGGCCTGTTTACCTTTTTCATTGCGCTCAACCATGGATAGTTCTTTCGCCATATCGAGGGCAATGTGGTATTCCTTTGCCGGACGGCCTCCGAAGGGGTTTTCCCCAGAATTGGTGAAAACTATAAAGTCGATATTTTCAGCAAATCCATATTGCTTAATTCTGTCTTTTATCCATGTGGTAAAATCTTTACCGATTTCCAAAAACGCATGTAGATCACGTGCATTGACAGTTTGGATTAATGCCCCGTTGATGTTTTTTGTTTCGATGTTTATTAAATTTGACATAAAGGTATCTCTCAATAGTTAAATTGATGAATGATTACCCCTGTAAAAAGGGGCGTTAGGATTATTTAGTTACGTTGGAGGAAGCGATTGACGTTCGCCTGTTGCCATCTTTCAAGGGATTGAGTCATGACGCTATCGTGTGCGTGAGTGCTGGATTCTAACAGTTGCTGCATTTCACGAAGTACGGTCTCGACATCGTCTTTATGACGAAGTAAACGACGGATAACTTGTTTTTCAGCATCAAAAATAGCTGATTTGAGCGTGTTAGTCATGCCGTAAATCCGGCGGCATTCTTCTGCAATTATTGCGATTTGATTAACCTCGAAGTGCTGAGGCGATGCGATTCCTGTCGCATGACGTAGCGCATACCAGATACCTTGTGTCCATGCTCTCTCAAATCTAAATCCATTCGCCATGCTCCAAACCAAATGAGCTAGGTTACGAGTATCGTTATCGTTTAAGAGTTCTGGGGCTTCTGGTCTGGGTTGAGGATTACCAACTTCCTTGTCTAATATATCAAGCACCCATTTTCTGAACTCTTTGGCTACTGGAGTACGAGCAAACATTGCAACAAGATGAGCTCCACGTAGAGAGAAAATGCGTACAGTTTTTTCGTAATTCCCTGAGACCTTCAAATTGAGGGTCTCAGTCATATCACTAGAAAACTCATCGGAATTTCTTTCGTAAATTTGCGTAACAGCATCAGAATTTTATATTTTAGTGCCTTTGCAATTTCTACAGATGTTAAATATACAAGGCAATTACGGTTAACAACATTGAAGTGAACATCACGAAATGAGAGTTTAGTATTCATTTATATACGTCCTACTTGATTGTTCAATATTACCCATTGTTCAGATGGGCGGTCGGGTACTTGAACACCGCAAGTAGACGGCCAACAGTTTTTCCCAAAAGGGTATTATATATTCTGTTCGCTACCCGACCATAGCAATCTATGGACGTAAAAAAACCGCATTACTTTCGGGAGCGGTATCCGCTACTTGGGTGTGTTCAGCACCTGATAGAAACTATAGCGCATGATTTCTTCTTTCGTCAATGGTTTATTATGCTGCTGCAATCCCGTTCATCATGACGCTCAGCAATCTAGGAAATTGGCTATCGTAGAAATGGGGTTGAGTCTGACGTGGGTTATTTGAGTCAGTCAGATTTTTACCAAACTGTAATCCCTTTTTTGTCAATGACCAGAATAGTTTTTCCTTATCAGGATGTTTGCTGCTGGGACAAGATTTACGCTCAGCGATTCCGAGAAGTTGTAACCGTTTAAAGCCAGATTGTGGGCTGTAAGGTTTACCATGTAAGAGTAAAAGCTCCGTAAAAGAATGCGTTACTTCGCTTGAACCCGTTAAACTCCCTTCTGGTGCATCAACAGCATAAGCGGGAAGGATATCCGGCATACCAAGTGAATTTTGTAGCTTTTTCATTGCACCAAGCATACCAGAAGGTGCGATACGCAATTCTTGTTTGCAGAATGCCAGCATTGCTAATCCAGCCTGAACTTTATCGGTTAGTGGTTGGATAGGTGTAGAAATAACTTCATCAAACGTCCGGATAACTTTGAGATGGAAAGCTGCACTAATCCACATGGCATAAGCATAAACCAGTTCTTTAGCAACGTAGGTTCCCTGCTCTGTACCTCCTTTAATAACCGATGGGGGAATTCCACCATCGCTTACGAATTGAGCACCTAATTCTTGAGTCTTATCATTGGCGAGCCAATACTTAGGTCTATCCTTTTCTAATTCTCCTGCGGCTTTATGTAAATCATTAAGACAATAACGCCCGAAAGCATCTTGACGGACAACGGTATTTTCAATAACCACTATTTAGACATAAAAATATTTCTCCGTAATGAAACGAATAAAAGTGTTAACGTGAAAGATTTTGCAGATTGAACCCTAAACCCGTTTATACTTACCAAAA
>NZ_LWMI01000058.1 GCF_001640365.1 Candidatus Arsenophonus triatominarum | reverse complement strand
GAGTAAGGCGGTTGGCTCCCCTGTTTAATTTAAAGCAATGGAACCTCAAAGGTAGGGTATATGCGCATGTCTGAAAATACTCAACACTGCCGCCTATCTGTGGGGCATCATGACCACCATCGGGGGAGTCATGACAACGATTTTTGATTTTTTTACCCTTGAGCAGTGGGTAGCTGTGATGGGTATTGTCTGCACGATAGGGACATTTTTTATCAACGTGTACTACCGCAAAAAGGAGTACAAACTCAAGGAGCGTCAGTATGAAGATACCGAAAAAAATATTGATGGCAACGGGCGGTAGTGCGCTGTTTTTAGCCTCAGCGATGATAACGCATTTCGAAGGGCTGAGACTTAAGCCCTATTTTGACGGTGGCGGTATTCTTTCTGTTTGCTACGGGCACACAGGCAAGGATATTGTGCGTAACCGGATGTACACGCAAGAAGACTGCGATAAGTGGCTTAATGACGATTTAAAAGCCGTTAAGCGTTATGTTGACCCGTTGATTAAGGTCAATATCAACACGCTAACACAGGCAGCCCTTTACTCATTTGCTTATAACGTGGGCGTGGGTAATTTTGCCAAATCGACCTTGTTCAAAAAGCTCAACAACAATGACCGAAAAGGGGCATGTGATGAGATGAAGCGGTGGGTTTATGTGAAAGGCGAAGTTTGGAAAGGGCTAATTACCCGTCGGGAAATTGAGAGCGTAATATGTTATGGCGACCTTACTCATTTATCGGAGTGATTATTGCAGGGTTAATTCTCTCACTTATTTTTATCAACTACCGTTATCAAACCATCAGGCAAAACTACCAAACATTAAAACAGCAATATCACGCACAAATTGAAGCCGTGAAACGGCAACAGCAAAAAATCGATACCTTACATCAACTCAATATTCAACACACCGAGGAACTGAATAATGCCAAAACAGAGCTTGATAAGCTGCATGATGCTGTTCGTGCTGGTAACAAGTGGTTGCGCCTCAACGCCGTGTGTCGTACATCCAAAACCGCTACCCCCCAGAGCCGACATGATGAAGCCACCCCACAACTTGGTGAGGCAGCTCGAGAAGATTATTTCCGTCTCAGAGCGATGATAGCTGAGAACGAAAAGCAGACGGAATATCTGCAAAAATATATCAAAACACAGTGTCAATGAATCGGTAATTGACACGTTCAAATCTTAACAAATCTAGCGTGCCACATACGCAACTAATCCAAACATCGAACCCGTTATTTAGGAATGAGCCTTTGAGGTAATCAGTTTTGCTGATGTCACTTCGATGGGCTGATTTCCTATGTGGCAAAGGTTCATTACCTAAGTAAGGAAGACATCATGAATAGTGTATTAACATTTAAAACCCACAATATTGCTCCTTTTAATAATGGAGATAATAAGATATGGCTCACAGGTGAACATTTAGCAAAATTACTTGAATATAAAGACAGCAAAAAAGTCGCTAATCTTTATAACAGACATAAAGACGAATTTACTGCCAGTATGAGTGTTGTAGCCAAAGTGAGGACCTCGGATAAATCAACGAGTTACAATAAATTTGTATCCGATGTAAGATTATATTCCCTGCGTGGAGCTTATCTTATTGGTATGTTTTCACGAACAAAAGTAGCAAAAGATTTAAGAATATGGCTACTAGATTTGGTTGAAAAAGAATCAAATGTTGAAGTTGGCGTTCTTGACATAAAGACATTAACTGAACTTACTGGACAAAAAATACATGACTCAATAGCTATGTTTGATAAAGCTTCATTTAAGCATAGAGGGCAAAAGGGTAGTGGTTTATTAGCTCAGCGTAAAAGAGACATAAAGAAAGTAAAAGAAGCAACCGCTATAGCACTAAGCTAACTCAACTTAATATACCTGATCTTGGTGATTTTCCTGACGGAGAAATCCCAGCATGAACCACGAACAATTCATCGAAACTAATGTCAAGGCCGAGTTAATCAAGCTCGGCTTTTCTTCATTAATAGCAGCAATGGCAACAAGTGAAGCTATCCGGTACTACCGCAAACAACCCGCAAGCAGACGAGGCAAGATGATAGTGGATTGTCTCAATCAGGCTAAACGATGGGCGAAGAGTGCGGCTAAAAATAAACATTAAGTAAGGTAGCTATTATGACTCTCACAGATAAACAGGAAGCCTTTTGTCGAGAGTATCTGATTGATTTAAACGCAACACAGGCGGCAATAAGAGCAGGCTATAGCGAAAAAACAGCCCGTAGAATAGGGAGTGAGAACGTTACAAAACTAGACATCCAAAAACGCATACAAGACCTCATGGAGGAGCGCAAAAATCGCATTGAGGTTAATGCTGACTACGTTCTTAAGCGACTGGTTGATATCGACCAGATGGACGTATTAGACATTCTGAACGAGTCAGGCGATTTAAAACCAATAAAAGAATGGCCTAAAGTCTGGCGGACAACATTAAGTGGTTTAGATATTGCGGCGATACGCCTTGAGGGCGCAGAGGCGTTGCTTAAAAAAATAAAATGGCCAGATAAAATTAAGAATCTTGAGCTATTAGGTAAGCATATCGCTGTTCAGGCTTTTCGCGAACAGGTCAGTAATGAACACACAGGAAAGGGGGTAACCCTATCGAGCATATTACCCGTGAGATGACCCCGAACAGGCGGCAGAAGCCTATAAAAAATTGATGGGGTAAAGGGCTGAAATTGCTTGCTTATTTGGATTAAGAATAACATTCATGCAAACATAATTGTTTAATATCATGTAGTTATATTTAACAACACCCTGTTTTATATTTTTTATGTACACAGTTATGCGCAAAATATTTTTTTGACTGACCCTTTTCCGGACATTTTTCTATGCCGTTACCCTTTCCTTTTGACTTTAAAAAACCGGATTATGTTCAGGTGTTTGAATGGCGCGCTGAGCGACTACAACGTCTTCGGGAGCAGCCGGAAAATCTTAAACTATTGGCCCATTTCTATCAGCAAAACCCCGCCCAATTTATTATTGATTGGGGCATGACAACAGACCCACGTAATATTGATTACGGCCTCCCCGTCACAACCCCTTTTTTACTGTTTCCGAAACAGGAAGCATGGATTGACTGGATAATGACACGCTGGAAAGGACGTGAAAATGGCATTACCGAAAAGAGTCGTGAAATGGGTTTAAGCTGGACGTCAATTGCACTCGCATGCGCTTTATGTCTCTTTAATAAAGAGATGGTAATTGGCTTTGGTTCACGCAAAGAAGAGTATGTTGACAGCACCGGTGACCCGAAAGCGTTGTTCTGGAAAGCCCGTAAGTTTATTGAAACTTTACCGCAAGAGTTTCGGGGAGGCTGGGTAGCGAAAAAACACGCGCCTTATATGCGGGTCAATTTTCCAAACACCGGCGCCATTATCAAGGGTGAAGCGGGGGACAATATTGGACGGGGTGACCGGACGACACTCTATTTCGTCGATGAAGCCGCCTTTTTGCCTCGTCCGCTATTGATTGATGCTGCCCTATCCCAAACTACCCGCTGTCGCATTGACTTAAGCTCGGTTAATGGGATGGACAATCCTTTTGCCCAAAAACGCCACAGTGGACGCATTCCGGTGTTTACCTTTCACTGGCGCAATGACCCCCGTAAAGATGAACAATGGTACGAAAAAGAGTGCCTGAAAATCGATAATCCGGTCATTGTGGCGCAGGAACTGGATTTGAACTATCAGGCGTCTGTTGAAGGTATCTTAATTCCCGCCGAATGGGTACAGGCGGCCATTGATGCCCATATCAAACTGGGGTTTTTGACAACGGGGGCTAAACGACTCGGTTTTGACGTTGCAGATGAGGGCGATGACAGCAACGCCCTCACGTTTGCACACGGATCGGTTGTCACGGATTGCCAGCAGTGGAGTAAAGGTGACGTGATCAGCTCAGCAAACCGAGTCAAAAACTATGCTGAGGAAGCCCATGCCGATGAAATCATCTATGACTCCATCGGGGTAGGGGCAGGGGTGAAAGCGCATCTACGACGGGTATGTCATATCACCGCAACCGGATTCAACGCGGGTGGGGCTGTCTTTAAACCTGACGCAAAATATGTGGCGGGAAAACCAATAAAGATATGTTCGCGAATATCAAAGCGCAAGCCTGGTGGGGCGTCCGAGACCGTTTTTTTAATACCTGGCGATGTATCATGCAGTTGGAGAAACACCCGATGATAAGCATTTCATCAATCAATTTACCAATGACCAGTTAATCAGTCTGAGCGCAAGTATAAACAACTTGACGCTCTGAAAGCTGAATTATCCCGTCCTCGGGTGAATTACGACAACAATGGACGGGTGAAAGTCGAGAGCAAAAAGACATGAAAAAACGGGGCATCGCTTCACCAACATGGCCGATTCATTAATTATGGCATTTTCGCCCGTACAAAACCGTTCCATATTCCCGACGAGGCATTTTTCTAATGAGCAAAGAAACAGGAAAAAGGACGTTAAGCCTGAAAGGGAAAAAGCATTTTCCATCTCTGACATCGATATGTATCCGGTCAGTGAGCAGCCAGTCTACGAATTCAACCCTATGCCCCTCCCGCAAGCGTGATACCCGAAGCAAAGAGAGCGGATGCGCTGGCGAATGATGCACCCCGTATGAAACCCTGAATGCATTCGGGAGTGATTGTTTGTATGGTGGGTTTCAGGGATACCCGATGTTGGCCATGAAAGCGCAGCAATCCGAGTACGCCAATGTTGCCGCGATTTTTGCTGACGAGGTTACGCGCCAATTGGTTAACCGTAAAATCCTCATCCGATGATGAGGACCTCGTTAATGAGGTGGAAGGGGTAATCGTGAAATATCGCCTTCAGGATATGATCCATCAGGCCGTTTTGCATGATTGTCTGTTCGGCATAGCGCATATCTATATTGACATGGGCGCCGATGAGAATGAAATGCGCAATCCGCTCTTTAAAGACAGAGCAAAAGTGGGCGATAAATTTCGCGGTTTTCGTATTATTGAGCCTATTTGGACGTATCCGGCGATGTATAACACGCTCAGACCGTGGGAGCCGGATTTTTATCAGCCTTCATCGTGGTTTGTGATGGGGCAGACCATCCATGCCTCCCGATTTATTGACCTAGTGACGCGTCCGGTATCACAGATACTGAAACCTGCCTATAACTTTGGGGGCTTATCGCTGATCCAGCTAATGGAGCCTTATGTCAAGGCGTGGGAAACTATCCGCGATGAAATACCCAAAATTGTCAAGGCTTTTACGCTGACGGGGCTGAAAACCGACATGGAAAAACGGATGGAAAACCCAGGCGAGTTCAAACGCCGCATCGATATCATGACCAACTACCGAAACAATCGCGGGGTACTGGCGCTAGATACGGAGGAAGCGTTTTTTCAGATCAATACACCGATGACGGATCTTGAGAAAATCGCCTCAAACTATCAGGAACAACTGTGTATTCCCTCACGGATGCCGGTGATTAAGCTGCTTGGCAATGCGCCCGCGGGACTGAATGCAAACGGGCAGGGTGAAATCGATGTCTGGCACGAAACCATCTCCGGTATTCAGGAACGCAATATTCGCCCCATGATACAGCAAATGCTGGATTACCTGTTTATAGCGGAATTTGGGCAGCTATTACCCGAAATTACGTTCACCTTTAACCCACTCGATGAGCTAACCGAAAAGGAAATGTCGGAGATAAATCTCAATAACGCTTCAATGCTGGCTAATTTAGCAACGAGTTCATGTATTTCGACGATGGATGTCGCTCAATGGCTTATCAATAATCCGAAGAGTGGTTTGCTTTCATGAACGGGCAGGAAAACGAAGATGAAACAGACGAAAAAGAAGGAGAAAACACTTAAACCTTCACTCCCCAATGCAGGGATACAGCTTTGGTATCAGCGTGAATTACGTCGCCAGATTACCAGGATGCATAAAAACGTCACCGCCAAAATTTTAACTTCCTTTCAAAAATTCTCTTGCTTACGACGCCAGCCCCGCCTCAATGATAAGGAATACGCTCCGCGCGCTTTCTGCCCGCTGGGTAAAGAAATTCACTGGCCTTATCCGACGATCTGGCAAAACCTTCGTTAACCGAGCAGCCGGTAATGTGGATGTGCCCCTTAAAAAGCAGCTGGTCGATAAGGGGTTTGCGATTGATTTCAAAATGACGCGCGACATGCACAATGCGGTGACAGCGATTGTGGCGGAGAACGTGTCATTAATTAAATCCATCCCCCAACGCTATTTCACTAACGTTGAATCCGTGGTTCTCCAGTCTGTTTCGCGGGGAGGTGATTTAGCTCAGCTTAAAAAAACATTGGGACAACAGTTTGGCGTAACTGCCAGAAGGGCGGAATTGATTGCCCGTGACCAGAACCGAAAAGCGAATTCTGCCTTGGCGGCAGTGAGACAGCATGCGCTGGGGATAACTGAGGGGATTTGGCGACATACCGGCGCAGGGCAACACCCAAGGCCTGATCATGTAAAAGCCACGGGCAAGAAATTTTCGCTCCGTAAAGGCTGCCTGATTAGCGGTGAATACATCCTGCCAGGTGAAAAAATCAATTGTGGGTGTATTTGGGAACCGGTTTTACCCACTTTCGAGGATTGACAACGTGCAAGTGACAAAAGACGGTCTCGCGATGGATGCCAAATCTGCGCGGGAAGTGGACAAATTTGGCAAAATGTATGTCCGTGATAACCGGATAAGCAAAGCGAACATTAGCGGTTATTACGGCGTTGAAATACCTGGCTATGAAAAGTTGGGTCTGGAATCCAGAAAAATATATCAGCTTTATCGCCCCCCGCAAGAGCTGGAAAAAGCCATGCCGACGTTTAACGGTATCCCCGTTCTGATGGGGCATCCTGCCGAGAACAATACGAAACCCATCACCGATCTCGCGGTGGGTGCCGTGATGAATGATATCCGTTTTGAATTTCCCTATCTCATCGCTTCGATTTCTATTTGGGATGAAGCAGCAAAAGCGGGTATTGAAACCGATATCCAGCGCGAATTATCGCCCTCCTACAGCTACGTACCGGATATGACGCAGGGCAGCGTTGATGGAGAGGCCTATGATGGCGTGATGCGCAATATTCACGCCTACCACCTGGCGATTGTTCCTGATGGCAGGACGGGGCAGATGTTCTAGTCAACGACGCAAAACCAGAGGATTTAAAAAAAATGGCAGACGAAAAGAAAGCCGATGATGAAATGATCGCAGGACTGAAAGAGCGCCTGCCAAATGCCAGTGACGAAGATATTCATACGGTGGCAGAGTATATCAATGGACTGACCTCAAAAGCGAATGACGAGAGACAAAAGAAGATCCGTCGATGATAACAGAAAACGAAGAGGATAAGAAAAAGGACGTGTACGATGATGAATAAAAAACCGCTAACGATGCGGCTATCCTGATCCAACAGGCAGAAACAAAATTCGCGTGAATTTGCAGCGCTTCGTGCGGCAGAACGTTTGTGTTCACCGCTGATTGGTGAAGTGGCTGTGACTCTGCCGAAGAAGTCTACCGGATAACACTCAGCCAAAACGGCATCGACACAAAAGGGGTTCATCCCTCAGCACTCCCCAAATTGGTGGAGATGCTCAAAAACACCCACAATCAACCTGAACCTCGAGTCGCCTTTGACTCAAATTCAGTGTCCCGTGTTGACCAGTTTTTAGGAGCAAAATGATGGCCTTTCAGAACAATGTAGCGCTTTATCAGGCACCGGGTCGGGAAGGCAATTTTGC
>NZ_LWMI01000057.1 GCF_001640365.1 Candidatus Arsenophonus triatominarum | reverse complement strand
TTTTGCGAGCGGGCGCTTTCAGGATGGAATAGGGCGCATCTATTTTCTCAATCGTATTCCTGGTCAGGGTAGCGTTGTCATGGCCACCTGCACGGGCAAAGTCGGCACCCGTATCCCAGCAGCAGTACCGCCCAGGATAAGGCGTTATTTGTGGCGTTCAGTGAGCGAAGCAACCATCCCTGCCAGCGGCACGGTAAAAATCCCCTTCCAGAACACGACGCATGGCCCCATCGCCTGCGCCACGGGGAATTAACGCAAATTTTAGCTCTGTTCAGGTGGGACGCCATCACCAATGACACACCGCCCGTGTCGGGTCACAGGTAGAATCCCGCATTGCCTTTTGAAACACGCCGCCGCAATCAGTGGCGCGCGCACGGTCGTAATATGGTGCGATGAAGCGGCCCTACTGGAAACCCAAGGTGTGACGGATGCGTATGTCTGGTCAAACCGAACAAGGGAGACGGTCACTATCGGCACGACTCTTTATCCGGTTAAACCGCATTCCGTTTTTATTTGTGTGAATGGTGGCAACGATACCGATATCGCCGAGACGATCTTCCAGTATTACAATCCTGGCGCGGACATGAATGGGGATACCACCTTTACTGTTTATGATAAAGAGAACTACTCGCCGCCTTACCCGCAATATGTGATGCAGTGCAGCGAGCCACCCCATTAAGCGTCTATTTTTCCGTCAACATTGATAAAAGTCTCAATCCTCCCTGTGACATTACCGGGCAAGTTAAAAAAACAGTTATTCGCGTGTTTAATGGCGAGGTAGAAGGCATTCAACGTGCGGGTATAGGGCAACCCTGAATGTGGTAAATACTACGCGCCGATTATTGCGATTGAGCCTTATTCGGTGAGTGTCGTATCAGTAATGATATCCCAAGACGGCAAAAACTGGCTGTCTGCGTTAACACCAGGCGTGGCGCAAGTCCCCGTTTTGCAAGCCGATAACATTCACGTGGAGTTAAAATGAGTTGGCAAAAAACGGTGCTAAACCAGTACAGTGCCAGCCAGAAATTGCTGTCTGTCATCGCAACATTCGAGCAGGCGGTGAGTCTGAGGATTTTACTGACCGGTTCTTGATGAAGTGTGGATATCACCACCTGCAACCGCTTTGGTCTGGATATGTGGGGAAAATCGTCAACATTTCACGTTACATCACGGCGGAAGTCGATAACAGCGCGTTTGGGTTTGCGCAGGCAGACGAAGGAAAAGCGGATTATCCCACCCCGTTC
Organism: Candidatus Arsenophonus triatominarum; assembly: GCF_001640365.1. Taxonomy (GTDB): domain Bacteria; phylum Pseudomonadota; class Gammaproteobacteria; order Enterobacterales; family Enterobacteriaceae; genus Arsenophonus; species Arsenophonus triatominarum. The sequence goes on along the minus strand of NZ_LWMI01000057.1, from coordinate 14,545 downwards.
AGTGATGCCCTTATTACGCGGTGTGCAGGAAACCAGAAAAATCCGGCTAGCGGACAACGCTTATCGAAGCCTGATACTCAGCAAGGCGTTTTCTAACATCAGTATTGCGACTATTCCTGAAATCAATCGCTTCTTACGTTTTCTGTTTAAGGAACGTGGCGAGGCGTTTGTGTGAATTATCGTGACATGACTATTGGTATTACCACCGCCTTCCCCTAGAACCCTTTGAATTGTCAGTATTGAGAAACAGCGAGGTCACCCCGTTACCTTCTGGGGTACTGATGAATATCAATCAGTCGTCGCCCCCTACTTTGGCTTTGCCGAGGATGCCTATCCGTTTAATGAGGGGACGTTTTTTACGCGGGACGTTAATCATCCAGTAGAATTTTTGGAGTATTTATGAAAAAAACAGACTTGCCGCTCGTAAACCGGTGCCTTTGGGGCGAATGGTTCACGGCGTGATTTAACGGCGAAAACGCCAACCGGCAGTAATCAGGCTTCTTATGATGCGGTTTTCCCCCATTACCATGACGATTAAAGCCGCAGGCGGCTTGCCCCCTGATGGCCGTGACATGAATCAGGCACTTAACGAACTATACACCGGCTATCGTTGGCATAATGCGGGCGCGGGTTACCCTTTTGATGCCGATTTTGCCACGGCGATTGGTGGTTATCCGGCGGGGCGAAAGTGCCCAATTCCACGAATGACGGTTTTGGCTAAATACAATAGACGGGAATACGACCAATCCGGAAGTGTTGGATGCCTCCGCAACAGGGTGGGTACCCGTGAATAGTTACGGCATCACCAGTATAACCGGACTGGAAACCGGCACGATAACCTTGACTACCTTACAGGCCGCAAAAGAAGAACTGGTCTTCAGTGGCAATCTTATTGCTGATACCACCGTAATTTCCCGCCATGGATAAGAAACTGGACTGTCACCAATCACTGTCAGGGGAATTTCACCCTGACTCGTAAACCCCTGTCAGGGACTGGTGTGTACTGCCCAGTGCAGAAATGTTATCCGTTGCGATGTCACAGATTATTTTGCTATCCTCGTTGCGTCGCTCACTCAACACGTCTCACACGGTTAAGTAGCGCCACTGACAGCAATGATGAAACGCTGGCCGCCACACCCAAAGCCGTCAAAGCCGCTTATGACTTGGCGAAAACCGTAAGTATTGACGGAATTATCCGGTAGGGATTGTTGTCTGGTTTGCTCAAAATAAAAATCCCAATACCTTATTTCCAAATACAAAATGGCAATACATTGGTGAAAATAAACCATTCGTTTAGCAAAAGCAGATGGTTCTAATGTATTCACTACCGGAGGCGCTGATGCTATTAAGCTGACAGAAGCCCAATTACCCGCTCACGGGCACACTTTTCAGCAACAACCAGTAGCTATGATTATGGTACTAAAAATACGAATGCAACGGGTAATCATGCACATAATTTTGCAGGCGTTGTACGTGACCCATGGAATGCAAGAGGCGATGACGGTAATCCTAATCAATGGAAACCAAGGGCTCAAAATACATCACAAGCGGGGAACCACTCACATACTGTTACTATCGGTGCACACACCCATTCTGTTTCAGGTACAACGGGAAAGACGGGAAGTAGTAGCGAAATTAATATAACGAATGCTTTTATTACGCTAATGGGCTGGTACAGAATCAGTTAAGGAATCAAAAATGTTTAGAATTTTTAAAGCCTATACCTACACGAGTGATACACATGAGTTGCTGGGTCCTTGCGATGCTTACACGGATGAAACTCATGACATACTGCCTTTTCATACTGAGAAAAAACCAATTGACAAAAAGGAAGGTTTCGCTGTTGTTTTTAATGAACAAAATCAGGAATGGGAATATCAGGAAGATCATCGCGGTTTGGTTTTGTTTGATACGAAAAGCCGTCAATCTGTCACCCTTGAAAAATTAGGTAAGGTACCGGAATATTTAACATCATTAGCCCCTCAAAGCGAATATGATGTTTGGGATGGTGAAAAGTGGGTCAAGGATGCAGAAGCTGAAAAATTAGCAGAAAGACAAAAATTAGAAGGCATCAAACAACAAAAATTATATGATGCCACTCGTGAAATTGCACCCCTTCAAGATGCAGTCGATTTAGAAATGGCCACCGAAGACGAGAAAAAACGACTGATAGCCTGGAAAAAATATCGGGTTTTTGTGAACCGTACGGATGTTTCAACTGCACCCGATATTGACTGGCCGAAAAAACCGGATTGAGTAGCTTTCCAACGCCAAATCAGCATGACAGAAAAGAATTGGTTGATTTATTTCGCCGTGCTAAACGTTGCAAATTATCCTCAACATCCGCTTGGGTGACCTCGCCAACTATCTGACCGGATTTGTCATAACGAAATGCGCCTAACTGGATAAGTGCGCGATAATCGGCGTGATGACCAACACTACCCAAACAGGCTCTTAAACGCCTTCTCGCTATCGGTAAGCCCTTTTCCTTCACCTCTTGCCACATATCCTGCTGGATGCCAATTTTCATTGGGCACAGCTTGCCATCAGGGAAAAGATAAGGCCAAAACGTGCTAATTTGTGAAATTGCCTCATTTAACGGTAATCGCTTTTTAGACGGTGTGGGTGATTTAGGTGTTTTAACCTTCACTTCCTGTTTGGGTTTAACAACCGTCTGCTTGGGCTGCTGTTTTACGGCTTTCGAAGGATGAGGTTTTTTTTCTGTTTTTTTGACGCAGCCTTTACCCAGACCTTTTTACGGTAAGCAAGGTCACTTTTGTGATGTTCTTCCGATGAAAGCTTTCTAGGACGATTAAGGCTTAAATTTTGGCGTTCTGTCATGGTTTAATCTTTAAACAGGTTGCTCATTTCAGTATCATTTAAGCTCGTAAATTTCATCACCGATTGTCTATCCATGCCACTTTCGAGCATTTGGCGCGCTATCTTCATGGAAGCCTGTTTTTCGCCCTCAACTTTCCCTTGTTGCATACCTTGTTGTATGCCTTGTTGCATACCTTGTTGTATGCCTTGTTGCATACCTTGTTGTATGCCTTGTTGCATACCTTGTTGTATGCCTTGTTGTATGCCTTGTTGCATACCTTGTTGTATGCCTTGTTGTATGCCTTCTTCTCGTATACCTTGTGCAATATTCATCAATGCCCCCTCATGTTTCTCTGTCTGTCTGGCTATCTCTTTGATTAACTTTGCTGGTTGCTCAGCATTGCCTTCTTGGATTAGATAGTTAAACATAGTAATAACTTGATTATCAGTATAATAATTATACGACAACAGTTTAACAATACTATTCAGTAGCTCGGCCATATCCCGTCTTCGAATGTGTTTTTGGATAAGCTCCAATAACGCCATTCGCTTATGTTGCATAATCTCACCGTCATCAAGCGTGGTGACATCGACTAGCTTAAACGGTTTGGTGTATATCTTTTCGGCAATATCTCTGCCACTAAAGCAGTCTAGCCAGTCTGTACTATACGGATGAGGGCTTTTCTCACCGCAATAAAACAGGATGGGAAAAACCAGCGGCAACTCTTTATGACCAGCCTCTAAATGCTTTTGCATGGCAGCCATACTGTAGCGCATGAGTCGCCATGCCATGAGCTTGTCAGGGGTTGATTGGTGTTCAATCAGCAGATAGAGATAACCTTGTCCCTTTTCTGTTTTGACAGAATACAGGATATCACTCTGGTAGTTTTTCATCTCACTATCAACAAATGAGCCAGATTCCACTTTGAGGCTATCTAAGTCACACAGTGCCTTAATCTCATCCGGTAGCCAGATATCAAAGAAATCTTTAGCGGTCTCTTTTTCACTTAAAAACTGCTTAAATACCGCATCATGGGGCGTTGGGGTGAATTTTTTACTCATCGGATATCTTCAATAATTGCTCGCGTCAGATTGAATTATGGCAAACAAACCCGCTATATTAATCATTACATTTAAGACATCATAATCCAGCTTTAGCAATAACGCCCTATTTACCTCAGGGGCATTTTTACTTTAATGACTCGGACTAAATCGGTAAGGACTCGGTTTTTCCAATACTGCGCCCACCTCTTTGGCTTTTTTCTCAGCCTCGAAAATCCGTGGACTATTTCACCATCTCGAAATCGCCAAGCGTCACCCGTACCGTTTGCCAGTCTTGCCATCCAAACATTGCTATCTTTGTTGGTTGGAATTAACCGCTTTTTGCTAGTCTTAATCTTTTCACGAAGCTGTATTTTTTCGTCCTCAGACAACTCAGCGGACAACAGGGTACAATGCTCAACGATTTCAGCAAGGTTTTTTTCGTCGGTGGCATCGTCGAGGGCGATTAATACGGCGTCCAATTTTGGATTAGTTGCTGGTTGTACATCTGTCGCCGTTTCTTCTTTTTGACGTAGTTTTTCGTTTCGCTCACGGATAATATCCCTCATCGATAGCCGTTTAAACGAAGTAGGAGCCATTCTGAGCGGTTTTTCTGTTGAATTTGCATCTTCGTATACCCCAAACATCGAAAATAGTTCAGAGGCGCAAGGAAGCCGTCTAGCGAGGCGATGAATCACTGTCTTGAGTGCCATTCTGTCGAACCACTTCACCCAAGGGCTTGTGTAGTCTTTTGCGCTTTTCACTGTATCGCGTATCTTTTCCACGTCAGCGCGACTCATCACTTCAACAACCAGTTCACCGCTATTGAGTTTGGCGAAGGCATAGACTTTTACTACCTCATCACCATCAAAAAACGCTGGACGGTGGGTTAAATGCTCGCCGTTTTCATCAATCACATATTCAAACTCATCTTGTGAATAGACAACCTTTGCAATGATATTGGCTACCTGACCGGATTGACGGGCACGTTTCATAACACCGTCCACCATCGGCATGTAGACGGCTTTTTTCACAAATTGATTATTGACTTTGGTACTACGGACAATCAGAGCAGCTTCTCGTCCGTCAGGCATAAGTCCGTCTTTGGCGCAACGGGTTAAGGCCAGCACCAGTGATTGCTTATCGGCTTTTTGCAAATCCGCATTTTCAATCAATGCGGTTGCGGCGGTTCGGGTGAACTGCTCAGGCGTAACCTGAGCAGGTAACAGGGCTGCTATGCCTTGCTGCGTAATGACCGATTGCAAATTGGCATAGACGTTGTTCATGGTTTCCAGTCCGGTATTCATGCTACACCCTCTTCCATCATCAAAGCTTCTCTGCGTTTTCTATCCGCCTGTTTTGCCCAGAAAGGACGGGATATTTTGACTATTGGGTAGGTTTCTATGACGCTTTCTAGCATATCAATCACACGATTTACTTCGTATACGCCCTGCTCGCTATCTTCGTCGTCGGGTTCACAAAGTTTCACAGGAAAACGCCCATAAGCTGGGTTTTTGCCAATTGCACAGAAAGTGAAAGCTATCGCTTGACCAAATACCTGATTAGCAATCAGACGGTAAAATTCCGCTTGTATGTGATAACCAAACTCATCAACAGATTTCCCAAAACCTTGAAAATTGTCAGTCGTTTTCACATCCAACAAGAAAGGCTTATCTGAATAGATTCCCAACAAATCAGGACGAATTTTCAATAGCGTCCCCTTTTCCGTGCGATAGAAAATTGAAACCTCTGGTTCGCCGTTTTCGAGTAGCTCTTCAACCATTGGGTAAGCCAGCGCAGAATCACGCATCAATTGGATTGCCTCAAATTCCTCCTTTTTTAAAACAACCCTTGCCAATGTTAGATTTTTTTTCTCAAAATCGGATAGCGTTTTTTTGCCATCCTTTGTACGCAAATCCAGCTCAGGTGCAGAAACATATCTTAGCGGAAATTTCTCCGGCTCAAGAATAGCCGTATGTACCGCATCACCAATCAAAAACGCTCTTGTTTTTCCTTCCTGAACGGGTGCGTCCTTGTCCCAATCCAGCACAGCTATTGTCTCTGCCTTTTGCACCAACCTAATTTGCGTACTCGAATAACCGTTTGCCGCGTGATAGGTGCTATTTGACAAACGGCGAACAATCAAGCTCTCTGTGGGTTTCAACGCATCCACACAGCCGTTCAACATCTCAAGCGTGATATTTTCACCGCTCATGATTTTTCCGTTAACGGGAGGAAAAGCAGAGAAGATAGAGTTGTCGTCTATGTTTGTGACTTTTGAGTTAATTAATTGTTGCCCTTCTGTGTAATTATTAACCAATTCTTCAGGTACTATATTCGCCTCGCTTTTTTCCGCTTCTCCCACGTTTTCCACAGACATAACGACAGATTTAGTGGATAACTCTGTTGATTGCGTTAATAACTGATTATTTTTTCCACACTCAAAAAGATGAATCGCTATTCCCTTGATTTCGCTTAAAGAGATAGTTTTGTCTGCTTCCTGTATTTTCACGGACAACAATTCACGAAGTTCGGTGTATTGCTCAAAAATCTCTGGCTCTTCTGATGGATTGGCCAACAAATCCTCCGCATCGCGAATCTCGCCTTCGTCGTATTCTTCCTGAACCCCAAATATCGTGAGTAAAGCGCAAAACTGGTCTATGCCCTGTTCTTCGATAATATCCGTCTGTTTTTCGGTATTAGCGAGATACTCTTCAACGCTAATTTCTTCCAATCTGGGCGATTTGTAAAAACAGCAGTTTGCGCCGTCCGTTTTAAAGATATGTTGAGAGGCCAATTTCTTGGCGGCAATTTTCGTTTCAGACGCAAGATAGATGAAATTTGTTGTCTTACCCTTCTCGTGGTCAACGTTAGTGATGATGGTTGCTTTGAAGTATTTCATGCCGCACCCCCAACTCGCTGGAGAATTCGGGCACGCTGACGAAGGGTTAAATTGCGTGAGGTTCGAACGAATAACTCGATGATTTGATTTTGCGCTTCAATTACGCGCACGCGGAAGGTACTATTTCCCATAGTCCGACTCCTAGTTACAGTAGGTTTTGGGCTAGCTAGCTGTGAGGGGTGCAACCCAAACAGCTAGCGACTAATTACTTGATATTGCGTTTTCTTTTTCAATAATTGTTGAGAACGCTATTCTATCTCCATTGAAAACAAAGTTTGGATTTATAAAATAATTTCCTTTTCTCAATGCCTTAGCTATTATTTTAGCTTCTTCAAGTTCTATGAGTCCTCTCCTAAAAGTTGTCATAGATAGTTTGACTCCTTCGTTAAAATTTAGGAATTCTTTTAAAGTGTATGAATCTAAATTTACCACATCCTTATTCATGGCGGATTTTTGAACTATAAATATTAGTACCGTTAATGCCTTTATACCTGCAGATTTAAGATTAAATGCTAGTGCAATATTCTCAGTAAATAATTTCACAAAACACTGAGAATCAACTTTTTTATAAGTGGCAACATGAGTACCCCTTATTTCACCAGTGAATTGATTAACTAAAATATTATCTTCACGTCCTAGCGGAGAAAGCTTTACCGTTTTTCTACCAAACGGTATAACCATATTTTCTAAGAAAGGATTACTTTCATATCTAATCTCTGCCATCCATTTTCTCATTATTAACTGAACTCTGTAATGCCATTATATAATAAAAAATGGTTTTAACAAGGTTTTTTTTGGTTTCTTAAAAACCAATATAATATATTTTTTGATTCTACAAGGTGCAAAAATAGGTTTCCAAAGGATCAGAAAATGAAAACTCACATCTATATATATCAATAACTTACATGAGGTTTATTTATTAATCTTTAGGTGTAAGGAACTACCAAGCAACTCATCAAGAAACAAATTAACTTCCGCTTCCTAGTCGACGTTTTTCGGTATTCCCGATCTAAGGTAAGGAAACTGAATTAACTAAAAAAAATCCCAAAAATCCTTAAAATTAAAATGCCCACCGCTCGCCACAGCCAAGTGACCGAGCAACGCGAGCGAACGGGCGAGGAAGCGGAAGATAACCGGAAATTAAAGGGAACACAGTCACGCGAAAATCACAAAATACTAATTTCTTCCAATCTGGGCGATTTGTAAAAACAGCAATTTGCGCCGTCAGTCTCAAAGATATGTTGAGAGGCCAATTTCTTGGCAGCTATTTTCGTCTCAGAGGAAAGATAGATGAAATTTGTTGTCTTACCCTTCTCGTGGTCAACGTTAGTGATGATGGTTGCTTTGAAGTATTTCATGCCGCACCCCCAACTCGCTGGAGAATTCGGGCACGCTGACGAAGGGTTAAATTGCGTGAGGTTCGAACGAATAACTCGATGATTTGATTTTGCGCTTCAATTACGCGCACACGGAAGGTACTATTTCTCATAGTCCGACTCCTAGTTATCGTAGGTTTTGGGTTAGCTGGTTGTAGGAGGCGTTAACTCCTTCAATCAGCGATTATTCTTTCTCAACAAAAGGAATATACGTTAATTTTTCCTTCGATTTTTCCCTAAAATTACTTTCTTGTTCAGTAGAAGTGGCAACAACTGTGGCACTAAAAATAGCATATTGACGCTCATCTCTACCTGCCTGCCAAGCTACTTTTTCATTAACACAGTATGCGGTTGCATTTCCAACTTTTACCGTATCTATCCAGTTATCTTTTTTTAAGATTCTTACTGCCCTTGCTACACTTGGACGACTATATCCGGTCACTTCTTGTAGTAATTGATAACTACATACAACAGCGTTTGTCGTTCTTCCCATTTTTTCCATGAAAAAATTAATATTTCAGCAGCAAGAGGATGTTTGCTTATTAGACCTCTAAAATGATTCATATATCCTTTTGATAACTGGACGAAATTATAATTATCTAATTTCAATTTATATGATACCCCTCAGTCTCAATCCAGTAATAAAAACTATAACCAAAAGATACTGGTTGTGTCAAATATTTTTTTATTTTAAAAACTGAGTATCATTAGCTATGAGACTCATCAGTATCATCAATACTGATACTGTAAAATAAAAAAATAATTATAAATCATAATTTTATAGTGCATTCCCTTTCTGTATCTGTATTAGTTGGAACTATCAGACAACTCAATAGCAACAAACTAACTTCCGCTTCCTCGTCGCCGCTGTTCGGTGCTCGCAAGCTGCGCTCCGCCTCAACGTCTCCTGCGGTGAGCGGACTGAGTTAAGGAAAAACCGGATTTTCTTTAAAAAAAACCAAAAAATCTTTTTAAAATTTAACGCCCACCGCTCGCCACAGCCAAGTGACCGAGCAACGCGAGCGAACGGGCGAGGAAGCGGGAGATAACCGGAAATTAAAGGGAACACAGTCACGCGAAAATCACAAAATACTAATTTCTTCCAATCTGGGCGATTTGTAAAAACAGCAGTTTGCGCCGTCAGTCTCAAAGATATGTTGAGAGGCCAATTTCTTGGCAGCTATTTTCGTCTCAGAGGAAAGATAGATGAAATTTGTTGTCTTACCCTTCTCGTGGTCAACGTTAGTGATGATGGTTGCTTTGAAGTATTTCATGCCGCACCCCCAACTCGCTGGAGAATTCGGGCACGCTGACGACGGGTTAAATTGCGTGAGGTTCGAACGAATAACTCGATGATTTGATTTTGCGCTTCAATTACGCGCACGCGGAAGGTACTATTTCGCATAGTCCGACTCCTATCGACTTAGGTTGTTGGATCAGGTGCTTGGGCGGGGTTCAGAGCCCGTTCAAGTACCGCTAATTTAATCTTGTTTTTCTATTGCTGTAGTAAATGCAACTCTGTCTCCATTAAAAATAAAGTTTGGGTTAATAAAATAATCTCCTTGTTTTAAACATCTTGCGATTATTTGAGCCCCTACTAGTTCTTTAATTCCTCTAGTAAATGTTGCTTGAGATAATTTTTGACCTGAATCAGATAAAAATTCTTCTAAAGCGTATTTATCTAACACAACTCTATCTTTGTTCATTCCTGAATTTTGCACTGTAAAAATCAATACATTTAGTGCTTTTAGTCCAGCAGAGCCTAATTCAAAAGTCATCGCTATATTTTCAGCGAAAAGTTTTATAAATTTCCCCCTATCAACTTTTTTATAAGTTGTTACATGCGTTCCTAAAATTTCTCCTGTAAGTTGATTGACTAATACATTCCGATCTTTACCCATTTTGGATAATCGAATTTGTTTAGTCCCCATAGGAATCATCATATTTTCCATGAATGGATTTTGTTTGTGCCTTATTACATCGATATTTTTTGATTCCGTCATATGCATTTTTCTATTTTTTCTTACTCTTACTTAAGCATTTTAGTTGTTTTTTTGATTATGTCAACGTATTTTTTGATTTTAACGTAATCATAAAGACACTCATTTTTGATTACAGCAACAACAGTATTTATGGTTGTGACAAACAGATATTAAAAATTTAATTCTTTCTATAACAGGTTTTATGATTACTTCTCTTCTTGTATCTTTTGATAGAAAGAAGTATCAGACGACTCAGTAGCAACGGATTAATTCCGCTTTCTCTTCGACGGTGCTCGCAATTTAAAGCGTAAAAATTGAGTTAAAAAAACAATCCAAAAAAATCCTTAAAATTAAAATACCCACCGCTCGCCACAGCCAAGTGACCGAGCAACGCGAGCGAACGGGCGAGGAAGCGGAAGATAACCGGAAATTAAAGGGAACACAGTCACGCGAAAATCACAAAATACTAATTTCTTCCAATCTGGGCGATTTGTAAAAACAGCAGTTTGCGCCGTCAGTCTCAAAGATATGTTGAGAGGCCAATTTCTTGGCAGCTATTTTCGTCTCAGAGGAAAGATAGATGAAATTTGTTGTCTTACCCTTCTCGTGGTCAACGTTAGTGATGATGGTTGCTTTGAAGTATTTCATGCCGCACCCCCAACTCGCTGGAGAATTCGGGCACGCTGACGAAGGGTTAAATTGCGTGAGGTTCGAACGAATAACTCGATGATTTGATTTTGCGCTTCAATTACGCGCACGCGGAAGGTAGACTTTTTCATTAGCCTTACTCCTATCACATGTAGGTTTAGGGTTAGCTGGTAGTAAGAGGCGAAAACTCTTGCTATCAGCGATTACTCATCAATATTTATTGATCTGAGCATTTCTTTTGTAATTTTTTCATTTTCACTTTTTGAAAGTAAAATGGGTCCCTCAAATTTGCAATACGCTTTATTTGTTCTCCATGCTCTCCATACCACATGAGGATTTAGAACATAGACATTACTTGTACCCATTTTTAGAATGGTTATAAATCCGTTATCTTTTAAACACTTAATAGCTAAACTTACAGTTGTTCTTTTTTTACCCGTAACTTCTTCAAGAACACGATGTGAGCAAACTACTGCATTGTTTTTATTCATAAATTCGGTTAAGAATAAAAAAATATCACCCGAAACGGTATTTTTCTTAAATATCTCTCTAACAGCACCAATATTTTTTTCGGAAAATTGAATAAAAAGGTCTTTATTTTTTTGCATATCGACATTATCTATAAACATATAAGTTCACAATTTTAAACATATGTTTATATAAAACTATAAACACAGTTGTTATTAATGTCAAACATATTTTATGAAAAAACGAACATCTATTTATAAACACATGTTCGATAATACTGAACATATATGTTCAGTAGCTTGTTAAACATATGAAAAATTAAAATTCTTTAAAATCAGAATTTTAATATCTCGTTCTCCTTTCTTATATCTTGAAGTTTTGGAGAGAATTACCATGCAACTGATCAGCAATAAACTAACTTCCGCTTCCTCGTCGCCGCTGTTCGGTGCTCGCAAGCTAAACTTAGAAAGAAAATTAAAAAATAATCCAAAAAATCCTTAAAATTAAAACACCCACCGCTCGCCACAGCCAAGTGACCGAGCAACGCGAGCGAACGGGCGAGGAAGCGGAAGATAACCGGAAATTAAAGGGAACACAGTCACGCGAAAATCACAAAATACTAATTTCTTCCAATCTGGGCGATTTGTAAAAACAGCAATTTGCGCCGTCAGTCTCAAAGATATGTTGAGAAGCCAATTTCTTGGCAGCTATTTTCATCTCAGAGGAAAGATAGATGAAATTTGTTGTCTTACCCTTCTCGTGGTCAACGTTAGTGATGATAGTTGCTTTGAAGTATTTCATGCCGCACCCCCAACTCGCTGGAGAATTCGGGCACGCTGACGACGGGTTAAATTGCGTGAGGTTCGAACGAATAACTCGATGATTTGATTTTGCGCTTCAATTACGCGCACACGGAAGGTACTATTTCGCATAGCTCAACTCCTAGTCATCTTAGGTTTTGGGTTAGCTGATTGCAAGAGGTAACGACTCTTGTAGTCAGCGACTATAAAATCATTTCATCTCTGAAAATGTAATCTCTTCTGTTTTTCCGTTTTTGGTGTAGGTACTAACCCAAATGATGGATTGAACCCTATCCCAATCAACTTTAACTGCGTACTTCTTATTAACTCGAAATTCTCCTCGATTTACTCTTTCTATTAAACCAGCAGCTATTAACGCTTTAATATTGTTATTAAAGGCAGCTAAACTAGTATCATGTCTTTTACAAAATCTATCTTTTGCAGATTTACCATAAGATACTTCATTGTGATCATTCATATGTTTTAACATAAAATGAAATATGTTCATTTGAAGCCCAGTAACTCCCTTTACATTACATAGGTCATTTATATAAACCTTTATAAAATCAGGCTCTTGAGTTATTTCCCCTGTTTCTAGGTTTACATGTCTACGTCCCATATCGGCCTCATTTAAATAAATTTTAAAGTTAACTATAATAATAAAAAAATTATTTCAAGTTTTTTTAAAGTTATTAAATAAAAGTTTTCATATCCTAAAAATAACTTTTTTAATTATTAAAAATAATTATATAGTTATTAATAATGATTATTTAGTTATTAACATATAATCATATAGTTACCTTAACTAATTATATGATTACCAAAATTTATTTAAAATACTGATTTATATATAACTATTTATCTATCTTAGATTCTTTCTTGTTTTTCAGGAGTTACAAGACAACTCAGTAGCAACAAACTAATTTCCGCTTCCTCGTCGACGGTGTTCGGTGCTCGCAAGCTAAACTTAGAAAGAAAATTAAAAAATAATCCAAAAAATCCTTAAAATTAAAACGCCCACCGCTCGCCACAGCCAAGTGACCGAGCAACGCGAGCGAACGGGCGAGGAAGCGGAAGATAACCGGAAATTAAAGGGAACACAGTCACGCGAAAATCACAAAATACTAATTTCTTCCAATCTGGGCGATTTGTAAAAACAGCAGTTTGCGCCGTCAGTCTCAAAGATATGTTGAGAGGCCAATTTCTTGGCAGCTATTTTCGTCTCAGAGGAAAGATAGATGAAATTTGTTGTCTTACCCTTCTCGTGGTCAACGTTAGTGATGATGGTTGCTTTGAAGTATTTCATGCCGCACCCCCAACTCGCTGGAGAATTCGGGCACGCTGACGACGGGTTAAATTGCGTGAGGTTCGAGCGAATAACTCGATGATTTGATTTTGCGCTTCAATTACGCGCACACGGAAGGTACTATTTCCCATAGTCCGACTCCTAGTACTGTTAGGGTTTGGATTAGCTAACTTTTGGGATCACCATTCCCATCAGTTAGCGACTAGTTTATAAAATTCTTTCTGTAGTAATTTCTCTACCGTCTTCTGAATATTTAATTTTTAATTCAAATGCTGATCTTTGTTCTATGATGGACTTCCATTCTCCCCTAGCAAAAAATTTAGGGTTGGCTAAATATTCATTTCCTCCCTCACTCAGAACAAATCCTTTTTTTACAAGAAGAGCCAATCTATTTCTTAGAGTCCCATCTTTAATACTAAGTTGGTCACACATTGATTTTCTATATCTGGTTGAAAGAGTCATATAACCATCATAATCGAGCTTTCTAAGCATAAGAAACAAGACGTTTTTTAATGAGTCAGGAACTTTAATCATTGAACATATATCATCAATATACATTTTCACATATGGCGGTTCAGATGAATAACGAGATAATGTTGTCTTTGATTCAGAAATTATTTCTCCAGTGTTTATATCCACAGTGTCTTTTTTTTGCTCATAAAATGCAGTTTTTATTCTCTTTTTAGTCACCATGTCTTGTCCGCATATGTCACTCTATATAACGTGACAATTTACATACAAAAATATACCTTGTCAATAAGGTATTTTAATACCTTTTTTAAAAGGTGTAAATGTATCTTTCAGAAGTTACAAGTGTAACTCCATAACGGTACATATATACCCTTGTGAAGTGATAAAAATAGATACAATCCCTTTTAATACATAGGATGGGTTATATATTGTTTTTAATCAGTACGAAATGCCAGACAACTAAATAGTAACAAACTAACCCCCCCTTCCTCGTTGACGCTATTTTGTACTCACAAGTGGCGCTCCGTTTCAACGTCTCCTGCGTTAAAAAAATCAAAAATCTTTTCAAAACTTAACCCGCACCGCTCGCCACAGCCAAGTGACCGAGCAACGCGAGCGAACGGGCGAGGAAGCGGAAGATAACCGGAAATTAAAGGGAACACAGTCACGCGAAAATCACAAAATACTAATTTCTCTCCAATCTGGGCGATTTGTAAAAACAGCAGTTTGCG
>NZ_LWMI01000056.1 GCF_001640365.1 Candidatus Arsenophonus triatominarum | reverse complement strand
TTCAGGCTGACGACAAATTTAGTCAATGAACTTGAACCCATGGATGAAAGACAGCGTATTCGCTTGGAGCCAATATACGATCCTGCCCGCTCCGTTTGGTTTGATCCTGACGCAAAGAAATATGATAAGTCTGATGCTGAATGGGCTTTCTGTATGTATTCACTGTCAGTTGATAAATACAAACTGAATACAATAAAGATCCGTCGACGTTAGATAGCAGAATTGAGAAAACTTGGGATTATGACTGGTTTGATAATGATGTTGTTTATATTGCCAAGTATTATGAAGTAAAAAAAGAATCCGTCGATGTTATTAGTTTTAGCAATCCCTTCACTAATGAAAAAGTCACCTATGACAGTGATCAACTTCAACTTTGTTCAGGATGATCTTGAAGACATAGGCTTTATCGAGGAAGCTCGGCGAACCATAAAGCGCAACATGTTTATGTCTCAGTGATTGATGTGATGGATTCCTCGAGAAAGCTCAACGAATACCAGGTGTCATATTCCGTTAATTCCAGTCTATGGTAAGCGGTGGTTTATCGATGATATTGAGCGAGTTGGGGCATATAGCAAAAGCCATGGATGCACAACGGTTGTATAACTTACAAGTGTCGATGCTGGCAGATTCTGCGACTCAGGATACGGGCTCAATTCCGATTGTTGGTAAAAGTCAGATAAAAAACTGGAGAAATATTGGGAAACTAGAAATAAGAACAGACCCGCTTTTTTACCATTAAATGAGATTGACAAACAAGGCAATATTATTGCGCCACCAACGCCAATAGGATACACCCAACCGCAGCCACTCAATCAGGCAATGGCGGCATTATTACAACAAACCAGTAGTGATATTCAGGAAGTAACCGGTTCAAGTCAGGCTATGCAACAAATGCCAAGCAATATAGCTAAAGAGACGGTTAATAATCTGATGCATCGTTCTGATATGTCCTCATTTATTTACCTTGATAACATGGCCAAAAGTCTTAAGCGAGCAGGTGAAGTTTGGTTATCGATGGCACGTGAAGTCTATGGTTCAGACAGAGAAGTCCGTATTGTTAATGATGATGGTACGGACGATATAGCGTTAATGTCGGTTGCCATCAAAGATAAGCAGACAGGACAAGTGGTAGCGATGAATGACTTATCGACGGGGCGTTATGATGTCACCGTTGATGTGGGCCATCTTATACAGCGAGACGTGATGCTACTGTTTCAGTTCTGACTAATCTGTTGGCTGGAATGTTACCGCAAGACCCAATGCGTGCAGTTGTTCAGGGGATTATTCTAGACAATATGACGGGGAAGGCTCGACGAGTTCAAAGATTACAATCGCAAGCAGTTATTAACTCAAGCGTTGTTAAGCCTCGTAATGCAGAAGAAGCCCAAGTTGTTGATCAGGCTCAACAGCAAGCCCAACAACCTAATGCTGAACTTGTAGCCGCTCAAGGGTATTGATGCAAGGGCAAGCTGAAGTTCAGAAAAGCGAAGAACGAAGAGTTGTCTATTCAGGTTAAAGCTTTTCAGGCTCAGACTGAGGCTAGAGTAGCAGAAGCCAAAGTTGTTCAGATTCTTGCCTCTGCTGATAGTACAAAGCGCTCTGAAATTAGAGAAGCGCTAAAAATGTTACATCAATTCCAGAAAGAACAAGGCGACTCATCACGAGCAGATGCCGAGTTAATTCTAAAAGCAACCGATATGCAGCATAAGCAAAGCTTAGATGTTGCGAAAACTATTCAATCACAAAATAACCAACAGTCTCCTGCGGACTTCTCGCAGAGTTAAGGGGTAATAGATGGAAAACGAACTGATCATTGATGGTCAGGCTGTACCTATGTCTGAAAATCAGAAACGACAACAGCTAGAAACAACAGAACAAACAAAGCAAGTTAGTGAGAGTAACACCACTGACAATGCTGAAATTGTGACTGGTGAATCATCTGAAGTAAAACCAGATCAGAACGTCGATCAGGAACAAGATTACTCCTTGCAGATCGGCGATGAAGAAATCTCGCTGGCTGATGACGATGATTCAATTGAAGGAAAGCCAGCTCCTAAGTGGGTTAAAGAACTTAGAAAAGGATTTAAAGAAACACAGAAAGAAAATCGCGATTTGAAACGACAGCTTGAGGAATTGACAACCAAGCAGTCTTATCAATCGCCAGTGAATCATGATAACGTTATTCCTGCTAAACCCACCTTGGAATCATGTGATTATGATGAAGAAGTCTATGAAAAAGCACTGACAGATTGGCATGAGAAAAAAAGCCATGTCGAACAAAAAAAACAAGCGCAGCAAAGGCAGCAACAAGAAGTTCAGGAACGATTTATTCAGCGTTTAAAATCCCATCAACAACGTGCAGCTAAATTACCCGTAAAAGATTATACGGAGATGGAAGAGGTTGTACGTTCAGAAGTTCCAGTACTACAACAGGAAATTTTAATTCATGCTGCTGATGAGGGAACAGAACTTATCGCCTATGCACTTGGAAAAAACAAAGCATTACGCCAGCGGCTTACCGCTGAGAATGATCCTATCCGAGCCGCGTTTCTGTTAGGTCAAATTAGCCAGAAGGTAAAACTGGCACCCAAACCTAAAAAAACACCTAAGCCTGAACCCGAGCTAAAAGGTGGCGCCGGAAACGTGAAATCCGATGAGTTTAACAAATTGTGCCCAGGTGCAATTATTGAATAAGAGTAAAAAAATGGCAAATAATCTAGACTCAAATATTAGTCAAATCGTTTTAAAAAAATTCTTACCCGGTTTTATGTCGGATATTGTTTTGTGTAAAACCGTTGACAGGCAATTATTATCGGGTGAGATAAACTCAAACACGGCGACAGTGTGAGCTTTAAGCGTCCGCATCAATTCAAGTCTGAAAGAACAGAGACAGGTGACATTACGGGGAAAGATAAAAATGGTCTTATCTCTGGCAAAGCGACAGGCAAAGTCGGTAAATACATCACGGTGGCTGTTGAATGGACACAAATTGAAGAAGCGTTAAAGCTTAATCAGCTTGAACAAATTCTATCACCGATTCATGAGCGTATGGTGACTGATCTTGAAACAGAATTAGCCCATTTCATGATGAACAATGGTGCGCTATCGCTAGGCTCACCGAATACACCGATAAAGAAATGGTCAGATGTGGCTCAAACGGCCTCATTCATAAAAGATATTGGCATTAAAACCAGTGAAAACTACGCCGTCATGGATCCGTGGTCAGCCCAACGGCTTGCCGATGCACAAACTACTATCTCCGCTGAACCTTTAGTGCGTTCAGCTTGGGAAAACGCGCAAATAACAGGTAATTTTGGGGGGATCCGTGCATTAATGTCTAATGGTCTTGCATCAAGAGAGCAAGGGGATTTTGACGGAACAATCACAGTGAAAACAGCGCCTAACGTTGATTATCTTTCTGTTAAGGATTCCTACCAGTTTACGATAACATTAACTGGAGCAACACCGAGTAAGACAGGTTTTTTAAAAGCCGGTGATCAGCTTAAATTTACGTCTACTCACTGGTTAAATCAGCAAAGTAAGCAAACGTTATATAACGGATCGACAGCAATCAGTTTTACAGCAACAGTGCTGGAAGAGACTGACTCTACATCTTCTGGTGATGTTACTGTCAAATTATCGGGTGTTCCAATTTATGATGAAAAAAATGCCCAATACAATGCCGTTGATGCAAAAGTTAAGGCAGGAGATGCCGTTTCTATCATAGGAACTGCAAAACAACAGATGAAACCTAATCTTTTTTACAATAAGTTTTTTCTGTGGGTTAGGAACCATCCCCTTGCCAAAATTACATAGCATTGATTCAGCAGTCGCAAGTTATGAGGGTTTCTCTATTCGTGTACACAAATATGCTGATGGGGATGCAAATAAACAGATGATGCGTTTTGATTTATTACCTGCCTATGTCTGTTTTAATCCACATATGGGTGGCCAATTTTTTGGCAATGCTTGATTATCTTCGTAACAATATGGGAGCGTTGGCTCCCTTTTTTTTATTTGAGGTTACTCATGGAAAGAAAAAGCGTTTTCGTCTGGTCGGATAATAAAGCTGGATTTGTTCAGGCAGTGATTGTTGCAGCGGATTTCCCTGTCTTCAAAAAAATGGGCTTTGTTTCATCTGTTGATGAAGTAAAGGAACCTAAAAAAACACCTGAAAAATCTAATGAGCCTAAAAAAGAAAAGGGCACTAAAGATGAGAAAGCCGTTAACTAAAGGTGAGATTGTTCTGTTTGCTTTGCGTAAGGCGGGTATTGCCTCAGATGCGACTAACACAGAGGTAGAACCACAATCGTTTGAAGATAGTATTACTGACCTTGAAGACTTGATGGCAGAGTTACAAATTACATTTGGGGATTTGGGCTATCAGTTTTCATTAGATGAACAACCCGCAGCCGATGATGCGTCAGGTCTTCCTCGTAAATATAAACAGGTTATTGGTTATCAATTGATGCTGAGAATGTTATCGGATTATTGCATTGAGCCTACCCCGAGACAAGAAGCGTCGGCCGCCGCCTCCTATGATGCGCTTCTTATTGACACGCTCAGTGTTCCACCAATAGAAAGGCGGGGTGATATGCCTGTTGGTCAAGGTAATAAATACTCCTCGTTAGGCGCTGATAGCTATTATGCTGAGAGGGGATTCCATGCCAAAAATGCAGATTCCGCTAGCTAAAGGATTAGCTAAAGATGTCAAGACCGCAGATTATATTGATGCATTACCCGTAAATATGCTGGCAACACCTAAAGAGGTGCTTAATGCTGCGGGTTATTTAAGATCATTCCCTGGTATTGAAAAAAAACAGGAAGTGAACGGCATATCACGTGGTGTGCAATTTAATACAAAAAACAACACTATCTATCGAGTCTGTGGTAACAAGCTTTATCTTAATGGCATTCAAATTGCTAATATACCTGGAACTGATCGGGTTTCACTTTCTCATTCAGGAAACAGTCAAGCGATTTGCTTTGGTGGAAAATTAAAGTTCTATGACTATGATGGGAAAGAAAAAGAATTATCAAATTGGCCAGAAGAGGTTGTTGTCAAAAAAGGATACACACGAGAAGTAAAAAAATGGGAACATAAAGCTGGTAATGATGATTTTGTGACATTATCAAAAGATGATATTGAAGGATATTTATCCCTTAAAATTATTCCAAAATCATCTGATGGCAAAAAGGGAAATGAAATAACGATTTCTGAATCTCAGTTCGGATCACGTGTATCGCAAAGTAATCCTGGAGGAAATAAACCTTATTTGACGGATATTTTGGTGGAAGGAATTAAGCGAATAGGGGGAAAAATAACAATAACTTATAAGATGAATAGTTCCACCACTGATTCTACAGAATTTGCAATGATTCAGACTGTGCCAGAAGTTATTGAAAGATATCCGCAATACAACTTAGGCGAAGTTATTGATGTTTGTCACAATAGAAGTCGTTATGTATTTTTGCAAAAAGGGGTAATCGATTTGGCATAACTGATCTTGAAGATGAATCAAAACCTGATAGATATAGACCATTTTACAGCGCTGAATCGCAACCTGATGGGATAGTTTCAGTTGCATCATGGCGAGACATGATAGTCTGTTTTGGTTCTTCTACGATTGAATACTTTTCGTTAACTGGCTCTTCTGATACTTCACAACCCATTTATATTGCTCAACCAGCGTATATGATTCAGATTGGTATTGCAGGTCGTAATTGCAAATGTCGTTATCAGGACAATTACGCAATTATTAGTCATCATTCTATTGGTCAACCATCAGTTTATATTATAGGTTCAGGTGAAAAAAACAAAATATCAACGGCTACTATTGATAAAATCATCAGTAATTATTCTGCTGATGAATTGTCTAAATCAGTTATGGAATCAATTAAATTTGATAATCATGAATTATTAATTATTCATCTTTCAAAGCATACTCTTTGTTTCGATATTTCTGCAAATAATCAATGGTCGATACTGAAATCAGGACTTTATGACAATCCCTATCGTGCGATTGATTTTATGTTCTATGGAAATCAAATCACAGCGGGTGACAAGAAAGAAGGAATTATCGGTAATTTAGTTTTCGACGCATCAAGTCAATACGAACAATCGACAGAACACCTTCTTTATACACCAATGATAAAAGCTGACAATGCAAGATTATTTGATTTTGAACTGGAATCTTCGACTGGTGTTGCTCAAATTGCAGATAAATTATTTCTGTCCGCAACAACAGACGGCATCAATTATGGCAGAGAGCAATTAATAGAGCAAAACTCCCCGTTTCGTTATGACCAGCGAGTTATTTGGCGAAGAATTGGCAGAGTTAGAAAAAATATTGGTTTTAAAATACGTATCATCACTAAATCACCTGTGACATTATCGAATATGTCGCTAAGGATTGAACAATGACGAATCAATATGCAAATCCAGGATTAAAGGAGCCAATCAGCGTCCAAGGTTCATATATCACCCCTGATATCCTTCCTTCAAATTTCAGCGAATCTTATCGTAGGATCGTTTTAAGTGGTGCCGAGGATATAGGCAAAGTCGTTAACAGAGCTAACGACTCAGGATATGAAGCTTATGCTGCGCAACTTAAAAATGAAGAGCAAGATATTATCCTTGGGAATCACGAGGAAAGGATAACAAAAACTGAGGAGGGTTTAGCAAGTCTTGAGGTTCGGGTGCTTAATATTGAGAACGACGTTAACGGACTTAAAATAAAGATACAAGACTTGGATGGCAAAGTATCCGAAATTATCGTTGATTACGTCTCCTTGAGTCGAGTGACTCAGCAAAATTTATCATCATCCCTCAATGTCAACACTGCTTATTCCGTTAACGGTACAAAAGTGGTTGGTCAGCGTGTTATTGGATTTACTCCCGCTATCGGTACTCCATTGAAGAACGCTTTTGATGCAGATCAATCCTTCGCAATTGGAAAAAAGTATAAAAAAGATGAAATTGATGCATTGGCTAATGCATTAATCGCATCCCGCCAGCGCATCAAGGCACTAGAAGACGCGTTAAGATCGCACGGGTTGATTGACTGATGGAAATTAAAGTTATTGACAATATCCAACAATTCCAGCGGTTTTTTATGGATAAAAGCAAGATCGGTTATGCAATGGAAAATAACGGGGATTATCAATTAAAGAACAATCAGCTTTATGTGGGTGTTTATGAAGGGTTAATGCTGGTTGGTTTTTTTTCAATAGAATTTATTCGCAACAAGTTAATTGAAATTCATCCTGTGTTTGATCCAGGTTTTCGAGGAAAATATGCATTAGAAGCCACAAAAAAATTTTCAAAATGGTTGGTGGATAATATCAATTTTTCAACCGTGATTACGTATGTTCCTGAAAAAACCCCGTGGGGGAAAATTATTTGCAAATTAATGAACATGCGAAGAGTCGGTGTGATTGATAATGCATTAACGGCAGGTAATCAACAAATCAATATGACAATGTATCAGGTAACAAAAGAGGAGTTAGAAGATGGGTGGAGGCGGTGGGGATAACGGCGCAAGCGAACAAGCTAGGGCATCACGTGAAGCAATAGATCTACAAAGAGACCAATGGCAACGTGTAATGCAAAATTTAACGCCATACATGGGAGTCGGGGTGCCAGCGTTAAATCAATTGCAAAATTTGATGTCGCCAGAGGGACAGGCACAGGCATTGAACAATTTTTATAATTCGCAACAGTTTAATGATTTGGCTAGTCAAGCGAGGTACCAAAGTTTAAATGCCGCCGAAGCGACAGGTGGTTTAGGTTCGACGGCAACAGGTAATCAATTAGCATCTATCGCTCCAGCATTAGGGCAGAATTTTCTATCTAATCAGATGCAAAATTACGGTAATTTAGTTGGCATTGGCATGAATGCAGCAACCGGACAAGCTTCAGCAGGTCAAAATTACGCTAATAATGTCGGTCAATTATTACAGAACATTGGAGCAGCAAATGCGGCTTCGGCAAGTAGCCCTTCTGGATGGCAGAGAGCATTAGGTGGTGGCATGGCAGGAGCTGCAACAGGCGCAAGTATTAGCGGACCATGGGGAGCTGTAATTGGTGGTGGTTTAGGTGCACTGGGTAGTTTATTTTAATTGGAGTTTCTATGGCGGCGTTTCAACTTGCTGGATTACCCAGTATGCAAATATCGAATCAAACTGCGGGAGGGCTAGGATTGCCAGCAGTACCACAATATGCTGAACGTCCTAATACGGGTGTTATGCTTGCACAGGGTATAGGTTCAATTTATGACAATTTGCAGGCAAGAGAAAAACAGCAATCAGAAGCGGATTTTATGAAATCTTTCGGTGCGGCTTATGCGGCTAATGATCGCGACGCAATGAAGCAACTTGCTGTGGCTCATCCTGAACAAATTGAACGCATTCAAAAAGGGATGGGTTTTATTGACCAGGACAGAAATCAGGTTATTGGACAAGCAGCCATGGATTTGCGTCTTGCTGCAAAAAGTGGTGATCAATCACTGATGTCATCATTACAGAAAAATGCACCGATATTAAATCAGATGGGATTATCACCAGAAGAAGCATTTTTATCCTACAAGCAAGACCCAAAACAGTTTGATCAGATGACTGATTTAATTGGTATGCATGCATTGGGTCCAGAAAAATATTTTGATATTCAAGATAAACAAGAAGGTCGTGACATTGACAGAGGTAAACTTGCTGAAACAGAACGCAGCAACCGAGCAGGTGAGTCTTTAACAATGAGAAGTCAAAATATTTCTGCGCAAAATGCAGCCTTGGATAGAGAGATAAAAAGAGCAGAACTTGAGAACAAGAAACTTGATCGACAAGCACAAAATTCGACTAACGAATTGCGAAAACAAGCATTAGAGCAACAAATTGCGGCTAATCAACAAAAGATAGATGAAGCAACTGAAAAAAAACGTGTCGCCCCGATTAATGATAGAAAACGCATTGATACAATTAATGACAACGCAGACAGATTGGCACAACAAGCGCAAAGTATATTGGATAATCCCTATCTGGAATGGACGGTTGGGGCAGGAAGTATAATGCCAAATATTCCTGGTACTGTCAGAGCAGATTTAGCGGCACAGATTAGCAATTTGAAAGATCAAATAGGACTGCAAACATTAAGCTCAATGAAAGAATTGTCAGCCAATGGTGCCGCTGGATTAGGGAATACCACTAACCGAGAATTTGGTTCATTGCAGAATTCACTGGGTAATTTGAGTGAAAAACAGTCGCCAGAAGCGCTCAGAAAAACATTGCAGAATATTATAAAAAACGCAAATACTAGCAAAAATAGGCTGAATGCTAACTTCAAGCAAATTTACCCGGATTTTAAGCAAGATGAGCCTAACGAAAAGATGAATGTTGATAGTTCAAATATTTCAGATGATGAATTATTAAATAAATATTTATCGAGGTAATCATGGCTATCAATGATTATTCAGAAGAACAGCTTTTTACTGCATTAAGAAATGCGGATTCAGCAGGCGATAAGACTGGCGCTCAACGAATTGCTGGATTAATTCAACAAAGACGATCTACTCAAAACTAAGATAGTAATCCTATTACTGAGGCAGGAAAAGGACTTTTGCAAACAGGTGTTAATGTAGCGAATATTATCCCTGAAATTGCCGATGCTTTTATGTCAGGAGCTTCGTGGGCGGGTAATCAGTTAGGAATTGGCGATGGTACTTATACACCAACACAGCGATTAGAGTTACCTGATAATTTAAAACCACAAGATCCATATGCCAAATTGGGTGCTGAAATTGGGCCTTATCTTATTCCTGGTGTTGGCGCAGAAAGAACAGCAGCCGCATTAGGTTCTGTTACCAACGCGGGAAGACTGGAGCGTGGTGCAACTAAATTAGCGGATATGGTGGCTGAAAATAGTGTAGGGGCATTAGCACAGAATAGTCAGCGCGATAATGGCCAAAATTTAGCGACTGATTTGGGTATTGGGGTTGCTGGTAGTGGATTAACGAGAGCGATTACTCCGCTATTAGGTAAAGCTTATAATGCAGTTGTGCAACGTACAGCATCACCAGCATCAACTGAAATTAACACGGCAAATGATATTGTACAATTAGCCAGATCTGAAGCAGGACGAGAATCAATAGCAGAACAAGCCGCCAAAATAGATCCGGATGTTGCTAAAGCAGCTGATGTTACGGGTATTGACATTAATGCTTTAACGCCAGGTATGCGTTCAGGTAGTACAGGCATTGCGCAAACTGAAGGAGTTTTATCTTCAACACCAGGAATTGTGCAAGATGCTCACATGAAAGCATTTGATGAAATAAAAAGCAAGTTGAACAAAAACTTAGAGGAATTAGGTGCAGAATCTGGAACGGCATCAGAAAAAAGCGCAGCGATTAAAGGAAGAGTCATATCAAATCTAGATGAAATGAGAGAGGCAGAGTGGAAAGCCTGGAATAATGTTAGATCTACAATGCCAAATCAAAAGATGAAAATGGCTAATGCCAATGCGGTTGTTCAAGCTGAAAATTCTGCTGGCGTTCCTTTATCATCTGAAATGAAGCAATTTGTTTCTGCTTATAAAAAAGGGGGAATTACGTTTGATGGCATGAAAGCATGGAGAGCTAAATTTTCTGATGCAGCAGAAAAATATAGCCGTAGAGGTGAAGCAAATGCGGCCAGACGTGCTGGAGAAGTTAGACAAGCCATAACACAAGATATGCAGAAAATGGCACAACAGGGTGGTTTTCTTGAAGACTGGACGAAAGCTAATGAATTATCTAAGGCAAGAATAACCGCCCAAAAAGATGCTGAAGCTATTTTTGGAAGAGACCTATCAAATGATGCGCTAATCACAAAAGGCGTTTCTGCATTACAAAGCTCATCGAAAAAAGGTTTAAAAGATTTTCATAAAATGATGAAATCTGTTCCAAAGGATGAATATGAACCAACGATAGCATCAATATTGCAGGATGCAGCATCACAGGGTGTGAGAGGGGGTAAATCAGAAGGCGCGGGAATTTCACATATTGCTTCAATACTTACACCACAAAACATTAATGTGATTAGACAATATTCACCCGATCTTGGAAGACTGACAGAAGCTTATGGCTTATTAGCAAAAGCGGCGTCAAAACCTTTAAGAAGCATTGAACATACAGGAAGATCAGTTCCCGTCCTGAAAACGCTCAATGGTGAATTACCAAAAATATTACAAATTATTTCTGACCCACTCAAGAATAAAGCGGTTGGGGCTATTGCTGGCTATGCAGGAGCTGGAGTAACTGGTTCTGTATTAGGTTCTTTAGCGAGTTCTGCTTTGTATTCTGGTATTACCAATTTAGCCAGTAAACGTAGTGGCAGATATGCAATAGAGAAAGCTATTCAGGAAGCAACTAAAGCGGTTAATGCTGGAGCGAGTCAATCAGCCATTGAAGCTGCTGAAAGACGCTTTGTTAAAAATAAAGCCGTAATGAGAGTACTTCGTGATACGCTGAGTCGTGAAGAGTTCCAGCAAATGGCCAGACTTGGGTTTGTTGCTACGATGAGTGGAATGACAAAAAGTAACAACAACGAATAACAATCCTATCTAAAAGTTTTATAAATCCCATTATTTAATAAATATACACCTCATTTCTATCTGGAGAAAAAATGTCAGATATTATGCCTAATGTTGTCGTGAGTATGCCAAGCCAATTATTCACCTTAAGAAGAAAGTTTGCTGCTGCAAGCAATGGTAAGGTTTACATCGGTAAAATCGATAGGGATCCCACCATCCCAGAGAACCAGATTCAGGTATATCTTGAGAATGAAGACGGATCACATGTCCCTGTTGCACAACCTATTATCATCAATCAAGCCGGCTATCCAGTTTACAATGGTCAAATTGCCAAGTTTGTTACGGTAGAAGGCCATTCGATGGTCGTGTATGACAGCTATGGTGCGCAACAGTTCTATTTTCCAAATATTCTAAAGTATGATCCTGACCAATTTAAAGGTAAGCTTGAACAACCCGATGGTGCATCAATGATAGGTGTCCAGCCATCGGGTAATCTGCAACAAATGCTAAATTATGTTACACCTGAACAATTTGGGGCTATTGGTGATGGTACTGTTCATGCGCTTTCTGAGCGATTTAAGACATTAACAGAAGCACAGGCGGTTTATCCTCACGTAACCTCATTAGAACAAACCATCGATTGGGCAGCATGTCAAGCTGCTGAGAATTATGCTAGAGGGAAGACAGAAGTTAATTGTCCTTCATATGCTCAATATCATTTTGGCAATGATGGACTACAACTTGGTGAAAATAGTAAATGGAAAGGTAATGCAAATGTTCAAAATGATAAACCTGCCACTACAATGATAAGGAATTTTCCTTCAGCAACATCGATATTTGGGCAATGCTATATCGTTAGGGTAATGCCTGCACCATCAGGAGCAGCAGATGATTCAATTCGGGGCGTTTCCTTTGAAGGATTTAAGTTAAGATATCCAGTAGCTCGAAGAACGCCAACAAAAGGCACAAATACAATTTGTTTACATGCCGGTAACTCAATGCGTGGAAAATGGGATGTTAGCGTTTGGGGAGCTGAATATGGATTTTATACATGGGTTTTTTGGGGTAATTTAGGTAGAATTATGGTGGATAGCTGTCATAAAGGTTTTTGGACAGCAGCAATAATTGGCGATCCAGAAAGACCAGTCAAATCAGGTGGAAGTACAAGCAATAGGCTAAGAATAGAGTGTGATGTCACACCTTTTCCTATAACTATTGGGACAGATTCTTTTTCTCAATACTTCGGTTATTTCGAAGGAAGTGTAACTTCAGATGAAAACTACGATTCTACAAATGAAACAGCGTGTGGGATAACGTTAATAGGTACATGTGGAGGTGTTACTTTCGACTTCGGTATTGAGAAGTGGGAAGGAGTGCACTTAACAGCAAATGGCAATCAAGAAATAAGTATTAGATTTGCATTATTTTCAGATGCACATTATAAAATGTCGACTGGCAATGATGGATCAGATTCGTCAATGCGAAATCTTATGGGTACATCTAAATCAAAAATATCACTTCCTCCAAGTTCAAGATCTTATATTAACAACTTAAGTGATAGTATGATGCTATCAATTAATGATTCAACTTACTATCTAGGAAATATTTTCACTGAAACGTCGGAAACAAGGTATTTTGCAAATATACAAGGTGAAAATTCTGTTATAGCCTTTAGAGGTGGGTACGTGACATTAGTGCCTGAACATGGAGCGGCACCTGTAAAATTTTCACCTAATATTAAAATGCATAGTAGAGTAATTGACAGTGGGTGTAGAAATCTATCTCTAGCCATCTCCCCCATAGGTTATACATTGGTCGGTAAGAATAGATGGAGAAGAACAGCAAGACAGTCGTCTCGAATGAGCAAGATTAATAATGGACAAATTTATACAATCACTGCTCCAATTGGATATAACATTGATAATGTTGAAGGTATTTACTTAAATCTAGGCGATGGCACAACAGGAGCAAGAAATAATGTACACATTGGAACCATAACAAGTGGAAATGGAACCACTGCAGGAACATGTACTCTACTTACTTCGTATACAGATGTTGCAGTTACAGTTCAATATAAAGATATAATTTATCAGCCATAATAATTTATTTTTATTTAAGTAAAATAACTTTCTCAACTCCATCAAATAAAGTAAAGAATCTTTTATCATCCAGCACATCATTTTTTAACAATTTATCCTTTGATATCAGTATATTAGCATTTATGTTGTAATACTTAAGCATGATCATTCCTGACCATGAGTAAATTGGCATCACCATCCATTTAAGAGAAGGGAATCTCTTAAACTCCATTTCTGTGGCAGGATTTGTAGATATCTTACCTCCTATATAAATCTTTTTTCCATTCCATGATTTTGGGATAGAAGAAGCTATATCATAAAAAACCTTGTCTTCAAGCGATCTTTGCGCCTTACTAGCATTTGCGTAAGCTGATGCATAAGATAAGGATAACATCACTGGAATTGCACAAGCGAAAGATATAGTTTTTCTAAAGCCAGTTACTGAAGCTAAATATCCAACCATAAGCATTAGTCCAGGAAGTCCCATCATTACACGAGGAGCTACAACAGTTTTATCAATAAAGATAAAAGGCCCAGTAATAGAAAATATTGATACGATTAATCCAAATGCAATCAATGAAACTCCGAATATCTTAGATAACGCTTCATTCTTAGAAGTCAATATTTTAAAAATTAAAATAGTCAATCCAGCTATAGAAATTAGTATAGGCAGCAACCATGCCATATACATTGCGTTGTTAAGCAAGCTTTCAGCAATATTCCAAAACCTATCAAGGTTATGCATCAGGCTTTTCACTGGATCATCTACTTTTGTGATTAAATCAGAATTAACTTTTTTAGACAGGAAGAAAGGCGTTACTCCTTTCATGTACACTGTTACCCCAATAAGTGCTGTTATAACGCGTTTTACAAATTTCTTGAGGATTTCTTTTATGATATTAGAAGTATAAAGAAGATAAATTATTTCAATTGCTGAAAGTGAAAGGAATATATTTATTGTTGCTTGGTAAAGGCTCAAGGCCATTACTAAACAAATGGATCCTACAATAATACGAAAAATAGGGCGGAAAGATGAAACAACCACTGAGTAGGGAATTGTTGCCAGAAAAACACCAAGCATCATAGGCAAACAATCAAAATGATAAGAAAAATTTTGTAAAAAAAAAGGACTAAGAGAAAATAGTGAAAAAACAATACCCGAAGATAATCCTTTTTTAATAGCAAAGCGACAATAAAGTACTAACGAAGAAACGCAAAGAAATGCAGCTGAAATAATTAATGATAACGGAAAAAGATCTATGACATATTCTGATCCAAAACCTACAGCCATAACAACGAAATCAGAAAGAGGACGACCAAGGGCGCTCCAATAAGCTTCTCCATTAGCTGAGCGAAGTATATCATCTTGATAAAGGATACCAGAAAGCAACAGTGGGATAACGAACAGAGTAGTTACTGATATAATAAACCAGCATCCGCTATCAATTTTACCCATCTTAATCATTTTTATTTCCTTTCTTAAGTATAAAGCGCGGACGATGTTTAGATTCGATATAAATCCTTCCAATATACTCACCCAACACGCCAATACCGATAAGCTGAATTCCACCAAGAAATAAGATAGATACAAGTAACGATGGATAACCAGGAACAGGATTTCCCCATATAATCTTATCTATTATCATACATCCACCGTAAATAAATGACATAGTAGCGACGAACAGGCCAATATATGTCCATATACGGAGAGGTAAGGTAGAAAAACTGGTAATGCCTTCAAGTGCTAGATTCCACAGCTTCCAGCCATTAAATTTTGATTCGCCCGCCACTCGTTCAGAGCGAGTATATTCGACTATATCAATATTACCGCCAACCCATGAAAGTATGCCTTTCATGAATAAATTACGTTCAGGTAGCTGTTTAATATTGTCAACGACTTCTCTTGACATCAAACGAAAATCACCAACATTTTCTTCAATTTTTGGGTTGCTGATTTTGTTGTGTAACTTGTAAAACCATTCAGCGGTTTTACGTTTAAGACGCGCATCAGTAGAGCGGTCAGTACGTTTTGCCAAAACAACATCAGCACCGTGTTGCCATTTTCCGATTAATTGTGGAATAACTTCTATTGGGTCTTGTAAGTCCACATCGATGGGGATTACTGCATCACCTTTCGCGTAATCGATACCAGCAAAAAGGGCGGCCTCTTTTCCAAAGTTTCTAGTAAAGGTCAACGCTAGCACTTGCTCATCAGCTAACGACAATGCATTAATAATATTTTCTGTCGAATCTTTACTACCATCATTAATAAAAATTATTTCAATCTCATATTTTTGTAATTTTTCATTTCCCCTCACAGTTCTATAGAAGATTGGAATAGCTTCCTCTTCATTGAAAACAGGGACAATTAATGAAATTTTCATTATTCAATACCTTTAAATACAACAAATTTTGAAAAAAAGAAACCTAACATAAGACTAATGGTTGAAAATGTGATTAATGTTAAAATAGGATAAATATTTAATTTATCCGAGAAACATCCTATCAGGTAACTCATCATTCCCATAAAACCAATGAAAGCTATGTATCGACAACCAGTTGACTTTTTATTAAAAGTGAATTTAGCTTTGGCAAAGAAAGAGAATGTTACTGACGCTAAGAAAGCGATAAGGTTAGCATAAGCCTGTGTAATATTTGTTATAGAAATAATAATAGCAAATATAATCCAGTGGATAAGCGTATTGATAATTCCAATTGAAAAGTATTTAGTGAAATGTGTGACAAAATTTATCTATCATTAAATTTGAGTGTGGAGTTTATCATATAGGTAATTTTATTATTACTGTTAATGATTACAGTTTAAGCAGATTAAAATAAAAAACCAGCAAGATTGGTTAAATATTTTTTGATGTTAAAAGGTGTATAAAAATTATCCATAAAAATATCAAAAAAACCAGTAATTGTCACTCACTATAAGCCGTAAGTAATTGATTTATAGTGAGTGAAATCGCTTGTTTTTACGTGTAAATGCGTATAATAAATGAGCTATATTTTTATAAGTAATTGATAAATAATTTTTTTATTTTTATTTACCTTATTATAGTTAGTAATACGCTTAATTTTATTGACTGGGAGACTAAACATATTATCAAATCCATTCAGTATTAGTGTTATTTCCCGTGATATTTATGAATGACAAACTCGATAAAATCCTGAATTTCTTCTTTTGCTGACCAGGGTAATTCAGCAAATTTTTTATGGTCATATTTCAGGACGTTATTATCATCAGGGGGCAACATTAACTCATACGGTTTACGCCCTAAAGCTTTTGCTATGGCTTCAAGGCTATCTATGGTTGCACTCGCTTCATTTTTAACGATACGGTTGATGGTTGACTGTCCCAGTTTGGATTTTACTGACAGTTGTGCTTGAGATTTTACGCCATGTAGTAGCTCAGACTTAATCTGACAGATACCGGTTATTTATACAGTACCTGTCAGGTTAAATTTGATTTAAATCTTTCTCTCTCCAAAGTTGTTTTCCATCGTGTAAAGTTGCCATAGGAGTTCGACCGCAACACATTTTTCCTTGATGAGTGCGTTGGTTATTATATTCCGCTAACCATTTATCTAAATCAGCTTGTAATTCATCTAAAGCCCTATAGATTTTCTTACGAAAAGCCACCTGATAGAACTCTTGTAATACAGTTTTATGAAAGCGTTCACAAATCCCATTAGTTTGAGGTGAACGAGCTTTAGTTTTTGTATGATCAATATCATTGATAGCGAGATAAAGTTGATAATCGTGATGTTCAACTTTACCACAATACTCACTGCCTCTGTCCGTCAGTATACGTAACACCGGTAACCCATGCTGGGAATAAAAGGGAGAACCTTGTCATTTAATAAATCTGCCGCCGTTATCGCGCTTTTTGTTGTGTAAAGCTTACAATGAACGACTTTACTGTAAGTATCAATGTAAGTTTGTTGATAAACACGACCAACGCCTTTTAAATGACCGACATAAAAAGTATCTTGTGAACCCAGATAACCTGCGCTGTTTCAATCTCACCACAGGCTTCATCATCTTGCGCTTTCTTTTCTAGAGCACTGATTTGTGATTCTGACAGGATAATTCCTTCTGTTGCGATTTTATCTTCAAGCGCTTTTAGGCGTTTTGTAAAATTTTCGAGATTATGGCGCAGCCAAATAGAGCGAACGCCACTCCCCGAAACAAAAATGCCTTTTTTTCTTAGTTCATTACTACTGCGGTGTTGACCGTGTGCAGGGTATTCAATCGCATACTCGACTACAGCGCTTTCAATCTGTTCATCTACTCTATTTTTTACGTTAGGCACCCGTCGATTTTGATTAATTAAAGCGTCTATCCCACCATCGTTAACAAGTTCCTGGTAGCGATAAAACGTATCTCGGGATATCCCCATAATCTTACAGGCTTTTGAGACGTTATTAAGCTCTTCAGCGAGGTTAAGTAACCCGACTTTATGTTTATGATAGGATTATTTGTTTGATACATAGAATTACCTTTTATTTAATTATCTAATGATGTTAATTAAAACCGGTAACGCTCTTTTTTAAATCAGAATTGTCGGATTAAGTTAAGACTAATACACTTTCATCTCCTGTTAAATATACCAGCTTTTACTTTTATGTAAGTCGTCTATTTTTTCTAAGACAGTGATTTTATTACCGCCATTTCCGGTTAATATTCCGCTTTCTCCATCGGTATCGAATTGATATATCAATCCTTTGTTTGTTAATTTTTTTTCCTTCAATCTAATTATTTTCATCACCTCACAATGATAAATAACCTGCATCCCTGCTTTGACATGATGTAACGTTGTTCGGTATTCATGGATGTTATTCATAGGATTACTCCGGTTATTGATTACATGAATGTAAATGTTGATCAAAACATTAATTTTTATAAGGTTATTTATGGTGGTATTGTTAACGTTGTGTGTTTGTTAACAGTAACATTTTACCTGGTGTTGGCCAGCCTTGCGCTGGTCTTTTTTTTGCTTGGTATTATTCACTAATAAGAACGGATAATTTTCCAAGTCCTTTTGGCGTAATTCTTACCTGTTCAGTTAACTTTTCCGAACCGTCATTTCTGGCAACGACAGTCACTTTATGCTCGATTAAATCCTGCTTGATTTTATCCTGATAGCCAACCCAACTTTTTCCACCAACACGCCGATAAATCCAATCATGTCCTTGTAACCATGAAAAAAGTGCTTTGGGTTTCATTTGGAGTGATTTTGCCGCATCAGTAATACAAAACGAGCCTTCTGAATAGCTGATTCGTTTTAGTGCTTCAACTTGCGGTTTCATCTCATCGACTTTGTGTTCAAGCGCAATAACTTTTTCTGTGTAATTAAGCAACAATCCTCTCATCGCTGATGGGTCATTTAATATCTTAACCGGACTAACGGCTTCTAATGCTTTTCTTTCACATTCAATAAAGTAAAGTCTTGCCTGTTTCCCTTTTTCGTTGCGCTCAACCATGGATAACTCTTTCGCCATGTTGATAGAGATTGCACATTCTATAGACGGTCTACCTTTTGCGGTTTTTTCCGCAAAAGTCACGAAGTCCTCATTTTCAATGAATCCATATTTTTCAATGCGACCTTTTATCCAATCTTTAAAATGGTTTTTTACCCCTAAAAACGCATGTAAATCACGTGCATTAACTGTCTGGATTAATTCACCATTGATATTTTTTGTTTCAATATTGATTAAATTTTGCATATCGTAATTCCTCAAAGTTAATTGATGAATGAGCATTGATTAAGTGGAATAAGCTAGGTGGGGTAATGACTTCTTGTTTTGCAACTATTTCTTCAAGGTATCAAGGAATACCCCCAAATAGGCAAAGAGTGCAGGCACTATCATGATGCTGATAACCAGTAGCTCTTGCCCGCCTAAATGGATATTGCCTAATTCGCCACGTTTAAACCTGATTTGTGGGTCAATGACGGCATCAGCGTGCGCAAGATGTCCAACTATCAGTTCGAAAGCAAATGCCGCGCTGATAAATACTAATGTCGTGATTAATAATTTGATGATGTTAAGTTTCATTGCTTAACCTCCGATATAATTAGTGTACATGGCTAAAATTAAAATCCACATGGTGGGTCTCCTGTGACTAAAAGGGGATAGAATCATCAAAATCGGGCTCGATAATTGTGTTACTGTCTGGCTGGTTAGTGGTTGGCATATTTAGTCTATCTTGACTTTCCTGCGGTTTTATTTCCTTCCTGTTGCCCAATATTTCAATCTCGTTGACCAGAAATTCAGGTGATAACCTTTGCTGACCGGATTTATCCGTCCATTTATTCTCTTGATAGGCAGTGGTAACACGAACAAAAGTGCCTTTTTGTGCATGATTGTTGATATATTCGGCTACTTGCTTAAATGCTTTACAATTAATCCATGTTGTGTCATCAATCCATTGACCGCTGTTGTCTTTTCTTGATTTGCTGATAGCGATAGAAAATACGGATATGGGATTTTTATCTTGGGTATAGCGGATATCTAATTTGCCGATGCGTCCGGTAAAGTTACACTGGTTGTGGTTTGCCATGTTGCCTCCGCTTTTTGATTAATTTTGTTGATTTCTGATTTCAGCTTTTCGATAAATGCTTGAACGGCTTGTTCAATTTCGTTAACCAGATTGTCATCCTTGATAATCCGGATTTTGTAGTATGCAAGGTTAGGGGGAAGTCTGTCATCATAGCTGACAAAATCGCACCAGTTTCTGCCTGTGCACATCATTTGGCCGTGCATTTGTAACAGGTATTCGTATTTCGGTTTTCCTGTGACAATGGTTTCAATGTGGGTAGTGGTGTTGGGGCATTTGATTTCGATAAGTCCATCATCATTAACCAAACCATCAGGACTTGCCCCAAATAGCGCAATAGACGGGTGGGGGATAAAGCCCACTTCGGTGACCGTGACATCAAACTCATTGAGGTAATATCGCGCTCTAGCTTGTGGTTCAAGGGCAATGCCCCGTTCAATGGCCTGATTGGTTTTAATTTCTTCTCGTCGTCCGGTAAGGGTTTCACAAACTAATTGCATGAGGTAGTTTCGTTGCGTTGTTCCCCT
This sequence comes from Candidatus Arsenophonus triatominarum, assembly GCF_001640365.1. Classification (GTDB taxonomy): domain Bacteria; phylum Pseudomonadota; class Gammaproteobacteria; order Enterobacterales; family Enterobacteriaceae; genus Arsenophonus; species Arsenophonus triatominarum. Next base: position 4,889 of record NZ_LWMI01000056.1, on the reverse strand, counting down.
GCCTTTGGATAACACCTTGTGTAAATTGCTGGCGGTGACTTTCCCAAGTCTTGCCTGAAACCATTCGTCCGTTTTCTGCTTCATGATTAGCCTCGTTTTTCATTGCAATATTGCGATAAATAGCCATTTTATTTTCTTCGCCAATGATATCCGTCTCTTCTGGTGTTAATTTCAGCCAATGGGATTTCATTGATTCAATACCGCCTTTTGCTGATGTTTCTAATTCCTGGATTAATTGTTCGTAACGGGCTTTTTGTTGTGCGGCTTCTTTCTGTATTACAATTTTTTCCTGTTCAGGCAAGTCTTCTCCGGCATAGATATAAAATCCTAATCCAAACATTGAAATAGCCTTGGTGAGACAGCGCATGAGCGTTTTATTGATATCAACGGCATTAGGGTTAGAAATAGCCTGATTCCGGTAATCCATAACGGGTAACCACATTTTTCGGGGAAACTCATTATTTCCTTGTTTAACCGTGAGTGTTAACGACACCATCGCACTGCCATCATTGTTATAGCTAATGGCATCAATGACATAGTAGGATTCTGGATAATGTGCCATTAATACGCCCCATGCCCAAGCCCATGAGAGATAAGAAAGGCCGTTTTTCTTTTCAACTTTATCGTTAACATTAATCACCGACAGCGTTTCCCAAACCTGTTGTTGAAAACTTCTCTCTTTTTCGGTATGTTGTGTTTCGCTCATAGATATTTCCTCTTAGGTGCTCGAAGTGCTTTGTACTGATGGATGTTCTCATTTTTGAAATGGTTAAACAGCGCCTTCCAGATATCGTCAAAATCCTCAATACTGAGTTTTCGCATCACTGAGGAAGGTAGGCAGTCATAAACAGGCTGGACAAGTTCGCTGATTTCGTCGTCCAGCCTGTCTTCCCAATAAGCAATTTCTTGCTGTTGTTCGTACCAGTAATCTTGCATGGCGTAAGGGTTCATTTGACCTCCTCGAACTGAAATAGCATCCTGTTTTTTCTGGTTTTAATCTCCGCGACTAATAACTCGATTTCATTTTGTGAAAAGGACGAATCCAGTAGCAGAGTGATAATTTTTTCTTTAAGATGGCGTTTTTTCGCCTTTTCAGATTTAAGGGCATGATGATTTTTTCCATAAGCTTTTAGTTGCAGTGATAAAGCGATTAGCCATATATCTTGTCGTTGGGTATCAATCGCTAACTTTGCTGCCTGTCTTGCCAGCGCTAGCAGGATGTTGTCTTTGTTCATCGTTACCCCTTATGCCACCTGACTATATTTGTCGTGAGTGAATTCGCCGTTCCAGTCTTTCTTCATCGGTAGCTTACTTTTGAGGTATTGGTTATATAGCCATGAAGCCCCCTTTTTTAGCAGAACGATTTTATAACACTGGTGTTTCCCGTAATCGTTTGTCATGATGAAGGGTGATTCGGTTAGATAGGTATCTCTCGCATAAGAATGAACACGCCAGACATGAGCCTTGCTGATATCCTTTTCTGCATCGTAGAGAAAATGACGCGATTCCAGAAAAAGGTTGACCTGGTTAATATTTACGCCATTAAGCTGCTTGCAGAATTGAACAGGTGTCATACCAATCTGAAACAGGTTTTTTAGGCTATCGATTTCGGTTTCAAGCTGTTGAACCTGTACCCCTAACAGTTGAACTTTTTTATGCTGCTCAGCCCATGCAATGGCTGATTCAGCAGGGTCAAGGAAATTAGGTAAGCCTAAAGTTGTTGGGTTATTGGGTAATTGTGATTGTAAAATTCGTCTTTCGCATTCAATGAAGTACTGTCTGGCCTGTTTACCTTTTTCATTGCGCTCAACCATTGATAGCTCTTTTGCCATATCGAGTGAAATGTGATAGTCAACTCTTGAGCCACCGCCTACTAAATTTTTAGTAAGCGTTATAAAATCTAAGTTTTCTATGAAGTTATATTCTCTAATCCGATTTTTTATCCAGTCATTAAATCTGGATTTAATCTCTAAAAACGCATGTAAATCACGGGCATTAACAGTTTGGATTAATCCGCCGTTAATGTTTTTTGTTTCGATATTTATTAAATTTTGCATAAGGGTATCCTTCAATAGTTAAATTGATGAATGATTGCCCCTGTAAAAAGGGGCGTTAAGATTATTTAGTTACGTTGGAGGAAGCGATTAACGTTCGCTTGTTGCCATTTTTCAAGGGATTGTGTCATGACGCTATCATGTTCGTGAGTACTGGCTTCTAACAGTTGCTGCATTTCACGAAGGGACGATCTCGACATTTTCCTTATGGCGGAGTAGACGACGAATGGCTTGTTTTTCAGCATCGAAGATAGCTGATTTGAGCGTGTCAGTAATGCCGTAAATCCGTCGGCATTCTTCTGCAATTATTGCGATTTGATTAACCTCGAAGTGCTGAGGCGATGCGATTCCTGTCGCATGACGTAGCGCATACCAGATACCTTGCGTCCATGCCCTCTCAAATCTAAATCCATTCGCCATGCTCCAGACAAGATGAGCCAAATTGCGAGTATCGTTATCATTTAAGAGTTCTGGTGCTTCGGGTCTGGGCTGAGGATGCTCATATTTGCCAGTTTTTCGGATAGACGGTAAAACTTCATTAAATACCCAATCTTGAAATTGTTTTGCTTCCAGCTTATTGCTACGGAAAATAACACGATAAAGATTAGGTTTCGTTTACAAAGGCAAATTGCCGTCTCTGCCCATCTGACCTAAGGTAGATTTTTTCTACCCCAGCTTTATCTAACTGTTTTGAAAGCAATCACTTGAGTTTATGACTGTCAAAGCTTTACAAACATCATTAAGGCAGAACCATGGTTCAGAATTAATAATCTGAACACGCACATCGTAGATATTGTTAAAATAAAATGATCTGAGTTGAGTATTCATTTTTACATCCTATATCAATTGTTCAATATCACCCATTGTTCGGATGGGCGGTCGGGTACTTGAACACCGGATATAGACGGCAACAGTTTTCCCCAATAGGGTGTTGTATATACTGTTCGCTACCCGACCATAACAATCTATGGACGTAAAAAAACCGCATTACTTTCGGGAGCGGTATCCGCTATATCAAAAGGTGTGTTCAGCACTTAATATAGAATATAGCGCATGATTTCTTCTTTCGTCAATGGGTATTTAAAATGTCAATGTTTTACTATGCTGCTGTAATCCCGTTCACCATCACGCTTAGCAATCGTGGGAATTGGTTATCGTAGAATATTTTCTATGCCTATGTACTGACCCAATTTATTTGTCGCGTTAATTATTTCAGAAGGCTTGAGCTTCAGCTCTGTTTTTGCAAAATCCAGTAATATAAGTCCCGCATTAATCTTATCGGTAAACTCTTGTTGATGAGTTATTACGTTATAATTACAAGCGGTTGTTGCTCTATTTTTTTCTATAATTGTTTCTTTTTTGAGCCACGTAGCGTAACGGATAGCTAATGTTTCTACAGCCCAAATTCCTGATTCAATACCACCATGCATTATTTGTACTGAATTTTTACCTAAGATTTTTATTACTTTAGAAATACCTTTACTTTTAATAAAAGCAGATGGCCGCTGAGACTCAGTTGCTTTACCTTGTGCAACTGCCACACGGTGTAAATCATTCAGACAATAACGCCCGAAAGCATCTTGACGGACAACGGTATTTTCAATAACAACTAATTTAGACATAAAAATATTTCTCCGTAATGAAACGAATTAAGGTATTAACGTGAAAGATTTTGCAGATTGAACCCTAAACCCGTTATACTTACCAAAAAGGAGGATTCCCTATGGGTCAGGTTGCATTTGATACACTACAAGCATCTGAAGAGCTTCAAACGGCTGGACTTACTAGTCAGCAAGCTAAAGCTATTTCACTTGTTGTACGTAGATCGCATGAAGTTGCGGATGTAGCGACCAAAGCTGATATTGTTGAGGTAAATCGCAATATTGCTGATGTTCGTAAAGACTTATCTGCTGAAATAGCTGATGTTCGCAAAGATATGGCTGCTCGTTTTGAGAAGAACGAAGCTCAGATACAAGCACGTTTTGAAAAACTGACGCTCAGATAGCCTTAATTCGTAAGGATGTTGAACATATTGCTACAGGACTACTTTTAAAGCTGGGTAGTGTGATAGTTTTGACTATCGGTGCTGCAACAGCAATACTCAAATTCTTCTAGTCCTATGTTGCAGGTTCAAATCCTGCACAGCCCACCAATTTCACATATATCTTCATCAGTCTTAAATTCTCTTTTTAAGACGCTTATTTTTTTGTTAAGCACTGTATAATTTCTTTGAAAGTTTTGTTTCCATGTCGTCGTCATTCCATATATCAATGCTGCTTAAGTATTTTGCATCGCTCAAATGACGACTACCATTAGTAATCCCAACCAGATTACCCATATTGGGATGCTTTGCCGTTACAATGCGTGGATTGTCCAATCTCATTATGTGTACTCCTTGTTAACATTTGCTGAAAAGTTAGGATGTGTGCCAAGTGCCTCTTGGTGTCCGATTACAGTCATCACGGGTCGGGTAAACGCAATCAAACTATATTTTTAGCTATTGAAAGATAATTTATAGAATGTTGACTGTCCCGCGAGCGCAGAGCCGCATTCACACATCCTGAAACTAATTTGATTGCCAGATATTTCTGGCGCGTCAGGCTCGCTCCCTCTGTGTAATCCAACAACACACAAAACAGGAATAATGATCACCTTAATAAGACATTGATTATATTATGAATTGTTTATTTATGATTAATAAAAAGAAAGGATTTGATTTTGTGAATTGATTAATTATTCTCCTATCAGATGGAATTCAATGTCTTCAGGTTCGCAGAAGTCGATATTATCATAAATTCCATATTTGCTTGCTATATCAAGAATTGCATCATTCAT
>NZ_LWMI01000055.1 GCF_001640365.1 Candidatus Arsenophonus triatominarum | reverse complement strand
TAACCGATTGGAGGTGATTATTATGACCACAGTGAAAACCGCGGTACCCGATGTCACGATAACCGAAAACGGGGTGTCGGTGCCGGATATCGCGGACGTGCTCGCCGGACGGCTGACGGATTTTGTCGGTATATTGGGCGGCAATGCCAGTCAATCACTGAGCGCCCCCCAAGGACAGATAGCCCAGAGTGAGACCGAAATACTGGCGCAGGTCTACGACAAATTATTATGCCTGTTCAACCAGATTAACCCCGATTTTGCGAGCGGGCGCTTTCAGGATGGAATAGGGCGCATCTATTTTCTCAATCGTATTCCTGGTCAGGGTAGCGTTGTCATGGCCACCTGCACGGGCAAAGTCGGCACCCGTATCCCAGCAGGCAGTACCGCCCAGGATAAGGCCGGTTATTTGTGGCGTTCAGTGAGCGAAGCAACCATCCCTGCCAGCGGCACGGTAAAAATCCCCTTCCAGAACACGACGCATGGCCCCATCGCCTGCGCCACGGGGGAATTAACGCAAATTTTTAGCTCTGTTTCAGGGTGGGACGCCATCACCAATGACACACCGGCCCGTGTCGGGTCACAGGTAGAATCCCGCATTGCCTTTGAAACACGCCGCCGCCAATCAGTGGCGCGCAACGGTCGTAATACCGATGGTGCGATGAAAGCGGCCCTACTGGAAACCCAAGGTGTGACGGATGCGTATGTCTGGTCAAACCGAACAAGGGAGACGGTTACTATCGGCACGACTCTTTATCCGGTTAAACCGCATTCCGTTTTTATTTGTGTGAATGGTGGCAACGATACCGATATCGCCGAGACGATCTTCCAGTATTACAATCCTGGCGCGGACATGAATGGGGATACCACCTTTACTGTTTATGACAAAGAGAACGACTCGCCGCCTTACCCGCAATATGTGATGCAGTGGCAGCGAGCCACCCCATTAAGCGTCTATTTTTCCGTCAACATTGATAAAAGTCTCAATCCTCCCTGTGACATTACCGAGCAAGTTAAAAAAACAGTTATTCGCGTGTTTAATGGCGAGGTAGAAGGTATTCAACGTGCGGGCATAGGGGCAACCCTGAATGTGGGTAAATACTACGCGCCGATTATTGCGATTGAGCCTTATTCGGTGAGTGTCGTATCAGTGATGATATCCCAAGACGGCAAAAACTGGCTGTCTGCGTTAACACCAGGCGTGGCGCAAGTCCCCGTTTTGCAAGCCGATAACATTCACGTGGAGTTAAGATGAGTTGGCAAAAAACGGTGCTAAACCAGTACAGTGCCAGCCAGAAATTGCTGTCTGTCATCGCAACATTCGAGCAGGCGGTGAGTCTGGAGTATTTCACTGACCGGTTTCTTGATGAAGTGTGGGATATCACCACCTGCAACCGCTTTGGTCTGGATATGTGGGGGAAAATCGTCAACATTTCACGTTACATCACGGCGGAAGTCGATAACAGCGCGTTTGGGTTTGCGCAGGCAGACGAAGGAAAAGCGGATTATCCCACCCCGTTCAGTGATGCCCCTTATTACGCGGGTGTGCAGGAAACCAGAAAAATCCGGCTAGCGGACAACGCTTATCGAACCTTGATACTCAGCAAGGCGTTTTCTAACATCAGTATTGCGACTATTCCTGAAATCAATCGCTTCTTACGTTTTCTGTTTAAGGGACGCGGCGAGGCGTTTTGTGTGAATTATCGTGACATGACTATTGGTATTACCACCGCCTTTCCCCTAGAACCCTTTGAATTGGCGGTATTGAGAAACAGCGAGGTCACCCCGTTACCTTCTGGGGTACTGATGAATATCAATCAGGTCGTCGCCCCCTACTTTGGCTTTGCCGAGGATGCCTATCCGTTTAATGAGGGGATGTTTTTTACGGCGGGGCGTTAATCATCCAGTAGAATTTTTTGGAGTATTTTATGAAAAAAACAGACTTGCCCGCTCGTAAACCGGTGCCCTTTGGGGCGAATGGTTCACGGCGTGATTTAACGGCGAAAACGCCAACCGGCAGTAATCAGGCTTCTTATGATGCCGGTTTTCCTCCCATTACCATGACGATTAAAGCCGCAGGCGGCTTGCCCCCTGATGGCCGTGACATGAATCAGGCACTTAACGAACTATACACCGGCTATCGTTGGCATAATGCGGGCGCGGGTTACCCTTTTGATGCCGATTTTGCCACGGCGATTGGTGGTTATCCGGCGGGGGCGAAAGTGCCCAATTCCACGAATGACGGTTTTTGGCTAAATACAATAGACGGGAATACGACCAATCCGGAAGTGTTGGATGCCTCCGCAACAGGGTGGGTACCCGTGAATAGTTACGGCATCACCAGTATAACCGGACTGGAAACCGGCACGATAACCTTGACTACCTTACAGGCCGCAAAAGAAGAACTGGTCTTCAGTGGCAATCTTATTGCTGATACCACCGTAATTTTCCCGCCATGGATAAGAAACTGGACTGTCACCAATCACTGTCAGGGGAATTTCACCCTGACCTGTAAACCCCTGTCAGGGACTGGTGTTGTACTGCCCAGTGGCAGAAATGTTATCCGTTGCGATGGTTCACAGATTATTTTTGCTATCCTCGTTGCGTCGCTCACTCAACACGGTCTCACACGGTTAAGTAGCGCCACTGACAGCAATGATGAAACGCTGGCCGCCACACCCAAAGCCGTCAAAGCCGCTTATGACTTGGCGAAAACCGTAAGTATTGACGGAATTTATCCGGTAGGGATTGTTGTCTGGTTTGCTCAAAATAAAAATCCCAATACCTTATTTCCAAATACAAAATGGCAATACATTGGTGAAAATAAAACCATTCGTTTAGCAAAAGCAGATGGTTCTAATGTATTCACTACCGGAGGCGCTGATGCTATTAAGCTGACAGAAGCCCAATTACCCGCTCACGGGCACACTTTTTCAGCAACAACCAGTAGCTATGATTATGGTACTAAAAATACGAATGCAACGGGTAATCATGCACATAATTTTGCAGGCGTTGTACGTGACCCATGGAATGCAAGAGGCGATGACGGTAATCCTAATCAATGGAAACCAAGGGCTCAAAATACATCACAAGCGGGGAACCACTCACATACTGTTACTATCGGTGCACACACCCATTCTGTTTCAGGTACAACGGGAAAGACGGGAAGTAGTAGCGAAATTAATATAACGAATGCTTTTATTACGCTAATGGGCTGGTACAGAATCAGTTAAGGAATCAAAAATGTTTAGAATTTTTAAAGCCTATACCTACACGAGTGATACACATGAGTTGCTGGGTCCTTGCGATGCTTACACGGATGAAACTCATGACATACTGCCTTTTCATACTGAGAAAAAACCAATTGACAAAAAGGAAGGTTTCGCTGTTGTTTTTAATGAACAAAATCAGGAATGGGAATATCAGGAAGATCATCGCGGTTTGGTTTTGTTTGATACGAAAAGCCGTCAATCTGTCACCCTTGAAAAATTAGGTAAGGTACCGGAATATTTAACATCATTAGCCCCTCAAAGCGAATATGATGTTTGGGATGGTGAAAAGTGGGTCAAGGATGCAGAAGCTGAAAAATTAGCAGAAAGACAAAAATTAGAAGGCATCAAACAACAAAAATTATATGATGCCACTCGTGAAATTGCACCCCTTCAAGATGCAGTCGATTTAGAAATGGCCACCGAAGACGAGAAAAAACGACTGATAGCCTGGAAAAAATATCGGGTTTTTGTGAACCGTACGGATGTTTCAGCTGCACCCGATATTGACTGGCCGAAAAAACCGGATTGACAGATTTTGAGAAGAACCCAAATCTGACACTCGAATGATTGAGTTAGGTTCCGGTGTCAGGTTAACTGATTTAATTCCTCATCAGACAGACCTGTAGAGAATTTGATGATTTCTTTTTCAACGCCTTTCTCAAGAAGTTGGCGCGCTATCTTCATGGAAGCCTGTTTTTCGCCCTCAACTTTCCCTTGTTGTATACCTTGTTGCATACCTTGTTGTATACCTTGTTGTATGCCTTGTTGTATGCCTTGTTGTATGCCTTGTTGTATGCCTTCTTCTCGTATACCTTGTGCAATATTCATCAATGCCCCCTCATGTTTCTCTGTCTGTCTGGCTATCTCTTTGATTAACTTTGCTGGTTGCTCAGCATTGCCTTCTTGGATTAGATAGTTAAACATAGTAATAACTTGATTATCAGTATAATAATTATACGACAACAGTTTAACAATACTATTCAGTAGCTCGGCCATATCCCGTCTTCGAATGTGTTTTTGGATAAGCTCCAATAACGCCATTCGCTTATGTTGCATAATCTCACCGTCATCAAGCGTGGTGACATCGACTAGCTTAAACGGTTTGGTGTATATCTTTTCCGCAATATCTCTGCCACTAAAGCAGTCTAGCCAGTCAGTACTGTAAGGATGAGGAGTTTGTTCGCCACAATAAAACAGAATAGGAAAAACGATAGGAAGTTCTTTGTGTCCGGCTTCTAAATGCTTCTGCATGGCTGCCATGCTATAGCGCATTAATCGCCAAGCCATGAGTTTATCCGGTGTTGACTGGTGCTCAATCAGCAGATAGAGATAACCTTGTCCCTGCTGGGTATTGACAGAATACAGGATATCACTCTGATAGCTTTTCATCTCACTATCGACGAATGAGCCAGATTCCACTTTGAGGCTATCCAAATCACACAATGCTTTAATCTCATCCGGTAGCCAGATATCAAAGAAATCTTTAGCGGTCTCTTTTTCACTTAAAAACTGCTTAAATACCGCATCATGGGGCGTTGGGGTGAATTTTTTACTCATCCGATTTCTTTCACAGTTGTTAACATCCCGTTGCGTTATTGAAAACAAATAAGGTACATTGAGTACGCTATTTATTTCATCACAACCCAGCTTTAGCAAGGAGACGCCTCTACTTGCTCAGGGGCATTTTTCTTAATGACTCGGGCTAAATCGGTATGGACTTCGTTTCTCAAGCACCGCGCCTGTCTCTTTGGCTTTTTTTTTCCGCTTCAAAAAACCCGTGGACAATTTCATCGTTGGGATACTCAGTCCCACTTAATGGCACCATATTAGCAGCGCTGGAGGAAGTTGTTAACTATTAGTTGTTGGTTGCATGTAAGTGGATTTGTGTAAGTCCGGCTAAACGAATAATTGACTATTTTGAATTGTGAGTAATTTTAGACATAACAATTTCTCCGTAGTTAAACGAATGGTTACGGTGGTTTTGTTCAGCTTTTTATTAAACAGATTTAATAAATACTTAAGATGTGGGTATAGAATTTAAGCGTTGATTTTTTCGCTATATTAAGTATATAGTTAGTGGTAATTAATTGATTTTTCTAGGCCGTAGATATAAGTTATATAGCGAAAAGTGAGCGTAACTACTTGATAAATAAGTAAATAACAATGATTTTAAAATCCCTCAGCCTTAAGGCTGTGCGGGTTCAAGTCCCGCCCTGGGCACCATAAAATTTTTCATTATTTATCAATAAGTTAAGTGGTGAAAACTTAGTCTCTTAAGAGTAAATTTTTGTGACTAAAATCACGTTTCACTATATTTTCGCTATATAATTTCACTATATTTTTGATTTAATCATTGCTTTTTCTGACCTCCAACAACAGGGACAACATTAATTTTTCTATCGTATCTTGCGGTTTGAGAAATGTTTTTATGACCAGATATTGTTTGTTTTTCAGATAAAGAACCATCAAGATCTGAAACACCTTTTGCTTTTAAATCGTGAAAAGTAAAATCAAAGTTTAAGTGTGGAAATTTAATTTTGGCTTCTTCTTTTGCTTTCCTCCATCGGCTATTGAAACCATCACGAGTGTACCCAGATCCACTTTGTTGATGCAGAACATATATACTGCTAATTCCTTTGTCTAAAGGTAAAGTATGACTTAACTCTATGGCTGCATGTAAACGATCTGTCCATGCTTTTATCTGTGCGATCCCTGTTTTACCTTGCTTAATAAATATGCCGTCATTAGATAGCTGAGAATAAGTTAAAGATAAAATATCTGCTTGCCTAGCAAGGCAAAGATAGGCAAGCTCCATCGCAATTTTTACTACAATTGGTGATATAGAATAAAGTGCATTATATTCTTTGTCGCTAATGTAGCGATCTCTAGCTTTTTCTTTGAATTGCCTTACTCCCTTACATGGGTTTATTTTGACTAATCCTCGCTCATAGCCCCACCCAAAAACACGTGACAATAATGTCTTTTCTCTGTTAGCCTGAGTTTTACTCTTTAGACCTCTTTTGTCCATATACTTACGAATGTGTTCTGGCTTTATATTGTCAGGTAACATTTTTCCAAACACAGGCATTAACTTATTGGCATATTTCCTATAATCTTTTTGCGTTTCACCTGATAAATTAAGAAAGTCAGGGGAATTGAAAAATGCATTAAATAAAGCTGCAAGTGTTTCTTCATTTTTGTATGATAGCAATAATTTTTCGTATGCAACCCACACCTCGGCTTGAGTAAAAGAAAAATCACATAATCGAATTGTCCTTCCATCTGGAGTCAAAAACTCAAATGCTGATTTTCCTCTTCTCACTCTTGAAGGCATCCAATTATCAGCCGGATTTTTTCTTTTTCTAGCCATTTAGATTGCTCCGAAATCTGGTTTTTCAGCAAAGTTAATACCCGTTGCTTTTGAAAGTCGTTTATTGAAATGTTCCCATGTCGTTTTGGGTCGACCATCAGGCCGCTTAATGAAAAAGATTCCCGCTTCTTCTAAAACTTTGCATTGTTTGGATGGTTTTTGGTAACCTGTTAGTTCTTTCATCTGTTCATCTGTAATGAACATAGAATTATTATTCACGTTTATGTCCTCATTTAAAAACTCACACTATTTTCAGGCGCTTCATTGCCCCACAAAAATCAATAGCGAAGCCATGAATGGTTATCTTCGTCTTTTGTTAGGTTAGGGATATAATTTGTGGGGTAGAGTATTAGGATTTATTTGCTGCGTTGTTTGATGCTTTTTTTGGTATTGCCAAGGTGGGTCTGCGAGTATCAGGTCATACTTCACTTCATCTCCTGTTAAATATACCAGCTTTTACTTTTATGTAAGTCGTCTATTTTTTCTAAGACAGTGATTTTATTACCGCCATTTCCGGTTAATATTCCGCTTTCTCCATCGGTATCGAATTGATATATCAATCCTTTGTTTGTTAATTTTTTTTCCTTCAATCTAATTATTTTCATCACCTCACAATGATAAATAACCTGCATCCCTGCTTTGACATGATGTAACGTTGTTCGGTATTCATGGATGTTATTCATAGGATTACTCCGGTTATTGATTACATAAATGTAAATGTTGATCAAAACATTAATTTTTATAAGGTTATTTATGGTAGTATTGTTAACGTTGTGTGTTTGTTAACAGTAACATTTTACCTGGTGTTGGCCAGCCTTGCGCTGGTCTTTTTATTGCTTGTATTATTCACTAATAAGAACGGATAATTTTCCAAGTCCTTTTGGCGTAATTCTTACCTGTTCAGTTAACTTTTCCGAACCGTCATTTCTAGCAACGACAGTCACTTTATGCTCGATTAAATCCTGCTTGATTTTATCCTGATAGCCAACCCAACTTTTTCCACCAACACGCCGATAAATCCAATCATGTCCTTGTAACCATGAAAAAAGTGCTTTGGGTTTCATTTGGAGTGATTTTGCCGCATCAGTAATACAAAGCGAGCCTTCTGAATAGCTGATTCGTTTTAGTGCTTCAACTTGCGGTTTCATCTCATCGACTTTGTGTTCAAGCGCAATAACTTTTTCGGTGTAATTAAGCAACAATCCTCTCATCGCTGATGGGTCATTTAATATCTTAACCGGACTAACGGCTTCTAATGCTTTTCTTTCACATTCAATAAAGTAAAGTCTTGCCTGTTTCCCTTTTTCGTTGCGCTCAACCATGGATAACTCTTTCGCCATGTTGATAGAGATTGCATATTCTATAGACGGTCTACCTTTTGCGGTTTTTTCCGCAAAAGTCACGAAGTCCTCATTTTCAATGAATCCATATTTTTCAATGCGACCTTTTATCCAATCTTTAAAATGGTTTTTTACCCCTAAAAACGCATGTAAATCACGAGCATTTACCGTTTGGATTAATTCGCCATTGATATTTTTTGTTTCAATATTGATTAAATTTTGCATAAAAGTATCCCTCAAAGTTAATTGATGAATGAGTATTAATTAAGTGGAATAAGCTAGGTGGGGTAATGACTTCTTGTTTTGCAACTATTTCTTCAAGGTATCAAGGAATACCCCCAAATAGACCATAAGTGCTGGTACTATCATGATGCCGATAACCAGTAGTTCTTGCCCGCCTAAATGGATATTGCCTAATTCGCCACGTTTAAACCTGATTTGTGGGTCAATGACGGCATCGGCATGTGCAAGATGTCCAACTATCAGTTCGAAGGCGAACGCTGCGCTGATAAACAATAATGTCGTGATTAATCATTTGATGATGTGAAGTTTCATTGCTTAACCTCCGATATAATTAGTGTACATGGCTAAAATTAAAATCCACATGGTGGGTCTCCTGTGACTAAAAGGGGATAGAATCATCAAAATCGGGCTCGATAATTGTGTTACTGTTTGGCTGGTTAGTGGTTGGCACATTCGGTCTACTTTGACTTTCCTGCGGTTTTCTTTCCTTCTGGTTGCCCAATATTTCAACGTCATTGACTAAAAATTCGGGTGATATCCTTTGCTGACCGGATTTATCCGTCCATTTATTTTCCTGATAGACCGTGGTAACACGAACAAAAGTGCCTTTTTGTGCATGATTATTGATATATTCCGCTATTTGCTTAAATGCCTTGCAATTTATCCATGTGGTCTCATCAATCCATTGACCTCTGTTGTCTTTTCTTGATTTGCTGATAGCGATTGAGAATGCTGTGATGGGAATTTTATCCTGGGTATAGCGGATTTCTAATTTGCCGATGCGTCCGGTAAAGTTACACTGGTTGTGGTTTGCCATGTTGCCTCCGCTTTTTGATTAATTTTGTTGATTTCTGATTTCAGCTTTTCGATAAATGCTTGAACGGCTTGTTCAATTTCGTTAACCAGATTGTCATCCTTGATAATCCGGATTTTGTAGTAGGCAAGGTTAGGGGGAAGTCTGTCATCATAGCTGACAAAATCGCACCAGTTTCTGCCTGTGCACATCATTTGGCCGTGCATTTGTAACAGGTATTCGTATTTCGGTTTTCCTGTGACAATGGTTTCAATGTGGGTAGTGGTGTTGGGGCATTTGATTTCGATAAGTCCATCATCATTAACCAAACCATCAGGACTTGCCCCAAATAGCGCAATAGACGGGTGGGGGATAAAGCCCACTTCGGTGACCGTGACATCAAACTCATTGAGGCAATATCGCGCTCTAGCTTGTGGTTCAAGGGCAATGCCCCGTTCAATGGCCTGATTGGTTTTAATTTCTTCTCGTCGTCCGGTAAGGGTTTCACAAACTAATTGCATGAGGTAGTTTCGTTGCGTTGTTCCCCTGCCTTTGGATAACACCTTGTGTAAATTGCTGGCGGTGACTTTCCCAAGTCTTGCCTGAAACCATTCGTCCGTTTTCTGCTTCATGATTAGCCTCGTTTTTCATTGCAATATTGCGATAAATAGCCATTTTATTTTCTTCGCCAATGATATCCGTCTCTTCTGGTGTTAATTTCAGCCAATGGGATTTCATTGATTCAATACCGCCTTTTGCTGATGTTTCTAATTCCTGGATTAATTGTTCGTAACGGGCTTTTTGTTGTGCGGCTTCTTTCTGTATTACAATTTTTTCCTGTTCAGGCAAGTCTTCTCCGGCATAGATATAAAATCCTAATCCAAACATTGAAATAGCCTTGGTGAGACAGCGCATGAGCGTTTTATTGATATCAACGGCATTAGGGTTAGAAATAGCCTGATTCCGGTAATCCATAACGGGTAACCACATTTTTCGGGGAAACTCATTATTTCCTTGTTTAACCGTGAGTGTTAACGACACCATCGCACTGCCATCATTGTTATAGCTAATGGCATCAATGACATAGTAGGATTCTGGGTAATGTGCCATTAATACGCCCCATGCCCAAGCCCATGAGAGATAAGAAAGGCCGTTTTTCTTTTCAACTTTATCGTTAACATTAATCACCGACAGCGTTTCCCAAACCTGTTGTTGAAAACTTCTCTCTTTTTCGGTATGTTGTGTTTCGCTCATAGATATTTCCTCTTAGGTGCTTGAAGTGCTTTGTACTGATGGATGTTCTCATTTTTGAAATGGTTAAACAGCGCCTTCCAGATATCGTCAAAATCCTCAATACTGAGTTTTCGCATCACTGAGGAAGGTAGGCAGTCATAAACAGGCTGGACAAGTTCGCTGATTTCGTCGTCCAGCCTGTCTTCCCAATAAGCAATTTCTTGCTGTTGTTCGTACCAGTAATCTTGCATGGCGTAAGGGTTCATTTGACCTCCTCGAACTGAAATAGCATCCTGTTTTTTCTGGTTTTAATCTCCGCGACTAATAACTCGATTTCATTTTGTGAAAAGGACGAATCCAGTAGCAGAGTGATAATTTTTTCTTTAAGATGGCGTTTTTTCGCCTTTTCAGATTTAAGGGGCATGATGATTTTTTCCATAAGCTTTTAGTTGCAGTGATAAAGCGATTAGCCATATATCTTGTCGTTGGGTATCAATCGCTAACTTTGCTGCCTGTCTTGCCAGCGCTAGCAGGATGTTGTCTTTGTTCATCGTTACCCCTTATGCCACCTGACTATATTTGTCGTGAGTGAATTCGCCGTTCCAGTCTTTCTTCATCGGTAGCTTACTTTTGAGGTATTGGTTATATAGCCATGAAGCCCCTTTTTTAGCAGAACGATTTTATAACACTGGCGTTTCCCGTAATCGTTTGTCATGATGAAGGGTGATTCGGTTAGATAGGTATCTCTCGCATAAGAATGAACACGCCAGACATGAGCCTTGCTGATATCCTTTTCTGCATCGTAGAGAAAATGACGCGATTCCAGAAAAAGGTTGACCTGGTTAATATTTACGCCATTAAGCTGCTTGCAGAATTGAACAGGTGTCATACCAATCTGAAACAGGTTTTTTAGGCTATCGATTTCGGTTTCAAGCTGTTGAACCTGTACCCCTAACAGTTGAACTTTTTTATGCTGCTCAGCCCATGCAATGGCTGATTCAGCAGGGTCAAGGAAATTAGGTAAGCCTAAAGTTGTTGGGTTATTGGGTAATTGTGATTGTAAAATTCGTCTTTCGCATTCAATGAAGTACTGTCTGGCCTGTTTACCTTTTTCATTGCGCTCAACCATTGATAGCTCTTTTGCCATATCGAGTGAAATGTGATAGTCAACTCTTGAGCCACCGCCTACTAAATTTTTAGTAAGCGTTATAAAATCTAAGTTTTCTATGAAGTTATATTCTCTAATCCGATTTTTTATCCAGTCATTAAATCTGGATTTAATCTCTAAAAACGCATGTAAATCACGGGCATTAACAGTTTGGATTAATCCGCCGTTAATGTTTTTTGTTTCGATATTTATTAAATTTTGCATAAGGGTATCCTTCAATAGTTAAATTGATGAATGATTGCCCCTGTAAAAAGGGGCGTTAAGATTATTTAGTTACGTTGGAGGAAGCGATTAACGTTCGCTTGTTGCCATTTTTCAAGGGATTGTGTCATGACGCTATCATGTTCGTGAGTACTGGCTTCTAACAGTTGCTGCATTTCACGAAGGACGATCTCGACATTTTCCTTATGGCGGAGTAGACGACGAATGGCTTGTTTTTCAGCATCGAAGATAGCTGATTTGAGCGTGTCAGTAATGCCGTAAATCCGTCGGCATTCTTCTGCAATTATTGCGATTTGATTAACCTCGAAGTGCTGAGGCGATACGATTCCTGTCGCATGACGTAGCGCATACCAGATACCTTGCGTCCATGCCCTCTCAAATCTAAATCCATTCGCCATGCTCCAGACAAGATGAGCCAAATTGCGAGTATCGTTATCATTTAAGAGTTCTGGTGCTTCGGGTCTGGGCTGAGGATGCTCATATTTGCCAGTTTTTCGGATAGACGGTAAAACTTCATTAAATACCCAATCTTGAAATTGTTTTGCTTCCAGCTTATTGCTACGGAAAATAACACGATAAAGATTAGGTTCGTTTACAAAGGCAAATTGCCGTCTCTGCCCATCTGACCTAAGGTAGATTTTTTCTACCCAGCTTTATCTAACTGTTTTGAAAGCAAATCACTTGAGTTTATGACTGTCAAAGCTTTACAAACATCATTAAGGCAGAACCATGGTTCAGAATTAATAATCTGTACACGCACATCGTAGATATTGTTAAAATAAAATGATCTGAGTTGAGTATTCATTTTTACATCCTATATCAATTGTTCAATATCACCCATTGTTCGGATGGGCGGTCGGGTACTTGAACACCGGATATAGACGGCCAACAGTTTTCCCCAATAGGGTGTTGTATATACTGTTCGCTACCCGACCATAACAATCTATGGACGTAAAAAAACCGCATTACTTTCGGGAGCGGTATCCGCTATATCAAAAGGTGTGTTCAGCACTTAATATAGAATATAGCGCATGATTTCTTCTTTCGTCAATGGGTATTTAAAATGTCAATGTTTTACTATGCTGCTGTAATCCCGTTCACCATCACGCTTAGCAATCGTGGGAATTGGTTATCGTAGAATATTTTCTATGCTATGTACTGACCAATTTATTTGTCGCGTTAATTATTTTCAGAAGGCTTGAGCTTCAGCTCTGTTTTTGCAAAATCCAGTAATATAAGTCCCGCATTAATCTTATCGGTAACTCTTGTTGATGAGTTATTACGTTATAATTACAAGCGGTTGTTGCTCTATTTTTTTTCTATAATTGTTTCTTTTTTGAGCCACGTAGCGTAACGGATAGCTAATGTTTCTACAGCCCAAATTCCTGATTCAATACCACCATGCATTATTTGTACTGAATTTTACCTAAGATTTTTATTACTTTAGAAATACCTTTACTTTTAATAAAAGCAGATGGCCGCTGAGACTCAGTTGCTTACCTTGTGCAACTTGCCACACGGTGTAAATCATTCAGACAATAACGCCCGAAGCATCTTGACGGACAACGGTATTTCAATAACAATAATTTAGACATAAAAAATATTTTCTCCGTAATGAAACGAATTAAGGTATTAACGTGAAAGA
>NZ_LWMI01000054.1 GCF_001640365.1 Candidatus Arsenophonus triatominarum | reverse complement strand
GGGCAACCCTGAATGTGGGTAAATACTTACGCGCCGATTATTGCGAATTGAGCCTTATTCGCGTGAGTGTCGTATCAGTAATGATATCCAAGACGGCAAAAACTGGCTGTCTGCGTTAACACCAGGCGTGGCGCAAGTCCCGTTTTGCAAGCCGATAACATTCACGTGGAGTTAAAATGAGTTGGCAAAAAACGGTGCTAAACCAGTACAGTGCCAGCCAGAAATTGCTGTCTGTCATCGCAACATTCGAGCAGGCGGTGAGTCTGGAGGATTTTACTGACCGGTTTCTTGATGAAGTGTGGGATATCACCACCTGCAACCGCTTTGGTCTGGATATGTGGGGGAAATCGTCAACATTTCACGTTACATCACGGCGGAAGTCGATAACAGCGCGTTTGGGTTTGCGCAGGCAGACGAAGGAAAAGCGGATTATCCCACCCCGTTCAGTGATGCCCCTTATTACGCGGGGTGTGCAGGAAAACCAGAAAAATCCGGCTAGCGGACAACGCTTATCGAAGCCTGATACTCAGCAAGGCGTTTTCTAACATCAGTATTGCGACTATTCCTGAAATCAATCGCTTCTTACGTTTTCTGTTTAAGGAACGTGGCGAGGCGTTTGTGTGAATTATCGTGACATGACTATTGGTATTACCACCGCCTTTCCCCTAGAACCCTTTGAATTGTCAGTATTGAGAAACAGCGAGGTCACCCCGTTACCTTCTGGGGTACTGATGAATATCAATCAGGTCGTCGCCCCTACTTTGGCTTTGCCGAGGATGCCTATCCGTTTAATGAGGGGACGTTTTTTACGGCGGGACGTTAATCATCCAGTAGAATTTTTTGGAGTATTTTATGAAAAAAACAGACTTGCCCGCTCGTAAACCGGTGCCCTTTGGGGCGAATGGTTCACGGCGTGATTTAACGGCGAAAACGCCAACCGGCAGTAATCAGGCTTCTTATGATGCCGGTTTTCCCCCCATTACCATGACGATTAAAGCCGCAGGCGGCTTGCCCCTGATGGCCGTGACATGAATCAGGCACTTAACGAACTATACACCGGCTATCGTTGGCATAATGCGGGCGCGGGTTACCCTTTTGATGCCGATTTTGCCACGGCGATTGGTGGTTATCCGGCGGGGGCGAAAGTGCCCAATTCCACGAATGACGGTTTTTGGCTAAATACAATAGACGGGAATACGACCAATCCGGAAGTGTTGGATGCCTCCGCAACAGGGTGGGTACCCGTGAATAGTTACGGCATCACCAGTATAACCGGACTGGAAACCGGCACGATAACCTTGACTACCTTACAGGCCGCAAAAGAAGAACTGGTCTTCAGTGGCAATCTTATTGCTGATACCACCGTAATTTTCCCGCCATGGATAAGAAACTGGACTGTCACCAATCACTGTCAGGGGAATTTCACCCTGACCTGTAAACCCCTGTCAGGGACTGGTGTTGTACTGCCCAGTGGCAGAAATGTTATCCGTTGCGATGGTTCACAGATTATTTTTGCTATCCTCGTTGCGTCGCTCACTCAACACGGTCTCACACGGTTAAGTAGCGCCACTGACAGCAATGATGAAACGCTGGCCGCCACACCCAAAGCCGTCAAAGCCGCTTATGACTTGGCGAAAACCGTAAGTATTGACGGAATTTATCCGGTAGGGATTGTTGTCTGGTTTGCTCAAAATAAAAATCCCAATACCTTATTTCCAAATACAAAATGGCAATACATTGGTGAAAATAAAACCATTCGTTTAGCAAAAGCAGATGGTTCTAATGTATTCACTACCGGAGGCGCTGATGCTATTAAGCTGACAGAAGCCCAATTACCCGCTCACGGGCACACTTTTTCAGCAACAACCAGTAGCTATGATTATGGTACTAAAAATACGAATGCAACGGGTAATCATGCACATAATTTTGCAGGCGTTGTACGTGACCCATGGAATGCAAGAGGCGATGACGGTAATCCTAATCAATGGAAACCAAGGGCTCAAAATACATCACAAGCGGGGAACCACTCACATACTGTTACTATCGGTGCACACACCCATTCTGTTTCAGGTACAACGGGAAAGACGGGAAGTAGTAGCGAAATTAATATAACGAATGCTTTTATTACGCTAATGGGCTGGTACAGAATCAGTTAAGGAATCAAAAATGTTTAGAATTTTTAAAGCCTATACCTACACGAGTGATACACATGAGTTGCTGGGTCCTTGCGATGCTTACACGGATGAAACTCATGACATACTGCCTTTTCATACTGAGAAAAAACCAATTGACAAAAAGGAAGGTTTCGCTGTTGTTTTTAATGAACAAAATCAGGAATGGGAATATCAGGAAGATCATCGCGGTTTGGTTTTGTTTGATACGAAAAGCCGTCAATCTGTCACCCTTGAAAAATTAGGTAAGGTACCGGAATATTTAACATCATTAGCCCCTCAAAGCGAATATGATGTTTGGGATGGTGAAAAGTGGGTCAAGGATGCAGAAGCTGAAAAATTAGCAGAAAGACAAAAATTAGAAGGCATCAAACAACAAAAATTATATGATGCCACTCGTGAAATTGCACCCCTTCAAGATGCAGTCGATTTAGAAATGGCCACCGAAGACGAGAAAAAACGACTGATAGCCTGGAAAAAATATCGGGTTTTTGTGAACCGTACGGATGTTTCAACTGCACCCGATATTGACTGGCCGAAAAAACCGGATTGAGTAGCTTTCCAACGCCAAATCAGCATGACAGAAAAGAATTGGTTGATTTATTTCGCCGTGCTAAACGTTGCAAATTATCCTCAACATCCGCTTGGGTGACCTCGCCAACTATCTGACCGGATTTGTCATAACGAAATGCGCCTAACTGGATAAGTGCGCGATAATCGGCGTGATGACCAACACTACCCAAACAGGCTCTTAAACGCCTTCTCGCTATCGGTAAGCCCTTTTCCTTCACCTCTTGCCACATATCCTGCTGGATGCCAATTTTCATTGGGCACAGCTTGCCATCAGGGAAAAGATAAGGCCAAAACGTGCTAATTTGTGAAATTGCCTCATTTAACGGTAATCGCTTTTTAGACGGTGTGGGTGATTTAGGTGTTTTAACCTTCACTTCCTGTTTGGGTTTAACAACCGTCTGCTTGGGCTGCTGTTTTACGGCTTTCGAAGGATGAGGTTTTTTTTCTGTTTTTTTGACGCAGCCTTTACCCAGACCTTTTTACGGTAAGCAAGGTCACTTTTGTGATGTTCTTCCGATGAAAGCTTTCTAGGACGATTAAGGCTTAAATTTTGGCGTTCTGTCATGGTTTAATCTTTAAACAGGTTGCTCATTTCAGTATCATTTAAGCTCGTAAATTTCATCACCGATTGTCTATCCATGCCACTTTCGAGCATTTGGCGCGCT
Source organism: Candidatus Arsenophonus triatominarum (assembly GCF_001640365.1). GTDB lineage: Bacteria > Pseudomonadota > Gammaproteobacteria > Enterobacterales > Enterobacteriaceae > Arsenophonus > Arsenophonus triatominarum. The sequence goes on along the minus strand of NZ_LWMI01000054.1, from coordinate 19,304 downwards.
ATCTTCATGGAAGCCTGTTTTTCGCCCTCAACTTTCCCTTGTTGCATACCTTGTTGTATGCCTTGTTGCATACCTTGTTGTATGCCTTGTTGCATACCTTGTTGTATGCCTTGTTGCATACCTTGTTGTATGCCTTGTTGTATGCCTTGTTGCATACCTTGTTGTATGCCTTGTTGTATGCCTTCTTCTCGTATACCTTGTGCAATATTCATCAATGCCCCCTCATGTTTCTCTGTCTGTCTGGCTATCTCTTTGATTAACTTTGCTGGTTGCTCAGCATTGCCTTCTTGGATTAGATAGTTAAACATAGTAATAACTTGATTATCAGTATAATAATTATACGACAACAGTTTAACAATACTATTCAGTAGCTCGGCCATATCCCGTCTTCGAATGTGTTTTTGGATAAGCTCCAATAACGCCATTCGCTTATGTTGCATAATCTCACCGTCATCAAGCGTGGTGACATCGACTAGCTTAAACGGTTTGGTGTATATCTTTTCGGCAATATCTCTGCCACTAAAGCAGTCTAGCCAGTCTGTACTATACGGATGAGGGCTTTTCTCACCGCAATAAAACAGGATGGGAAAAACCAGCGGCAACTCTTTATGACCAGCCTCTAAATGCTTTTGCATGGCAGCCATACTGTAGCGCATGAGTCGCCATGCCATGAGCTTGTCAGGGGTTGATTGGTGTTCAATCAGCAGATAGAGATAACCTTGTCCCTTTTCTGTTTTGACAGAATACAGGATATCACTCTGGTAGTTTTTCATCTCACTATCAACAAATGAGCCAGATTCCACTTTGAGGCTATCTAAGTCACACAGTGCCTTAATCTCATCCGGTAGCCAGATATCAAAGAAATCTTTAGCGGTCTCTTTTTCACTTAAAAACTGCTTAAATACCGCATCATGGGGCGTTGGGGTGAATTTTTTACTCATCGGATATCTTCAATAATTGCTCGCGTCAGATTGAATTATGGCAAACAAACCCGCTATATTAATCATTACATTTAAGACATCATAATCCAGCTTTAGCAATAACGCCCCTATTTACCTCAGGGGCATTTTTACTTTAATGACTCGGACTAAATCGGTAAGGACTCGGTTTTTCCAATACTGCGCCCACCTCTTTGGCTTTTTTCTCAGCCTCGAAAAATCCGTGGACTATTTCACCATCTCGAAATCGCCAAGCGTCACCCGTACCGTTTGCCAGTCTTGCCATCCAAACATTGCTATCTTTGTTGGTTGGAATTAACCGCTTTTTGCTAGTCTTAATCTTTTCACGAAGCTGTATTTTTTCGTCCTCAGACAACTCAGCGGACAACAGGGTACAATGCTCAACGATTTCAGCAAGGTTTTTTTCGTCGGTGGCATCGTCGAGGGCGATTAATACGGCGTCCAATTTTGGATTAGTTGCTGGTTGTACATCTGTCGCCGTTTCTTCTTTTTGACGTAGTTTTTCGTTTCGCTCACGGATAATATCCCTCATCGATAGCCGTTTAAACGAAGTAGGAGCCATTCTGAGCGGTTTTTCTGTTGAATTTGCATCTTCGTATACCCCAAACATCGAAAATAGTTCAGAGGCGCAAGGAAGCCGTCTAGCGAGGCGATGAATCACTGTCTTGAGTGCCATTCTGTCGAACCACTTCACCCAAGGGCTTGTGTAGTCTTTTGCGCTTTTCACTGTATCGCGTATCTTTTCCACGTCAGCGCGACTCATCACTTCAACAACCAGTTCACCGCTATTGAGTTTGGCGAAGGCATAGACTTTTACTACCTCATCACCATCAAAAAACGCTGGACGGTGGGTTAAATGCTCGCCGTTTTCATCAATCACATATTCAAACTCATCTTGTGAATAGACAACCTTTGCAATGATATTGGCTACCTGACCGGATTGACGGGCACGTTTCATAACACCGTCCACCATCGGCATGTAGACGGCTTTTTTCACAAATTGATTATTGACTTTGGTACTACGGACAATCAGAGCAGCTTCTCGTCCGTCAGGCATAAGTCCGTCTTTGGCGCAACGGGTTAAGGCCAGCACCAGTGATTGCTTATCGGCTTTTTGCAAATCCGCATTTTCAATCAATGCGGTTGCGGCGGTTCGGGTGAACTGCTCAGGCGTAACCTGAGCAGGTAACAGGGCTGCTATGCCTTGCTGCGTAATGACCGATTGCAAATTGGCATAGACGTTGTTCATGGTTTCCAGTCCGGTATTCATGCTACACCCTCTTCCATCATCAAAGCTTCTCTGCGTTTTCTATCCGCCTGTTTTGCCCAGAAAGGACGGGATATTTTGACTATTGGGTAGGTTTCTATGACGCTTTCTAGCATATCAATCACACGATTTACTTCGTATACGCCCTGCTCGCTATCTTCGTCGTCGGGTTCACAAAGTTTCACAGGAAAACGCCCATAAGCTGGGTTTTTGCCAATTGCACAGAAAGTGAAAGCTATCGCTTGACCAAATACCTGATTAGCAATCAGACGGTAAAATTCCGCTTGTATGTGATAACCAAACTCATCAACAGATTTCCCAAAACCTTGAAAATTGTCAGTCGTTTTCACATCCAACAAGAAAGGCTTATCTGAATAGATTCCCAACAAATCAGGACGAATTTTCAATAGCGTCCCCTTTTCCGTGCGATAGAAAATTGAAACCTCTGGTTCGCCGTTTTCGAGTAGCTCTTCAACCATTGGGTAAGCCAGCGCAGAATCACGCATCAATTGGATTGCCTCAAATTCCTCCTTTTTTAAAACAACCCTTGCCAATGTTAGATTTTTTTCTCAAAATCGGATAGCGTTTTTTTTGCCATCCTTTGTACGCAAATCCAGCTCAGGTGCAGAAACATATCTTAGCGGAAATTTCTCCGGCTCAAGAATAGCCGTATGTACCGCATCACCAATCAAAAACGCTCTTGTTTTTCCTTCCTGAACGGGTGCGTCCTTGTCCCAATCCAGCACAGCTATTGTCTCTGCCTTTTGCACCAACCTAATTTGCGTACTCGAATAACCGTTTGCCGCGTGATAGGTGCTATTTGACAAACGGCGAACAATCAAGTTCTCTGTGGGTTTCAACGCATCCACACAGCCGTTCAACATCTCAAGCGTGATATTTTCACCGCTCATGATTTTTCCGTTAACGGGAGGAAAAGCAGAGAAGATAGAGTTGTCGTCTATGTTTGTGACTTTTGAGTTAATTAATTGTTGCCCTTCTGTGTAATTATTAACCAATTCTTCAGGTACTATATTCGCCTCGCTTTTTTCCGCTTCTCCCACGTTTTCCACAGACATAACGACAGATTTAGTGGATAACTCATTATTTTTTCCACACTCAAAAAGATGAATCGCTATTTCCTTGATTTCGCTTAAAGAGATAGTTTTGTCTGCTTCCTGTATTTTCACAGACAACAATTCACGAAGATTGGTATATTGCTCAAAAATCTCTGGCTCTTCTGATGGATTGGCCAACAAATCCTCCGCATCGCGAATCTCGCCTTCGTCGTATTCTTCCTGAACCCCAAATATCGTGAGTAAAGCGCAAAACTGGTCTATGCCCTGTTTTTCGATAATATCCGTCTGTTTTTCGGTATTAGCGAGATACTCTTCAACGCTAATTTCTTCCAATCTGGGCGATTTGTAAAAACAGCAGTTTGCGCCGTCAGTCTCAAAGATATATTGAGAGGCCAATTTCTTGGCAGCTATTTTCGTCTCAGAGGAAAGATAGATGAAATTTGTTGTCTTACCCTTCTCGTGGTCAACGTTAGTGATGATGGTTGCTTTGAAGTATTTCATGCCGCACCCCCAACTCGCTGGAGAATTCGGGCACGCTGACGACGGGTTAAATTGCGTGAGGTTCGAACGAATAACTCGATGATTTGATTTTGCGCTTCAATTACGCGCACGCGGAAGGTAGACTTTTTCATTAGCCTTACTCCTACTTAACCTAGGTTTAGGGTTAGCTGGCTACGGGAACTTAGACCTTCCTGTAGTCAGTGTTAATTTAAATTGAATCTTTTAAGTTTGATGCTAAAATTCTTTTTCCTTCTGGAGTATAAGTAACTTTTAATTCAAGATATTTTTCTCTTAATTTACGTACATCTCCCCATGCCCCTTTTGCAAACAAAGTGGGATTAAGTACATAAATACCTGTATCTATTCGCTGCATAATATCTTTTTGTATAAGACAAGTTATTGAGTTTGAAATAGATTGCTCTTTTACATTAATTAATGATGCAATCATTCTTTTAACAGCAGCGTTCAAAATAATTTGACCGTCATAATTCATTTTTCTAACAAATTGATAAAGTATTTTAGATGTGCTCTTTGGAAGATCATTTATACGAACTAAATCGTCTAGATATAGTTTTACATACGGAGGTTCTTCTGGAAGACGAACCGTATTGATAGATTCAAGACGTTTTATCTCTCCAGTTTCTGTATCAACTATACTTTTTTCGCTTCTAAATACAGTTTTAGACAACCCTTTACTCTCCAAAAACTCATTTTATTACTCAAATTTAAGTAATAAAATAATAAATGTCAAGTATAATATTACTTTTTTTTGAGTAAAGATAATATGATAATTCAAGTAAAATAAGTAATAGTTCTACTTAATATAAGTAATACATTTACTTTATATGATTAACACTTTTACTTGATATAAAGAATACTTATACTCAAATAGAGTAAAATAAAATTAATTAACTATATGATATTTAATATTAAATACCAAAATTGCTCTTATCTTATATTATAATTGTGTTTTTTTCCGTACGATGCAGACAACTCAATAGCTACAAACTAACTTCCGCTTCCTCGTCGCCGCTGTTCGGTGCTCGCAAGCTAAACTTAGAAAGAAAATTAATAAATAATCCAAAAAATCCTTAAAATTAAAACACCCACCGCTCGCCACAGCCAAGTGACCGAGCAACGCGAGCGAACGGGCGAGGAAGCGGAAGATAACCGGAAATTAAAGCGAACACAGTCACGCGAAAATCACAAAATACTAATTTCTTCCAATCTGGGCGATTTGTGAAAACAGCAATTTGCGCCGTCAGTCTCAAAGATATGTTGAGAAGCCAATTTCTTGGCAGCTATTTTCATCTCAGAGGAAAGATAGATGAAATTTGTTGTCTTACCCTTCTCGTGGTCAACGTTAGTGATGATGGTTGCTTTGAAGTATTTCATGCCGCATCCCCAACTCGCTGGAGAATTCGGGCACGCTGACGACGGGTTAAATTGCGTGAGGTTCGAGCGAATAACTCTATTATTTGATTCGGTGCTTCACAGACAAGCACACGGAAGGTAGACTTTTTCATTAGCCTTACTCCTATTCATACTAGGTTTAGGGTTAGCTGGTAGTAAGAGGGGAAAACTCTTGCTATCAGCGATTACTCATCAATATTTATTGATTGAAGCATTTCTTTTGTAATTTTTTCATTTTCACTTTTTGAAAGTAAAATGGGTCCCTCAAATTTGCAATACGCTTTATTTGTTCTCCACGACTTCCATACGACATGTGGATTGAGTATATAAACATTTGTTTGACCAGATTTTAGAACATTAACAAAACCATCATTTTTCAAAACACTTATAGCTCTAGATACTGTAGCTCTACTTTTTTTTGTTACTTCCTCTAAAACTTTAGAGGAGCAAACTACAGCGTTTTTTCTGTTCATAAACTGACTTAAAAATAAAAAAATTTCGGCGGCAACTGGGTTACTCTGAACCAACGCCCTAACAGCATTAATGTTAGACTCCGCAAGCTGTATAAAAGGCGGATTTTTTCGCTCAGCTAGTATTTGCGACATATGCGAATCACCTGTGAAGAAATCTATTAATTTATGATACACCATGTTTCATAAATTACAAGCAATAATCACGATATTATTTTTATACCTCATGGTATGATGCATAACTGTCTCACCACATGATACATATGAATAAAAAAATCATTTAAAAACAACATAGTAAAATTACCCGTTTCTTATGTCTTTCACCACGGAGTTTCAGGCTTACTTTATATTTCAAGATGATCTTCCGCTTCCTCGTCGACGGTGTTCGGTGCTCGCAAGCTGCGCTCCGCCTCAACGTCTCCTGCGGTGAGCGGACTGAGTTAAGGAAAAACCGGATTTTCTTTAAAAAAAAACCAAAAAATCTTTTTAAAATTTAACGCCCACCGCTCGCCACAGCCAAGTGACCGAGCAACGCGAGCGAACGGGCGAGGAAGCGGAAGATAACCGGAAATTAAAGGGAACACAGTCACGCGAAAATCACAAAATACTAATTTCTTCCAATCTGGGCGATTTGTAAAAACAGCAGTTTGCGCCGTCAGTCTCAAAGATATATTGAGAGGCCAATTTCTTGGCAGCTATTTTCGTCTCAGAGGAAAGATAGATGAAATTTGTTGTCTTACCCTTCTCGTGGTCAACGTTAGTGATGATGGTTGCTTTGAAGTATTTCATGCCGCACCCCCAACTTTATTGAGAATTAGTGCACGCTGACGACGGGTTAAATTGCGTGAGGTTCGAGCGAATAACTCGATGATTTGATTTTGCGCTTCAATTACGCGCACACGGAAGGTACTATTTCTCATAGTCCGACTCCTAATCATTCTAGGGTTTGGATTAGCTGGTTATTGGAGATAGCAACTCCTATAATCAGCGATTATTTACTTTCAGGATTAACTATTGGGGAATTTTCTTTTTTTCTTGTTTTCTCTTCTTTTGTTTTTATATATTCATAACAAATACCCATTCTATTGGAATGACTTCCCTTAAATAAAATATCTGGATTAATTCTGTATGCACCTGCATTTATTCTTTGTAAAAAAGGGGGTGATCCTTCGGCGAGAAGGCGAATTGTTCTACTCACAGTCTGATAGCTTATTCCGCTCATCTCTGCAATTTTGCGTTGTGTCATTACAAGCTGATTTTCTTTATTAAGATTTTCTATAATCCAAAAAGCTAATTTTAATTTTTGGTTAACTATTTCATCAAACGAATGGATTAAATGTTGTAGCCAAACTTTATGAAAATTAAAATCACGATCTTCAACTAAATTCATTTGCATTGGAATCTCTTCACCTGTATCACGATCAACCAATGTTTTATGACCTATTAATTTTACGCGTTTACTAGTTTTCATTTGATACCATAATATGAGTTTATTTGATATGATTAACTTATATCAAAAAATACATTAAGTCAACAAAAGATAAATAAAAATATGATTAATCATATCAAGTTTTATCAGAAATCATATCAAGTTTTATCAGAAATCATATCAATATAAACAACTCAAGGTATTGATAAATAAATAAAAATAATGATTATTTGAAAATTTATTCTTAATCTGTGTTTTAAAGGAAGTTCAAGGCTACTCCTTAGCTTTAATTAAACACCGCTTCCTCATCGACACTGTTCGGTGCTCGCAAGCTAAACTTAGAAAGAAAATTAAAAAATAATCCAAAAAATCCTTAAAATTAAAACACCCACCGCTCGCCACAGCCAAGTGACCGAGCAACGCGAGCGAACGGGCGAGGAAGCGGAAGATAACCGGAAATTAAAGGGAACACAGTCACGCGAAAATCACAAAATACTAATTTCTTCCAATCTGGGCGATTTGTAAAAACAGCAGTTTGCGCCGTCAGTCTCAAAGATATGTTGAGAGGCCAATTTCTTGGCAGCTATTTTCGTTTCAGACGCAAGATAGATGAAATTTGTTGTCTTACCCTTCTCGTGGTCAACGTTAGTGATGATAGTTGCTTTGAAGTATTTCATGCCGCACCCCCAACTCGCTGGAGAATTCGGGCACGTTGCCGATTGGTGAGATATTTTGATGTGTGAGCAAAGCTCAAAAGCTGCTCGATTGATATGTTGCACGCTTTCATTATGCGTGCAATATGCGTACTATTTCGCATAGTCTGACTCCTATCTTCGGTAGGTTTTGGATTAGCTGACTGGCAGGATTAACGCTCCTTTCAGTCAGCGCATAAATTTTTTAGTTGATTTTTTACTTTCAAATAGACTGAACAGCTGTTAAATCAACTTTCACAACATATTTAATCTATTTTACCTGTATTATCAATAGTTTCTTTCTCAAGTGCTGCTAGCGCTTGATCAAAAAGATCACCAAGAACACGAATCCCTCGCTTTTCCGCCAAATCATAAAATCGCTGAAAGCTACTTTCTTTTACTTTTATATTCAACTGTCTTTTTTTTTCACCTGAATTAAATCTTGCACGCTTTTGTAGCTTTGGTTCTTGAGGTTCACGTGAAGGAAATCCATTATCTATAGATATTTTTTCTATATCATCGTTATTTGCTTTAGGATTTGGCACTGTCTTAGGTTTAAACTTATTTAAATTTGCAAACGCATCAACTCGCTTTGTTAAGTCCGGCATTTCTAGCCCTCCGGCGATAATTTTGAAATTAATTCTGCTGCAAATGCATCGGCATTCTCGATGGCTTTATCTATTCCTGGCGCTTCAGACGAATTTAATTTATCTAAAGGCTTTTGGAAAAAAAACATTGAACGAAAAGCTTCTCTTTCAGTTAATACTGTATCAAAAACTGGAATTCCTTTATCAGACAAACTTTTTCTAAGACTTGCCATATTTCGTGTTTGATACGCAGGCGGTGTACGTGTTAACAGTATTGAAAAAGGAAGTATGTAATTTTTAACATGTCTTCTAACAGCCTGCTCTTGATCTTTTACTAAGGTTATCGCTCTACCAGCCTGTTCAGCATCAAGCAGTGATCCTTGCATTGGAATAATAACGAAATCTGCTTCCTGAAGTGCATGAATCACAATTTTAGCTGCAGTACCTTCAAGATCAACGATCACAATAGGGTCTATAGCTGCTGCCTCGCGAATATTTAAAGCTATATTATTTTCTGTAATATTAGAAATTACATGAACATTTTCAGGACAATAACCACCTGTAGCCCATTTTTGGATGGGATAATTGGGGTCAGCATCGATAATAGAAACACCAACTCCTCTTTTAGCAAGTTGTGTCGCAAATATAAGTGAAGATGTAGTTTTTCCAACACCTCCTTTAGGACTTATGAAGGCATAAGTAGGCATAAGATAACTCCAGATAACCACAAGTATCAATTAATATAATTAATTATCAAATTATATCATAAGATATCTTTAGTTATCAATTAAAATAAAACTACTTTTTCAGTAGATTTTTTTTGATTTTATGGACTTCCCGTTTACCTTTTTCTCTCTTACGTGAAGCTTCTGCTTGTGGAGTATTTTGATTGCGATTTTTGAATGTAACTTTGTCTGTCGTCGGATCAAACAGAATTTCATAATCAGGAAGATCATTAGATATAGAAAGTTTTTTTATTTCAGATCTAAAATATTTTAATGCAGTTGAACTACCTGTTTTTTTTAAAAGGTTCTCTAAAAAAATTGTAAATTCATGTTGACTACCACAGTGCTTACGAGCAATTTCATATAATCGTCTATCGATAGCTTTCCGTATACGAAAATAATCAGGACTAATTTGTAACACCTTAGTTTTAGTAATAGCCTGATAAAGCCAGTCTGGTAAAGTCACTTCAACCATACCGATATCAAGTTTTCCTTTTTTTTCTTCTAAAATTCTCCAACTGTCAATTAATCCAAAGCCAATACTTTCTTGTTTGTCTTCCGAATAAACAATATTAGTAGTAATACGAGTACCCGAAAGCCTGTCCAATGCTTTTTCTAATTCTTTATAAGATTTACCCCCTTTATCTCTGTTAGTCGTTACAAAAAAATCATACGGGGTAAAGATGATAATACGGCTAATAGGTTTACCGTTATTAATTGCCTCTTGTAATTTCGATATGGCATAAATCCAAATATCTTTATCAAAAATTGTGGCTAATCCAATTTCAGCAGCTGGCCTAACCGTGACAATCACGTTGCCATTTTTATATTCCCTGACTTTGGTATCGCCACCTTTTAGGGCAAAAAAAGGGTGTTCCATACTTGCCATTTCATCGCGAAAAGTTGAAACATCAACCTCATCGGCAATAAAAAACTCTAATTGTTTATGTTTACTAGGACGCAATGTATTCAAGTTGTATTTTCTCTTTTTCTTTGTAAGATCAGTCATAGCCTCTCTCCTACGTCATTAGGATTGTTGGTTAGAACTCACTAAGTGATACAAGCACTCAGTGAGTTCATTTTTTCGGGATTTACCGACCCATCATTCGGGATTTACCGACCCATCATTCGGGATTTACCGACCAACTATCGGGATTTACCGACTAAAAATCAAATAAAAAATTAAATAACCTGAGTTCGGGATAAGGAATTTAATTTTTTTATTATATATTCAAATAATTAATTAAAAAATTTTACATAAAATATGTGCTTGATTTTGATTTTTTTCATGATTTTAGAAGAGAGAATAGGTTGTTTTTTAACCCACCATTACTAAAAATCTTTACTTTTTTTATCATTTCATTAATTTTAAAAGGTTTTTATTGATAAATGAGCTATTTTTATTTTCTCATAACTACCGCTTATCCCGAACTCAGGTTAAATAATGCTGTGGATAACATACATCAACTATCGGGATTTACCGACCAACTATCGGGATTTACCGACCAACTATCGGGATTTACCGACCAACTATCGGGATTTACCGACCTTAAGTAAAAAAAAACAAAGATAAACCAATAAGTTATTGCCCATTTCTTTTCTTTTAACTCTTTTAACTTATACATAACTAAATATAACTACGCGCGCGCAAGGTTTTTCTGTGGATAACTTTTTCTTGCAACAAATCCTTCAACCGAAAAATATGTTAATACTGAGTGACCCTATTTCTTTGTTACTAATAATGATATTCCGCTTCCTCGTCTGCTCACTCGCTACGCTCGGACGCAGACTTGCGGCGAGCGTAGAAGCTTTAATTAAAAAGATTTTTTTGAATTAATTAACTTTGAAATATTGCACTCTCTGATTATCACGGCTAGCATCACAAAATTAACGTATCCATTAATTCAGGCACAACATGAACAAAACAGAACTCATCAGTAAAGTTGCAGCGAAATCAGGTTTGAGCAAGAAAGACGCAGAGAAGTCGATTAACGCTTTCATAGAATCTGTGACAGAATCTTTGAAATCCGGCAATGACGTACAACTCATTGGCTTTGGTAGTTTTCAGGTTAAGCAACGAGCAGCTAGGGAAGGACGAAACCCAAAAACAGGCGAACCACTTAAAATTGCTGCTGCAAATGTACCGAGTTTTAAAGCAGGTCAAAATCTCAAAGATGCGGTGAAGTAATTCATGACCTATGACGCAAGTTCAATTCATATTCTGTGTGAAGATGAAATCAAACAGTTTGATTGGCATTGGGCAGAGGAATTAGCCCATGAGCACACTTTGCCGCTGGATTGGGTCAAGCGAGGTTTTGAAGCCTCAAGACGATTAGGCATTGAACCCGATTTTTTCGTCAGAAAATATATCCTCAATCAAGACCTACCCAAAAATGACGAATTCGAGCAAGTCTTCATTGAAGTGCTAAAGGAAGACAGAAAGAAGAGTCAGAACACCATCTAAAACGTCCTGTAATCAATTATGAGAGATTTTCTCGATAAAAACGTAAATTCGTACGTCTAAAAATTTATCGTCGCCCACAATGCGTTATAGCAACTTTTGAGTTTTCAGGTTTCAGAAATAGAAAAAGCCAACCCCGAAAGTTGGTTAAAATTTTATTTTTGCAATTCACGTTGCAGAGCAGCTAATGCTCGTTTAAGAGTTTCACCTAATGGTTGATCTATATAATCAGCAATACGATATAACTCATTTTTAGTATCTATATCCCCCTTAATATTGATTTGAACATTACGTCCTGTTTTGAAACGCCTTTTAGCACGATCAATGTGGTTAGGAAAAGGTATTGAATTTCGTCCTACAAAACCATGTTGGTTTGCCAACTTCTCGATTTCTAGATTATTTTGTCTTTTTTTTTGTTCATCGATAGTTTTAGGTTCGAACTTTTTTAAGTTTTCTAGTGGATCTACTCGACTCATTATATAACCTTACACTATTGTTTAGTTTATTGATTATGTGTGTTTATTTTTGCTATTAATTCCCGAGTGAAAGATTCTGCGTTATTAATTGCTTTATCAACATTAGAGACATCATTGTGTGAAAGTGATTCAAGTGTTTGACGATATGAAAACATAGCTTTAAACGCTGCTCTTTCATTCAATTCTGTTTCAAAAAATGGAATATCTTCAGCCTCGAAACTCTTTCGGATATGCCTGGTATCTCTACTCTGAATTGCAGCAGACGTGCGTGTGAATAAAACAGCATAAGGCAATTTGTAATCAGGTTTATGTTTCTGGATTCCACGTTCATGTGCCCTTATCAACGCAAAAGCTCGACTTGCCTGTTCTGCATCAAGTTGTGAGCCTTGTGTTGGTACAACAATAAAGTCGGATTCTGCAATAGCGTATGCAACGATGGTCGACGCTGTGCCTTCTAGATCAACAATTACAAATGGTGTCTTTGTTGCTGCTGCTTCTATCGTTTCCCCAATGGTTTTATCTGTTACATCTGAGATGATAGTCATATTTTTAGGAGCATTTCCTCCTGACGCCCATGATTTTATAGGGTGATTTGGGTCAGCATCGATAACAGTAACTGTTACTCTGCTAGCAATTTGTGTAGCTAATATTAGAGATGAAGTACTTTTTCCTGCCCCCCCCCTTTTGGGGAAACAAAAGTAATAACTGGCATGTATAGATCCTCGAATAGTTTACTAAAACCAGAGATCATCTTTGAATTTGTTATGGTATCCATATGAATTCTTTTAGGAGTTCTAGATGAATTCTTTTAGGAATTCTAAGTAAGTTATTCTAATTACCATACATTTTTTGACAGCGTGTCAACTTCATAAACACCCAATAAGTCACTCCAGCCATCAGAATAGAATTCAACGAGGGGATGCCGAAGTTGAAGAATACGCCGACAAGTGTGCCAGCAATACAAGCAAAAATAGCAGACCAGCCAATTAAAGGAGTATCTGAATCAGAAGGTAATATCCGTTTTTCTCTAGTTTCGTCTAGAATTTTCCTGCTCGTTTTCAAAATCTAGTAATCAACCAGCATGACACCAGTTATTGGTGGGAAAATAATGCCAAGTATGGAAAGGAAATCTACAAAGTGGTTTAAGATGCCCATCATCGATAGCGCAGTGCCCCGTGATGAAATCAAGACCGGCATGAAGTATTATGGCCGGCACACTTCCTACGCCACTTTCTATGGTGGGCTGGATGGGGGAGCCGAAAGGCTCGCCGTTCACTTTGTCCGGTAGTACTAACCCCATTCAGTCTGCCACCCGATCTCAATTCCAAATCTGGCGCCTAGATTTTTGTTTCTCTTGTTTGGATGAGGGAATGCTGATGTACGAGTACGTTTTAGATATTACAAATAAAAATAACCGGATTTTTATAATGAAAAACCCCGAGAAAAGGGGCTTTTGCAAACAGATTTCATAGGCCAGTTGGCCAACACTAGGGAACTACAATAATAACTATATTTGTTTTTTTATTTTTCTGATTTCCAGACACGAGTTGGAAATCAAGTAAACACCCAAAGGGAATATGTAGCAACAACGGAGCATATTCCCTTTTTTATAAACAATAAGAATTGTTCTGATATTTCTAGTTCTTTTCGCTCGAAAACAAGGGGAATTTATCATGATTCAAGCTAACAAATACAGAACAACCTTTCGGCGGTTACAAGCAGGTATGTCCGTTTTTCACAACGACGAAACCTTGAAAATCGTGAAATTGAAAAAGCGAGAATTCACCGAAAAAGGGCTGATTTACCACTTTGATGTTGAAGGTGGAAATGGAAGTTTGATAGGCGAAAGCGGAGCAAAAATATACGCAACAAAAAATTGCTAAATTATCGCTGAAAAATTCAATCATCCAACCTTAAAAAATACGATTATTTTTTAATCGTAACTTATTGATTTTGATCAGTTTATTTTTTATTTAAGTTATTGAATTTGATCAACTATTTGACAAATTTAATTTTAGACTTACAATTGTAAAATCTATTTTTAGCTGTCTTTTGCACAGCATTTGCTCTTTATACAATTTGGGGTTTTCCTCTCTGCGAGTCGCAGAGGACAGAATGCCGTTTTTGTGTGTTCTGTTTTGGTGTTTTTTATTCAATAACACGGTTATCCACATTCATTCGATTTGTGGAAATCGTATTTAACTCTTCGTTTTTACGGGGTTGTTATCATCTGAAATTCAGAAACATCAAAATATAGCGCTCAGGAGGGAAAATGCCCCAAGAAATTATTTTTAAAGAAAGTAAGAGTAATGCAAAAATCAGGCGAGAAATCAGGAAAATTGAATTTCTTGCCAAGAAAGACGCTGAACGTGAATTTAATCAAGAACTCAAAAAAGCGTTTTGGCGACACGAAAATCCACGCCAGCAATTACAGAATTTTCAACGACAGATTGTGGTTTATGCCAATCTGTTTATGAATTACCGCAAAAAACAACAAAAACAAAAAATCATCGAACAAAGAGCGCGCATTGACGCCTATTTTTATAATTAAAAATTATTTTTCTTCAAATCTACTTTAACCCCCCCAGGGAAATCACACGTTTTTTCATATGATGATTTTCTCATTTTTATATGAAATCGTTCTCAAAAATTCAATAACGGGAGTGATTGAGTGAAAAGTGCCGCTACATTACGATTGATAGGTAATCCACATGCGTATTATCCAAATTTAGCCAAACCTCTTGGTGGATTAACCGCAGCAATTCTTTTTTCCCAAATATTTTACTGGCAGGACAAAGCTAATTCTGAATTAGGAGTTTACAAAACTCGAGATGATCTTGAAGAAGAAACCGGATTGACACATGACGAACAACGAACAGCAATAAAAAAATTAGTCGCAATTGGAGTTTTACTCGTTACAGAAAAACGGCTTGAACATAAAACATATTACAAAATTGATGAAGGTAAGCTTAATGAAATTCTGGATAATTTCGCCAACTCAAAAAAGGGAGTTTCGCGAGATGGAGAAAATGGAGCTCCCGAAGTAGACATTGTCGAGTTCGGGGAATCGACATTATCGAGTTCGTTTGATCAAGAGATTACTACAAAGATTACAGAAATATATAAACCATCCCTAACCCTTCCTTCTCAAAATTTTGACTTGAAGCTAATTTTGGCGGATTCGCTGCGTGGTGAATTTCAGGAGTTTGTCGACAAGTCTGCCGATGAGCTACATCGAGCCGTTGAGCAAAAAATTATCGGACTTGGTTTCGAGTGCAACAGGGAGTTTCGAGTACAGGAACGGGGTGATTGTCGTTCTGGCAGAGTTGATTTGCTGGTGAGTGACAAGCACGGCAACCAATGTGGCATTGAAATCGACGCAAGCTCTCCCAGAGAAAAATCTTTCGCTAAACTAGCCTGTCTGAAATCAGGGATAATCTTACTGCGGAAATCTTCCACAGCAGAAGACTATCTGCAAGATGGTGTTTTGGTAGTTGCGGGAGGTATTTCGCTACCCAAAACTAAGATCATCACGAAAAAATCTGAACTGAATTTGTCCCTGTTTGAGCAGAAACCCAGTGAATCAGTTTGGGATGATTATCTTCAACACCGCAAAAACAAAAAAGCGCCACTGACACAAACCGCCCTGAACCGACTGGCGACAGCAGTCAACGAAGCCAATGAACTAGGATATTCCACCGATAACGTGCTGGCTGAATGCATGCTTAGAAACTGGCAAGGCTTTGAGGTTTCGTGGATTGAGCAAAAAAAATATCAGCGAAATAGTCTCATCAACGAGATCACAACACGCCCAAGTAATCCCGAAGGTTTTGTGGTGATTAACGGTTAATCTGTTTTTTGCGAAAAAACTATGAATATTATTCAACGATTGCAAAAAATCATGCCGCCCAATATCAAGCCAATTGCCTGTAGCTGGGAAGAACATTTGGCAAGAATGCAAAAAATATCCGAAGAAGCCAGTTTGCAAGACGCTATTTTTCGCAAGCAACGCCGGATAGAAAACTTGTTTGGGCGCTCGGGTATCGCCCCGTTGCATGCACATTGCCGATTTGAAAATTATCGCGTTTTCAACGCCGGTCAGAAAAATGCGTTGAACCAATCCGTCGCCTTTGCAAAGAATTTTGGAGTGGGATTTGGCGGATTTGTTTTTAGCGGTGGATGCGGAACAGGCAAAAATCATCTTGCAGCAGCGATAGGGCATTATCTCATGAGCAAAGGGCGATCCGTATTGTGTATTACCATTGCGGATTTGATGATGCGTTTTCGAGCAACCTACGAAAAAAATACGACATTGACAGAACAACAATTGCTAGATGAACTTTGCAAAGTTGATTTGTTGATCTTGGACGAAATCGGTATTCAGTATCAGCATAGCGAGAATACGAAGATTATTGTAAATCAGATGGTTGATAAGCGGACTTCACACAAAAAACCGCTTGGCATGCTCACGAACTTGAACAGTGAACAAATTCGGCAATTTTTGGGCGATAGAGTCATCGATAGAATGATGATGAGCAATGGGCTTTGGTTAAATTTCAATTGGTCAAGCTACCGCCGTAAAATTCAATAACGAAAAAAAGTTTTAAATCACTGAGTTTCACTACTCAAATCCAATCAATTCAAAGCAATGGAACCCTCAACAACGAGGGTATATGCGCATGTCTGAAAAATACTCAACACCTGCCGCCTATCTGTGGGGCATCATGACCACCCTCGGGGGAGTCATGACAACGATTTTTGATTTTTTTTACCCTTGAGCAGTGGGTAGCTGTGATGGGTATTGTCTGCACGATAGGGACATTTTTTATCAACGTGTACTACCGCAAAAAGGAGTACAGACTCAAGGAACGTCAGTATGAAGATACCGAAAAAAATATTGATGGCAACGGGCGGTAGTGCGTTGTTTTTAGCCTCAACGATGATAACGCATTTTGAAGGATTAAAATTTAAACCTTACTTCGATGGAGGTGGTGTACTCTCTGTTTGTTATGGTCATACAGGCAAGGATATTGTGCGTAACCGGATGTACACGCAAGAAGACTGCGATAAGTGGCTTAATGACGATTTAAAAGCCGTTAAACGTTATGTTGACCCGTTGATTAAGGTCAATATCAACACGCTAACACAGGCAGCCCTTTACTCATTTGCTTATAACGTGGGCGTGGGTAATTTTGCCAAATCGACCTTGCTCAAAAAGCTCAACAACAATGACCGAAAAGGGGCATGTGATGAGATGAAGCGGTGGGTTTATGTGAAAGGCGAAGTCTGGAAAGGGCTAATTACCCGTCGGGAAATTGAGAGCGTAATATGTTATGGCGACCTTACTCATTTATCGGAGTGATTATTGCAGGTTAATTCTCTCACTTATTTTTATCAACTCCCGTTATCAAACCATCAGGCAAACTACCAAACATTAAAACAGCAATATCGCGCACAAATTGAAGCCGTGAAATTACAGCAGCAAAAGATTGATTCTTTGCACCAACTCGATATTCAACACACGGAGAAATTAAATAATGCCAAAGCTGAAATTGCTAAGCTCAATGATGCTGTTCGTGCTGGCACTAAGCAGTTGCACGTCAATGCCGTGTGTCCAATACCCAAAACCGCTACCACCCAGAGCCGACATAATGAAGCCACCCCACAACTTAGTAAGCAGCTCGAGAAGATTATTTCCGTCTCAGAGCGATGATAGCTGAGAACGAAAAGCAGACGGAATATCTACAGCAGTACATCAAAACACAGTGTCACTGAATCGGTCATTGGCACGTTCAAATCTTAACAATCTCAGCGCCACGCACGCGCATCAATAAAACACAGAACCTTATAGAAAGTCGAGCCTGAAGAACGCCGTTTAAAATGGTGCTTTTCTGTGGGCGGCTGTTCTGTGCGCGCAGGTTCGATTTTCTATAAGGAAAAGTACGATGAAATTAGTAACAACTAAAAATGACAATTTTTTAGTAACAGAAATGCCAACAATGACCAGTCTGGAAATGGTGGACTATATTAATGCGGAGCGGAAATCAAAAGCGGAAGCAGAGAGATTAACGTTTCCTTGCAAAAAATATCGCAAGTTACAGCACAATAATTTTATGGCAAAAGTACCCAAAGTTCTTGGAGAAACATCTGCTAAATTTTTAGCTGATGATATTTTCACCACTGGAAACGGTGCCCAGTCTATTCGAAAAATTTACCGATTTCCAAAACGTGAAGCCTGTCTAATGGCAATGAGTTACAGCTATGAGTTACAGGCTAAAATCTATGACTACATGACGGAGTTGGAAGAAAATAAAGGATTAGCTTTTACTATTGAGCAATTACAAAATATTGTTGCTACAGCCAGAAAAGAGTCTGATAAAGACTCTTCGGATGCTGGTCGTCGATTACGTAAGCGTCAAGATGATTTACCCATTCTTAAAAAAGCTGAAAAAACAGTAATGGAGTTATCTCAAATCCCCCTTGATTTAATTGGTGGAAGCATGAGGTTAGAAGGATGACTCCTGAGCAATTCATCGAAGCCAATGTTAAGGCCGAGTTAATCAAGCTGGGCTTTTCTACCTCTGTCGCCAGCTTAGCCACCCGTGAAGCCATCCGCTATTATCGCAAACAGCCAGCTAGTAGAAGAGGCAAGATGATAGAAGATTGTCTTAATCAAGCAAAAATTGTGGCCAGGTTAACAACAAAGCGATAATCGCAAATGAGTTCAATTAAACAAGTCAAAACTCGCCATGATAGCGAGGGTTTTCGTGTGCATTACGAAAATCCAGCAGGACGATTTCATAAAAGCTTTAAAACGCGGGAAGCTGCTTGCCATTTTCTTTTTCTGAGCGAATCTGAGCGATTTTTGGCGATGATGGCAAAAGAAAAAGAGCAATGCCGAGATTGGCATCTTCGCAAGTTGATTCAGTTTTATGTGGGGAAAAAGGTCTTTCAGTGTGAAACGGGGCATTTACGGCAAAGTTCGCTCGATACGATTAAACATGCCTTGTTTTCGATTTACGAAACGTGCAAGCAAAAATGGCGTTGAATATTCGCCCGAGTGAATTTAACGGTTTTTACCGGAAAATACGCTTAAACATCTGCATTCTGCCCTATTTGCTGCTGAACAGCAATGCGAAATGTTGTGTGTCAGTCCAATTCCAAAATTGAAAAGAAAAGGGGAAAAGCCTATTTTCATTCCGGCGTTTGAGAATGTGGATAGGATGATTGAAGAAGCGCCCGTCAGAG
>NZ_LWMI01000053.1 GCF_001640365.1 Candidatus Arsenophonus triatominarum | reverse complement strand
AAGGTTGAGATAAGGAACGGAATAGATGGTTAAAAAACGATTAATTGTTAATCAATTTTGAACAAAAGGATAGATCTACCCTGTCGTGAGTTTTTATCGCCACCGCAAACAAGCCAGATCATGGTGACGTGCCATAAGTTCTTTACGATTCAATCCAAAATTCATTCCTGCGAAAAGTAATTTTTCCACATAAGAGACAAGCAAGTGGATCGACTTTAAAGACGTGTTGATACATGTTTCGCCAGGTGATTTTTTTAGCGGTTTTTTATCTTGCTGGGCTAAAGGATAAACAACCTCCGTTAACATTTTTCGCATCCGTGCTGATGGACTTAAAAAGCCGTAATAGCGGATCATGTGAAACCATTTTTCTGGCACATGAGACGCAAACAGGGTAATAAATTCATCGGATTTCATGACCAGGTCTTCCTGTTTTTTCGTGCGGTGGCTCTTATAGCGTAACGTGATGTTATCTTAGCCGGAATAATGTTTTAAGCGACTGAGCGAGACAGGGGTTTCTTTAGATAAAATCAGAGATAAAGGGTGACATGGGTAATATTGGAAAGAATATCAGAAAGATTAATATTCCACCCGCGCTTGTAGTGAGTGTTAAGTAATTGATTCCATGATGCTTTACTTCTTACTTCAGCTTTAAGCTCATCGGGAATGGTGAGCGTGTAATAATGTTTCTCAATAATGCCGTTATCGCCACATTGTCATAATGTTTTCGCGATAAAAAGCTGATATCCCGCCAGGTATTCTTTTTAGTCACGCCGGCTGTGGTTGAAAAATGAATATGCGGATGCCATTTTTGGTCTCGTCCCCAGGTATGGATGGCAGTGAAAACGCCCGGGTGATATTGAGGTCACGGCAGATGGTTAATATCACATCAGCGGCTAATCGATTCATTTCACCGAGAAGCCAACGGTTGGCACGAATAATAGGCCAATATTCACAAGGCATGGTAAAAGTGATGTGCTGTCAAGGAGCTTCGGGTAACCAAGCTAGCGTATTGTTAATCCATTGTAGGCAAGCTTTGACGCCACAATGTGGCAGCTTTGACTTTTGCAGGTAAATTTAACCCGTTTCTCAGAATTACATTGAGGGTCAGGACAGCGCCAAATTGACCACCCCATAAGCGAAGTGCCGCAAGCCATAATCTTTACCATGGTTTCCATCACAACAGTTCGGACACTATCAGGGGGTTGGCGATTAAGCCAATTGAGCCAGCGTTGACCAAATTTAAAAACATGACTAAAACGCGGTGACATAAAAGGGACCAAAAGATTGAGACAATAGGTATCGGGTTATACCAGTACTAACAAGCAATGAAAAGTCGTCGCCATAGACAACCATCTTGCTTGTCTCTTATGTGGGAAAAAATTATTTTTCGCAGGAATGAATTTTGGATTGAATCGTAAAGAACTTATGGCACGTCACCATGATCTGGCTTGTTTGCGGTGGCGATAAAAACTCACGACAGGGTAGATCTATCCTTTTGTTCAAAATTGATTAATAATTAATCGTTTTTTAACCATCTATTCCGTTCCTTATCTCAACCTTCAACATAATTTTGGCAAAATTTAGAAGAAAATAAAAAGGATTTCATCATGGCGCAGGTTAATGAGTAACCATTTCGGGTATTAATTTCTTATACATGAACAATTTTGAATCTTTTTTATTATGAATATTGTTATTTTCATTCTGCTCAACTAAAGATTGTATTCCTGCCATTGTTTCAACCATTTTGTCATTTTCCATCGCCTTTACTGCAGGAGATAGAGAAAAGAAAATAATGGAATATAAATGAAAAAATAAGAGAAAATAGGTAGTAATCTTATTACGATTTGTTTTTTTGTTAACATAACAAATTCCATGAAAGATTTAAAATATTCATCAAAAATAGATTCTCTATACCCTAACAAAATTAATTACAAACAATTTGAAATTTAATTATTCTTATTTTTAACAATGTAATACATATTTTAATAAAATTAATTATGTTGAATATAAAAATTTTACTTAAATAAGTCTCTAGCTTTAGATAATTTTAGTAATCTTAGATAAAACCCCACATTAAAAACAAATAACATTTTGTTATTTTATGTAAAAGTAAAATAAAATATTAAAATAATTCATATTTTAATGAATTGTTAAATGCAAAAATTTAAATATTTCTAATTTAAAAATTACTTATTATTAACCTGAGTTCGGGATAAGAAATAAAGTGAAAGTCTTGATATTCAAATAGTTGAATGCGCATATTTCGTTAAAATACTCTAACAATCTGGTTAAAGAGTAGAGCATTGTTAAACAATCATGGAAAATCTTACCGAACTTTATTGCCTGATGGATGATTTTTGTAAAGACTTCGAGCCCAAAATGCATGAAATTTTGCTGAATAACGGCAGTAAGCGTCGTAGACGGTCTATTCAACTTTCATTGGCTGAAATGATGACACCGGTTGTTTTGTTTCATCAACTCCGATTCAGCCAATTCAAGGTATTTTACCTCTATCATGTCCGTTTATATCCCAGGAAGGAATTTCCTAACTTGCCATCATATTCACGCTGCGTAGGGTTACTTCCGCGCAGTGCCTTAGCTTTCAACGGCACTGTTTGAGTCAATTAAGGGAAAGTGCACGGGTCTGTCGGTTGCCGATTCTACTCCGATAGCTGTGTGTGATAACTTACGGATTCGCCGGCATAAAGTCTTCGATGGGATAGCTGAACGAGGAAAAACCTCAACAGGTTGGTTCTTTGGTTTCAAACTTCATGTAATCACGACACGAGTTTCGCACAGGCATATAAAATTCCAGAAATGGCTTAAAAGCAATGGTTAATTTGCAAGTTACTAAAACGTATAAATTTGTTTAAATTACAATAAGTTGATTTTAATTTATAAGATTTTGTCTATTTATATATTATGCTGAATTAAACTTAAAAATAGAGCGTTTTTTATTGGTGCGAAACTCGTGACTGGAACGACTGGAAGCAGAAGGTAACGACAGGGGCATTGAGGCTCTGGCCCTGATATCACCTGTGGCCTGGCAGCATATTTTGCTGAACGGGCATTACACCTTCCAGAGCAACAATGATATTATTGACCTGGATGTGCTGGTTTCCGGACTAAAGCTGAAGTAACGTAAATTGCAGTGGTTGCTGCGTAGAATACATGAGAGGGCAATCAATTCTCGATGGTGCTGCGCCCGTTTGAAAAGATAGCGTTCTGGTGATGCCGGGAGACAGTTTGTCAGCCCGGCCAACAATAACCCGAAATGTCACTCTGCTGCATTCATAGCGTTAACGAAGCAACGTGTGATTTGCTGTGGACGAGTAATTGCCCCTCCGACCACCACCGCATGTGCGCCCAACTCAAGGCAATGTGCGGCCATTTCTGGTGTAGAGACATTACCTTCGGCAATCACAGGAACTTTAACAACGCTGATGACTTCCTTCAGAAATCTGAAATTCTCATCAGCCAGCTTCATACCTTTTGTCTCTTCTGTATAACCATGAAGCGTTGTGCCGATACAATCAAACCCCAGTATCTCCGCCTGATGAGCCTCCTCGACGGTGGCAATATCAGCCATCAGCAACAGCTCAGGGTAACGTGCACGAATAGCCGCAATCAATTCCGGTAGTTGCAGTTTCCCCGGGCGGGTATGGTGGGTTGCATCCATGGCGATCATCGGCGGGCAGGCTTCCATCAGCTCATCGACCTCCTGAAGTGTTGCTGTGATATACACGTCACTTCCAGGATAGTCACGTTTAAGGATAGCAATCACTGGCAGGTCGACAGTTTCCATAATTTTTCGGATATCCAGAAGACTGTTCGCCCTGATCCCTGCAGCCCCTCCCTCCAACGCGGCGACGGCCATGCGCGACATGATATATGGGCTATGGAGAGGCTCGCCTTCCAGAGCCTGACAAGAAACGATCAGTTTTCCTTTAATCTGAAGCAGCGTGGGTTGTTTCATAGTGCAAGTAATTCCTCAACTTCGTTTTTAATAATGGTAACGTGGGGACCGTAGATCACCTGAACGCCATTCCCGCGTATTACAACCGCGCGTGCACCGGTTGCTTTCAGCCCGTTTTCGTCCAGTTTAGTACCGTCAGAAAGCGTAATGCGCAAACGTGTAGCACAGCAGTCCAGCTCGACAATATTTTCCTTTCCGCCCAATGCTGTAATGATCAGCTGCGGGCGTTCTCCAGCTTCCACCATTGCACCTTCAACCGTTTCATCCTCACGCCCCGGCGTTTTAAAATTAAAACGTTTAATCAGCACCCTGAAGGTGAAGTAGTAGAGGAAGAACCACGGAATACCTATCATCGGTACATACAGCCAGTGAGTTTTCGCTTCTCCCTGCAGCACGCCAAACAACATGAAATCAATCAGGCCACCCGAGAACGTCTGTCCGATAGTGATGTGCAGTATGTGGGCAATCATGAAGGCCAGACCATCAAAGAGGGCATGAATCACATACAGCGCGGGGGCAATAAACAGGAATGAAAACTCAATGGGCTCTGTGATACCTGTAAGGAATGAAGTTAACGCTGCGGAAAGTAGCAGACCGGCAACGCGCTTGCGATTCTCAGGCTTTGCGGTGTGATACATCGCCAGGCAGGCGCCGACCAGACCAAACATCATGGTAATAAAGCGTCCGGACATAAAGCGCGATGTCCCGACGTAGAACTGCTGTACGGTAGGGTCGGCGAGCTGAGCAAAGAAAATACGCTGTGTGCCTTCAATCAGCTGGCCGTTGACAAGCTCGCTGCCACCAAGCGCGGTTGTCCAGAAAGGGAGATAAAAAATATGATGTAAGCCAAACGGACCCAGCATGCGCAGGATAAAACCGTACAGGAAGGTGCCAAGATAACCCGTGGCGTCTACCAGTCCACCGAGACCAAAAATCAGCTTCTGAAAATGTGGCCACAAGACTGTCATGGCTGCGCCAATCAGCATTGCTACCAGTGAGCTAATGATAGGGACAAATCGAGACCCGCCAAAAAAACCCAGGGACTGAGGGAGCGCAATTTTGTTATAGCGATTATGGAGCAGTGACGTGACAAGACCGACAACAACCCCACCGAATACCCCCGTTTCGAGAGTCTGGATCCCCAACGCCATACCCTGACCAACGGAACTCAGATTTGTTGCAACCAGTGCTCCGGTCAGCTTCAACAGCGCATTTATGGTGGCGTTCATCACCAGATAGGCGAGGAGTGAAGCCAGACCCGCGGTACCTTTGTCGCCTTTTGCCAGGCCGACAGCCACACCAACGGCAAAGAGGACGGCAAGATTCGCAAATGCCACCGAACCAGCACTGGCCATGATGGTAAATATGCCCTGCAACCAAGCGACATCCAGGAACGGATAAGCCTGAATGGTGTTAGGGTTAGAGAGTGCACCGCCAATACCCAGCAAGAGACCCGCTGCTGGCAGGACCGAAATCGGCAGCATAAATGATTTGCCGAATCGTTGCGCCTTTTCAAACCAGCCCTCTGAAGAGGTTCCACTGAAAAGTGACATTAAATTTTTCCTCTAAAATCTGTTGAGATAAAAATAATTACCACATTGCGATCGTGATAATAAAAATAATCACCACAACTGTGATCATGCTCACTCAATTTTAGAAGTTGCTGGCACAAAGGAGAGGCTTTACGCACACTATGTGTCATGCTTAAAAAGAACACCGGAAGAGCCGATGAAGGAAAATGAGAATATTTTGTTGCACTTGCGCCAGGGATTGTCTGTAGTGGCATACTAAATTTGGCCACCTAAGTTGAGGTGATATGCTTACCTCATAATTTTTATAGGTGCCGAAATGAGTAAAATAATTACTGCTGAATTTAAATGTGAAACCGCCAAATTAGTCCTTGACCAAAATTACACCTACCAGGAAGCCGCGAAAGGCATGAACGTCAGTCTTTCAGCGATTAGCCGGTGGGTAAGAGCCCTTCGTTTAGAACGTCAAGGGAAAACATCGCCTGGTCTGCCATTAACACCTGAACAAATTGAGTTCAGAGAAATGAAGAAAAAAATCCACCTGCTGGAAATGGAGAATGACATCTTAAAAAAGGCTACTGCGCTCTTAATGTCCGACTCACTGAAAAATTTTCGGTAGTTGAAAAGCTAAGAGTGCTTTATCCGGTGAAAACTTTGTGTCGTATTTTTAATGTTCACCGAAGCAGTTATCGCTATTGGTGTCGGCCTAAGGAGCCAGATATTGAGCGGACGATAAAACGTAGCCTAGTCAGCGAAGCGTGGAACGTTAGTGGCGGCTCTGCTGGTGCAAGGACTATCGCCACGATGGTTATAGCTAGGCGACTTAATTTTGATTACAGCATATGTATTAAAAACAGGTCATCGATAGTGCATCCTGTTTCCATCTTTTTACGTTTAGCTTGAGACCATTTATGTTCTATAGGATTTAAATCTGGTGAATACACAGGCAAATATTATATCTGGTGTCCTGCGTTTATAATTGCCTGTTCAATATTCTTACCTTTGTGAAAGCTAGCGTTGTCCATAAAAATAACAGAATTTTCAGGAAGTTCTGGGAGCAATATTTTTGTGATCCAAACATAAAAAACATCACGATTAATATTGCAATCAAATAATCCGATAGCAAAAAGGGTTGTTCCCAATAAAGCGCCAATAACATTTGTTCTTCCCTTAGCGCCCCCAGTTTTTCAGGCCAAAACAACGGTGACCTTTTGGGGAATAGCCGTGAGTTCGTGGAGTGTCATGTGAAAAACCACTTTCATCAATAAAAACAACAGATTTATCTTTTTTTTCATACTGTTGTCTTTTTTGCTGATGTGCCAGCCTGTCGCTTTCGTTGGTTTTTGGATGGAATAGAAAAATAGTTGCTGAATAGAGACTTGCATTTTTTGTCACGCTATAGACAATAAAAAGAGGTTTATAGCTAGGCGACTTAATTTTGATTACAGCATATGTATTAAAAACAGGTCATCGATAGTGCATCCTGTTTCCATCTTTTTACGTTTAGCTTGAGACCATTTATGTTCTATAGGATTTAAATCTGGTGAATACACAGGCAAATATTCTATCTGGTGTCCTGCGTTTATAATTGCCTGTTCAATATTCTTACCTTTGTGAAAGCTAGCGTTGTCCATAAAAATAACAGAATTTTCAGGAAGTTCTGGGAGCAATATTTTTGTGATCCAAACATAAAAAACATCACGATTAATATTGCAATCAAATAATCCGATAGCAAAAAGGGTTGTTCCCAATAAAGCGCCAATAACATTTGTTCTTCCCTTAGCACCCCAGTTTTTCAGGCCAAAACAACGGTGACCTTTTGGGGAATAGCCGTGAGTTCGTGGAGTGTCATGTGAAAAACCACTTTCATCAATAAAAACAACAGATTTATCTTTTTTTTCATACTGTTGTCTTTTTTGCTGATGTGCCAGCCTGTCGCTTTCGTTGGTTTTTGGATGGAATAGAGTTTTTTTTATAGGTTAATCCCAGCTTTTTAAGGGATTGCCAAATAGTCTTTTTACAAACACCGAATCGCTCTGCCCGTTCCTTTTGGTAAGCATCTGGATACTGTTCCACATCTTTTGCTAAAGCATTTTTATCGAGCTTCCTCTTACGTGGCGTTGAATTTTTTGGCTCTGGTCGTTTAAGCCAACGTACTAAAGACGCTTTTCCAATACGGAATTGTTTCGCAGTTTCTCGAATTGTTAAACCTTCGGCTTTCCTTACAGATATTACTTTACGTCGAAAATCAATTGTATAACTCATAACACACCTTGTAATCAAAATTAAGTCGCCTAGCTATAACTTAGAAAATAACGGTTTGAAATGATCAACAAAGAGCGGTTGTTACGAGATAATCGTTTATGTAAAGCAATCATTGGATTATCAGTCGAAGAATTGAAAAATTTAGCCGCTGAATTTTCAGCTTGTTATTTGATTTATCGGAAAAAGAATCGAAAAGATCACGAGCGGCAGATGGGTGCAGGGCAGAAAGGATTTATCCCAACCCCATTAGATAAACTGCTTTTTATTTTATTGTATTTAAAATGTTATCCGACCTATGATTTGCAAGGACTTCTTTTTGGTTTAGATAGAACACGGGTATGTCGCTGGGTAAAAATATTATTGCCGGTTTTAGAGATGACCTTGGGGCGAGAATGTGTTTTGCCCGCTCGTCAAATTCGCTCTGCTGAGGAATTTTTTCGCGCCTTTCCTGGAGTTAAAGACGTCTTTATTGATGGGACAGAGCGACCTGTCCAAAAGCCTAAGAATCTGCGTCGGCGAAAAAAAATGTATTCGGGAAAGAAAAGACAGACCACTCGAAAAGGGCTTATTATGACTGACGAAACGAGGAAAATTGGATTTATCCCCATGATCAAAAATGGGCGCCGTCACGATAAACGCTTACTCGATAAAGTCGATATAATTCGCCATATTCCCCCTGAGGTAACCATCTGGGCCGATACCGGTTTTCAAGGTATAGATAAACAGCATCCTAATACACAAATCCCAAAAAAAGGAACTCGAAAAAGACCTTTATCGCCTGAACAAAAACAAGAAAATAAAATAATCTCGGGCATCCGTATTACGGTTGAACACGCCATCGCGGGTATCAAGCGCCTCGGTTGTATGACCCAAATTTTACGGAATCGTAGACCCTTTATTGATGATACCTTTTTACTCCTTAGTGCCGGTCTTTGGAATTTCCATCTCAGAACAGCCTAAAATTTACTTCAATCACCGAAATACCCTTATTTCACTATTAAGCAACACGCTTATTATACCAGTCGTCAGTATAGGCAGGCATTGTGGCGTTATCAGATGATCCAAAGTATCAGTCGCAGAGGGAATTGTTGGGATAATAGTCCGATGGAACGATTCTTCCGTAGTCTGAAGACCGAATGGGTGCCAACGACTGGCTACCAAAGCTTTAGTACTGCTCAGTCAGCCATTATTCGCTACATAACCCACTACTATAGCGATATAAGACCTCACTGGTATAACGGTGGATTAACGCCAAACGAATCAGAGCGACTGTTCCGTGAACAGTCAGGTAGGGTGGCCAATTTTAGTTGACCACTACACATGTGCCAGAAAAATGGTTTCACATGATCCGCTATTACGACTTTTTAAGTCCATCAGCACGGATGCGAAAAATGTTAACGGAGGTTGTTTATCCTTTAGCCCAGCAAGATAAAAAACCCGCTAAAAAAGTCACCTGGCGAAACATGTATCAACACGTCTTTAAAGTCGATCCACTTGCTTGTCTCTTATGTGGGAAAAAATTACTTTTCGCAGGAATGAATTTTGGATTGAATCGTAAAGAACTTATGGCACGTCACCATGATCTGGCTTGTTTGCGGTGGCGATAAAAACTCACGATAGGGTAGATCTATCCTTTTGTTCAAAATTGATTAATAATTAATCGTTTTTTAACCATCTATTCCGTTCCTTATTATCTCAACCTTCAACATAATTTTGGCAAAATTTAGAAGAAAATAAAAAGGATTTCATCATGGCGCAGGTTAATGAGTAACCATTTCGGGTATTAATTTCTTATACATGAACAACATAAACGTCGTATATCTGAAAAAATAACCCTTTATCAACAAAATTGGCATGTAATCAAAAATGCTATTACTGAGCACATCCGTGTTTTATTGGCGTACCCAAATTAGTTTTGTGCGAAACTCGTGAATACTTTTTTTGAAGAAAAATATTATATAAATATAAATTTGATGATCACTGGCCTTTGACATTTTATTCAGAAGGTATATGAATAATTTTTAATTCTGTGGCTAACTTTATAGCATGTTTAGCATTATAAACTCCTAGTTTTTTTACTATATTGCTCATGTGAAATTTTATGGTGCCAGGTTTAATACCAAGTATCTTGGCAAGATCTTGGTATGATCTACCAATACTAACCCAATATAAAATCTCATTTTCTCTATGAGAAAGCACTGAGGATTTAAATTGACTACTATTTCTTTCTATTTCTTCATAAAGAGATAAAAATTTTTGATGTGTTTTGACAAGTAATTGTTGTAATTTTTCTTTATTATTATGTATGATATCTTCAATATTATTATCTGATTTTGTATGAAATATAGACAAAACCGCTAAATTAGCATTGTAATCATGAAGTGTGAATGTATGCCCTTTTTTGATATTATATTTTTCTGCTTTTTTGAAAATCTTCGGTAGTGCCATTTCTGAATATATCATGATTTTATCATCCCACTCGAAATCATCAACTCTTTCCATCGCATTTATAATTACAGGGTCGATAAGTTGGTAATTTCCTTTTATATAAAATTCAAACCAATCAGGATGATTGTTAATTATTATTACATTCATTGGATTGGTCTTATTCATAATTAAATAAGCATATTTAATATCGCCATATTTTTTTATTTCTTCTTCTAAATAATTCTTGATTTGTTTATTTATTAATTTATTTCCAAAAAATTTGATTTTCATTTTTATCTCTCAATTAATATTTTATAGTAAAACGACTTAATTTTGATTACATAATAAATATGAGTTATTCATTAGATTTTCGACGAAAAGTCCTTACGATCAAAAAAGACAAAGGCTTAAGCATTAGAGAAACCGCTAAGTGCTTTTGTATAGGTTCTGCAACTGTGTCACGCCGGATTAAGCAAATTGACCCTAAACCCGGTAGTTTTCCGTAAGACACGAGTTTCGCACAGGCATATAAAATTCCAGAAATGGCTTAAAAGCAATGGTTAATTTACAAGTTACTAAAACGTATAAATTTGTTTAAATTACAATAAGTTGCTTTTAATTTATAAGATTTTGTCTATTTATATATTATGCTGAATTAAACTTAAAAATAGAGCGTTTTTTTATTGGTGCGAAATTCGTGTAAGAGAAAGATTAATAAATTCCCATTAAAAAAAGATGTTGAACGATATCCAGATGCTTATCAAAAGCAAAAGGAGCGAGCGGTTCGCTTTGGTGTTTGTCAAAAAGCCATTTGGCAAGCCCTTAAAAATTATCTATTACCTATAAAAAAACATTCAGCCATCCTAAAGCAGATAAAAATCTACGAAAGTCTTTTTTCAAAAAATAGAAACTTATCAAGAATAAGAAAAGCCGCTCGTCTTCATTGATGAAAGTGGATTCTCTAATGATCTTCCTCGCAATCATGGTTATTTTCCGAAAGGCTAACCCTGTTATGGTTGTAAGGACTGGTTAACTAAAGGACGAACCAACGCCATTGGCGCTCTCCTAGGAACAACATTACTGACAGTAGCGTTATTTGACTGAAATATTAATAGTAATGTGTTTTATTCATGGATTACTCAACGCCTTATACCTGTTCTTTCACAAAAATCGGTGCTCTTTATGGATAATGTTAGTTTTCATAAACGTGAGGATATTTTACAAGCCATTGAAAAAGCAGGACATGAACGTAGCACGCTCCGCATGAGCGGCGCAGCTACGCTGCTTCGGGAATGTTAATGAGCTGAGTACTGTTTTATACTCTGCGAAAAGATACCCATAGGGTAATTTACTCAGATGTATATCCCACGTCCTGCTAAACTGCTTTTCACCATCGATGACGGCTGGAATAAATTCCTCGAAAAACACGGTGACAGCGTCAGTTCGTGGGCGCGTCTATCTGTCGAGCGTATGCTTGCCTGCGGCACTTGTTCCATGGGTGTCCGACGCTATTGTTGCGCTTCGCCTGATTATTCTCACAGCCGTTTTTTCTGCCAGAGCTGTAAATCAAAAGCCTGCAGTTCCTGCGGTGTTAAATCCACCGAGCAGTGGTTAGCGCAGCAGGTTTTTTGCCCGACTGCGACTGGCAACATATTACTTTCACCATCCCCATCTCCTTTGGCCTTTTTTCAACAATAACTGGCCGCTACTTAACGCCCTGTTTCGCGCCGCTTCCAGGGCTATGCTGCAGTGGGCGCGTAAACAGGGTAGTGAAATCGGTATCTTTTGTGCCTTGCACACTTATGGCAGACAGCTCAATCAACATCCGCATATCCATATCTCCGTCACACGGGGTGGTTTGGATAGTAAACATGGTGTATGGCGTGAGCTGTTCTTCAAAAAAGGAGCGCGAAGAAATTTGGCGAGTCGCTGTCATCAGGCTGCTGCGTCACAGTTATAACCTGATAAATCCTGGCCGACTTCCCAGTCTGGGGCATATCCGTGACCGCAAGCATGGCAGCGTTACTTAAAGGCGCAGTACGGGACGTTACTGGAAAGTGCACTTTGCCAAGAAAACGAAAGGGGTGTGGCATAGCGTAAAATACCTAGGTCGTTACCTTAAACGCCCACCGATATCTGCGTCAAAACTGCGGCATTACCGAAGGGGAGCGGTTGTCCATCATTACTATGACCACCGGACTGGGCAGCACCGGCAACAGACCCTGACGCAGGAAGAGATGATTAGGTGTTATATTAGCCATATTCCGGCGAGGCATTTTAAGATGGTGCGTTACTACAGTTTTTTGTCGAATCTACGAGTTTCGCACCAATAAAAAAACGCTCTATTTTTAAGTTTAATTCAGCATAATATATAAATAGACAAAATCTTATAAATTAAAAGCAACTCATTGTAATTTAAACAAATTTATACGTTTTAGTAACTTGCAAATTAACCATTGCTTTTAAGCCATTTCTGGAATTTTACATGCCTGTGCAAAACTCGTGGAATCGTAAAAGAGGCACATTATTGCCGAAGGTGTATAAGGCGCTGGAGATGACGGCGCGTAAAAAACCGGAGAAACCCGGGTTTGCCGTGCTAATGAAAGGGTTTCTGCGCACCGATCCGTACAAATGTATTCTGTGTGGCGACAGGCTACTTTTTACCAGCGCCCAGGCTGGCTGGCAAGCAACGGAATTGTTGTCAGAAAGACTAGATAACCTGGAGAAAAAACGAGGGTTACTTAGCCAAACCTAGGGTTAATGTCTCTAAAATTAGGGTGTTAGATGAAAAAAACACACTATCTGATGAAAATTCGACCTACAACAGTTCCAATAAACGGATTCTCTCTCCTTTTAGCAATAAGGGATGGCTTTTACTCCTCACTTTAAGAGCGATTCAATTTCCTAACCATGAACACCCATACTTCTGTGTTCTGCCTTCCAGACACTCTGGAAGAAATCCAAATTGTATCAACGAGACGAAAAACGACGTTGACGGTTAAAGAGCAAAATCCGCGTAAAAAATCAGGTAAAAATGAATTCGACAATTATCACAAATTGTTTTTTTTGTCAATAATTCAATCATTTTCAATGACTTATACAAAATCCATTATTAAAATAAAGTGATCTAAATCAATAACTTACGTTATTAAAAATCTTATTTTTTTGAAATTTCAAATTTGCAATCAAAAATCGCTATTTTGAAATTTTTCATGTATAAGAAATTAATGCGCGAAATGGTTACTAATAAACCTTTACCCTGATGAAATCATTTTTATTTTTTTAATTTCTCCAAAATTATTTTGAATGTTGGTTAGAGCCTACTGAATGCGGATACATTCAGTAGGCTTGCTTGTTTAATAAAAAAGCGATTCGGCTTTATTGCTATAGCTAGGCGACTTAATTTTGATTACAGCATATGTATTAAAAACAGGTCATCGATAGTGCATCCTGTTTCCATCTTTTTACGTTTAGCTTGAGACCATTTATGTTCTATAGGATTTAAATCTGGTGAATACACAGGCAAATATTCTATCTGGTGTCCTGCGTTTATAATTGCCTGTTCAATATTCTTACCTTTGTGAAAGCTAGCGTTGTCCATAAAAATAACAGAATTTTCAGGAAGTTCTGGGAGCAATATTTTTGTGATCCAAACATAAAAAACATCACGATTAATATTGCAATCAAATAATCCGATAGCAAAAAGGGTTGTTCCCAATAAAGCGCCAATAACATTTGTTCTTCCCTTAGCACCCCAGTTTTTCAGGCCAAAACAACGGTGACCTTTTGGGGAATAGCCGTGAGTTCGTGGAGTGTCATGTGAAAAACCACTTTCATCAATAAAAACAACAGATTTATCTTTTTTTTCATACTGTTGTCTTTTTTGCTGATGTGCCAGCCTGTCGCTTTCGTTGGTTTTTGGATGGAATAGAGTTTTTTTTATAGGTTAATCCCAGCTTTTTAAGGGATTGCCAAATAGTCTTTTTACAAACACCGAATCGCTCTGCCCGTTCCTTTTGGTAAGCATCTGGATACTGTTCCACATCTTTTGCTAAAGCATTTTTATCGAGCTTCCTCTTACGTGGCGTTGAATTTTTTGGCTCTGGTCGTTTAAGCCAACGTACTAAAGACGCTTTTCCAATACGGAATTGTTTCGCAGTTTCTCGAATTGTTAAACCTTCGGCTTTCCTTACAGATATTACTTTACGTCGAAAATCAATTGTATAACTCATAACACACCTTGTAATCAAAATTAAGTCGCCTAGCTATATATATTATGCTGAATTAAACTTAAAAATAGAGCGTTTTTTTATTGGTGCGAAACTTGTGTTGAAAAAGCCACCGGTATCAGGTTGCCGTTTGGCGCACTATGACGGAGGATCCAGTATCACTCTAAGTTTTTTTAACCATCGCACAAATCATCATGAAAATTTGGAATTGCCCCAACGTGAGTTAATTTTACGACTGATTAAACATATCTCGGAGAAACACTTCCGGATGATACGGTACTTTGATTTTCTGGCGAACCGAGCTGTGGGTGTAGTGGCATACTAAATTTGGTCACCTAAGTTGAGGTGATATGCTTACCTCATAATTTTTATAGGTGCCGAAATGAGTAAAATAATTACTGCTGAATTTAAATATGAAACCGCCAAATTAGTCCTTGACCAAAATTACACCTACCAGGAAGCCGCGAAAGGCATGAACGTCAGTCTTTCAGCGATTAGCCGGTGGGTAAGAGCCCTTCGTTTAGAACGTCAAGGGAAAACATCGCCTGGTCTGCCATTAACACCTGAACAAATTGAGTTCAGAGAAATGAAGAAAAAAATCCACCGGCTGGAAATGGAGAATGACATCTTAAAAAAGGCTACTGCGCTCTTAATGTCCGACTCACTGAAAAATTTTCGGTAGTTGAAAAGCTAAGAGTGCTTTATCCGGTGAAAACTTTGTGTCGTATTTTTAATGTTCACCGAAGCAGTTATCGCTATTGGTGTCGGCCTAAGGAGCCAGATATTGAGCGGACGATAAAACGTAGCCTAGTCAGCGAAGCGTGGAACGTTAGTGGCGGCTCTGCTGGCGCAAGGACTATCGCCACGATGGTTACCAATACACACAACGTGAAACTTGGGC
The DNA here is from genome assembly GCF_001640365.1 of Candidatus Arsenophonus triatominarum. Lineage (GTDB taxonomy): Bacteria > Pseudomonadota > Gammaproteobacteria > Enterobacterales > Enterobacteriaceae > Arsenophonus > Arsenophonus triatominarum. The sequence goes on along the minus strand of NZ_LWMI01000053.1, from coordinate 35,457 downwards.
GGTGGTTAGCGGGTAAGTTGATGAAAGAATTAATCATCGTCAGTTGCCAAGAGCGAAAACATAAATACAACCGCGGTGGAAATGAACGTATTGATATTCCAAATCTGCTCAATAGGCAGTTCGCTGTTACAAAGCCTGACCAGGTTTGGTGCGGCGATGTAACCTATATTTGGATAGGCTCACGATGGGCCTATCTGGCTGTGGTATTGGATTTGTTTGCCCGAAAACCGGTGGGCTGGGCAATGTCATTTGCACCAGACTCAGAATTAACCGCCAAAGCACTACAAATGGCTTGGGAACTACGTGGGCATCCCAAACAGGTGATGTTCCATAGTGATCAGGGAAGTCATTATACCAGTCGTCAGTATAGGCAGGCATTGTGGCGTTATCAGATGACCCAAAGTATCAGTCGCAGAGGGAATTGTTGGGATAATAGTCCGATGGAACGATTCTTCCGTAGTCTGAAGACCGAATGGGTGCCAACGACTGGCTACCAAAGCTTTAGTACTGCTCAGTCAGCCATTATTCGCTACATAACCCACTACTATAGCGATATAAGACCTCACTGGTATAACGGTGGATTAACGCCAAACGAATCAGAGCGACTGTTCCGTGAACAGTCAGGTAGGGTGGCCAATTTTAGTTGACCACTACATCTTCCTGTTTTTTCGTGCGGTGGCTCTTATAGCGTAACGTGATGTTATCTTCGCCGGAATAATATTTTAAGCGACTGAGCGAGACAGGGGGTTTCTTTAGATAAAATCCGAAATAAAGGGTGACATGGGTAATATTGGAAAGAATATCAGAAAGATTAATATTCCACCCGCGCTTGTCGTGAGTGTTAAATAATTGATTCCATGATGCTTTACTTCTTCCTTCAGCTTTAAGCTCATCGGGAATGGTGAACGTGTAATAATGTTTTCTCAATAATGCCCTTATCCGATATCGCCACATTGTCATAATGTTTTCGCGATAAAAGCTGATATCCCGCCAGCTGTGGTTGAAAAATAAACATGCGGATGCCATTTTTGGTCTCGTCCCCAGGTATGGATGGCAGTGAAAACGCCTGGGGTGATATTGAGGTCACGGCAGATGGTTAATATCACATCAGCGGCTAATTGATTCATTTCACCGAGAAGCCAACGGTTGGCGCGAATAATAGGCCAATATTCACAAGGCATGGTAAAAGTGATGTGCTGCCAAGGAACTTCGGGTAACCAAGCTAGCGCATTGTTAATCCATTGTAGGCAAGCTTTGACGCCACAATGTGGGCAGCTTTGACTTTTGCAGGTAGTGTTCAAAAATCTGTGTCATATCTTAAACTCAAAAAAAAGAGGTATGACATATGAGAAATCAATCATTTAATTTTGATGAAGCGTTGAAGCAATTACAATCAGGTAAAAAATTACTCGGTACGGATGGAATACTCACACCACTCATAAAACAGCTGACCGAAGCTGCCCTGCAGGCAGAAATAGAACACTACCTATCGACAACGTCAATCGATACGCGTAAAAATGGCTATAGCTAGGCGACTTAATTTTGATTACAAGGTGTGTTATGAGTTATACAATTGATTTTCGACGTAAAGTAATATCTGTAAGGAAAGCCGAAGGTTTAACAATTCGAGAAACTGCGAAACAATTCCGTATTGGAAAAGCGTCTTTAGTACGTTGGCTTAAACGACCAGAGCCAAAAAATTCAACGCCACGTAAGAGGAAGCTCGATAAAAATGCTTTAGCAAAAGATGTGGAACAGTATCCAGATGCTTACCAAAAGGAACGGGCAGAGCGATTCGGTGTTTGTAAAAAGACTATTTGGCAATCCCTTAAAAAGCTGGGATTAACCTATAAAAAAAACTCTATTCCATCCAAAAACCAACGAAAGCGACAGGCTGGCACATCAGCAAAAAAGACAACAGTATGAAAAAAAAGATAAATCTGTTGTTTTTATTGATGAAAGTGGTTTTTCACATGACACTCCACGAACTCACGGCTATTCCCCAAAAGGTCACCGTTGTTTTGGCCTGAAAAACTGGGGTGCTAAGGGAAGAACAAATGTTATTGGCGCTTTATTGGGAACAACCCTTTTTGCTATCGGATTATTTGATTGCAATATTAATCGTGATGTTTTTTATGTTTGGATCACAAAAATATTGCTCCCAGAACTTCCTGAAAATTCTGTTATTTTTATGGACAACGCTAGCTTTCACAAAGGTAAGAATATTGAACAGGCAATTATAAACGCAGGACACCAGATAGAATATTTGCCTGTGTATTCACCAGATTTAAATCCTATAGAACATATAATGGTCTCAAGCTAAACGTAAAAAGATGGAAACAGGATGCACTATCGATGACCTGTTTTTAATACATATGCTGTAATCAAAATTAAGTCGCCTAGCTATATACTCGAAAAACGGTTAAATCGACATCAGGTCAATTTGAACTGAAAACGCCCAGAGACAGGTCAGGTGCTTTTGAGCCTCAGCTCATTAAGAAAAATCAGACAAAATTATCAGAGGATTGTAGTGGCCAATTTTAGTTGACCACTACATGCGGACACTATCAGGGGGTTGGCGATTAAGCCAATTGAGCCAGCGTTGACCAAATTGAAAAACATGACTAAAACGCGGTGACATAAAAGGGACCAAAAGATTGAGACAATAGGTATCGGGTTATACCAGTACTAACAAGCAATGACAAGTCGTCGCCATAGGCGACCATCTTGAATCCTATCTAGAGTACAAAGTTTACAGAGCATATTATCAAACAGGCCGTTTTAATGCGACAGAACCGAAAAATTAACGTGGAACGTTTAACCCACCTTCAATGCCTTCGTGACTCCAAAGAACTTGCCATAATTGTATTCGTCTTGCTCTAAATGCTCCTGCACAGGAGTTTAAATAATAACTAAACATACGCTTAAAGCGTGGTGAATAGTTAGTTTTTAATTTAGGCCAAGTAGTTAGAAAATTTCTATACCAAGCCATTAATGTTTTATCATAGTCAGCCCCAAAGTTATGCCAATCTTCTAAGATAAATTTATCTTTACTCGATTTACCAATATCAATCATTGATGGTAGCGAACCATTGGGAAAAATATATTTATCCATCCAAGGATCAACGTTGAATCCATGACTATTAGAACCAATAGTATGAAGTAAAAAAAGCCCCTCTTGTTTGAGATTTCTTTTTATGACATCAAAGTAGGTTGAATAATTTTTAGCCCCTACATGTTCGAACATACCAACAGAAACGATCCGATCGAATTGATTATTATATAAATTGCGATAATCTTCTAATAATATTTTTACATCTAAACCTTTATTATGCTCTTGGAAAAACCTCTGTTGTTCTCTGGAAATGGTGATTCCAGTAACCGAAACGTTATAGTTTTTACTAGCAAAATTAGCCAAACCACCCCACCCACAACCAATATCCAATAGACGCATTCCGGGTTTTAGTTGCAATTTTTCACAAATTAATTCCAATTTTTTTTGTTGTGCTTGATTAAGGGTATTAGCATCTTTCCAGTAACCACAAGAATATTGCATATTGGGATCAAGTATATTAGTGAATAAATCATTACCTAAATCATAATGTTCTTTTCCAACGATATAAGCACGTTTTTTACTTTGTAAATTATACAATTTGGCAGCCATTATTCGTATTATATCGGTAAATTTTGCTGGGATTTTCTGATCTAACCTAGCACGTAATAAACGATAAAAAAATATATCTAAACGTTCACATTCCCACCAAACATCCATATAACTTTCACCTAAACCTATGGAACCTTGTTGTAATATGCGTTTAAAAAAATTATTATTTTTTACCTGAATATCATAAGGTTGATTGCCATTAATTTTAATGTTGGCACGTTCTAATAATTGACAAACTATTTTAAACCAATAATCAGTAGAAATATTTTGTTTTTTGATAGTCATATATTCTGTTCTGTCGCATTAATAGTGAATGATTAAATTTATGTTGGATGGTAAGTTTTACAGGCAACTAAAATCATAACATTGTGTTAAATCAATCTGGTTATTATTTTTTGTGATATTTAATTTTTTGCAAAGTTTACCCGGCCCATCTAAACACGAGTTTCGAACAAGCATATAAAATTCCAGAAAAAGCAAAGGTTAATTTGCAAGTTACTAAAACGTATAAATTTGTTTAAATTGCAATAAGTTACTTTTAATTTATAAGATTTTGTCTATTTATATATTATGCTGAATTAAACTTAAAAATAGAGCGTTTTTTTATTGGTGCGAAACTCGTGCTAAAGAAAGACGCATCGGTTTATGTAAATCGATGCCACGAATTAAAACTGCCGCTGGAAAACCTTCACGCTCGGTCACAATATTCAAGCAATGATACATGCCGTAAATAAGATAAACATAGGAAAATTCGGTAGCCCAAAACATAACCGCTGTTCGTGGTGTGCAACTTCTCGCGGCATGGCAGGCCGGATCATCCTGCCCTACATAAGCTTCAAATTCGTTGATAACCCCGTAATAGTCAGCAAACTTTAAAACTTTTCCAGGTGTAGTAGATCAGAATTGATCTGACAGTTACCGGTTATTTATACAGTATCTGTCAGGTTAAATTTGATTTAAATCTTTTTCTCTCCAAAGTTGTTTTCCCTCGTATAGCTAGGCGACTTAATTTTGATTACAGCATATGTATTAAAAACAGGTCATCGATAGTGCATCCTGTTTCCATCTTTTTACGTTTAGCTTGAGACCATTTATGTTCTATAGGATTTAAATCTGGTGAATACACAGGCAAATATTCTATCTGGTGTCCTGCGTTTATAATTGCCTGTTCAATATTCTTACCTTTGTGAAAGCTAGCGTTGTCCATAAAAATAACAGAATTTTCAGGAAGTTCTGGGAGCAATATTTTTGTGATCCAAACATAAAAAACATCACGATTAATATTGCAATCAAATAATCCGATAGCAAAAAGGGTTGTTCCCAATAAAGCGCCAATAACATTTGTTCTTCCCTTAGCACCCCAGTTTTTCAGGCCAAAACAACGGTGACCTTTTGGGGAATAGCCGTGAGTTCGTGGAGTGTCATGTGAAAAACCACTTTCATCAATAAAAACAACAGATTTATCTTTTTTTTCATACTGTTGTCTTTTTTGCTGATGTGCCAGCCTGTCGCTTTCGTTGGTTTTTGGATGGAATAGAGTTTTTTTTATAGGTTAATCCCAGCTTTTTAAGGGATTGCCAAATAGTCTTTTTACAAACACCGAATCGCTCTGCCCGTTCCTTTTGGTAAGCATCTGGATACTGTTCCACATCTTTTGCTAAAGCATTTTTATCGAGCTTCCTCTTACGTGGCGTTGAATTTTTTGGCTCTGGTCGTTTAAGCCAACGTACTAAAGACGCTTTTCCAATACGGAATTGTTTCGCAGTTTCTCGAATTGTTAAACCTTCGGCTTTCCTTACAGATATTACTTTACGTCGAAAATCAATTGTATAACTCATAACACACCTTGTAATCAAAATTAAGTCGCCTAGCTATATTGAGCAGATTTGGAATATCAATACGTTCATTTCCACCGCGGTTGTATTTATGTTTTCGCTCTTGGCAACTGACGATGATTAATTCTTTCATCAACTTACCCGCTAACCACCGCCCAAGTTTCACGTTGTGTGTATTGGTAACCATCGTGGCGATAGTCCTTGCGCCAGCAGAGCCGCCACTATAGCTAGGCGACTTAATTTTGATTACAAGGTGTGTTATGAGTTATACAATTGATTTTCGACGTAAAGTAATATCTGTAAGGAAAGCCGAAGGTTTAACAATTCGAGAAACTGCGAAACAATTCCGTATTGGAAAAGCGTCTTTAGTACGTTGGCTTAAACGACCAGAGCCAAAAAATTCAACGCCACGTAAGAGGAAGCTCGATAAAAATGCTTTAGCAAAAGATGTGGAACAGTATCCAGATGCTTACCAAAAGGAACGGGCAGAGCGATTCGGTGTTTGTAAAAAGACTATTTGGCAATCCCTTAAAAAGCTGGGATTAACCTATAAAAAAAACTCTATTCCATCCAAAAACCAACGAAAGCGACAGGCTGGCACATCAGCAAAAAAGACAACAGTATGAAAAAAAAGATAAATCTGTTGTTTTTATTGATGAAAGTGGTTTTTCACATGACACTCCACGAACTCACGGCTATTCCCCAAAAGGTCACCGTTGTTTTGGCCTGAAAAACTGGGGTGCTAAGGGAAGAACAAATGTTATTGGCGCTTTATTGGGAACAACCCTTTTTGCTATCGGATTATTTGATTGCAATATTAATCGTGATGTTTTTTATGTTTGGATCACAAAAATATTGCTCCCAGAACTTCCTGAAAATTCTGTTATTTTTATGGACAACGCTAGCTTTCACAAAGGTAAGAATATTGAACAGGCAATTATAAACGCAGGACACCAGATAGAATATTTGCCTGTGTATTCACCAGATTTAAATCCTATAGAACATAAATGGTCTCAAGCTAAACGTAAAAAGATGGAAACAGGATGCACTATCGATGACCTGTTTTTAATACATATGCTGTAATCAAAATTAAGTCGCCTAGCTATATCTGTAAGGAAAGCCGAAGGTTTAACAATTCGAGAAACTGCGAAACAATTCCGTATTGGAAAAGCGTCTTTAGTACGTTGGCTTAAACGACCAGAGCCAAAAAATTCAACGCCACGTAAGAGGAAGCTCGATAAAAATGCTTTAGCAAAAGATGTGGAACAGTATCCAGATGCTTACCAAAAGGAACGGGCAGAGCGATTCGGTGTTTGTAAAAAGACTATTTGGCAATCCCTTAAAAAGCTGGGATTAACCTATAAAAAAAACTCTATTCCATCCAAAAACCAACGAAAGCGACAGGCTGGCACATCAGCAAAAAAGACAACAGTATGAAAAAAAAGATAAATCTGTTGTTTTTATTGATGAAAGTGGTTTTTCACATGACACTCCACGAACTCACGGCTATTCCCCAAAAGGTCACCGTTGTTTTGGCCTGAAAAACTGGGGTGCTAAGGGAAGAACAAATGTTATTGGCGCTTTATTGGGAACAACCCTTTTTGCTATCGGATTATTTGATTGCAATATTAATCGTGATGTTTTTTATGTTTGGATCACAAAAATATTGCTCCCAGAACTTCCTGAAAATTCTGTTATTTTTATGGACAACGCTAGCTTTCACAAAGGTAAGAATATTGAACAGGCAATTATAAACGCAGGACACCAGATAGAATATTTGCCTGTGTATTCACCAGATTTAAATCCTATAGAACATAAATGGTCTCAAGCTAAACGTAAAAAGATGGAAACAGGATGCACTATCGATGACCTGTTTTTAATACATATACTGTAATCAAAATTAAGTCGCCTAGCTATAGGCAGTTCGCTGTTACCAAGCCTGACCAGGTTTGGTGCGGCGATGTAACCTATATTTGGACAGGCTCACGATGGGCCTATCTGGCTGTGGTATTGGATTTGTTTGCCCGAAAACCGGTGGGCTGGGCAATGTCATTTGCACCAGACTCAGAATTAACCGCCAAAGCACTACAAATGGCTTGGGAACTACGTGGGCATCCCAAACAGGTGATGTTCCATAGTGATCAGGGAAGTCATTATACCAGTCGTCAGTATAGGCAGGCATTGTGGCGTTATCAGATGACCCAAAGTATCAGTCGCAGAGGGAATTGTTGGGATAATAGTCCGATGGAACGATTCTTCCGTAGTCTGAAGACCGAATGGGTGCCAACGACTGGCTACCAAAGCTTTAGTACTGCTCAGTCAGCCATTATTCGCTACATAACCCACTACTATAGCGATATAAGACCTCACTGGTATAACGGTGGATTAACGCCAAACGAATCAGAGCGACTGTTCCGTGAACAGTCAGGTAGGGTGGCCAATTTTAGTTGACCACTACAAAGCGACTGAGCGAGACAGGGGGTTTCTTTAGATAAAATCCGACACGAGTTTCGCACCAATAAAAAAACGCTCTATTTTTAAGTTTAATTCAGCATAATATATAAATAGACAAAATCTTATAAATTAAAAGTAACTTATTGCAATTTAAACAAATTTATACGTTTTAGTAAATTGCAAATTAACCATTGCTTTTAAGCCATTTCTGGAATTTTATATGCCTGTGCGAAACTCGTGTACCCTAGAAAGTTTTAATCATCTCAGGTTTCATGCAGCACCCCCAACTCTATGGAGAATTCTGGCACGCTGACGAAGGGTTAAACTGCGCGAGGTTCGAGCAAATAACTCGATTATTTGATTTTGAGCTTCAATTATGCGCACACGGAAGGTACTATTTTGCATAGCTCAGTTCCTAGTTACTGTAGGTTTTGGGTTAGCTCTGTATTGGTGTATCAGCACTAATACAGAGCGACAGTTATCTATTAAATCTTATTAGTTAATAAATCTTCTTTTTTTAGTTTATCTATTGCTATTTTTATCAAGTCAGATCTTGTTATTTTGATAATCCCGTGCTTTGCTGCCAATAAAATTAAATCATCAATTTTTTTAATATGATTATCAGTTAGACTAACAGAAATAGCTCTATATTTTTTTTGCCTGACTCGTTTTACTATAGGAATTGATGTGGCACCATTAATAAAATCTTGTTCATTTTCAAACGTTCTTTTTTTCAAAGCAACACCTCTTTAGACAAGATCTCTATTTCACTTTTGGCTTTATTATTTTCACTCTCATGAACAAATAAACTATTTGCCCATGTATCTCGATAAATTTTTCTATCAAAGATTCTACTTTTTAATAAAAATAAATTAGGATATTCTAAAACATCAGCAGCTTGATGCGCTTCATCTATAAAAATATTGGTAGGACACATACTTAGCAATAAATAGCCTTTTAATCGTTCATTGTAATCTTTTGCTATTTTACACACTTCATCAATTTTAGGGACAGTATCTAAATCCATCTGGGATGGTCTTAATGGTGATATTAATATATCTGCTGACAATAAACCTGAACGGAGTTCTTGGCTATCTCTACCAGCACTATCTGCTATCACATAATCGTATCTTTTATCTAATTCTAATAATGTTTTTTTTATATTACCGGAGGCCGATACAACAGTTAATTGCTTCCTATTATCTCCCCTATCATTATACCATTTCATAATCGATTGCTGATCATCAGCATCAACTATAATCACTGATTTGCCTAATTGTGATAAATATCCTCCAATATTAACTGATAAAGTTGATTTTCCTACTCCACCTTTTTGTGAACCTATAAGCAATATCATACAATACCTTGTTAGCTTGTTAGCTTGTTAGCTTGTTAGCTTGTTAGCTTGTTAGCTTGTTAGCTTGTTAGCTTGTTAGCTTGTTAGCTTGTTAGCTTGTTAGCTTGTTAGCTTGTTAGCTTGTTAGCTTGTTAGCTTGTTAGCTTGTTAGCTTGTTAGCTTGTTAGCTTGTTAGCTTGTTAGCTTGTTAGCTTGTTAGCTTGTTAGCTTGTTAGCTTGTTAGCTTGTTAGCTTGTTAGCTTGTTAGCTTGTTAGCTTGTTAGCTTAACAATAATTAAATTTAATAAATTTGTCAAATTCATTAAGCTATTAATAAATATAGCTAGGCGACTTAATTTTGATTACAGCATATGTATTAAAAACAGGTCATCGATAGTGCATCCTGTTTCCATCTTTTTACGTTTAGCTTGAGACCATTTATGTTCTATAGGATTTAAATCTGGTGAATACACAGGCAAATATTCTATCTGGTGTCCTGCGTTTATAATTGCCTGTTCAATATTCTTACCTTTGTGAAAGCTAGCGTTGTCCATAAAAATAACAGAATTTTCAGGAAGTTCTGGGAGCAATATTTTTGTGATCCAAACATAAAAAACATCACGGTTAATATTGCAATCAAATAATCCGATAGCAAAAAGGGTTGTTCCCAATAAAGCGCCAATAACATTTGTTCTTCCCTTAGCACCCCAGTTTTTCAGGCCAAAACAACGGTGACCTTTTGGGGAATAGCCGTGAGTTCGTGGAGTGTCATGTGAAAAACCACTTTCATCAATAAAAACAACAGATTTATCTTTTTTTTCATACTGTTGTCTTTTTTGCTGATGTGCCAGCCTGTCGCTTTCGTTGGTTTTTGGATGGAATAGAGTTTTTTTTATAGGTTAATCCCAGCTTTTTAAGGGATTGCCAAATAGTCTTTTTACAAACACCGAATCGCTCTGCCCGTTCCTTTTGGTAAGCATCTGGATACTGTTCCACATCTTTTGCTAAAGCATTTTTATCGAGCTTCCTCTTACGTGGCGTTGAATTTTTTGGCTCTGGTCGTTTAAGCCAACGTACTAAAGACGCTTTTCCAATACGGAATTGTTTCGCAGTTTCTCGAATTGTTAAACCTTCGGCTTTCCTTACAGATATTACTTTACGTCGAAAATCAATTGTATAACTCATAACACACCTTGTAATCAAAATTAAGTCGCCTAGCTATATTACACGAGTTTCGCACCAATAAAAAAACGCTCTATTTTTAAGTTTAATTCAGCATAATATATAAATAAAATCTTATAAATTAAAAGTAACTTACTGTAATTTAAACAAATTTATACGTTTTAGTAACTTGCAAATTAACCATTACTTTTAAGCCATTTCTGGAATTTATATGGCTGTGCGAAACTTATGTATTAAAGAGATTATTTTTTAAGTAAAGTTTTTTTTATTTTATAAACTTCTCGTTTTCCGTTCTCCCGCCTACTAGATGATTCTGCTTGTGGAGTATTTTGATTGCGATTTTTGAAAGTTATTTTACCATTTGAAATGTCTAAAAAGATTTCATAGTCAGGAAGATCATTTTTCACACAAAGATTCTTAACTAATCGCTTAAATTCTCTTTTATTTGACGAACTACCAGTTTTTAGATGAAGTTTTTCTAAAGAGATTACAAATTCAGACTGGCTACCACAATGCTTGCGGGCTATTTCATACAAACGTCTATCTATAGCTTTACGAATACGGAAATAATCAGGACTGATTTGTAATACTCTAGTCTTAGTAATTGCATGAAAAAGCCAATCGGGTAAAGTAACCTCAATCATCCCAATTTCCAATTTACCTTTTTTTGTCTCTATAAATTCCCACTTATCAATCAAACCAAAATCAATTATTTTTTTATCTTCTTCAGAATAAATAATATTGGTTTGAATACGAGTACCGGATAATCGAGATAGTGCCTTTTTCAAATCTTCATAGGCTCGGCCACTTCTATCACGATTAGTCGTCACAAAAAAATCATACGGGGTAAAAGCGATAGTACGACTAATTGGCTTACCGCTATTAATCGCTTCTTGTAATTTAGAAATAACATAGATCCAAATATCCTTATCAAAAATAGTCGCTAATCCAAGTGAATTGGATCTTACTATCACAGTCACATTCCCATTCTTATATTCACGATCTTTAGTATCACCTGCTTTTAAAGCAAAAAAAGGATGTTCCATTGTCGCAATTTCATCACGAAATGTTGAAATATTAACTTCATCAGCGATAAAAAACTCTAATAGCTTATGTTTATAAGGACGTAGTGTATTCAAGTTGTATTTTCTCTTTATCTTTGTAAGATCAACCACAGCTTCTCTCCTAGAGTATTTAGGATTGCAAGTTAGAATCTGTTTGGTGCTTGCAACATCAAACAGATTTGTTTTTCGGCTTTTACACACAAAAAAAAAATCGGCTTTCACACGCAATATAACGGCTTTTACACGCAAATCAAGAAAACAAGCCTAATAAAGATACAAAAAATCTAAAATTTATGTGAATAAATCGAAATTTCATTCGGCTTTTACACACAAACTATCGGCTTTTACACACAAACTATCGGCTTTTACACACAAACCGTCGGCTTTTACACACAATAATTATTTTTTTCATTTTAAAAATCAAAAACCTATCTCTTATTCTTATGCCTTTAACTCTTTTAACTTATACATAACTAAATATAACTACGCGCGCGCGAGGCTTGTCTGTGGATAACTATTCTTCCAACAAAACCCTAAACCCCAAAATATGTTATATACTGAGTGACCGTATTTCTTTGTTACTAATGGTGATATTCCGCTTCCTCGTCTGCTCATTCGCTTCGCTCGGTCACAGACTTGCGGTGAGCGTAAGAGTTTTAATAAATTTTTAGGCGTTAAAAAGATTTTTTTGAGTTAATTAACGCTGAAGCATTGCACTATTCAGCTACTACAGCTAGCATTCATGGGTATTAATTTCTTATACATAAACCATCTCTATTTTTTTACTACGTGTTTTGGCAATTAGTGTATCATCAGCTATTAGTACACAAGGGCTTTTTTTGTCTATGGATGTTTCAACTAATCTTCATTGTATTAGTCTTAACTTAATCTGACAATTCTGATTTAAAAAAGAGCGTTACCGGTTTTAATTAACATCATTAGATAATTAAATAAAAGGTAATTCTATGTATCAAACAAATAATCCTATCATCAAACATAAAGTCGGGTTACTTAACTTCGCTGAAGAACTTAATAACGTCTCAAAAGCCTGTAAGATTATGGGGGTATCCCGAGATACGTTTTATCGCTACCAGGAACTTGTTAACGATGGTGGGATAAACGCTTTAATTAATCAAAATCGACCGGTGCCTTGTAGTGATCAACTAAAATTTCTCTGAACTCAATTTGTTCAGGTGTTAATGGCAGACCAGGCGATGTTTTCCCTTGACGTTCTAAACGAAGGGCTCTTACCCACCAGCTAATCGCTGAAAGACTGACGTTCATGCCTTTCGCGGCTTCCTGGTAGGTGTAATTTTGGTCAAGGACTAATTTGGCGGTTTCACATTTAAATTCAGCAGTAACTATTTTACTCATTTCGGCACCTATAAAAATTATGAGGTAAGCATATCACCTCAACTTAGGTGGCCAAATTTAGTATGCCACTACACCTAACGTAAAAATAGAGTAGACGAACAGATTGAAAGCGCTGTAGTTGAGTATGCGATTGAATACCCTGCACACGGTCAACACCGCAGTAGTAATGAACTAAGAAAAAAAGGCATTTTTGTTTCGGGGAGTGGCGTTCGCTCTATTTGGCAGCGCCATAATCTCGAAAATTTTACAAATCGCCTAAAAGCGCTTGAAGATAAAATCGCAACAGGAGGAATTATCCTGTCAGAATCACAAATCAGTGCTCTAGAAAAGAAAGCGCAAGATAATGAAGCCTGTGGTGAGATTAAAACAGCGCATCCAGATTATCTGGGTTCACAAGATACTTTTTATGTCGATCATTTAAAAGGCGTTAGTCGTGTTTATCAACAAACTTACATTGATACTTACAGTAAAGCCGTTCATTGTAAGCTTTATAGCTAGGCGACTTAATTTTGATTACAAGGTGTGTTATGAGTTATACAATTGATTTTCGACGTAAAGTAATATCTGTAAGGAAAGCCGAAGGTTTAACAATTCGAGAAACTGCGAAACAATTCCGTATTGGAAAAGCGTCTTCAGTACGTTGGCTTAAACGACCAGAGCCAAAAAATTCAACGCCACGTAAGAGGAAGCTCGATAAAAATGCTTTAGCAAAAGATGTGGAACAGTATCCAGATGCTTACCAAAAGAAACGGGCAGAGCGATTCGGTGTTTGTAAAAAGACTATTTGGCAATCCCTTAAAAAGCTGGGATTAACCTATAAAAAAAACTCTATTCCATCCAAAAACCAACGAAAGCGACAGGCTGGCACATCAGCAAAAAAGACAACAGTATGAAAAAAAAGATAAATCTGTTGTTTTTATTGATGAAAGTGGTTTTTCACATGACACTCCACGAACTCACGGCTATTCCCCAAAAGGTCACCGTTGTTTTGGCCTGAAAAACTGGGGTGCTAAGGGAAGAACAAATGTTATTGGCGCTTTATTGGGAACAACCCTTTTTGCTATCGGATTATTTGATTGCAATATTAATCGTGATGTTTTTTATGTTTGGATCACAAAAATATTGCTCCCAGAACTTCCTGAAAATTCTGTTATTTTTATGGACAACGCTAGCTTTCACAAAGGTAAGAATATTGAACAGGCAATTATAAACGCAGGACACCAGATAGAATATTTGCCTGTGTATTCACCAGATTTAAATCCTATAGAACATAAATGGTCTCAAGCTAAACGTAAAAAGATGGAAACAGGATGCACTATCGATGACCTGTTTTTAATACATATGCTGTAATCAAAATTAAGTCGCCTAGCTATACACAACAAAAAGCGCGATAACGGCGGCAGATTTATTAAATGACAAGGTTCTCCCTTTTTATTCCCAGCATGGGTTACCGGTGTTACGTATACTGACGGACAGAGGCAGTGAGTATTGTGGTAAAGTTGAACATCACGATTATCAACTTTATCTCGCTATCAATGATATCGATCATACAAAAACCAAAGTTCGTTCACCTCAAACTAATGGGATTTGTGAACGCTTTCATAAAACTGTATTACAAGAGTTCTATCAGGTGGCTTTTCGTAAAAAATCTATAGGGCTTTAGATGAATTACAAGCTGATTTAGATAAATGGTTAGCGGAATATAATAACCAACGCACTCATCAAGGAAAAATGTGTTGCGGTCGAACGCCTATGGCAACTTTACGCGATGGAAAACAATTTTGGAGAGAGAAAGATTTAAATCAAATTTAACCTGACAGGTACTGTATAAATAACCGGCAACTGTCAGATTAAGTCTGAGCTACCAAACAATGACAAGTCGCCGCCATAGGCGACCATCTTGAAAATTGATTAATAATTAATCGTTTTTTAACCATCTATTCCGTTCCTTATCTCAACCTTCAACATAATTTTGGCAAAATTTAGAAGAAAATAAAAAGGATTTCATTATGGTGCAGGTTAATGAGTAACCATTTCGGATATTAATTTCTTATACATGAACTTTGATACTTCTTTTTTGGAGATTGCGAAACTCGTGTATAAGAAATAATTTATATCTTTTTGTATTTTTGTTAATTTTTAATTAAGAAAAGATGAGTCAATTGTTTTTTATTACATAAGTAAAATAATACAGTTTAGATCTTTTTTTACCTATTTTTTTATCTTTTTTTAAAAAAATATATAAAAAATAATTTTTAATAAAAATAATTTAATAATGTATTTTTATATAAAATACCTGTATTTTCATGTTTATTATTTTAAAAAAGTGTTTCTGTTTTTTATAACGTTAAAAATTAATAAAACAGTCATAATAATTAATTTTATTATAAATATGCTTATTTAATGAAGTAAATTTATTGTTAATAGTTTATATAAAAAATAAAAACTTTTTAGAAATTATATATAATAAATTTTAAATATTTATTAAATTATTATAACTACGTTTATTTTTATAGTAATCAACATGGGTTTGTTGAATAATAGTGAATCATGCTGTATTACTATTTCATATTTAGTAGAAAATGCTTGTCGCCTCGGGTGCGCCGTTTTCTCATGAGATCTAAATTATTTTTTACTTTGCAGTGATCAGTCGTCTCACACTGGATTGGTAGCATAAAATCTATTTATTCAACAAAGCCGGTAGGTAATACTATGAATTTTTCTGAATTTCTTAAATTAATGAATGCTGATACCCATATAAATATTAGTTCAGCAATCCAAAATGGTGGTTGTACCATACGTTTCGATGATAGTATCGATATTAATTTAGAATATCATAATAATCATGTCTACCTTTTTTCAACGGTAATGCAAATTATGAAACCTCTTTCAGATAATTTTTTTGCTTCTATATTACAGATACATTTATTTGGCATAGCAACAAACCGCTGTTGGTTTGGATATGATGCAGGTGGCCAGCGTGTGATTTTATTTTGTTTAATAGATCTCAGCGTGCTATCAGCAGAATCGGCTTTGATGCACGTTGAGACACTAATAGAACAAACAGAGTACTGGCAGGAAAATTTACCAAAAATAAGCCAGATTACTCAAGAGCCTTCAAAGGAAGATATAATAAATAAACGTTTTAAAAATAATTTAATTATATGAACAAAATTTTAATTACTAGACTCTCCGCTAGTCTTTTAGTATATAGAATACTTAATAAGAGTAGTAAAATTAATGGGGTAGTTAAACGTATCACTGGGGGGGGAATTACCCGCAATAATCTGGCTAAACGCATTATTTCTGATTCTGTATCAATCTGTCAGCAATATGGTATCAATACCAAATTTTTCGGGAACCGCAGCGCAGAGATAATTAATCAGAGCAGGTCCGTTCTTTTTAGTAATACACAAGAACAAGTTAATAACGGTTTGACTTCCCTGGTTAATCTCCTTCTAAATTCTAGAGGCCCTAATACTGAAGGATGTATAAATAATGTAGCCATGGGAATAACAAAAATGTTAGGTCCCAACTTGAAAGATCATGCTCTTGAGCGTGTTTTGGTAGCTTTGACAAAATATGAAAATGGTGAAAATGTTCTAAAATTAGCTTTGGATAATGGTTTTTCTGGTATTTTCGGAGGGAAAATAATTTCCTCTACGCTTATGTCAGCGCTAAAACGGGCCATATTGAATCGCCCTGAATACCGCGATACCAACATTTTGCATAGTGGGGCTGCATGGAAATTATATGAGTTTTTAGAGAGCGATCCTAGCAAGCTGCCGCCAAAGCCAATATTGAATGAAACTATCAGTACTATCAGTAATGTAACATCGGTTATTTCTAATCTTGATAGTATTTATGATTATCTGCAATTACCTTACAGAGAACAAAAACTTTCATCAGTCTTTAATAATGAATGTTGGCCTATGAATTTAGAGATAAAGGAAGATATCTCACACAAGCATTTTGCTAAAATTATTATGATGGCTTATGCCAGCAATCAAGGGTGTGTTGTGGATAAAAACATTGACGCATTGCCTTCCGGAATACGTCAAATCTTGCAAGAAGAAAAAAAATCTATCAGAGATTTTTTGTCGAGGGTTACTGGATCAGAAATAAAAGTGGCGCAAAATTGGCATGGCGATATCGAATCGATTTCAATCGAGAAATCTATTTTTTATAATTCTTTTAGCCAATTACAGATGTTTATCGATAATGAGTTTTTGATTCAGGATCACAACCATGAGGAAGTTGCTCATCTGTTTACTGACGGAGAATTTATCAAGTCACCTACTGCTGGAATTAATCTTAGAATAAATAATAATCACCTGAGCTATGTCAGGTGGATTACCGACATGGGAAATCAGTTTGTTGCTCAGGCTCAAAATAGCTGGAGTGGTCAAACAGACCAAATAAAGTTAAAGAAACTACAGTTGGAAAAATTATCCTATATGGTGGATAATAACCCAAATAACCTACTGATATTAAGCAAATATTTAATCTCTGAAAAAATGAATAAGAGCTTCGAAAAACTGCTATTCAATCAATTTACCCACCAAAAACCAGATCTTATTTGTGTAGAAAATATTTGGATGAAAGTGGGAAAGCCGGAAGTTAGTTTCGAGGTAAGTAGACAACAAGGTATTGATGTTGATATATTTTTAAGATGGCCAATAGAGAAATTTGGTCCTTCTATCGGTGAGTTATCTCCACCTAATATTCAACTGCAACAAAATCATATATCACATAAGATTAACGTTAATATATTGTTTAATGAAGATGGATTGGAAAAACAAAAAATTAAAATTTTAAATACTGAAATTAAATTACAGGATAGAATGATGTTCCCTGAGATAGTAAGTGATACAGAAATCCCGACTGAACGGTTTTTGAATCTAAATATTTTAAAAAAATTATGTATGATGTGAATTAATTGAGACTAAATGGTTCTGTCGCATAAAAAATGTCTGTTTGATAAAATGAATATTTGAATATCGTTTTCAGATATGAGTTGTTTCCATGTGTATTGTTAAAAAATACCTTTAAACGTCTCCACTATCCCGTTGATGTCATTTTAGTTTGTTTAATGTATAAGAGATTAATACCCGAAATGGTTACTCATTAACCTGCACCATAATGAAATCCTTTTTATTTTCTTCTAAATTTTGCCAAAATTATGTTGAAGGTTGAGATAAGGAACGGAATAGATGGTTAAAAAACAATTAATTATTAATCAATTTTGAACAAAAGGATAGATCTACCCTATCGTGAGTTTTTATCGCCACCGCAAACAAGCCAGATCATGGTGACGTGCCATAAGTTCTTTACGATTCAATCCAAAATTCATTCCTGCGAAAAGTAATTTTTTCCCACATAAGAGACAAGCAAGTGGATCGACTTTAAA
Organism: Candidatus Arsenophonus triatominarum; assembly: GCF_001640365.1. Lineage (GTDB taxonomy): Bacteria > Pseudomonadota > Gammaproteobacteria > Enterobacterales > Enterobacteriaceae > Arsenophonus > Arsenophonus triatominarum. The sequence continues at coordinate 17,138 of NZ_LWMI01000053.1, read as the reverse complement.
GACGTGTTGATATAGCTAGGAGACTTAATTTTGATTACAAGGTGTGTTATGAGTTATACAATTGATTTTCGACGTAAAGTAATATCTGTAAGGAAAGCCGAAGGTTTAACAATTCGAGAAACTGCGAAACAATTCCGTATTGGAAAAGCGTCTTTAGTACGTTGGCTTAAACGACCAGAGCCAAAAAATTCAACGCCACGTAAGAGGAAGCTCGATAAAAATGCTTTAGCAAAAGATGTGGAACAGTATCCAGATGCTTACCAAAAGGAACGGGCAGAGCGATTCGGTGTTTGTAAAAAGACTATTTGGCAATCCCTTAAAAAGCTGGGATTAACCTATAAAAAAAACTCTATTCCATCCAAAAACCAACGAAAGCGACATGCTGGCACATCAGCAAAAAAGACAACAGTATGAAAAAAAAGATAAATCTGTTGTTTTTATTGATGAAAGTGGTTTTTCACATGACACTCCACGAACTCACGGCTATTCCCCAAAAGGTCACCGTTGTTTTGGCCTGAAAAACTGGGGTGCTAAGGGAAGAACAAATGTTATTGGCGCTTTATTGGGAACAACCCTTTTTGCTATCGGATTATTTGATTGCAATATTAACCGTGATGTTTTTTATGTTTGGATCACAAAAATATTGCTCCCAGAACTTCCTGAAAATTCTGTTATTTTTATGGACAACGCTAGCTTTCACAAAGGTAAGAATATTGAACAGGCAATTATAAACGCAGGACACCAGATAGAATATTTGCCTGTGTATTCACCAGATTTAAATCCTATAGAACATAAATGGTCTCAAGCTAAACGTAAAAAGATGGAAACAGGATGCACTATCGATGACCTGTTTTTAATACATATGCTGTAATCAAAATTAAGTCGCCTAGCTATATCTTCGCCGGAATAATGTTTTAAGCGACTGAGCGAAACAGGGGGTTTCTTTAGATAAAATCAGAGATAAAGGGTGACATGGGTAATATTAGAAAGAATATCAGAAAGATTAATATTCCACCCGCGCTTGTAGTTAGTGTTAAGTAATTGATTCCATGATGCTTTACTTCTTCCTTCAGCTTTAAGCTCATCGGGAATGGTGAGCGTGTAATAATGTTTTCGCGATAAAAGCTGATATCCCGCCAGGTATTCTTTTTAGTCACCCCGCCGGCTGTGGCTGAAAAATGAATATGCGGATGCCATTTTTGGTCTCGTCCCCAGGTATGGATGGCAGTGAAAACGCCCGGGGTGATATTGAGGTCACGGCAGATGGTTAATATCACATCAGCGGCTAATCGATTCATTTCACCGAGAAGCCAACGGTTGGCGCGAATAATAGGCCAATATTCACAAGGCATGGTAGAAATGATGTGCTGCCAAGGAGCTTCGGGTAACCAAGCTAGCGTATTGTTAATCCATTGTAGGCAAGCTTTGACGCCACAATGTGGGCAGCTTCGACTTTTGCAGGTAAATTTAACCCGTTTCTCAGAATTACATTGAGGGTCAGGACAGCGCCAAATTGACCACCCCATAAGCGAAGTGCCGCTTTACCATGGTTTCCATCACAACAGTGCGGACCCTATCAGGGGGTTGGCGATTAAGCCAATTGAGCCAGCGTTGACCAAATTGAAAAACATGACTAAAACGCGGTGACATAAAAGGGACCAAAAAATTGAGACAATAGGTATCGGGTTATACCAGTACTAACAAGCAATGACAAGTCGTCGCCATAGGCGACCATCTTGATCTACTCTATTTTTACGTTAGGTACCCGTCGATTTTGATTAATTAAGGCATCGATCCCACCATCGTTAAGAACAAGCACGCTCCGCGTGAGCGGCGCAGCTACGTTCACTTAGGTTACTTATACTACGTAGTACTGATATATTTAAACAATTCGTCACCAAAATTAATTTTTTTATTTACCAATGATTCTGCATAGCTATTATAAGGTAATATTCTGTTCAAAATAGAGTTATGTGTCGGATAGGTATCCTACTATTAAACGGAAAGGTTAGTTAGTGCAAAATTCCTGTTGCTGCTTGCTAGCATCCGTATGTGTAGCAATCGCAAGATAATTTGATTATGACTCATAATATTTGTTGAGGTATTGTTATGTTTTATCGTACAGATTACCTTGATCGTTTACTTCATCATTCGTATGTACTGCAATTGAGCGGTGAAAGCTATCGACTGAAATATAAGCGTTGCTCAGGAGTAATAATCGAGTAAAACAGTGGAGCGCACTTTTCGGTGATCGTTGACAATAATAAATATATTACATTTATAAACAAATTAATAAACTTTCATTGGGTTATAATAAAGTGCAATAAAGCAATAATAAGTTATTGAACACTGAATTTGTTCATATATCTTTTTATTTTATCTAAAACCAGGTTAATAAATTGTTTGAAATGAATATGAAAATAATAAATGATAGTTTGAATGTTAATCTTTATCATTCAAATAAAGAAAAAACAAATAGTGTAGAATTTAATAAAGTTAGATTAACTGTAAATCATGGTAAACCACCAAAAAAATCTTATCAAGCTTATGAAAAAATCATTTCTCTGAACAAATTAATAAAAAATAAATTTAAAACAAACCGTTCAATTCATGATATCTACGACTATCAGCGTAATTTAATAGATGCCGCTATCCTAGCTTTGAATAAGATGGGCGAAGATAGCTCTATACTAATTTCGCTATCCAATCAATTGGATGCTTCAAAATTTAAGGAAAATAGAGCCGCAACAGATAAAGAAATAGAAATTGCTAAACAATTACGTAATAATCTTGTTAACTTAATATCTAAGAGTTTTTTACGAAATAAACATTCTTCTTTTGAAGCTAAAAAATTAGCCAATATCACTTTTAAAGAAGCATTAATTGACCACCTAAATAACAAAAACTGGCGTACCATAAAAAATAATATTATTTATGCTGGAAAAATTTACTTAAGTAAACAGCAACCAGCAAGTAAAATGAAATTAGGAAAAGACGATATTTTCCCGATATCTTATTCTGATAAAGGTATTTGCTCTTCTTCAACAAAAGAAACTTATCATGCAACTAATTTATGGAAATCATCAATCAGTATAAAAGAGAATGGTATTAATAAAACGCTTTTTGAAGGTATACGTCACGGTGTTTTGTCACCTTATGAATTGCCGGAAAATTCGTATGAAAGAACCCTTGGAGCTAGAAATCGAGGCAGAGAAGTAGTTACAGCAGCGCTTTTTTCTCAGCCACATATCCTTGATAAAGCCTTAAAAGGCGAGCCAGTTAAATTGCGGTTAGTATCTACTTCTTTATTAACCAATAGTAAGATAGGTAATGAAAAAAAAATGCTACGTGATCAGATTAAAGTATGGGAGGCGCTTAGTAATCAGCAAATAATGACTTTAAAAATTAGAGACAAGCAAGGTCAAATACAAAATGTGAAGGTTAATTTAGAGGTATCTGCTTTTAATTTTGGAGTAAACGAATTAGCACTAAAATTTGGCTTGGGTAATTCAGCCTCTGATTTTTATAACTCTATTGCAATGCAAAAATTATTAGGTGATGATTTGGAACCAAATTCAACTCCTGGAGGTTGGGTTGGTGAATATTTAAAAGGAAACCCAGACAATGTAGATAAAGTCCTGGAGTTAAGCAAACAAATAAAGACTATATGGAAAAATAAATGGCATCATGTTGATGAAGGTGAACCTTATAAAGCATCAAAACGCATTGCTATGCTTGCATATGAAATTAAAGCGGTTCCATGTTGGAATTGTAAAAGTGGAAAAGATAGGACTGGAATGCTAGATTCAGAGATAAAACAAGAGGTTATTTCCTATAATCAGAGAATAAAACTTAGTAAACCAGGATCACCTTATGGTGGAATAAATAATGAATTAATGAAAGAGGTTTTCACCAAAAGTGGTAACCAAGAAATACAGTATTGTAATACTGGAGCAAAAGGTAATAAAGTCATCAAAAATATACCATTAAGTTTTTTAAACCTTTCATATGAAAAACGTATTGATGATAAAAATGTATTAAATAGCTTAAAAGGTCTTTCTAGTTTATTTAAAGGTTGATGAAATTATGCAAAATTTACTATCATTTTTGTATGATTACTTTGGTCTAGAATTAGATAATGAAGGGCCTGTATTATCTATAAATAATGATCTATCTATTTACTTTGATATATCAAACGGAGTAATAGAGATAATCTGCCCTTTAATGAGGGTAACTAATGACCCAGAATTATTAATCCAAATTTTAAAAATAAACTATTATTCTAATGTGATATTATCTACGGATTTAGATGCTTCAGTGATATTAGCAATTTACCGTATACCAGAAGAAAGTTCAGAATCAGATATGTTGTCAGCTTTGGAATTGATAATTAATTTTGCTATAAAATTTCAACAAGACTTTTTCTACGATAAAAAAACAATTTTTAAAAATGAAATAAGTGATAGAAAATATTTATTTCATCCTAAAAATATATAGTTTTTATTTAAATTTTCCCTTTGATGTATAAGAAATTAATACCCGAAATGGTTACTCATTAACCTGCGCCATGATGAAATCCTTTTTATTTTCTTCTAAATTTTGCCAAAATTATGTTGAAGGTTGAGATAAGGAACGGAATAATAGATGGTTAAAAAACGATTAATTATTAATCAATTTTAAACAAAAGGATAGATCTACCCTGTCGTGAGTTTTTATCGCCACCGCAAACAAGCCAGATCATGGTGACGTGCCATAAGTTCTTTACGATTCAATCCAAAATTCATTCCTGCGAAAAGTAATTTTTTCCCACATAAGAGACAAGCAAGTGGATCGACTTTAAAGACGTGTTGATACATGTTTCGCCAGGTGACTTTTTTAGCGGGTTTTTTATCTTGCTGGGCTAAAGGATAAACAACCTCCGTTAACACTTTTCGCATCCGTGCTCATGGACTTAAAAAGCCGTAATAGCGGATCATGTGAAACCATTTTTCTGGCACATGAGACGCAAACCGGGTAATAAATTCATCGGATTTCATGACCAATCTTTGTAGTGGCATACTAAATTTGGCCACCTAAGTTGAGGTGATATGCTTACCTCATAATTTTTATATAGCTAGGCGACTTAATTTTGATTACAGCATATGTATTAAAAACAGGTCATCGATAGTGCATCCTGTTTCCATCTTTTTACGTTTAGCTTGAGACCATTTATGTTCTATAGGATTTAAATCCGGTGAATACACAGGCAAATATTCTATCTGGTGTCCTGCGTTTATAATTGCCTGTTCAATATTCTTACCTTTGTGAAAGCTAGCGTTGTCCATAAAAATAACAGAATTTTCAGGAAGTTCTGGGAGCAATATTTTTGTGATCCAAACATAAAAAACATCACGATTAATATTGCAATCAAATAATCCGATAGCAAAAAGGGTTGTTCCCAATAAAGCGCCAATATAGCTAGGCGACTTAATTTTGATTACAAGGTGTGTTATGAGTTATACAATTGATTTTCGACGTAAAGTAATATCTGTAAGGAAAGCCGAAGGTTTAACAATTCGAGAAACTGCGAAACAATTCCGTATTGGAAAAGCGTCTTTAGTACGTTGGCTTAAACGACCAGAGCCAAAAAATTCAACGCCACGTAAGAGGAAGCTCGATAAAAATGCTTTAGCAAAAGATGTGGAACAGTATCCAGATGCTTACCAAAAGGAACGGGCAGAGCGATTCGGTGTTTGTAAAAAGACTATTTGGCAATCCCTTAAAAAGCTGGGATTAACCTATAAAAAAAACTCTATTCCATCCAAAAACCAACGAAAGCGACAGGCTGGCACATCAGCAAAAAAGACAACAGTATGAAAAAAAAGATAAATCTGTTGTTTTTATTGATGAAAGTGGTTTTTCACATGACACTCCACGAACTCACGGCTATTCCCCAAAAGGTCACCGTTGTTTTGGCCTGAAAAACTGGGGTGCTAAGGGAAGAACAAATGTTATTGGCGCTTTATTGGGAACAACCCTTTTTGCTATCGGATTATTTGATTGCAATATTAATCGTGATGTTTTTTATGTTTGGATCACAAAAATATTGCTCCCAGAACTTCCTGAAAATTCTGTTATTTTTATGGACAACGCTAGCTTTCACAAAGGTAAGAATATTGAACAGGCAATTATAAACGCAGGACACCAGATAGAATATTTGCCTGTGTATTCACCAGATTTAAATCCTATAGAACATAAATGGTCTCAAGCTAAACGTAAAAAGATGGAAACAGGATGCACTATCGATGACCTGTTTTTAATACATATGCTGTAATCAAAATTAAGTCGCCTAGCTATATTACGGCTTTTTAAGTCCATCAGCACGGATGCGAAAAGTGTTAACGGAGGTTGTTTATCCTTTAGCCCAGCAAGATAAAAAACCCGCTAAAAAAGTCACCTGGCGAAACATGTATCAACACGTCTTTAAAGTCGATCCACTTGCTTGTCTCTTATGTGGGAAAAAATTACTTTTCGCAGGAATGAATTTTGGATTGAATCGTAAAGAACTTATGGCACGTCACCATGATCTGGCTTGTTTGCGGTGGCGATAAAAACTCACGACAGGGTAGATCTATCCTTTTGTTTAAAATTGATTAATAATTAATCGTTTTTTAACCATCTATTATTCCGTTCCTTATCTCAACCTTCAACATAATTTTGGCAAAATTTAGAAGAAAATAAAAAGGATTTCATCATGGCGCAGGTTAATGAGTAACCATTTCGGGTATTAATTTCTTATATATCAAGAACAAATTCAATCGTTACAATCAAGAGCAAATTATGGCGAAAAGAAAGCTAAATTAGCAAAAGAATTTGGCGTATCACGCGAGACTATTTATCGTTATTTACGGATGGGTTAGACCTGTGGTAGCAGTCTATGAACATCAGGTCGTGGTTTTTGAGATGCTTGCCAAAGTTCATATTGAGCTTGCATTTCGATCCACATTTCAGCACTTGTACCAATTGAGCTTTCTAGTCTTAAAGCCATATCAGCAGAAATGCCTGAATTGCCATTTAAGATGCGAGAAAGAGCAACTCTAGTAACACCTAATGCTTTTGCTGCCTCAGTAATTGAAACGTGGCTTAAATATTCACGTAAAACGATTCCTGGATGAGAAGGGTTATACATTCTAGTCATAATTACCTCAATGATAGTCTTGATAATCGACAAGGATCACGTCTTCGTCTTCAAATTTAAAAGTTAATCTCCAGTTTCCATTAACAGATATTGCCCAGCGACCTTTTAACGTCTCTCCTTTTAGTGGGTGCAACTTCCAACTTGGTGCTGACATATCCGAAGGTTTTTTTGCAACGTTTAAGGCGGTTAATTGAACACGTAATTTTACAGCGTGTTTAGCTTGAATCCCTGAAGTTACTCCTGTTTTAAAGAAACGCTCTAGCCCTTTGTGACGAAAGTTTTTTATCATAAACTTACCTTGCGTACTGTATATATATACTATACAAAAAGATGATATAAAAATCAATATAACTACCCTAAGTTAACTTGAGTTCGAGATAAGCGATAGTTGCGAGAAAATAAAAATAGCCGATTTATGAAAAATATTTTAAAATCAATAAGATAAAAAAGCAGGAAAATTCTTAGTGATAGCAGGTTAAAAAAGAAGCTATTTTTCTACTAAAATCATGAAAAAAACCAAAATTAATACTGTTTTATGTAATAATTTTAAGTTAACTATTTGAATATACGATAAAAAATTAGGATCCTTATCCCGAACTCAGGTTAAGTTAAATAGAGGCGATTTTTCGCAAGTTCTCCTATGCCATTACCATTCCCTTTTGATTTCAAAAATCCTGATTATGTTCATGTATAAAAAATTAATACCCGAAATGGTTACTCATTAACCTGCGCCAGGATGAAATCCTTTTTATTTTCTTCTAAATTTTGCCAAAATTATGTTGAAGGTTGAGATATAGCTAGGCGACTTAATTTTGATTACAGCATATGTATTAAAAACAGGTCATCGATAGTGCATCCTGTTTCCATCTTTTTACGTTTAGCTTGAGACCATTTATGTTCTATAGGATTTAAATCTGGTGAATACACAGGCAAATATTCTATCTGGTGTCCTGCGTTTATAATTGCCTGTTCAATATTCTTACCTTTGTGAAAGCTAGCGTTGTCCATAAAAATAACAGAATTTTCAGGAAGTTCTGGGAGCAATATTTTTGTGATCCAAACATAAAAAACATCACGATTAATATTGCAATCAAATAATCCGATAGCAAAAAGGGTTGTTCCCAATAAAGCGCCAATAACATTTGTTCTTCCCTTAGCACCCCCAGTTTTTCAGGCCAAAACAACGGTGACCTTTTGGGGAATAGCAGTGAGTTCGTGGAGTGTCATGTGAAAAACCACTTTCATCAATAAAAACAACAGATTTATCTTTTTTTTCATACTGTTGTCTTTTTTGCTGATGTGCCAGCCTGTCGCTTTCGTTGGTTTTTGGATGGAATAGAGTTTTTTTATAGGTTAATCCCAGCTTTTTAAGGGATTGCCAAATAGTCTTTTTACAAACACCGAATCGCTCTGCCCGTTCCTTTTGGTAAGCATCTGGATACTGTTCCACATCTTTTGCTAAAGCATTTTTATCGAGCTTCCTCTTACGTGGCGTTGAATTTTTTGGCTCTGGTCGTTTAAGCCAACGTACTAAAGACGCTTTTCCAATACGGAATTGTTTCGCAGTTTCTCGAATTGTTAAACCTTCGGCTTTCCTTACAGATATTACTTTACGTCGAAAATCAATTGTATAACTCATAACACACCTTGTAATCAAAATTAAGTCGCCTAGCTATAAGGAACGGAATAGATGGTTAAAAAACGATTAATTATTAATCAATTTTGAACAAAAGGATAGATCTACCCTGTCGTGAGTTTTTATCGCCACCGCAAACAAGCCAGATCATGGTGACGCGCCATAAGTTCTTTACGATTCAATCCAAAATTCATTCCTGCGAAAAGTAATTTTTTCCCACATAAGAGACAAGCAAGTGGATCGACTTTAAAGACGTGTTGATACATGTTTCGCCAGGTGACTTTTTTAGCGGGTTTTTTATCTTGCTGGGCTAAAGGATAAACAACCTCCGTTAACATTTTTCGCATCTGTGCTGATGGACTTAAAAAGCCGTAATAGCGGATCATGTGAAACCATTTTTCTGGCACATGAGACGCAAATTGTAGTGGTCAACTAAAATTGGCCACTACATAGCCTTGTATTTTCCCGTAATAGTTGCGTGATTTCCAGTGTTTTTGCTGCTATCATTTTATGGTTTTTGTTCACATATACCGCTGGAGTTTCACTAAATTAGACAGCAACGGCGGCGCAGTTTCTTTATTTTCTACCGCACGCAGCAGCTACCACATTAACCATCTAACTACCAACAAATTAACCTTTTTACATTAATGTGACAGACCTCCTTTTTGCACTGGTAGCAAAACCAGCGGTAGGCAAGTCATGTTCAGGTAATTGGCTCGAAATGGAGCCAATTACCTTAGAAATTAATTTTACACGTAAGCCGCGATCCGATCGTTTAATGCGTCGCTGATTTTGTTCACGATAGGGATTATGCTTTCCTTGTTCCTCATGTTGCGTTCAATATTAATGTTGAAAATATCCGTGATCGTACTGATTTTTCCTCCGAGCAAGCAGACTCGGTCTGAAAGCATAACCGCTTCCTCAACGCTATGTGTCACCAGAAGCATAGAACGCGTCTTAATGACGCGATTTTCCCAAAGCTCAATAAGGTCTTGGCGAAGTTTATTACCGGTAAAAATATCCAACGCTGAGAACGGTTCATCCATAAGTAAAAGTTCCGGTTCTACTGCTAAAGCGCGTGCAAACCCTACTCGCTGGCGCATTCCACCTGAAAGCTCGCGTGGGTGCTCTTTTTCGTAACCAGAAAGTCCTATCAGATCAATCATATCCATTGTTTTCTTACCCACCTCATCCATCGAGAGTCCTTGTGTCTGAAGTCCAAAGGCCACGTTATCAAACACGTTTAACCAAGGGAAAAGTGCAAAGTACTGAAAGACCATGCTGGTGTTTTTACAGGGGCCATTAATCGGGAGATCACAGCAGACAATCGAGCCAAAATCGGGTTCGATAAGCCCTGCAATCATTCTTAAAAGCGTTGATTTGCCGGAACCGGAACGTCCGAGCAGTGCAACGATTTCATTCTCTTTTATCTCAAGGTTAATATTGTCCAGCACAATCACTTTTTGTTTACGGTTCTTATTAAACGATTTTGAGACGTTCTTAACTTCTAAAACCACTTTTGAATGTTTCATAATGGGTCCTGAAATCTTTTTTTATCAATAACTAATCAAACTTAAAACGGTTCTCTGCAAAGAGGTAAAGGGGTCGCCATACAAAAATAATGCAGAGCAGAACCATGAAGCTCATAGCTAGACATCCCAGCGCTTCTTGCGGATTTTGGCCAGCATCACTGGCAATAGAAATAAAGGCACCAAGTCCATGTGTTTGTAACGTGATTTTTCCCCAACTAAGCACCTCTGCGGCAATAGCGGTATTCCATGCTCCTCCTGCTGCAGAAATTATCCCAGTGACAATATAAGGAAAGATGGCTGGAAGCGTGAATTTCGTCCACCACAAACCTCCCCTAAGATGAAATATCTTACTTACTTCCACCATCTGACTTGGGATCATTGACGTTCCGGCAATCACGTTAAATAGCACGTACCATTGCGTCCCTAACATAATCATCGGAATTGTCCAACTTCCCAAATCCTGGTGCCACGTCACAATAATAAAGGCGATCAAAGGATAAAAGACGTTTGCGGGCACTGCGGCTAGGACCTGAATAATCGGCTGGAAAAAGCGAACAAGTTTAGGCTGCAAGCCAATCCATACGCCCAAGGGTGTAAATATTACGACGCTTAGCACCATGGCGGCAATAACTCGTACGGCGGTTAAACTCATCCAGCCCGGAAGTGAGGCAAAATATTCCTTGGGAATAAAAAGCCACAGCTGATGTCCGTAATAAATACAGCCGACGACAATAGCCAAATACCACAGGCTGGACCACAGCCAGTTCATTTGGCTAAAAAAGCCAAAGAAGCGATGTAATTTTAATCCATACCATGGTTTGGGGAGAACAAATAACCAGAATATAGATAACCATTTACAAGCGCGTCTTAAGTTCTGTCCGATCAGTGACTGATTCAAGCAATGATAGAACCATGAGCTGGGCACCATTTTGTTACTAACATCCTCATATTTAAACTGATGGGCATAGCGTACCAGCGGGCGGAACAGAAGCTGATCGAAGATAACAATAGTGGTGATAAGAGCTAATATTCCCTGAACGACCCCTGATAGGTTACTGTCCTGTAGCGCAATACCAATATAAGAGCCGACCCCAGGTAAATTTGCATTACCATCCCCTACTGTCAGCATCTCTGAAGCAATCAACGCAAACCAAGCCGCTGACTGCGAAACCATTGTATTCCACAACAATCCAGAGAACGAATAGATGAACCCAAGGCGCCAGAATTTTTGCCACGGATTATAGTGGAATGCTTTAGTGGCTTCTACAAGTTCACTAGGAACAACTCTGAGCGTCTGATATAGTGTCAGCATCATATTCCAAGCTTGGGCTGTAAAAATTGCAAAAATAGCTAGCCCTTCAAGTCCCATAACGCTGTGCGGATAGAGCCCGATAAAAAAAGCTGTCGTGAAGGTTAGGAATCCGACTAAAGGTATAGACTCCATAAAATTCACGAAGGGTAAAATGACTCTTCTCATGGGAGCGTATTTTGCGGCCAGCACAGCAAATATGATCGAAAACAGCATTGAGAAAAAAAGCCCAATAATCAATCGCATTGTTGTGCGTAATGCATAGTAAGGCAGTAAATAATAGTCCACACTAAGTTCTGGTAAATCATGTCCGTTAAATGGACCATGCATTTCCTGCCAGCCATAGACAAATAAGACAATAATTGCCACAAGAATAACGCCGACAACTATATCGTTAAGCACAGAATTTTTTTTGTATTTATGTTTTATCAAAGTATGCATAATAAGATTCTCAGCTCATTAACAAACCTTCAAAAGGTGAAATTTATCGAAAGCAATAAATATGCAAAATTAGATTTATAAATTCTAAAATAGCCATATAAGCAAATCATTAGTCAGCAGGAATAACCTGTTTATTATGATTCATTGCTAATCAAGGCATTAGTGTGCTGATATAATCTTCAACGACACGGTGTCTTTTTTGTGTCAATTTTTGCATGAACCTTCTGGTGAAAACTCTCCACTCAGTTGGCTTTGAATTAAATAAGATTTGAGATGGACGTCTTGCTGGCTGGTTCGAATCATTCAACATTGAAAAATTGATAGTGTTGTTTGAATCATTAGAAAACATGTAGTGGTTTGTTATGAGTAGCATATTAGACCTTACCTATGTGCATAAAATGAAAAGTCAATAAACGATAGTTTTATCGCAACTGCCTCGACTACCTCCATTGAATACACCTAGATTCAATGCAGATAGTCAGCCTGTTATTGTTACTCTCGATGGAGGTTCATCAGAAATTTTATGAATCATAAATATTCTCCTATTCACTGTTATTTAGCGATTGCTAAAATGATCTTTGGAAGCGACAAAAAATCCCTATATAAATATCATGAAGATTTAAATTTACTTACTATATGCAGTATAAATATGCAAAAAAGTATGGTTTAGAAAATTCCTTGTCTTAATTCAAGGTAATCTGTACGATAGAACATAACAATACCTCAACAAATATTATGAGCATAATCAAATTATCTTGCGATTGCTACACACACGGATGCTAGCAAGCAGCAACAGGAATTTTGTACTAACTAACCTTTCTGTTTAATATAGGATACCTATCCGACACATAACTCTATTTTGAACAGAATATTGCCTTATAATAGCTATGCGGAATCATTGGTAAATAAAAAAATTAATTTTGGTGACGAATTGTTTAAATATATCAGTACTACGTAGTGTAAGTAACCTAAGTTCAAGATAAACCTTATTTAATTAGGCCTGATGGATGTGTTTCTGCCACAGGTAACTGTAGTTTAGATGCTATCAAGCAATATGCAACTAGTCCAGCTAATAAATTCACTACGAAGTTAATAGGAGAACAATGACGCGAGATGGCTTTGTCGAAACAACTATGTTCGACAGGCTTTATTTTCTTCTTAATATTCATTATATATATTAGTCTTAACTTAATCTGACGATTCTGATTTAAAAAAGAGAGTTACCGGTTTTAATTAACATCATTAGATAATAAAAGGTAATTCTATGTATCAAACAAATCATCCTATCATCAAACATAAAGTCGGGTTACTTAATCTTGCTGAAGAGCTTCATAACGTATCAAAAGCCTGTAAGATTATAGGGGTATCTCGAGATACTTTCTATCGCTATCAAGAGCTTGTTAACGATGGTGGGATCGATGCCTTAATTAATCAAAATCGACGGGTACCTAACGTAAAAAATAGAGCAGATGAACAGATTGAAAGCGCTGTAGTTGAGTATGCGATTGAATACCCTGCATACGAACAACACCGCAGTAGTAATGAACTAAGAAAAAAAGGAATTTTTGTTTCGGGAAGTGGTGTTCGTTCTATTTGGCTACATCATCATCTTGATGTATAAGAAATTAATACCCGAAATGGTTACTCATTAACCTGCGCCATGATGAAATCCTTTTTATTTTCTTCTAAATTTTGCCAAAATTATGTTGAAGGTTGAGATAAGGAACGGAATAGATGGTTAAAAAACGATTAATTGTTAATCAATTTTGAACAAAAGGATAGATCTACCCTGTCGTGAGTTTTTATCGCCACCGCAAACAAGCCAGATCATGGTGACGTGCCATAAGTTCTTTACGATTCAATCCAAAATTCATTCCTGCGAAAAGTAATTTTTCCCACATAAGAGACAAGCAAGTGGATCGACTTTAAAGACGTGTTGATACATGTTTCGCCAGGTGATTTTTTTAGCGGGTTTTTTATCTTGCTGGGCTAAAGGATAAACAACCTCCGTTAACATTTTTCGCATCCGTGCTGATGGACTTAAAAAGCCGTAATAGCGGATCATGTGAAACCATTTTTCTGGCACATGAGACGCAAACAGGGTAATAAATTCATCGGATTTCATGACCAGGTCTTCCTGTTTTTTCGTGCGGTGGCTCTTATAGCGTAACGTGATGTTATCTTAGCCGGAATAATGTTTTAAGCGACTGAGCGAGACAGGGGGTTTCTTTAGATAAAATCAGAGATAAAGGGTGACATGGGTAATATTGGAAAGAATATCAGAAAGATTAATATTCCACCCGCGCTTGTAGTGAGTGTTAAGTAATTGATTCCATGATGCTTTACTTCTTACTTCAGCTTTAAGCTCATCGGGAATGGTGAGCGTGTAATAATGTTTTCTCAATAATGCCGTTATCGCCACATTGTCATAATGTTTTCGCGATAAAAGCTGATATCCCGCCAGGTATTCTTTTTAGTCACGCCGGCTGTGGTTGAAAAATGAATATGCGGATGCCATTTTTGGTCTCGTCCCCAGGTATGGATGGCAGTGAAAACGCCCGGGTGATATTGAGGTCACGGCAGATGGTTAATATCACATCAGCGGCTAATCGATTCATTTCACCGAGAAGCCAACGGTTGGCACGAATAATAGGCCAATATTCACAAGGCATGGTAAAAGTGATGTGCTGTCAAGGAGCTTCGGGTAACCAAGCTAGCGTATTGTTAATCCATTGTAGGCAAGCTTTGACGCCACAATGTGGGCAGCTTTGACTTTTGCAGGTAAATTTAACCCGTTTCTCAGAATTACATTGAGGGTCAGGACAGCGCCAAATTGACCACCCCATAAGCGAAGTGCCGCAAGCCATAATCTTTACCATGGTTTCCATCACAACAGTTCGGACACTATCAGGGGGTTGGCGATTAAGCCAATTGAGCCAGCGTTGACCAAATTTAAAAACATGACTAAAACGCGGTGACATAAAAGGGACCAAAAGATTGAGACAATAGGTATCGGGTTATACCAGTACTAACAAGCAATGAAAAGTCGTCGCCATAGACAACCATCTTGCTTGTCTCTTATGTGGGAAAAAATTATTTTTCGCAGGAATGAATTTTGGATTGAATCGTAAAGAACTTATGGCACGTCACCATGATCTGGCTTGTTTGCGGTGGCGATAAAAACTCACGACAGGGTAGATCTATCCTTTTGTTCAAAATTGATTAATAATTAATCGTTTTTTAACCATCTATTCCGTTCCTTATCTCAACCTTCAACATAATTTTGGCAAAATTTAGAAGAAAATAAAAAGGATTTCATCATGGCGCAGGTTAATGAGTAACCATTTCGGGTATTAATTTCTTATACATGAACAATTTTGAATCTTTTTTATTATGAATATTGTTATTTTCATTCTGCTCAACTAAAGATTGTATTCCTGCCATTGTTTCAACCATTTTGTCATTTTCCATCGCCTTTACTGCAGGAGATAGAGAAAAGAAAATAATGGAATATAAATGAAAAAATAAGAGAAAATAGGTAGTAATCTTATTACGATTTGTTTTTTTGTTAACATAACAAATTCCATGAAAGATTTAAAATATTCATCAAAAATAGATTCTCTATACCCTAACAAAATTAATTACAAACAATTTGAAATTTAATTATTCTTATTTTTAACAATGTAATACATATTTTAATAAAATTAATTATGTTGAATATAAAAATTTTACTTAAATAAGTCTCTAGCTTTAGATAATTTTAGTAATCTTAGATAAAACCCCACATTAAAAACAAATAACATTTTGTTATTTTATGTAAAAGTAAAATAAAATATTAAAATAATTCATATTTTAATGAATTGTTAAATGCAAAAATTTAAATATTTCTAATTTAAAAAATTACTTATTATTAACCTGAGTTCGGGATAAGAAATAAAGTGAAAGTCTTGATATTCAAATAGTTGAATGCGCATATTTCGTTAAAATACTCTAACAATCTGGTTAAAGAGTAGAGCATTGTTAAACAATCATGGAAAATCTTACCGAACTTTATTGCCTGATGGATGATTTTTGTAAAGACTTCGAGCCCAAAATGCATGAAATTTTGCTGAATAACGGCAGTAAGCGTCGTAGACGGTCTATTCAACTTTCATTGGCTGAAATGATGACACCGGTTGTTTTGTTTCATCAACTCCGATTCAGCCAATTCAAGGTATTTTACCTCTATCATGTCCGTTTATATCCCAGGAAGGAATTTCCTAACTTGCCATCATATTCACGCTGCGTAGGGTTACTTCCGCGCAGTGCCTTAGCTTTCAACGGCACTGTTTGAGTCAATTAAGGGAAAGTGCACGGGTCTGTCGGTTGCCGATTCTACTCCGATAGCTGTGTGTGATAACTTACGGATTCGCCGGCATAAAGTCTTCGATGGGATAGCTGAACGAGGAAAAACCTCAACAGGTTGGTTCTTTGGTTTCAAACTTCATGTAATCACGACACGAGTTTCGCACAGGCATATAAAATTCCAGAAATGGCTTAAAAGCAATGGTTAATTTGCAAGTTACTAAAACGTATAAATTTGTTTAAATTACAATAAGTTGATTTTAATTTATAAGATTTTGTCTATTTATATATTATGCTGAATTAAACTTAAAAATAGAGCGTTTTTTATTGGTGCGAAACTCGTGACTGGAACGACTGGAAGCAGAAGGTAACGACAGGGCATTGAGGCTCTGGCCCTGATATCACCTGTGGCCTGGCAGCATATTTTGCTGAACGGGCATTACACCTTCCAGAGCAACAATGATATTATTGACCTGGATGTGCTGGTTTCCGGACTAAAGCTGAAGTAACGTAAATTGCAGTGGTTGCTGCGTAGAATACATGAGAGGGCAATCAATTCTCGATGGTGCTGCGCCCGTTTGAAAAGATAGCGTTCTGGTGATGCCGGGAGACAGTTTGTCAGCCCGGCCAACAATAACCCGAAATGTCACTCTGCTGCATTCATAGCGTTAACGAAGCAACGTGTGATTTGCTGTGGAC
>NZ_LWMI01000052.1 GCF_001640365.1 Candidatus Arsenophonus triatominarum | reverse complement strand
CCTCGCCATTAAACACGCGAATAACTGTTTTTTTAACTTGCTCGGTAATGTCACAGGAGGATTGAGACTTTTATCAATGTTGACGGAAAAATGACGCTTAATGGGGTGGCTCGCTGCCACTGCATCACATATTGCGGGTAAGGCGGCGAGTAGTTCTCTTTATCATAAACAGTAAAGGTGGTATCCCCATTCATGTCCGCGCCAGGATTGTAATACTGGAAGATCGTCTCGGCGATATCGGTATCGTTGCCACCATTCACACAAATAAAAACGGAATGCGGTTTAACCGGATAAAGAGTCGTGCCGATAGTGACCGTCTCCCTTGTTCGGTTTGACCAGACATACGCATCCGTCACACCTTGGGTTTCCAGTAGGGCCGCTTTCATCGCACCATCGGTATTACGACCGTTGCGCGCCACTGATTGGCGGCGGCGTGTTTCAAAGGCAATGCGGGATTCTACCTGTGACCCGACACGGGCCGGTGTGTCATTGGTGATGGCGTCCCACCCTGAAACAGAGCTAAAATTTGCGTTAATTCCCCGTGGCGCAGGCGATGGGGCCATGCGTCGTGTTCTGGAAGGGATTTTTACCGTGCCGCTGGCAGGGATGGTTGCTTCGCTCACTGAACGCCACAATAACCGGCCTTATCCTGGGCGGTACTGCCTGCTGGGATACGGGTGCCGACTTTGCCCGTGCAGGTGGCCATGACAACGCTACCCTGACCAGGAATACGATTGAGAAAATAGATGCGCCCTATTCCATCCTGAAAGCGCCCGCTCGCAAAATCGGGGTTAATCTGGTTGAACAGGCATAATAATTTGTCGTAGACCTGCGCCAGTATTTCGGTCTCACTCTGGGCTATCTGTCCTTGGGGGCGCTCAGTGATTGACTGGCATGGCCGCCCAATATGCCGACAAAATCCGTCAGCCGTCCGGCGAGCACGTCCGCGATATCCGGCACCGACACCCCGTTTTCGGTTATCGTGACATCAGGTACCGCGGTTTTCACTGTGGTCATAATATCACCTCCAATCGGTTATTCTCGTTATCCGTGACGCGAATGACACCGCGCAGTTTCCGACTGGCCTTATCCAGCCTGACGCTTGCTATTGCCTGGTTAACAACGGGCAGTTTTTCGGCCTCAACTTGTAGTTTTTGCGCAATAAATCCGGCAGTGGGTCGTCTTCCGAGGACTTCCTCCTTCCATGGAATGCCGAGTGAACGGTCAAAATAACATTCACCCATAAATACCAGACAGGCCGAGGCCACATCCTGGGCTACCGCGGCAGGGGTGGTCACTATTGCCAAATTGCCTTCACCGTCTAGCGTTAAATCCCACGCCTTATCCAGTTTTAGGGTGCAATAGGTCATAGCGTGTGCTCCGGTTTATCCGATGTGACACGGCTGCTGCCGCTTTCTACCCCGTTCACATGATGATAATGGCTGTTGTAAGCTTCCCGCAGCGCTTTGATGCTGGCCTGTTGCGTACCGACATTATCGGTGATGTCACCCGCCGCCGTGACATTTCCGGTAAAATGCGCTTGGGGCGTATCGAGGATCACCCCAGAAGGGGCCTTGATAGTGGCCTGCTGACAGTGGATTTCAATGTTTCCTGGACTGGTGATATTTATTCGGTTATCCGCAAATTCAATAAACTGGGTCGGTGGCATATTCAGCAGTCCACCCATGTAAATGCCGTCGGCGCGGTTGTGTCTACGGCGAGTAGACGGTAATGCGCTCTGGCGGGTTGCCCTGACACGGCGGGTATCACGGTCACAAATTAATAGGTGACCAATATCCCCCACGACCGGATTCATGATGAGGGCACTGTTCCCCCGTTGCAGGCGAAATACCGGAATGGCGTAAATTGGGTACTCTCCATCAGGACACCCCGCGTATCAGGATAAGCCAGCAGGGGGCGGACATCCACCACCAGATTGGGCGCTTCACCGTGTAACGCAATCACCTGAACAATTTCACAAAAAAAACAGCCGGCAAGAAGCTGACTGAAGGCATGCATAAAGGTGTTTGCATCATTACCGGATGCGTCACGGTTGTTTGTTTCTCTCATAAGCTTCAACACTCACTGCGTTACAGACACTGTGCCAGTTTCCCCCTTGCACCCAGGAAGAAAGAAAGTGTTCGACACCCGTTAACAGGTAGAGACCACTGGCACCCGGTAACGACGTATCAAGCGATACCGATCGCCCAAATGCCAGCAAGGGGCTGTACTGTGTCTGAAAGGTTAATCCATTCGCGTTGTGGATCGGATACCCTATCAAGCCATTTTCCGCCGAAATCTTCGGCATAACCGCATCCCTTGTTTTCCCAGCAGGCCAAACATGGATGATTTTTCCCACCGGTTGAAATTCCAGCCGATGAGACAGGCAAATGGCGGCTATCTGAGCAAAAACACTGCCGGCGTAATACGGGTTGGATTCGGTTAAGCCGCCCAATAAATTGGGTTGAAACGTATAGCCGTTCTGCTGACATAACGAATCGAGTAAATCACTGACATTCACGACACCCGTGCGTGAAATCGGCGGAATGACTTTAGCACGGAGGTCACTGGCGGCCAGCGCTTGAATGACAAACGGAGATTCGGGCATCGTATTCATATTGGCATAAGCAGATCTGACGGCGCCCTCGAATATCAAAATATCCCCACTATAGATAGCTATGTCAAATTGTCGTCCATCGAGCACCAGCGAACTGTAATCTTTTGGTGACAACATCCCGATGAGTTCTAAACTTAACCCATAGAGGGCGCACTCTGCCTCAACGCCGCCGTATCCGCCGTAGCTATTGGTTCTGACAAAGGATTTAACGTTATCCAAGGTTAATTCTTCTATCTGGCCGTTGCCCGTATCCAGAGAGAACGCAAACTTAAGCGTTTTTTTGCTGTACATTTCCATCCTCGTAAAAAAGAAACCATCGACTCCCTAGACCGTGCCAACGCGGGTCTTCTTGCCCTTGGGTATCCACGAAGAATAAATCACCGGTGAAGCCGAGCCAGGCATAGCGTACAAGGCGCGTGCCATGCAGACAGGGGACGCCCTGGACAACAGGTATTCCCTTTACCGTCAAATCCAGGTAGAGGGCACTTTCATGCTGCGTCAGCCGTAAAGTACATTCCTGGCCGTTAAGGGTGAGGTTGATACGTTGAGATTTTACGGGGGAAAGCATTATCGTGCTCACAATACGGCGCCTTTGATTTTTTTCCACAGCGCACCGGATTTCTGGCTGACGCTGCCACTGATACGTGAAGCCGACTGATGAACGGTGTCCATGGCACTGCGGAAGCTGCCATTCACACCGGCGGTAGCTGAAGCTCGCTGTGGTCCGATTGAATTTTTCAATGCGTCCCACGTTTTACTCAGCTCGTCCAGTGTAGACATTTTTTCACTGCCATTGACATCGATTGGGCAGGTACCATAGGGGCTACGCGCGACTAAATCCCCCGTCGGTTTATTGGCGGACTGAGGGGTATTTAATACCACTTCCATTTGTTGGATCACCTCCTGAAAGATCAGCGCTACCGTCAGTAAGGTGATCCCCGCCTGCGCACTGACCCGATAGCTATAATCCGTCAGGTCAAAACTCGCATAATTGCCCTTGGGGGTCTCAATATCGTACAAATCGGTTGTTTTGAGCATAGTGGCAATCGTTTGCAGCGTCTCATTCTGACTGATTAACGTCAGGTCAAAGAGATTCGGTATCACACTGCTAAATCCACTTAACCCCGAAATAACGACTTGGCACGTTATTCGGGTGGGTTGATAGATTTTATTGATCGACTGATACCGGCCTTTCTCGATGGGGGCGTTAATGATGCTAGCCTTGCCTGTCGGCTGAAATACCGACATACCACTGAAATTAAGGGCAACCTCGGCGGAGCCGTGTTTACGTATCACATACGCAGGATGCAGCACACTGTCAATGATGGATAACGGCGAGCCGCCTGATACCGAATTCAGTACATCCGCGAGGTTGAAATCAAAAATAGTCATCAGTACATCCCGTTATTCAGTGTCGTATTCATTCGGTGGCGTTTTGCCTGTTCTTCAATAGACTGTTGAAGCTGGTTAACCGTCTGCGGATGGGTCATCACATTCACGGTGTTAATATGAGTTGAGTGCGTCTGACGGTTATCCGTCGTTTGAGCCGCAATCGCTGCTGGCGGCGCAGAGGCTTGTTGAACGATTTGGTGGTAGTTTTCCAGTACTTTTTGGGGATAGTCGAGGGTTTCCTGCTTAAGCGGTTGGCCTTTACCAGCCAGGTAGTTATCGATGCGCCCTTGTCCGGCGTTATACGCCATCAGCGCCAGTTGGGTATCACCGTTATAGTGCCTTAACAATCGGCTTAGGTGGATTTGTCCCGCGGCATAGGCTTTTTCAGGATCGAAGCGTTCCGCCGGTGTTAACCCTAAATCCCTTGCCGTATTTGGCATAAGCTGCATCAGGCCTGCGGCGCCGGCGCGTGAAACCGCGTTCGGATTGCCCTGGCTTTCTGTCCTTGCCACGGCTGAGGTTAATGCGGGGGTGGCTTGATAACGCGGATCGATCCACTTCCCCTTTTCCCAGTGTGCGCCGCCCGTTTCCCCAATGAGGGCGTGGCCAAAATCACCCCATGTTTTTGCTGTTCGGGCTGCCTGGAAGGCGTCATAGTTCCCGAATAACGCATTTAATCCTTTATCGATAACAGGTTCACCAATATAAGCTAATGCACCCGCCCAGCCTGCTTTTCCGATAACAGAATGACTTCCCGCCACTTTGGCTATTTTACTTGCGCCATATAGCGCCACAACATCTTTAAGGGCGCGATCAGTTCCGCCAGTGCTTCGGTCACTTTCTCTGCACCCGCCGAAATCCCCTGAAAAAAACCGGTAATATCATTGCCATGGGCGTTGATCCAATGGCTAAAGGCGTCCAGTTCTTTAACCATCCCAGGGCCAAAGGCGGCCAACAGGCTGTTTTTCACGTTCTGGGTGGACTGATCCAGATCGGCCATTATGCGTTGAAGCTGACGAGCGGTCGCGATGCTCGCTTCACTGACATTCGAGCGCTGTTCAAGCGCTTTGTGCCTTTTGTCGAAATCCGGTGAACGGAACAGGTTGACTGCCGCCGGCGAATAACCCAGTCGTTGCCCCCAATTTTCCGCCTGCGCCAGAGAAATACGCCGAAAGGCGGCCGCCAGACGGGACAACATTTCATCGTTATTTTTTGCGCCGAACAGGTCTGAACCTGTGGCACGGTTGAAATTGATTAAATCGTAGTCGGGCGAAGATCCCGGTATGGGGTTAGTTAGCTGATTTTTTGCCTGATTTAAACGCATCAGGATAGCGTTAATTTCTTCTTTAGAGCTGCCCGCACCCTGTGCCTGAACCCCCCACGCATCCGCCGATTTAGCGCTAATGCCTAACCAGGTGGCGTTATTGGAGAGGGCTACCAGTGAATGCGTGGTAGAAACAATCATCCGGCGGGTGGCTTCGATGCCCAACGATAACCCGAGAAATTTGGCGAACCCCAATTGGGCGGTTTTGAAGGCGCCGCCTGACGTTTTCCCAAAGCGTGCCAGGCTTTTCGATAATCCATCCACCCCTTTCACGGATTTTTTACTGGATTTTTCGCTGGTTTCCCCCAGTTTTTCTATCTTTTCGTCCAGGTCGTTAACACGCTGTGCCGCTTCGTCAGAAAACTGAATAATCAGCTTTTTGCCTTTCATCAGTTCGTCGGTTTTCACTTTAACCTGATAGACCAGTTCTTCAATAATCACGGTTTTTTCTCCCAGTGATCCCGCCAGATGCGTTCATTGTGGTTTTCTACTGCCAGTATTTCGGTCAGGTCATATAAGTCGTGCACGGATAACACCGTCTGAAGCTCAGTGATACTGGCTTTTCCGGAGAGAATGACGGTCGTCAACACGGGAGAAATATTCACAGTAGAAACCAGGTTAGGCGGTAACGCCTGTTGTCCAATAAACGGGAAATTCAACGGGCGGCGAGTGTTAAAAAACCAAAGTTCAATTCAAACACTTTATCTTTCAGGGTGCGGATAGTGGATACCTCTTCAAAATCAAACGGTTTGATGTCCCGATAGCCGGTATCGACACTGATTTTCACGGTGGAAAGCAGTCTTGAACTGATTGAAGCGGCCATTTCCGTAGAGGTAGCCGAGAGGACACTCAGCCCCAGCGTCGCCAAACCGGCACAGCCCATCGCGATGACATCCGTTGGGATGCTGCCAAAATCGGCTGTCCCCATCGCGCGGTAAATCTCCTGCGCCAGTTCTTCAGCTTCCCAAGCGGACATCTCGGTGATGAAGAAGGTTTTTCCTTTGTCACGGTTATTTTCTTCCACCGTCCAGGTGATTTCTTTTCTGGCCATTACATGGGGCTCCGTGTGACGGACTCAAAGTGAAAAACGGCGGGTCTGGCCTGTAATATACGCTGTGCCGGCGGCGTCGGCGTCCAGGTGTACAAGATACCGTTCACAAAGTTGTATTTTATTTTTATCGCCGGAATTGCAATCACCATGTTGCAGGGGAATTTGGCAATCGCCGCCCGCTCTGCTGCGTACCAATCATCAATATGGACGCCGGTTGCTGAGGACGCCAAGAGATTCAAGGTGAACTCAACCGGATTAAAAATAAATCCTGCATGATACTTGCCGTCAGCGGACATCACGTCTTCCGCATTCTGCAAGGCGGCCGTTTCAAACATGCTATCGGCCGCATAATCCTCCGCATAAAATCCAGCGGGATAGTAAGCCGGCACGATGATGTGAACGGAGGCGTTCGCACTGGTTATATCAATAGCCATTTTATATCACCTCAAAGAATATCGATTGCTGACATTTGCACCGATTGAACAAGCTGACCATCCACATAGTAGAAGGTTGCTCCCTGTAGTTTCCGCTCTAGTCGGGATGAACCTGTCTGCACCGGAATATAGAAATACCAACCCGCTGAAAACAGCGTTGCGCTCATGTCACGTCCAACGGCGCTGTTGACTTGGGTTAACTGTGACTTGTCCAGCAGTACGCCTGCCCGAAGCGCGCCAAAATTTTTAGCGGCCGTAGCGACATCGATGACGGCTGACGATAGGGCCGTATAGCCACTATCATTGAACGGGTAGGACTGATTAGCGGTGAACAGATTAGCAAAGGCGGCCACCAGATTTGCCCTGATCCACACCTGATCGATGAAACTATCCAACCAGACATATTGTCCGGTTATCTTCCCATCGGAAACATAATTGGCGAGTGTTTTGTTTTGGCCGTAAGCGCCGTAGTAGTTATACCCATTCGATTCGAGCGCTTGCGTCGTGGCCAGATCGCTGACATTGGCGGCTAGCCCGCTGAACTGTCTGAATTTGAACGAAACGCGGCCATTAGTCCGCGCGAAATCCAGCGAGGCGGCATAAGCCAGGGCAATTACAGCGTAACGGTAGTCTCCGTAGACCGGAAATACACCGGCATAGTTATTCGCTTTCACGATTTTCTGGACAAAACAGTTAGCATTATCACGCACGGTTGCTGCCGCGGAATTATCCCACAGCGCATAGAAATAGCGGTTTTGCTGCGCACTCACCCACGAACATAAATTCTGGTTCTGTTCATCTGACAGGGCTGTAAGGGTCATCACGCCGATCCAATCCTGATTCTGGTTAATGATGCCATTCATCGTATCGATAAGTGATTGTGCTGATACGCCCTGTGAGGGGATGGCGCCGGCCTCTGCGGTCAGTTTTAGACCGGTAGCAAGGGTGCTTTTTTCCATATCCAGGACGGAACTTGACGAACCTGTCGTTACTGAGCGGATAATGAATCTTGCTGCCTGTGGCAACCATTCTACCGTCACAGAAGCCCCAATAGCCGTCTGCAACACCGTTGCAATATCGCTCATCGTGGTAGCGGTATTGAAATCAACTGCTCCACTAGTTACTGGCTGACCGTCAACCTTCAGTTTCACCTTGCTCGTCGGCGATTTCATTGTCTCCAATGAGACCCCCGCAAGGCTGCCGGATAATAGCCAACCGGATGCGTCTTCTAACGCGAGGCGGGACATCAACAGCGCGGCAGGTAAAACGGTGGCATTGTCATAGCCACTAAAATACAGCGTCGCTGCCTGATATTCGCGACTGTGCGTTCCCAGCAGGTCTGCGACTTCCTGCGCACTACCGAAAGTGCTAACCGTGCCTGTAGGGATCAGTGGATTATCGGTCAGCATCAGGCCATTGGCATCCAAGGCTGTTCCTGCCGGCGATATCACATTAGCGGTGATACTAAAATCTTTAGAAAGTGGAATTTTGCTCATTTATCAACCTTTTTAACGGAAATATCCGTCTTGTCGAAATAGTCCTGAGATACGTTGACAACAATATGCACCTGTAAGGACAAGGTGAGGGTATATCTTGCTTCCCACTGGTGTTCACTGTTTAACATACTGGTCTGCAAAGCAGCACTGGCATAAAGTGGAGCAAGACGTTCATCCAGCGCCTTGATTCGGGAATAGCCGTAATCAGAAGCAAACAATGTTTCAACACGAATGGATCGGTCACCGGCATTTTCACCGTAAATGTCGAGCTGAATATCAGCTTGCCTTACTTCAGTCCAGTTCATCGTACTGGTTTGAGGGTTTCCGCTGTCATGGGCAATCCCTCTCGCCGCCGACAGCCGGATAAATCGCAATGGCGTGAGAACACAGAAGATATCGCTCGGCATGGGATTCCGGTTATCCTGAGCCTGCCAGACCGTACCTGCAATCGGTTCAATGAAATCGGCCAACGTGTCAATGACCTGATTGACCGTATAATCATTCATCCCCCCTCCCTGTCCGTTTGGAGACACACTAACAGCCGACACCAGTCCGGCCACAATTCAAGCGGTTCAATCACCAGCCAGGTATCCCCCTCAATGAGGAATAAATCGCCACCGGTCTGTTGTTTTCGGTTAACCGACCAGAAGTTTCCGTTAACGTGAATCGATTTGAATATGCCGTGGATATTCAATCCGTCCACATGCTGCAAATCCCCTTTCGACAGGGGTTGCAACTGAATGACGATATGTTCATCGGGAAGGTATTTGGGGATGCGTGTCCGGCCTTCACCGACTGTCCAACCATCAGAACGGCGGACTATTGCAGCAATATCAGGGTTAACGGCTCGAATAGCCGAACGAGTGAGATTATGAAGATTCATCATCCACCACCACCCAGTATTTGACTGACTCCAGCATGTGATGTGTATCAACCAGCGGTTTGTCAGTGAAGTTTTTTGGTTTGTGAGTCCGGTGCTTTCTCACATAAAGCGTGGTTTCAGAAAGCGGCGGATCGGTGAGTGTCAATATTGAATCTTTAATATTGCTGACGACTTTTTCACCTAATAATTCCGCCGCTTCTTTAGCATTAACACCGGCGCGCATGGACGACGCCAGATAGGTTGACCAGTCTTTTTGATGGGCTGAAATAGCGTTACGGAAGAAAGGGCGCGGTGGCTGGTTATTCCCAGGATTGCCAAATTCGTTCATGTAAGCCACTTCAGCAACCCGACGGCCTTCTGGATAGCTTACCTCTTTTGGAAAGCCGACTTTCAACGTCAGGTCATTAAGCTGCTTTTCCTGTGCGTCCAGAAACGCTTTTATCTTCCCCGCCATCAACTGCACCCCACCTCAATACCTGGGAAATAGGCAAACATCCGGTAGGGCTTGGTCAGTTGCCAAAAAAGCTGTCCCCACTTTGATTGGAAATACCAGGCTTGCGAGTAAGGCAATCCCTGCCCGACATCAAGCGACACGGAGACACTGCCTTCTGCTGCATTCGCAACCCGACCAATCATACCTGACACCCCTGACCCGTTTCCGTTATCATCGCCAAAGGTGATATCACAAAGATGGGCCGTCAGCAGATAAAGCAAACTTTTTCGCTTTGGGATAGCCTGCTCCAGCGAAAAATTTGCGTTATCGAACAAAGCCTGAGCAAAATCAAATAGCATTTTCAACTGCTCATCCTTGACCTTGCGGTAGAGGGGATATTGTTCTCTGAATTCAAAAACATCAAACGCCACCACAGCCATATTATGCCTCCGTGGGTTTGACGGTTGCCTTTTTCGGGTTAATCGGTTCTAAACCGGTTTTGACCTGTGCTCTTTCCTTAGCGGCTGAGGAAAAACTTTTTTGATCAGTGACCTTGAAGATTAACCCCTTTTCGATAAATCCCGCCTGCGCGTAGGTTTTTGAAAATACATTGAACCACGCCTCATCCACGCCTTCGGTTATGCCAAAACCGCCATAAATGGCGCAAGCGTTAGCCCCTTTCAATTCAATAGTCTCATTCTTCACGGTGGCTTTCAGTCCATGGGGGAGTTTACAGCCGACAATAATTTTTCCCATAATCATATCCCCAACATTTGAGCAAAAAGCATGGGTTGTGTGATCACCGTGCCATACGTACTGGCCGCCACTTTCTGCGACCAGCTTGAGTGTTGCTGAAGAAGCGGAAATGCCCGATATTTTTGCGAATTCGCCACATAGCAAACAGGCTGTCCCTGATAGCTGCGCACGAACATCTGTATTAACTCACCGGCATCGGTACTCAATTGTGGAGCCGTTTCAATGCGTAGATTGGGGAACGCTTTTTTGATCAAGTCCTCAAGCGAGGTGGCCATGATTTCATTAGACGATTTGAGATACACAGAGGCTTTGTTTGACAATACCAGCGTCAGGGAGGAAGCCATATCGACACCGTCACCGACCACCCCATTCGTTCGTCCTACCAGGTCACTGTAGAGTGCCAAAATATCGTTGTAACGCTGCTGGATGGATTTATCTTCCCATTTCGTTTTACCACTCACCTTGGTTGGTGTGATCGGCGTGGGAAGCTGAGGGTTATTTAATGCGCCGTAGTTAACGCCTTCAACCCCAAAAAAGGCAAACCGGTTGTAATCCTGGTTAATCGTGTTGGCGGCCGCCATCTGTTTTTCAGCAGCATAGTTGATCATCGCCAGTCCCATGCGCGCCGATTCTAAATCGCCATAGGTGATCATCGTCTGAAAACGATATTGGCGGATGGGTTCAAATTGCAGGTTAACCTGGTTTGCCCCGTTTTCGTTATAATCGCCATAGGAGGAGATATGACCACTGTATTCAGCGCGGGGAATTTCCCAGAAATCGTGTTGCCACAATCCGATTGTGCGCTCGCCGTAAATTTCCGTGGCACGGGTTGGGGCAAATACCGTTCTGATAACGTTCGGATCGATACCCCCCGCGACGATGGCAGGAATACCACCATTGGTCAAAGTGGAGGGTAACGGCTGGGCATCATTGGCCAGATACAAACGATTGACTGAAGCAGGTAACGTCACCCCCCCTTCTTTAGCCCGTTTCATGAGTGCGTGGAAATCATTGTGTGTTAATTGCGCCATCGTATTAGCTCCAGCTTGACATGATAAAAATTTCACCCACCGCGGCGGCGGTCATCACTTTAAAAGGGGTTTCGATAAATCCGTCTTTCGTCGTCCCTGCGTTAGCCGTTTCAATCGTGCCATCCGCCAGTTTCGCATAAACTTTTTGGCCGATAGTGGTTGCCGTTGCTGACTTGGCCCAAAAGTCGCCCGTTTTGTAGACGGAGACCTGTTGTCCCTGCGGGATGGTCATACTGTTTTTTTCATCCCAGTTCACAAGGGCGGTTCGCTCATTGCGGACAAATCCCAGGATTTCGCCGGTACCGCTGTTGTTGACCAGGCTAGGTTTACTGTCATCACGCCAGGCGAAACGGGCCATCACGGTACCGGTAGAGCCGGCACGGAAACAGCCGCCTAATGGTGGCACCACCGCAAAAGCATCATTACAGGAGGCAAAATCACCTTCCCGACCCGGTGCCTGATAAAGCGCTACATTGTTCTGAAAGGCCATCATTTTGCTCCTAAAAACTGGTCAACACGGGACACTGCACTTGAGTCAAAGGCGACTTGAGGTTTACCTTGATTGCCTGTGTTTTTGAGCATCTCCACCATTTTCGGGAGCGCTGAGGGATGAACCCCTTTTGTGTCGATACCATTTTGACTGAGGGTTAATCGGTAGACTTGTTCGGCAGAGTCACAGGCCACTTCACCAATCAGCGGTGAACACAAACGTTCTGCCGCACGAAGCGCTGCAAATTCACGCCGAATTTTGTTCTCTGCCTGTTGGATCAGGATAGCCGCATCGTTAGCGGTTTTTTTATCCTCATCATTATCGTCATTCGTCCTTTTTTCTTTATCCTCCTCGCTTTCGTTATCCTGTTTATCATCCGACGGATCTTCTTTTGTCTCCTCGTCATTCGCTTTTGAGGTCAGTCCATTGATATACTCTGCCACCGTATGAATATCTTCGTCACTGGCATTTGGCAGGCGCTCTTTCAGTCCTGCGATCATTTCATCATCGGTTTTCTTTTCGTCTGCCATTTTTTTTAAATCCTCTGGTTTTGCGTCGTTGACTAGAACATCTGGCCCCGTCCTGCCATCAGGAACAATCGCCAGGTGGTAGGCGTGAATATTGCGCATCACGCCATCATAGGCCTCTCCATCAACGCTGCCCTGCGTCATATCCGGTACGTAGCTGTAGGAGGGCGATAATTCGCGCTGGATATCGGTTTCAATACCCGCTTTTGCTGCTTCATCCCAAATAGAAATCGAAGCGATGAGATAGGGAAATTCAAAACGGATATCATTCATCACGGCACCCACCGCGAGATCGGTGATGGGTTTCGTATTGTTCTCGGCAGGATGCCCCATCAGAACGGGGATACCGTTAAACGTCGGCATGGCTTTTTCCAGCTCTTGCGGGGGGCGATAAAGCTGATATATTTTTCTGGATTCCAGACCCAACTTTTCATAGCCAGGTATTTCAACGCCGTAATAACCGCTAATGTTCGCTTTGCTTATCCGGTTATCACGGACATACATTTTGCCAAATTTGTCCACTTCCCGCGCAGATTTGGCATCCATCGCGAGACCGTCTTTTGTCACTTGCACGTTGTCAATCCTCGAAAGTGGGTAAAACCGGTTCCCAAATACACCCACAATTGATTTTTTCACCTGGCAGGATGTATTCACCGCTAATCAGGCAGCCTTTACGGAGCGAAAATTTCTTGCCCGTGGCTTTTACATGATCAGGCCTTGGGTGTTGCCCTGCGCCGGTATGTCGCCAAATCCCCTCAGTTATCCCCAGCGCATGCTGTCTCACTGCCGCCAAGGCAGAATTCGCTTTTCGGTTCTGGTCACGGGCAATCAATTCCGCCCTTCTGGCAGTTACGCCAAACTGTTGTCCCAATGTTTTTTTAAGCTGAGCTAAATCACCTCCCCGCGAAACAGACTGGAGAACCACGGATTCAACGTTAGTGAAATAGCGTTGGGGGATGGATTTAATTAATGACACGTTCTCCGCCACAATCGCTGTCACCGCATTGTGCATGTCGCGCGTCATTTTGAAATCAATCGCAAACCCCTTATCGACCAGCTGCTTTTTAAGGGGCACATCCACATTACCGGCTGCTCGGTTAACGAAGGTTTTTGCCAGATCGTCGGATAAGGCAGTGAATTTCTTTACCCAGCGGGCAGAAAGCGCGCGGAGCGTATTCCTTATCATTGAGGCGGGGCTGGCGTCGTAAGCAAGAGAATTTTTTGAAAAGGAAGTTAAAATTTTGGCGGTGACGTTTTTATGCATCCTGGTAATCTGGCGACGTAATTCACGCTGATACCAAAGCTGTATCCCTGCATTGGGGAGTGAAGGTTTAAGTGTTTTCTCCTTCTTTTTCGTCTGTTTCATCTTCGTTTTCCTGCCCGTTCATGAAAGCAAAACCACTCTTCGGATTATTGATAAGCCATTGAGCGACATCCATCGTCGAAATACATGAACTCGTTGCTAAATTAGCCAGCATTGAAGCGTTATTGAGATTTATCTCCGACATTTCCTTCTCGGTTAGCTCATCGAGTGGGTTAAAGGTGAACGTAATTTCGGGTAATAGCTGCCCAAATTCCGCTATAAACAGGTAATCCAGCATTTGCTGTATCATGGGGCGAATATTGCGTTCCTGAATACCGGAGATGGTTTCGTGCCAGACATCGATTTCACCCTGCCCGTTTGCATTCAGTCCCGCGGGCGCATTGCCAAGCAGCTTAATCACCGGCATCCGTGAGGGAATACACAGTTGTTCCTGATAGTTTGAGGCGATTTTCTCAAGATCCGTCATCGGTGTATTGATCTGAAAAAACTCTTCCTCCGTATCTAGCGCCAGTACCCCGCGATTGTTTCGGTAGTTGGTCATGATATCGATGCGGCGTTTGAATTCGCCTGGATTTTCCATCCGTTTTTCCATATCAGTTTTTAGACCCGCCAGCGTAAAAGCCTTGACAATTTTGGGTATCTCATCGCGGATAGTTTCCCACGCCTTGACATAAGGCTCCATTAGCTGGATCAGTGATAAGCCCCCAAAGTTATAGGCAGGTTTCAGTATCTGTGATACCGGACGCGTCACTAGGTCAATAAATCGGGAGGCGTGGATGGTCTGCCCCATAACAAACCACGATGAAGGCTGATAAAAATCCGGCTCCCACGGTCTGAGCGTGTTATACATCGCCGGATACATCCAAATAGGCTCAATAATACGAAAACCGCGAAATTTATCGCCCACTTTTGCTCTGTCTTTAAAGAGCGGATTGCGCATTTCATTCTCATCGGCGCCCATGTCAATATAGATATGCGCTATGCCGAACAGACAATCATGCAAAACGGCCTGATGGATCATATCCTGAAGGCGATATTTCACGATTACCCCTTCCACCTCATTAACGAGGTCCTCATCATCGGATGAGGATTTTACGGTTAACCAATTGCGCGTAACCTCGTCAGCAAAAATCGCGGCAACATTGGCGTACTCGGATTGCTGCGCTTTCATGGCCAACATCGGGTATCCCTGAAACCCACCATACAAACAATCACTCCCGAATGCATTCAGGGTTTCATACGGGGTGGCATCATTCGCCAGCGCGTCCGCTCTCTTTGCTTCGGGTATCACGCCTGCGGGAGGGGCATAGGGTTTGAATTCGTAGACTGGCTGCTCACTGACCGGATACATATCGATATCAGAGATGGAAAATAGCTTTTTCCTTTCAGGCTTAACGTCCTTTTTCCTGTTTCTTTTGTTCATTAGAAAAATGCCTCGTCGGGAATGTGAAACGGTTTAGGAACGGGGGAAAAAGCCATAATTAATGAATCGGCCATGTTGGGTGAAGCGATGCCCCGTTTTTTCATGTCTTTTTTGCTCTCGACTTTCACCCGTCCATTGTTGTCGTAATCCACCCGAGGACGGGATAATTCAGCTTTCAGTACGTCAAGTTCTTTTATGCCTGAACTGAGACTGATTAACAGGCCATCGGTAAATTGATTGATGAAACGTTTGTCATCCGGATATTTTTCCAAATGCATGATACACCGCCAGGTATTAAAAAAACGGTCTCGGACGCCCCACCAGGCTTGCGCCTTAATATTCGCGAACATATCTTTATTGGTTTTTCCCGCCACATATTTTGCGTCAGGTTTAAAGACAGCCCCACCCGCGTTGAATCCGGTTGCGGTGATATGACATGTCCGTCGTAGATGCGCTTTCACCCCTGCCCCTACCCCGATGGAGTCATAGATGATTTCATCGGCATGGACTTCCTCAGCATAGTTTTTGACTCGGTTTGCTGAGCTGATCACGTCGCCTTTACTCCACTGCTGGCAATCCGTGACAACCGATCCGTGTACAAACGTGAGGGCGTTGCTGTCATCGCCCTCATCTGCAACGTCAAAACCGAGTCGTTTAGCCCCCGTTGTCAAAAACCCCAGTTTGATATGGGCATCAATGGCCGCCTGTACCCATTCGGCGGGAATTAAGATACCTTCAACAGACGCCTGATAGTTCAAATCCAGTTCCTGCGCCACAATGACCGGATTATCGATTTTCAGGCACTCTTTTTCGTACCATTGTTCATCTTTACGGGGGTCATTGCGCCAGTGAAAGGTAAACACCGGAATACGTCCACTGTGGCGTTTTTGGGCAAAAGGATTGTCCATCCCATTAACCGAACTTAAGTCAATGCGGCAGCGGGTAGTTTGCGATAGGGCAGCATCAATCAATAGCGGACGAGGCAAAAAGGCGGCTTCGTCGACGAAATAGAGTGTCGTCCGGTCACCCCGTCCAATATTGTCCCCCGCTTCACCCTTGATAATGGCGCCGGTGTTTGGAAAATTGACCCGCATATAAGGCGCGTGTTTTTTCGCTACCCAGCCTCCCCGAAACTCTTGCGGTAAAGTTTCAATAAACTTACGGGCTTTCCAGAACAACGCTTTCGGGTCACCGGTGCTGTCAACATACTCTTCTTTGCGGGAGCCAAAGCCAATTACCATCTCTTTATTAAAGAGACATAAAGCGCATGCGAGTGCAATTGACGTCCAGCTTAAGCCCATTT
Organism: Candidatus Arsenophonus triatominarum; assembly: GCF_001640365.1. Lineage (GTDB taxonomy): Bacteria > Pseudomonadota > Gammaproteobacteria > Enterobacterales > Enterobacteriaceae > Arsenophonus > Arsenophonus triatominarum. Next base: position 4,151 of record NZ_LWMI01000052.1, on the reverse strand, counting down.
CGCGGCTTTTTTCGGTAATACCGTTTTCACGTCCTTTCCAGCGTGTCATTATCCAGTCAATCCATGCTTCCTGTTTCGGGAACAGCAAAAAAGGAATAGTCACCGGTAACCCGTAATCGACATTTCGTGGGTCTGTCGTCATGCCCCAGTCAATAATAAACTGCGCGGGATTATCCTTATAAAATCGGGTTAATCGTTTAAAACTTTCCGGCTGCTGGCGTAACCGTTGTAGACGCTCATCGCGCCACTCAAATACCTTAAAATAATCTGGTTTTTTAAAGTCAAAAGGAAAAGGTAACGGCATAGGAATTTGTCCGGAAAAAAGCGACTCAAAAAAATATTTTGCACATAAACGTGTACATAAAAATACAAAAAATGGGGTTAAACTCATATAATCAATTGATATTAAATAAATATTTAAATTTAATATCATTTATAACATAAATAAGTAAGCGATTTTAACCCTTTACCCCATCAGTTTTTGGTACGCTTCTGCGGCCTCTTCTAAAGTCATTTCTCGAGTAATTGCATTTTGCGGTAGTATATCTTCTGGTATAGGGCTACCTTGCAATTGCTTAATTTCCAGTAATAAGGTAGTTGGTATAGGAATGCCTTCTATCTCTAAAAATTGCGCGGCCTCTAGTGAAGTGATTTCGGCTGATTTTTTTCGCTCGAGTATCGATCTTAAGTATTCTTTTTGTTGATGCTTTTCATCGTTAAAGAAGACTTCATTGATCCCCATCTTTTTGTAAACGGCAATATCATTGTGACTAGGCAATACTTCTTCTATCGTTGTCGTTTCGCCGTCTGCCGTGGTTTTAATAATTTTGCGTTTTCGGATTTTGGTGTTTTGCCTTGCTGTTTCTGCTAGCTCTTTTTTCAAAATGTCGGCCGCATGATGAAAAGCATGATCAAATTCGTAATAATCCTTTCGCCAATTTCTAATCGTTTTTTCATCCACATGCAGCCATTTTGCAATGAAATGATTTGATACTTTGCCTTTCACCAAAGACAGGTTGATCACGTCATCAATATACGCTTTTTTATATTTAGCTTTCCCTGACATGACAACCTCTTTTTAACCTTTGTGCAACATTCGTAAAATTAGCCATTTTGGGTGCGGACTTATTTTGCGGAAGTATGCGAAAAAAATCCCTCTTCATGCGTTGTTATTATTAGGTTTTCCAATTTTTCAAAATGCGGAAGTATGACTGCGGAATTATGCGTTTTTGGCTATTCTGTAATTTTTTACCTGAATCCCTTTGATGTAAAGCAATTAAGGTTTTAACCCCATTTACCTTAATGATTAAAAAATGAACGCAAATGTTAAAAATTTAACTCAAAAATTGACCCTGAAAATCGACCGTAAATATTTGAGGTGGTCTCAATGTTTTTATGACCCAGCATTTTAGAAATAACATGAATATCATTCCGTTTTTTGATAAGACGTACCGCTGCAAAATGCCGTAAGTTATGAAATTTCCCAATCCTGAATTTTTCCAGTAATTCCTTAACAATTCCTGTCGTACTGTAATTTAACGACAGTCTTTTCACTGATTGACTGACAATTAATGGTTCATGTAACCCAAACTTGTTTTTATCCAATAGCGACAATAACCCTTTTGGCATCGGTAACAATCGCTGAACGTCAGCTTTTAAGCCTTCAATAACACCGTTTCGTGTTACATGTTTTGAGATATTCAAATATTCCCCTTGAATATCGCTATAATCCAATGCCAATATTTCGCTTATCCGAAGCCCAATCACCGATGCCAAGATGAAGGCAATCTTTTCTCTGACGGGCGCTTCTTCAATCATCCTATCCACATTCTCAAACGCCGGAATGAAAATAGGCTTTTCCCCTTTTCTTTTCAATTTTGGAATTGGACTGACACCAACATTTCGCATTGCTTTCAGCAGCAAATAGGCAGAATGCAGATGTTTAAGCGTATTTTCCGGTAAACCGTTAAATTCACTCGGGCGAATATTCAACGCCATTTTTGCTTGCAACGTTTCGTCAATCGAAAACAAGGCATGTTTAATCGTATCGAGCGAACTTTGCCGTAAATGCCCCGTTTCACACTGAAAGACCTTTTTCCCCACATAAAACTGAATCAACTTGCGAAGATGCCAATCTCGGCATTGCTCTTTTTCTTTTGCCATCATCGCCAAAAATCGCTCAGATTCGCTCAGAAAAAGAAAATGGCAAGCAGCTTCCCGCGTTTTAAAGCTTTTATGAAATCGTCCTGCTGGATTTTCGTAATGCACACGAAAACCCTCGCTATCATGGCGAGTTTTGACTTGTTTAATTGAACTCATTTGCGATTATCGCTTTGTTGTTAACCTGGCCACAATTTTTGCTTGATTAAGACAATCTTCTATCATCTTGCCTCTTCTACTAGCTGGCTGTTTGCGATAATAGCGGATGGCTTCACGGGTGGCTAAGCTGGCGACAGAGGTAGAAAAGCCCAGCTTGATTAACTCGGCCTTAACATTGGCTTCGATGAATTGCTCAGGAGTCATCCTTCTAACCTCATGCTTCCACCAATTAAATCAAGGGGGATTTGAGATAACTCCATTACTGTTTTTTCAGCTTTTTTAAGAATGGGTAAATCATCTTGACGCTTACGTAATCGACGACCAGCATCCGAAGAGTCTTTATCAGACTCTTTTCTGGCTGTAGCAACAATATTTTGTAATTGCTCAATAGTAAAAGCTAATCCTTTATTTTCTTCCAACTCCGTCATGTAGTCATAGATTTTAGCCTGTAACTCATAGCTGTAACTCATTGCCATTAGACAGGCTTCACGTTTTGGAAATCGGTAAATTTTTCGAATAGACTGGGCACCGTTTCCAGTGGTGAAAATATCATCAGCTAAAAATTTAGCAGATGTTTCTCCAAGAACTTTGGGTACTTTTGCCATAAAATTATTGTGCTGTAACTTGCGATATTTTTTGCAAGGAAACGTTAATCTCTCTGCTTCCGCTTTTGATTTCCGCTCCGCATTAATATAGTCCACCATTTCCAGACTGGTCATTGTTGGCATTTCTGTTACTAAAAAATTGTCATTTTTAGTTGTTACTAATTTCATCGTACTTTTCCTTATAGAAAATCGAACCTGCGCGCACAGAACAGCCGCCCACAGAAAAGCACCATTTTAAACGGCGTTCTTCAGGCTCGACTTTCTATAAGGTTCTGTGTTTTATTGATGCGCGTGCGTGGCGCTGAGATTGTTAAGATTTGAACGTGCCAATGACCGATTCAGTGACACTGTGTTTTGATGTACTGCTGTAGATATTCCGTCTGCTTTTCGTTCTCAGCTATCATCGCTCTGAGACGGAAATAATCTTCTCGAGCTGCCTTACTAAGTTGTGGGGTGGCTTCATTATGTCGGCTCTGGGTGGTAGCGGTTTTGGGTATTGGACACACGGCATTGACGTGCAACTGCTTAGTGCCAGCACGAACAGCATCATTGAGCTTAGCAATTTCAGCTTTGGCATTATTTAATTTCTCCGTGTGTTGAATATCGAGTTGGTGCAAAGAATCAATCTTTTGCTGCTGTAATTTCACGGCTTCAATTTGTGCGCGATATTGCTGTTTTAATGTTTGGTAGTTTTGCCTGATGGTTTGATAACGGGAGTTGATAAAAATAAGTGAGAGAATTAACCCTGCAATAATCACTCCGATAAATGAGTAAGGTCGCCATAACATATTACGCTCTCAATTTCCCGACGGGTAATTAGCCCTTTCCAGACTTCGCCTTTCACATAAACCCACCGCTTCATCTCATCACATGCCCCTTTTCGGTCATTGTTGTTGAGCTTTTTGAGCAAGGTCGATTTGGCAAAATTACCCACGCCCACGTTATAAGCAAATGAGTAAAGGGCTGCCTGTGTTAGCGTGTTGATATTGACCTTAATCAACGGGTCAACATAACGTTTAACGGCTTTTAAATCGTCATTAAGCCACTTATCGCAGTCTTCTTGCGTGTACATCCGGTTACGCACAATATCCTTGCCTGTATGACCATAACAAACAGAGAGTACACCACCTCCATCGAAGTAAGGTTTAAATTTTAATCCTTCAAAATGCGTTATCATCGTTGAGGCTAAAAACACGCACTACCGCCGTTGCCATCATATTTTTTTCG
>NZ_LWMI01000051.1 GCF_001640365.1 Candidatus Arsenophonus triatominarum | reverse complement strand
CAGCTTAGCCACCGTGAAGCCATCCGCTATTATCGCAAACAGCCAGCTAGTAGAAGAGGCAAGATGATAGAAGATTGTCTTAATCAAGCAAAAATTGTGGCCAGGTTAACAACAAAGCGATAATCGCAAATGAGTTCAATTAAACAAGTCAAAACTCGCCATGATAGCGAGGGTTTTCGTGTGCATTACGAAAATCCAGCAGGACGATTTCATAAAAGCTTTAAAACGCGGGAAGCTGCTTGCCATTTTCTTTTTCTGAGCGAATCTGAGCGATTTTTGGCGATGATGGCAAAAGAAAAAGAGCAATGCCGAGATTGGCATCTTCGCAAGTTGATTCAGTTTTATGTGGGGAAAAAGGTCTTTCAGTGTGAAACGGGGCATTTACGGCAAAGTTCGCTCGATACGATTAAACATGCCTTGTTTTCGATTGACGAAACGTTGCAAGCAAAAATGGCGTTGAATATTCGCCCGAGTGAATTTAACGGTTTACCGGAAAATACGCTTAAACATCTGCATTCTGCCTATTTGCTGCTGAAAGCAATGCGAAATGTTGGTGTCAGTCCAATTCCAAAATTGAAAAGAAAAGGGGAAAAGCCTATTTTCATTCCGGCGTTTGAGAATGTGGATAGGATGATTGAAGAAGCGCCCGTCAGAGAAAAGATTGCCTTCATCTTGGCATCGGTGATTGGGCTTCGGATAAGCGAAATATTGGCATTGGATTATAGCGATATTCAAGGGGAATATTTGAATATCTCAAAACATGTAACACGAAACGGTGTTATTGAAGGCTTAAAAGCTGACGTTCAGCGATTGTTACCGATGCCAAAAGGGTTATTGTCGCTATTGGATAAAAACAAGTTTGGGTTACATGAACCATTAATTGTCAGTCAATCAGTGAAAAGACTGTCGTTAAATTACAGTACGACAGGAATTGTTAAGGAATTACTGGAAAAATTCAGGATTGGGAAATTTCATAACTTACGGCATTTTGCAGCGGTACGTCTTATCAAAAAACGGAATGATATTCATGTTATTTCTAAAATGCTGGGTCATAAAAACATTGAGACCACCTCAAATATTTACGGTCGATTTTCAGGGTCAATTTTTGAGTTAAATTTTTAACATTTGCGTTCATTTTTTAATCATTAAGGTAAATGGGGTTAAAACCTTAATTGCTTTACATCAAAGGGATTCAGGTAAAAAATTACAGAATAGCCAAAAACGCATAATTCCGCAGTCATACTTCCGCATTTTGAAAAATTGGAAAACCTAATAATAACAACGCATGAAGAGGGATTTTTTTCGCATACTTCCGCAAAATAAGTCCGCACCCAAAATGGCTAATTTTACGAATGTTGCACAAAGGTTAAAAAGAGGTTGTCATGTCAGGGAAAGCTAAATATAAAAAAGCGTATATTGATGACGTGATCAACCTGTCTTTGGTGAAAGGCAAAGTATCAAATCATTTCATTGCAAAATGGCTGCATGTGGATGAAAAAACGATTAGAAATTGGCGAAAGGATTATTACGAATTTGATCATGCTTTTCATCATGCGGCCGACATTTTGAAAAAAGAGCTAGCAGAAACAGCAAGGCAAAACACCAAAATCCGAAAACGCAAAATTATTAAAACCACGGCAGACGGCGAAACGACAACGATAGAAGAAGTATTGCCTAGTCACAATGATATTGCCGTTTACAAAAAGATGGGGATCAATGAAGTCTTCTTTAACGATGAAAAGCATCAACAAAAAGAATACTTAAGATCGATACTCGAGCGAAAAAAATCAGCCGAAATCACTTCACTAGAGGCCGCGCAATTTTTAGAGATAGAAGGCATTCCTATACCAACTACCTTATTACTGGAAATTAAGCAATTGCAAGGTAGCCCTACCAGAAGATATACTACCGCAAAATGCAATTACTCGAGAAATGACTTTAGAAGAGGCCGCAGAAGCGTACCAAAAACTGATGGGGTAAAGGGTTAAAATCGCTTACTTATTTATGTTATAAATGATATTAAATTTAAATATTTATTTAATATCAATTGATTATATGAGTTTAACCCCATTTTTTGTATTTTTATGTACACGTTTATGTGCAAAATATTTTTTTGGAGTCGCTTTTTTCCGGACAAATTCCTATGCCGTTACCTTTTCCTTTTGACTTTAAAAAACCAGATTATTTTAAGGTATTTGAGTGGCGCGATGAGCGTCTACAACAGGTTACGCCATGCAGCCGAAAGTTTTAAACGATTAACCCGATTTTATAAGGATAAATCCCCGCGCAGTTTATTATTGACTGGGGGCATGACGACAGACCCACGAAATGTCGATTACGGGTACCGGTGACTATTCCTTTTTTGCTGTTCCCGAAACAGGAAGCATGGATTGACTGGATAATGACACGCTGGAAAGGACGTGAAACGGTATTACCGAAAAAAGCCGCGAAATGGGCTTAAGCTGGACGTCAATTGCACTCGCATGCGCTTTATGTCTCTTTAATAAAGAGATGGTAATTGGCTTTGGCTCCCGCAAAGAAGAGTATGTTGACAGCACCGGTGACCGAAAGCGTTGTTCTGGAAAGCCCGTAAGTTTATTGAAACTTTACCGCAAGAGTTTCGGGAGGCTGGGTAGCGAAAAAACACGCGCCTTATATGCGGGTCAATTTTCCAAACACCGGCGCCATTATCAAGGGTGAAGCGGGGGACAATATTGGACGGGGTGACCGGACGACACTCTATTTCGTCGACGAAGCCGCCTTTTTGCCTCGTCCGCTATTGATTGATGCTGCCCTATCGCAAACTACCCGCTGCCGCATTGACTTAAGTTCGGTTAATGGGATGGACAATCCTTTTGCCCAAAAACGCCACAGTGGACGTATTCCGGTGTTTACCTTTCACTGGCGCAATGACCCCGTAAAGATGAACAATGGTACGAAAAAGAGTGCCTGAAAATCGATAATCCGGTCATTGTGGCGCAGGAACTGGATTTGAACTATCAGGCGTCTGTTGAAGGTATCTTAATTCCCGCCGAATGGGTACAGGCGGCCATTGATGCCCATATCAAACTGGGGTTTTTGACAACGGGGGCTAAACGACTCGGTTTTGACGTTGCAGATGAGGGCGATGACAGCAACGCCCTCACGTTTGTACACGGATCGGTTGTCACGGATTGCCAGCAGTGGAGTAAAGGCGACGTGATCAGCTCAGCAAACCGAGTCAAAACTATGCTGAGGAAGTCCATGCCGATGAAATCATCTATGACTCCATCGGGGGTAGGGCAGGGGTGAAAGCGCATCTACGACGGACATGTCATATCACCGCAACGGATTCAACGCGGGTGGGCTGTCTTTAAACCTGACGCAAAATATGTGGCGGGAAAAACCAATAAAGATATGTTCGCGAATATTAAGGCGCAAGCCTGGTGGGGCGTCCGAG
>NZ_LWMI01000050.1 GCF_001640365.1 Candidatus Arsenophonus triatominarum | reverse complement strand
TATTACGAAATGATATTACGAAAAAGGACTTTAGGGCTAAAAAACCAGCGCCAAACGTCTAACTTTTATCACTTAACTTATTGATAACCAATGGAAATTCTTATGGTGCCCAGGGCGGGACTTGAACCCGCACAGCCTTAAGGCTGAGGGATTTTAAATCGCGCTTTTTATACTTAATTTTCAATAAGTTAGTTTCATTTTTCGTAATAAAAATAGAATTTTCACCCTATAAAATTCAAACGGTTACGTATTTTTACGTAGCCGTTTTACGAAATTTACTATAGCAATAACAAAGCTGAAATGAAACCATTAGTCAATAACAAAACCTCAATCTCTAACAAATCCACTTACACCCAACCAACAACTAATAGTTAACAACTTCCTCCAACGTTGCTAATATCATGCCCCTGTGATGGGCTGTTTAAGGTTAAATAATGATTAATGAAAATCTAAGCGCCCGAAAAGCGGCTAATTCCAGCCAAGAAAGATAATGATGTTTGAATGGCAAGACTGGCAAATGGTACAGGCGATGCTTGGCGATTTCCAGACGGTGAAATAGTCCACGGGTTTTTTGAGGCTGAGAAAAAAGCCAAAGAGATGGGCGCAGTATTGGAAAAACCGAGTCCTTACCGATTTAGTCCGAGTCATTGAAAATAATGCACATCCACATAATCACCAAATAAAAGGCTTTTTTTTTAAAATGTATTCTATCTCAATAATCATAGTCATTTTTATTTCATTTTTTGCCACCTCTTATTTTTTCCAAAAAATTAATTTTTACCGGAGTTGAAAATAGGATCTTTAAAAGAAAGATATTATTTTATAGACGGGTTGAGGGGTATCGCTGCTATTTGTGTTGTTGTAGGTCATTCTTGGAGAATTGGTGTTAAAGCATTTGATTTCAAAGATTTTTATTATCTTCTTTAGTAGTTTTATTGCCTCTTTCGGTGTTCAACTTTTCTTTTGCATTACTGGATTTTGTTTTTTGATCAAATCATAAAAAAACGAGCCAATATTGATTGGAATAAATTTTATTTGTCGAGAGTGAAGCGCTTAGCTCCGTTATTTTTGTTTAGTACTACTATTGTTTTTTGTCTGTATGCGGTTAGTTTAGAAAAAATATCATTAATTTCATTCAACGATCTTTTTAATGCAATAAAACTTTATTTGTTTGGATTCGGTGGGCAAGTTGATATTCTTGGGAGAAACTCAGGCGTTTAACCGCTGTTTCATGGACGTTACCATACGAAATTCGATTTTATTTTGTCCTACCTTTAGTTTGCTTAGCCTTAAAAAGTAATTACAAAAACTTAGTGTTAATTTTTGTAGTGCTATTAGTAATTAGCAGTTTTGTGGTTGATAAAATGAATCTTTGGCAGAATTTTTTGATGGGGCTTTTGGCGCTTATACGATAAATAAAGTTAATATTAATAATAATATGGCTAGAATTGTTATTTTTTGTGTTGGGTTATTATCTTTAATCGCTTCAACAAATTTCATAAAAGATCATTATGATTTATATAGTTTTGTTTGTTTTTGTTTTTTTTGTATCAATGATTTTATCTAAGCCAAAATTTCTTGCGAAAAAGTTTTTTGTTTTAACTGGTGATGTTTCTTACAGTGTTTATTTAAATCACTCTTTTTTGGTTGCTCTAAGCTATATTTTTTATGCTTTTTTTGGGAAAATTAGCTTAAATATTCCAATAGCAATAGTGATTTATTGCTTTTGCTCTGTCATGGTATGCACATTATCGTTTTTTTCTTTCAAATACATTGAATATCCATTTTTGAAAAAAAATTGATTTCAGTCATCCGCCCATAATCAAAGGGCGGTTTTTGGTTTTTTTTTTTGGTTTTTCTGGCCAATCAATATCTGGTGCAGACGAAACATCAACGCGGTTAACATACACTCTATATCTTTTCCATGTCGCCAACCGATCTTTTTCTTTTTCGGTCGCTATACCCAAATCAACAGCATCTTGCAACGGAGCTATTATCTGTCCCGCTTCTAATAAAAGCCCACGCTTGTCAGATTCAGCTCTTGCTACGAGTTTTTCTTTCGTGGGTGGTGGGTACATTTTCCACTCAGGCAGTCCATTTTTTCCAGCAACCATGTACTTTTCTAAAGGGTGCTGTCTAAATTCTTCTGCCATTTCATCAGAGATGAAAACCGCATCATCAGGCCAGCTACCTGCATCGATATATACTTGTTTAATTGATGCATTGTAAATTACGTTTTCTTTTGCGCTGTAGACAAAATTTTGATTTTCCATATTAATATCCTATTCCAAAAACGACGACAGTAGAAGGTGAAGCGCTATAACCAGAAGCCACTTCAACCTGAAATTTGTCAATAATTTTAGACCCTGTTACAGGGCTTTTGCTTGTGTCATAAGTCGTTTTATTTAATGATGTCATTGTTGTAATGCAATCGTTCGGAAAAGGAGTAGTCCATTTAAACGTTTTAGATATCATTTTTCCAGCCTCGGCTTTATCAAGCCCCACTGTCATCCACTGAAACATAAAATCTTTTTCTTCCGCGCCAATAATCGCCGGAAAAAATATGACCGGATTTGTTCGCTATCGCAGTCGCAGCCTTAAGCAAAGCTGCCGGACCAAGGCCAAGGTTATTTCTGCTCCGCTTTGTTTTTAACCTCAGATAAATTGTTATTTATTTTAAGACAGTCTTTCAATGCATCGGTTATCACTTTTTGACTGATCACTTTATCTGTCGCGTTGCCCGTAGTTTGTAAGACGCTTGCTTTATCGAGTTTTTGTTGACTTCCTCAATACTCACCGTTTTCGCCAAGTCATAAGCAATTTTGACGGCTTTAGGTGTGGCGGCTTGCGTTTCATCATCGCTATTCGTAGCACTGCTGAGTTTTGTAATTCCTGCTACTGTTTTTGTGGCGGCTGGCACGGTGTTATTCACGTTTTTCGATAAGGCACTGATGAGTCCGGTTTTCAGTTTATCGACGTTGCCGTCGTCGAGTACATCACTGTTATTGGTTTCCGCAATAAACTGTGCCACCACGTGCGCTATCATCGATGCCTGCCGCCAGACGGTGTTAAGTTCCTGTGAACGCGCAACACCTGCACTAAAACCATTATTGCGGGCGGTGAGTTTCTGATACTCCTCTGCCAGCAATACGTTAGCCCCGTCTGCGATACCAAACGGTAATATTTCATTTTTTGCCATGATTATTCCTTACAATTTGACTGACCAGCTACCGACATCAAAGCCGTCGATATAACGATTGTTGACATCAAATCCAAAAATGCCGTTATCACCTTCGGAACCGGTATAGGCGTTGAGTCTTACGCCTTCGGGCTTAATATTGAGATAGCCCTGTTTGATAACCGCTTTTGTCACTTCCGGTATCACCCACCGGTGAGATACACATCCATCGACATATCCTGATTGTCGATAAAAAAGATTTTTACCGTTTCATCAGGGATTACGCCCTGATAAATTTCTGAAAGCATCTCGCTTGTGCCATTCCAGTGATTTGCTCGGATTTTTGCTCTTAATATGAAGCGGTAGGTTTCGTCATCAAGCTCAGTAAAACCACTATCAGCATCAAAGCGCCGTTTCCAGCTCCCCTGGTCAAAGCCCACCTTTTCGGTATCCAGTGAAAATAGACCCCTTTTATCAGCGTTTTGACAAAACGTGATAAGCCTATCCATTCGCCGACGGCATCCAGTTGTTTACCCGTTGCCGTATCAATACTGAAAAACGCATTAAGCTGTGAGGCTAAGGCTGAAATATCCCTCAAAGAGCGTGTCATTAACTCAATATGTTGTGTAAACTTATCTGCTTGACGATGTTGTGGGGTGATGTACTCGGTGTAATCTCTCATGAGGCCACCACCAGTTTGACGTTATCCTCACGACAACTAACGGCTTCATTAAAAGCCACGATTAAATTTTCTTCTTTCACGCTTTCTGGTGTTCTACCAATCTTTAACGACGTAATATCAAACGTTTTCCCTTCTTCATCGCCAGGTAGATTTGCCGGTGAATAAAGACGGGTCAGATACAGATTGTCGCCAATGAGTTGTTGGTTGATATAGCCTGCAACTTTACGTCGGATTTTATCACCGGTGAGGGTGGTAAACCCCAAAAAAGCGGTTAAGTCGATTTCCACATGCACATCGACAGTTTTAGCCGGGAAAAGCGAATCGTAATTGGCATATCGTAACGGTCTTTTACTGTCACGGTATCACCATACGTGCCTGCCCCTGGGGTTTTCTTTTGTGCGATTGCGTTGGCAATCGTGTTGACATCGCCACCGTCCACAATCATCGCAATGGAATGGGGAGAAATACCGTTTTTATCCGTTTTACTAGTGTCATTCTCAAAACCGCGTTGCCTCGTTACCCCTGGTATCAGGCTAATCGCGCCCTGTATACCTTCCAGTACCGTACGTGAAGGGAGTGAGACCGATTTGCGCTGCCGCTCCCGTAATTGATTATCCGTTTCAATCGGCCTACCTTGTGTTGCGGGTTTGGGATTGTTCACCGTTTGCCAGCCTCGTGTGGGCGTGGCTATCTCGGTT
>NZ_LWMI01000049.1 GCF_001640365.1 Candidatus Arsenophonus triatominarum | reverse complement strand
GGGTTAAATTGCGTGAGGTTCGAACGAATAACTCGATGATTTTGATTTGCGCTTCAATTACGCGCACGCGGAAGGTACTATTTCGCATAGTCCGACTCCTATCGACTTAGGTTGTTGGATCAGGTGCTTGGGCGGGGTCAGAGCCCGTTCAAGTACGCTAATTTAATCTTGTTTTTCTATTGCTGCTAGTAAATGCCAACTCTGTCTCCATTAAAAATAAAGTTTGGGTTAATAAAATAATCCTTCCTTTTAAACATCTTGCGATTATTTGAGCCCCTACTAGTTCTTTAATTCCTCTAGTAAATGTTGCTTGAGATAATTTTTGACCTGAATCAGATAAAAATTCTTCTAAAGCGTATTTATCTAACACAACTCTATCTTTGTTCATTCCTGAATTTTGCACTGTAAAAATCAATACATTTAGTGCTTTTAGTCCAGCAGAGCCTAATTCAAAAGTCATCGCTATATTTTCAGCGAAAAGTTTTATAAATTTCCCCCTATCAACTTTTTTATAAGTTGTTACATGCGTTCCTAAAATTTCTCCTGTAAGTTGATTGACTAATACATTCCGATCTTTACCCATTTTGGATAATCGAATTTGTTTAGTCCCATAGGAATCATCATATTTTCCATGAATGGATTTTGTTTGTGCTTATTACATCGATATTTTTGATTCCGTCATATGCATTTTTCTATTTTTTCTTACTCTTACTTAAGCATTTTAGTTGTTTTTTTGATTATGTCAACGTATTTTTTTGATTTTAACGTAATCATAAAGACACTCATTTTGATTACAGCAACAACAGTATTTATGGTTTGTGACAAACAGATATTAAAATTTAATTCTTTCTATAACAGGTTTTATGATTACTTCTCTCTCTTGTATCTTTGATAGAAAGAAGTATCAGACGACTCAGTAGCAACGGATTAATTCCGCTTTCTCTTCGACGGTGCTCGCAATTTAAAGCGTAAAAATTGAGTTAAAAAAACAATCCAAAAAAATCCTTAAAATTAAAATACCCACCGCTCGCCACAGCCAAGTGACCGAGCAACGCGAGCGAACGGGCGAGGAAGCGGAAGATAACCGGAAATTAAAAGGAACACAGTCACGCGAAAATCACAAAATACTAATTTTCTTCCAATCTGGGCGATTTGTAAAAACAGCAGTTTGCGCCGTCAGTCTCAAAGATATGTTGAGAGGCCAATTTCTTGGCAGCTATTTTCGTCTCAGAGGAAGATAGATGAAATTGTTGTCTTACCCTTCTCGTGGTCAACGTAGTGATGATGGTTGCTTTGAAGTATTTCATGCCGCACCCCAACTCGCTGGAGAATTCGGGCACGCTGACGAAGGGTTAAATTGCGTGAGGTTCGAACGAATAACTCGATGATTTGATTTTGCGCTTCAATTACGCGCACGCGGAAGGGTAGACTTTTTCATTAGCCTTACTCCTATCACATGTAGGTTTAGGGGTTAGCTGGTAGTAAGAGGCGAAAACTCTTGCTATCAGCGATTACTCATCAATATTTATTGATCTGAGCATTTCTTTTGTAATTTTTTCATTTTCACTTTTTGAAAGTAAAATGGGTCCCTCAAATTTGCAATACGCTTTATTTGTTCTCCATGCTCTCCATACCACATGAGGATTTAGAACATAGACATTACTTGTACCCCATTTTTTAGAATGGTTATAAATCCGTTATCTTTTAAACACTTAATAGCTAAACTTACAGTTGTTCTTTTTTTACCCGTAACTTCTTCAAGAACACGATGTGAGCAAACTACTGCATTGTTTTTATTCATAAATTCGGTTAAGAATAAAAAATATCACCCGAAACGGTATTTTTCTTAAATATCTCTCTAACAGCACCAATATTTTTTTCGGAAAATTGAATAAAAAGGTCTTTATTTTTTTGCATATCGACATTATCTATAAACATATAAGTTCACAATTTTAAACATATGTTTATATAAAACTATAAACACAGTTGTTATTAATGTCAAACATATTTTATGAAAAAACGAACATCTATTTATAAACACATGTTCGATAATACTGAACATATATGTTCAGTAGCTTGTTAAACATATGAAAAATTAAAATTCTTTAAAATCAGAATTTTAATATCTCGTTCTCCTTTCTTATATCTTGAAGTTTTGGAGAGAATTACCATGCAACTGATCAGCAATAAACTAACTTCCGCTTCCTCGTCGCCGCTGTTCGGTGCTCGCAAGCTAAACTTAGAAAGAAAATTAAAAAATAATCCAAAAAATCCTTAAAATTAAAACACCCACCGCTCGCCACAGCCAAGTGACCGAGCAACGCGAGCGAACGGGCGAGGAAGCGGAAGATAACCGGAAATTAAAGGGAACACAGTCACGCGAAAATCACAAAATACTAATTTCTTCCAATCTGGGCGATTTGTAAAAACAGCAGTTTGCGCCGTCAGTCTCAAAGATATGTTGAGAGGCCAATTTCTTGGCAGCTATTTTCGTTTCAGACGCAAGATAGATGAAATTTGTTGTCTTACCCTTCTCGTGGTCAACGTTAGTGATGATAGTTGCTTTGAAGTATTTCATGCCGCACCCCCAACTCGCTGGAGAATTCGGGCACGTTGCCGATTGGTGAGATATTTTGATGTGTGAGCAAAGCTCAAAAGCTGCTCGATTGATATGTTGCACGCTTTCATTATGCGTGCAATATGCGTACTATTTCGCATAGTCTGACTCCTATCTTCGGTAGGTTTTGGATTAGCTGACTGGCAGGATTAACGCTCCTTTCAGTCAGCGCATAAATTTTTTAGTTGATTTTTTACTTTCAAATAGACTGAACAGCTGTTAAATCAACTTTCACAACATATTTAATCTATTTTACCTGTATTATCAATAGTTTCTTTCTCAAGTGCTGCTAGCGCTTGATCAAAAAGATCACCAAGAACACGAATCCCTCGCTTTTCCGCCAAATCATAAAATCGCTGAAAGCTACTTTCTTTTACTTTTATATTCAACTGTCTTTTTTTTTCACCTGAATTAAATCTTGCACGCTTTTGTAGCTTTGGTTCTTGAGGTTCACGTGAAGGAAATCCATTATCTATAGATATTTTTTCTATATCATCGTTATTTGCTTTAGGATTTGGCACTGTCTTAGGTTTAAACTTATTTAAATTTGCAAACGCATCAACTCGCTTTGTTAAGTCCGGCATTTCTAGCCCTCCGGCGATAATTTTGAAATTAATTCTGCTGCAAATGCATCGGCATTCTCGATGGCTTTATCTATTCCTGGCGCTTCAGACGAATTTAATTTATCTAAAGGCTTTTGGAAAAAAAACATTGAACGAAAAGCTTCTCTTTCAGTTAATACTGTATCAAAAACTGGAATTCCTTTATCAGACAAACTTTTTCTAAGACTTGCCATATTTCGTGTTTGATACGCAGGCGGTGTACGTGTTAACAGTATTGAAAAAGGAAGTATGTAATTTTTAACATGTCTTCTAACAGCCTGCTCTTGATCTTTTACTAAGGTTATCGCTCTACCAGCCTGTTCAGCATCAAGCAGTGATCCTTGCATTGGAATAATAACGAAATCTGCTTCCTGAAGTGCATGAATCACAATTTTAGCTGCAGTACCTTCAAGATCAACGATCACAATAGGGTCTATAGCTGCTGCCTCGCGAATATTTAAAGCTATATTATTTTCTGTAATATTAGAAATTACATGAACATTTTCAGGACAATAACCACCTGTAGCCCATTTTTGGATGGGATAATTGGGGTCAGCATCGATAATAGAAACACCAACTCCTCTTTTAGCAAGTTGTGTCGCAAATATAAGTGAAGATGTAGTTTTTCCAACACCTCCTTTAGGACTTATGAAGGCATAAGTAGGCATAAGATAACTCCAGATAACCACAAGTATCAATTAATATAATTAATTATCAAATTATATCATAAGATATCTTTAGTTATCAATTAAAATAAAACTACTTTTTCAGTAGATTTTTTTTGATTTTATGGACTTCCCGTTTACCTTTTTCTCTCTTACGTGAAGCTTCTGCTTGTGGAGTATTTTGATTGCGATTTTTGAATGTAACTTTGTCTGTCGTCGGATCAAACAGAATTTCATAATCAGGAAGATCATTAGATATAGAAAGTTTTTTTATTTCAGATCTAAAATATTTTAATGCAGTTGAACTACCTGTTTTTTTTAAAAGGTTCTCTAAAAAAATTGTAAATTCATGTTGACTACCACAGTGCTTACGAGCAATTTCATATAATCGTCTATCGATAGCTTTCCGTATACGAAAATAATCAGGACTAATTTGTAACACCTTAGTTTTAGTAATAGCCTGATAAAGCCAGTCTGGTAAAGTCACTTCAACCATACCGATATCAAGTTTTCCTTTTTTTTCTTCTAAAATTCTCCAACTGTCAATTAATCCAAAGCCAATACTTTCTTGTTTGTCTTCCGAATAAACAATATTAGTAGTAATACGAGTACCCGAAAGCCTGTCCAATGCTTTTTCTAATTCTTTATAAGATTTACCCCTTTATCTCTGTTAGTCGTTACAAAAAAATCATACGGGGTAAAGATGATAATACGGCTAATAGGTTTACCGTTATTAATTGCCTCTTGTAATTTCGATATGGCATAAATCCAAATATCTTTATCAAAAATTGTGGCTAATCCAATTTCAGCAGCTGGCCTAACCGTGACAATCACGTTGCCATTTTTATATTCCCTGACTTTGGTATCGCCACCTTTTAGGGCAAAAAAAGGGTGTTCCATACTTGCCATTTCATCGCGAAAAGTTGAAACATCAACCTCATCGGCAATAAAAAACTCTAATTGTTTATGTTTACTAGGACGCAATGTATTCAAGTTGTATTTTCTCTTTTTCTTTGTAAGATCAGTCATAGCCTCTCTCCTACGTCATTAGGATTGTTGGTTAGAACTCACTAAGTGATACAAGCACTCAGTGAGTTCATTTTTTCGGGATTTACCGACCCATCATTCGGATTTACCGACCCATCATTCGGGATTTACCGACCAACTA
>NZ_LWMI01000048.1 GCF_001640365.1 Candidatus Arsenophonus triatominarum | reverse complement strand
TTCTTTCTAAGTTTAGCTTGCGAGCACCGAACAGCGGCGACGAGGAAGCGGAAGTTAGTTTGTAGCTATTGAGTTGTCTGCATCGTACGGAAAAAAACACAATTATAATATAAGATAAGAGCAATTTTGGTATTTAATATTAAATATCATATAGTTAATTAATTTTATTTTACTCTATTTGAGTATAAGTATCTTTATATCAAGTAAAAGTGTTAATCATATAAAGTAAATGTATTACTTATATTAAGTAGAACTATTACTTATTTTACTTGAATTATCATATTATCTTTACTCAAAAAAAGTAATATTATACTTGACATTTATTATTTTATTACTTAAATTTTGAGTAATAAAATGAGTTTTTGGAGAGTAAAGGGTTGTCTAAAACTGTATTTAGAAGCGAAAAAAGTATAGTTGATACAGAAACTGGAGAGATAAAACGTCTTGAATCTATCAATACGGTTCGTCTTCCAGAAGAACCTCCGTATGTAAAACTATATCTAGACGATTTAGTTCGTATAAATGATCTTCCAAAGAGCACATCTAAAATACTTTATCAATTTGTTAGAAAAATGAATTATGACGGTCAAATTATTTTGAACGCTGCTGTTAAAAGAATGATTGCATCATTAATTAATGTAAAAGAGCAATCTATTTCAAACTCAATAACTTGTCTTATACAAAAAGATATTATGCAGCGAATAGATACAGGTATTTATGTACTTAATCCCACTTTGTTTGCAAAAGGGGCATGGGGAGATGTACGTAAATTAAGAGAAAAATATCTTGAATTAAAAGTTACTTATACTCCAGAAGGAAAAGAATTTTAGCATCAAACTTAAAAGATTCAATTTAAATTAACACTGACTACAGGAAGGTCTAAGTTCCCGTAGCCAGCTAACCCTAAACCTAGGTTAAGTAGGAGTAAGGCTAATGAAAAAGTCTACCTTCCGCGTGCGCGTAATTGAAGCGCAAAATCAAATCATCGAGTTATTCGTTCGAACCTCACGCAATTTAACCCGTCAGCTGCCCGAATTCTCCAGCGAGTTGGGGGTGCGGCAT
>NZ_LWMI01000047.1 GCF_001640365.1 Candidatus Arsenophonus triatominarum | reverse complement strand
GGGCAGGGTGAAAGCGCATCTACGACGGACATGTCATATCACCGCAACCGGATCAACGCGGGTGGCTGTCTTTAAACCTGACGCAAAATATGTGGCGGAAAAACCAATAAAGATATGTTCGCGAATATAAGCGCAAGCCTGGTGGGCGTCCGAGACCGTTTTTAATACCTGCGTGTATCATGCATTTGGAAAAATATCCGGATGACAAACGTTCATCAATCAATTTACCGATGCCTGTTAATCAGTCTCAGTTCAGGCATAAAAGAACTTGACGTACTGAAAGCTGAATTATCCCGTCCTCGGTGGATTACGACAACAATGGACGGTGAAAGTCGAGAGCAAAAAGACATGAAAAAACGGGCATCGCTTCACCCAACATGGCCGATTCATTAATTATGCTTTTCCCCCGTTCCTAAACCGTTTCACATCCCGACGAGGCATTTTCTAATGAACAAAAGAAACAGGAAAAAGGACGTTAAGCCTGAAAGGAAAAAGCTATTTTCCATCTCTGATATCGATATGTATCCGTCAGTGAGCAGCCAGTCTACGAATTCAAACCCTATGCCCTCCCGCAGCGTGATACCCGAAGCAAAGAGAGCGGACGCGCTGCGAATGATGCCACCCCGTATGAAACCCTGAATGCATTCGGAGTGATTGTTGTATGGTGGTTTCAGGATACCCGATGTTGGCCATGAAAGCGCAGCAATCCGAGTACGCCAATGTTGCCGCGATTTTGCTGACGAGTTACGCGCAATTGGTTAACCGTAAAATCCTCATCCGATGATGAGGACCTCGTTAATGAGGTGGAAGGGGTAATCGTGAAATATCGCCTTCAGGATATGATCCATCAGGCCGTTTTGCATGATTGTCTGTTCGGCATAGCGCATATCTATATTGACATGGGCGCCGATGAGAATGAAATGCGCAATCCGCTCTTTAAAGACAGAGCAAAAGTGGGCGATAAATTTCGCGGTTTTCGTATTATTGAGCCTATTTGGATGTATCCGGCGATGTATAACACGCTCAGACCGTGGAGCCGGATTTTTATCAGCCTTCATCGTGGTTTGTTATGGGGCAGACCATCCACGCCTCCCGATTTATTGACCTAGTGACGCGTCCGGTATCACAGATACTGAAACCTGCCTATAACTTTGGGGGCTTATCACTGATCCAGCTAATGGAGCCTTATGTCAAGGCGTGGGAAACTATCCGCGATGAGATACCCAAAATTGTCAAGGCTTTTACGCTGGCGGGTCTAAAAACTGATATGGAAAAACGGATGGAAAATCCAGGCGAATTCAAACGCCGCATCGATATCATGACCAACTACCGAAACAATCGCGGGTACTGGCGCTAGATACGGAGGAAGAGTTTTTTCAGATCAATACACCGATGACGGATCTTGAGAAAATCGCCTCAAACTATCAGGAACAACTGTGTATTCCCTCACGGATGCCGGTGATTAAGCTGCTTGGCAATGCGCCCGCGGGACTGAATGCAAACGGGCAGGGTGAAATCGATGTCTGGCACGAAACCATCTCCGGTATTCAGGAACGCAATATTCGCCCCATGATACAGCAAATGCTGGATTACCTGTTTATAGCGGAATTTGGGCAGCTATTACCCGAAATTACGTTCACCTTTAACCCACTCGATGAGCTAACCGAGAAGGAAATGTCGGAGATAAATCTCAATAACGCTTCAATGCTGGCTAATTTAGCAACGAGTTCATGTATTTCGACGATGGATGTCGCTCAATGGCTTATCAATAATCCGAAGAGTGGTTTTGCTTTCATGAACGGGCAGGAAAACGAAGATGAAACAGACGAAAAAGAAGGAGAAAACACTTAAACCTTCACTCCCCAATGCAGGGATACAGCTTTGGTATCAGCGTGAATTACGTCGCCAGATTACCAGGATGCATAAAAACGTCACCGCCAAAATTTTAACTTCCTTTTCAAAAAATTCTCTTGCTTACGACGCCAGCCCCGCCTCAATGATAAGGAATACGCTCCGCGCGCTTTCTGCCCGCTGGGTAAAGAAATTCACTGCCTTATCCGACGATCTGGCAAAAACCTTCGTTAACCGAGCAGCCGGTAATGTGGATGTGCCCCTTAAAAAGCAGCTGGTCGATAAGGGGTTTGCGATTGATTTCAAAATGACGCGCGACATGCACAATGCGGTGACAGCGATTGTGGCGGAGAACGTGTCATTAATTAAATCCATCCCCCAACGCTATTTCACTAACGTTGAATCCGTGGTTCTCCAGTCTGTTTCGCGGGGAGGTGATTTAGCTCAGCTTAAAAAAACATTGGGACAACAGTTTGGCGTAACTGCCAGAAGGGCGGAATTGATTGCCCGTGACCAGAACCGAAAAGCGAATTCTGCCTTGGCGGCAGTGAGACAGCATGCGCTGGGGATAACTGAGGGGATTTGGCGACATACCGGCGCAGGGCAACACCCAAGGCCTGATCATGTAAAAGCCACGGGCAAGAAATTTTCGCTCCGTAAAGGCTGCCTGATTAGCGGTGAATACATCCTGCCAGGTGAAAAAATCAATTGTGGGTGTATTTGGGAACCGGTTTTACCCACTTTCGAGGATTGACAACGTGCAAGTGACAAAAGACGGTCTCGCGATGGATGCCAAATCTGCGCGAAGTGAACAAATTCGGCAATTTTTGGGCGATAGAGTCATCGATAGAATGATGATGAGCAATGGGCTTTGGTTAAATTTCAATTGGTCAAGCTACCGCCGTAAAATTCAATAACGAAAAAAAGTTTTAAATCACTGAGTTTCACTACTCAAATCCAATCAATTCAAAGCAATGGAACCCTCAACAACGAGGGTATATGCGCATGTCTGAAAAATACTCAACACCTGCCGCCTATCTGTGGGGCATCATGACCACCCTCGGGGGAGTCATGACAACGATTTTTGATTTTTTTACCCTTGAGCAGTGGGTAGCTGTGATGGGTATTGTCTGCACGATAGGGACATTTTTTATCAACGTGTACTACCGCAAAAAGGAGTACAGACTCAAGGAACGTCAGTATGAAGATACCGAAAAAAATATTGATGGCAACGGGCGGTAGTGCGTTGTTTTTAGCCTCAACGATGATAACGCATTTTGAAGGATTAAAATTTAAACCTTACTTCGATGGAGGTGGTGTACTCTCTGTTTGTTATGGTCATACAGGCAAGGATATTGTGCGTAACCGGATGTACACGCAAGAAGACTGCGATAAGTGGCTTAATGACGATTTAAAAGCCGTTAAACGTTATGTTGACCCGTTGATTAAGGTCAATATCAACACGCTAACACAGGCAGCCCTTTACTCATTTGCTTATAACGTGGGCGTGGGTAATTTTGCCAAATCGACCTTGCTCAAAAAGCTCAACAACAATGACCGAAAAGGGGCATGTGATGAGATGAAGCGGTGGGTTTATGTGAAAGGCGAAGTCTGGAAAGGGCTAATTACCCGTCGGGAAATTGAGAGCGTAATATGTTATGGCGACCTTACTCATTTATCGGAGTGATTATTGCAGGGTTAATTCTCTCACTTATTTTTATCAACTCCCGTTATCAAACCATCAGGCAAAACTACCAAACATTAAAACAGCAATATCGCGCACAAATTGAAGCCGTGAAATTACAGCAGCAAAAGATTGATTCTTTGCACCAACTCGATATTCAACACACGGAGAAATTAAATAATGCCAAAGCTGAAATTGCTAAGCTCAATGATGCTGTTCGTGCTGGCACTAAGCAGTTGCACGTCAATGCCGTGTGTCCAATACCCAAAACCGCTACCACCCAGAGCCGACATAATGAAGCCACCCCACAACTTAGTAAGGCAGCTCGAGAAGATTATTTCCGTCTCAGAGCGATGATAGCTGAGAACGAAAAGCAGACGGAATATCTACAGCAGTACATCAAAACACAGTGTCACTGAATCGGTCATTGGCACGTTCAAATCTTAACAATCTCAGCGCCACGCACGCGCATCAATAAAACACAGAACCTTATAGAAAGTCGAGCCTGAAGAACGCCGTTTAAAATGGTGCTTTTCTGTGGGCGGCTGTTCTGTGCGCGCAGGTTCGATTTTCTATAAGGAAAAGTACGATGAAATTAGTAACAACTAAAAATGACAATTTTTTAGTAACAGAAATGCCAACAATGACCAGTCTGGAAATGGTGGACTATATTAATGCGGAGCGGAAATCAAAAGCGGAAGCAGAGAGATTAACGTTTCCTTGCAAAAAATATCGCAAGTTACAGCACAATAATTTTATGGCAAAAGTACCCAAAGTTCTTGGAGAAACATCTGCTAAATTTTTAGCTGATGATATTTTCACCACTGGAAACGGTGCCCAGTCTATTCGAAAAATTTACCGATTTCCAAAACGTGAAGCCTGTCTAATGGCAATGAGTTACAGCTATGAGTTACAGGCTAAAATCTATGACTACATGACGGAGTTGGAAGAAAATAAAGGATTAGCTTTTACTATTGAGCAATTACAAAATATTGTTGCTACAGCCAGAAAAGAGTCTGATAAAGACTCTTCGGATGCTGGTCGTCGATTACGTAAGCGTCAAGATGATTTACCCATTCTTAAAAAAGCTGAAAAAACAGTAATGGAGTTATCTCAAATCCCCTTGATTTAATTGGTGGAAGCATGAGGTTAGAAGGATGACTCCTGAGCAATTCATCGAAGCCAATGTTAAGGCCGAGTTAATCAAGCTGGGCTTTTCTACCTCTGTCGCCAGCTTAGCCACCCGTGAAGCCATCCGCTATTATCGCAAACAGCCAGCTAGTAGAAGAGGCAAGATGATAGAAGATTGTCTTAATCAAGCAAAAATTGTGGCCAGGTTAACAACAAAGCGATAATCGCAAATGAGTTCAATTAAACAAGTCAAAACTCGCCATGATAGCGAGGGTTTTCGTGTGCATTACGAAAATCCAGCAGGACGATTTCATAAAAGCTTTAAAACGCGGGAAGCTGCTTGCCATTTTCTTTTTCTGAGCGAATCTGAGCGATTTTTGGCGATGATGGCAAAAGAAAAAGAGCAATGCCGAGATTGGCATCTTCGCAAGTTGATTCAGTTTTATGTGGGGAAAAAGGTCTTTCAGTGTGAAACGGGGCATTTACGGCAAAGTTCGCTCGATACGATTAAACATGCCTTGTTTTCGATTGACGAAACGTTGCAAGCAAAAATGGCGTTGAATATTCGCCCGAGTGAATTTAACGGTTTACCGGAAAATACGCTTAAACATCTGCATTCTGCCTATTTGCTGCTGAAAGCAATGCGAAATGTTGGTGTCAGTCCAATTCCAAAATTGAAAAGAAAAGGGAAAAGCCTATTTTCATTCCGGCGTTTGAGAATGTGGATAGGATGATTGAAGAAGCGCCCGTCAGAGAAAAGATTGCCTTCATCTTGGCATCGGTGATTGGGCTTCGGATAAGCGAAATATTGGCATTGGATTATAGCGATATTCAAGGGGAATATTTGAATATCTCAAAACATGTAACACGAAACGGTGTTATTGAAGGCTTAAAAGCTGACGTTCAGCGATTGTTACCGATGCCAAAAGGGTTATTGTCGCTATTGGATAAAAACAAGTTTGGGTTACATGAACCATTAATTGTCAGTCAATCAGTGAAAAGACTGTCGTTAAATTACAGTACGACAGGAATTGTTAAGGAATTACTGGAAAAATTCAGGATTGGGAAATTTCATAACTTACGGCATTTTGCAGCGGTACGTCTTATCAAAAAACGGAATGATATTCATGTTATTTCTAAAATGCTGGGTCATAAAAACATTGAGACCACCTCAAATATTTACGGTCGATTTTCAGGGTCAATTTTTGAGTTAAATTTTTAACATTTGCGTTCATTTTTTAATCATTAAGGTAAATGGGGTTAAAACCTTAATTGCTTTACATCAAAGGGATTCAGGTAAAAAATTACAGAATAGCCAAAAACGCATAATTCCGCAGTCATACTTCCGCATTTTGAAAAATTGGAAACCTAATAATAACAACGCATGAAGAGGGATTTTTTTCGCATACTTCCGCAAAATAAGTCCGCACCCAAAATGGCTAATTTTACGAATGTTGCACAAAGGTTAAAAAGAGGTTGTCATGTCAGGGAAAGCTAAATATAAAAAAGCGTATATTGATGACGTGATCAACCTGTCTTTGGTGAAAGGCAAAGTATCAAATCATTTCATTGCAAAATGGCTGCATGTGGATGAAAAAACGATTAGAAATTGGCGAAAGGATTATTACGAATTTGATCATGCTTTTCATCATGCGGCCGACATTTTGAAAAAAGAGCTAGCAGAAACAGCAAGGCAAAACACCAAAATCCGAAAACGCAAAATTATTAAAACCACGGCAGACGGCGAAACGACAACGATAGAAGAAGTATTGCCTAGTCACAATGATATTGCCGTTTACAAAAAGATGGGATCAATGAAGTCTTCTTTAACGATGAAAAGCATCAACAAAAGAATACTTAAGATCGATACTCGAGCGAAAAAAATCAGCCGAAATCACTTCACTAGAGGCCGCGCAATTTTTAGAGATAGAAGGCATTCCTATACCAACTACCTTATTACTGGAAATTAAGCAATTGCAAGGTAGCCCTATACCAGAAGATATACTACCGCAAAATGCAATTACTCGAGAAATGACTTTAGAAGAGGCCGCAGAAGCGTACCAAAAACTGATGGGGTAAAGGGTTAAAATCGCTTACTTATTTATGTTATAAATGATATTAAATTTAAATATTTATTTAATATCAATTGATTATATGAGTTTAACCCCATTTTTTGTATTTTTATGTACACGTTTATGTGCAAAATATTTTTTTGAGTCGCTTTTTTCCGGACAAATTCCTATGCCGTTACCTTTTCCTTTTGACTTTAAAAAACCAGATTATTTTAAGGTATTTGAGTGGCGCGATGAGCGTCTACAACGGTTACGCCAGCAGCCGGAAAGTTTTAAACGATTAACCCGATTTTATAAGGATAATCCCGCGCAGTTTATTATTGACTGGGGCATGACGACAGACCCACGAAATGTCGATTACGGGTTACCGGTGACTATTCCTTTTTTGCTGTTCCCGAAACAGGAAGCATGGATTGACTGGATAATGACACGCTGGAAAG
Source organism: Candidatus Arsenophonus triatominarum (assembly GCF_001640365.1). Taxonomy (GTDB): domain Bacteria; phylum Pseudomonadota; class Gammaproteobacteria; order Enterobacterales; family Enterobacteriaceae; genus Arsenophonus; species Arsenophonus triatominarum. Next base: position 812 of record NZ_LWMI01000047.1, on the reverse strand, counting down.
GACGTGAAAACGGTATTACCGAAAAAAGCCGCGAAATGGGCTTAAGCTGGACGTCAATTGCACTCGCATGCGCTTTATGTCTCTTTAATAAAGAGATGGTAATTGGCTTTGGCTCCCGCAAAGAAGAGTATGTTGACAGCACCGGTGACCCGAAAGCGTTGTTCTGGAAAGCCCGTAAGTTTATTGAAACTTTACCGCAAGAGTTTCGGGGAGGCTGGGTAGCGAAAAAACACGCGCCTTATATGCGGGTCAATTTTCCAAACACCGGCGCCATTATCAAGGGTGAAGCGGGGGACAATATTGGACGGGGTGACCGGACGACACTCTATTTCGTCGACGAAGCCGCCTTTTTGCCTCGTCCGCTATTGATTGATGCTGCCCTATCGCAAACTACCCGCTGCCGCATTGACTTAAGTTCGGTTAATGGGATGGACAATCCTTTTGCCCAAAAACGCCACAGTGGACGTATTCCGGTGTTTACCTTTCACTGGCGCAATGACCCCCGTAAAGATGAACAATGGTACGAAAAAGAGTGCCTGAAAATCGATAATCCGGTCATTGTGGCGCAGGAACTGGATTTGAACTATCAGGCGTCTGTTGAAGGTATCTTAATTCCCGCCGAATGGGTACAGGCGGCCATTGATGCCCATATCAAACTGGGGTTTTTGACAACGGGGGCTAAACGACTCGGTTTTGACGTTGCAGATGAGGGCGATGACAGCAACGCCCTCACGTTTGTACACGGATCGGTTGTCACGGATTGCCAGCAGTGGAGTAAAGGCGACGTGATCAGCTCACGCAAACCGAGTCAA
>NZ_LWMI01000046.1 GCF_001640365.1 Candidatus Arsenophonus triatominarum | reverse complement strand
CGGCCAAAAAGTTTATGCAAAACTGGCCGACGGCACGATTGAAACCGACGAAGCAGGTGAGACGAAAGCAGGATTTATCGAAACCCCCTTTAAAGTCATGACCGCCGCCGCGGTGGGTGAAATTTTATTATGTCAAGCCGGAGTTAATGCAATGGCGCAATTATCACACAATGATTTTCCCGCCCTGATGAAACGGGCTAAAGAAGGAGGGGTGACGTTACCCCCTTCAGTCAACCGACTGTATCTGGCCAATGACGCCCAGCCGTCGACTATCGCAAACGGGGCATTCCCGCGATTGTGGCGGGGGGTATCGATCCGAACGTTATTCGAACAGTATTTGCCCCCACCCGTGCCACTGAAAATTTATGGGGAGCGCACTATTGGGCTGGGAGCAGGATTATTGGATGATCCCGCGTACGGAATACAGTGGTCATATTTCGTCCTACGGCGACTACAACGACAACGGGGCAAACCAGGTCAACGTTGAGTGGAATAATGTTCGCCAATATCGTTTTCAAACAATGATTACCTACGGTGACCTTGAAGCCGCCCGCATGGGACTGGCGATGATCAACTATGCTGCTGAAAAACAGATGGCAGCCGCCAACACGATTAACCAGGATTACAACCGGTTTGCCTTTTTTGGGTTGAAGGCGTTAACTACGGCGCATTAAATAACCCTCAGCTTCCCACGCCGATCACACCAACCAAGGTGAGTGGTAAAACGAAATGGAAGATAAATCCATCCAGCAGCGTTACAGACGATATTTTGGCACTCTACAGTGACCTGGTAGGACGAACGAATGGGGTGGTCGGTGACGGTGTCGATATGGCTTCCTCCCTGACGCTGGTATTGTCAAACAAAGCCTCTGTGTATCTCAAATCGTCTAATGAAATCATGGCCACCTCGCTTGAGGACTTGATCAAAAAAGCGTTCCCCAATCTACGCATTGAAACGGCTCCACAATTGAGTACCGATGCCGGTGAGTTAATACAGATGTTCGTGCGCAGCTATCAGGGACAGCCTGTTTGCTATGTGGCGAATTCGCAAAAATATCGGGCATTTCCGCTTCTTCAGCAACACTCAAGCTGGTCGCAGAAAGTGGCGGCCAGTACGTATGGCACGGTGATCACACAACCCATGCTTTTTGCTCAAATGTTGGGGATATGATTATGGGAAAAATTATTGTCGGCTGTAAACTCCCCATGGACTGAAAGCCACCGTGAAGAATGAGACTATTGAATTGAAAGGGCTAACGCTTGCGCCATTTATGGCGGTTTTGGCATAACCGAAGGCGTGGATGAGGCGTGGTTCAATGTATTTTCAAAAACCTACGCGCAGGCGGGATTTATCGAAAAGGGGTTAATCTTCAAGGTCACTGATCAAAAAAGTTTTTCCTCAGCCGCTAAGGAAAGAGCACAGGTCAAAACCGGTTTAGAACCGATTAACCCGAAAAAGGCAACCGTCAAACCCACGGAGGCATAATATGGCTGTGGTGGCGTTTGATGTTTTTGAATTCAGAGAACAATATCCCCTCTACCGCAAGGTCAAGGATGAGCAGTTGAAAATGCTATTTGATTTTGCTCAGGCTTTGTTCGATAACGCAAATTTTTCGCTGGAGCAGGCTATCCCAAAGCGAAAAAGTTTGCTTTATCTGCTGACGGCCCATCTTTGTGATATCACCTTTGGCGATGATAACGGAAACGGGTCAGGGGTGTCAGGTATGATTGGTCGGGTTGCGAATGCAGCAGAAGGCAGTGTCTCCGTGTCGCTTGATGTCGGGCAGGGATTGCCTTACTCGCAAGCCTGGTATTTCCAATCAAAGTGGGGACAGCTTTTTTGGCAACTGACCAAGCCCTACCGGATGTTTGCCTATTTCCCAGGTATTGAGGTGGGGTGCAGTTGATGGCGGGGAAGATAAAAGCGTTTCTGGACGCACAGGAAAAGCAGCTTAATGACCTGACGTTGAAAGTCGGCTTTCCAAAAGAGGTAAGCTATCCAGAAGGCCGTCGGGTTGCTGAAGTGGCTTACATGAACGAATTTGGCAATCCTGGGAATAACCAGCCACCGCGCCCTTTCTTCCGTAACGCTATTTCAGCCCATCAAAAAGACTGGTCAACCTATCTGGCGTCGTCCATGCGCGCCGGTGTTAATGCTAAAGAAGCGGCGGAATTATTAGGTGAAAAAGTCGTCAGCAATATTAAAGATTCAATATTGACACTCACCGATCCGCCGCTTTCTGAAACCACGCTTTATGTGAGAAAGCACCGGACTCACAAACCAAAAAACTTCACTGACAAACCGCTGGTTGATACACATCACATGCTGGAGTCAGTCAAATACTGGGTGGTGGTGGATGATGAATCTTCATAATCTCACTCGTTCGGCTATTCGAGCCGTTAACCCTGATATTGCTGCAATAGTCCGCCGTTCTGATGGTTGGACAGTCGGTGAAGGCCGGACACGCATCCCCAAATACCTTCCCGATGAACATATCGTCATTCAGTTGCAACCCCTGTCGAAAGGGGATTTGCAGCATGTGGACGGATTGAATATCCACGGCATATTCAAATCGATTCACGTTAACGGAAACTTCTGGTCGGTTAACCGAAAACAACAGACCGGTGGCGATTTATTCCTCATTGAGGGGGATACCTGGCTGGTGATTGAACCGCTTGAATTGTGGCCGGACTGGTGTCGGCTGTTAGTGTGTCTCCAAACGGACAGGGAGGGGGGATGAATGATTATACGGTCAATCAGGTCATTGACACGTTGGCCGATTTCATTGAACCGATTGCAGGTACGGTCTGGCAGGCTCAGGATAACCGGAATCCCATGCCGAGCGATATCTTCTGTGTTCTCACGCCATTACGATTTATCCGGCTGTCGGCGGCGAGAGGGATTGCCCATGACAGCGGAAACCCTCAAACCAGTACGATGAACTGGACTGAAGTAAGGCAAGCTGATATTCAGCTCGACATTTACGGTGAAAATGCCGGTGACCGATCCATTCGTGTTGAAACATTGTTTGCTTCTGATTACGGCTATTCCCGAATCAAGGCGCTGGATGAACGTCTTGCTCCACTTTATGCCAGTGCTGCTTTGCAGACCAGTATG
>NZ_LWMI01000045.1 GCF_001640365.1 Candidatus Arsenophonus triatominarum | reverse complement strand
GAGCTTTGTCAGGGTTGATTGGTGTTCAATCAGCAGATAGAGATAACCTTGTCCCTTTTCTGTTTTGACAGAATACAGGATATCACTCTGGTAGTTTTTCATCTCACTATCAACAAATGAGCCAGATTCCACTTTGAGGCTATCTAAGTCACACAGTGCCTTAATCTCATCCGGTAGCCAGATATCAAAGAAATCTTTAGCGGTCTCTTTTTCACTTAAAAACTGCTTAAATACCGCATCATGGGGCGTTGGGGTGAATTTTTTACTCATCGGATATCTTCAATAATTGCTCGCGTCAGATTGAATTATGGCAAACAAACCCGCTATATTAATCATTACATTTAAGACATCATAATCCAGCTTTAGCAATAACGCCCCTATTTACCTCAGGGGCATTTTTACTTTAATGACTCGGACTAAATCGGTAAGGACTCGGTTTTTCCAATACTGCGCCCACCTCTTTGGCTTTTTTCTCAGCCTCGAAAAATCCGTGGACTATTTCACCATCTCGAAATCGCCAAGCGTCACCCGTACCGTTTGCCAGTCTTGCCATCCAAACATTGCTATCTTTGTTGGTTGGAATTAACCGCTTTTTGCTAGTCTTAATCTTTTCACGAAGCTGTATTTTTCGTCCTCAGACAACTCAGCGGACAACAGGGTACAATGCTCAACGATTTCAGCAAGGTTTTTTCGTCGGTGGCATCGTCGAGGGCGATTAATACGGCGTCCAATTTTGGATTAGTTGCTGGTTGTACATCTGTCGCCGTTTCTTCTTTTTGACGTAGTTTTTCGTTTCGCTCACGGATAATATCCCTCATCGATAGCCGTTTAAACGAAGTAGGAGCCATTCTGAGCGGTTTTTCTGTTGAATTTGCATCTTCGTATACCCCAAACATCGAAAATAGTTCAGAGGCGCAAGGAAGCCGTCTAGCGAGGCGATGAATCACTGTCTTGAGTGCCATTCTGTCGAACCACTTCACCCAAGGGCTTGTGTAGTCTTTTGCGCTTTTCACTGTATCGCGTATCTTTTCCACGTCAGCGCGACTCATCACTTCAACAACCAGTTCACCGCTATTGAGTTTGGCGAAGGCATAGACTTTTACTACCCTCATCACCATTCAAAAAACGCTGGACGGTGGTTAAATGCTCGCCGTTTTCATCAATCACATATTCAAACTCATCTTGTGAATAGACAACCTTTGCAATGATATTGGCTACCTGACCGGATTGACGGGCACGTTTCATAACACCGTCCACCATCGGCATGTAGACGGCTTTTTTCACAAATTGATTATTGACTTTGGTACTACGGACAATCAGAGCAGCTTCTCGTCCGTCAGGCATAAGTCCGTCTTTGGCGCAACGGGTTAAGGCCAGCACCAGTGATTGCTTATCGGCTTTTGCAAATCCGCATTTTCAATCAATGCGGTTGCGGCGGTTCGGGTGAACTGCTCAGGCGTAACCTGAGCAGGTAACAGGGCTGCTATGCCTTGCTGCGTAATGACCGATTGCAAATTGGCATAGACGTTGTTCATGGTTTCCAGTCCGGTATTCATGCTACACCCTCTTCCATCATCAAAGCTTCTCTGCGTTTTCTATCCGCCTGTTTTGCCCAGAAAGGACGGGATATTTTGACTATTGGGTAGGTTTCTATGACGCTTTCTAGCATATCAATCACACGATTTACTTCGTATACGCCCTGCTCGCTATCTTCGTCGTCGGGTTCACAAAGTTTCACAGGAAAACGCCCATAAGCTGGGTTTTTGCCAATTGCACAGAAAGTGAAAGCTATCGCTTGACCAAATACCTGATTAGCAATCAGACGGTAAAATTCCGCTTGTATGTGATAACCAAACTCATCAACAGATTTCCCAAAACCTTGAAAATTGTCAGTCGTTTTCACATCCAACAAGAAAGGCTTATCTGAATAGATTCCCAACAAATCAGGACGAATTTTCAATAGCGTCCCCTTTTCCGTGCGATAGAAAATTGAAACCTCTGGTTCGCCGTTTTCGAGTAGCTCTTCAACCATTGGGTAAGCCAGCGCAGAATCACGCATCAATTGGATTGCCTCAAATTCCTCCTTTTTTTAAAACAACCCTTGCCAATGTTAGATTTTTTTCTCAAAATCGGATAGCGTTTTTTTGCCATCCTTTGTACGCAAATCCAGCTCAGGTGCAGAAACATATCTTAGCGGAAATTTCTCCGGCTCAAGAATAGCCGTATGTACCGCATCACCAATCAAAAACGCTCTTGTTTTTCCTTCCTGAACGGTGCGTCCTTGTCCCAATCCAGCACAGCTATTGTCTCTGCCTTTTGCACCAACCTAATTTGCGTACTCGAATAACCGTTTGCCGCGTGATAGTGCTATTTGACAAACGGCGAACAATCAAGTTCTCTGTGGTTTCAACGCATCCACACAGCCGTTCAACATCTCAAGCGTGATATTTTCACCGCTCATGATTTTTCCGTTAACGGGAGGAAAAGCAGAGAAGATAGAGTTGTCGTCTATGTTTGTGACCTTTTGAGTTAATTAATTGTTGCCCTTCTGTGTAATTATTAACCAATTCTTCAGGTACTATATTCGCCTCGCTTTTTTCCGCTTCTCCCACGTTTTCCACAGACATAACGACAGATTTAGTGGATAACTCATTATTTTTTCCACACTCAAAAAGATGAATCGCTATTTCCTTGATTTCGCTTAAAGAGATAGTTTTGTCTGCTTCCTGTATTTTCACAGACAACAATTCACGAAGATTGGTATATTGCTCAAAAATCTCTGGCTCTTCTGATGGATTGGCCAACAAATCCTCCGCATCGCGAATCTCGCCTTCGTCGTATTCTTCCTGAACCCCAAATATCGTGAGTAAAGCGCAAAACTGGTCTATGCCCTGTTTTTCGATAATATCCGTCTGTTTTTCGGTATTAGCGAGATACTCTTCAACGCTAATTTCTTCCAATCTGGGCGATTTGTAAAAACAGCAGTTTGCGCCGTCAGTCTCAAAGATATATTGAGAGGCCAATTTCTGGCAGCTATTTTCGTCTCAGAGGAAAGATAGATGAATTTGTTGTCTTACCCTTCTCGTGGTCAACGTTAGTGATGATGGTTGCTTTGAAGTATTTCATGCCGCACCCCCAACTCGCTGGAGAATTCGGGCACGCTGACGACGGGTTAAATTGCGTGAGGTTCGAACGAATAACTCGATGATTTGATTTTGCGCTTCAATTACGCGCACGCGGAAGGTAGACTTTTTCATTAGCCTTACTCCTACTTAACCTAGGTTTAGGGTTAGCTGGCTACGGGAACTTAGACCTTCCTGTAGTCAGTGTTAATTTAAATTGAATCTTTTAAGTTTGATGCTAAAATTCTTTTTCCTTCTGGAGTATAAGTAACTTTTTAATTCAAGATATTTTT
>NZ_LWMI01000044.1 GCF_001640365.1 Candidatus Arsenophonus triatominarum | reverse complement strand
CCCGTTCCTGTACTCGAAACTCCCTGTTGCACTCGAACCAGTCCGATAATTTTTTGCTCAACGGCTCGATGTAGCTCATCGGCAGACTTGTCGACAAACTCCTGAAATTCACCACGCAGCGAATCCGCCAAAATTAGCTTCAAGTCAAAATTTTGAGAAGGAAGGGTTAGGGATGGTTTATATATTTCTGTAATCTTTGTAGTAATCTCTTGATCAAACGAACTCGATAATGTCGATTCCCCGAACTCGACAATGTCTACTTCGGGAGCTCCATTTTCTCCATCTCGCGAAACTCCCTTTTTTGAGTTGGCGAAATTATCCAGAATTTCATTAAGCTTACCTTCATCAATTTTGTAATATGTTTTATGTTCAAGCCGTTTTTCTGTAACGAGTAAAACTCCAATTGCGACTAATTTTTTTATTGCTGTTCGTTGTTCGTCATGTGTCAATCCGGTTTCTTCTTCAAGATCATCTCGAGTTTTGTAAACTCCTAATTCAGAATTAGCTTTGTCCTGCCAGTAAAATATTTGGGAAAAAAGAATTGCTGCGGTTAATCCACCAAGCGGTTTGGCTAAATTTGGATAATACGCATGTGGATTACCTATCAATCGTAATGTAGCGGCACTTTTCACTCAATCACTCCCGTTATTGAATTTTTGAGAACGATTTCATATAAAAATGAGAAAATCATCATATGAAAAAACGTGTGATTTCCCTGGGGGGTTAAAGTAGATTTGAAGAAAAATAATTTTTAATTATAAAAATAGGCGTCAATGCGCGCTCTTTGTTCGATGATTTTTTGTTTTTGTTGTTTTTGCGGTAATTCATAAACAGATTGGCATAAACCACAATCTGTCGTTGAAAATTCTGTAATTGCTGGCGTGGATTTTCGTGTCGCCAAAACGCTTTTTTGAGTTCTTGATTAAATTCACGTTCAGCGTCTTTCTTGGCAAGAAATTCAATTTTCCTGATTTCTCGCCTGATTTTTGCATTACTCTTACTTTCTTTAAAAATAATTTCTTGGGCATTTTCCCTCCTGAGCGCTATATTTTGATGTTTCTGAATTTCAGATGATAACAACCCCCGTAAAAACGAAGAGTTAAATACGATTTCCACAAATCGAATGAATGTGGATAACCGTGTTATTGAATAAAAAACACCAAAACAGAACACACAAAAACGGCATTCTGTCCTCTGCGACTCGCAGAGAGGAAAACCCCAAATTGTATAAAGAGCAAATGCTGTGCAAAAGACAGCTAAAAATAGATTTTACAATTGTAAGTCTAAAATTAAATTTGTCAAATAGTTGATCAAATTCAATAACTTAAATAAAAAATAAACTGATCAAAATCAATAAGTTACGATTAAAAAATAATCGTATTTTTTAAGGTTGGATGATTGAATTTTTCAGCGATAATTTAGCAATTTTTTGTTGCGTATATTTTTGCTCTGCTTTCGCCTATCAAACTTCCATTTCCACCTTCAACATCAAAGTGGTAAATCAGCCCTTTTTCGGTGAATTCTTGCTTTTTCAATTTCACGATTTTCAAGATTTCGTCGTTGTGAAAAACGGACATACCTGCTTGTAACCGCCGAAAGGTTGTTCTGTATTTGTTAGCTTGAATCATGATAAATTCCCCTTGTTTTCGAGCGAAAAGAACTAGAAATATCAGAACAATTCTTATTGTTTATAAAAAAGGGAATATGCTCCGTTGTTGCTACATATTCCCTTTGGGTGTTTACTTGATTTCCAACTCGTGTCTGGAAATCAGAAAAATAAAAAAACAAATATAGTTATTATTGTAGTTCCCTAGTGTTGGCCAACTGGCCTATGAAATCTGTTTGCAAAAGCCCATTTTCTCGGGGTTTTTCATTATAAAAATCCGGTTATTTTTATTTGTAATATCTAAAACGTACTCGTACATCAGCATTCCCTCATCCAAACAAGAGAAACAAAATCTAGGCGCCAGATTTGGAATTGAGATCGGGTGGCAGACTGAATGGGGTTAGTACTACCGGACAAAGTGAACGGCGAGCCTTTCGGCTCCCCATCCAGCCAACCATAGAAAGTGGCGTAGGAAGTGTGCCGGCCATAATACTTCATGCCGGTCTTGATTTCATCACGGGGCACTGCGCTATCGATGATGGGCATCTTAAACCACTTTGTAGATTTCCTTTCCATACTTGGCATTATTTTCCCACCAATAACTGGTGTCATGCTGGTTGATTACTACATTTTGAAAACGAGCAGGAAAATTCTAGACGAAACTAGAGAAAAACGGATATTACCTTCTGATTCAGATACTCCTTTAATTGGCTGGTCTGCTATTTTTGCTTGTATTGCTGGCACACTTGTCGGCGTATTCTTCAACTTCGGCATCCCCTCGTTGAATTCTATTCTGATGGCTGGAGTGACTTATTGGATTTTGATGATAATAACAAGAAAAAAAGCATCAAAAACTCATAAAGTAATATAAAATTCAAATTTTAATGACTATTTAGCAGCAAAAATGATGCTAAAATTCATAAATTATATTGCTGAATGTATTTTTTCATCTAAAATGACAATTATTTGATGCAAAAAAGATGAGGAAAACATGAAAGTTTTTATCGATGATGGCTCAACGAATATAAAATTAATTTGGCTAGAAAATGATGAAAAAAAAGTAGCTATTGTTCCAACCAGTTTTAAGCGTGGCTGGGTCGCTGACATTGGTAACGATGATATCGTTAATTTTTTAATTGAAGGTGAAAAATATTCTTTTGATAAATTGGATATTCGAAATATAACAACCAATAACAGCGAGTGGCAATATAGCCTGATAAATACTGTCGCCATTCATCATGCTCTATTGCAAACTAGCATTATTCCTCAAGAAGTTGATATTACTGTTACTTTGCCATTGGCAGAATATTATGACGAAGATAATCAGATAAATTTTGATAATATAGAGAGGAAGAAAAAAAACTTAAGAAAAATCGTATCAAACAATAAAAATTTTCCAATGTTTTCTTTTAAAGAAATATCTGTTAAACCTGAATCAATACCTGCCGGATTTGATAAATTGATTGATATTCCAGAAACACAATCAATGTTAATTGTCGATATAGGTGGGACTACGTTAGACATTGCTCAAATTAGCGGAAATATGTCAGGGGTTGTTAATTTAGCTGGTGATTCTGATATTGGTGTTTCAATAATTACACGTGAAATTAAACGTATATTAGAAACAGCAAACACTTGTGCTTCAAATTACATTGCTGATCAGTTCATCATTAATCGCCACAATAAAGAATGGCTCAAAAAAAATACAAACGATCCAAGTAAAATAAATACCGTTGTATCAGCTATTAATCAAAATATAAAACGATTATCTGATCGAGTTATCGAGTCAGTGAGTCTTTTAGTGGTTATTCATATGTTCTTGTGATAGGTGGTGGCGCTCCTATAATTTCTGATGCTTTAAAAGACCATACAAAAATTATACCAGAGCGTTTTTATATGTCAGAAACCCCACAGCTAGATCTTGTTAACGGACTTTATTAATGGGGAGAAATTAAGGTGAAAAATAAAATGTCCGTAGATTTACTTTATCACTTTCTGAAACTGATCAATCAGAAGCATGGCTAATAAAACACTTGAACAAATCTGATAAAATCAACAAAGAATGCAAACGAGCTTTGCTGGCCGGCTTTGCTCTTGATAAGGCATCACCTAGGCTCGTTGATATATTATCTCGGCTTTTAGGAGATGATATAGAGTCACAGCAATAAAAGAGCTAGTTTATGTTTTCTTGCTAATCAGGCCAATTTACCAAACAACAATAAAACAATGATTATTCAACAACTTCAACCAATAATTACGATATAGCATTGAAAAAAAGTAAATCCTTCATGGCAGATTGATTACTTTATGTTGAATTAGCCAACTTTCGCAGTTGGCTTTTTCTATTTCTGAAACCTGAAACTCAAAGTTGCTATAACGCATTGTGGGCAACGATAAATTTTTAGACGTACGAATTTACGTTTTTATCGAGAAAATCTCTCATAATTGATTACAGGACGTTTTAGAGGGTATTCTGACTCTTCTTTCTGTCTTCCTTTAGCACTTCAATGAAGACTTGCTCGAATTCGTCATTTTTGGGTAGGTCTTGATTGAGGATATATTTTCTGACGAAAAAATCGGGTTCAATGCCTAATCGTCTTGAGGCTTCAAAACCTCGCTTGACCCAATCCAGCGGCAAAGTGTGCTCATGGGCTAATTCCTCTGCCCAATGCCAATCAAACTGTTTGATTTCATCTTCACGCAGAATATGAATTGAACTTGCGTCATAGGTCATGAATTACTTCACCGCATCTTTGAGATTTTGACCTGCTTTAAAACTCGGTACATTTGCAGCAGCAATTTTAAGTGGTTCGCCTGTTTTTGGGTTTCGTCCTTCCCTAGCTGCTCGTTGCTTAACCTGAAAACTACCAAAGCCAATGAGTTGTACGTCATTGCCGGATTTCAAAGATTCTGTCACAGATTCTATGAAAGCGTTAATCGACTTCTCGCGTCTTCTTGCTCAAACCTGATTTCGCTGCAACTTTACTGATGAGTTCTGTTTTGTTCATGGTGTGCCTTTTCAAATTAAAATTTTGTATTAATTCTAGGTCGTTTTCAGAGAAAGTATATCTTGTTTTGCTCAGATTTGGAACGGATATTTTGTATTTTGCCTTCTCTCATCGCCAATTCTAGCTTTTCTCTTCTGCCAATTCTGCTTACAGTATTTTGAGCATTCTACGGCTCTACGTAAATCTGGCATTGTTAAACTTAACGACGACGGGTCGTATTTCTTCAAATCCTTCTCGTACTGATAAAGAATTGCAGCATTTTTCTTCATCCACTCTCCCTCATCATGAGAACCTGTTTTGACATGTGGACGTTTAGCTAGTCTTGGCGTTTGCTTAGTGACTGTTGCTTTTCTTCAACACATCCAAAACGCATACCTACAACAGATCTA
>NZ_LWMI01000043.1 GCF_001640365.1 Candidatus Arsenophonus triatominarum | reverse complement strand
TTGTAATACAGTTCTATGAAAGCGTTCACAAAATCCCATTAGTTTGAGGTGAACGAGCTTTAGTTTTGTATGATCAATATCATTGATAGCGAGATAAAGTTTAAATCGTGATGTTCAACTTTACCACAATACTCACTGCCTCTGTCCGTCAGTATACGTAACACCGGTAACCATGCTGGGAATAAAAAGGGAGAACCTTGTCATTTAATAAATCTGCCGCCGTTATCGCGCTTTTTGTTGTGTAAAGCTTACAATGAACGACTTTACTGTAAGTATCAATGTAAGTTTGTTGATAAACACGACCAACGCCTTTTAAATGACCGACATAAAAAGTATCTTGTGAACCCAGATAACCTGGATGCGCTGTTTCAATCTCACCACAGGCTTCATCATCTTGCGCTTTCTTTTCTAGAGCACTGATTTGTGATTCTGACAGGATAATTCCTTCTGTTGCGATTTTATCTTCAAGCGCTTTTAGGCGTTTTGTAAAATTTTCGAGATTATGGCGCAGCCAAATAGAGCGAACGCCACTCCCCGAAACAAAAATGCCTTTTTTTCTTAGTTCATTACTACTGCGGTGTTGACCGTGTGCAGGGTATTCAATCGCATACTCGACTACAGCGCTTTCAATCTGTTCATCTACTCTATTTTTTACGTTAGGCACCCGTCGATTTTGATTAATTAAAGCGTCTATCCCACCATCGTTAACAAGTTCCTGGTAGCGATAAAACGTATCTCGGGATACCCCCATAATCTTACAGGCTTTTGAGACGTTATTAAGCTCTTCAGCGAGGTTAAGTAACCCGACTTTATGTTTGATGATAGGATTATTTGTTTGATACATAGAATTACCTTTTATTTAATTATCTAATGATGTTAATTAAAACCGGTAACGCTCTTTTTTAAATCAGAATTGTCGGATTAAGTTAAGACTAATACACATTTTACAGCGCTGAATCGCAACCTGATGGGATAGTTTCAGTTGCATCATGGCGAGACATGATAGTCTGTTTTGGTTCTTCTACGATTGAATACTTTTCGTTAACTGGCTCTTCTGATACTTCACAACCCATTTATATTGCTCAACCAGCGTATATGATTCAGATTGGTATTGCAGGTCGTAATTGCAAATGTCGTTATCAGGACAATTACGCAATTATTAGTCATCATTCTATTGGTCAACCATCAGTTTATATTATAGGTTCAGGTGAAAAAAACAAAATATCAACGGCTACTATTGATAAAATCATCAGTAATTATTCTGCTGATGAATTGTCTAAATCAGTTATGGAATCAATTAAATTTGATAATCATGAATTATTAATTATTCATCTTTCAAAGCATACTCTTTGTTTCGATATTTCTGCAAATAATCAATGGTCGATACTGAAATCAGGACTTTATGACAATCCCTATCGTGCGATTGATTTTATGTTCTATGGAAATCAAATCACAGCGGGTGACAAGAAAGAAGGAATTATCGGTAATTTAGTTTTCGACGCATCAAGTCAATACGAACAATCGACAGAACACCTTCTTTATACACCAATGATAAAAGCTGACAATGCAAGATTATTTGATTTTGAACTGGAATCTTCGACTGGTGTTGCTCAAATTGCAGATAAATTATTTCTGTCCGCAACAACAGACGGCATCAATTATGGCAGAGAGCAATTAATAGAGCAAAACTCCCCGTTTCGTTATGACCAGCGAGTTATTTGGCGAAGAATTGGCAGAGTTAGAAAAAATATTGGTTTTAAAATACGTATCATCACTAAATCACCTGTGACATTATCGAATATGTCGCTAAGGATTGAACAATGACGAATCAATATGCAAATCCAGGATTAAAGGAGCCAATCAGCGTCCAAGGTTCATATATCACCCCTGATATCCTTCCTTCAAATTTCAGCGAATCTTATCGTAGGATCGTTTTAAGTGGTGCCGAGGATATAGGCAAAGTCGTTAACAGAGCTAACGACTCAGGATATGAAGCTTATGCTGCGCAACTTAAAAATGAAGAGCAAGATATTATCCTTGGGAATCACGAGGAAAGGATAACAAAAACTGAGGAGGGTTTAGCAAGTCTTGAGGTTCGGGTGCTTAATATTGAGAACGACGTTAACGGACTTAAAATAAAGATACAAGACTTGGATGGCAAAGTATCCGAAATTATCGTTGATTACGTCTCCTTGAGTCGAGTGACTCAGCAAAATTTATCATCATCCCTCAATGTCAACACTGCTTATTCCGTTAACGGTACAAAAGTGGTTGGTCAGCGTGTTATTGGATTTACTCCCGCTATCGGTACTCCATTGAAGAACGCTTTTGATGCAGATCAATCCTTCGCAATTGGAAAAAAGTATAAAAAAGATGAAATTGATGCATTGGCTAATGCATTAATCGCATCCCGCCAGCGCATCAAGGCACTAGAAGACGCGTTAAGATCGCACGGGTTGATTGACTGATGGAAATTAAAGTTATTGACAATATCCAACAATTCCAGCGGTTTTTTATGGATAAAAGCAAGATCGGTTATGCAATGGAAAATAACGGGGATTATCAATTAAAGAACAATCAGCTTTATGTGGGTGTTTATGAAGGGTTAATGCTGGTTGGTTTTTTTTCAATAGAATTTATTCGCAACAAGTTAATTGAAATTCATCCTGTGTTTGATCCAGGTTTTCGAGGAAAATATGCATTAGAAGCCACAAAAAAATTTTCAAAATGGTTGGTGGATAATATCAATTTTTCAACCGTGATTACGTATGTTCCTGAAAAAACCCCGTGGGGGAAAATTATTTGCAAATTAATGAACATGCGAAGAGTCGGTGTGATTGATAATGCATTAACGGCAGGTAATCAACAAATCAATATGACAATGTATCAGGTAACAAAAGAGGAGTTAGAAGATGGGTGGAGGCGGTGGGGATAACGGCGCAAGCGAACAAGCTAGGGCATCACGTGAAGCAATAGATCTACAAAGAGACCAATGGCAACGTGTAATGCAAAATTTAACGCCATACATGGGAGTCGGGGTGCCAGCGTTAAATCAATTGCAAAATTTGATGTCGCCAGAGGGACAGGCACAGGCATTGAACAATTTTTATAATTCGCAACAGTTTAATGATTTGGCTAGTCAAGCGAGGTACCAAAGTTTAAATGCCGCCGAAGCGACAGGTGGTTTAGGTTCGACGGCAACAGGTAATCAATTAGCATCTATCGCTCCAGCATTAGGGCAGAATTTTCTATCTAATCAGATGCAAAATTACGGTAATTTAGTTGGCATTGGCATGAATGCAGCAACCGGACAAGCTTCAGCAGGTCAAAATTACGCTAATAATGTCGGTCAATTATTACAGAACATTGGAGCAGCAAATGCGGCTTCGGCAAGTAGCCCTTCTGGATGGCAGAGAGCATTAGGTGGTGGCATGGCAGGAGCTGCAACAGGCGCAAGTATTAGCGGACCATGGGGAGCTGTAATTGGTGGTGGTTTAGGTGCACTGGGTAGTTTATTTTAATTGGAGTTTCTATGGCGGCGTTTCAACTTGCTGGATTACCCAGTATGCAAATATCGAATCAAACTGCGGGAGGGCTAGGATTGCCAGCAGTACCACAATATGCTGAACGTCCTAATACGGGTGTTATGCTTGCACAGGGTATAGGTTCAATTTATGACAATTTGCAGGCAAGAGAAAAACAGCAATCAGAAGCGGATTTTATGAAATCTTTCGGTGCGGCTTATGCGGCTAATGATCGCGACGCAATGAAGCAACTTGCTGTGGCTCATCCTGAACAAATTGAACGCATTCAAAAAGGGATGGGTTTTATTGACCAGGACAGAAATCAGGTTATTGGACAAGCAGCCATGGATTTGCGTCTTGCTGCAAAAAGTGGTGATCAATCACTGATGTCATCATTACAGAAAAATGCACCGATATTAAATCAGATGGGATTATCACCAGAAGAAGCATTTTTATCCTACAAGCAAGACCCAAAACAGTTTGATCAGATGACTGATTTAATTGGTATGCATGCATTGGGTCCAGAAAAATATTTTGATATTCAAGATAAACAAGAAGGTCGTGACATTGACAGAGGTAAACTTGCTGAAACAGAACGCAGCAACCGAGCAGGTGAGTCTTTAACAATGAGAAGTCAAAATATTTCTGCGCAAAATGCAGCCTTGGATAGAGAGATAAAAAGAGCAGAACTTGAGAACAAGAAACTTGATCGACAAGCACAAAATTCGACTAACGAATTGCGAAAACAAGCATTAGAGCAACAAATTGCGGCTAATCAACAAAAGATAGATGAAGCAACTGAAAAAAAACGTGTCGCCCCGATTAATGATAGAAAACGCATTGATACAATTAATGACAACGCAGACAGATTGGCACAACAAGCGCAAAGTATATTGGATAATCCCTATCTGGAATGGACGGTTGGGGCAGGAAGTATAATGCCAAATATTCCTGGTACTGTCAGAGCAGATTTAGCGGCACAGATTAGCAATTTGAAAGATCAAATAGGACTGCAAACATTAAGCTCAATGAAAGAATTGTCAGCCAATGGTGCCGCTGGATTAGGGAATACCACTAACCGAGAATTTGGTTCATTGCAGAATTCACTGGGTAATTTGAGTGAAAAACAGTCGCCAGAAGCGCTCAGAAAAACATTGCAGAATATTATAAAAAACGCAAATACTAGCAAAAATAGGCTGAATGCTAACTTCAAGCAAATTTACCCGGATTTTAAGCAAGATGAGCCTAACGAAAAGATGAATGTTGATAGTTCAAATATTTCAGATGATGAATTATTAAATAAATATTTATCGAGGTAATCATGGCTATCAATGATTATTCAGAAGAACAGCTTTTTACTGCATTAAGAAATGCGGATTCAGCAGGCGATAAGACTGGCGCTCAACGAATTGCTGGATTAATTCAACAAAGACGATCTACTCAAAACCAAGATAGTAATCCTATTACTGAGGCAGGAAAAGGACTTTTGCAAACAGGTGTTAATGTAGCGAATATTATCCCTGAAATTGCCGATGCTTTTATGTCAGGAGCTTCGTGGGCGGGTAATCAGTTAGGAATTGGCGATGGTACTTATACACCAACACAGCGATTAGAGTTACCTGATAATTTAAAACCACAAGATCCATATGCCAAATTGGGTGCTGAAATTGGGCCTTATCTTATTCCTGGTGTTGGCGCAGAAAGAACAGCAGCCGCATTAGGTTCTGTTACCAACGCGGGAAGACTGGAGCGTGGTGCAACTAAATTAGCGGATATGGTGGCTGAAAATAGTGTAGGGGCATTAGCACAGAATAGTCAGCGCGATAATGGCCAAAATTTAGCGACTGATTTGGGTATTGGGGTTGCTGGTAGTGGATTAACGAGAGCGATTACTCCGCTATTAGGTAAAGCTTATAATGCAGTTGTGCAACGTACAGCATCACCAGCATCAACTGAAATTAACACGGCAAATGATATTGTACAATTAGCCAGATCTGAAGCAGGACGAGAATCAATAGCAGAACAAGCCGCCAAAATAGATCCGGATGTTGCTAAAGCAGCTGATGTTACGGGTATTGACATTAATGCTTTAACGCCAGGTATGCGTTCAGGTAGTACAGGCATTGCGCAAACTGAAGGAGTTTTATCTTCAACACCAGGAATTGTGCAAGATGCTCACATGAAAGCATTTGATGAAATAAAAAGCAAGTTGAACAAAAACTTAGAGGAATTAGGTGCAGAATCTGGAACGGCATCAGAAAAAAGCGCAGCGATTAAAGGAAGAGTCATATCAAATCTAGATGAAATGAGAGAGGCAGAGTGGAAAGCCTGGAATAATGTTAGATCTACAATGCCAAATCAAAAGATGAAAATGGCTAATGCCAATGCGGTTGTTCAAGCTGAAAATTCTGCTGGCGTTCCTTTATCATCTGAAATGAAGCAATTTGTTTCTGCTTATAAAAAAGGGGGAATTACGTTTGATGGCATGAAAGCATGGAGAGCTAAATTTTCTGATGCAGCAGAAAAATATAGCCGTAGAGGTGAAGCAAATGCGGCCAGACGTGCTGGAGAAGTTAGACAAGCCATAACACAAGATATGCAGAAAATGGCACAACAGGGTGGTTTTCTTGAAGACTGGACGAAAGCTAATGAATTATCTAAGGCAAGAATAACGCCCAAAAGATGCTGAAGCTATTTTTGGAAGAGACCTATCAAATGATGCGCTAATCACAAAAGGCGTTTCTGCATTACAAAGCTCATCGAAAAAAGGTTTAAAAGATTTCATAAAATAATGAAATCTGTTCCAAAGGATGAACATGAACCAACGATAGCATCAATATTGCAGGATGCAGCATCACAAGGTGTGAGAGGGGGTAAATCAGAAGGCGCGGGAATTTCACATATTGGCTTCAATACTTACACCACAAAACATTAATGTGATTAGACAATATTCACCCGATCTTGGAAGACTGACAGAAGCTTATGGCTTATTAGCAAAAGCGGCGTCAAAACCTTTAAGAAGCATTGAACATACAGGAAGATCAGTTCCCGTCCTGAAAACGCTCAATGGTGAATTACCAAAAATATTACAAATTATTTCTGACCCACTCAAGAATAAAGCGGTTGGGCTATTGCTGGCTATGCAGGAGCTGGAGTAACTGGTTCTGTATTAGGTTCTTTAGCGAGTTCTGCTTGTATTCTGGTATTGCCAATTTAGCCAGTAAACGTAGTGGCAGATATGCAATAGAGAAAGCTATTCAGGAAGCAACTAAAGCGGTTAATGCTGGAGCGAGTCAATCAGCCATTGAAGCTGCTGAAAGACGCTTTGTTAAAAATAAAGCCGTAATGAGAGTACTTCGTGATACGCTGAGTCGTGAAGAGTTCCAGCAAATGGCCAGACTTGGGTTTGTTGCTACGATGAGTGGAATGACAAAAAGTAACAACAACGAATAACAATCCTATCTAAAAGTTTTATAAATCCCATTATTTAATAAATATACACCTCATTTCTATCTGGAGAAAAATGTCAGATATTATGCCTAATGTTGTCGTGAGTATGCCAAGCCAATTATTCACCTTAAGAAGAAAGTTTGCTGCTGCAAGCAATGGTAAGGTTTACATCGGTAAAATCGATAGGGATCCACCATCCCAGAGAACCAGATTCAGGTATATCTTGAGAATGAAGACGGATCACATGTCCCTGTGCACAACCTATTATCATCAATCAAGCGGCTATCCAGTTTACAATGGTCAATTGCCAAGTTTGTCACAGTAGAAGGTCATTCAATGGTTGTGTATGACAGCCATGGTGCGCAACAATTCTATTTTCCAAATATTCTAAAGTACGATCCTGACCAATTAAAGGTAAGCTTAAACAACCCGATGGTGCATCAATGATAGGTGTCCAGCCATCGGGTAATCTGCAACAGATGTTGCATTATGTTACGCCTGAACAATTTGGTGCGATTGGTGATGTAAATGTCCACCCGCTATCTGAGCGATTTAAGACATTAAAAGAAGCACAAACGGTTTACCCTCACGTAACTTCATTAGATCAAACCATTGACTGGGCGGCATGCCAAGCAGCAGAGAATTATGCTAGAGGGAAGACAGAAGTTAATTGTCCTTCATATGCTCAATATCATTTTAAATTCGACTATTTAAGCATAGGTGTAAATTCAAAATGGAAAGCTGGAATCAACCCACAAACTGACTCTGGAGGCACAACAATAAAGCGTACCATTAATGTCGTCTCACCGCCATTCGGACAAGACTGCTTCGTAAGAGTAATGAACGCTACAACAGCAGGTAGTGCAGATGAATTTATACGCGGAGTGGTTTTCAAAGGATTTAAGCTTACGTATGGATTACCAAGAAGATCTCCCACTAAGAGTACTGGCAGAATCGGATTACATCTTAATTATGCTATTAAGGCTGAAATAGACGTTACCGTCAATGACTGTGAGTATGGGGTATTTGGATATTCATGCTGGGGAACAAAAGGTACAATTCGCATAGACTCATGTCATAAGGGTTTTTATGCAGATCCCGTGACACCAACGCCTGAGAATCTTTCTCCTCCAAATAATGGAAATACAAGTTTTAATTTGCGAGTAGAAATTGATGCGTGTCCTTTTGGCCTTGTATTGAGAAGTTGTGGTTATTCTGAATTTACTGGCTATATTGAGGGAGCAGTTGTAGGTCAGGGGAACTATGATAGTACAAACGAGACAGCAATTGCGGTGACAATGTTGAATGGTGATGGTAATAACATGAGGTTAGGAATTGAAGCATGGGAAGGAATTCACGTACTCTTGCAAAATGCTGCTCTTGAGATATCAGAGTCATTTGCACAGCAAAAAGATATAGTTAATTCAACGGGGAAAAATGGCCCCTGGCATTCGATGTCATTACTTACAGGTAATGAACAGCCATTAACAATTCCATCTGGTAATAATTCATTGTTTTATTCTATGTCTCATGGACGATTAACTGTCAAAAATTTAAAAATGGATGCATCAAGGGAGGTCTTCAATTCGGCATATCTTAGTTATCAAGATTCATCTAGTGGGTACTTTTCTTTAATACAGGTATTTATACTGGCGATATTCGAAGACTATCACCAAATAATTGGGTGAATATAGACGTAATTAATGATAAATATTTAGAGCCCTGCTTTTTGCCTGATTCGGGTACAGCATACAGATACTTAGGCAAAGGAATGTGTATTATGAAAGGTTGGAAACTTAAACCCGTTAACCCAGATGGACGAGTATCCATAGACGCCCCGAAGGATTTAAAATCATTGATTTTGATGTTCACACTGTGATTTCTAGTCAATCACAAGCTACAAATGCAGCTCCAATAGGTGTAGTATCTAACACTGATTCACAAATAGTTTTACAAACGCCAATAAATTCAGTTGGATTTTCAGTTTCATATAAATTAATCTTAGAAATTAATAAGTAAATGAGTTATTAATGAATCCGTGGTGATTAAATAATTTTTATGTCATATATAATCCGTTATAATTTATGGATATTGTTATGAACAATAAAAAATTAGATGCTATTCAGTTTCTTAGGGGGATATCTGTATTATTAGTCATCGCTTTTCATTTTAGGCAATATCTGAATAACGTCTATTTACAAGTTGATATTGGTGATAGATTATTCGGATTAGGTGAAGTAGGTGTTGATATATTTTTTGTTATTAGTGGATTTGTCATAGTTTACTCATCAATAAATAAAAAAACAATACAACTTAGAATTTTCTCTTAAGAGATTTTTTAAACTTTATCCTATATTGTTTTGTATTGTTATTACTAATTATTTTTAACATCAATCAAAATTATACTGCCTCGCAAATAATTTTTTATTATATACCCAATGACTATAACTTTATTGGTCCATGGTATGGATATAGCATCAATATACCCGCATGGACACTCACGTATGAGGTTATTTTTTATGCTATATTTGCTGCTGCAATTTATGAGTCATAAGCGTCGGACAACAATCTGCATCTTTATGATAATTATTATTGTATGTACCGCACAGATGTATTTTCGTGGTTTTCTACAATTAGATCCAAT
>NZ_LWMI01000042.1 GCF_001640365.1 Candidatus Arsenophonus triatominarum | reverse complement strand
ACCTTATAGAAAGTCGAGCCTGAAGAACGCCGTTTAAAATGGTGCTTTTCTGTGGGCGGCTGTTCTGTGCGCGCAGGTTCGATTTTCTATAAGGAAAAGTACGATGAAATTAGTAACAACTAAAAATGACAATTTTTTAGTAACAGAAATGCCAACAATGACCAGTCTGGAAATGGTGGACTATATTAATGCGGAGCGGAAATCAAAAGCGGAAGCAGAGAGATTAACGTTTCCTTGCAAAAAATATCGCAAGTTACAGCACAATAATTTTATGGCAAAGTACCCAAAGTTCTTGGAGAAACATCTGCTAAATTTTTAGCTGATGATATTTTCACCACTGGAAACGGTGCCCAGTCTATTCGAAAAATTTACCGATTTCCAAAACGTGAAGCCTGTCTAATGGCAATGAGTTACAGCTATGAGTTACAGGCTAAAATCTATGACTACATGACGGAGTTGGAAGAAAATAAAGGATTAGCTTTTACTATTGAGCAATTACAAAATATTGTTGCTACAGCCAGAAAAGAGTCTGATAAAGACTCTTCGGATGCTGGTCGTCGATTACGTAAGCGTCAAGATGATTTACCCATTCTTAAAAAAGCTGAAAAAACAGTAATGGAGTTATCTCAAATCCCCCTTGATTTAATTGGTGGAAGCATGAGGTTAGAAGGATGACTCCTGAGCAATTCATCGAAGCCAATGTTAAGGCCGAGTTAATCAAGCTGGGCTTTTCTACCTCTGTCGCCAGCTTAGCCACCCGTGAAGCCATCCGCTATTATCGCAAACAGCCAGCTAGTAGAAGAGGCAAGATGATAGAAGATTGTCTTAATCAAGCAAAAATTGTGGCCAGGTTAACAACAAAGCGATAATCGCAAATGAGTTCAATTAAACAAGTCAAAACTCGCCATGATAGCGAGGGTTTTCGTGTGCATTACGAAAATCCAGCAGGACGATTTCATAAAAGCTTTAAAACGCGGGAAGCTGCTTGCCATTTTCTTTTTCTGAGCGAATCTGAGCGATTTTTGGCGATGATGGCAAAAGAAAAAGAGCAATGCCGAGATTGGCATCTTCGCAAGTTGATTCAGTTTTATGTGGGGAAAAAGGTCTTTCAGTGTGAAACGGGGCATTTACGGCAAAGTTCGCTCGATACGATTAAACATGCCTTGTTTTCGATTGACGAAACGTTGCAAGCAAAAATGGCGTTGAATATTCGCCCGAGTGAATTTAACGGTTTACCGGAAAATACGCTTAAACATCTGCATTCTGCCTATTTGCTGCTGAAAGCAATGCGAAATGTTGGTGTCAGTCCAATTCCAAAATTGAAAAGAAAAGGGGAAAAGCCTATTTTCATTCCGGCGTTTGAGAATGTGGATAGGATGATTGAAGAAGCGCCCGTCAGAGAAAAGATTGCCTTCATCTTGGCATCGGTGATTGGGCTTCGGATAAGCGAAATATTGGCATTGGATTATAGCGATATTCAAGGGGAATATTTGAATATCTCAAAACATGTAACACGAAACGGTGTTATTGAAGGCTTAAAAGCTGACGTTCAGCGATTGTTACCGATGCCAAAAGGGTTATTGTCGCTATTGGATAAAAACAAGTTTGGGTTACATGAACCATTAATTGTCAGTCAATCAGTGAAAAGACTGTCGTTAAATTACAGTACGACAGGAATTGTTAAGGAATTACTGGAAAAATTCAGGATTGGGAAATTTCATAACTTACGGCATTTTGCAGCGGTACGTCTTATCAAAAAACGGAATGATATTCATGTTATTTCTAAAATGCTGGGTCATAAAAACATTGAGACCACCTCAAATATTTACGGTCGATTTTCAGGGTCAATTTTTGAGTTAAATTTTTAACATTTGCGTTCATTTTTTAATCATTAAGGTAAATGGGGTTAAAACCTTAATTGCTTTACATCAAAGGGATTCAGGTAAAAAATTACAGAATAGCCAAAAACGCATAATTCCGCAGTCATACTTCCGCATTTTGAAAAATTGGAAAACCTAATAATAACAACGCATGAAGAGGGATTTTTTTCGCATACTTCCGCAAAATAAGTCCGCACCCAAAATGGCTAATTTTACGAATGTTGCACAAAGGTTAAAAAGAGGTTGTCATGTCAGGGAAAGCTAAATATAAAAAAGCGTATATTGATGACGTGATCAACCTGTCTTTGGTGAAAGGCAAAGTATCAAATCATTTCATTGCAAAATGGCTGCATGTGGATGAAAAAACGATTAGAAATTGGCGAAAGGATTATTACGAATTTGATCATGCTTTTCATCATGCGGCCGACATTTTGAAAAAAGAGCTAGCAGAAACAGCAAGGCAAAACACCAAAATCCGAAAACGCAAAATTATTAAAACCACGGCAGACGGCGAAACGACAACGATAGAAGAAGTATTGCCTAGTCACAATGATATTGCCGTTTACAAAAAGATGGGGATCAATGAAGTCTTCTTTAACGATGAAAAGCATCAACAAAAAGAATACTTAAGATCGATACTCGAGCGAAAAAAATCAGCCGAAATCACTTCACTAGAGGCCGCGCAATTTTTAGAGATAGAAGGCATTCCTATACCAACTACCTTATTACTGGAAATTAAGCAATTGCAAGGTAGCCCTATACCAGAAGATATACTACCGCAAAATGCAATTACTCGAGAAATGACTTTAGAAGAGGCCGCAGAAGCGTACCAAAAACTGATGGGGTAAAGGGTTAAAATCGCTTACTTATTTATGTTATAAATGATATTAAATTTAAATATTTATTTAATATCAATTGATTATATGAGTTTAACCCCATTTTTTGTATTTTTATGTACACGTTTATGTGCAAAATATTTTTTTGAGTCGCTTTTTTCCGGACAAATTCCTATGCCGTTACCTTTTCCTTTTGACTTTAAAAAACCAGATTATTTTAAGGTATTTGAGTGGCGCGATGAGCGTCTACAACGGTTACGCCAGCAGCCGGAAAGTTTTAAACGATTAACCCGATTTTATAAGGATAATCCCGCGCAGTTTATTATTGACTGGGGCATGACGACAGACCCACGAAATGTCGATTACGGGTTACCGGTGACTATTCCTTTTTTGCTGTTCCCGAAACAGGAAGCATGGATTGACTGGATAATGACACGCTGGAAAGGACGTGAAAACGGTATTACCGAAAAAAGCCGCGAAATGGGCTTAAGCTGGACGTCAATTGCACTCGCATGCGCTTTATGTCTCTTTAATAAAGAGATGGTAATTGGCTTTGGCTCCCGCAAAGAAGAGTATGTTGACAGCACCGGTGACCCGAAAGCGTTGTTCTGGAAAGCCCGTAAGTTTATTGAAACTTTACCGCAAGAGTTTCGGGGAGGCTGGGTAGCGAAAAAACACGCGCCTTATATGCGGGTCAATTTTCCAAACACCGGCGCCATTATCAAGGGTGAAGCGGGGGACAATATTGGACGGGGTGACCGGACGACACTCTATTTCGTCGACGAAGCCGCCTTTTTGCCTCGTCCGCTATTGATTGATGCTGCCCTATCGCAAACTACCCGCTGCCGCATTGACTTAAGTTCGGTTAATGGGATGGACAATCCTTTTGCCCAAAAACGCCACAGTGGACGTATTCCGGTGTTTACCTTTCACTGGCGCAATGACCCCCGTAAAGATGAACAATGGTACGAAAAAGAGTGCCTGAAAATCGATAATCCGGTCATTGTGGCGCAGGAACTGGATTTGAACTATCAGGCGTCTGTTGAAGGTATCTTAATTCCCGCCGAATGGGTACAGGCGGCCATTGATGCCCATATCAAACTGGGGTTTTTGACAACGGGGGCTAAACGACTCGGTTTTGACGTTGCAGATGAGGGCGATGACAGCAACGCCCTCACGTTTGTACACGGATCGGTTGTCACGGATTGCCAGCAGTGGAGTAAAGGCGACGTGATCAGCTCAGCAAACCGAGTCAAAAACTATGCTGAGGAAGTCCATGCCGATGAAATCATCTATGACTCCATCGGGGTAGGGGCAGGGGTGAAAGCGCATCTACGACGGACATGTCATATCACCGCAACCGGATTCAACGCGGGTGGGGCTGTCTTTAAACCTGACGCAAAATATGTGGCGGGAAAAACCAATAAAGATATGTTCGCGAATATTAAGGCGCAAGCCTGGTGGGGCATCATGACCACCCTCGGGGGAGTCATGACAACGATTTTTGATTTTTTTACCCTTGAGCAGTGGGTAGCTGTGATGGGTATTGTCTGCACGATAGGGACATTTTTTATCAACGTGTACTACCGCAAAAAGGAGTACAGACTCAAGGAACGTCAGTATGAAGATACCGAAAAAAATATTGATGGCAACGGGCGGTAGTGCGTTGTTTTTAGCCTCAACGATGATAACGCATTTTGAAGGATTAAAATTTAAACCTTACTTCGATGGAGGTGGTGTACTCTCTGTTTGTTATGGTCATACAGGCAAGGATATTGTGCGTAACCGGATGTACACGCAAGAAGACTGCGATAAGTGGCTTAATGACGATTTAAAAGCCGTTAAACGTTATGTTGACCCGTTGATTAAGGTCAATATCAACACGCTAACACAGGCAGCCCTTTACTCATTTGCTTATAACGTGGGCGTGGGTAATTTTGCCAAATCGACCTTGCTCAAAAAGCTCAACAACAATGACCGAAAAGGGGCATGTGATGAGATGAAGCGGTGGGTTTATGTGAAAGGCGAAGTCTGGAAAGGGCTAATTACCCGTCGGGAAATTGAGAGCGTAATATGTTATGGCGACCTTACTCATTTATCGGAGTGATTATTGCAGGGTTAATTCTCTCACTTATTTTTATCAACTCCCGTTATCAAACCATCAGGCAAAACTACCAAACATTAAAACAGCAATATCGCGCACAAATTGAAGCCGTGAAATTACAGCAGCAAAAGATTGATTCTTTGCACCAACTCGATATTCAACACACGGAGAAATTAAATAATGCCAAAGCTGAAATTGCTAAGCTCAATGATGCTGTTCGTGCTGGCACTAAGCAGTTGCACGTCAATGCCGTGTGTCCAATACCCAAAACCGCTACCACCCAGAGCCGACATAATGAAGCCACCCCACAACTTAGTAAGGCAGCTCGAGAAGATTATTTCCGTCTCAGAGCGATGATAGCTGAGAACGAAAAGCAGACGGAATATCTACAGCAGTACATCAAAACACAGTGTCACTGAATCGGTCATTGGCACGTTCAAATCTTAACAATCTCAGCGCCACGCACGCGCATCAATAAAACACAGAACCTTATAGAAAGTCGAGCCTGAAGAACGCCGTTTAAAATGGTGCTTTTCTGTGGGCGGCTGTTCTGTGCGCGCAGGTTCGATTTTCTATAAGGAAAAGTACGATGAAATTAGTAACAACTAAAAATGACAATTTTTTAGTAACAGAAATGCCAACAATGACCAGTCTGGAAATGGTGGACTATATTAATGCGGAGCGGAAATCAAAAGCGGAAGCAGAGAGATTAACGTTTCCTTGCAAAAAATATCGCAAGTTACAGCACAATAATTTTATGGCAAAAGTACCCAAAGTTCTTGGAGAAACATCTGCTAAATTTTTAGCTGATGATATTTTCACCACTGGAAACGGTGCCCAGTCTATTCGAAAAATTTACCGATTTCCAAAACGTGAAGCCTGTCTAATGGCAATGAGTTACAGCTATGAGTTACAGGCTAAAATCTATGACTACATGACGGAGTTGGAAGAAAATAAAGGATTAGCTTTTACTATTGAGCAATTACAAAATATTGTTGCTACAGCCAGAAAAGAGTCTGATAAAGACTCTTCGGATGCTGGTCGTCGATTACGTAAGCGTCAAGATGATTTACCCATTCTTAAAAAAGCTGAAAAAACAGTAATGGAGTTATCTCAAATCCCCCTTGATTTAATTGGTGGAAGCATGAGGTTAGAAGGATGACTCCTGAGCAATTCATCGAAGCCAATGTTAAGGCCGAGTTAATCAAGCTGGGCTTTTCTACCTCTGTCGCCAGCTTAGCCACCCGTGAAGCCATCCGCTATTATCGCAAACAGCCAGCTAGTAGAAGAGGCAAGATGATAGAAGATTGTCTTAATCAAGCAAAAATTGTGGCCAGGTTAACAACAAAGCGATAATCGCAAATGAGTTCAATTAAACAAGTCAAAACTCGCCATGATAGCGAGGGTTTTCGTGTGCATTACGAAAATCCAGCAGGACGATTTCATAAAAGCTTTAAAACGCGGGAAGCTGCTTGCCATTTTCTTTTTCTGAGCGAATCTGAGCGATTTTTGGCGATGATGGCAAAAGAAAAAGAGCAATGCCGAGATTGGCATCTTCGCAAGTTGATTCAGTTTTATGTGGGGAAAAAGGTCTTTCAGTGTGAAACGGGGCATTTACGGCAAAGTTCGCTCGATACGATTAAACATGCCTTGTTTTCGATTGACGAAACGTTGCAAGCAAAAATGGCGTTGAATATTCGCCCGAGTGAATTTAACGGTTTACCGGAAAATACGCTTAAACATCTGCATTCTGCCTATTTGCTGCTGAAAGCAATGCGAAATGTTGGTGTCAGTCCAATTCCAAAATTGAAAAGAAAAGGGGAAAAGCCTATTTTCATTCCGGCGTTTGAGAATGTGGATAGGATGATTGAAGAAGCGCCCGTCAGAGAAAAGATTGCCTTCATCTTGGCATCGGTGATTGGGCTTCGGATAAGCGAAATATTGGCATTGGATTATAGCGATATTCAAGGGGAATATTTGAATATCTCAAAACATGTAACACGAAACGGTGTTATTGAAGGCTTAAAAGCTGACGTTCAGCGATTGTTACCGATGCCAAAAGGGTTATTGTCGCTATTGGATAAAAACAAGTTTGGGTTACATGAACCATTAATTGTCAGTCAATCAGTGAAAAGACTGTCGTTAAATTACAGTACGACAGGAATTGTTAAGGAATTACTGGAAAAATTCAGGATTGGGAAATTTCATAACTTACGGCATTTTGCAGCGGTACGTCTTATCAAAAAACGGAATGATATTCATGTTATTTCTAAAATGCTGGGTCATAAAAACATTGAGACCACCTCAAATATTTACGGTCGATTTTCAGGGTCAATTTTTGAGTTAAATTTTTAACATTTGCGTTCATTTTTTAATCATTAAGGTAAATGGGGTTAAAACCTTAATTGCTTTACATCAAAGGGATTCAGGTAAAAAATTACAGAATAGCCAAAAACGCATAATTCCGCAGTCATACTTCCGCATTTTGAAAAATTGGAAAACCTAATAATAACAACGCATGAAGAGGGATTTTTTTCGCATACTTCCGCAAAATAAGTCCGCACCCAAAATGGCTAATTTTACGAATGTTGCACAAAGGTTAAAAAGAGGTTGTCATGTCAGGGAAAGCTAAATATAAAAAAGCGTATATTGATGACGTGATCAACCTGTCTTTGGTGAAAGGCAAAGTATCAAATCATTTCATTGCAAAATGGCTGCATGTGGATGAAAAAACGATTAGAAATTGGCGAAAGGATTATTACGAATTTGATCATGCTTTTCATCATGCGGCCGACATTTTGAAAAAAGAGCTAGCAGAAACAGCAAGGCAAAACACCAAAATCCGAAAACGCAAAATTATTAAAACCACGGCAGACGGCGAAACGACAACGATAGAAGAAGTATTGCCTAGTCACAATGATATTGCCGTTTACAAAAAGATGGGGATCAATGAAGTCTTCTTTAACGATGAAAAGCATCAACAAAAGAATACTTAAGATCGATACTCGAGCGAAAAAAATCAGCCGAAATCACTTCACTAGAGGCCGCGCAATTTTTAGAGATAGAAGGCATTCCTATACCAACTACCTTATTACTGGAAATTAAGCAATTGCAAGGTAGCCCTATACCAGAAGATATACTACCGCAAAATGCAATTACTCGAGAAATGACTTTAGAAGAGGCCGCAGAAGCGTACCAAAAACTGATGGGGTTAAAGGGTTAAAATCGCTTACTTATTTATGTTTATAAAATGATATTAAA
>NZ_LWMI01000041.1 GCF_001640365.1 Candidatus Arsenophonus triatominarum | reverse complement strand
AGGTAAATGGGGTTAAAACCTTAATTGCTTTACATCAAAGGATTCAGGTAAAAAATTACAGAATAGCCAAAACGCATAATTCCGCAGTCATACTTCCGCATTTTGAAAAATTGGAAAACCTAATAATAACAACGCATGAAGAGGGATTTTTTTCGCATACTTCCGCAAAATAAGTCCGCACCCAAAATGGCTAATTTTACGAATGTTGCACAAAGGTTAAAAAGAGGTTGTCATGTCAGGGAAAGCTAAATATAAAAAGCGTATATTGATGACGTGATCAACCTGTCTTTGGTGAAAGGCAAAGTATCAAATCATTTCATTGCAAAATGGCTGCATGTGGATGAAAAAACGATTAGAAATTGGCGAAAGGATTATTACGAATTTGATCATGCTTTTCATCATGCGGCCGACATTTTGAAAAAAGAGCTAGCAGAAACAGCAAGGCAAAACACCAAAATCCGAAAACGCAAAATTATTAAAACCACGGCAGACGGCGAAACGACAACGATAGAAGAAGTATTGCCTAGTCACAATGATATTGCCGTTTACAAAAAGATGGGGATCAATGAAGTCTTCTTTAACGATGAAAAGCATCAACAAAAAGAATACTTAAGATCGATACTCGAGCGAAAAAATCAGCCGAAATCACTTCACTAGAGGCCGCGCAATTTTTAGAGATAGAAGGCATTCCTATACCAACTACCTTATTACTGGAAATTAAGCAATTGCAAGGTAGCCCTATACCAGAAGATATACTACCGCAAAATGCAATTACTCGAGAAATGACTTTAGAAGAGGCCGCAGAAGCGTACCAAAAACTGATGGGGTAAAGGGTTAAAATCGCTTACTTATTTATGTTATAAATGATATTAAATTTAAATATTTATTTAATATCAATTGATTATATGAGTTTAACCCCATTTTTTGTATTTTTATGTACACGTTTATGTGCAAAATATTTTTTTGAGTCGCTTTTTTCCGGACAAATTCCTATGCCGTTACCTTTTCCTTTTGACTTTAAAAAACCAGATTATTTTAAGGTATTTGAGTGGCGCGATGAGCGTCTACAACGGTTACGCCAGCAGCCGGAAAGTTTTAAACGATTAACCCGATTTTATAAGGATAATCCCGCGCAGTTTATTATTGACTGGGGCATGACGACAGACCCACGAAATGTCGATTACGGGTTACCGGTGACTATTCCTTTTTTGCTGTTCCCGAAACAGGAAGCATGGATTGACTGGATAATGACACGCTGGAAAGGACGTGAAAACGGTATTACCGAAAAAAGCCGCGAAATGGGCTTAAGCTGGACGTCAATTGCACTCGCATGCGCTTTATGTCTCTTTAATAAAGAGATGGTAATTGGCTTTGGCTCCCGCAAAGAAGAGTATGTTGACAGCACCGGTGACCCGAAAGCGTTGTTCTGGAAAGCCCGTAAGTTTATTGAAACTTTACCGCAAGAGTTTCGGGGAGGCTGGGTAGCGAAAAAACACGCGCCTTATATGCGGGTCAATTTTCCAAACACCGGCGCCATTATCAAGGGTGAAGCGGGGGACAATATTGGACGGGGTGACCGGACGACACTCTATTTCGTCGACGAAGCCGCCTTTTTGCCTCGTCCGCTATTGATTGATGCTGCCCTATCGCAAACTACCCGCTGCCGCATTGACTTAAGTTCGGTTAATGGGATGGACAATCCTTTTGCCCAAAAACGCCACAGTGGACGTATTCCGGTGTTTACCTTTCACTGGCGCAATGACCCCCGTAAAGATGAACAATGGTACGAAAAAGAGTGCCTGAAAATCGATAATCCGGTCATTGTGGCGCAGGAACTGGATTTGAACTATCAGGCGTCTGTTGAAGGTATCTTAATTCCCGCCGAATGGGTACAGGCGGCCATTGATGCCCATATCAAACTGGGGTTTTTGACAACGGGGGCTAAACGACTCGGTTTTGACGTTGCAGATGAGGGCGATGACAGCAACGCCCTCACGTTTGTACACGGATCGGTTGTCACGGATTGCCAGCAGTGGAGTAAAGGCGACGTGATCAGCTCAGCAAACCGAGTCAAAAACTATGCTGAGGAAGTCCATGCCGATGAAATCATCTATGACTCCATCGGGGAGTCATGACAACGATTTTTGATTTTTTTACCCTTGAGCAGTGGGTAGCTGTGATGGGTATTGTCTGCACGATAGGGACATTTTTTATCAACGTGTACTACCGCAAAAAGGAGTACAGACTCAAGGAACGTCAGTATGAAGATACCGAAAAAATATTGATGGCAACGGGCGGTAGTGCGTTGTTTTTAGCCTCAACGATGATAACGCATTTTGAAGGATTAAAATTTAAACCTTACTTCGATGGAGGTGGTGTACTCTCTGTTTGTTATGGTCATACAGGCAAGGATATTGTGCGTAACCGGATGTACACGCAAGAAGACTGCGATAAGTGGCTTAATGACGATTTAAAAGCCGTTAAACGTTATGTTGACCCGTTGATTAAGGTCAATATCAACACGCTAACACAGGCAGCCCTTTACTCATTTGCTTATAACGTGGGCGTGGGTAATTTTGCCAAATCGACCTTGCTCAAAAAGCTCAACAACAATGACCGAAAAGGGGCATGTGATGAGATGAAGCGGTGGGTTTATGTGAAAGGCGAAGTCTGGAAAGGGCTAATTACCCGTCGGGAAATTGAGAGCGTAATATGTTATGGCGACCTTACTCATTTATCGGAGTGATTATTGCAGGGTTAATTCTCTCACTTATTTTTATCAACTCCCGTTATCAAACCATCAGGCAAAACTACCAAACATTAAAACAGCAATATCGCGCACAAATTGAAGCCGTGAAATTACAGCAGCAAAAGATTGATTCTTTGCACCAACTCGATATTCAACACACGGAGAAATTAAATAATGCCAAAGCTGAAATTGCTAAGCTCAATGATGCTGTTCGTGCTGGCACTAAGCAGTTGCACGTCAATGCCGTGTGTCCAATACCCAAAACCGCTACCACCCAGAGCCGACATAATGAAGCCACCCCACAACTTAGTAAGGCAGCTCGAGAAGATTATTTCCGTCTCAGAGCGATGATAGCTGAGAACGAAAAGCAGACGGAATATCTACAGCAGTACATCAAAACACAGTGTCACTGAATCGGTCATTGGCACGTTCAAATCTTAACAATCTCAGCGCCACGCACGCGCATCAATAAAACACAGAACCTTATAGAAAGTCGAGCCTGAAGAACGCCGTTTAAAATGGTGCTTTTCTGTGGGCGGCTGTTCTGTGCGCGCAGGTTCGATTTTCTATAAGGAAAAGTACGATGAAATTAGTAACAACTAAAAATGACAATTTTTTAGTAACAGAAATGCCAACAATGACCAGTCTGGAAATGGTGGACTATATTAATGCGGAGCGGAAATCAAAAGCGGAAGCAGAGAGATTAACGTTTCCTTGCAAAAAATATCGCAAGTTACAGCACAATAATTTTATGGCAAAAGTACCCAAAGTTCTTGGAGAAACATCTGCTAAATTTTTAGCTGATGATATTTTCACCACTGGAAACGGTGCCCAGTCTATTCGAAAAATTTACCGATTTCCAAAACGTGAAGCCTGTCTAATGGCAATGAGTTACAGCTATGAGTTACAGGCTAAAATCTATGACTACATGACGGAGTTGGAAGAAAATAAAGGATTAGCTTTTACTATTGAGCAATTACAAAATATTGTTGCTACAGCCAGAAAAGAGTCTGATAAAGACTCTTCGGATGCTGGTCGTCGATTACGTAAGCGTCAAGATGATTTACCCATTCTTAAAAAAGCTGAAAAAACAGTAATGGAGTTATCTCAAATCCCCCTTGATTTAATTGGTGGAAGCATGAGGTTAGAAGGATGACTCCTGAGCAATTCATCGAAGCCAATGTTAAGGCCGAGTTAATCAAGCTGGGCTTTTCTACCTCTGTCGCCAGCTTAGCCACCCGTGAAGCCATCCGCTATTATCGCAAACAGCCAGCTAGTAGAAGAGGCAAGATGATAGAAGATTGTCTTAATCAAGCAAAAATTGTGGCCAGGTTAACAACAAAGCGATAATCGCAAATGAGTTCAATTAAACAAGTCAAAACTCGCCATGATAGCGAGGGTTTTCGTGTGCATTACGAAAATCCAGCAGGACGATTTCATAAAAGCTTTAAAACGCGGGAAGCTGCTTGCCATTTTCTTTTTCTGAGCGAATCTGAGCGATTTTTGGCGATGATGGCAAAAGAAAAAGAGCAATGCCGAGATTGGCATCTTCGCAAGTTGATTCAGTTTTATGTGGGGAAAAGGTCTTTCAGTGTGAAACGGGGCATTTACGGCAAAGTTCGCTCGATACGATTAAACATGCCTTGTTTTCGATTGACGAAACGTTGCAAGCAAAAATGGCGTTGAATATTCGCCCGAGTGAATTTAACGGTTTACCGGAAAATACGCTTAAACATCTGCATTCTGCCTATTTGCTGCTGAAAGCAATGCGAAATGTTGGTGTCAGTCCAATTCCAAAATTGAAAAGAAAAGGGGAAAAGCCTATTTTCATTCCGGCGTTTGAGAATGTGGATAGGATGATTGAAGAAGCGCCCGTCAGAGAAAAGATTGCCTTCATCTTGGCATCGGTGATTGGGCTTCGGATAAGCGAAATATTGGCATTGGATTATAGCGATATTCAAGGGGAATATTTGAATATCTCAAAACATGTAACACGAAACGGTGTTATTGAAGGCTTAAAAGCTGACGTTCAGCGATTGTTACCGATGCCAAAAGGGTTATTGTCGCTATTGGATAAAAACAAGTTTGGGTTACATGAACCATTAATTGTCAGTCAATCAGTGAAAAGACTGTCGTTAAATTACAGTACGACAGGAATTGTTAAGGAATTACTGGAAAAATTCAGGATTGGGAAATTTCATAACTTACGGCATTTTGCAGCGGTACGTCTTATCAAAAAACGGAATGATATTCATGTTATTTCTAAAATGCTGGGTCATAAAAACATTGAGACCACCTCAAATATTTACGGTCGATTTTCAGGGTCAATTTTTGAGTTAAATTTTTAACATTTGCGTTCATTTTTTAATCATTAAGGTAAATGGGGTTAAAACCTTAATTGCTTTACATCAAAGGGATTCAGGTAAAAAATTACAGAATAGCCAAAAACGCATAATTCCGCAGTCATACTTCCGCATTTTGAAAAATTGGAAAACCTAATAATAACAACGCATGAAGAGGGATTTTTTTCGCATACTTCCGCAAAATAAGTCCGCACCCAAAATGGCTAATTTTACGAATGTTGCACAAAGGTTAAAAAGAGGTTGTCATGTCAGGGAAAGCTAAATATAAAAAAGCGTATATTGATGACGTGATCAACCTGTCTTTGGTGAAAGGCAAAGTATCAAATCATTTCATTGCAAAATGGCTGCATGTGGATGAAAAAACGATTAGAAATTGGCGAAAGGATTATTACGAATTTGATCATGCTTTTCATCATGCGGCCGACATTTTGAAAAAAGAGCTAGCAGAAACAGCAAGGCAAAACACCAAAATCCGAAAACGCAAAATTATTAAAACCACGGCAGACGGCGAAACGACAACGATAGAAGAAGTATTGCCTAGTCACAATGATATTGCCGTTTACAAAAAGATGGGGATCAATGAAGTCTTCTTTAACGATGAAAAGCATCAACAAAAAGAATACTTAAGATCGATACTCGAGCGAAAAAAATCAGCCGAAATCACTTCACTAGAGGCCGCGCAATTTTTAGAGATAGAAGGCATTCCTATACCAACTACCTTATTACTGGAAATTAAGCAATTGCAAGGTAGCCCTATACCAGAAGATATACTACCGCAAAATGCAATTACTCGAGAAATGACTTTAGAAGAGGCCGCAGAAGCGTACCAAAAACTGATGGGGTAAAGGGTTAAAATCGCTTACTTATTTATGTTATAAATGATATTAAATTTAAATATTTATTTAATATCAATTGATTATATGAGTTTAACCCCATTTTTTGTATTTTTATGTACACGTTTATGTGCAAAATATTTTTTTGAGTCGCTTTTTTCCGGACAAATTCCTATGCCGTTACCTTTTCCTTTTGACTTTAAAAAACCAGATTATTTTAAGGTATTTGAGTGGCGCGATGAGCGTCTACAACGGTTACGCCAGCAGCCGGAAAGTTTTAAACGATTAACCCGATTTTATAAGGATAATCCCGCGCAGTTTATTATTGACTGGGGCATGACGACAGACCCACGAAATGTCGATTACGGGTTACCGGTGACTATTCCTTTTTTGCTGTTCCCGAAACAGGAAGCATGGATTGACTGGATAATGACACGCTGGAAAGGACGTGAAAACGGTATTACCGAAAAAAGCCGCGAAATGGGCTTAAGCTGGACGTCAATTGCACTCGCATGCGCTTTATGTCTCTTTAATAAAGAGATGGTAATTGGCTTTGGCTCCCGCAAAGAAGAGTATGTTGACAGC
The DNA here is from genome assembly GCF_001640365.1 of Candidatus Arsenophonus triatominarum. Lineage (GTDB taxonomy): Bacteria > Pseudomonadota > Gammaproteobacteria > Enterobacterales > Enterobacteriaceae > Arsenophonus > Arsenophonus triatominarum. The sequence continues at coordinate 3,759 of NZ_LWMI01000041.1, read as the reverse complement.
ACCGGTGACCCGAAAGCGTTGTTCTGGAAAGCCCGTAAGTTTATTGAAACTTTACCGCAAGAGTTTCGGGGAGGCTGGGTAGCGAAAAAACACGCGCCTTATATGCGGGTCAATTTTCCAAACACCGGCGCCATTATCAAGGGTGAAGCGGGGGACAATATTGGACGGGGTGACCGGACGACACTCTATTTCGTCGACGAAGCCGCCTTTTTGCCTCGTCCGCTATTGATTGATGCTGCCCTATCGCAAACTACCCGCTGCCGCATTGACTTAAGTTCGGTTAATGGGATGGACAATCCTTTTGCCCAAAAACGCCACAGTGGACGTATTCCGGTGTTTACCTTTCACTGGCGCAATGACCCCCGTAAAGATGAACAATGGTACGAAAAAGAGTGCCTGAAAATCGATAATCCGGTCATTGTGGCGCAGGAACTGGATTTGAACTATCAGGCGTCTGTTGAAGGTATCTTAATTCCCGCCGAATGGGTACAGGCGGCCATTGATGCCCATATCAAACTGGGGTTTTTGACAACGGGGGCTAAACGACTCGGTTTTGACGTTGCAGATGAGGGCGATGACAGCAACGCCCTCACGTTTGTACACGGATCGGTTGTCACGGATTGCCAGCAGTGGAGTAAAGGCGACGTGATCAGCTCAGCAAACCGAGTCAAAAACTATGCTGAGGAAGTCCATGCCGATGAAATCATCTATGACTCCATCGGGGGAGTCATGACAACGATTTTTGATTTTTTTACCCTTGAGCAGTGGGTAGCTGTGATGGGTATTGTCTGCACGATAGGGACATTTTTTATCAACGTGTACTACCGCAAAAAGGAGTACAGACTCAAGGAACGTCAGTATGAAGATACCGAAAAAAATATTGATGGCAACGGGCGGTAGTGCGTTGTTTTTAGCCTCAACGATGATAACGCATTTTGAAGGATTAAAATTTAAACCTTACTTCGATGGAGGTGGTGTACTCTCTGTTTGTTATGGTCATACAGGCAAGGATATTGTGCGTAACCGGATGTACACGCAAGAAGACTGCGATAAGTGGCTTAATGACGATTTAAAAGCCGTTAAACGTTATGTTGACCCGTTGATTAAGGTCAATATCAACACGCTAACACAGGCAGCCCTTTACTCATTTGCTTATAACGTGGGCGTGGGTAATTTTGCCAAATCGACCTTGCTCAAAAAGCTCAACAACAATGACCGAAAAGGGGCATGTGATGAGATGAAGCGGTGGGTTTATGTGAAAGGCGAAGTCTGGAAAGGGCTAATTACCCGTCGGGAAATTGAGAGCGTAATATGTTATGGCGACCTTACTCATTTATCGGAGTGATTATTGCAGGGTTAATTCTCTCACTTATTTTTATCAACTCCCGTTATCAAACCATCAGGCAAAACTACCAAACATTAAAACAGCAATATCGCGCACAAATTGAAGCCGTGAAATTACAGCAGCAAAAGATTGATTCTTTGCACCAACTCGATATTCAACACACGGAGAAATTAAATAATGCCAAAGCTGAAATTGCTAAGCTCAATGATGCTGTTCGTGCTGGCACTAAGCAGTTGCACGTCAATGCCGTGTGTCCAATACCCAAAACCGCTACCACCCAGAGCCGACATAATGAAGCCACCCCACAACTTAGTAAGGCAGCTCGAGAAGATTATTTCCGTCTCAGAGCGATGATAGCTGAGAACGAAAAGCAGACGGAATATCTACAGCAGTACATCAAAACACAGTGTCACTGAATCGGTCATTGGCACGTTCAAATCTTAACAATCTCAGCGCCACGCACGCGCATCAATAAAACACAGAACCTTATAGAAAGTCGAGCCTGAAGAACGCCGTTTAAAATGGTGCTTTTCTGTGGGCGGCTGTTCTGTGCGCGCAGGTTCGATTTTCTATAAGGAAAAGTACGATGAAATTAGTAACAACTAAAAATGACAATTTTTTAGTAACAGAAATGCCAACAATGACCAGTCTGGAAATGGTGGACTATATTAATGCGGAGCGGAAATCAAAAGCGGAAGCAGAGAGATTAACGTTTCCTTGCAAAAAATATCGCAAGTTACAGCACAATAATTTTATGGCAAAAGTACCCAAAGTTCTTGGAGAAACATCTGCTAAATTTTTAGCTGATGATATTTTCACCACTGGAAACGGTGCCCAGTCTATTCGAAAAATTTACCGATTTCCAAAACGTGAAGCCTGTCTAATGGCAATGAGTTACAGCTATGAGTTACAGGCTAAAATCTATGACTACATGACGGAGTTGGAAGAAAATAAAGGATTAGCTTTTACTATTGAGCAATTACAAAATATTGTTGCTACAGCCAGAAAAGAGTCTGATAAAGACTCTTCGGATGCTGGTCGTCGATTACGTAAGCGTCAAGATGATTTACCCATTCTTAAAAAAGCTGAAAAAACAGTAATGGAGTTATCTCAAATCCCCCTTGATTTAATTGGTGGAAGCATGAGGTTAGAAGGATGACTCCTGAGCAATTCATCGAAGCCAATGTTAAGGCCGAGTTAATCAAGCTGGGCTTTTCTACCTCTGTCGCCAGCTTAGCCACCCGTGAAGCCATCCGCTATTATCGCAAACAGCCAGCTAGTAGAAGAGGCAAGATGATAGAAGATTGTCTTAATCAAGCAAAAATTGTGGCCAGGTTAACAACAAAGCGATAATCGCAAATGAGTTCAATTAAACAAGTCAAAACTCGCCATGATAGCGAGGGTTTTCGTGTGCATTACGAAAATCCAGCAGGACGATTTCATAAAAGCTTTAAAACGCGGGAAGCTGCTTGCCATTTTCTTTTTCTGAGCGAATCTGAGCGATTTTTGGCGATGATGGCAAAAGAAAAAGAGCAATGCCGAGATTGGCATCTTCGCAAGTTGATTCAGTTTTATGTGGGGAAAAAGGTCTTTCAGTGTGAAACGGGGCATTTACGGCAAAGTTCGCTCGATACGATTAAACATGCCTTGTTTTCGATTGACGAAACGTTGCAAGCAAAAATGGCGTTGAATATTCGCCCGAGTGAATTTAACGGTTTACCGGAAAATACGCTTAAACATCTGCATTCTGCCTATTTGCTGCTGAAAGCAATGCGAAATGTTGGTGTCAGTCCAATTCCAAAATTGAAAAGAAAAGGGGAAAAGCCTATTTTCATTCCGGCGTTTGAGAATGTGGATAGGATGATTGAAGAAGCGCCCGTCAGAGAAAAGATTGCCTTCATCTTGGCATCGGTGATTGGGCTTCGGATAAGCGAAATATTGGCATTGGATTATAGCGATATTCAAGGGGAATATTTGAATATCTCAAAACATGTAACACGAAACGGTGTTATTGAAGGCTTAAAAGCTGACGTTCAGCGATTGTTACCGATGCCAAAAGGGTTATTGTCGCTATTGGATAAAAACAAGTTTGGGTTACATGAACCATTAATTGTCAGTCAATCAGTGAAAAGACTGTCGTTAAATTACAGTACGACAGGAATTGTTAAGGAATTACTGGAAAAATTCAGGATTGGGAAATTTCATAACTTACGGCATTTTGCAGCGGTACGTCTTATCAAAAAACGGAATGATATTGTTATTTCTAAAATGCTGGGTCATAAAAACATTGAGACCACCTCAAATATTTACGGTCGATTTTCAGGGTCAATTTTTGAGTTAAATTTTAACATTTGCGTTCATTTTTTAATCATTAAGGTAAATGGGGTTAAAACCTTAATTGCTTTACATCAAAG
>NZ_LWMI01000040.1 GCF_001640365.1 Candidatus Arsenophonus triatominarum | reverse complement strand
ACGGCCAGGAATGTACTTTACGGCTGACGCAGCATGAAAGTGCCCTCTACCTGGATTTGACGGTAAAGGGAATACCTGTTGTCCAGGGCGTCCCCTGTCTGCATGGCACGCGCCTTGTACGCTATGCCTGGCTCGGCTTCACCGGTGATTTATTCTTCGTGGATACCCAAGGGCAAGAAGACCCGCGTTGGCACGGTCTAGGGAGTCGATGGTTTCTTTTTTACGAGGATGGAAATGTACAGCAAAAAAACGCTTAAGTTTGCGTTCTCTCTGGATACGGGCAACGGCCAGATAGAAGAATTAACCTTGGATAACGTTAAATCCTTTGTCAGAACCAATAGCTACGGCGGATACGGCGGCGTTGAGGCAGAGTGCGCCCTCTATGGGTTAAGTTTAGAACTCATCGGGATGTTGTCACCAAAAGATTACAGTTCGCTGGTGCTCGATGGACGACAATTTGACATAGCTATCTATAGTGGGGATATTTTGATATTCGAGGGCGCCGTCAGATCTGCTTATGCCAATATGAATACGATGCCCGAATCTCCGTTTGTCATTCAAGCGCTGGCCGCCAGTGACCTCCGTGCTAAAGTCATTCCGCCGATTTCACGCACGGGTGTCGTGAATGTCAGTGATTTACTCGATTCGTTATGTCAGCAGAACGGCTATACGTTTCAACCCAATTTATTGGGCGGCTTAACCGAATCCAACCCGTATTACGCCGGCAGTGTTTTTGCTCAGATAGCCGCCATTTGCCTGTCTCATCGGCTGGAATTTCAACCGGTGGGAAAAATCATCCATGTTTGGCCTGCTGGGAAAACAAGGGATGCGGTTATGCCGAAGATTTCGGCGGAAAATGGCTTGATAGGGTATCCGATCCACAACGCGAATGGATTAACCTTTCAGACACAGTACAGCCCCTTGCTGGCATTTGGGCGATCGGTATCGCTTGATACGTCGTTACCGGGTGCCAGTGGTCTCTACCTGTTAACGGGTGTCGAACACTTTCTTTCTTCCTGGGTGCAAGGGGGAAACTGGCACAGTGTCTGTAACGCAGTGAGTGTTGAAGCTTATGAGAGAAACAAACAACCGTGACGCATCCGGTAATGATGCAAACACCTTTATGCATGCCTTCAGTCAGCTTCTTGCCGGCTGTTTTTTTTGTGAAATTGTTCAGGTGATTGCGTTACACGGTGAAGCGCCCAATCTGGTGGTGGATGTCCGCCCCCTGCTGGCTTATCCTGATACGCGGGGTGTCCTGATGGAGAGTACCCCAATTTACGCCATTCCGGTATTTCGCCTGCAACGGGGGAACAGTGCCCTCATCATGAATCCGGTCGTGGGGGATATTGGTCACCTATTAATTTGTGACCGTGATACCCGCCGTGTCAGGGCAACCCGCCAGAGCGCATTACCGTCTACTCGCCGTAGACACAACCGCGCCGACGGCATTTACATGGGTGGACTGCTGAATATGCCACCGACCCAGTTTATTGAATTTGCGGATAACCGAATAAATATCACCAGTCCAGGAAACATTGAAATCCACTGTCAGCAGGCCACTATCAAGGCCCCTTCTGGGGTGATCCTCGATACGCCCCAAGCGCATTTTACCGGAAATGTCACGGCGGCGGGTGACATCACCGATAATGTCGGTACGCAACAGGCCAGCATCAAAGCGCTGCGGGAAGCTTACAACAGCCATTATCATCATGTGAACGGGTAGAAAGCGGCAGCAGCCGTGTCACATCGGATAAACCGGAGCACACGCTATGACCTATTGCACCCTAAAACTGGATAAGGCGTGGGATTTAACGCTAGACGGTGAAGGCAATTTGGCAATAGTGACCACCCCTGCCGCGGTAGCCCAGGATGTGGCCTCGGCCTGTCTGGTATTTATGGGTGAATGTTATTTTGACCGTTCACTCGGCATTCCATGGAAGGAGGAAGTCCTCGGAAGACGACCCACTGCCGGATTTATTGCGCAAAAACTACAAGTTGAGGCCGAAAAACTGCCCGTTGTTAACCAGGCAATAGCAAGCGTCAGGCTGGATAAGGCCAGTCGGAAACTGCGCGGTGTCATTCGCGTCACGGATAACGAGAATAACCGATTGGAGGTGATATTATGACCACAGTGAAAACCGCGGTACCTGATGTCACGATAACCGAAAACGGGGTGTCGGTGCCGGATATCGCGGACGTGCTCGCCGGACGGCTGACGGATTTTGTCGGCATATTGGGCGGCCATGCCAGTCAATCACTGAGCGCCCCCCAAGGACAGATAGCCCAGAGTGAGACCGAAATACTGGCGCAGGTCTACGACAAATTATTATGCCTGTTCAACCAGATTAACCCCGATTTTGCGAGCGGGCGCTTTCAGGATGGAATAGGGCGCATCTATTTTCTCAATCGTATTCCTGGTCAGGGTAGCGTTGTCATGGCCACCTGCACGGGCAAAGTCGGCACCCGTATCCCAGCAGGCAGTACCGCCCAGGATAAGGCCGGTTATTTGTGGCGTTCAGTGAGCGAAGCAACCATCCCTGCCAGCGGCACGGTAAAAATCCCCTTCCAGAACACGACGCATGGCCCCATCGCCTGCGCCACGGGGAATTAACGCAAATTTTTAGCTCTGTTTCAGGGTGGGACGCCATCACCAATGACACACCGGCCCGTGTCGGGTCACAGGTAGAATCCCGCATTGCCTTTGAAACACGCCGCCGCCAATCAGTGGCGCGCAACGGTCGTAATACCGATGGTGCGATGAAAGCGGCCCTACTGGAAACCCAAGGTGTGACGGATGCGTATGTCTGGTCAAACCGAACAAGGGAGACGGTCACTATCGGCACGACTCTTTATCCGGTTAAACCGCATTCCGTTTTTATTTGTGTGAATGGTGGCAACGATACCGATATCGCCGAGACGATCTTCCAGTATTACAATCCTGGCGCGGACATGAATGGGGATACCACCTTTACTGTTTATGATAAAGAGAACTACTCGCCGCCTTACCCGCAATATGTGATGCAGTGGCAGCGAGCCACCCCATTAAGCGTCTATTTTTCCGTCAACATTGATAAAAGTCTCAATCCTCCCTGTGACATTACCGGGCAAGTTAAAAAAACAGTTATTCGCGTGTTTAATGGCGAGGTAGAAGGCATTCAACGTGCGGGTATAGGGGCAACCCTGAATGTGGGTAAATACTACGCGCCGATTATTGCGATTGAGCCTTATTCGGTGAGTGTCGTATCAGTAATGATATCCCAAGACGGCAAAAACTGGCTGTCTGCGTTAACACCAGGCGTGGCGCAAGTCCCCGTTTTGCAAGCCGATAACATTCACGTGGAGTTAAAATGAGTTGGCAAAAAACGGTGCTAAACCAGTACAGTGCCAGCCAGAAATTGCTGTCTGTCATCGCAACATTCGAGCAGGCGGTGAGTCTGGAGGATTTTACTGACCGGTTTCTTGATGAAGTGTGGGATATCACCACCTGCAACCGCTTTGGTCTGGATATGTGGGGAAAATCGTCAACATTTCACGTTACATCACGGCGGAAGTCGATAACAGCGCGTTTGGGTTTGCGCAGGCAGACGAAGGAAAAGCGGATTATCCCACCCCGTTCAGTGATGCCCCTTATTACGCGGGTGTGCAGGAAACCAGAAAAATCCGGCTAGCGGACAACGCTTATCGAAGCCTGATACTCAGCAAGGCGTTTTCTAACATCAGTATTGCGACTATTCCTGAAATCAATCGCTTCTTACGTTTTCTGTTTAAGGAACGTGGCGAGGCGTTTTGTGTGAATTATCGTGACATGACTATTGGTATTACCACCGCCTTTCCCCTAGAACCCTTTGAATTGTCAGTATTGAGAAACAGCGAGGTCACCCCGTTACCTTCTGGGGTACTGATGAATATCAATCAGGTCGTCGCCCCCTACTTTGGCTTTGCCGAGGATGCCTATCCGTTTAATGAGGGGACGTTTTTTACGGCGGGACGTTAATCATCCAGTAGAATTTTTTGGAGTATTTTATGAAAAAAACAGACTTGCCCGCTCGTAAACCGGTGCCCTTTGGGGCGAATGGTTCACGGCGTGATTTAACGGCGAAAACGCCAACCGGCAGTAATCAGGCTTCTTATGATGCCGGTTTTCCCCCCATTACCATGACGATTAAAGCCGCAGGCGGCTTGCCCCCTGATGGCCGTGACATGAATCAGGCACTTAACGAACTATACACCGGCTATCGTTGGCATAATGCGGGCGCGGGTTACCCTTTTGATGCCGATTTTGCCACGGCGATTGGTGGTTATCCGGCGGGGGCGAAAGTGCCCAATTCCACGAATGACGGTTTTTGGCTAAATACAATAGACGGGAATACGACCAATCCGGAAGTGTTGGATGCCTCCGCAACAGGGTGGGTACCCGTGAATAGTTACGGCATCACCAGTATAACCGGACTGGAAACCGGCACGATAACCTTGACTACCTTACAGGCCGCAAAAGAAGAACTGGTCTTCAGTGGCAATCTTATTGCTGATACCACCGTAATTTTCCCGCCATGGATAAGAAACTGGACTGTCACCAATCACTGTCAGGGGAATTTCACCCTGACCTGTAAACCCCTGTCAGGGACTGGTGTTGTACTGCCCAGTGGCAGAAATGTTATCCGTTGCGATGGTTCACAGATTATTTTTGCTATCCTCGTTGCGTCGCTCACTCAACACGGTCTCACACGGTTAAGTAGCGCCACTGACAGCAATGATGAAACGCTGGCCGCCACACCCAAAGCCGTCAAAGCCGCTTATGACTTGGCGAAAACCGTAAGTATTGACGGAATTTATCCGGTAGGGATTGTTGTCTGGTTTGCTCAAAATAAAAATCCCAATACCTTATTTCCAAATACAAAATGGCAATACATTGGTGAAAATAAAACCATTCGTTTAGCAAAAGCAGATGGTTCTAATGTATTCACTACCGGAGGCGCTGATGCTATTAAGCTGACAGAAGCCCAATTACCCGCTCACGGGCACACTTTTTCAGCAACAACCAGTAGCTATGATTATGGTACTAAAAATACGAATGCAACGGGTAATCATGCACATAATTTTGCAGGCGTTGTACGTGACCCATGGAATGCAAGAGGCGATGACGGTAATCCTAATCAATGGAAACCAAGGGCTCAAAATACATCACAAGCGGGGAACCACTCACATACTGTTACTATCGGTGCACACACCCATTCTGTTTCAGGTACAACGGGAAAGACGGGAAGTAGTAGCGAAATTAATATAACGAATGCTTTTATTACGCTAATGGGCTGGTACAGAATCAGTTAAGGAATCAAAAATGTTTAGAATTTTTAAAGCCTATACCTACACGAGTGATACACATGAGTTGCTGGGTCCTTGCGATGCTTACACGGATGAAACTCATGACATACTGCCTTTTCATACTGAGAAAAAACCAATTGACAAAAAGGAAGGTTTCGCTGTTGTTTTTAATGAACAAAATCAGGAATGGGAATATCAGGAAGATCATCGCGGTTTGGTTTTGTTTGATACGAAAAGCCGTCAATCTGTCACCCTTGAAAAATTAGGTAAGGTACCGGAATATTTAACATCATTAGCCCCTCAAAGCGAATATGATGTTTGGGATGGTGAAAAGTGGGTCAAGGATGCAGAAGCTGAAAAATTAGCAGAAAGACAAAAATTAGAAGGCATCAAACAACAAAAATTATATGATGCCACTCGTGAAATTGCACCCCTTCAAGATGCAGTCGATTTAGAAATGGCCACCGAAGACGAGAAAAAACGACTGATAGCCTGGAAAAAATATCGGGTTTTTGTGAACCGTACGGATGTTTCAACTGCACCCGATATTGACTGGCCGAAAAAACCGGATTGAGTAGCTTTCCAACGCCAAATCAGCATGACAGAAAAGAATTGGTTGATTTATTTCGCCGTGCTAAACGTTGCAAATTATCCTCAACATCCGCTTGGGTGACCTCGCCAACTATCTGACCGGATTTGTCATAACGAAATGCGCCTAACTGGATAAGTGCGCGATAATCGGCGTGATGACCAACACTACCCAAACAGGCTCTTAAACGCCTTCTCGCTATCGGTAAGCCCTTTTCCTTCACCTCTTGCCACATATCCTGCTGGATGCCAATTTTCATTGGGCACAGCTTGCCATCAGGGAAAAGATAAGGCCAAAACGTGCTAATTTGTGAAATTGCCTCATTTAACGGTAATCGCTTTTTAGACGGTGTGGGTGATTTAGGTGTTTTAACCTTCACTTCCTGTTTGGGTTTAACAACCGTCTGCTTGGGCTGCTGTTTTACGGCTTTCGAAGGATGAGGTTTTTTTTCTGTTTTTTTGACGCAGCCTTTACCCAGACCTTTTTACGGTAAGCAAGGTCACTTTTGTGATGTTCTTCCGATGAAAGCTTTCTAGGACGATTAAGGCTTAAATTTTGGCGTTCTGTCATGGTTTAATCTTTAAACAGGTTGCTCATTTCAGTATCATTTAAGCTCGTAAATTTCATCACCGATTGTCTATCCATGCCACTTTCGAGCATTTGGCGCGCTATCTTCATGGAAGCCTGTTTTTCGCCCTCAACTTTCCCTTGTTGCATACCTTGTTGTATGCCTTGTTGCATACCTTGTTGTATGCCTTGTTGCATACCTTGTTGTATGCCTTGTTGCATACCTTGTTGTATGCCTTGTTGTATGCCTTGTTGCATACCTTGTTGTATGCCTTGTTGTATGCCTTCTTCTCGTATACCTTGTGCAATATTCATCAATGCCCCCTCATGTTTCTCTGTCTGTCTGGCTATCTCTTTGATTAACTTTGCTGGTTGCTCAGCATTGCCTTCTTGGATTAGATAGTTAAACATAGTAATAACTTGATTATCAGTATAATAATTATACGACAACAGTTTAACAATACTATTCAGTAGCTCGGCCATATCCCGTCTTCGAATGTGTTTTTGGATAAGCTCCAATAACGCCATTCGCTTATGTTGCATAATCTCACCGTCATCAAGCGTGGTGACATCGACTAGCTTAAACGGTTTGGTGTATATCTTTTCGGCAATATCTCTGCCACTAAAGCAGTCTAGCCAGTCTGTACTATACGGATGAGGGCTTTTCTCACCGCAATAAAACAGGATGGGAAAAACCAGCGGCAACTCTTTATGACCAGCCTCTAAATGCTTTTGCATGGCAGCCATACTGTAGCGCATGAGTCGCCATGCCATGAGCTTGTCAGGGGTTGATTGGTGTTCAATCAGCAGATAGAGATAACCTTGTCCCTTTTCTGTTTTGACAGAATACAGGATATCACTCTGGTAGTTTTTCATCTCACTATCAACAAATGAGCCAGATTCCACTTTGAGGCTATCTAAGTCACACAGTGCCTTAATCTCATCCGGTAGCCAGATATCAAAGAAATCTTTAGCGGTCTCTTTTTCACTTAAAAACTGCTTAAATACCGCATCATGGGGCGTTGGGGTGAATTTTTTACTCATCGGATATCTTCAATAATTGCTCGCGTCAGATTGAATTATGGCAAACAAACCCGCTATATTAATCATTACATTTAAGACATCATAATCCAGCTTTAGCAATAACGCCCCTATTTACCTCAGGGGCATTTTTACTTTAATGACTCGGACTAAATCGGTAAGGACTCGGTTTTTCCAATACTGCGCCCACCTCTTTGGCTTTTTTCTCAGCCTCGAAAAATCCGTGGACTATTTCACCATCTCGAAATCGCCAAGCGTCACCCGTACCGTTTGCCAGTCTTGCCATCCAAACATTGCTATCTTTGTTGGTTGGAATTAACCGCTTTTTGCTAGTCTTAATCTTTTCACGAAGCTGTATTTTTTCGTCCTCAGACAACTCAGCGGACAACAGGGTACAATGCTCAACGATTTCAGCAAGGTTTTTTTCGTCGGTGGCATCGTCGAGGGCGATTAATACGGCGTCCAATTTTGGATTAGTTGCTGGTTGTACATCTGTCGCCGTTTCTTCTTTTTGACGTAGTTTTTCGTTTCGCTCACGGATAATATCCCTCATCGATAGCCGTTTAAACGAAGTAGGAGCCATTCTGAGCGGTTTTTCTGTTGAATTTGCATCTTCGTATACCCCAAACATCGAAAATAGTTCAGAGGCGCAAGGAAGCCGTCTAGCGAGGCGATGAATCACTGTCTTGAGTGCCATTCTGTCGAACCACTTCACCCAAGGGCTTGTGTAGTCTTTTGCGCTTTTCACTGTATCGCGTATCTTTTCCACGTCAGCGCGACTCATCACTTCAACAACCAGTTCACCGCTATTGAGTTTGGCGAAGGCATAGACTTTTACTACCTCATCACCATCAAAAAACGCTGGACGGTGGGTTAAATGCTCGCCGTTTTCATCAATCACATATTCAAACTCATCTTGTGAATAGACAACCTTTGCAATGATATTGGCTACCTGACCGGATTGACGGGCACGTTTCATAACACCGTCCACCATCGGCATGTAGACGGCTTTTTTCACAAATTGATTATTGACTTTGGTACTACGGACAATCAGAGCAGCTTCTCGTCCGTCAGGCATAAGTCCGTCTTTGGCGCAACGGGTTAAGGCCAGCACCAGTGATTGCTTATCGGCTTTTTGCAAATCCGCATTTTCAATCAATGCGGTTGCGGCGGTTCGGGTGAACTGCTCAGGCGTAACCTGAGCAGGTAACAGGGCTGCTATGCCTTGCTGCGTAATGACCGATTGCAAATTGGCATAGACGTTGTTCATGGTTTCCAGTCCGGTATTCATGCTACACCCTCTTCCATCATCAAAGCTTCTCTGCGTTTTCTATCCGCCTGTTTTGCCCAGAAAGGACGGGATATTTTGACTATTGGGTAGGTTTCTATGACGCTTTCTAGCATATCAATCACACGATTTACTTCGTATACGCCCTGCTCGCTATCTTCGTCGTCGGGTTCACAAAGTTTCACAGGAAAACGCCCATAAGCTGGGTTTTTGCCAATTGCACAGAAAGTGAAAGCTATCGCTTGACCAAATACCTGATTAGCAATCAGACGGTAAAATTCCGCTTGTATGTGATAACCAAACTCATCAACAGATTTCCCAAAACCTTGAAAATTGTCAGTCGTTTTCACATCCAACAAGAAAGGCTTATCTGAATAGATTCCCAACAAATCAGGACGAATTTTCAATAGCGTCCCCTTTTCCGTGCGATAGAAAATTGAAACCTCTGGTTCGCCGTTTTCGAGTAGCTCTTCAACCATTGGGGTAAGCCAGCGCAGAATCACGCATCAATTGGATTGCCTCAAATTCCTCCTTTTTTAAAACAACCCTTGCCAATGTTAGATTTTTTTTCTCAAAATCGGATAGCGTTTTTTTGCCATCCTTTGTACGCAAATCCAGCTCAGGTGCAGAAACATATCTTAGCGGAAATTTCTCCGGCTCAAGAATAGCCGTATGTACCGCATCACCAATCAAAAACGCTCTTGTTTTTCCTTCCTGAACGGGTGCGTCCTTGTCCCAATCCAGCACAGCTATTGTCTCTGCCTTTTGCACCAACCTAATTTGCGTACTCGAATAACCGTTTGCCGCGTGATAGGTGCTATTTGACAAACGGCGAACAATCAAGTTCTCTGTGGGTTTCAACGCATCCACACAGCCGTTCAACATCTCAAGCGTGATATTTTCACCGCTCATGATTTTTCCGTTAACGGGAGGAAAAGCAGAGAAGATAGAGTTGTCGTCTATGTTTGTGACTTTTGAGTTAATTAATTGTTGCCCTTCTGTGTAATTATTAACCAATTCTTCAGGTACTATATTCGCCTCCGCTTTTTTCCGCTTCTCCCACGTTTTCCACAGACATAACGACAGATTTAGTGGATAACTCATTATTTTTTCCACACTCAAAAAGATGAATCGCTATTTCCTTGATTTCGCTTAAAGAGATAGTTTTGTCTGCTTCCTGTATTTTCACAGACAACAATTCACGAAGATTGGTATATTGCTCAAAAATCTCTGGCTCTTCTGATGGATTGGCCAACAAATCCTCCGCATCGCGAATCTCGCCTTCGTCGTATTCTTCCTGAACCCCAAATATCGTGAGTAAAGCGCAAAACTGGTCTATGCCCTGTTTTTCGATAATATCCGTCTGTTTTTCGGTATTAGCGAGATACTCTTCAACGCTAATTTCTTCCAATCTGGGCGATTTGTAAAACAGCAGTTTGCGCCGTCAGTCTCAAAAGATATATTGAGAGG
>NZ_LWMI01000039.1 GCF_001640365.1 Candidatus Arsenophonus triatominarum | reverse complement strand
GACCTCCTCGAACTGAAATAGCATCCTGTTTTTTCTGGTTTTAATCTCCGCGACTAATAACTCGATTTCATTTTGTGAAAAGGACGAATCCAGTAGCAGAGTGATAATTTTTTCTTTAAGATGGCGTTTTTTCGCCTTTTCAGATTTAAGGGCATGATGATTTTTTCCATAAGCTTTTAGTTGCAGTGATAAAGCGATTAGCCATATATCTTGTCGTTGGGTATCAATCGCTAACTTTGCTGCCTGTCTTGCCAGCGCTAGCAGGATGTTGTCTTTGTTCATCGTTACCCTTATGCCACCTGACTATATTTGTCGTGAGTGAATTCGCCGTTCCAGTCTTTCTTCATCGGTAGCTTACTTTTGAGGTATTGGTTATATAGCCATGAAGCCCCTTTTTTAGCAGAACGATTTTATAACACTGGTGTTTCCCGTAATCGTTTGTCATGATGAAGGGTGATTCGGTTAGATAGGTATCTCTCGCATAAGAATGAACACGCCAGACATGAGCCTTGCTGATATCCTTTTCTGCATCGTAGAGAAATGACGCGATTCCAGAAAAAGGTTGACCTGGTTAATATTTACGCCATTAAGCTGCTTGCAGAATTGAACAGGTGTCATACCAATCTGAAACAGGTTTTTTAGACTATCGATTTCGGTTTCAAGCTGTTGAACCTGTACCCTAACAGTTGAACTTTTTTATGCTGCTCAGCCCATGCAATTGCAGATTCAGCAGGGTCAATGAAATTAGGTAAGCCTAAAGTTGTTGGGTTATTGGGTAATTGTGATTGTAAAATTCGTCTTTCGCATTCAATGAAGTACTGTCTGGCCTGTTTCCCTTTTTCGTTGCGTTCAACCATGGATAGTTCTTTCGCCATATCGAGGGAGATGTGGTATTCCTTTGCTGGACGACCGCCATTTGGGGTTTTTGATAAATTTATCAAAAAGTCCTGATGTTCAATAAAACCGTATTGTTGGATGCGGTCTTTTATCCAATTAGCAAACTCCTGCTTGCTTTCCAAAAATGAATGTAAATCACGGGTATTAACAGTCTGGATTAATTCACCATTGATGTTTTTTGTTTCGATGTTGATTAAATTTGACATAAGGATATCCCTCAAAGTTAATTGATGAATGAATATTGGTATTTATTAATGTGGTGCACGCTTCCGTTTGAAACGGAGACGTGCTCGAGGAAAATTAAGCTATTCTGATAGTTTTTTGATTAATTCATCTTTATGAATAATCATATAACCCGCGCGACGGCCAATTTCAAACAATGACTCTAGTGATGCAACATATTCATTGTCATGAATGACTCTTGCGCTATCTACTTTACCATTTGGAAGTAAGGTGAGAAGAACTTTATTTGTTGCTCCGGTTACAGCGATAGAATTGTGTAATTCAGCTTCCATGCGATTAAAGGTATTGATGTAGTTTATTTTCCATTTTAAAGCTTTTTTACCCGTGAAGCCCATCGCGATCAAAACGAATGCATCTCGGGTAAGTTCGTAGTAGGGAGTTTTTCGTAGTGCTCCATTTGCAACTTCGATCTCTAAGAACATCTCGTTAAAATTAACGACATGATACTCATCATCACATTCAGAAATTGTTGATCGAATTTTCTTGAGTACGTTGTCGTGAGTTTTTTGGAAGTATTCAGCAATAGCAATTGATGTTGTTACTGTTTTACCATTATTAATGTATACGTTTGGAGATGCCGTTGAAGCATCAATGGATAGTTTTGGAGTGGTCATTTTTATGTCCTCGTTGATTTATTAAAACCCACTGTTCAGATGGGCGGTCGGGTACTTGAACACCGCAACGAGACGGCCAACAGTTTTCCCCTTTTCAGGGTTTTGTATATTCTGTTCACTACCCGACCATAATCTATGGACGTAAAAAAACCGCTAAACTGTCGGGTGCGGATATCCGCTCGTTGAAGGTGTGTTCAGCACCTGATATAGAATATAGCGCATGATTTCTTTTTTCGTCAATGGTTTATTATGCTGCAATTCCGTTCATCATGAGACCTAACAATCTAGGAAATTGGTTATCATAAAAATGAGGCTGAGTCTGACGAGGATGATTTGGGTCTGTTAGGTTTTTGCCAAACTGTAATCCTTTTTCTGTCAGTGACCAGAATAATTTTTCTTTATCAGGATGTTTGCTACTTGGACGTGATTTACGCTCAACAATACCTAATAATTACAGACGTTTAAAGCCAGATGGTGGGCTGTAAGGCTTGCCATGCAGTATAAAAGCTCCGTAAAAGAGTGCGTCACTTCGCTTGAACCCGTTAAACTCCCTTCTGGTGCATCAACAGCATAAGCGGGAAGGATATCCGGCATACCAAGTGAATTTTGTAGCTTTTTCATTGCACCAAGCATACCAGAAGGTGCGATACGCAATTCTTGTTTGCAGAATGCCAGCATTGCTAATCCAGCCTGAACTTTATCGGTTAGTGGTTGGATAGGTGTAGAAATAACTTCATCAAACGTCCGGATAACTTTGAGATGGAAAGCTGCACTAATCCACATGGCATAAGCATAAACCAGTTCTTTAGCAACGTAGGTTCCCTGCTCTGTACCTCCTTTAATAACCGATGGGGGAATTCCACCATCGCTTACGAATTGAGCAACTAATTCTTGAGTCTTATCATTGGCGAGCCAATACTTAGGTCTATCCTTTTCTAATTCTCCTGCGGCTTTATGTAAATCATTCAGACAATAACGCCCGAAAGCGTTTTGATGAACAACGGTATTTTCAATAACAACTAATTTAGACATAACGGTTTCTCCGTGAGTAAACGAATTAAGGTATTAACGTGAAAGATTTTGCAGATTGCAGACTAAACCCGTTATACTTACCAAAAAGGAGGATTTCCTATGGGTCAGGTTGCATTTGATACACTACAGGCATCAGAAGAGCTTCAAACGGCTGGACTTACTAGTCAGCAAGCTAAAGCTATTTCACTTGTTGTACGTAGATCGCATGAAGTTGCGGATGTAGCAACTAAAGCTGATATTGCTGACGTTAAACGTGACATAGCTGATGTCCGTAAGGACTTATCTGCTGAAATAACCAATGTTCGTAAAGACATGGAAATAGTCCGTAAAGACCTACAACTTGAAATGTCTGGTATTCGTGCTGAACAAAAGTTAATTCGCTGGATGTTAGGTGCGGGTATTTTAGGTATTCTCTCTCTGGTGGTTAAAGCTTTCTTGATGCCCGCACTATAATTAACATTGGGCTGTTAGCTGAATGGTAGAGCAGTAGATAAAATTTACTTATTGCAGGTTCAAGTCCTGCACAGCCCGCCAATTTCACGATATATCTTCATCAGTCTTAAATTCTCTTTTTTAAGACGCTTATTTTCTTTTGTTAAGCACTGTATAATTTCTTTGAAAGTTTTTGTTTCCATGTCGTCGTCATTCCATATATCAATGCTGCTTAAGTATTTTGCATCGCTCAAATGACGACTACCATTAGTAATCCCAACCAGATTACCCATATTGGGATGCTTTGCCGTTACAATGCGTGGATTGTCCAATCTCATTATGTGTACTCCTTGTTAACATTTGCTGAAAAGTTAGGATGTGTGCCAAGTGCCTCTTGGTGTCCGATTACAGTCATCACGGTCGGGTAAACGCAATCAAACTATATTTAGCTATTTGAAAGATAATTTATAGAATGTTGACTGTCCCGCGAGCGCAGAGCCGCATTCACACATCCTGAAACTAATTTGATTGCCAGATATTTCTGGCGCGTCAGGCTCGCTCCCTCTGTGTAATCCAACAACACACAAAACAGGAATAATGATCACCTTAATAAGACATTGATTATATTATGAATTGTTTATTTATGATTAATAAAAAGAAAGGATTTGATTTTGTGAATTGATTAATTATGCTCCTATCAGATGGAATTCAATGTCTTCAGGTTCGCAGAAGTCGATATTATCATAAATTCCGTATTTGCTTGCTATATCAAGAATTGCATCATTCATCTTGCTGGATGTCATTTGTGAATCGATAATTCTTTCAAATTTTTTATAATCTTCTTCGTTCATATCTACTATATAGTTACACTTTGCTCTAACATCAGCAACAATTTGAACCTTAATCGTTTTGTTATTCTCAAACATTAGCAGTTACTCCGAAGTTGAGCTTAGGTTTATTTTTAAACCTTTTAGCAGTGTATAAAGCTATTTCAGGCAAACAGCAATTATCAAATGAGTCATAAACTTTAGTTAGGCGTATTGATATTGCTTTTTCTACACGACTCATCATTTTTCTTTTTAGTGAAAGAATAGGGCGTTTAGGATTTGGAGTTGTTAGTTGGTTAGATTTTTTAGATGGGTTCAACGCTGCTTTCAATGCCAAATTAAGCGCTTTGTTATAGTTATAGGCTGCTCGCTTGGCGCTTCTACGCTCATGTCTACGACAGCGAGCATTATCATAACCATGAAAGTTACACATATTACCTCCTGACAATGGGTTTTGGTGGTGTGTGCCGGAGGTATCCGGATTATATTTACAGTCATATTGGTAGTACCCTGGTGTTGGTTTCAACTTTATGGCTGCAATTTGGTTATTTCACACACCCCAAAACCGACTGTTTGGGTGTTTTATGGTTCGCTTTTTCAGCGAAATGGTGTTAAAGAGCGGTATTGCTTAACTGTCGTCACTTGCCTTCATGTTCATACGCCTCAGGCTGGCTACTTGGCAACGTCTGGCAAGGTTTCAGATAACTCGTGGTATTGTCTGGCGTTTGCCTGTTGCAGTGAGTTGATGCGATCATAATCACATATCGTGTTTATTTTGTCAAACACAAATTGTGTTTATTTTGGTAAAAAATATCATCATGATTTTAAAAGAATTATTTTTGTCAGCGATAAAAAAGGATTGTTAAAACAAAAAAGAAGGCTAAATCTATGGTTATTATTAAGGTATGGGTTAAATATGTTGAGATGGGAGTGTATATGGGGTAGTGGGTGGTGAGAGGGCAATAAAAAAACCTCGGGGACGAGGGTTATTTTGTTTGATATGCTTCAATCGTCGAAGCAACAGCCCGTTCTATTAGGTAGTGTTCAAAAATCTGTGTCATATCTTAAACTCAAAAAAAGAGGTATGACATATGAGAAATCAATCATTTAATTTTGATGAAGCGTTGAAGCAATTACAATCAGGTAAAAATTTACTCGGTACGGATGGAATACTCACACCACTCATAAAACAGCTGACCGAAGCTGCCCTGCAGGCAGAAATAGAACACTACCTATCGACAACGTCAATCGATACGCGTAAAAATGGCTATACTCGAAAAACGGTTAAATCGACATCAGGTCAATTTGAACTGAAAACGCCCAGAGACAGGTCAGGTGCTTTTGAGCCTCAGCTCATTAAGAAAAATCAGACAAAATTATCAGAGGATATTGATAACAAAATCCTATCGTTATTTGCATTAGGCATGAGTTATCGTGATATTCAAAAACATGTTGCAGAATTATATGGACTGGAAATATCAGATGGAGCTATTACGCATATTACTGACAAATTACTCCCTGAATTAAAAGCCTGGCAACAACGCCCTCTGGAGGCGCTCTATCCTTTTGTCTGGCTCGATGCCATTCATTACAAGATAAAACATGATGGTCACTATATCAATAAAGCAATCTACACAGTACTTGGACTAACCACCGATGGGCATAAGGAATTGTTAGGACTCTATATGTCTGAAACAGAAGGAGCACATCATTGGCTGAGCGTTCTGACTGACTTACATAACCGTGGTATACAAGATATTTTAATCGCTTGTGTTGACGGATTAAAAGGGTTTCCAGAAGCGATAGCCAGTATTTTCCCGCAGACAGAAGTTCAGCTATGCGTAGTTCATCAAATTCGCAATAGCTTACGTTATATTGCCAGTAAAGACCAAAAAGCCTTTATGGCTGATTTAAAGCCGGTTTATCGTGCAGATACTAAAGCGGCTGCTGAGCTTGCCCTTGATGAACTGGAAACGAAATGGGGTGAAAAATACCCGATAGTGCTAGAATCCTGGCGAAGTAAATGGGAGTTGCTCAGTGCTTATTTTCGATACCCTAAAGCCATTAGAAAACCCATTTATACGACCAATGCAGTAGAGGCGGTTCATCGGCAGTTTAGGAAATTAACTAAAACCAAAGGGGCTTTTCCTAATGAAAACAGCTTATTAAAATTACTTTATATTGGCATCAATCAGGTATCCAACAAATGGACTATGCCGATTAGTAACTGGGCGTTAACCATTGCTCAATTGTCCATCTATTTTAAAGGGCGCCTAGATGGTATAATCAAAATATAAAATCCCCTGACACAGAATTATGAACACCCTCTTCTATTACTCCAGCGCGGGTTTTATACGAGCCCTGCACTGCTACATGCTTATCTTTTTTGAAAGCATCAAAGAGAATATCTATTTCAGTTTGTGAGATAAATCCGGTATTGATATACATTGTGAATGAATGATTAGAGTCTATTTCACTACAAGTAACAGTAAGTTTTTCTGGGCTACGTTTAATCCCCTCTATAAGTAAAACCTTAGTTGAATCTATTGTTTGTAGTTTTGTGGTTGGATTGGCGATAAATTCGTTAAGTTCTTTATTGTCCAATACAGAATTGTTTATTGTTGATGATATTTCAACTTTATTAGCATCAGAAAATGGTTTTAATACTTTCTCATAAGCTTGAGATGCTTTTGCTTCTACTTCGTCAAGTATTTGTGGATTGATGTTGTTGATCCTTAGTGCTTCAATCATACCTTCTTTAAGTATTCTCTGGGTTTCAATTGAAGCTGATAATTGTTCTTTTGTTTTTTCTAGTTGAAGTTCTTTGTCTGTATTTTTATCGAAGCAAAAATATCCAGTAAAAGCTAACACGGTAACTATATAACATATCGCTTTTACGTTTCCGCTCATACCTTCTGTCATCCTGTTGAATGCATTTATAATATTTTCCCATTTAGCAAGAATTTTAGTGCTTCCATGCTCAATTACAAAGGTTATTTCTAAGGCATCTTTTTCGGAATTCTTTAAAGATTTCAGGTTATCTGTTCCATATTTAATTATACAATATGTTTTTAATAACTCATTATGAAAATCACGTAATCCATAGCATATTGAAGAAGTAAGAACACCTTCAAATTGTTTGCCTTCACCATACGCTTTTATGCACACATTACTTAATTCAGAAAGATTTATTCTATTTGCATCAATCAATTCACCATTCTTGATGTTATCAATAACTTTACATATTTTTTCAATATTTTTAATTTTTATTATATCCATTTAATATTAATCATCCTATTATAAAAATGAATTTTTTGTCACCCACCTCACGATGCTCTTTTTGACTTCTTCTCTTTTTCTTTCATTTCTTTATAAATTCGTTCAAGATTAGCCCTAGTCTCAGCAATTTCTTTCAAGTAATTTTTTTGTTTTTCTTCTGTCAGGGCGTTGAACATTTCTAAAAGATTTTCTTCTGTTTTAGATAAAACCTTTCCTTTTTTTGAAAAATTATCTAACTGATCATCATTACTAAAAAGTAAATCAGCGGCGGAAATTCCTAATATTGGAGCTATCCTGATTGCATCATCAACACTGATTTTTCTGTCACCTAATTCATAATTTCCAATTCTTGACGCAGACGAATACCCGCACAACTTTGCTAGTTGTGCTTGACTCAATCCTCTGGCTTCTCTCAATAATTTAAGCCTTTTACCAATTCTTTCATGTAGGTTTTTCATAATGTAATTTTTAACACATATTGTGATATTTGTATTCAAACAAATCGTGATTGACTATTAATCACATTTTGTGTTTAATATGTCATTAGGGGGATACAATGAACAATATTGCAAACGAGAGAAAAAAATTAGGAATTTCTCAAAATGTATTAGCTGCATCGATTGGCTGGAAACAGACAAGATTAGCTAACTACGAACTGAACAAAAGAAAACCAAAACTTGATGATTGTCGAATCATAGTTAAGGCTCTAAAAAATTTCGGTTCTAGCTGTATTTTAGATGACATTTTTCCACCAAAATAAATTATAAACACCGCTCTTTAACAACCTGGCCTCCCTGAAATTGGGAGATTTTTTAAATTCCCAGCCCATCGGGAGGGAATACTATTTATCTGAAACTTATGGAATTAATTATAGACATGGAAACCACAATTACACGCAAATCAAATGCAAAAAATATTGAAGCCCGAATACGCAATGGCATTCAGGCACATTCAGCAATAAGAATTGCTCACGCTATTGGCATAAACCCCTCTCAAATCACGAGATGGCAGTCAGAGGATGGAATAATCCCAAAGATGGCAAGACTGCTTGATTGCATGGGGTACGATTCACCGAAGCAGGATTTAGTCATAACAAATATCTCAGGTGAAGAGATACGCAAACTGATAGACATGCTGGAACATTTGAGATTGCCAAAAAAGAAGCTTCAAGGTTAAAAAACGATGAAGCTTTTGAGAATTGTAATGAGCTTTGTGTTTGATGAAGAAAGTTTAGTATTTCAAGGAGAAGGGAAACGACGAATTTCCCTTTTTTTCTTTCAATTTCAGCGAGGTCATTATGCCAAGAAATCGCCGATTTATCAATAAAAACCATGAAGAAAAAGCCCATCCAGATAGTCCTGATGGGCTATTGGTTGCTGCATCAAAAAACAAAGATTTTGCCCGTCGGTTAGTATCAAAGTCCTGAAAAAGTTACAAATTCACTAAAAGAGATAACGTTATGGCAAGAGCAAGAAATATCAAACCTGGTTTTTTCAGCAATGATGATTTAGCTGAGTGCGAACCATTAGCAAGACTTTTGTTCGCGGGATTATGGACGATTGCGGATAGAGAAGGTCGTCTTGAAGATAAGCCCCGTAAAATAAAAGCAATGGTATTACCTTATGATGAAGCGGATTGTGAAAAGTTATTGTCCCAGTTACACAGTAAAAATTTTATCACTCGGTATTCAGTTGATGGGAATGACTACATCCAAATTAATAATTGGAAAAAACATCAAAATCCTCATTGTAAAGAGTCACCCAGTGAAATCCCTGAACAGATTACTCAATTTATTGATAATAAAGCGGCATCAGAAAAGCACCATACTAATACAGTGCAAGAATCTGACAAGCACTTAAAACCTAAAACCCAACAAACGAACGAACAAAATTTAAACACTTCTCATGTTGGTTATAATCAATCGACATTGACTTCTAAACAGGATGAACAGCCAAACAATTTGTCGCCGACTGTTGTTCAGGAACATGATGGATTATTTCAAGCTACTGAAAAACAAGATAAAAAAGAAGAGTACCGTACAAGTACAGTGCAAGCACCATACAAGCACAGTTTTAATCCTGCTGATTCCCTTAACCTGATTCCTGATTCCCTTAACCTGATTCCCTATAACACCCAAGCCGAAAAAATGGCTTGTGAGGATGAAGGGGAAGAAATATCTGCTGATGTTCATTCGATGTCAGAAAAATATGCGTTTGAGGGAAAGGTGATACGCCTGAATCACAAAGACTTCGCTGATTGGCAAAAACTTTACCCCAATCTCGATCTGCCCAGTGAATTACTGAGGCTGGATATTGAATATCAACACGACAAACCGAAGAAATGGTTTATCACCACGAGTCAGAAACTGAATTACCAGAATAAACAGGCTGTAAGAAATCCTGTTCGAAAGGTTTCAGGTATGGTGACTAATTTTTCGCATTTTGATTATGGTCAAACCGAAATTCCATCATGGGCGGAGGTGTAACATGGGTTATCGAACAAAAATCGAATCATTGAAAATTCGGTTGGAAGATACACTTCAAAAACCGAAAGTGATAGAAAATACTGTCGTGCAGGAGATAACTGTCACTTGTGAAAAACACGGAGAATATCAAACTTACAAGCGAAAATTGTTGAGTCTGAGAGGGATGGAAACACAAGGTGAATGTCCTGAATGCCTGAGAGAAAAAATAATAGCGCTAGAGCAGGAGTATCAAGCGGTTGAGCTCAAGCGAGTTCATCAAGAAAAGCTTAATTTACTAAAATTTTTCAATGTTCCGAAACGGTTTGATATGGCTTCACTGGATAACTATGAACCCATCAATAGTTACGCCAGACAGTGTTTAGCTGTTTGTAAGTCCTATGCTGCAAAATGGCCTGAAAGGTTGAAACAAGGCGGAGGATTGGTTATGTGTGGTAAGCCAGGGACAGGAAAAAACCATTTGGCAATTGGAATAGGGAAATCGATTATTGAAAACTTCATGGCTTCGGTCAGGCTGACATCAGCTATTAAAATTGCCCGAAACTTTAAGGCAACATGGGCGAAGGATTCAGAAGAACGTGAGTCAGATGTAATTGAAATGTACGCTTCACCAGACCTGCTTATTATCGACGAGGTGGGTGTCCAATTCGGTAGTGATGTGGAAAAAATGATTTTATTTGAAATTATTAACTGTCGTTATGAAAATTTAAAACCAACGATATTAATTAGTAATTTGCCCAAGGAAGAATTAGCAACCTTTGTTGGCGAGCGAGTTATGGAC
Source organism: Candidatus Arsenophonus triatominarum (assembly GCF_001640365.1). Classification (GTDB taxonomy): domain Bacteria; phylum Pseudomonadota; class Gammaproteobacteria; order Enterobacterales; family Enterobacteriaceae; genus Arsenophonus; species Arsenophonus triatominarum. The sequence continues at coordinate 10,716 of NZ_LWMI01000039.1, read as the reverse complement.
AGGATGAATGACGGAGGGGGTTGTACACTAACGTTCACTTGGGAAAGCTACCGTTCACGCAGACAAGCCGCTTAGTTTACTGTTAGATTATTCGTATCAGGAAACCCAATGAAATACCAAATCGAAGCAACCATTGTTAAAAATGGCGGCGAACCCGTGTATTGGCAGCACTATAGTGACAAAGCACTATCAGAACAGGATTGCCTGAAAATCTTATCCCAGCCGTCCATGTTTAGAATGCAATTTAAAGAAATTGATTATTACTGGACGGGAGGCAGTGCTGGAAAGCGTGACAAATTGCCAAAAGTGTTAATAGAAAACTTCACCTGTAATCCGCTAAACCCCACCAAATAAAAATCAAATAGGCAAAAATATGAAAATTCAAAGCAGGGAAAATCGCCGTGAAGGATACCTTTGTGTCCAAAGTGAGGACTTCAATATATTTAACCTCCGAAAAGCGGTTATTTCGGGGAACTGGTCAGTCATTAACAACGGTATCTGTACATTAACGGATTTAGGACTGAGGCACGATGGTAATGGGTTAGTGTGGCTTAATTCGGGGATTTCCGTTCATGAGGCAGATAGTGATACCGGATTCACCGGAGGATATAAAAAATCTTATGAATATCAAGCATCGTTATGCCCAGATAGGCCATTGGAAAATAAGGTTTTTTCACGTGGCGTGCATTCACATAAAGTTGATGATTACTGTCTTTTGATACTTAACCGCTCTGATTCATGGGTTGAATATTGGAATCGTAAAAATGGAAAAGCGTTAAGAACTTTTGCAGTGCAGATATTAACAAATGAAAGACAAGACGCTTTCGATAATTGGGTTATCTATCGACATCCTAGACAACATGATAAATATACAGTAATTAACATTGAACACAATAAGGCATTGGTCAAAGAGTATGTTCGTCATGGCTGGTTATGTGAATCAACCTATGAACTTTCTTTGTTGGTAAAAAGTAATAATGAGTTTAGTCGATTAATGGCACGGCTTGGTTATATTAAAGTTCGTACACGTAAAATTACGGGCCATAAAGAAACATTCTGGGTATACCGAGGTGCAGAGAAGGAAATTAAAGAATCCAAAGCAAGAAAAACGTTATGTCCATCTAATGCATTGATATATAAGGATAATAATAAATTTGTGCAGTATGCAAAACAACCAATGAAAGCTTTTAAACACATCCTTGTCGATGGTGAATACCGCTATGTTTATGAAGACCACATCCACTTTTTGACGAAAAAGCGTCAACGAATAGCAGGTAAACAGTTAACCGGTTATACCGCTAAAGGGGTGGAGATGAGAGAGATTAAGCTATGAATGAAAACTTATAACATCACCGTTCCTTTTCCCCCTTCTGTCAATCACTACTGGTATCACGCCAAACACAACAAACACTTCATCACCGCAAAAGGCAAATTATATCGTCAGTCGGTAGTCGCTGAAATAATGCGTCAAAAGCTCTGTAAACGATTATCTCAACGTTTGGGGGTTGAGATAGGAGTATATCCACCTGACCGTCGTAAGCGAGATTTAGATAACCTGATGAAAGCACCGATTGATGCACTTTGTCATGGCAGTTTGATAGTTGATGATTCTCAGATAGATGTGTTGCACGTTGAGCGAAAGGAAATCGTTAAGGGCGGAAAATTAATTATCACCATTTGGGAAATCAAATAATCAAGAAACCACCATTACTATTCAACGCAGGGCATTGAGACCATGCCTCAATTCATATTTTGCCGGAGGGGAATTAATGCGTGACATTCAGCAGGTATTAGTTCGCTGGGGAGCTTGGGTAGCTGATAATAGAGAAGATGTGTATTGGTCACCTGTTGCAACAGGATTTAAAGGATTAATTCCGCTCAAAATAAAATCCAAGCCCCAGTGCTGCGAAGATGATGCCATGATTATTTCAAGCTGTATGGCTAAACTAAATCAAAAAAACAGGGATATCCACGATTTACTCTTTGAATACTATGTATTTGGTAAAACATTTATCCAATTAGCTTATGAACACCATTGCTCAGATACGCATATAGGAAAAAAATTACAAAAAGCAGAAGGGGTGATTGAAGGTATGTTGATGATGCTGAATATAAAACTGGAGATGGATCCGGATGTACAAAAATAGCATAAAAATACTTTACGATCGTAAAAATCCTGATATTGTGATAAGAGTGACAACAACGTCAGCTAACTTATGAGCCTCGCTTTTGCGGGGTTTTTTGTTGCTTCATTAACCAAATAATAATATCTTATCAACGCACTACTTTTTGTAAGCTCGTATGGTACATATAAGGTAAATAAGGCAGTAGTGCATAGCCCCATGTGAAAACGTGGGGTTTTTCGTTTACGCCACCGCAATACTCACACAAACAATCATCAAAACGAGTAAGGCGGCTGGCTCCCTGTTCAATTCAAAGCAATGGAACCCTCAACGGGAGGGTATATGCGTATGTTTGAAAAATACTCAACACCTGCCGCCTATCTGTGGGGCATCATGACCACCATCGGGGGAGTCATGACAACGATTTTTGATTTTTTTACCCTTGAGCAGTGGGTAGCTGTGATGGGTATTGTCTGCACGATAGGGACATTTTTTATCAACGTGTACTACCGCAAAAAGGAGTACAGACTCAAGGAACGTCAGTATGAAGATACCGAAAAAAATATTGATGGCAACGGGCGGTAGTGCGCTGTTTTTAGCCTCAGCGATGATAACGCATTTCGAAGGGCTGAGACTTAAGCCCTATTTTGACGGTGGCGGTATTCTTTCTGTTTGCTACGGGCACACAGGCAAGGATATTGTGCGTAACCGGATGTACACGCAAGAAGACTGCGATAAGTGGCTTAATGACGATTTAAAAGCCGTTAAACGTTATGTTGACCCGTTGATTAAGGTCAATATCAACACGCTAACACAGGCAGCCCTTTACTCATTTGCTTATAACGTGGGCGTGGGTAATTTTGCCAAATCGACCTTGTTCAAAAAGCTCAACAACAATGACCGAAAAGGGGCATGTGATGAGATGAAGCGGTGGGTTTATGTGAAAGGCGAAGTTTGGAAAGGGCTAATTACCCGTCGGGAAATTGAGAGCGTAATATGTTATGGCGACCTTACTCATTTATCGGAGTGATTATTGCAGGGTTAATTCTCTCACTTATTTTTATCAACTACCGTTATCAAACCATCAGGCAAAACTACCAAACATTAAAACAGCAATATCACGCACAAATTGAAGCCGTGAAACGGCAACAGCAAAAAATCGATACCTTACATCAACTCAATATTCAACACACCGAGGAACTGAATAATGCCAAAACAGAGCTTGATAAGCTGCATGATGCTGTTCGTGCTGGTAACAAGTGGTTGCGCCTCAACGCCGTGTGTCGTACATCCAAAACCGCTACCCCCCAGAGCCGACATGATGAAGCCACCCCACAACTTGGTGAGGCAGCTCGAGAAGATTATTTCCGTCTCAGAGCGATGATAGCTGAGAACGAAAAGCAGACGGAATATCTACAGCAGTACATCAAAACACAGTGTCACTGAATCGGTCATTGGCACGTTCAAATCTTAACAATCTCAGCGCCACGCACGCGCATCAATAAAACACAGAACCTTATAGAAAGTCGAGCCTGAAGAACGCCGTTTAAAATGGTGCTTTTCTGTGGGCGGCTGTTCTGTGCGCGCAGGTTCGATTTTCTATAAGGAAAAGTACGATGAAATTAGTAACAACTAAAAATGACAATTTTTTAGTAACAGAAATGCCAACAATGACCAGTCTGGAAATGGTGGATTACATTAATGCTGACCGGAAATCAAAAGCGGAAGCAGAAGCATTAACGTTTCCTTGCAAAAAATATCGTAAATTACAGCACAATAATTTTATGGCAAAAGTACCCAAAGTTCTTGGAGAAACATCTGCTAAATTTTTAGCTGATGATATTTTCACCACTGGAAACGGTGCCCAGTCTATTCGAAAAATTTACCGATTTCCAAAACGTGAAGCCTGTCTAATGGCAATGAGCTACAGCTATGAGTTGCAGGCTAAAATCTATGACTACATGACGGAGTTGGAAGAAAATAAAGGATTAGCTTTTACTATTGAGCAATTACAAAATATTGTTGCTACAGCCAGAAAAGAGTCTGATAAAGACTCTTCGGATGCTGGTCGTCGATTACGTAAGCGTCAAGATGATTTACCCATTCTTAAAAAAGCTGAAAAAACAGTAATGGAGTTATCTCAAATCCCCCTTGATTTAATTGGTGGGAGCATGAGGTTAGAAGGATGACTCCTGAGCAATTCATCGAAGCCAATGTTAAGGCCGAGTTAATCAAGCTCGGCTTTTCTAACTCTGTAGCCAGTTTAGCAACAAATGAAGCTATCCGGTACTACCGCAAACAGCCAGCGAGTAAACGAGGCAAGATGCTAGAAGATTGTCTAAATCAGGCTAAACGATGGGCAATGAGTGCGGCTAAACATAAATATTAATTCGAAATAGGTGAAATGATGAAAGAAATAACCGCAGAACAACAAGTGCGTCTTGATATTTTAAGATTGGTATTACTTGATACAGCAGCAGCACAAATCACCATCGATTTTGTGAAAGACGAGAAGCTGAAATTTGAGATATTTAAGGATTTATGGCACGAATCCGGCGCAGAAAGTACACCTGTCGCCCGTGCGCAAAAGTCAATTCAAAAAGGGAAAGAGGCTTTACTCCTTTTCCAGTAAACCTAGAGAGTAACTTATGGTGAGCAAAAAGAAAATTGGACGCCCAAGTAAGTTAGCCATGAGTCTTGAAAAGGCCAAGGCCTATTTAATGGGCGAATATAAAACAGTAGGGGATGTTGTGCCTAATATCGCTGGTTTAGCTTGTTATCTCAATATTTCTCGATCGACAATTTATGAATGGTCATCAACAAATGTTGAATTTTCGGACATCGTTGAAGGAATTCTCGCATTGCAAGAAAATAAATTGCTAAATTCTGGTTTGAAAGGGGAATTCAATCCTACTATTGCCAAATTGATGCTAAGTAAGCATGGATATGCTGATAAACAAGAAACTGAATTGTCAGGTAAAAATGGCGGCGCAATTGAAACGGACAACAAAATTAGTATTGAATTTATAGGAATGACTATAAGTGAAGGTGCAAATTAGTGAAAAGTTCGCGCCAATGTTTAAACCGAAACGCATAAAAGTTTACTTTGGTGGTCGTGGCGGCATGAAAACGCTTTCTTTCGCTAAGATAGCATTAATAACAGCATCGATTAATAAACGTAGGTTTTTATGCTTACGTGAGTTTATGAATTCAATTGAAGATTCTGTACACGCTGTTTTACAAGCGGAAATAGAAACTTTGCGATTACAAAACCGATTTCGCATTCTTAATAATTATATTGAAGGTATAAATGATTCTATTTTTAAATACGGACAATTAGCACGTAATATAGCTTCTATCAAGTCAAAGCATGATTTTGATGTTGCATGGATAGAAGAAGCTGAAACAGTATCTGAAAAGAGTCTTGATATACTTATACCGACAATACGAAAGCCTGGTTCTGAGCTGTGGTTTTCATTTAATCCGGCAGAAGAAGATGGCGCTGTATATAAGCGTTTCGTTAAGCCTTACAAGGAAATAATTGATGTTCAAGGCTATTACGAAGACGATGACTTATATGTCGGCAAAGTGAGTTACCTGGATAATCCCTGGTTATCCGAAGAACTCAAAAATGATGCTGAGAAGATGAAACGTGAAAACTATAAAAAATGGCTTCATGTTTACGGTGGCGAGTGTGATGCTAATTATGATGATGCATTAATTCAGCCTGAGTGGGTGGATGCTGCGATCGATGCTCACATCAAGTTAGGACTTAGGCCAAGAGGCATTCGTGTTGTTACCTTTGACCCTGCCGATTCTGGTCAGGATGAAAAAGCATTATCAAAACGCTATGGCGTGCTTGTTGAGGATTGTGTGAGTTGGTCAGAAGGTGATGTGGCAGATGCAACTATTAGGGCTTTTGATGAAGCATTTGACTATCGAGCTGATGATTTTATTTATGACAACATTGGTTTAGGTGCGGGTACAGTAAAAACTCATCTAAGACAGAGTAACGATGGTAATAAGATGGTTGTAACTGGCTTTGGCGCTGGTGATTCTCCTGATTATCCTAATGAAATATATGTTCCAGGGAATGGTGAATATATTTCATCAACAAATAATGATGACAGAACTAACCGTGATACGTTTAGAAATAAACGCGCGCAATATTGGGTTTATTTGGCAGATAGATTTTATAAAACCTGGCGCGCAGTTGAAAAGAGAGAATATATCGATCCGGATGAGTTGATAAGCCTATCATCAAAAATAAAAAAACTATCACAAGTTAAGTCTGAATTGGTTAAACAACAACGAAAACGCACCGCGGGTAATCGATTAATCCAATTGATTAGCAAAGAGAAGATGAGATCAAAAGGAATAAAATCACCCAATATGGCTGATACCCTCATGATGTCATTTGCTAATCCCATTCGTTTAAAAGAAGACACTGAAATATTCGTTCCCTCATCTTCTAGTTGGTAATTATGGCTGAAACATTACATAAAAGACATGAGCAAATTATGCTCAGATTTGACCGTGCGCACTTATCGCAAAAAGAAGTAAGAAGTAAATGTATTGAGGCGACAAGATTTGCGCGAGTTCCTGGTGGGCAATGGGAAGGCGCAACGGCCGCTGGATCTGAAGTAAAAGAACATTTTGAGAAATATCCCAAATTTGAAATCAATAAAATATCTAATGAATTAAACAGAATAATTAGCGAATATCGCAATAATCGAATTACGGTGAAATTTAGGCCTGGTGACAAGGAAGCTAGCGAAGAATTAGCCAATAAATTAAATGGGTTATTTCGTGCTGATTACGAAGAAACCGACGGTGGTGAGGCATGTGATAATGCATTCGATGATGCAGCGACAGGTGGATTTGGTTGTTTCAGGCTGACGACAAATTTAGTCAATGAACTTGAACCCATGGATGAAAGACAGCGTATTCGCTTGGAGCCAATATACGATCCTGCCCGCTCCGTTTGGTTTGATCCTGACGCAAAGAAATATGATAAGTCTGATGCTGAATGGGCTTTCTGTATGTATTCACTGTCAGTTGATAAATACAAAACTGAATACAATAAAGATCCGTCGACGTTAGATAGCAGAATTGAGAAAACTTGGGATTATGACTGGTTTGATAATGATGTTGTTTATATTGCCAAGTATTATGAAGTAAAAAAAGAATCCGTCGATGTTATTAGTTTTAGCAATCCCTTCACTAATGAAAAAGTCACCTATGACAGTGATCAACTTCAACTTGTTCAGGATGATCTTGAAGACATAGGCTTTATCGAGGAAGCTCGGCGAACCATAAAGCGCAAACATGTTTATGTCTCAGTGATTGATGGTGATGGATTCCTCGAGAAAGCTCAACGAATACCAGGTGATCATATTCCGTTAATTCCAGTCTATGGTAAGCGGTGGTTTATCGATGATATTGAGCGAGTTGAGGGGCATATAGCAAAAGCCATGGATGCACAACGGTTGTATAACTTACAAGTGTCGATGCTGGCAGATTCTGCGACTCAGGATACGGGCTCAATTCCGATTGTTGGTAAAAGTCAGATAAAAAAACTGGAGAAATATTGGGAAACTAGAAATAAGAACAGACCCGCTTTTTTACCATTAAATGAGATTGTTGACAAACAAGGCAATATTATTGCGCCACCAACGCCAATAGGATACACCCAACCGCAGCCACTCAATCAGGCAATGGCGGCATTATTACAACAAACCAGTAGTGATATTCAGGAAGTAACCGGTTCAAGTCAGGCTATGCAACAAATGCCAAGCAATATAGCTAAAGAGACGGTTAATAATCTGATGCATCGTTCTGATATGTCCTCATTTATTTACCTTGATAACATGGCCAAAAGTCTTAAGCGAGCAGGTGAAGTTTGGTTATCGATGGCACGTGAAGTCTATGGTTCAGACAGAGAAGTCCGTATTGTTAATGATGATGGTACGGACGATATAGCGTTAATGTCGGTTGCCATCAAAGATAAGCAGACAGGACAAGTGGTAGCGATGAATGACTTATCGACGGGGCGTTATGATGTCACCGTTGATGTGGGGCCATCTTATACAGCGAGACGTGATGCTACTGTTTCAGTTCTGACTAATCTGTTGGCTGGAATGTTACCGCAAGACCCAATGCGTGCAGTTGTTCAGGGGATTATTCTAGACAATATGGACGGGGAAGGGCTCGACGAGTTCAAAGATTACAATCGCAAGCAGTTATTAACTCAAGGCGTTGTTAAGCCTCGTAATGCAGAAGAAGCCCAAGTTGTTGATCAGGCTCAACAGCAAGCCCAACAACCTAATGCTGAACTTGTAGCCGCTCAAGGGGTATTGATGCAAGGGCAAGCTGAAGTTCAGAAAGCGAAGAACGAAGAGTTGTCTATTCAGGTTAAAGCTTTTCAGGCTCAGACTGAGGCTAGAGTAGCAGAAGCCAAAGTTGTTCAGATTCTTGCCTCTGCTGATAGTACAAAGCGCTCTGAAATTAGAGAAGCGCTAAAAATGTTACATCAATTCCAGAAAGAACAAGGCGACTCATCACGAGCAGATGCCGAGTTAATTCTAAAAGCAACCGATATGCAGCATAAGCAAAGCTTAGATGTTGCGAAAACTATTCAATCACAAAATAACCAACAGTCTCCTGCGGACTTCTCGCAGAGTTAAGGGGTAATAGATGGAAAACGAACTGATCATTGATGGTCAGGCTGTACCTATGTCTGAAAATCAGAAACGACAACAGCTAGAAACAACAGAACAAACAAAGCAAGTTAGTGAGAGTAACACCACTGACAATGCTGAAATTGTGACTGGTGAATCATCTGAAGTAAAACCAGATCAGAACGTCGATCAGGAACAAGATTACTCCTTGCAGATCGGCGATGAAGAAATCTCGCTGGCTGATGACGATGATTCAATTGAAGGAAAGCCAGCTCCTAAGTGGGTTAAAGAACTTAGAAAAGGATTTAAAGAAACACAGAAAGAAAATCGCGATTTGAAACGACAGCTTGAGGAATTGACAACCAAGCAGTCTTATCAATCGCCAGTGAATCATGATAACGTTATTCCTGCTAAACCCACCTTGGAATCATGTGATTATGATGAAGAAGTCTATGAAAAAGCACTGACAGATTGGCATGAGAAAAAAAGCCATGTCGAACAAAAAAAACAAGCGCAGCAAAGGCAGCAACAAGAAGTTCAGGAACGATTTATTCAGCGTTTAAAATCCCATCAACAACGTGCAGCTAAATTACCCGTAAAAGATTATACGGAGATGGAAGAGGTTGTACGTTCAGAAGTTCCAGTACTACAACAGGAAATTTTAATTCATGCTGCTGATGAGGGAACAGAACTTATCGCCTATGCACTTGGAAAAAACAAAGCATTACGCCAGCGGCTTACCGCTGAGAATGATCCTATCCGAGCCGCGTTTCTGTTAGGTCAAATTAGCCAGAAAGGTAAAACTGGCACCCAAACCTAAAAAAACACCTAAGCCTGAACCCGAGCTAAAAGGTGGCGCCGGAAACGTGAAATCCGATGAGTTTAACAAATTGTGCCCAGGTGCAATTATTGAATAAGAGTAAAAAAATGGCAATAATCTAGACTCAAATATTAGTCAAATCGTTTTAAAAAAATTCTTACCCGGTTTTATGTCGGATATTGTTTTGTGTAAAACCGTTGACAGGCAATTATTATCGGGTGAGATAAACTCAAACACGGGCGACAGTGTGAGCTTTAAGCGTCCGCATCAATTCAAGTCTGAAAGAACAGAGACAGGTGACATTACGGGGAAAGATAAAAATGGTCTTATCTCTGGCAAAGCGACAGGCAAAGTCGTAAATACATCACGGTGGCTGTTGAATGGACACAAATTGAAGAAGCGTTAAAGCTTAATCAGCTTGAACAAATTCTATCACCGATTCATGAGCGTATGGTGACTGATCTTGAAACAGAATTAGCCCATTTCATGATGAACAATGGTGCGCTATCGCTAGGCTCACCGAATACACCGATAAAGAAATGGTCAGATGTGGCTCAAACGGCCTCATTCATAAAAGATATTGGCATTAAAACCAGTGAAAACTACGCCGTCATGGATCCGTGGTCAGCCCAACGGCTTGCCGATGCACAAACTACTATCTCCGCTGAACCTTTAGTGCGTTCAGCTTGGGAAAACGCGCAAATAACAGGTAATTTTGGGGGGATCCGTGCATTAATGTCTAATGGTCTTGCATCAAGAGAGCAAGGGGATTTTGACGGAACAATCACAGTGAAAACAGCGCCTAACGTTGATTATCTTTCTGTTAAGGATTCCTACCAGTTTACGATAACATTAACTGGAGCAACACCGAGTAAGACAGGTTTTTTAAAAGCCGGTGATCAGCTTAAATTTACGTCTACTCACTGGTTAAATCAGCAAAGTAAGCAAACGTTATATAACGGATCGACAGCAATCAGTTTTACAGCAACAGTGCTGGAAGAGACTGACTCTACATCTTCTGGTGATGTTACTGTCAAATTATCGGGTGTTCCAATTTATGATGAAAAAAATGCCCAATACAATGCCGTTGATG
>NZ_LWMI01000038.1 GCF_001640365.1 Candidatus Arsenophonus triatominarum | reverse complement strand
TATCAGTGCAGCGTCAGCCAGAATCCGGTGCGCTGTGGAAAAAAATCAAAGCGCCGTATTGTGAGCACGATAATGCTTTCCCCCGTAAAATCTCAACGTATCAACCTCACCCTTAACGGCCAGGAATGTACTTTACGGCTGACGCAGCATGAAAGTGCCCTCTACCTGGATTTGACGGTAAAGGGAATACCTGTTGTCCAGGGCGTCCCCTGTCTGCATGGCACGCGCCTTGTACGCTATGCCTGGCTCGGCTTCACCGGTGATTTATCTTCGTGGATACCCAAGGGCAAGAAGACCCGCGTTGGCACGGTCTAGGGAGTCGATGTTTCTTTTTACGAGGATGGAAATGTACAGCAAAAAAACGCTTAAGTTTGCGTTCTCTCTGGATACGGGCAACGGCCAGATAGAAGAATTAACCTTGGATAACGTTAAATCCTTTGTCAGAACCAATAGCTACGGCGGATACGGCGGCGTTGAGGCAGAGTGCGCCTCTATGGGTTAAGTTTAGAACTCATCGGGATGTTGTCACCAAAAGATTACAGTTCGCTGGTGCTCGATGGACGACAATTTGACATAGCTATCTATAGTGGGGATATTTTGATATTCGAGGGCGCCGTCAGATCTGCTTATGCCAATATGAATACGATGCCGAATCTCCGTTTGTCATTCAAGCGCTGGCCGCCAGTGACCTCCGTGCTAAAGTCATTCCGCCGATTTCACGCACGGGTGTCGTGAATGTCAGTGATTTACTCGATTCGTTATGTCAGCAGAACGGCTATACGTTTCAACCCAATTTATTGGGCGGCTTAACCGAATCCAACCCGTATTACGCCGGCAGTGTTTTTGCTCAGATAGCCGCCATTTGCCTGTCTCATCGGCTGGAATTTCAACCGGTGGGAAAAATCATCCATGTTTGGCCTGCTGGGAAAACAAGGGATGCGGTTATGCCGAAGATTTCGGCGGAAAATGGCTTGATAGGGTATCCGATCCACAACGCGAATGGATTAACCTTTCAGACACAGTACAGCCCCTTGCTGGCATTTGGGCGATCGGTATCGCTTGATACGTCGTTACCGGGTGCCAGTGGTCTCTACCTGTTAACGGGTGTCGAACACTTTCTTTCTTCCTGGGTGCAAGGGGAAACTGGCACAGTGTCTGTAACGCAGTGAGTGTTGAAGCTTATGAGAGAAACAAACAACCGTGACGCATCCGGTAATGATGCAAACACCTTTATGCATGCCTTCAGTCAGCTTCTTGCCGGCTGTTTTTTTGTGAAATTGTTCAGGTGATTGCGTTACACGGTGAAGCGCCCAATCTGGTGGTGGATGTCCGCCCCCTGCTGGCTTATCCTGATACGCGGGGTGTCCTGATGGAGAGTACCCCAATTTACGCCATTCCGGTATTTCGCCTGCAACGGGGGAACAGTGCCCTCATCATGAATCCGGTCGTGGGGGATATTGGTCACCTATTAATTTGTGACCGTGATACCCGCCGTGTCAGGGCAACCCGCCAGAGCGCATTACCGTCTACTCGCCGTAGACACAACCGCGCCGACGGCATTTACATGGGTGGACTGCTGAATATGCCACCGACCCAGTTTATTGAATTTGCGGATAACCGAATAAATATCACCAGTCCAGGAAACATTGAAATCCACTGTCAGCAGGCCACTATCAAGGCCCCTTCTGGGGTGATCCTCGATACGCCCCAAGCGCATTTTACCGGAAATGTCACGGCGGCGGGTGACATCACCGATAATGTCGGTACGCAACAGGCCAGCATCAAAGCGCTGCGGGAAGCTTACAACAGCCATTATCATCATGTGAACGGGGTAGAAAGCGGCAGCAGCCGTGTCACATCGGATAAACCGGAGCACACGCTATGACCTATTGCACCCTAAAACTGGATAAGGCGTGGGATTTAACGCTAGACGGTGAAGGCAATTTGGCAATAGTGACCACCCCTGCCGCGGTAGCCCAGGATGTGGCCTCGGCCTGTCTGGTATTTATGGGTGAATGTTATTTTGACCGTTCACTCGGCATTCCATGGAAGGAGGAAGTCCTCGGAAGACGACCCACTGCCGGATTTATTGCGCAAAAACTACAAGTTGAGGCCGAAAAACTGCCCGTTGTTAACCAGGCAATAGCAAGCGTCAGGCTGGATAAGGCCAGTCGGAAACTGCGCGGTGTCATTCGCGTCACGGATAACGAGAATAACCGATTGGAGGTGATATTATGACCACAGTGAAAACCGCGGTACCTGATGTCACGATAACCGAAAACGGGGTGTCGGTGCCGGATATCGCGGACGTGCTCGCCGGACGGCTGACGGATTTTGTCGGCATATTGGGCGGCCATGCCAGTCAATCACTGAGCGCCCCCCAAGGACAGATAGCCCAGAGTGAGACCGAAATACTGGCGCAGGTCTACGACAAATTATTATGCCTGTTCAACCAGATTAACCCCGATTTTGCGAGCGGGCGCTTTCAGGATGGAATAGGGCGCATCTATTTTCTCAATCGTATTCCTGGTCAGGGTAGCGTTGTCATGGCCACCTGCACGGGCAAAGTCGGCACCCGTATCCCAGCAGGCAGTACCGCCCAGGATAAGGCCGGTTATTTGTGGCGTTCAGTGAGCGAAGCAACCATCCCTGCCAGCGGCACGGTAAAAATCCCCTTCCAGAACACGACGCATGGCCCCATCGCCTGCGCCACGGGGGAATTAACGCAAATTTTTAGCTCTGTTTCAGGGTGGGACGCCATCACCAATGACACACCGGCCCGTGTCGGGTCACAGGTAGAATCCCGCATTGCCTTTGAAACACGCCGCCGCCAATCAGTGGCGCGCAACGGTCGTAATACCGATGGTGCGATGAAAGCGGCCCTACTGGAAACCCAAGGTGTGACGGATGCGTATGTCTGGTCAAACCGAACAAGGGAGACGGTCACTATCGGCACGACTCTTTATCCGGTTAAACCGCATTCCGTTTTTATTTGTGTGAATGGTGGCAACGATACCGATATCGCCGAGACGATCTTCCAGTATTACAATCCTGGCGCGGACATGAATGGGGATACCACCTTTACTGTTTATGATAAAGAGAACTACTCGCCGCCTTACCCGCAATATGTGATGCAGTGGCAGCGAGCCACCCCATTAAGCGTCTATTTTTCCGTCAACATTGATAAAAGTCTCAATCCTCCCTGTGACATTACCGGGCAAGTTAAAAAAACAGTTATTCGCGTGTTTAATGGCGAGGTAGAAGGCATTCAACGTGCGGGTATAGGGGCAACCCTGAATGTGGGTAAATACTACGCGCCGATTATTGCGATTGAGCCTTATTCGGTGAGTGTCGTATCAGTAATGATATCCCAAGACGGCAAAAACTGGCTGTCTGCGTTAACACCAGGCGTGGCGCAAGTCCCCGTTTTGCAAGCCGATAACATTCACGTGGAGTTAAAATGAGTTGGCAAAAAACGGTGCTAAACCAGTACAGTGCCAGCCAGAAATTGCTGTCTGTCATCGCAACATTCGAGCAGGCGGTGAGTCTGGAGGATTTTACTGACCGGTTTCTTGATGAAGTGTGGGATATCACCACCTGCAACCGCTTTGGTCTGGATATGTGGGGGAAAATCGTCAACATTTCACGTTACATCACGGCGGAAGTCGATAACAGCGCGTTTGGGTTTGCGCAGGCAGACGAAGGAAAAGCGGATTATCCCACCCCGTTCAGTGATGCCCCTTATTACGCGGGTGTGCAGGAAACCAGAAAAATCCGGCTAGCGGACAACGCTTATCGAAGCCTGATACTCAGCAAGGCGTTTTCTAACATCAGTATTGCGACTATTCCTGAAATCAATCGCTTCTTACGTTTTCTGTTTAAGGAACGTGGCGAGGCGTTTTGTGTGAATTATCGTGACATGACTATTGGTATTACCACCGCCTTTCCCCTAGAACCCTTTGAATTGTCAGTATTGAGAAACAGCGAGGTCACCCCGTTACCTTCTGGGGTACTGATGAATATCAATCAGGTCGTCGCCCCCTACTTTGGCTTTGCCGAGGATGCCTATCCGTTTAATGAGGGGACGTTTTTTACGGCGGGACGTTAATCATCCAGTAGAATTTTTTGGAGTATTTTATGAAAAAAACAGACTTGCCCGCTCGTAAACCGGTGCCCTTTGGGGCGAATGGTTCACGGCGTGATTTAACGGCGAAAACGCCAACCGGCAGTAATCAGGCTTCTTATGATGCCGGTTTTCCCCCCATTACCATGACGATTAAAGCCGCAGGCGGCTTGCCCCCTGATGGCCGTGACATGAATCAGGCACTTAACGAACTATACACCGGCTATCGTTGGCATAATGCGGGCGCGGGTTACCCTTTTGATGCCGATTTT
The DNA here is from genome assembly GCF_001640365.1 of Candidatus Arsenophonus triatominarum. Lineage (GTDB taxonomy): Bacteria > Pseudomonadota > Gammaproteobacteria > Enterobacterales > Enterobacteriaceae > Arsenophonus > Arsenophonus triatominarum. The sequence goes on along the minus strand of NZ_LWMI01000038.1, from coordinate 9,043 downwards.
GCCACGGCGATTGGTGGTTATCCGGCGGGGGCGAAAGTGCCCAATTCCACGAATGACGGTTTTTGGCTAAATACAATAGACGGGAATACGACCAATCCGGAAGTGTTGGATGCCTCCGCAACAGGGTGGGTACCCGTGAATAGTTACGGCATCACCAGTATAACCGGACTGGAAACCGGCACGATAACCTTGACTACCTTACAGGCCGCAAAAGAAGAACTGGTCTTCAGTGGCAATCTTATTGCTGATACCACCGTAATTTTCCCGCCATGGATAAGAAACTGGACTGTCACCAATCACTGTCAGGGGAATTTCACCCTGACCTGTAAACCCCTGTCAGGGACTGGTGTTGTACTGCCCAGTGGCAGAAATGTTATCCGTTGCGATGGTTCACAGATTATTTTTGCTATCCTCGTTGCGTCGCTCACTCAACACGGTCTCACACGGTTAAGTAGCGCCACTGACAGCAATGATGAAACGCTGGCCGCCACACCCAAAGCCGTCAAAGCCGCTTATGACTTGGCGAAAACCGTAAGTATTGACGGAATTTATCCGGTAGGGATTGTTGTCTGGTTTGCTCAAAATAAAAATCCCAATACCTTATTTCCAAATACAAAATGGCAATACATTGGTGAAAATAAAACCATTCGTTTAGCAAAAGCAGATGGTTCTAATGTATTCACTACCGGAGGCGCTGATGCTATTAAGCTGACAGAAGCCCAATTACCCGCTCACGGGCACACTTTTTCAGCAACAACCAGTAGCTATGATTATGGTACTAAAAATACGAATGCAACGGGTAATCATGCACATAATTTTGCAGGCGTTGTACGTGACCCATGGAATGCAAGAGGCGATGACGGTAATCCTAATCAATGGAAACCAAGGGCTCAAAATACATCACAAGCGGGGAACCACTCACATACTGTTACTATCGGTGCACACACCCATTCTGTTTCAGGTACAACGGGAAAGACGGGAAGTAGTAGCGAAATTAATATAACGAATGCTTTTATTACGCTAATGGGCTGGTACAGAATCAGTTAAGGAATCAAAAATGTTTAGAATTTTTAAAGCCTATACCTACACGAGTGATACACATGAGTTGCTGGGTCCTTGCGATGCTTACACGGATGAAACTCATGACATACTGCCTTTTCATACTGAGAAAAAACCAATTGACAAAAAGGAAGGTTTCGCTGTTGTTTTTAATGAACAAAATCAGGAATGGGAATATCAGGAAGATCATCGCGGTTTGGTTTTGTTTGATACGAAAAGCCGTCAATCTGTCACCCTTGAAAAATTAGGTAAGGTACCGGAATATTTAACATCATTAGCCCCTCAAAGCGAATATGATGTTTGGGATGGTGAAAAGTGGGTCAAGGATGCAGAAGCTGAAAAATTAGCAGAAAGACAAAAATTAGAAGGCATCAAACAACAAAAATTATATGATGCCACTCGTGAAATTGCACCCCTTCAAGATGCAGTCGATTTAGAAATGGCCACCGAAGACGAGAAAAAACGACTGATAGCCTGGAAAAAATATCGGGTTTTTGTGAACCGTACGGATGTTTCAACTGCACCCGATATTGACTGGCCGAAAAAACCGGATTGAGTAGCTTTCCAACGCCAAATCAGCATGACAGAAAAGAATTGGTTGATTTATTTCGCCGTGCTAAACGTTGCAAATTATCCTCAACATCCGCTTGGGTGACCTCGCCAACTATCTGACCGGATTTGTCATAACGAAATGCGCCTAACTGGATAAGTGCGCGATAATCGGCGTGATGACCAACACTACCCAAACAGGCTCTTAAACGCCTTCTCGCTATCGGTAAGCCCTTTTCCTTCACCTCTTGCCACATATCCTGCTGGATGCCAATTTTCATTGGGCACAGCTTGCCATCAGGGAAAAGATAAGGCCAAAACGTGCTAATTTGTGAAATTGCCTCATTTAACGGTAATCGCTTTTTAGACGGTGTGGGTGATTTAGGTGTTTTAACCTTCACTTCCTGTTTGGGTTTAACAACCGTCTGCTTGGGCTGCTGTTTTACGGCTTTCGAAGGATGAGGTTTTTTTTCTGTTTTTTTGACGCAGCCTTTACCCAGACCTTTTTACGGTAAGCAAGGTCACTTTTGTGATGTTCTTCCGATGAAAGCTTTCTAGGACGATTAAGGCTTAAATTTTGGCGTTCTGTCATGGTTTAATCTTTAAACAGGTTGCTCATTTCAGTATCATTTAAGCTCGTAAATTTCATCACCGATTGTCTATCCATGCCACTTTCGAGCATTTGGCGCGCTATCTTCATGGAAGCCTGTTTTTCGCCCTCAACTTTCCCTTGTTGCATACCTTGTTGTATGCCTTGTTGCATACCTTGTTGTATGCCTTGTTGCATACCTTGTTGTATGCCTTGTTGCATACCTTGTTGTATGCCTTGTTGTATGCCTTGTTGCATACCTTGTTGTATGCCTTGTTGTATGCCTTCTTCTCGTATACCTTGTGCAATATTCATCAATGCCCCCTCATGTTTCTCTGTCTGTCTGGCTATCTCTTTGATTAACTTTGCTGGTTGCTCAGCATTGCCTTCTTGGATTAGATAGTTAAACATAGTAATAACTTGATTATCAGTATAATAATTATACGACAACAGTTTAACAATACTATTCAGTAGCTCGGCCATATCCCGTCTTCGAATGTGTTTTTGGATAAGCTCCAATAACGCCATTCGCTTATGTTGCATAATCTCACCGTCATCAAGCGTGGTGACATCGACTAGCTTAAACGGTTTGGTGTATATCTTTTCGGCAATATCTCTGCCACTAAAGCAGTCTAGCCAGTCTGTACTATACGGATGAGGGCTTTTCTCACCGCAATAAAACAGGATGGGAAAAACCAGCGGCAACTCTTTATGACCAGCCTCTAAATGCTTTTGCATGGCAGCCATACTGTAGCGCATGAGTCGCCATGCCATGAGCTTGTCAGGGGTTGATTGGTGTTCAATCAGCAGATAGAGATAACCTTGTCCCTTTTCTGTTTTGACAGAATACAGGATATCACTCTGGTAGTTTTTCATCTCACTATCAACAAATGAGCCAGATTCCACTTTGAGGCTATCTAAGTCACACAGTGCCTTAATCTCATCCGGTAGCCAGATATCAAAGAAATCTTTAGCGGTCTCTTTTTCACTTAAAAACTGCTTAAATACCGCATCATGGGGCGTTGGGGTGAATTTTTTACTCATCGGATATCTTCAATAATTGCTCGCGTCAGATTGAATTATGGCAAACAAACCCGCTATATTAATCATTACATTTAAGACATCATAATCCAGCTTTAGCAATAACGCCCCTATTTACCTCAGGGGCATTTTTACTTTAATGACTCGGACTAAATCGGTAAGGACTCGGTTTTTCCAATACTGCGCCCACCTCTTTGGCTTTTTTCTCAGCCTCGAAAAATCCGTGGACTATTTCACCATCTCGAAATCGCCAAGCGTCACCCGTACCGTTTGCCAGTCTTGCCATCCAAACATTGCTATCTTTGTTGGTTGGAATTAACCGCTTTTTGCTAGTCTTAATCTTTTCACGAAGCTGTATTTTTTCGTCCTCAGACAACTCAGCGGACAACAGGGTACAATGCTCAACGATTTCAGCAAGGTTTTTTTCGTCGGTGGCATCGTCGAGGGCGATTAATACGGCGTCCAATTTTGGATTAGTTGCTGGTTGTACATCTGTCGCCGTTTCTTCTTTTTGACGTAGTTTTTCGTTTCGCTCACGGATAATATCCCTCATCGATAGCCGTTTAAACGAAGTAGGAGCCATTCTGAGCGGTTTTTCTGTTGAATTTGCATCTTCGTATACCCCAAACATCGAAAATAGTTCAGAGGCGCAAGGAAGCCGTCTAGCGAGGCGATGAATCACTGTCTTGAGTGCCATTCTGTCGAACCACTTCACCCAAGGGCTTGTGTAGTCTTTTGCGCTTTTCACTGTATCGCGTATCTTTTCCACGTCAGCGCGACTCATCACTTCAACAACCAGTTCACCGCTATTGAGTTTGGCGAAGGCATAGACTTTTACTACCTCATCACCATCAAAAAACGCTGGACGGTGGGTTAAATGCTCGCCGTTTTCATCAATCACATATTCAAACTCATCTTGTGAATAGACAACCTTTGCAATGATATTGGCTACCTGACCGGATTGACGGGCACGTTTCATAACACCGTCCACCATCGGCATGTAGACGGCTTTTTTCACAAATTGATTATTGACTTTGGTACTACGGACAATCAGAGCAGCTTCTCGTCCGTCAGGCATAAGTCCGTCTTTGGCGCAACGGGTTAAGGCCAGCACCAGTGATTGCTTATCGGCTTTTTGCAAATCCGCATTTTCAATCAATGCGGTTGCGGCGGTTCGGGTGAACTGCTCAGGCGTAACCTGAGCAGGTAACAGGGCTGCTATGCCTTGCTGCGTAATGACCGATTGCAAATTGGCATAGACGTTGTTCATGGTTTCCAGTCCGGTATTCATGCTACACCCTCTTCCATCATCAAAGCTTCTCTGCGTTTTCTATCCGCCTGTTTTGCCCAGAAAGGACGGGATATTTTGACTATTGGGTAGGTTTCTATGACGCTTTCTAGCATATCAATCACACGATTTACTTCGTATACGCCCTGCTCGCTATCTTCGTCGTCGGGTTCACAAAGTTTCACAGGAAAACGCCCATAAGCTGGGTTTTTGCCAATTGCACAGAAAGTGAAAGCTATCGCTTGACCAAATACCTGATTAGCAATCAGACGGTAAAATTCCGCTTGTATGTGATAACCAAACTCATCAACAGATTTCCCAAAACCTTGAAAATTGTCAGTCGTTTTCACATCCAACAAGAAAGGCTTATCTGAATAGATTCCCAACAAATCAGGACGAATTTTCAATAGCGTCCCCTTTTCCGTGCGATAGAAAATTGAAACCTCTGGTTCGCCGTTTTCGAGTAGCTCTTCAACCATTGGGTAAGCCAGCGCAGAATCACGCATCAATTGGATTGCCTCAAATTCCTCCTTTTTTAAAACAACCCTTGCCAATGTTAGATTTTTTTTCTCAAAATCGGATAGCGTTTTTTTGCCATCCTTTGTACGCAAATCCAGCTCAGGTGCAGAAACATATCTTAGCGGAAATTTCTCCGGCTCAAGAATAGCCGTATGTACCGCATCACCAATCAAAAACGCTCTTGTTTTTCCTTCCTGAACGGGTGCGTCCTTGTCCCAATCCAGCACAGCTATTGTCTCTGCCTTTTGCACCAACCTAATTTGCGTACTCGAATAACCGTTTGCCGCGTGATAGGTGCTATTTGACAAACGGCGAACAATCAAGTTCTCTGTGGGTTTCAACGCATCCACACAGCCGTTCAACATCTCAAGCGTGATATTTTCACCGCTCATGATTTTTCCGTTAACGGGAGGAAAAGCAGAGAAGATAGAGTTGTCGTCTATGTTTGTGACTTTTGAGTTAATTAATTGTTGCCCTTCTGTGTAATTATTAACCAATTCTTCAGGTACTATATTCGCCTCGCTTTTTTCCGCTTCTCCCACGTTTTCCACAGACATAACGACAGATTTAGTGGATAACTCATTATTTTTTCCACACTCAAAAAGATGAATCGCTATTTCCTTGATTTCGCTTAAAGAGATAGTTTTGTCTGCTTCCTGTATTTTCACAGACAACAATTCACGAAGATTGGTATATTGCTCAAAAATCTCTGGCTCTTCTGATGGATTGGCCAACAAATCCTCCGCATCGCGAATCTCGCCTTCGTCGTATTCTTCCTGAACCCCAAATATCGTGAGTAAAGCGCAAAACTGGTCTATGCCCTGTTTTTCGATAATATCCGTCTGTTTTTCGGTATTAGCGAGATACTCTTCAACGCTAATTTCTTCCAATCTGGGCGATTTGTAAAAACAGCAGTTTGCGCCGTCAGTCTCAAAGATATATTGAGAGGCCAATTTCTTGGCAGCTATTTTCGTCTCAGAGGAAAGATAGATGAAATTTGTTGTCTTACCCTTCTCGTGGTCAACGTTAGTGATGATGGTTGCTTTGAAGTATTTCATGCCGCACCCCCAACTCGCTGGAGAATTCGGGCACGCTGACGACGGGTTAAATTGCGTGAGGTTCGAACGAATAACTCGATGATTTGATTTTGCGCTTCAATTACGCGCACGCGGAAGGTAGACTTTTTCATTAGCCTTACTCCTACTTAACCTAGGTTTAGGGTTAGCTGGCTACGGGAACTTAGACCTTCCTGTAGTCAGTGTTAATTTAAATTGAATCTTTTAAGTTTGATGCTAAAATTCTTTTTCCTTCTGGAGTATAAGTAACTTTTAATTCAAGATATTTTTCTCTTAATTTACGTACATCTCCCCATGCCCCTTTTGCAAACAAAGTGGGATTAAGTACATAAATACCTGTATCTATTCGCTGCATAATATCTTTTTGTATAAGACAAGTTATTGAGTTTGAAATAGATTGCTCTTTTACATTAATTAATGATGCAATCATTCTTTTAACAGCAGCGTTCAAAATAATTTGACCGTCATAATTCATTTTTCTAACAAATTGATAAAGTATTTTAGATGTGCTCTTTGGAAGATCATTTATACGAACTAAATCGTCTAGATATAGTTTTACATACGGAGGTTCTTCTGGAAGACGAACCGTATTGATAGATTCAAGACGTTTTATCTCTCCAGTTTCTGTATCAACTATACTTTTTTCGCTTCTAAATACAGTTTTAGACAACCCTTTACTCTCCAAAAACTCATTTTATTACTCAAATTTAAGTAATAAAATAATAAATGTCAAGTATAATATTACTTTTTTTTGAGTAAAGATAATATGATAATTCAAGTAAAATAAGTAATAGTTCTACTTAATATAAGTAATACATTTACTTTATATGATTAACACTTTTACTTGATATAAAGAATACTTATACTCAAATAGAGTAAAATAAAATTAATTAACTATATGATATTTAATATTAAATACCAAAATTGCTCTTATCTTATATTATAATTGTGTTTTTTTCCGTACGATGCAGACAACTCAATAGCTACAAACTAACTTCCGCTTCCTCGTCGCCGCTGTTCGGTGCTCGCAAGCTAAACTTAGAAAGAAAATTAATAAATAATCCAAAAAATCCTTAAAATTAAAACACCCACCGCTCGCCACAGCCAAGTGACCGAGCAACGCGAGCGAACGGGCGAGGAAGCGGAAGATAACCGGAAATTAAAGCGAACACAGTCACGCGAAAATCACAAAATACTAATTTCTTCCAATCTGGGCGATTTGTGAAAACAGCAATTTGCGCCGTCAGTCTCAAAGATATGTTGAGAAGCCAATTTCTTGGCAGCTATTTTCATCTCAGAGGAAAGATAGATGAAATTTGTTGTCTTACCCTTCTCGTGGTCAACGTTAGTGATGATGGTTGCTTTGAAGTATTTCATGCCGCATCCCCAACTCGCTGGAGAATTCGGGCACGCTGACGACGGGTTAAATTGCGTGAGGTTCGAGCGAATAACTCTATTATTTGATTCGGTGCTTCACAGACAAGCACACGGAAGGTAGACTTTTTCATTAGCCTTACTCCTATTCATACTAGGTTTAGGGTTAGCTGGTAGTAAGAGGGGAAAACTCTTGCTATCAGCGATTACTCATCAATATTTATTGATTGAAGCATTTCTTTTGTAATTTTTTCATTTTCACTTTTTGAAAGTAAAATGGGTCCCTCAAATTTGCAATACGCTTTATTTGTTCTCCACGACTTCCATACGACATGTGGATTGAGTATATAAACATTTGTTTGACCAGATTTTAGAACATTAACAAAACCATCATTTTTCAAAACACTTATAGCTCTAGATACTGTAGCTCTACTTTTTTTTGTTACTTCCTCTAAAACTTTAGAGGAGCAAACTACAGCGTTTTTTCTGTTCATAAACTGACTTAAAAATAAAAAAATTTCGGCGGCAACTGGGTTACTCTGAACCAACGCCCTAACAGCATTAATGTTAGACTCCGCAAGCTGTATAAAAGGCGGATTTTTTCGCTCAGCTAGTATTTGCGACATATGCGAATCACCTGTGAAGAAATCTATTAATTTATGATACACCATGTTTCATAAATTACAAGCAATAATCACGATATTATTTTTATACCTCATGGTATGATGCATAACTGTCTCACCACATGATACATATGAATAAAAAAATCATTTAAAAACAACATAGTAAAATTACCCGTTTCTTATGTCTTTCACCACGGAGTTTCAGGCTTACTTTATATTTCAAGATGATCTTCCGCTTCCTCGTCGACGGTGTTCGGTGCTCGCAAGCTGCGCTCCGCCTCAACGTCTCCTGCGGTGAGCGGACTGAGTTAAGGAAAAACCGGATTTTCTTTAAAAAAAAACCAAAAAATCTTTTTAAAATTTAACGCCCACCGCTCGCCACAGCCAAGTGACCGAGCAACGCGAGCGAACGGGCGAGGAAGCGGAAGATAACCGGAAATTAAAGGGAACACAGTCACGCGAAAATCACAAAATACTAATTTCTTCCAATCTGGGCGATTTGTAAAAACAGCAGTTTGCGCCGTCAGTCTCAAAGATATATTGAGAGGCCAATTTCTTGGCAGCTATTTTCGTCTCAGAGGAAAGATAGATGAAATTTGTTGTCTTACCCTTCTCGTGGTCAACGTTAGTGATGATGGTTGCTTTGAAGTATTTCATGCCGCACCCCCAACTTTATTGAGAATTAGTGCACGCTGACGACGGGTTAAATTGCGTGAGGTTCGAGCGAATAACTCGATGATTTGATTTTGCGCTTCAATTACGCGCACACGGAAGGTACTATTTCTCATAGTCCGACTCCTAATCATTCTAGGGTTTGGATTAGCTGGTTATTGGAGATAGCAACTCCTATAATCAGCGATTATTTACTTTCAGGATTAACTATTGGGGATATTTTCTTTTTTCTTGTTTTCTCTTCTTTTGTTTT
>NZ_LWMI01000037.1 GCF_001640365.1 Candidatus Arsenophonus triatominarum | reverse complement strand
TATATATGACATAAAAATATTTAATCACCACGGATTCATTAATAACTCATTTACTTATTAATTTCTAAGATTAATTTATATGAAACTGAAAATCCAACTGAATTTATTGGCGTTTGTAAAACTATTTGTGAATCAGTGTTAGATACTACACCTATTGGAGCTGCATTTGTAGCTGTGATTGACTAGAAATCACAGTGTGAACATCAAAATCAATGATTTTAAATCCTTCGGGGCGTCTATGGATACTCGTCCATCTGGGTTAACGGGTTTAAGTTTCCAACCTTTCATAATACACATTCCTTTGCCTAAGTATCTGTATGCTGTACCCGAATCAGGCAAAAAGCAGGGCTCTAAATATTTATCATTAATTACGTCTATATTCACCCAATTATTTGGTGATAGTCTTCGAAATCGCCAGTATAAATACCTGTATTAAAGAAAAGTACCCCACTAGATGAATCTTGATAACTAAGATATGCCGAATTGAAGACCTCCCTTGATGCATCCATTTTAAATTTTGACAGTTAATCGTCCATGAGACATAGAATAAAACAATGAATTATTACCAGATGGAATTGTTAAGGCTGTTCATACCTGTAAGTAATGACATCGAATGCCAGGGCCATTTTTCCCCGTTGAATTAACTATATCTTTTTGCTGTGCAAATGACTCTGATATCTCAAGAGCAGCATTTTGCAAGAGTACGTGAATTCCTTCCCATGCTTCAATTCCTAACCTCATGTTATTACCATCACCATTCAACATTGTCACCGCAATTGCTGTCTCGTTTGTACTATCATAGTTCCCCTGACCTACAACTGCTCCCTCAATATAGCCAGTAAATTCAGAATAACCACAACTTCTCAATACAAGGCCAAAAGGACACGCATCAATTTCTACTCGCAAATTAAAACTTGTATTTCTATTATTTGGAGGAGAAAGATTCTCAGGCGTTGGTGTCACGGGATCTGCATAAAAAACCCTTATGACATGAGTCTATGCGAATTGTACCTTTTGTTCCCCAGCATGAATATCCAAATACCCCATACTCACAGTCATTGACGGTAACGTCTATTTCAGCCTTAATAGCATAATTAAGATGTAATCCGATTCTGCCAGTACTCTTAGTGGGAGATCTTCTTGGTAATCCATACGTAAGCTTAAATCCTTTGAAAACCACTCCGCGTATAAATTCATCTGCACTACCTGCTGTTGTAGCGTTCATTACTCTTACGAAGCAGTCTTGTCCGAATGGCGGTGAGACGACATTAATGGTACGCTTTATTGTTGTGCCTCCAGAGTCAGTTTGTGGGTTGATTCCAGCTTTCCATTTTGAATTTACACCTATGCTTAAATAGTCGAATTTAAAATGATATTGAGCATATGAAGGACAATTAACTTCTGTCTTCCCTCTAGCATAATTCTCTGCTGCTTGGCATGCCGCCCAGTCAATGGTTTGATCTAATGAAGTTACGTGAGGGTAAACCGTTTGTGCTTCTTTTAATGTCTTAAATCGCTCAGATAGCGGCGTGGACATTACCATCACCAATCGCACCAAATTGTTCAGGCGTAACATAATGCAACATCTGTTGCAGATTACCCGATGGCTGGACACCTATCATTGATGCACCATCGGGTTGTTTAAGCTTACCTTTAAATTGGTCAGGATCGTACTTTAGAATATTTGGAAAATAGAATTGTTGCGCACCATGGCTGTCATACACAACCATTGAATGACCTTCTACTGTGACAAACTTGGCAATTTGACCATTGTAAACTGGATAGCCGGCTTGATTGATGATAATAGGTTGTGCAACAGGGACATGTGATCCGTCTTCATTCTCAAGATATACCTGAATCTGGTTCTCTGGGATGGTGGGATCCCTATCGATTTTACCGATGTAAACCTTACCATTGCTTGCAGCAGCAAACTTTCTTCTTAAGGTGAATAATTGGCTTGGCATACTCACGACAACATTAGGCATAATATCTGACATTTTTTCTCCAGATAGAAATGAGGTGTATATTTATTAAATAATGGGATTTATAAAACTTTTAGATAGGATTGTTATTCGTTGTTGTTACTTTTTGTCATTCCACTCATCGTAGCAACAAACCCAAGTCTGGCCATTTGCTGGAACTCTTCACGACTCAGCGTATCACGAAGTACTCTCATTACGGCTTTATTTTTAACAAAGCGTCTTTCAGCAGCTTCAATGGCTGATTGACTCGCTCCAGCATTAACCGCTTTAGTTGCTTCCTGAATAGCTTTCTCTATTGCATATCTGCCACTACGTTTACTGGCTAAATTGGCAATACCAGAATACAAAGCAGAACTCGCTAAAGAACCTAATACAGAACCAGTTACTCCAGCTCCTGCATAGCCAGCAATAGCCCCAACCGCTTTATTCTTGAGTGGGTCAGAAATAATTTGTAATATTTTTGGTAATTCACCATTGAGCGTTTTCAGGACGGGAACTGATCTTCCTGTATGTTCAATGCTTCTTAAAGGTTTTGACGCCGCTTTTGCTAATAAGCCATAAGCTTCTGTCAGTCTTCCAAGATCGGGTGAATATTGTCTAATCACATTAATGTTTTGTGGTGTAAGTATTGAAGCAATATGTGAAATTCCCGCGCCTTCTGATTTACCCCCTCTCACACCTTGTGATGCTGCATCCTGCAATATTGATGCTATCGTTGGTTCATGTTCATCCTTTGGAACAGATTTCATTATTTTATGAAAATCTTTTAAACCTTTTTTCGATGAGCTTTGTAATGCAGAAACGCCTTTTGTGATTAGCGCATCATTTGATAGGTCTTCCAAAAATAGCTTCAGCATCTTTTTGGGCGGTTATTCTTGCCTTAGATAATTCATTAGCTTTCGTCCAGTCTTCAAGAAAACCACCCTGTTGTGCCATTTTCTGCATATCTTGTGTTATGGCTTGTCTAACTTCTCCAGCACGTCTGGCCGCATTTGCTTCACCTCTACGGCTATATTTTCTGCTGCATCAGAAAATTTAGCTCTCCATGCTTTCATGCCATCAAACGTAATTCCCCCTTTTTATAAGCAGAAACAAATTGCTTCATTTCAGATGATAAAGGAACGCCAGCAGAATTTTCAGCTTGAACAACCGCATTGGCATTAGCCATTTTCATCTTTTGATTTGGCATTGTAGATCTAACATTTTCCAGGCTTTCCACTCTGCCTCTCTCATTTCATCTAGATTTGATATGACTCTTCCTTTAATCGCTGCGCTTTTTTCTGATGCCGTTCCAGATTCTGCACCTAATTCCTCTAAGTTTTTGTTCAACTTGCTTTTTATTTCATCAAATGCTTTCATGTGAGCATCTTGCACAATTCCTGGTGTTGAAGATAAAACTCCTTCAGTTTGCGCAATGCCTGTACTACCTGAACGCATACCTGGCGTTAAAGCATTAATGTCAATACCCGTAACATCAGCTGCTTTAGCAACATCCGGATCTATTTTGGCGGCTTGTTCTGCTATTGATTCTCGTCCTGCTTCAGATCTGGCTAATTGTACAATATCATTTGCCGTGTTAATTTCAGTTGATGCTGGTGATGCTGTACGTTGCACAACTGCATTATAAGCTTTACCTAATAGCGGAGTAATCGCTCTCGTTAATCCACTACCAGCAACCCCAATACCCAAATCAGTCGCTAAATTTTGGCCATTATCGCGCTGACTATTCTGTGCTAATGCCCCTACACTATTTTCAGCCACCATATCCGCTAATTTAGTTGCACCACGCTCCAGTCTTCCCGCGTTGGTAACAGAACCTAATGCGGCTGCTGTTCTTTCTGCGCCAACACCAGGAATAAGATAAGGCCCAATTTCAGCACCCAATTTGGCATATGGATCTTGTGGTTTTAAATTATCAGGTAACTCTAATCGCTGTGTTGGTGTATAAGTACCATCGCCAATTCCTAACTGATTACCCGCCCACGAAGCTCTGACATAAAAGCATCGGCAATTTCAGGGATAATATTCGCTACATTAACACCTGTTTGCAAAAGTCCTTTTCCTGCCTCAGTAATAGGATTACTATCTTGGTTTTGAGTAGATCGTCTTTGTTGAATTAATCCAGCAATTCGTTGAGCGCCAGTCTTATCGCCTGCTGAATCCGCATTTCTTAATGCAGTAAAAAGCTGTTCTTCTGAATAATCATTGATAGCCATGATTACCTCGATAAATATTTATTTAATAATTCATCATCTGAAATATTTGAACTATCAACATTCATCTTTTCGTTAGGCTCATCTTGCTTAAAATCCGGGTAAATTTGCTTGAAGTTAGCATTCAGCCTATTTTTGCTAGTATTTGCGTTTTTATAATATTCTGCAATGTTTTTCTGAGCGCTTCTGGCGACTGTTTTTCACTCAAATTACCCAGTGAATTCTGCAATGAACCAAATTCTCGGTTAGTGGTATTCCCTAATCCAGCGGCACCATTGGCTGACAATTCTTTCATTGAGCTTAATGTTTGCAGTCCTATTTGATCTTTCAAATTGCTAATCTGTGCCGCTAAATCTGCTCTGACAGTACCAGGAATATTTGGCATTATACTTCCTGCCCCAACCGTCCATTCCAGATAGGGATTATCCAATATACTTTGCGCTTGTTGTGCCAATCTGTCTGCGTTGTCATTAATTGTATCAATGCGTTTTCTATCATTAATCGGGCGACACGTTTTTTTCAGTTGCTTCATCTATCTTTTGTTGATTAGCCGCAATTTGTTGCTCTAATGCTTGTTTTCGCAATTCGTTAGTCGAATTTTGTGCTTGTCGATCAAGTTTCTTGTTCTCAAGTTCTGCTCTTTTTATCTCTCTATCCAAGGCTGCATTTTGCGCAGAAATATTTTGACTTCTCATTGTTAAAGACTCACCTGCTCGGTTGCTGCGTTCTGTTTCAGCAAGTTTACCTCTGTCAATGTCACGACCTTCTTGTTTATCTTGAATATCAAAATATTTTTCTGGACCCAATGCATGCATACCAATTAAATCAGTCATCTGATCAAACTGTTTTGGGTCTTGCTTGTAGGATAAAAATGCTTCTTCTGGTGATAATCCCATCTGATTTAATATCGGTGCATTTTTCTGTAATGATGACATCAGTGATTGATCACCACTTTTTGCAGCAAGACGCAAATCCATGGCTGCTTGTCCAATAACCTGATTTCTGTCCTGGTCAATAAAACCCATCCCTTTTTGAATGCGTTCAATTTGTTCAGGATGAGCCACAGCAAGTTGCTTCATTGCGTCGCGATCATTAGCCGCATAAGCCGCACCGAAAGATTTCATAAAATCCGCTTCTGATTGCTGTTTTTCTCTTGCCTGCAAATTGTCATAAATTGAACCTATACCCTGTGCAAGCATAACACCCGTATTAGGACGTTCAGCATATTGTGGTACTGCTGGCAATCCTAGCCCTCCCGCAGTTTGATTCGATATTTGCATACTGGGTAATCCAGCAAGTTGAAACGCCGCCATAGAAACTCCAATTAAAATAAACTACCCAGTGCACCTAAACCACCACCAATTACAGCTCCCCATGGTCCGCTAATACTTGCGCCTGTTGCAGCTCCTGCCATGCCACCACCTAATGCTCTCTGCCATCCAGAAGGGCTACTTGCCGAAGCCGCATTTGCTGCTCCAATGTTCTGTAATAATTGACCGACATTATTAGCGTAATTTTGACCTGCTGAAGCTTGTCCGGTTGCTGCATTCATGCCAATGCCAACTAAATTACCGTAATTTTGCATCTGATTAGATAGAAAATTCTGCCCTAATGCTGGAGCGATAGATGCTAATTGATTACCTGTTGCCGTCGAACCTAAACCACCTGTCGCTTCGGCGGCATTTAAACTTTGGTACCTCGCTTGACTAGCCAAATCATTAAACTGTTGCGAATTATAAAAATTGTTCAATGCCTGTGCCTGTCCCTCTGGCGACATCAAATTTTGCAATTGATTTAACGCTGGCACCCCGACTCCCATGTATGGCGTTAAATTTTGCATTACACGTTGCCATTGGTCTCTTTGTAGATCTATTGCTTCACGTGATGCCCTAGCTTGTTCGCTTGCGCCGTTATCCCCACCGCCTCCACCCATCTTCTAACTCCTCTTTTGTTACCTGATACATTGTCATATTGATTTGTTGATTACCTGCCGTTAATGCATTATCAATCACACCGACTCTTCGCATGTTCATTAATTTGCAAATAATTTTCCCCCACGGGTTTTTTCAGGAACATACGTAATCACGGTTGAAAAATTGATATTATCCACCAACCATTTTGAAAATTTTTTTGTGGCTTCTAATGCATATTTTCCTCGAAAACCTGGATCAAACACAGGATGAATTTCAATTAACTTGTTGCGAATAAATTCTATTGAAAAAAACCAACCAGCATTAACCCTTCATAAACACCCACATAAAGCTGATTGTTCTTTAATTGATAATCCCCGTTATTTTCCATTGCATAACCGATCTTGCTTTTATCCATAAAAAACCGCTGGAATTGTTGGATATTGTCAATAACTTTAATTTCCATCAGTCAATCAACCCGTGCGATCTTAACGCGTCTTCTAGTGCCTTGATGCGCTGGCGGGATGCGATTAATGCATTAGCCAATGCATCAATTTCATCTTTTTTATACTTTTTTCCAATTGCGAAGGATTGATCTGCATCAAAAGCGTTCTTCAATGGAGTACCGATAGCGGGAGTAAATCCAATAACACGCTGACCAACCACTTTTGTACCGTTAACGGAATAAGCAGTGTTGACATTGAGGGATGATGATAAATTTTGCTGAGTCACTCGACTCAAGGAGACGTAATCAACGATAATTTCGGATACTTTGCCATCCAAGTCTTGTATCTTTATTTTAAGTCCGTTAACGTCGTTCTCAATATTAAGCACCCGAACCTCAAGACTTGCTAAACCCTCCTCAGTTTTGTTATCCTTTCCTCGTGATTCCCAAGGATAATATCTTGCTCTTCATTTTTAAGTTGCGCAGCATAAGCTTCATATCCTGAGTCGTTAGCTCTGTTAACGACTTTGCCTATATCCTCGGCACCACTTAAAACGATCCTACGATAAGATTCGCTGAAATTTGAAGGAAGGATATCAGGGGTGATATATGAACCTTGGACGCTGATTGGCTCCTTTAATCCTGGATTTGCATATTGATTCGTCATTGTTCAATCCTTAGCGACATATTCGATAATGTCACAGGTGATTTAGTGATGATACGTATTTTAAAACCAATATTTTTTCTAACTCTGCCAATTCTTCGCCAAATAACTCGCTGGTCATAACGAAACGGGGAGTTTTGCTCTATTAATTGCTCTCTGCCATAATTGATGCCGTCTGTTGTTGCGGACAGAAATAATTTATCTGCAATTTGAGCAACACCAGTCGAAGATTCCAGTTCAAAATCAAATAATCTTGCATTGTCAGCTTTTATCATTGGTGTATAAAGAAGGTGTTCTGTCGATTGTTCGTATTGACTTGATGCGTCGAAAACTAAATTACCGATAATTCCTTCTTTCTTGTCACCCGCTGTGATTTGATTTCCATAGAACATAAAATCAATCGCACGATAGGGATTGTCATAAAGTCCTGATTTCAGTATCGACCATTGATTATTTGCAGAAATATCGAAACAAAGAGTATGCTTTGAAAGATGAATAATTAATAATTCATGATTATCAAATTTAATTGATTCCATAACTGATTTAGACAATTCATCAGCAGAATAATTACTGATGATTTTATCAATAGTAGCCGTTGATATTTTGTTTTTTTCACCTGAACCTATAATATAAACTGATGGTTGACCAATAGAATGATGACTAATAATTGCGTAATTGTCCTGATAACGACATTTGCAATTACGACCTGCAATACCAATCTGAATCATATACGCTGGTTGAGCAATATAAATGGGTTGTGAAGTATCAGAAGAGCCAGTTAACGAAAAGTATTCAATCGTAGAAGAACCAAAACAGACTATCATGTCTCGCCATGATGCAACTGAAACTATCCCATCAGGTTGCGATTCAGCGCTGTAAAATGGTCTATATCTATCAGGTTTTGATTCATCTTCAAGATCAGTTATGCCAAATCGATTACCCCCTTTTTGCAAAAATACATAACGACTTCTATTGTGACAAACATCAATAACTTCGCCTAAGTTGTATTGCGGATATCTTTCAATAACTTCTGGCACAGTCTGAATCATTGCAAATTCTGTAGAATCAGTGGTGGAACTATTCATCTTATAAGTTATTGTTATTTTTCCCCCTATTCGCTTAATTCCTTCCACCAAAATATCCGTCAAATAAGGTTTATTTCCTCCAGGATTACTTTGCGATACACGTGATCCGAACTGAGATTCAGAAATCGTTATTTCATTTCCCTTTTTGCCATCAGATGATTTTGGAATAATTTTAAGGGATAAATATCCTTCAATATCATCTTTTGATAATGTCACAAAATCATCATTACCAGCTTTATGTTCCCATTTTTTTACTTCTCGTGTGTATCCTTTTTTGACAACAACCTCTTCTGGCCAATTTGATAATTCTTTTTCTTTCCCATCATAGTCATAGAACTTTAATTTTCCACCAAAGCAAATCGCTTGACTGTTTCCTGAATGAGAAAGTGAAACCCGATCAGTTCCAGGTATATTAGCAATTTGAATGCCATTAAGATAAAGCTTGTTACCACAGACTCGATAGATAGTGTTGTTTTTTGTATTAAATTGCACACCACGTGATATGCCGTTCACTTCCTGTTTTTTTTCAATACCAGGGAATGATCTTAAATAACCCGCAGCATTAAGCACCTCTTTAGGTGTTGCCAGCATATTTACGGGTAATGCATCAATATAATCTGCGGTCTTGACATCTTTAGCTAATCCTTTAGCTAGCGGAATCTGCATTTTTGGCATGGAATCCCCTCTCAGCATAATAGCTATCAGCGCCTAACGAGGAGTATTTATTACCTTGACCAACAGGCATATCACCCCGCCTTTCTATTGGTGGAACACTGAGCGTGTCAATAAGAAGCGCATCATAGGAGGCGGCGGCCGACGCTTCTTGTCTCGGGGTAGGCTCAATGCAATAATCCGATAACATTCTCAGCATCAATTGATAACCAATAACCTGTTTATATTTACGAGGAAGACCTGACGCATCATCGGCTGCGGGTTGTTCATCTAATGAAAACTGATAGCCCAAATCCCCAAATGTAATTTGTAACTCTGCCATCAAGTCTTCAAGGTCAGTAATACTATCTTCAAACGATTGTGGTTCTACCTCTGTGTTAGTCGCATCTGAGGCAATACCCGCCTTACGCAAAGCAAACAGAACAATCTCACCTTTAGTTAACGGCTTTCTCATCTTTAGTGCCCTTTTCTTTTTTAGGCTCATTAGATTTTTCAGGTGTTTTTTTAGGTTCCTTTACTTCATCAACAGATGAAACAAAGCCCATTTTTTTGAAGACAGGGAAATCCGCTGCAACAATCACTGCCTGAACAAATCCAGCTTTATTATCCGACCAGACGAAAACGCTTTTTCTTTCCATGAGTAACCTCAAATAAAAAAAAGGGAGCCAACGCTCCCATATTGTTACGAAGATAATCAAGCATTGCCAAAAAATTGGCCACCCATATGTGGATTAAAACAGACATAGGCAGGTAATAAATCAAAACGCATCATCTGTTTATTTGCATCCCCATCAGCATATTTGTGTACACGAATAGAGAAACCCTCATAACTTGCGACTGCTGAATCAATGCTATGTAATTTTGGCAAGGGGATGGTTCCTAACCCACAGAAAAACTTATTGTAAAAAAGATTAGGTTTCATCTGTTGTTTTGCAGTTCCTATGATAGAAACGGCATCTCCTGCCTTAACTTTTGCATCAACGGCATTGTATTGGGCATTTTTTTCATCATAAATTGGAACACCCGATAATTTGACAGTAACATCACCAGAAGATGTAGAGTCAGTCTCTTCCAGCACTGTTGCTGTAAAACTGATTGCTGTCGATCCGTTATATAACGTTTGCTTACTTTGCTGATTTAACCAGTGAGTAGACGTAAATTTAAGCTGATCACCGGCTTTTAAAAAACCTGTCTTACTCGGTGTTGCTCCAGTTAATGTTATCGTAAACTGGTAGGAATCCTTAACAGAAAGATAATCAACGTTAGGCGCTGTTTTCACTGTGATTGTTCCGTCAAAATCCCCTTGCTCTCTTGATGCAAGACCATTAGACATTAATGCACGGATCCCCCCAAAATTACCTGTTATTTGCGCGTTTTCCCAAGCTGAACGCACTAAAGGTTCAGCGGAGATAGTAGTTTGTGCATCGGCAAGCCGTTGGGCTGACCACGGATCCATGACGGCGTAGTTTTCACTGGTTTTAATGCCAATATCTTTTATGAATGAGGCCGTTTGAGCCACATCTGACCATTTCTTTATCGGTGTATTCGGTGAGCCTAGCGATAGCGCACCATTGTTCATCATGAAATGGGCTAATTCTGTTTCAAGATCAGTCACCATACGCTCATGAATCGGTGATAGAATTTGTTCAAGCTGATTAAGCTGTAGTAGCTCAGACTTAATCTGACAGTTACCGGTTATTTATACAGTACCTGTCAGGTTAAATTTGATTTAAATCTTTCTCTCTCCAAAGTTGTTTTCCATCGTGTAAAGTTGCCATAGGAGTTCGACCGCAACACATTTTTCCTTGATGAGTGCGTTGGTTATTATATTCCGCTAACCATTTATCTAAATCAGCTTGTAATTCATTTAAAGCCCTATAGATTTTCTTACGAAAAGCCACCTGATAGAACTCTTGTAATACAGTTTTATGAAAGCGTTCACAAATCCCATTAGTTTGAGGTGAACGAGCTTTAGTTTTTGTATGATCAATATCATTGATAGCGAGATAAAGTTGATAATCGTGATGTTCAACTTTACCACAATACTCACTGCCTCTGTCCGTCAGTATACGTAACACCGGTAACCCATGCTGGGAATAAAAAGGGAGAACCTTGTCATTTAATAAATCTGCCGCCGTTATCGCGCTTTTTGTTGTGTAAAGCTTACAATGAACGACTTTACTGTAAGTATCAATGTAAGTTTGTTGATAAACACGACCAACGCCTTTTAAATGACCGACATAAAAAGTATCTTGTGAACCCAGATAACCTGGATGCGCTGTTTCAATCTCACCACAGGCTTCATCATCTTGCGCTTTCTTTTCTAGAGCACTGATTTGTGATTCTGACAGGATAATTCCTTCTGTTGCGATTTTATCTTCAAGCGCTTTTAGGCGTTTTGTAAAATTTTCGAGATTATGGCGCAGCCAAATAGAGCGAACGCCACTCCCCGAAACAAAAATGCCTTTTTTTCTTAGTTCATTACTACTGCGGTGTTGACCGTGTGCAGGGTATTCAATCGCATACTCGACTACAGCGCTTTCAATCTGTTCATCTACTCTATTTTTTACGTTAGGCACCCGTCGATTTTGATTAATTAAAGCGTCTATCCCACCATCGTTAACAAGTTCCTGGTAGCGATAAAACGTATCTCGGGATACCCCCATAATCTTACAGGCTTTTGAGACGTTATTAAGCTTTTCAGCGAGGTTAAGTAACCCGACTTTATGTTTGTGATAGGATTATTTGTTTGATACATAGAATTACCTTTTATTTAATTATCTAATGATGTTAATTAAAACCGGTAACGCTCTTTTTTAAATCAGAATTGTCGGATTAAGTTAAGACTAATACAATTTAAGCTTTAACGCTTCTTCAATTTGTGTCCATTCAACAGCCACCGTGATGTATTTACCGACTTTGCCTGTCGCTTTGCCAGAGATAAGACCATTTTTATCTTTCCCCGTAATGTCACCTGTCTCTGTTCTTTCAGACTTGAATTGATGCGGACGCTTAAAGCTCACACTGTCGCCCGTGTTTGAGTTTATCTCACCCGATAATAATTGCCTGTCAACGGTTTTACACAAAACAATATCCGACATAAAACCGGGTAAGAATTTTTTTAAAACGATTTGACTAATATTTGAGTCTAGATTATTTGCCATTTTTTTACTCTTATTCAATAATTGCACCTGGGCACAATTTGTTAAACTCATCGGATTTCACGTTTCCGGCGCCACCTTTTAGCTCGGGTTCAGGCTTAGGTGTTTTTTTAGGTTTGGGTGCCAGTTTTACCTTCTGGCTAATTTGACCTAACAGAAACGCGGCTCGGATAGGATCATTCTCAGCGGTAAGCCGCTGGCGTAATGCTTTGTTTTTTCCAAGTGCATAGGCGATAAGTTCTGTTCCCTCATCAGCAGCATGAATTAAAATTTCCTGTTGTAGTACTGGAACTTCTGAACGTACAACCTCTTCCATCTCCGTATAATCTTTTACGGGTAATTTAGCTGCACGTTGTTGATGGGATTTTAAACGCTGAATAAATCGTTCCTGAACTTCTTGTTGCTGCCTTTGCTGCGCTTGTTTTTTTGTTCGACATGGCTTTTTTTCTCATGCCAATCTGTCAGTGCTTTTTCATAGACTTCTTCATCATAATCACATGATTCCAAGGTGGGTTTAGCAGGAATAACGTTATCATGATTCACTGGCGATTGATAAGACTGCTTGGTTGTCAATTCCTCAAGCTGTCGTTTCAAATCGCGATTTTCTTTCTGTGTTTCTTTAAATCCTTTTCTAAGTTCTTTAACCCACTTAGGAGCTGGCTTTCCTTCAATTGAATCATCGTCATCAGCCAGCGAGATTTCTTCATCGCCGATCTGCAAGGAGTAATCTTGTTCCTGATCGACGTTCTGATCTGGTTTTACTTCAGATGATTCACCAGTCACAATTTCAGCATTGTCAGTGGTGTTACTCTCACTAACTTGCTTTGTTTGTTCTGTTGTTTCTAGCTGTTGTCGTTTCTGATTTTCAGACATAGGTACAGCCTGACCATCAATGATCAGTTCGTTTTCCATCTATTACCCCTTAACTCTGCGAGAAGTCCGCAGGAGACTGTTGGTTATTTTGTGATTGAATAGTTTTCGCAACATCTAAGCTTTGCTTATGCTGCATATCGGTTGCTTTTAGAATTAACTCGGCATCTGCTCGTGATGAGTCGCCTTGTTCTTTCTGGAATTGATGTAACATTTTTAGCGCTTCTCTAATTTCAGAGCGCTTTGTACTATCAGCAGAGGCAAGAATCTGAACAACTTTGGCTTCTGCTACTCTAGCCTCAGTCTGAGCCTGAAAAGCTTTAACCTGAATAGACAACTCTTCGTTCTTCGCTTTCTGAACTTCAGCTTGCCCTTGCATCAATACCCCTTGAGCGGCTACAAGTTCAGCATTAGGTTGTTGGGCTTGCTGTTGAGCCTGATCAACAACTTGGGCTTCTTCTGCATTACGAGGCTTAACAACGCCTTGAGTTAATAACTGCTTGCGATTGTAATCTTTGAACTCGTCGAGCCCTTCCCCGTCCATATTGTCTAGAATAATCCCCTGAACAACTGCACGCATTGGGTCTTGCGGTAACATTCCAGCCAACAGATTAGTCAGAACTGAAACAGTAGCATCACGTCTCGCTGTATAAGATGGCCCCACATCAACGGTGACATCATAACGCCCCGTCGATAAGTCATTCATCGCTACCACTTGTCCTGTCTGCTTATCTTTGATGGCAACCGACATTAACGCTATATCGTCCGTACCATCATCATTAACAATACGGACTTCTCTGTCTGAACCATAGACTTCACGTGCCATCGATAACCAAACTTCACCTGCTCGCTTAAGACTTTTGGCCATGTTATCAAGGTAAATAAATGAGGACATATCAGAACGATGCATCAGATTATTAACCGTCTCTTTAGCTATATTGCTTGGCATTTGTTGCATAGCCTGACTTGAACCGGTTACTTCCTGAATATCACTACTGGTTTGTTGTAATAATGCCGCCATTGCCTGATTGAGTGGCTGCGGTTGGGTGTATCCTATTGGCGTTGGTGGCGCAATAATATTGCCTTGTTTGTCAACAATCTCATTTAATGGTAAAAAAGCGGGTCTGTTCTTATTTCTAGTTTCCCAATATTTCTCCAGTTTTTTTATCTGACTTTTACCAACAATCGGAATTGAGCCCGTATCCTGAGTCGCAGAATCTGCCAGCATCGACACTTGTAAGTTATACAACCGTTGTGCATCCATGGCTTTTGCTATATGCCCCTCAACTCGCTCAATATCATCGATAAACCACCGCTTACCATAGACTGGAATTAACGGAATATGATCACCTGGTATTCGTTGAGCTTTCTCGAGGAATCCATCACCATCAATCACTGAGACATAAACATGTTTGCGCTTTATGGTTCGCCGAGCTTCCTCGATAAAGCCTATGTCTTCAAGATCATCCTGAACAAGTTGAAGTTGATCACTGTCATAGGTGACTTTTTCATTAGTGAAGGGATTGCTAAAACTAATAACATCGACGGATTCTTTTTTTACTTCATAATACTTGGCAATATAAACAACATCATTATCAAACCAGTCATAATCCCAAGTTTTCTCAATTCTGCTATCTAACGTCGACGGATCTTTATTGTATTCAGTTTTGTATTTATCAACTGACAGTGAATACATACAGAAAGCCCATTCAGCATCAGACTTATCATATTTCTTTGCGTCAGGATCAAACCAAACGGAGCGGGCAGGATCGTATATTGGCTCCAAGCGAATACGCTGTCTTTCATCCATGGGTTCAAGTTCATTGACTAAATTTGTCGTCAGCCTGAAACAACCAAATCCACCTGTCGCTGCATCATCGAATGCATTATCACATGCCTCACCACCGTCGGTTTCTTCGTAATCAGCACGAAATAACCCATTTAATTTATTGGCTAATTCTTCGCTAGCTTCCTTGTCACCAGGCCTAAATTTCACCGTAATTCGATTATTGCGATATTCGCTAATTATTCTGTTTAATTCATTAGATATTTTATTGATTTCAAATTTGGGATATTTCTCAAAATGTTCTTTTACTTCAGATCCAGCGGCCGTTGCGCCTTCCCATTGCCCACCAGGAACTCGCGCAAATCTTGTCGCCTCAATACATTTACTTCTTACTTCTTTTTGCGATAAGTGCGCACGGTCAAATCTGAGCATAATTTGCTCATGTCTTTTATGTAATGTTTCAGCCATAATTACCAACTAGAAGATGAGGGAACGAATATTTCAGTGTCTTCTTTTAAACGAATGGGATTAGCAAATGACATCATGAGGGTATCAGCCATATTGGGTGATTTTATTCCTTTTGATCTCATCTCCTCTTTGCTAATCAATTGGATTAATCGATTACCCGCGGTGCGTTTTCGTTGTTGTTTAACCAATTCAGACTTAAGTTGTGATAGTTTTTTTATTTTTGATGATAGGCTTATCAACTCATCCGGATCGATATATTCTCTCTTTTCAACTGCGCGCCAGGTTTTATAAAATCTATCTGCCAAATAAACCCAATATTGCGCGCGTTTATTTCTAAACGTATCACGGTTAGTTCTGTCATCATTATTTGTTGATGAAATATATTCACCATTCCCTGGAACATATATTTCATTAGGATAATCAGGAGAATCACCAGCGCCAAAGCCAGTTACAACCATCTTATTACCATCGTTACTCTGTCTTAGATGAGTTTTTACTGTACCCGCACCTAAACCAATGTTGTCATAAATAAAATCATCAGCTCGATAGTCAAATGCTTCATCAAAAGCCCTAATAGTTGCATCTGCCACATCACCTTCTGACCAACTCACACAATCCTCAACAAGCACGCCATAGCGTTTTGATAATGCTTTTTCATCCTGACCAGAATCGGCAGGGTCAAAGGTAACAACACGAATGCCTCTTGGCCTAAGTCCTAACTTGATGTGAGCATCGATCGCAGCATCCACCCACTCAGGCTGAATTAATGCATCATCATAATTAGCATCACACTCGCCACCGTAAACATGAAGCCATTTTTTATAGTTTTCACGTTTCATCTTCTCAGCATCATTTTTGAGTTCTTCGGATAACCAGGGATTATCCAGGTAACTCACTTTGCCGACATATAAGTCATCGTCTTCGTAATAGCCTTGAACATCAATTATTTCCTTGTAAGGCTTAACGAAACGCTTATATACAGCGCCATCTTCTTCTGCCGGATTAAATGAAAACCACAGCTCAGAACCAGGCTTTCGTATTGTCGGTATAAGTATATCAAGACTCTTTTCAGATACTGTTTCAGCTTCTTCTATCCATGCAACATCAAAATCATGCTTTGACTTGATAGAAGCTATATTACGTGCTAATTGTCCGTATTTAAAAATAGAATCATTTATACCTTCAATATAATTATTAAGAATGCGAAATCGGTTTTGTAATCGCAAAGTTTCTATTTCCGCTTGTAAAACAGCGTGTACAGAATCTTCAATTGAATTCATAAACTCACGTAAGCATAAAAACCTACGTTTATTAATCGATGCTGTTATTAATGCTATCTTAGCGAAAGAAACCGTTTTCATGCCGCCACGACCACCAAAGTAAACTTTTATGCGTTTCGGTTTAAACATTGGCGCGAACTTTTCACTAATTTGCACCTTCACTTATAGTCATTCCTATAAATTCAATGCTAATTTTGTTGTCCGTTTCAATTGCGCCGCCATTTTTACCTGACAATTCAGTTTCTTGTTTATCAGCATATCCATGCTTACTTAGCATCAATTTGGCAATAGTAGGATTGAATTCCCCTTTCAAACCAGAATTTAGCAATTTATTTTCTTGCAATGCGAGAATTCCTTCAACGATGTCCGAAAATTCAACATTTGTTGATGACCATTCATAAATTGTCGATCGAGAAATATTGAGATAACAAGCTAAACCAGCGATATTAGGCACAACATCCCCTACTGTTTTATATTCGCCCATTAAATAGGCCTTGGCCTTTTCAAGACTCATGGCTAACTTACTTGGGCGTCCAATTTTCTTTTTGCTCACCATAAGTTACTCTCTAGGTTTACTGGAAAAGGAGTAAAGCCTCTTTCCCTTTTTGAATTGACTTTTGCGCACGGGCGACAGGTGTACTTTCTGCGCCGGATTCGTGCCATAAATCCTTAAATATCTCAAATTTCAGCTTCTCGTCTTTCACAAAATCGATGGTGATTTGTGCTGCTGCTGTATCAAGTAATACCAATCTTAAAATATCAAGACGCACTTGTTGTTCTGCGGTTATTTCTTTCATCATTTCACCTATTTCGAATTAATATTTATGTTTAGCCGCACTCATTGCCCATCGTTTAGCCTGATTTAGACAATCTTCTAGCATCTTGCCTCGTTTACTCGCTGGCTGTTTGCGGTAGTACCGGATAGCTTCATTTGTTGCTAAACTGGCTACAGAGTTAGAAAAGCCGAGCTTCATTAACTCGGCCTTGACATTGGTTTCGATGAATTGTTCAGGAGTCATGCTTGACTTTCTCCATTTGGCGTATCATCAAATCCTGGTAGTCTTAATTGAGAAAGTGCCATAATTGTTTTTTCTGCTTTACGTATCTTATTCAGATGACGCTTACGTAAGTTCATTAAGTCGCTTCCTTTTCTACCAAAATTGTCAAACGACCATTTATTTGCAGCAACCAACCTGTTTTGCATTTCGCCAATCGTTAATGATTTCAATCCTTCCATATCTAACAAAGCAAGATTTGTTGGTTGGCTTTCTTTTTCCGCTAAATCCAGTAACCACTTACGGAGTGATTTAGCGACTTTGGTTTTAGATAACATTCCGATTAGATGAGCGCCACGAACTGAATAAATTCTTATTTTTTATAGCGTAACTCATTGTTTTTATTAGTCTCGGTCAAATTGACCGTCCCTGACATCTCATTTGTAAACTCATCTTTATTCCTGTTAAAAATGCGAGTAATAGAAGATGCGTCCTTGTATTCCAGTAAGATAGATAGTTGTTTATTAGTGAACCAGATTTTTCCGTCACCGTTATTAAAGGGAACGATATTGTGTGTTTTAAATGTTAATACATGATTCATGATGTCTTCCTTACTTAGGTAATGAACCTTTGCCACATAGGAAATCAGCCCATCGAAGTGACATCAGCAAAACTGATTACCTCAAAGGCTCATTCCTAAATAACGGGTTCGATGTTTGGATTAGTTGCGCATGTGGTACGCTGGGTTGTAAGTTTTGAAAATTGTTAATTAATAAAAGTTAACATTGCTCTTAATTGTTACTGATTTCATGATGCTTACCTTTCAAAAAAGAGACCTCAGCTCACACAGAACGTACAGACCCAGAACGCATCATGATTGACTGACGTTCTCTGAGGTCTATTTTGTGAATTGTCTCGGGTTTATTTAAATGCGCGGTGATGGCGCGGGGACTATCCGGAATTTCCAGATAGTTAAGTTCTTAATTCATTGACACTGCGTTTTGATGTACTGCTGTAGATATTCCGTTTGCTTTTCGTTCTCAATCATCATCTCTCTGAGACTGAAATAATCTTGTCTAGCTGCTTCGCTAAGTTGTGGGGTGGCTTCATCATATCGGCTCTTGGCGGTAGTGGTTTTGGGTGCACCACACACGGCGTTGACGCGCAACCGCTTAACGCCAGCACGCACAGCATCATTGAGCTTATCAATTTCCGCTTTGGCATTATTGAGTTCCTCGGTGTGTTTAATATCGAGTTGGCGCAAGGCTTCTATCTTCTGCTGCTGCAATTCCAACGCTTCAATTTGCTCGTGATATTTCTGTTTTAGCGTTTGATAGTTTTGCTTGACGGTTTTGTAACGGCTGTTGAGAAAAACGAGTGATAAAACCAATGCGACAATCATCGCTACGACAAATGCGTAAGGTCTCCATAACATATTACGCTCTCTATTTCCCGACGGGTCATTAGCCCTTTCCAGACTTCGCCTTTTACGTAAATCCATCGTTTCATCTCATCACATGCGCCTTTTCGGTCATCAGCGTTGAGCTTTTTGAGTAATGTGGATTTCCCAAAATTCCCCACGCCCACGTTGTAAGCAAATGAGTAAAGCGCTGCTTGAGTCAGGGTATTGATACTCACCTTGACCAGCGAGTCAACATGACGCTTAACCGCTTTCAAATCGTCATCAAGCCACTGATCACATTCGGCTTTGGTGTACGTCCTGTTACGCTCAATGTCCTTGCCTGTGTGCCCGTAGCAAACCGAAAGCACACCACCTCCGTCAAAATAGGGCTTAAGTCTCAACCCTTCAAAATGCGTTATCATGCTTGACGATAAAAACAACGCACTACCGCCCGTTGCCATCAATATTTTTTTCGGTATCTTCATACTGACGTTCCTTGAGTCTGTACTCCTTTTTGCGGTAGTACACGTTGATAAAAAATGTCCCTATCGTGCAGACAATACCTATCACAGCTACCCACTGCTCAAGGGTAAAAAAATCAAAAATCGTTGTCATGACTCCCCCGATGGTGGTCATGATGCCCCACAGATAGGCGGCAGGTGTTGAGTATTTTTCAAACATACGCATATACCCTCCCGTTGAGGGTTCCATTGCTTTGAATTGAACAGGGAGCCAGCCGCCTTACTCGTTTTGATGATTGTTTGTGTGAGTATTGCGGTGGCGTAAACGAAAAACCCCACGTTTTCACATGGGGCTATGCACTACTGCCTTATTTACCTTATATGTACCATACGAGCTTACAAAAAGTAGTGCGTTGATAAGATATTATTATTTGGTTAATGAAGCAACAAAAAACCCCGCAAAAGCGAGGCTCATAAGTTAGCTGACGTTGTTGTCACTCTTATCACAATATCAGGATTTTTACGATCGTAAAGTATTTTTATGCTATTTTTGTACATCCGGATCCATCTCCAGTTTTATATTCAGCATCATCAACATACCTTCAATCACCCCTTCTGCTTTTTGTAATTTTTTTCCTATATGCGTATCTGAGCAATGGTGTTCATAAGCTAATTGGATAAATGTTTTACCAAATACATAGTATTCAAAGAGTAAATCGTGGATATCCCTGTTTTTTTGATTTAGTTTAGCCATACAGCTTGAAATAATCATGGCATCATCTTCGCAGCACTGGGGCTTGGATTTTATTTTGAGCGGAATTAATCCTTTAAATCCTGTTGCAACAGGTGACCAATACACATCTTCTCTATTATCAGCTACCCAAGCTCCCCAGCGAACTAATACCTGCTGAATGTCACGCATTAATTCCCCTCCGGCAAAATATGAATTGAGGCATGGTCTCAATGCCCTGCGTTGAATAGTAATGGTGGTTTCTTGATTATTTGATTTCCCAAATGGTGATAATTAATTTTCCGCCCTTAACGATTTCCTTTCGCTCAACGTGCAACACATCTATCTGAGAATCATCAACTATCAAACTGCCATGACAAAGTGCATCAATCGGTGCTTTCATCAGGTTATCTAAATCTCGCTTACGACGGTCAGGTGGATATACTCCTATCTCAACCCCCAAACGTTGAGATAATCGTTTACAGAGCTTTTGACGCATTATTTCAGCGACTACCGACTGACGATATAATTTGCCTTTTGCGGTGATGAAGTGTTTGTGTTTGGCGTGATACCAGTAGTGATTGACAGAAGGGGGAAAAGGAACGGTGATGTTATAAGTTTTCATTCATAGCTTAATCTCTCTCATCTCCACCCCTTTAGCGGTATAACCGGTTAACTGTTTACCTGCTATTCGTTGACGCTTTTTCGTCAAAAAGTGGATGTGGTCTTCATAAACATAACGGTATTCACCATCGACAAGGATATGTTTAAAGGCTTTCGTTGGTTGCTTTGCATACTGCACAAATCGTATTAAACCATTGTTTTTAATGTTTTCTTTTGTGCGCACCTCTTTGAGCGTTTTTTCTTTACATCGATAAATCCAAAAATCATTTAGCTTTCCGGTTATCTTTCTGGTACGCACTTTGATATAACCCAGTCGCTTCATGAGCTTGCTAAATTCTGCGTCATTACGGATTAAGTTGCCGATATATCGTAGCGGTTCAGCTTGCCAGCCTTTAGCTTGATAAATTTTCATTAATGCGCGATGATGATGTTTATTAAAAATCGTGTATTTATCGCCTTGCTTGGGATTACGGTATAATATCCAATTATCAGCGGCTTCTTTCCGTGCTTTTTGGTCAATCAACAACGCGAAGGTAACCAAAGGTGAACCATCTTTACGTTCAGTGAATTGCTGGCTAACTTTGCAAATAATATTCAGTGCATAACTATCAATATCTTTAGGCTGCACAAATTCATAATAATCATTATTTTTCAATCTATTAGTTGTGCGCACCTCTGAATGATAATCATAAGATTTTTTATCCTGACCTGTTAGTCCAATATCGCTATCTGCCTCATGAACGGAAATCCCCGAATTAAGCCACACTAACCCATTGCCATCGTGTCTTAGTCCCAAATCCGTTAATGTGCAAATACCGTTGTTAATGGCTAACCAGTTGCCCGAAGTAACCGCTTTTCGAAGATTAAATATATCGAAGTCCTCACTTTGGACACAAAGGTATCCTTCACGGCGATTTTCCCTGCTTTGAATTTTCATATTTTTGCCTATTTGATTTTTATTTGGTGGGGTTTAGCGGATTACAGGTGAAGTTTTCTATTAACACTTTTGGCAATTTGTCACGCTTTCCAGCACTGCCTCCCGTCCAGTAATAATCAATTTCTTTAAATTGCATTCTAAACATGGACGGCTGGGATAAGATTTTCAGGCAATCCTGTTCTGATAGTGCTTTGTCACTATAGTGCTGCCAATACACGGGTTCGCCGCCATTTTTAACAATGGTTGCTTCGATTTGGTATTTCATTGGGTTTCCTGATACGAATAATCTAACAGTAAACTAAGCGGCTTGTCTGCGTGAACGGTAGCTTTCCCAAGTGAACGTTAGTGTACAACCCCCTCCGTCATTCATCCTGTCCATAACTCGCTCGCCAACAAAGGTTGCTAATTCTTCCTTGGGCAAATTACTAATTAATATCGTTGGTTTTAAATTTTCATAACGACAGTTAATAATTTCAAATAAAATCATTTTTTCCACATCACTACCGAATTGGACACCCACCTCGTCGATAATAAGCAGGTCTGGTGAAGCGTACATTTCAATTACATCTGACTCACGTTCTTCTGAATCCTTCGCCCATGTTGCCTTAAAGTTTCGGGCAATTTTAATAGCTGATGTCAGCCTGACCGAAGCCATGAAGTTTTCAATAATCGATTTCCCTATTCCAATTGCCAAATGGTTTTTTCCTGTCCCTGGCTTACCGCACATAACCAATCCTCCGCCCTGTTTCAACCTTTCAGGCCATTTTGTAGCATAGGACTTACAAACAGCTAAACACTGTCTGGCGTAACTATTGATGGGTTCATAGTTATCCAGTGAAGCCATATCAAACCGTTTCGGAACATTGAAAAATTTTAGTAAATTAAGCTTTTCTTGATGAACTCGCTTGAGCTCAACCGCTTGATACTCCTGCTCTAGCGCTATTATTTTTTCTCTCAGGCATTCAGGACATTCACCTTGTGTTTCCATCCCTCTCAGACTCAACAATTTTCGCTTGTAAGTTTGATATTCTCCGTGTTTTTCACAAGTGACAGTTATAGCTAGGCGACTTAATTTTGATTACAGCATATGTATTAAAAACAGGTCATCGATAGTGCATCCTGTTTCCATCTTTTTACGTTTAGCTTGAGACCATTTATGTTCTATAGGATTTAAATCTGGTGAATACACAGGCAAATATTCTATCTGGTGTCCTGCGTTTATAATTGCCTGTTCAATATTCTTACCTTTGTGAAAGCTAGCGTTGTCCATAAAAATAACAGAATTTTCAGGAAGTTCTGGGAGCAATATTTTTGTGATCCAAACATAAAAAACATCACGATTAATATTGCAATCAAATAATCCGATAGCAAAAAGGGTTGTTCCCAATAAAGCGCCAATAACATTTGTTCTTCCCTTAGCACCCCAGTTTTTCAGGCCAAAACAACGGTGACCTTTTGGGGAATAGCCGTGAGTTCGTGGAGTGTCATGTGAAAAACCACTTTCATCAATAAAAACAACAGATTTATCTTTTTTTTCATACTGTTGTCTTTTTTGCTGATGTGCCAGCCTGTCGCTTTCGTTGGTTTTTGGATGGAATAGAGTTTTTTTTTATAGGTTAATCCCAGCTTTTTAAGGGATTGCCAAATAGTCTTTTTACAAACACCGAATCGCTCTGCCCGTTCCTTTTGGTAAGCATCTGGATACTGTTCCACATCTTTTGCTAAAGCATTTTTATCGAGCTTCCTCTTACGTGGCGTTGAATTTTTTGGCTCTGGTCGTTTAAGCCAACGTACTAAAGACGCTTTTCCAATACGGAATTGTTTCGCAGTTTCTCGAATTGTTAAACCTTCGGCTTTCCTTACAGATATTACTTTACGTCGAAAATCAATTGTATAACTCATAACACACCTTGTAATCAAAATTAAGTCGCCTAGCTATATCTCCTGCACGACAGTATTTTCTATCACTTTCGGTTTTTGAAGTGTATCTTCCAACCGAATTTTCAATGATTCGATTTTTGTTCGATAACCCATGT
Source organism: Candidatus Arsenophonus triatominarum (assembly GCF_001640365.1). Taxonomy (GTDB): domain Bacteria; phylum Pseudomonadota; class Gammaproteobacteria; order Enterobacterales; family Enterobacteriaceae; genus Arsenophonus; species Arsenophonus triatominarum. The sequence continues at coordinate 22,768 of NZ_LWMI01000037.1, read as the reverse complement.
TACACCTCCGCCCATGATGGAATTTCGGTTTGACCATAATCAAAATGCGAAAAATTAGTCACCATACCTGAAACCTTTCGAACAGGATTTCTTACAGCCTGTTTATTCTGGTAATTCAGTTTCTGACTCGTGGTGATAAACCATTTCTTCGGTTTGTCGTGTTGATATTCAATATCCAGCCTCAGTAATTCACTGGGCAGATCGAGATTGGGGTAAAGTTTTTGCCAATCAGCGAAGTCTTTGTGATTCAGGCGTATCACCTTTCCCTCAAACGCATATTTTTCTGACATCGAATGAACATCAGCAGATATTTCTTCCCCTTCATCCTCACAAGCCATTTTTTCGGCTTGGGTGTTATAGGGAATCAGGTTAAGGGAATCAGGAATCAGGTTAAGGGAATCAGCAGGATTAAAACTGTGCTTGTATGGTGCTTGCACTGTACTTGTACGGCACTCTTCTTTTTTATCTTGTTTTTCAGTAGTTTGAAATAATTCATCATGTTCCTGAACAACAGTCGGCGACAAATTGTTTGGCTGTTCATCCTGTTTAGAAGTCAATGTCGATTGATTATAACCAACATGAGAAGTGTTTAAATTTTGTTCGTTCGTTTGTTGGGTTTTAGGTTTTAAGTGCTTGTCAGATTCTTGCACTGTATTAGTATGGTGCTTTTCTGATGCCGCTTTATTATCAATAAATTGAGTAATCTGTTCAGGGATTTCACTGGGTGACTCTTTACAATGAGGATTTTGATGTTTTTTCCAATTATTAATTTGGATGTAGTCATTCCCATCAACTGAATACCGAGTGATAAAATTTTTACTGTGTAACTGGGACAATAACTTTTCACAATCCGCTTCATCATAAGGTAATACCATTGCTTTTATTTTACGGGGCTTATCTTCAAGACGACCTTCTCTATCCGCAATCGTCCATAATCCCGCGAACAAAAGTCTTGCTAATGGTTCGCACTCAGCTAAATCATCATTGCTGAAAAAACCAGGTTTGATATTTCTTGCTCTTGCCATAACTTTATCTCTTTTAGTGAATTTGTAACTTTTTCAGGACTTTGATACTAACCGACGGGCAAAATCTTTGTTTTTTGATGCAGCAACCAATAGCCCATCAGGACTATCTGGATGGGCTTTTTCTTCATGGTTTTTATTGATAAATCGGCGATTTCTTGGCATAATGACCTCGCTGAAATTGAAAGAAAAAAAGGGAAATTCGTCGTTTCCCTTCTCCTTGAAATACTAAACTTTCTTCATCAAACACAAAGCTCATTACAATTCTCAAAAGCTTCATCGTTTTTTAACCTTGAAGCTTCTTTTTTTGGCAGTCTAAGATGCTCCAGCATGTCTATCAGCTTGCGTATCTCTTCACCTGATATATTTGTAATAACAACCTCCTGTGTCGATGAATCAGGCACACTCACTACATGACTAGGTAAGCCGTATTCTGAGACGACCTGACAGGCTAATTTAAATATTCTGGTTTTATCCCGACTCGCTGTTGATGGGTGGATCCCTAGTGATTTAGCAAACCCGTTATTACCGCCTTCTGATGCCATCTTCTGGTAGAAGTAAGATTCCAAATGCTCAGGTTTGCAGGTGATTTTGATAGTATTTGAATTTTCCATGGTTATAATCCTTAAGTAATAAAATTCCCTACCTCGATATTCCTATGGGGTTTGTGAAAAAATAATAGATAGAGTGAGATTGTGGATAATTAAGTGGGTTTTGCCGCTTCAGCCATTTAGCAGGACGCTATCCGGTCGCCCGATGGTATACCGCATCGTTCGGTGAAATATAGGTATATTATTCAATTTGAAAGAAGATTTTTCTTACTCAAACTAAGTAAATCTTCTGCTTTGTATTTCCCATCGGATATTGTTTGTATCGTTTTGGCATAATTTGTTTTACCAAAAAATTCTGTTTTAGGTAAAAATCCGTTTTTTAACCACTTATAAACAGCTCTATCACTAACACCGCATGCATTAGCAACTCTAGATATGCCTATATTCTTAATTGGGTCATATAGATTGTTCATATGACATTCTCCTTATGTACTTACAGTACACATATTATCGTACTGATAGTTTTTTGCAAGAGGTTTATATTGTACCTATGGTACAGAGTGAAAAAGTGCGTAAAGAATTTTCCCAGAGGCTAGCACGAGCCTGTGAACAAGCTGGGTTAAACCAACATGGTCGAGGTGCAGCTATAGTTAAAGCTATAGGTGTCACTTCTAAAGCTGTTAGTAAATGGTTTAATGGAGAATCTTTGCCAAGACAAGATAAAATTTATGCTCTTGCTAATTTTTTAAACTGTGATCCTATTTGGTTGCAACATGGTAAAATAAGCCCTGTTTCACATATCATCTTTGATAAAGATCGAAAATCATTTCAAGAAACTTTAACCCCAGAACACATTGAATTAATCAAATTATTTAATGATCTCCCAGAAGAAAAAGCTTTATATTTCCTTGAAGAAATGAGAAAGCAAAAAAAATATTTTGATTCTGTTTTCAATGAAATGCTAAAAAAGAAAAAAAATAATCCTCTATAAATCAATAATATAATATCTATTGAAAAATTTTTATCAAAATAACGTACTTTTGGTACTTGAATTAATTGTACTTATAGTTCAATATGATATTCATCAAAGGCAAATAGCTAGCGATTGAAAAAAGTGAACGGCGCACTCTAACGCACGGGCGGACGGCGTATCTCTTAAGAGACAATGTACCGAAGAGGCAGAACCCATTTTCCATTACAAACACGATTATTCATTCATCTAATTTGTTAAGGAAAAATATTATGAAAAAAACATCTGCTATATGCCCTGTATGTTCTAAACGGTTTAATCCCAATAAATCTTACGAACACATTAAAGAATTTCACCCAACAGCAAGTGACTATCAATTAGCTATCATTCGTGATGCACGCCGTAAATGTTATGGTCAGAGTAAGCCAATAAAACACAAAAATGCTGCTTTACTTCCTAATGCTTCAATATTTGCGGTATCAAGAACAAGAGCTACTAAATTAAGAATTGCATAACGATTTGATAGTCTTTGCAACAATCCTGTTCTACACTTAATTCCATAAGTTTCAGATAATAGTTATCCCTCCCGATGGGCTGGGAATTTAATAATCTCCCAATTTCAGGGAGGCCAGGTTGTTAAAGAGCGGTGTAAATTAGTTCGTTTTTTGCTTGATGTTGCTTGACGGAAAAGGTTTTACTTCCTCAGCTTCAACTTTCCCGTCGTCATGGATAAGAACAGTAATTCTTCTTCTCATCCGGAGTGCTTTGCTTATCGCGCTTTGATAAATACCTAATTTTCTAGCAGCTTCAGCTTGACCAATTTTTTTTACGAAATTAATTAATGAATAAGTTTTCATGCATCCCCCAAAAAGAGAAAATAATTATTACCAACAGTGTTGAAAAAGTCAATACCCATGGTTTTTGATAATTATTCCTTGTGGTAATAAAATGACAAAATGAAAAAGAAACCATTAACAGAAGAACAAATAGAAGATAGCCGTAGACTTAAGACTATTTTTGAATCAAAAAAGAAATCTCTAGGAATATCTCAAGAGTCCGTAGCTCACGCTATGGGAATTGGACAAACAGCGGTAAGTCATCTACTCACTGCAAAAAATGCTATTTCATTAAAACACGCTTTATCTTTTTCAGAAATATTCCAAGTACCTGTAGAAACATTTAGCCCATCACTCGCTGCTGAGATTAACCGATTAGCACAAAACGTATCTAATGACACGTTTGAGTATGCTGGTAAATTAAAGCACGGCCGAATCCCTGTTACGGGAGAAGCCATATTAGGAGTAGATGGAATGATCAATCTAATAAAATTAGACTCTGGATGGTTAAATATTCACAGCACCGATCCCACTGCTTATGCTGTTAGAATTATGGGTGATAGCTTGTGGCCTAGATTCAAATCAGGAGAATTTATTGTTATTGAACCAAAGACTTCTATTCACTCTGGAGATGAGGTTTTAGTTACTCTAAAGAATAAAGTTCTTATGGTACAACAGGTTATTTATTTGAAAAATAAATATCAATTCATTAGTATTAATGGAAACTGTCGGCCTATAACTATGTTTCATAACGAAATTAAATCAATGCAGAGCATTGCTGCAATCGTGAAAGAGATTCGTTATACAAGAAACTAAAATCCTCAATATTATACGTCAACTCTAATTGGGTTGGCTTTTATCTGCGCCATTTTGCATTAATGATTTGTGAAAAAAATTAGAGTAATCGTTTTTTTATACATTTTTAACACCATTGGTATTTACAAAATAAACCACCAATGGTATTATTTTTCTATCAACTCACTGCAACAGGCAAACGCCAGACAATACTCCGAGTTATCTGAAACCTTGCCAGACGTTGCCAAGTAGCCAGCCTGAGGCGTATGAACATGAAGGCAAGTGACGACAGTTAAGCAATACCGCTCTTTAACACCATTTCGCTGAAAAAGCGAACCATAAAACACCCAAACAGTCGGTTTTGGGGTGTGTGAAATAACCAAATTGCAGCCATAAAGTTGAAACCAACACCAGGGTACTACCAATATGACTGTAAATATAATCCGGATACCTCCGGCACACACCACCAAAACCCATTGTCAGGAGGTAATATGTGTAACTTTCATGGTTATGATAATGCTCGCTGTCGTAGACATGAGCGTAGAAGCGCCAAGCGAGCAGCCTATAACTATAACAAAGCGCTTAATTTGGCATTGAAAGCAGCGTTGAACCCATCTAAAAAATCTAACCAACTAACAACTCCAAATCCTAAACGCCCTATTCTTTCACTAAAAAGAAAAATGATGAGTCGTGTAGAAAAAGCAATATCAATACGCCTAACTAAAGTTTATGACTCATTTGATAATTGCTGTTTGCCTGAAATAGCTTTATACACTGCTAAAAGGTTTAAAAATAAACCTAAGCTCAACTTCGGAGTAACTGCTAATGTTTGAGAATAACAAAACGATTAAGGTTCAAATTGTTGCTGATGTTAGAGCAAAGTGTAACTATATAGTAGATATGAACGAAGAAGATTATAAAAAATTTGAAAGAATTATCGATTCACAAATGACATCCAGCAAGATGAATGATGCAATTCTTGATATAGCAAGCAAATATGGAATTTATGATAATATCGACTTCTGCGAACCTGAAGACATTGAATTCCATCTGATAGGAGCATAATTAATCAATTCACAAAATCAAATCCTTTCTTTTTATTAATCATAAATAAACAATTCATAATATAATCAATGTCTTATTAAGGTGATCATTATTCCTGTTTTGTGTGTTGTTGGATTACACAGAGGGAGCGAGCCTGACGCGCCAGAAATATCTGGCAATCAAATTAGTTTCAGGATGTGTGAATGCGGCTCTGCGCTCGCGGGACAGTCAACATTCTATAAATTATCTTCAAATAGCTAAATATAGTTTGATTGCGTTTACCCGACCGTGATGACTGTAATCGGACACCAAGAGGCACTTGGCACACATCCTAACTTTTCAGCAAATGTTAACAAGGAGTACACATAATGAGATTGGACAATCCACGCATTGTAACGGCAAAGCATCCCAATATGGGTAATCTGGTTGGGATTACTAATGGTAGTCGTCATTTGAGCGATGCAAAATACTTAAGCAGCATTGATATATGGAATGACGACGACATGGAAACACGCACTTTTAAAACAATCATACAATGCTTAACAAAGGAAAATGATTATTTAAAAAGAGAGAAGCGAAGACTAATGAAGATACATTGTGAAATTGGTGGGCTATGCAGGACTTGAACCTGCGACCGATGGATTAAGAGTCCACTGCTCTACCAACTGAGCTAATAACCCGCAATATGTGTTATAAGGCAGGTATCAGAAAAGCTTTCACCACTAAAGAGAGAATACCTAAAATACCCGCACCTAACATCCAGCGGATTAATTTTTGTTCAGCTCGAATACTTGACATCTCTAGTTGTAGGTCTTTGCGAACATCAGATATTTGTGCGTCTACTCTTTCGAAACGTAAATTCATCTCAGCAGATAAGTCTTTACGGACATCTGCGATCTCAGCAGATAAGTCTTTACGGACATCAGCTATTTCTTTTCTGACATCAGCTATGTCACGTTTAACGTCAGCAATATCAGCTTTAGTAGCTACATCAACCGCCTCGTGTGATTCACGGACAGCTAAAGAAATGGCTTTAGCCTGATTTTTAGGCAAGCCTTCTTTTTCTAATGTTTCAACAAATTTTAATGTATCAAATGCAACCTGACCCATAGGGAATCCTCCTGTGTTTAGTTAAGTATAACGGGTTTAGGGTTCAATCTGCAAAATCTTTCACGTTAACACTTTTATTCGTTTCATTACGGAGAAATATTTTTATGTCTAAATTAGTGGTTATTGAAAATACCGTTGTCCGTCAAGATGCTTTCGGGCGTTATTGTCTTAATGATTTACATAAAGCCGCAGGAGAATTAGAAAAGGATAGACCTAAATATTGGCTCGCCAATGATAAGACTCAAGAATTAGTTGCTCAATTCGTAACCGATGGTGGAATTCCCCCATCGGTTATTAAAGGAGGTACTGAGCAGGGAACTTACGTTGCTAAAGAACTGGTTTATGCTTATGCAATGTGGATTAGTGCAGCTTTTAATCTTAAAGTTATCCGGACGTTTGATGAAGTTATTTCTACACCTATCCAACCATTAACCGATAAAGTTCAGGCTGGATTAGCAATGCTGGCATTCTGCAAACAAGAATTGCGTATCGCCCCTTCTGGTCTACTTGGCGCAATGAAGAAGTTACAATCTTCCCTTGGTATGCCGGATATCCTTCCTGCTTATGCTGTTGATGCACCAGAAGGGAGTTTAACAGGTTCAAGTGAAGTAACACATTCTTTTACTGAGCTTTTACTACTGCACGGAAAGCCCTATACGACACAATCTGGTTATCGGCGGCTACAACTGCTCGGACTCGCTGAGCGTAAATCTTGTCCCAGCAGCAAACATCCTGATAAGGAAAAACTATTCTGGTCATTGACAAAAAAGGGATTACAGTTTGGTAAAAATCTGACTGACCCTAATAATCCACGTCAGACTCAACCTCACTTCTACGATAACCAGTTTCCTAGATTGTTAGGTCTCATGATGAACGGAATTGCAGCATAATAAAACATTGACGAAAGAAGAAATCATGCGCTATATTCTATATCAGGTGCTGAACACACCACTAACAGCGGATACCGCTCCCGAAAGTAATGCGGTTTTTTTACGTCCATAGATTGTTATGGTCGGGTAGCGAGCAAAAGATACAACACCTTTTAGAAGGGAAAATTGCTGGCCGTCTGTTAGCGGTGTTCAAGTACCCGACCGCCCATCCGAGCAATGGGTTATTTGAACAATCTAACAGGATGTAAATTATGAACTATCAAATTACTGCAGATAATCTTACTGTTATTACTCACAATGACCTCCCTGTAATCACTACCGAACTACTCGCTCAGCTTTACAGAACAGAGGTCAAACATATCCAAAATAACTATCTTCGAAATGCTGATAGATTTATTGTTGGTAAACATTTATTTAAACTTGAAAACTACGAGTTAAAAAATTTCAAGAACAGACCCTCTTTAAGAGGGTTAGTTGCTAAAAATACCCGTAGCCTCATCCTTTGGACAGAACGTGGGGCGGCAAGACATGCTAAAATGCTTGAAACCGATAAAGCATGGGATGTATTCGAGCAACTAGAAGACTGTTACTTTAATTCAGCAAAAGTTAATAACCCGCAACCAAGACCCGAAGCCCCCGAACTCTTAAATGATAACGATACTCGTAATCTAGCTCATCTTGTTTGGAGCATGGCTAATGGATTTAGGTTTGAAAAAGCATGGACACAAGGTATCTGGTATGCGCTACGTCATGCGACAGGAATCGCATCGCCTCAGCACTTCGAGGTTAATCAAATCGCAATAATTGCAGAAGAATGCCGCCGGATTTACGGCATGACTAACACGCTCAAATCAGCTATTTTTGATGCTGAAAAACAAGTTATCCGTCGTTTACTTCGTCATAAAGACGATGTCGAGACCGTACTTCGTGAAATGCAGCAACTGTTAGAATCCAGCACTCACGAACACGATAGCGTCATGACTCAATCCCTTGAAAGATGGCAACAGGCGAACGTCAATCGCTTCCTCCAACGTAACTAAATAATCCTAACGCCCCTTTTTACAGGGGTAATCATTCATCAATTTAACTATTGAGAGATACCTTTATGTCAAATTTAATAAACATCGAAACAAAAAACATCAACGGGGCATTAATCCAAACTGTCAATGCACGTGATCTACATGCGTTTTTGGAAATCGGTAAAGATTTTACCACATGGATAAAAGACAGAATTAAGCAATATGGATTTGCTGAAAATATCGACTTTATAGTTTTCACCAATTCTGGGGAAAACCCCTTCGGAGGCCGTCCGGCAAAGGAATACCACATTGCCCTCGATATGGCGAAAGAACTATCCATGGTTGAACGCAACGAAAAAGGGAAACAGGCCAGACAGTACTTCATTGAATGCGAAAGACGAATTTTACAATCACAATTACCCAATAACCCAACAACTTTAGGCTTACCTAATTTCCTTGACCCTGCTGAATCTGCAATTGCATGGGCTGAGCAGCATAAAAAAGTTCAACTGTTAGGGGTACAGGTTCAACAGCTTGAAACCGAAATCGATAGTCTAAAAAACCTGTTTCAGATTGGTATGACACCTGTTCAATTCTGCAAGCAGCTTAATGGCGTAAATATTAACCAGGTCAACCTTTTTCTGGAATCGCGTCATTTTCTCTACGATGCAGAAAAGGATATCAGCAAGGCTCATGTCTGGCGTGTTCATTCTTATGCGAGAGATACCTATCTAACCGAATCACCCTTCATCATGACAAACGATTACGGGAAACGCCAGTGTTATAAAATCGTTCTGCTAAAAAAGGGGGCTTCATGGCTATATAACCAATACCTCAAAAGTAAGCTACCGATGAAGAAAGACTGGAACGGCGAATTCACTCACGACAAATATAGTCAGGTGGCATAAGGGGTAACGATGAACAAAGACAACATCCTGCTAGCGCTGGCAAGACAGGCAGCAAAGTTAGCGATTGATACCCAACGACAAGATATATGGCTAATCGCTTTATCACTGCAACTAAAAGCTTATGGAAAAAATCATCATGCCCCTTAAATCTGAAAAGGCGAAAAAACGCCATCTTAAAGAAAAAATTATCACTCTGCTACTGGATTCGTCCTTTTCACAAAATGAAATCGAGTTATTAGTCGCGGAGATTAAAACCAGAAAAACAGGATGCTATTTCAGTTCGAGGAGGTCAAATGAACCCTTACGCCATGCAAGATTACTGGTACGAACAACAGCAAGAAATTGCTTATTGGGAAGACAGGCTGGACGACGAAATCAGCGAACTTGTCCAGCCTGTTTATGACTGCCTACCTTCCTCAGTGATGCGAAAACTCAGTATTGAGGATTTTGACGATATCTGGAAGGCGCTGTTTAACCATTTCAAAAATGAGAACATCCATCAGTACAAAGCACTTCGAGCACCTAAGAGGAAATATCTATGAGCGAAACACAACATACCGAAAAAGAGAGAAGTTTTCAACAACAGGTTTGGGAAACGCTGTCGGTGATTAATGTTAACGATAAAGTTGAAAAGAAAAACGGCCTTTCTTATCTCTCATGGGCTTGGGCATGGGGCGTATTAATGGCACATTATCCAGAATCCTACTATGTCATTGATGCCATTAGCTATAACAATGATGGCAGTGCGATGGTGTCGTTAACACTCACGGTTAAACAAGGAAATAATGAGTTTCCCCGAAAAATGTGGTTACCCGTTATGGATTACCGGAATCAGGCTATTTCTAACCCTAATGCCGTTGATATCAATAAAACGCTCATGCGCTGTCTCACCAAGGCTATTTCAATGTTTGGATTAGGATTTTATATCTATGCCGGAGAAGACTTGCCTGAACAGGAAAAAATTGTAATACAGAAAGAAGCCGCACAACAAAAAGCCCGTTACGAACAATTAATCCAGGAATTAGAAACATCAGCAAAAGGCGGTATTGAATCAATGAAATCCCATTGGCTGAAATTAACACCAGAAGAGACGGATATCATTGGCGAAGAAAATAAAATGGCTATTTATCGCAATATTGCAATGAAAAACGAGGCTAATCATGAAGCAGAAAACGGACGAATGGTTTCAGGCAAGACTTGGGAAAGTCACCGCCAGCAATTTACACAAGGTGTTATCCAAAGGCAGGGGAACAACGCAACGAAACTACCTCATGCAATTAGTTTGTGAAACCCTTACCGGACGACGAGAAGAAATTAAAACCAATCAGGCCATTGAACGGGGCATTGCCCTTGAACCACAAGCTAGAGCGCGATATTGCCTCAATGAGTTTGATGTCACGGTCACCGAAGTGGGCTTTATCTGTAGTAGCTCAGACTTAATCTGACAGTTACCGGTTATTTATACAGTACCTGTCAGGTTAAATTTGATTTAAATCTTTCTCTCTCCAAAGTTGTTTTCCATCGTGTAAAGTTGCCATAGGCGTTCGACCGCAACACATTTTTCCTTGATGAGTGCGTTGGTTATTATATTCCGCTAACCATTTATCTAAATCAGCTTGTAATTCATTTAAAGCCCTATAGATTTTCTTACGAAAAGCCACCTGATAGAACTCTTGTAATACAGTTTTATGAAAGCGTTCACAAATCCCATTAGTTTGAGGTGAACGAGCTTTAGTTTTTGTATGATCAATATCATTGATAGCGAGATAAAGTTGATAATCGTGATGTTCAACTTTACCACAATACTCACTGCCTCTGTCCGTCAGTATACGTAACACCGGTAACCCATGCTGGGAATAAAAAGGGAGAACCTTGTCATTTAATAAATCTGCCGCCGTTATCGCGCTTTTTGTTGTGTAAAGCTTACAATGAACGACTTTACTGTAAGTATCAATGTAAGTTTGTTGATAAACACGACCAACGCCTTTTAAATGACCGACATAAAAAGTATCTTGTGAACCCAGATAACCTGGATGCGCTGTTTCAATCTCACCACAGGCTTCATCATCTTGCGCTTTCTTTTCTAGAGCACTGATTTGTGATTCTGACAGGATAATTCCTTCTGTTGCGATTTTATCTTCAAGCGCTTTTAGGCGTTTTGTAAAATTTTCGAGATTATGGCGCAGCCAAATAGAGCGAACGCCACTCCCCGAAACAAAAATGCCTTTTTTTCTTAGTTCATTACTACTACGGTGTTGACCGTGTGCAGGGTATTCAATCGCATACTCGACTACAGCGCTTTCAATCTGTTCATCTACTCTATTTTTTACGTTAGGCACCCGTCGATTTTGATTAATTAAAGCGTCTATCCCACCATCGTTAACAAGTTCCTGGTAGCGATAAAACGTATCTCGGGATACCCCCATAATCTTACAGGCTTTTGAGACGTTATTAAGCTCTTCAGCGAGGTTAAGTAACCCGACTTTATGTTTGATGATAGGATTATTTGTTTGATACATAGAATTACCTTTTATTTAATTATCTAATGATGTTAATTAAAACCGGTAACGCTCTTTTTTAAATCAGAATTGTCGGATTAAGTTAAGACTAATACACTTTATCCCCCACCCGTCTATTGCGCTATTTGGGGCAAGTCCTGATGGTTTGGTTAATGATGATGGACTTATCGAAATCAAATGCCCCAACACCACTACCCACATTGAAACCATTGTCACAGGAAAACCGAAATACGAATACCTGTTACAAATGCACGGCCAAATGATGTGCACAGGCAGAAACTGGTGCGATTTTGTCAGCTATGATGACAGACTTCCCCCTAACCTTGCCTACTACAAAATCCGGATTATCAAGGATGACAATCTGGTTAACGAAATTGAACAAGCCGTTCAAGCATTTATCGAAAAGCTGAAATCAGAAATCAACAAAATTAATCAAAAAGCGGAGGCAACATGGCAAACCACAACCAGTGTAACTTTACCGGACGCATCGGCAAATTAGATATCCGCTATACCCAAGATAAAAATCCCATATCCGTATTTTCTATCGCTATCAGCAAATCAAGAAAAGACAACAGCGGTCAATGGATTGATGAGACCACATGGGTTAATTGCAAGGCATTTAAACAAATAGCGGAATATATCAATAATCATGCACAAAAAGGCACTTTTGTTCGTGTTACCACGGTCTATCAGGAAAATAAATGGACAGATAAATCCGGTCAGCAAAGGATATCGCCCGAATTTTTAGTCAATGACGTTGAAATATTGGGCAACAGGAAGGAAATAAAACCGCAGGAAAGTCAAAGTAGACCGAATGTGCCAACCACAAGCCAGCCAAGCAATAATCCTGTGATTGAGCCTGATTTTGATGATTCCATCCCCTTTTAGACGCAGGAAAAATTACTATGTGGATTTTAATCTTGTCCATGTACGCCAGTCCTTACTCATCAAGTAACTTTGCAAGTCTTCATACTCAAGAGTTTGACACTGAGAACATGTGTCAATTTGCCGCTAAACAGTTTGAGCGGGAGTTTGAAACTTTCAAGGATATCAGCGCCAAAGCGATTTGCGTTAAAAAGTAATTACCCTACCTGTATTTACCGTGCTTAATTAACTCATGCAGTAAAGCAATTAATGATTATGTTGACGAAAGAAGAAGTCATGCGCTATAGTTTATTTGCATCTGCAAAATCAGATGTAGGGTGTAGGAACCCACCGTAAACTACCGCGACATATGCACGCCGCGAGCGTGTTTTTTAGTGTCGTAATCTAGCCGCATTCAATGGTGGGCTGGATGGGACAACCGAAAGGTTGGCCGGTCGGTAGTTCCGGTATTCCTACTCCCTTTCAGCTCACCACCCATAAGTGTAGGAACTTCAAGTGGTGATAATTAAAATACTACCATCGGAGGTCTTATGACACTTCAACTTTCCGTTATTACCCCTAAAGTTTCTATCCATAATGGTAAAGCTGTTACTAAATTCTAGAGATGTTGCCGATTACTTTGGCAAGCGTCACGATGATATTTTAAAGAAACTTCGTAACATTGACTCTTCACCAGAATTTAACGCCCGCAATTTTGCGGAGGTTAATTATATCGACGCAAAAGGTGAAAAGCGCCCTATGTACGAAATGACCAAAGACGGCTTCGTTTTTTTGGTAATGGGATTCACAGGCAAAAAAGCAGCTGTATTTAAAGAAGCCTATATTGCTGAATTCAACCGTATGGAAGCAGAGCTACATTCTGCACCAAAATATCAATCGGAAGCTCACGAAAAGTTCAGCAGCAAAGATACCCAAAATCTCGCTCGTATCATTGCACTGATAACGCAAAACTTTCGTTTCAGAGATGCATGGAATAATGCTATCTGGCATGCCTTAAGAGAAGTCACAGGAATTCCTTCACCTTATCCTATGGAAGTCAGACTAGTCCCTTCTATCGCTACAGAATGTGAGCGTATCTGGCATGTAACGGAAGAGCTTCAGGATAAAATAGCCGATGCAGAAAAAACAGCGATTAAGCGTATTATCCGCAAACGTGAAAATGCTGACAAAGTTATCGCTGAAATAGAAACTTTGTTATCGCAGGCTACACAGGATAATCAGCTAATACTAAATGGTGCCTTTTCAAATTGGCATAAAGCTGAACTAACACATTTCCTCCAACGTAACTAAATAATCTAAACGCCCCTTTTACAGGGGCAATTATTCATCAATTAACTTTGAGGAATATCTTTATGCAAAATTTAACAAATGAAAATTATCCCATCATTGCGGGTGTAGAAATCACGACAGACTCAGAAGGTCGTTTCAACCTTAATGCGTTACATAAAGCTAGTGGTGGAGACGAAAGTAAGGAGCCAAATAAATGGTTGCGTAATAAACAAACAAAAGAGTTAATAAATGAGCTAAGGGCAAATTTGTCGGTAGGTCAAGAAGTAATCAAAGTTCAAAAAGGAGAATCACAATGAAAACTGAATTAATTACTATCGATTCAAATCAATTACCCGTTATCGAGTGGCAAAATGTTCGAGTGGTAACTACTGAAACCCTTGCTAAGGGGTATGGTACTGAACCCTCAAATATCAGAATGAATTTATCTAACAACAAATCTCGTTTTATTGAAGGCATTCATTATTTCAATGTCACAGGTGAAGCACTAGCACATTTGCGAGTAAATAATATTTACGCACAAATTTCGAACAAAACACGTGCTATTACCCTATATACAGAAAAAGGCGCAGCTCGTATGTCCAAAATTGTTGATACCGACGAAGCGTGGGCTTTCTTTGAAAAAATGGAAAACGCTTATTTTCATCCTGTCCAATACCAAAAAACACTACCAGGAAATTATATTCAGGCATTGGAAGCTCTAGTTGAGTCAGAAAAAGAAAAGCTGGTTATTTCAGATGAACGTAATGAAGCAATTAGGACAAAATCACAAATCAGTCGCACTCGTGAAGCTTCTGCAATGGGTAAACTCAGTGTTGCTACTCGTAAAAATCGGGAACTGACAGAACGATTAGGAGAAAGTGTTAAACATGCCACCATCACAGCAGTAAAGAATGCCACAGGGAAAGAATATAAATTTGCTCCACTTCGTCGATGGTGTCGTGAGAACCAGGTGGAAGCAACCGAAGTACCGGATATTCGTTATGGTCAGGTTAAGTCATGGCCAGCTGAATCATGGCTACAGGTATACGGTATTAATCTGAAATCGTTATTTGCTAATAGCCAAAGTATTCACTAGAAATTGACAGCTATTTGGTATTTCCGCATCACTAAAAAAAAGACCAGCGCAAGGCTGGCCAACACCAGGTAAAATGTTACTGTTAACAAACACACAACGTTAACAATACTACCATAAATAACCTTATAAAAATTAATGTTTTGATCAACATTTACATTCATGTAATCAATAATCGGAGTAATCCTATGAATAACATCCACGAATACCGAACAACGTTACATCATGTCAAAGCAGGGATGCAGGTTATTTATCATGGTGAGGTGATGAAAATAATTAGATTGAAGGAAAAAAAATTAACAAACAAAGGATTGATATATCAATTCGATACCGATGGAGAAAGCGGAATATTAACCGGAAATGGCGGTAATAAAATCACTGTCTTAGAAAAAATAGACGACTTACATAAAAGTAAAAGCTGGTATATTTAACAGGAGATGAAGTGAAGTATGACCTGATACTCGCAGACCCACCTTGGCAATACCAAAAAAAGCATCAAACAACGCAGCAAATAAATCCTAATACTCTACCCCACAAATTATATCCCTAACCTAACAAAAGACGAAGATAACCATTCATGGCTTCGCTATTGATTTTTGTGGGGCAATGAAGCGCCTGAAAATAGTGTGAGTTTTTAAATGAGGACATAAACGTGAATAATAATTCTATGTTCATTACAGATGAACAGATGAAAGAACTAACAGGTTACCAAAAACCATCCAAACAATGCAAAGTTTTAGAAGAAGCCGGAATATTTTTCATTAAACGGCCTGATGGTCGTCCTAAAACAACATGGGAACATTTCAATAACCCATCTTTAAAAAAACTTGATATTAATTTTGCTGAGAAACCAAATTTCGGAGCTATGTAGTTATGTCTGGAAAGCGAAAAAATCCTGCTGATAATTGGATGCCTCCACGCGTATTTCGTGGGAGATCTGCATACGAGTTTAAGCATCCAAATGGTCGTACAATTCGTTTATGTGCTCTAAATGTAGATAAATCTGTTGTTTGGAGTCATTACGAACAATACGTTAATGACGAGAAACATATTTTTAATTATGAATCGCTGATTAATCAGTTTCTATGTTCAGCAGATTTTATCGAATTATCGAAAGACACGCAGAATGATTATCAAAAACATTCCAAAAAAGTTATTCCTGTTTTTGGTAAAATGAATCCGGATAATATTAAACCTGAACATATTAGAAAATATATGGATAAAAGAGGATTGAAGAATAGAACACAAGCCAACAGAGAAAAATCCTTTATGTCCAGAGTATTTCGATGGGGCTATGAACGAGGATTAGTAAAAAATAATCCGTGTAAAGGCGTTAAACAATACAAAGAAGTAGCCCGTGACCATTATGTTACAGATACAGAGTATCACTCATTATATTCTATTTCACCGTTGATTGTTCAGATCGCTATGGAACTAGCCTATCTTTGCTGTGCTCGGCAAGGAGATATTTTAGCATTACGCAAAGATCAACTCATGGAAGCAGGAATTTATATCAAACAAGGGAAAACAGGAAAAAGCCAGATAAAAGGTTGGTCTGAAAGATTAACTAAAGCTATAAAATTAGCTAAACAATTACCGTTAAAAGAAGGTGTTAATAGCTTATACGTTTTACATCAAGCAAATGGAAAAGCATATACCAGAGATGGCTTTAATAGTAGATGGTTAAAAGCTAAAGAAGAAGCCACTAAAAAATACCCTGAATTGGATTTCAATTTTACCTTTCATGATTTAAAAGCAAAAGGTATCTCTGATTTAGAAGGAACACTACAAGAAAAGCAAGCCATTTCGGGTCATAAAAATATTGGTCAGACTGCCAGATATGACAGAAAAATAGAAATCGTTCCGGTCGTAGGTAATCAGAAGAAATGAATAAATATTCAAATTGATTTAACTTATCTTCTGAAAGCATCTTCTGAAGATGTTCTGAAAGGTGATTTTAGTCACAAAAATTTACTCTTAAGAGACTAAGTTTTCACCACTTATAATGAAAAATTTTATGGTGCCCAGGGCGGGACTTGAACCCGCACAGCCTTAAGGCTGAGGGATTTTAAAATCATTGTTATTTACTTATTTATCAAGTAGTTACGCTCACTTTTCGCTATATAACTTATATCTACGGCCTAGAAAAATCAATTAATTACCACTAACTATATACTTAATATAGCGAAAAAATCAACGCTTAAATTCTATACCCACATCTTAAGTATTTATTAAATCTGTTTAATAAAAAGCTGAACAAAACCACCGTAACCATTCGTTTAACTACGGAGAAATTGTTATAGCTAGGCGACTTAATTTTGATTACAAGGTGTGTTATGAGTTATACAATTGATTTTCGACGTAAAGTAATATCTGTAAGGAAAGCCGAAGGTTTAACAATTCGAGAAACTGCGAAACAATTCCGTATTGGAAAAGCGTCTTTAGTACGTTGGCTTAAACGACCAGAGCCAAAAAATTCAACGCCACGTAAGAGGAAGCTCGATAAAAATGCTTTAGCAAAAGATGTGGAACAGTATCCAGATGCTTACCAAAAGGAACGGGCAGAGCGATTCGGTGTTTGTAAAAAGACTATTTGGCAATCCCTTAAAAAGCTGGGATTAACCTATAAAAAAACTCTATTCCATCCAAAAACCAACGAAAGCGACAGGCTGGCACATCAGCAAAAAAGACAACAGTATGAAAAAAAAGATAAATCTGTTGTTTTTATTGATGAAAGTGGTTTTTCACATGACACTCCACGAACTCACGGCTATTCCCCAAAAGGTCACCGTTGTTTTGGCCTGAAAAACTGGGGTGCTAAGGGAAGAACAAATGTTATTGGCGCTTTATTGGGAACAACCCTTTTTGCTATCGGATTATTTGATTGCAATATTAATCGTGATGTTTTTTATGTTTGGATCACAAAAATATTGCTCCCAGAACTTCCTGAAAATTCTGTTATTTTTATGGACAACGCTAGCTTTCACAAAGGTAAGAATATTGAACAGGCAATTATAAACGCAGGACACCAGATAGAATATTTGCCTGTGTATTCACCAGATTTAAATCCTATAGAACATAAATGGTCTCAAGCTAAACGTAAAAAGATGGAAACAGGATGCACTATCGATGACCTGTTTTTAATACATATGCTGTAATCAAAATTAAGTCGCCTAGCTATATGTCTAAAATTACTCACAATTCAAAATAGTCAATTATTCGTTTAGCCGGACTTACACAAATCCACTTACATGCAACCAACAACTAATAGTTAACAACTTCCTCCAGCGCTGCTAATATGGTGCCATTAAGTGGGACTGAGTATCCCAACGATGAAATTGTCCACGGGTTTTTTGAAGCGGAAAAAAAGCCAAAGAGACAGGCGCGGTGCTTGAGAAACGAAGTCCATACCGATTTAGCCCGAGTCATTAAGAAAAATGCCCCTGAGCAAGTAGAGGCGTCTCCTTGCTAAAGCTGGGTTGTGATGAAATAAATAGCGTACTCAATGTACCTTATTTGTTTTCAATAACGCAACGGGATGTTAACAACTGTGAAAGAAATCGGATGAGTAAAAAATTCACCCCAACGCCCCATGATGCGGTATTTAAGCAGTTTTTAAGTGAAAAAGAGACCGCTAAAGATTTCTTTGATATCTGGCTACCGGATGAGATTAAAGCATTGTGTGATTTGGATAGCCTCAAAGTGGAATCTGGCTCATTCGTCGATAGTGAGATGAAAAGCTATCAGAGTGATATCCTGTATTCTGTCAATACCCAGCAGGGACAAGGTTATCTCTATCTGCTGATTGAGCACCAGTCAACACCGGATAAACTCATGGCTTGGCGATTAATGCGCTATAGCATGGCAGCCATGCAGAAGCATTTAGAAGCCGGACACAAAGAACTTCCTATCGTTTTTCCTATTCTGTTTTATTGTGGCGAACAAACTCCTCATCCTTACAGTACTGACTGGCTAGACTGCTTTAGTGGCAGAGATATTGCGGAAAAGATATACACCAAACCGTTTAAGCTAGTCGATGTCACCACGCTTGATGACGGTGAGATTATGCAACATAAGCGAATGGCGTTATTGGAGCTTATCCAAAAACACATTCGAAGACGGGATATGGCCGAGCTACTGAATAGTATTGTTAAACTGTTGTCGTATAATTATTATACTGATAATCAAGTTATTACTATGTTTAACTATCTAATCCAAGAAGGCAATGCTGAGCAACCAGCAAAGTTAATCAAAGAGATAGCCAGACAGACAGAGAAACATGAGGGGGCATTGATGAATATTGCACAAGGTATACGAGAAGAAGGCATACAACAAGGCATACAACAAGGCATACAACAAGGTATACAACAAGGTATGCAACAAGGTATACAACAAGGGAAAGTTGAGGGCGAAAAACAGGCTTCCATGAAGATAGCGCGCCAACTTCTTGAGAAAGGCGTTGAAAAAGAAATCATCAAATTCTCTACAGGTCTGTCTGATGAGGAATTAAATCAGTTAACCTGACACCGGAACCTAACTCAATCATTCGAGTGTGTCAGATTTGGGTTCTTCTCAAAATCTGTCAATCCGGTTTTTTCGGCCAGTCAATATCGGGTGCAGCTGAAACATCCGTACGGTTCACAAAAACCCGATATTTTTTCCAGGCTATCAGTCGTTTTTTCTCGTCTTCGGTGGCCATTTCTAAATCGACTGCATCTTGAAGGGGTGCAATTTCACGAGTGGCATCATATAATTTTTGTTGTTTGATGCCTTCTAATTTTTGTCTTTCTGCTAATTTTTCAGCTTCTGCATCCTTGACCCACTTTTCACCATCCCAAACATCATATTCGCTTTGAGGGGCTAATGATGTTAAATATTCCGGTACCTTACCTAATTTTTCAAGGGTGACAGATTGACGGCTTTTCGTATCAAACAAAACCAAACCGCGATGATCTTCCTGATATTCCCATTCCTGATTTTGTTCATTAAAAACAACAGCGAAACCTTCCTTTTTGTCAATTGGTTTTTTCTCAGTATGAAAAGGCAGTATGTCATGAGTTTCATCCGTGTAAGCATCGCAAGGACCCAGCAACTCATGTGTATCACTCGTGTAGGTATAGGCTTTAAAAATTCTAAACATTTTTGATTCCTTAACTGATTCTGTACCAGCCCATTAGCGTAATAAAAGCATTCGTTATATTAATTTCGCTACTACTTCCCGTCTTTCCCGTTGTACCTGAAACAGAATGGGTGTGTGCACCGATAGTAACAGTATGTGAGTGGTTCCCCGCTTGTGATGTATTTTGAGCCCTTGGTTTCCATTGATTAGGATTACCGTCATCGCCTCTTGCATTCCATGGGTCACGTACAACGCCTGCAAAATTATGTGCATGATTACCCGTTGCATTCGTATTTTTAGTACCATAATCATAGCTACTGGTTGTTGCTGAAAAAGTGTGCCCGTGAGCGGGTAATTGGGCTTCTGTCAGCTTAATAGCATCAGCGCCTCCGGTAGTGAATACATTAGAACCATCTGCTTTTGCTAAACGAATGGTTTTATTTTCACCAATGTATTGCCATTTTGTATTTGGAAATAAGGTATTGGGATTTTTATTTTGAGCAAACCAGACAACAATCCCTACCGGATAAATTCCGTCAATACTTACGGTTTTCGCCAAGTCATAAGCGGCTTTGACGGCTTTGGGTGTGGCGGCCAGCGTTTCATCATTGCTGTCAGTGGCGCTACTTAACCGTGTGAGACCGTGTTGAGTGAGCGACGCAACGAGGATAGCAAAAATAATCTGTGAACCATCGCAACGGATAACATTTCTGCCACTGGGCAGTACAACACCAGTCCCTGACAGGGGTTTACAGGTCAGGGTGAAATTCCCCTGACAGTGATTGGCGACAGTCCAGTTTCTTATCCATGGCGGGAAAATTACGGTGGTATCAGCAATAAGATTGCCACTGAAGACCAGTTCTTCTTTTGCGGCCTGTAAGGTAGTCAAGGTTATCGTGCCGGTTTCCAGTCCGGTTATACTGGTGATGCCGTAACTATTCACGGGTACCCACCCTGTTGCGGAGGCATCCAACACTTCCGGATTGGTCGTATTCCCGTCTATTGTATTTAGCCAAAAACCGTCATTCGTGGAATTGGGCACTTTCGCCCCCGCCGGATAACCACCAATCGCCGTGGCAAAATCGGCATCAAAAGGGTAACCCGCGCCCGCATTATGCCAACGATAGCCGGTGTATAGTTCGTTAAGTGCCTGATTCATGTCACGGCCATCAGGGGGCAAGCCGCCTGCGGCTTTAATCGTCATGGTAATGGGAGGAAAACCGGCATCATAAGAAGCCTGATTACTGCCGGTTGGTGTTTTCGCCGTTAAATCACGCCGTGAACCATTCGCCCCAAAGGGCACCGGATTTACGAGCGGGCAAGTCTGTTTTTTTCATAAAATACTCCAAAAAATTCTACTGGATGATTAACGCCCCGCCGTAAAAAACATCCCCTCATTAAACGGATAGGCATCCTCGGCAAAGCCAAAGTAGGGGGCGACGACCTGATTGATATTCATCAGTACCCCAGAAGGTAACGGGGTGACCTCGCTGTTTCTCAATACCGCCAATTCAAAGGGTTCTAGGGGAAAGGCGGTGGTAATACCAATAGTCATGTCACGATAATTCACACAAAACGCCTCGCCGCGTCCCTTAAACAGAAAACGTAAGAAGCGATTGATTTCAGGAATAGTCGCAATACTGATGTTAGAAAACGCCTTGCTGAGTATCAAGGTTCGATAAGCGTTGTCCGCTAGCCGGATTTTTCTGGTTTCCTGCACACCCGCGTAATAAGGGGCATCACTGAACGGGGTGGGATAATCCGCTTTTCCTTCGTCTGCCTGCGCAAACCCAAACGCGCTGTTATCGACTTCCGCCGTGATGTAACGTGAAATGTTGACGATTTTCCCCCACATATCCAGACCAAAGCGGTTGCAGGTGGTGATATCCCACACTTCATCAAGAAACCGGTCAGTGAAATACTCCAGACTCACCGCCTGCTCGAATGTTGCGATGACAGACAGCAATTTCTGGCTGGCACTGTACTGGTTTAGCACCGTTTTTTGCCAACTCATCTTAACTCCACGTGAATGTTATCGGCTTGCAAAACGGGGACTTGCGCCACGCCTGGTGTTAACGCAGACAGCCAGTTTTTGCCGTCTTGGGATATCATCACTGATACGACACTCACCGAATAAGGCTCAATCGCAATAATCGGCGCGTAGTATTTACCCACATTCAGGGTTGCCCCTATGCCCGCACGTTGAATACCTTCTACCTCGCCATTAAACACGCGAATAACTGTTTTTTTAACTTGCTCGGTAATGTCACAGGGAGGATTGAGACTTTTATCAATGTTGACGGAAAAATAGACGCTTAATGGGGTGGCTCGCTGCCACTGCATCACATATTGCGGGTAAGGCGGCGAGTCGTTCTCTTTAGTCATAAACAGTAAAGGTGGTATCCCCATTCATGTCCGCGCCAGGATTGTAATACTGGAAGATCGTCTCGGCGATATCGGTATCGTTGCCACCATTCACACAAATAAAAACGGAATGCGGTTTAACCGGATAAAGAGTCGTGCCGATAGTAACCGTCTCCCTTGTTCGGTTTGACCAGACATACGCATCCGTCACACCTTGGGTTTCCAGTAGGGCCGCTTTCATCGCACCATCGGTATTACGACCGTTGCGCGCCACTGATTGGCGGCGGCGTGTTTCAAAGGCAATGCGGGATTCTACCTGTGACCCGACACGGGCCGGTGTGTCATTGGTGATGGCGTCCCACCCTGAAACAGAG
>NZ_LWMI01000036.1 GCF_001640365.1 Candidatus Arsenophonus triatominarum | reverse complement strand
ACAGAATCTTTGAAATCCGGCAATGACGTACAACTCATTGGCTTTGGTAGTTTTCAGGTTAAGCAACGAGCAGCTAGGGAAGGACGAAACCCAAAAACAGGCGAACCACTTAAAATTGCTGCTGCAAATGTACCGAGTTTTAAAGCAGGTCAAAATCTCAAAGATGCGGTGAAGTAATTCATGACCTATGACGCAAGTTCAATTCATATTCTGTGTGAAGATGAAATCAAACAGTTTGATTGGCATTGGGCAGAGGAATTAGCCCATGAGCACACTTTGCCGCTGGATTGGGTCAAGCGAGGTTTTGAAGCCTCAAGACGATTAGGCATTGAACCCGATTTTTTCGTCAGAAAATATATCCTCAATCAAGACCTACCCAAAAATGACGAATTCGAGCAAGTCTTCATTGAAGTGCTAAAGGAAGACAGAAAGAAGAGTCAGAACACCATCTAAAACGTCCTGTAATCAATTATGAGAGATTTTCTCGATAAAAACGTAAATTCGTACGTCTAAAAATTTATCGTCGCCCACAATGCGTTATAGCAACTTTTGAGTTTTCAGGTTTCAGAAATAGAAAAAGCCAACCCCGAAAGTTGGTTAAAATTTTATTTTTGCAATTCACGTTGCAGAGCAGCTAATGCTCGTTTAAGAGTTTCACCTAATGGTTGATCTATATAATCAGCAATACGATATAACTCATTTTTAGTATCTATATCCCCCTTAATATTGATTTGAACATTACGTCCTGTTTTGAAACGCCTTTTAGCACGATCAATGTGGTTAGGAAAAGGTATTGAATTTCGTCCTACAAAACCATGTTGGTTTGCCAACTTCTCGATTTCTAGATTATTTTGTCTTTTTTTTTGTTCATCGATAGTTTTAGGTTCGAACTTTTTTAAGTTTTCTAGTGGATCTACTCGACTCATTATATAACCTTACACTATTGTTTAGTTTATTGATTATGTGTGTTTATTTTTGCTATTAATTCCCGAGTGAAAGATTCTGCGTTATTAATTGCTTTATCAACATTAGAGACATCATTGTGTGAAAGTGATTCAAGTGTTTGACGATATGAAAACATAGCTTTAAACGCTGCTCTTTCATTCAATTCTGTTTCAAAAAATGGAATATCTTCAGCCTCGAAACTCTTTCGGATATGCCTGGTATCTCTACTCTGAATTGCAGCAGACGTGCGTGTGAATAAAACAGCATAAGGCAATTTGTAATCAGGTTTATGTTTCTGGATTCCACGTTCATGTGCCCTTATCAACGCAAAAGCTCGACTTGCCTGTTCTGCATCAAGTTGTGAGCCTTGTGTTGGTACAACAATAAAGTCGGATTCTGCAATAGCGTATGCAACGATGGTCGACGCTGTGCCTTCTAGATCAACAATTACAAATGGTGTCTTTGTTGCTGCTGCTTCTATCGTTTCCCCAATGGTTTTATCTGTTACATCTGAGATGATAGTCATATTTTTAGGAGCATTTCCTCCTGACGCCCATGATTTTATAGGGTGATTTGGGTCAGCATCGATAACAGTAACTGTTACTCTGCTAGCAATTTGTGTAGCTAATATTAGAGATGAAGTACTTTTTCCTGCCCCCCCCCTTTTGGGGAAACAAAAGTAATAACTGGCATGTATAGATCCTCGAATAGTTTACTAAAACCAGAGATCATCTTTGAATTTGTTATGGTATCCATATGAATTCTTTTAGGAGTTCTAGATGAATTCTTTTAGGAATTCTAAGTAAGTTATTCTAATTACCATACATTTTTTGACAGCGTGTCAACTTCATAAACACCCAATAAGTCACTCCAGCCATCAGAATAGAATTCAACGAGGGGATGCCGAAGTTGAAGAATACGCCGACAAGTGTGCCAGCAATACAAGCAAAAATAGCAGACCAGCCAATTAAAGGAGTATCTGAATCAGAAGGTAATATCCGTTTTTCTCTAGTTTCGTCTAGAATTTTCCTGCTCGTTTTCAAAATCTAGTAATCAACCAGCATGACACCAGTTATTGGTGGGAAAATAATGCCAAGTATGGAAAGGAAATCTACAAAGTGGTTTAAGATGCCCATCATCGATAGCGCAGTGCCCCGTGATGAAATCAAGACCGGCATGAAGTATTATGGCCGGCACACTTCCTACGCCACTTTCTATGGTGGGCTGGATGGGGGAGCCGAAAGGCTCGCCGTTCACTTTGTCCGGTAGTACTAACCCCATTCAGTCTGCCACCCGATCTCAATTCCAAATCTGGCGCCTAGATTTTTGTTTCTCTTGTTTGGATGAGGGAATGCTGATGTACGAGTACGTTTTAGATATTACAAATAAAAATAACCGGATTTTTATAATGAAAAACCCCGAGAAAAGGGGCTTTTGCAAACAGATTTCATAGGCCAGTTGGCCAACACTAGGGAACTACAATAATAACTATATTTGTTTTTTTATTTTTCTGATTTCCAGACACGAGTTGGAAATCAAGTAAACACCCAAAGGGAATATGTAGCAACAACGGAGCATATTCCCTTTTTTATAAACAATAAGAATTGTTCTGATATTTCTAGTTCTTTTCGCTCGAAAACAAGGGGAATTTATCATGATTCAAGCTAACAAATACAGAACAACCTTTCGGCGGTTACAAGCAGGTATGTCCGTTTTTCACAACGACGAAACCTTGAAAATCGTGAAATTGAAAAAGCGAGAATTCACCGAAAAAGGGCTGATTTACCACTTTGATGTTGAAGGTGGAAATGGAAGTTTGATAGGCGAAAGCGGAGCAAAAATATACGCAACAAAAAATTGCTAAATTATCGCTGAAAAATTCAATCATCCAACCTTAAAAAATACGATTATTTTTTAATCGTAACTTATTGATTTTGATCAGTTTATTTTTTATTTAAGTTATTGAATTTGATCAACTATTTGACAAATTTAATTTTAGACTTACAATTGTAAAATCTATTTTTAGCTGTCTTTTGCACAGCATTTGCTCTTTATACAATTTGGGGTTTTCCTCTCTGCGAGTCGCAGAGGACAGAATGCCGTTTTTGTGTGTTCTGTTTTGGTGTTTTTTATTCAATAACACGGTTATCCACATTCATTCGATTTGTGGAAATCGTATTTAACTCTTCGTTTTTACGGGGGTTGTTATCATCTGAAATTCAGAAACATCAAAATATAGCGCTCAGGAGGGAAAATGCCCCAAGAAATTATTTTTAAAGAAAGTAAGAGTAATGCAAAAATCAGGCGAGAAATCAGGAAAATTGAATTTCTTGCCAAGAAAGACGCTGAACGTGAATTTAATCAAGAACTCAAAAAAGCGTTTTGGCGACACGAAAATCCACGCCAGCAATTACAGAATTTTCAACGACAGATTGTGGTTTATGCCAATCTGTTTATGAATTACCGCAAAAAACAACAAAAACAAAAAATCATCGAACAAAGAGCGCGCATTGACGCCTATTTTTATAATTAAAAATTATTTTTCTTCAAATCTACTTTAACCCCCCCAGGGAAATCACACGTTTTTTCATATGATGATTTTCTCATTTTTATATGAAATCGTTCTCAAAAATTCAATAACGGGAGTGATTGAGTGAAAAGTGCCGCTACATTACGATTGATAGGTAATCCACATGCGTATTATCCAAATTTAGCCAAACCTCTTGGTGGATTAACCGCAGCAATTCTTTTTTCCCAAATATTTTACTGGCAGGACAAAGCTAATTCTGAATTAGGAGTTTACAAAACTCGAGATGATCTTGAAGAAGAAACCGGATTGACACATGACGAACAACGAACAGCAATAAAAAAATTAGTCGCAATTGGAGTTTTACTCGTTACAGAAAAACGGCTTGAACATAAAACATATTACAAAATTGATGAAGGTAAGCTTAATGAAATTCTGGATAATTTCGCCAACTCAAAAAAGGGAGTTTCGCGAGATGGAGAAAATGGAGCTCCCGAAGTAGACATTGTCGAGTTCGGGGAATCGACATTATCGAGTTCGTTTGATCAAGAGATTACTACAAAGATTACAGAAATATATAAACCATCCCTAACCCTTCCTTCTCAAAATTTTGACTTGAAGCTAATTTTGGCGGATTCGCTGCGTGGTGAATTTCAGGAGTTTGTCGACAAGTCTGCCGATGAGCTACATCGAGCCGTTGAGCAAAAAATTATCGGACTTGGTTTCGAGTGCAACAGGGAGTTTCGAGTACAGGAACGGGGTGATTGTCGTTCTGGCAGAGTTGATTTGCTGGTGAGTGACAAGCACGGCAACCAATGTGGCATTGAAATCGACGCAAGCTCTCCCAGAGAAAAATCTTTCGCTAAACTAGCCTGTCTGAAATCAGGGATAATCTTACTGCGGAAATCTTCCACAGCAGAAGACTATCTGCAAGATGGTGTTTTGGTAGTTGCGGGAGGTATTTCGCTACCCAAAACTAAGATCATCACGAAAAAATCTGAACTGAATTTGTCCCTGTTTGAGCAGAAACCCAGTGAATCAGTTTGGGATGATTATCTTCAACACCGCAAAAACAAAAAAGCGCCACTGACACAAACCGCCCTGAACCGACTGGCGACAGCAGTCAACGAAGCCAATGAACTAGGATATTCCACCGATAACGTGCTGGCTGAATGCATGCTTAGAAACTGGCAAGGCTTTGAGGTTTCGTGGATTGAGCAAAAAAAATATCAGCGAAATAGTCTCATCAACGAGATCACAACACGCCCAAGTAATCCCGAAGGTTTTGTGGTGATTAACGGTTAATCTGTTTTTTGCGAAAAAACTATGAATATTATTCAACGATTGCAAAAAATCATGCCGCCCAATATCAAGCCAATTGCCTGTAGCTGGGAAGAACATTTGGCAAGAATGCAAAAAATATCCGAAGAAGCCAGTTTGCAAGACGCTATTTTTCGCAAGCAACGCCGGATAGAAAACTTGTTTGGGCGCTCGGGTATCGCCCCGTTGCATGCACATTGCCGATTTGAAATTATCGCGTTTTCAACGCCGGTCAGAAAAATGCGTTGAACCAATCCGTCGCCTTTGCAAAGAATTTTGGAGTGGGATTTGGCGGATTTGTTTTTAGCGGTGGATGCGGAACAGGCAAAAATCATCTTGCAGCAGCGATAGGGCATTATCTCATGAGCAAAGGGCGATCCGTATTGTGTATTACCATTGCGGATTTGATGATGCGTTTTCGAGCAACCTACGAAAAAAATACGACATTGACAGAACAACAATTGCTAGATGAACTTTGCAAAGTTGATTTGTTGATCTTGGACGAAATCGGTATTCAGTATCAGCATAGCGAGAATACGAAGATTATTGTAAATCAGATGGTTGATAAGCGGACTTCACACAAAAAACCGCTTGGCATGCTCACGAACTTGAACAGTGAACAAATTCGGCAATTTTTGGGCGATAGAGTCATCGATAGAATGATGATGAGCAATGGGCTTTGGTTAAATTTCAATTGGTCAAGCTACCGCCGTAAAATTCAATAACGAAAAAAAGTTTTAAATCACTGAGTTTCACTACTCAAATCCAATCAATTCAAAGCAATGAACCCTCAACAACGAGGGTATATGCGCATGTCTGAAAAATACTCAACACCTGCCGCCTATCTGTGGGGCATCATGACCACCCTCGGGGGAGTCATGACAACGATTTTTGATTTTTTTACCCTTGAGCAGTGGGTAGCTGTGATGGGTATTGTCTGCACGATAGGGACATTTTTTATCAACGTGTACTACCGCAAAAAGGAGTACAGACTCAAGGAACGTCAGTATGAAGATACCGAAAAAAATATTGATGGCAACGGGCGGTAGTGCGTTGTTTTTAGCCTCAACGATGATAACGCATTTTGAAGGATTAAAATTTAAACCTTACTTCGATGGAGGTGGTGTACTCTCTGTTTGTTATGGTCATACAGGCAAGGATATTGTGCGTAACCGGATGTACACGCAAGAAGACTGCGATAAGTGGCTTAATGACGATTTAAAAGCCGTTAAACGTTATGTTGACCCGTTGATTAAGGTCAATATCAACACGCTAACACAGGCAGCCCTTTACTCATTTGCTTATAACGTGGGCGTGGGTAATTTTGCCAAATCGACCTTGCTCAAAAAGCTCAACAACAATGACCGAAAAGGGCATGTGATGAGATGAAGCGGTGGGTTTATGTGAAAGGCGAAGTCTGGAAAGGGCTAATTACCCGTCGGGAAATTGAGAGCGTAATATGTTATGGCGACCTTACTCATTTATCGGAGTGATTATTGCAGGGTTAATTCTCTCACTTATTTTTATCAACTCCCGTTATCAAACCATCAGGCAAAACTACCAAACATTAAACAGCAATATCGCGCACAAATTGAAGCCGTGAAATTACAGCAGCAAAAGATTGATTCTTTGCACCAACTCGATATTCAACACACGGAGAAATTAAATAATGCCAAAGCTGAAATTGCTAAGCTCAATGATGCTGTTCGTGCTGGCACTAAGCAGTTGCACGTCAATGCCGTGTGTCCAATACCCAAAACCGCTACCACCCAGAGCCGACATAATGAAGCCACCCCACAACTTAGTAAGGCAGCTCGAGAAGATTATTTCCGTCTCAGAGCGATGATAGCTGAGAACGAAAAGCAGACGGAATATCTACAGCAGTACATCAAAACACAGTGTCACTGAATCGGTCATTGGCACGTTCAAATCTTAACAATCTCAGCGCCACGCACGCGCATCAATAAAACACAGAACCTTATAGAAAGTCGAGCCTGAAGAACGCCGTTTAAAATGGTGCTTTTCTGTGGGCGGCTGTTCTGTGCGCGCAGGTTCGATTTTCTATAAGGAAAAGTACGATGAAATTAGTAACAACTAAAAATGACAATTTTTTAGTAACAGAAATGCCAACAATGACCAGTCTGGAAATGGTGGACTATATTAATGCGGAGCGGAAATCAAAAGCGGAAGCAGAGAGATTAACGTTTCCTTGCAAAAAATATCGCAAGTTACAGCACAATAATTTTATGGCAAAAGTACCCAAAGTTCTTGGAGAAACATCTGCTAAATTTTTAGCTGATGATATTTTCACCACTGGAAACGGTGCCCAGTCTATTCGAAAAATTTACCGATTTCCAAAACGTGAAGCCTGTCTAATGGCAATGAGTTACAGCTATGAGTTACAGGCTAAAATCTATGACTACATGACGGAGTTGGAAGAAAATAAAGGATTAGCTTTTACTATTGAGCAATTACAAAATATTGTTGCTACAGCCAGAAAAGAGTCTGATAAAGACTCTTCGGATGCTGGTCGTCGATTACGTAAGCGTCAAGATGATTTACCCATTCTTAAAAAAGCTGAAAAAACAGTAATGGAGTTATCTCAAATCCCCCTTGATTTAATTGGTGGAAGCATGAGGTTAGAAGGATGACTCCTGAGCAATTCATCGAAGCCAATGTTAAGGCCGAGTTAATCAAGCTGGGCTTTTCTACCTCTGTCGCCAGCTTAGCCACCCGTGAAGCCATCCGCTATTATCGCAAACAGCCAGCTAGTAGAAGAGGCAAGATGATAGAAGATTGTCTTAATCAAGCAAAAATTGTGGCCAGGTTAACAACAAAGCGATAATCGCAAATGAGTTCAATTAAACAAGTCAAAACTCGCCATGATAGCGAGGGTTTTCGTGTGCATTACGAAAATCCAGCAGGACGATTTCATAAAAGCTTTAAAACGCGGGAAGCTGCTTGCCATTTTCTTTTTCTGAGCGAATCTGAGCGATTTTTGGCGATGATGGCAAAAGAAAAAGAGCAATGCCGAGATTGGCATCTTCGCAAGTTGATTCAGTTTTATGTGGGGAAAAAGGTCTTTCAGTGTGAAACGGGGCATTTACGGCAAAGTTCGCTCGATACGATTAAACATGCCTTGTTTTCGATTGACGAAACGTTGCAAGCAAAAATGGCGTTGAATATTCGCCCGAGTGAATTTAACGGTTTACCGGAAAATACGCTTAAACATCTGCATTCTGCCTATTTGCTGCTGAAAGCAATGCGAAATGTTGGTGTCAGTCCAATTCCAAAATTGAAAAGAAAAGGGGAAAAGCCTATTTTCATTCCGGCGTTTGAGAATGTGGATAGGATGATTGAAGAAGCGCCCGTCAGAGAAAAGATTGCCTTCATCTTGGCATCGGTGATTGGGCTTCGGATAAGCGAAATATTGGCATTGGATTATAGCGATATTCAAGGGGAATATTTGAATATCTCAAAACATGTAACACGAAACGGTGTTATTGAAGGCTTAAAAGCTGACGTTCAGCGATTGTTACCGATGCCAAAAGGGTTATTGTCGCTATTGGATAAAAACAAGTTTGGGTTACATGAACCATTAATTGTCAGTCAATCAGTGAAAAGACTGTCGTTAAATTACAGTACGACAGGAATTGTTAAGGAATTACTGGAAAAATTCAGGATTGGGAAATTTCATAACTTACGGCATTTTGCAGCGGTACGTCTTATCAAAAAACGGAATGATATTCATGTTATTTCTAAAATGCTGGGTCATAAAAACATTGAGACCACCTCAAATATTTACGGTCGATTTTCAGGGTCAATTTTTGAGTTAAATTTTTAACATTTGCGTTCATTTTTTAATCATTAAGGTAAATGGGGTTAAAACCTTAATTGCTTTACATCAAAGGGATTCAGGTAAAAAATTACAGAATAGCCAAAAACGCATAATTCCGCAGTCATACTTCCGCATTTTGAAAAATTGGAAAACCTAATAATAACAACGCATGAAGAGGGATTTTTTTCGCATACTTCCGCAAAATAAGTCCGCACCCAAAATGGCTAATTTTACGAATGTTGCACAAAGGTTAAAAAGAGGTTGTCATGTCAGGGAAAGCTAAATATAAAAAAGCGTATATTGATGACGTGATCAACCTGTCTTTGGTGAAAGGCAAAGTATCAAATCATTTCATTGCAAAATGGCTGCATGTGGATGAAAAAACGATTAGAAATTGGCGAAAGGATTATTACGAATTTGATCATGCTTTTCATCATGCGGCCGACATTTTGAAAAAGAGCTAGCAGAAACAGCAAGGCAAAACACCAAAATCCGAAAACGCAAAATTATTAAAACCACGGCAGACGGCGAAACGACAACGATAGAAGAAGTATTGCCTAGTCACAATGATATTGCCGTTTACAAAAAGATGGGGATCAATGAAGTCTTCTTTAACGATGAAAAGCATCAACAAAAAGAATACTTAAGATCGATACTCGAGCGAAAAAAATCAGCCGAAATCACTTCACTAGAGGCCGCGCAATTTTTAGAGATAGAAGGCATTCCTATACCAACTACCTTATTACTGGAAATTAAGCAATTGCAAGGTAGCCCTATACCAGAAGATATACTACCGCAAAATGCAATTACTCGAGAAATGACTTTAGAAGAGGCCGCAGAAGCGTACCAAAAACTGATGGGGTAAAGGGTTAAAATCGCTTACTTATTTATGTTATAAATGATATTAAATTTAAATATTTATTTAATATCAATTGATTATATGAGTTTAACCCCATTTTTTGTATTTTTATGTACACGTTTATGTGCAAAATATTTTTTTTGAGTCGCTTTTTTCCGGACAAATTCCTATG
>NZ_LWMI01000035.1 GCF_001640365.1 Candidatus Arsenophonus triatominarum | reverse complement strand
TACTATATTCGCCTCGCTTTTTTCCGCTTCTCCCACGTTTTCCACAGACATAACGACAGATTTAGTGGATAACTCTGTTGATTGCGTTAATAACTGATTATTTTTCCACACTCAAAAAGATGAATCGCTATTCCCTTGATTTCGCTTAAAGAGATAGTTTTGTCTGCTTCCTGTATTTTCACGGACAACAATTCACGAAGTTCGGTGTATTGCTCAAAAATCTCTGGCTCTTCTGATGGATTGGCCAACAAATCCTCCGCATCGCGAATCTCGCCTTCGTCGTATTCTTCCTGAACCCCAAATATCGTGAGTAAAGCGCAAAACTGGTCTATGCCCTGTTCTTCGATAATATCCGTCTGTTTTTCGGTATTAGCGAGATACTCTTCAACGCTAATTTCTTCCAATCTGGGCGATTTGTAAAAACAGCAGTTTGCGCCGTCCGTTTTAAAGATATGTTGAGAGGCCAATTTCTTGGCGGCAATTTTCGTTTCAGACGCAAGATAGATGAAATTTGTTGTCTTACCCTTCTCGTGGTCAACGTTAGTGATGATGGTTGCTTTGAAGTATTTCATGCCGCACCCCCCAACTCGCTGGAGAATTCGGGCACGCTGACGAAGGGTTAAATTGCGTGAGGTTCGAACGAATAACTCGATGATTTGATTTTGCGCTTCAATTACGCGCACGCGGAAGGTACTATTTCCCATAGTCCGACTCCTAGTTACAGTAGGTTTTGGGCTAGCTAGCTGTGAGGGTGCAACCCAAACAGCTAGCGACTAATTACTTGATATTGCGTTTTCTCTTTTCAATAATTGTTGAGAACGCTATTCTATCTCCATTGAAAACAAAGTTTGGATTTATAAAATAATTTCCTTTTCTCAATGCCTTAGCTATTATTTAGCTTCTTCAAGTTCTATGAGTCCTCTCCTAAAAGTTGTCATAGATAGTTTTGACTCCTTCGTTAAAATTTAGGAATTCTTTTAAAGTGTATGAATCTAAATTTACCACATCCTTATTCATGGCGGATTTTTTGAACTATAAATATTAGTACCGTTAATGCCTTTATACCTGCAGATTTAAGATTAAATGCTAGTGCAATATTCTCAGTAAATAATTTCACAAAACACTGAGAATCAACTTTTTTATAAGTGGCAACATGAGTACCCCTTATTTCACCAGTGAATTGATTAACTAAAATATTATCTTCACGTCCTAGCGGAGAAAGCTTTACCGTTTTTCTACCAAACGGTATAACCATATTTTCTAAGAAAGGATTACTTTCATATCTAATCTCTGCCATCCATTTTCTCATTATTAACTGAACTCTGTAATGCCATTATATAATAAAAAATGGTTTTAACAAGGTTTTTTTTGGTTTCTTAAAAACCAATATAATATATTTTTTGATTCTACAAGGTGCAAAAATAGGTTTCCAAAGGATCAGAAAATGAAAACTCACATCTATATATATCAATAACTTACATGAGGTTTATTTATTAATCTTTAGGTGTAAGGAACTACCAAGCAACTCATCAAGAAACAAATTAACTTCCGCTTCCTAGTCGACGTTTTTCGGTATTCCCGATCTAAGGTAAGGAAACTGAATTAACTAAAAAAATCCCAAAAATCCTTAAAATTAAAATGCCCACCGCTCGCCACAGCCAAGTGACCGAGCAACGCGAGCGAACGGGCGAGGAAGCGGAAGATAACCGGAAATTAAAGGGAACACAGTCACGCGAAAATCACAAAATACTAATTTCTTCCAATCTGGGCGATTTGTAAAAACAGCAATTTGCGCCGTCAGTCTCAAAGATATGTTGAGAGGCCAATTTCTTGGCAGCTATTTTCGTCTCAGAGGAAAGATAGATGAAATTTGTTGTCTTACCCTTCTCGTGGTCAACGTTAGTGATGATGGTTGCTTTGAAGTATTTCATGCCGCACCCCCAACTCGCTGGAGAATTCGGGCACGCTGACGAAGGGTTAAATTGCGTGAGGTTCGAACGAATAACTCGATGATTTGATTTTGCGCTTCAATTACGCGCACACGGAAGGTACTATTTCTCATAGTCCGACTCCTAGTTATCGTAGGTTTTGGGTTAGCTGGTTGTAGGAGGCGTTAACTCCTTCAATCAGCGATTATTCTTTCTCAACAAAAGGAATATACGTTAATTTTTCCTTCGATTTTTCCCTAAAATTACTTTCTTGTTCAGTAGAAGTGGCAACAACTGTGGCACTAAAAATAGCATATTGACGCTCATCTCTACCTGCCTGCCAAGCTACTTTTTCATTAACACAGTATGCGGTTGCATTTCCAACTTTTACCGTATCTATCCAGTTATCTTTTTTTAAGATTCTTACTGCCCTTGCTACACTTGGACGACTATATCCGGTCACTTCTTGTAGTAATTGATAACTACATACAACAGCGTTTGTCGTTCTTCCCATTTTTTCCATGAAAAAAATTAATATTTCAGCAGCAAGAGGATGTTTGCTTATTAGACCTCTAAAATGATTCATATATCCTTTTGATAACTGGACGAAATTATAATTATCTAATTTCAATTTATATGATACCCCTCAGTCTCAATCCAGTAATAAAAACTATAACCAAAAGATACTGGTTGTGTCAAATATTTTTTTTATTTTAAAAACTGAGTATCATTAGCTATGAGACTCATCAGTATCATCAATACTGATACTGTAAAATAAAAAATAATTATAAATCATAATTTTATAGTGCATTCCCTTTCTGTATCTGTATTAGTTGGAACTATCAGACAACTCAATAGCAACAAACTAACTTCCGCTTCCTCGTCGCCGCTGTTCGGTGCTCGCAAGCTGCGCTCCGCCTCAACGTCTCCTGCGGTGAGCGGACTGAGTTAAGGAAAAACCGGATTTTCTTTAAAAAAAACCAAAAAATCTTTTTAAAATTTAACGCCCACCGCTCGCCACAGCCAAGTGACCGAGCAACGCGAGCGAACGGGCGAGGAAGCGGGAGATAACCGGAAATTAAAGGGAACACAGTCACGCGAAAATCACAAAATACTAATTTCTTCCAATCTGGGCGATTTGTAAAAACAGCAGTTTGCGCCGTCAGTCTCAAAGATATGTTGAGAGGCCAATTTCTTGGCAGCTATTTTCGTCTCAGAGGAAAGATAGATGAAATTTGTTGTCTTACCCTTCTCGTGGTCAACGTTAGTGATGATGGTTGCTTTGAAGTATTTCATGCCGCACCCCCAACTCGCTGGAGAATTCGGGCACGCTGACGACGGGTTAAATTGCGTGAGGTTCGAACGAATAACTCGATGATTTGATTTTGCGCTTCAATTACGCGCACGCGGAAGGTACTATTTCGCATAGTCCGACTCCTATCGACTTAGGTTGTTGGATCAGGTGCTTGGGCGGGGTTCAGAGCCCGTTCAAGTACCGCTAATTTAATCTTGTTTTTCTATTGCTGTAGTAAATGCAACTCTGTCTCCATTAAAAATAAAGTTTGGGTTAATAAAATAATCTCCTTGTTTTAAACATCTTGCGATTATTTGAGCCCCTACTAGTTCTTTAATTCCTCTAGTAAATGTTGCTTGAGATAATTTTTGACCTGAATCAGATAAAAATTCTTCTAAAGCGTATTTATCTAACACAACTCTATCTTTGTTCATTCCTGAATTTTGCACTGTAAAAATCAATACATTTAGTGCTTTTAGTCCAGCAGAGCCTAATTCAAAAGTCATCGCTATATTTTCAGCGAAAAGTTTTATAAATTTCCCCCTATCAACTTTTTTATAAGTTGTTACATGCGTTCCTAAAATTTCTCCTGTAAGTTGATTGACTAATACATTCCGATCTTTACCCATTTTGGATAATCGAATTTGTTTAGTCCCCATAGGAATCATCATATTTTCCATGAATGGATTTTGTTTGTGCCTTATTACATCGATATTTTTTGATTCCGTCATATGCATTTTTCTATTTTTTCTTACTCTTACTTAAGCATTTTAGTTGTTTTTTTGATTATGTCAACGTATTTTTTGATTTTAACGTAATCATAAAGACACTCATTTTTGATTACAGCAACAACAGTATTTATGGTTGTGACAAACAGATATTAAAAATTTAATTCTTTCTATAACAGGTTTTATGATTACTTCTCTTCTTGTATCTTTTGATAGAAAGAAGTATCAGACGACTCAGTAGCAACGGATTAATTCCGCTTTCTCTTCGACGGTGCTCGCAATTTAAAGCGTAAAAATTGAGTTAAAAAAACAATCCAAAAAAATCCTTAAAATTAAAATACCCACCGCTCGCCACAGCCAAGTGACCGAGCAACGCGAGCGAACGGGCGAGGAAGCGGAAGATAACCGGAAATTAAAGGGAACACAGTCACGCGAAAATCACAAAATACTAATTTCTTCCAATCTGGGCGATTTGTAAAAACAGCAGTTTGCGCCGTCAGTCTCAAAGATATGTTGAGAGGCCAATTTCTTGGCAGCTATTTTCGTCTCAGAGGAAAGATAGATGAAATTTGTTGTCTTACCCTTCTCGTGGTCAACGTTAGTGATGATGGTTGCTTTGAAGTATTTCATGCCGCACCCCCAACTCGCTGGAGAATTCGGGCACGCTGACGAAGGGTTAAATTGCGTGAGGTTCGAACGAATAACTCGATGATTTGATTTTGCGCTTCAATTACGCGCACGCGGAAGGTAGACTTTTTCATTAGCCTTACTCCTATCACATGTAGGTTTAGGGTTAGCTGGTAGTAAGAGGCGAAAACTCTTGCTATCAGCGATTACTCATCAATATTTATTGATCTGAGCATTTCTTTTGTAATTTTTTCATTTTCACTTTTTGAAAGTAAAATGGGTCCCTCAAATTTGCAATACGCTTTATTTGTTCTCCATGCTCTCCATACCACATGAGGATTTAGAACATAGACATTACTTGTACCCATTTTTAGAATGGTTATAAATCCGTTATCTTTTAAACACTTAATAGCTAAACTTACAGTTGTTCTTTTTTTACCCGTAACTTCTTCAAGAACACGATGTGAGCAAACTACTGCATTGTTTTTATTCATAAATTCGGTTAAGAATAAAAAAATATCACCCGAAACGGTATTTTTCTTAAATATCTCTCTAACAGCACCAATATTTTTTTCGGAAAATTGAATAAAAAGGTCTTTATTTTTTTGCATATCGACATTATCTATAAACATATAAGTTCACAATTTTAAACATATGTTTATATAAAACTATAAACACAGTTGTTATTAATGTCAAACATATTTTATGAAAAAACGAACATCTATTTATAAACACATGTTCGATAATACTGAACATATATGTTCAGTAGCTTGTTAAACATATGAAAAATTAAAATTCTTTAAAATCAGAATTTTAATATCTCGTTCTCCTTTCTTATATCTTGAAGTTTTGGAGAGAATTACCATGCAACTGATCAGCAATAAACTAACTTCCGCTTCCTCGTCGCCGCTGTTCGGTGCTCGCAAGCTAAACTTAGAAAGAAAATTAAAAAATAATCCAAAAAATCCTTAAAATTAAAACACCCACCGCTCGCCACAGCCAAGTGACCGAGCAACGCGAGCGAACGGGCGAGGAAGCGGAAGATAACCGGAAATTAAAGGGAACACAGTCACGCGAAAATCACAAAATACTAATTTCTTCCAATCTGGGCGATTTGTAAAAACAGCAATTTGCGCCGTCAGTCTCAAAGATATGTTGAGAAGCCAATTTCTTGGCAGCTATTTTCATCTCAGAGGAAAGATAGATGAAATTTGTTGTCTTACCCTTCTCGTGGTCAACGTTAGTGATGATAGTTGCTTTGAAGTATTTCATGCCGCACCCCCAACTCGCTGGAGAATTCGGGCACGCTGACGACGGGTTAAATTGCGTGAGGTTCGAACGAATAACTCGATGATTTGATTTTGCGCTTCAATTACGCGCACACGGAAGGTACTATTTCGCATAGCTCAACTCCTAGTCATCTTAGGTTTTGGGTTAGCTGATTGCAAGAGGTAACGACTCTTGTAGTCAGCGACTATAAAATCATTTCATCTCTGAAAATGTAATCTCTTCTGTTTTTCCGTTTTTGGTGTAGGTACTAACCCAAATGATGGATTGAACCCTATCCCAATCAACTTTAACTGCGTACTTCTTATTAACTCGAAATTCTCCTCGATTTACTCTTTCTATTAAACCAGCAGCTATTAACGCTTTAATATTGTTATTAAAGGCAGCTAAACTAGTATCATGTCTTTTACAAAATCTATCTTTTGCAGATTTACCATAAGATACTTCATTGTGATCATTCATATGTTTTAACATAAAATGAAATATGTTCATTTGAAGCCCAGTAACTCCCTTTACATTACATAGGTCATTTATATAAACCTTTATAAAATCAGGCTCTTGAGTTATTTCCCCTGTTTCTAGGTTTACATGTCTACGTCCCATATCGGCCTCATTTAAATAAATTTTAAAGTTAACTATAATAATAAAAAAAATTATTTCAAGTTTTTTTTAAAGTTATTAAATAAAAGTTTTCATATCCTAAAAATAACTTTTTTAATTATTAAAAATAATTATATAGTTATTAATAATGATTATTTAGTTATTAACATATAATCATATAGTTACCTTAACTAATTATATGATTACCAAAATTTATTTAAAATACTGATTTATATATAACTATTTATCTATCTTAGATTCTTTCTTGTTTTTCAGGAGTTACAAGACAACTCAGTAGCAACAAACTAATTTCCGCTTCCTCGTCGACGGTGTTCGGTGCTCGCAAGCTAAACTTAGAAAGAAAATTAAAAAATAATCCAAAAAATCCTTAAAATTAAAACGCCCACCGCTCGCCACAGCCAAGTGACCGAGCAACGCGAGCGAACGGGCGAGGAAGCGGAAGATAACCGGAAATTAAAGGGAACACAGTCACGCGAAAATCACAAAATACTAATTTCTTCCAATCTGGGCGATTTGTAAAAACAGCAGTTTGCGCCGTCAGTCTCAAAGATATGTTGAGAGGCCAATTTCTTGGCAGCTATTTTCGTCTCAGAGGAAAGATAGATGAAATTTGTTGTCTTACCCTTCTCGTGGTCAACGTTAGTGATGATGGTTGCTTTGAAGTATTTCATGCCGCACCCCCAACTCGCTGGAGAATTCGGGCACGCTGACGACGGGTTAAATTGCGTGAGGTTCGAGCGAATAACTCGATGATTTGATTTTGCGCTTCAATTACGCGCACACGGAAGGTACTATTTCCCATAGTCCGACTCCTAGTACTGTTAGGGTTTGGATTAGCTAACTTTTGGGATCACCATTCCCATCAGTTAGCGACTAGTTTATAAAATTCTTTCTGTAGTAATTTCTCTACCGTCTTCTGAATATTTAATTTTTAATTCAAATGCTGATCTTTGTTCTATGATGGACTTCCATTCTCCCCTAGCAAAAAATTTAGGGTTGGCTAAATATTCATTTCCTCCCTCACTCAGAACAAATCCTTTTTTTACAAGAAGAGCCAATCTATTTCTTAGAGTCCCATCTTTAATACTAAGTTGGTCACACATTGATTTTCTATATCTGGTTGAAAGAGTCATATAACCATCATAATCGAGCTTTCTAAGCATAAGAAACAAGACGTTTTTTAATGAGTCAGGAACTTTAATCATTGAACATATATCATCAATATACATTTTCACATATGGCGGTTCAGATGAATAACGAGATAATGTTGTCTTTGATTCAGAAATTATTTCTCCAGTGTTTATATCCACAGTGTCTTTTTTTTGCTCATAAAATGCAGTTTTTATTCTCTTTTTAGTCACCATGTCTTGTCCGCATATGTCACTCTATATAACGTGACAATTTACATACAAAAATATACCTTGTCAATAAGGTATTTTAATACCTTTTTTAAAAGGTGTAAATGTATCTTTCAGAAGTTACAAGTGTAACTCCATAACGGTACATATATACCCTTGTGAAGTGATAAAAATAGATACAATCCCTTTTAATACATAGGATGGGTTATATATTGTTTTTAATCAGTACGAAATGCCAGACAACTAAATAGTAACAAACTAACCCCCCCTTCCTCGTTGACGCTATTTTGTACTCACAAGTGGCGCTCCGTTTCAACGTCTCCTGCGTTAAAAAAATCAAAAAATCTTTTCAAAACTTAACCCGCACCGCTCGCCACAGCCAAGTGACCGAGCAACGCGAGCGAACGGGCGAGGAAGCGGAAGATAACCGGAAATTAAAGGGAACACAGTCACGCGAAAATCACAAAATACTAATTTCTTCCAATCTGGGCGATTTGTAAAAACAGCAGTTTGCGCCGTCCGTTTTAAAGATATGTTGAGAGGCCAATTTCTTGGCAGCTATTTTCGTCTCAGAGGAAAGATAGATGAAATTTGTTGTCTTACCCTTCTCGTGGTCAACGTTAGTGATGATGGTTGCTTTGAAGTATTTCATGCCGCACCCCCAACTCGCTGGAGAATTCGGGCACGCTGACGAAGGGTTAAATTGCGGGATTCTTCAACAAACAACTTAATTATGTTATTCGGTGCTTCACAGACAAGCACGCGGAAGGTAGACTTTTTCATTAGCCTTACTCCTAGTTACCGTAGGTTTGGGTTAGCTCTGTGTAGGTGTTACAGCACTTACATGGAGCGACTACATCAATATTATAGCAACAAAAAATAAAGTCAATTTTTTGTTGCTTTTTTTTGTCAAATTACTATTATCATTGCAGATTAAAGGAGAAATTTATGTCAAAAAAAATAGTCTATGATGATTATGTATCTATAAGAATTCCAAGAGAAGTGAAAGAAAGGATAGATAAAATAAGAATGATTAAAAAATCACAAGGACATGATAAATATAGATTAATTGATGCAGTTATAGAAGCAACTAATATGTTAGAAGAATCACTATCAGAAAAAAATTAAACGACTTTTTGCTACGGCTATTATTAAGTAATAATAAATAGAATGGTTTTTTTAATAGTGAAAATTCAACAGTAATAAAAACAACTAACTGATATATAAGAATTTATATAAATTTATGATTCTATAAACTTCAATTTTATCCACAGAAAAACGCTACGGCTATAACGACTTTTTGCTACGGCTATAACGACTTTTTGCTACGGCTTATCTTGTGTAACTTTATGTTTATAAAGGAATAATTAAATAACAAAGTTAAAAGGAAAGATAAATAAAAACAGTCACGAATAATTATTTTCACCTTAAAAGGATTAAAAAATGAGTGCAACTCTAGATAGAGATCCAAATTACAACTTAGTACAAAGTAACGATTTGATTAATGCTAGCTATAAACTTAACCGTAATGAAATGCGTCTACTTGTATTAGCTTTATCCAAAGTAGACTCAAAAACAGAAAATCCAGGTAATATCACATTGTACCCAAAAGAATTTATTAACATGTTCAGTACTAACGAACAAAAGGTCTGGGTGACTATGAGAGAAGCATTAATTAGCCTATCGAAAAAACAAATAGAGTTTTTTAGGTTAGATAAAAACAATATGAGAACAATTAATTTTTCTAACTGGATAGACGGAGGTAGTTTTTATGAAAAACAAGAAGATTGTAGCAAAATAGTTTTAAGATTTACTAAAAGTATAGAGCCATACCTTTTTGAGTTAAAAGGTAATTTTACAATATGTTCTATAGAATCAATCCAAAATTTAACAAATCCAATAGCATTTAGATTATATCTAATAATGTTAAGTGAAATAAAAAAAGCTAAAAATATTGAATTAAAAAAGTCTAAAAAGTTAGAAGTTCATATGCTGAAATTATCAATTTTGCAAATACGTAAGATTTTTCCAAACATATCAAAAGAATTCAATAATATAAAAAAATTCACACTAATGCCTGCTTTCGAACAGATCCAGTCACTTACAGAAATTTCCTTAAATTGGCGTACTATAAAAACAGGCAGGTCAATAACAGACATTGAAATTACTTATCTTCTAGAAAAAGACGATCTATTCAAAACAAAACCAACACGACCAAGACTAGCCAAGCGCCCACATGTCAAATCTGGTTCTCACGACGAAGGCGAATGGATGAAGAAAAACACTGAGATTCTCTATCAGTACGAGAAAGATTTGAAGAAATACGACCCTACATTGCGTTTAACTATGCCAGATTTGCGCAGAGCAGTGGAATGCTCAAAGTATTGTAAACGAAATTGGCACGAAGAGAAAAAACGAGAGTTGGCGATGAGAGAAGGCAAAAATACAAAAATATCCGTTGCAAAAACTGAACAAAACAAAGATATTTCCTTTTCTAAAAAAGACCTAGAATTAATACAAAATTTTTGATTTGAAAAGGCACACCATGAACAAAACAGAACTCATCAGTAAAGTTGCAGCGAAATCAGGTTTGAGCAAGAAAGACGCAGAGAAGTCGATTAACGCTTTCATAGAATCTGTGACAGAATCTTTGAAATCCGGCAATGACGTACAACTCATTGGCTTTGGTAGTTTTCAGGTTAAGCAACGAGCAGCTAGGGAAGGACGAAACCCAAAAACAGGCGAACCACTTAAAATTGCTGCTGCAAATGTACCGAGTTTTAAAGCAGGTCAAAATCTCAAAGATGCGGTGAAGTAATTCATGACCTATGACGCAAGTTCAATTCGTATTCTGTGTGAAGATGAAATCAAACAGTTTGATTGGCATTGGGCAGAGGAATTAGCCCATGAGCACACTTTGCCGCTGGATTGGGTCAAGCGAGGTTTTGAAGCCTCAAGACGATTAGGCATTGAACCCGATTTTTTCGTCAGAAAATATATCCTCAATCAAGACCTACCCAAAAATGACGAATTCGAGCAAGTCTTCATTGAAGTGCTAAAGAAAGACAGAAAGAAGAGTCAGAACACCCTCTAAAACGTCCTGTAATCAATTATGAGAGATTTTCTCGATAAAAACGTAAATTCGTACGTCTAAAAATTTATCGTTGCCCACAATGCGTTATAGCAACTTTTGAGTTTTCAGGTTTCAGAAATAGAAAAAGCCAACTGCGAAAGTTGGCTAATTCAACATAAAGTAATCAATCTGCCATGAAGGATTTACTTTTTTTCAATGCTATATCGTAATTATTGGTTGAAGTTGTTGAATAATCATTTGTTTTATTGTTGTTTGGTAAATTGGCCTGATTAGCAAGGAAAACATAAACTAGCTCTTTTATTTGCTGTGACTCTATATCATCTCCTAAAAGCCGAGATAATATATCAACGAGCCTA
Source organism: Candidatus Arsenophonus triatominarum (assembly GCF_001640365.1). Lineage (GTDB taxonomy): Bacteria > Pseudomonadota > Gammaproteobacteria > Enterobacterales > Enterobacteriaceae > Arsenophonus > Arsenophonus triatominarum. Next base: position 9,570 of record NZ_LWMI01000035.1, on the reverse strand, counting down.
GGTGATGCCTTATCAAGAGCAAAGCCGGCCAGCAAAGCTCGTTTGCATTCTTTGTTGATTTTATCAGATTTGTTCAAGTGTTTTATTAGCCATGCTTCTGATTGATCAGTTTCAGAAAGTGATAAAGTAAATCTACGGACATTTTTATTTTTCACCTTAATTTCTCCCCATTAAATAAAGTCCGTTAACAAGATCTAGCTGTGGGGTTTCTGACATATAAAAACGCTCTGGTATAATTTTTGTATGGTCTTTTAAAGCATCAGAAATTATAGGAGCGCCACCACCTATCACAAGAACATATGAATAACCACTAAAAAGACTCACTGACTCGATAACTCGATCAGATAATCGTTTTATATTTTGATTAATAGCTGATACAACGGTATTTATTTTACTTGGATCGTTTGTATTTTTTTTGAGCCATTCTTTATTGTGGCGATTAATGATGAACTGATCAGCAATGTAATTTGAAGCACAAGTGTTTGCTGTTTCTAATATACGTTTAATTTCACGTGTAATTATTGAAACACCAATATCAGAATCACCAGCTAAATTAACAACCCCTGACATATTTCCGCTAATTTGAGCAATGTCTAACGTAGTCCCACCTATATCGACAATTAACATTGATTGTGTTTCTGGAATATCAATCAATTTATCAAATCCGGCAGGTATTGATTCAGGTTTAACAGATATTTCTTTAAAAGAAAACATTGGAAAATTTTTATTGTTTGATACGATTTTTCTTAAGTTTTTTTTCTTCCTCTCTATATTATCAAAATTTATCTGATTATCTTCGTCATAATATTCTGCCAATGGCAAAGTAACAGTAATATCAACTTCTTGAGGAATAATGCTAGTTTGCAATAGAGCATGATGAATGGCGACAGTATTTATCAGGCTATATTGCCACTCGCTGTTATTGGTTGTTATATTTCGAATATCCAATTTATCAAAAGAATATTTTTCACCTTCAATTAAAAAATTAACGATATCATCGTTACCAATGTCAGCGACCCAGCCACGCTTAAAACTGGTTGGAACAATAGCTACTTTTTTTTCATCATTTTCTAGCCAAATTAATTTTATATTCGTTGAGCCATCATCGATAAAAACTTTCATGTTTTCCTCATCTTTTTTGCATCAAATAATTGTCATTTTAGATGAAAAAATACATTCAGCAATATAATTTATGAATTTTAGCATCATTTTTGCTGCTAAATAGTCATTAAAATTTGAATTTTATATTACTTTATGAGTTTTTGATGCTTTTTTTTCTTGTTATTATCATCAAAATCCAATAAGTCACTCCAGCCATCAGAATAGAATTCAACGAGGGGATGCCGAAGTTGAAGAATACGCCGACAAGTGTGCCAGCAATACAAGCAAAAATAGCAGACCAGCCAATTAAAGGAGTATCTGAATCAGAAGGTAATATCCGTTTTTCTCTAGTTTCGTCTAGAATTTTCCTGCTCGTTTTCAAAATGTAGTAATCAACCAGCATGACACCAGTTATTGGTGGGAAAATAATGCCAAGTATGGAAAGGAAATCTACAAAGTGGTTTAAGATGCCCATCATCGATAGCGCAGTGCCCCGTGATGAAATCAAGACCGGCATGAAGTATTATGGCCGGCACACTTCCTACGCCACTTTCTATGGTTGGCTGGATGGGGGAGCCGAAAGGCTCGCCGTTCACTTTGTCCGGTAGTACTAACCCCATTCAGTCTGCCACCCGATCTCAATTCCAAATCTGGCGCCTAGATTTTTGTTTCTCTTGTTTGGATGAGGGAATGCTGATGTACGAGTACGTTTTAGATATTACAAATAAAAATAACCGGATTTTTATAATGAAAAACCCCGAGAAAATGGGCTTTTGCAAACAGATTTCATAGGCCAGTTGGCCAACACTAGGGAACTACAATAATAACTATATTTGTTTTTTTATTTTTCTGATTTCCAGACACGAGTTGGAAATCAAGTAAACACCCAAAGGGAATATGTAGCAACAACGGAGCATATTCCCTTTTTTATAAACAATAAGAATTGTTCTGATATTTCTAGTTCTTTTCGCTCGAAAACAAGGGGAATTTATCATGATTCAAGCTAACAAATACAGAACAACCTTTCGGCGGTTACAAGCAGGTATGTCCGTTTTTCACAACGACGAAATCTTGAAAATCGTGAAATTGAAAAAGCAAGAATTCACCGAAAAAGGGCTGATTTACCACTTTGATGTTGAAGGTGGAAATGGAAGTTTGATAGGCGAAAGCAGAGCAAAAATATACGCAACAAAAAATTGCTAAATTATCGCTGAAAAATTCAATCATCCAACCTTAAAAAATACGATTATTTTTTAATCGTAACTTATTGATTTTGATCAGTTTATTTTTTATTTAAGTTATTGAATTTGATCAACTATTTGACAAATTTAATTTTAGACTTACAATTGTAAAATCTATTTTTAGCTGTCTTTTGCACAGCATTTGCTCTTTATACAATTTGGGGTTTTCCTCTCTGCGAGTCGCAGAGGACAGAATGCCGTTTTTGTGTGTTCTGTTTTGGTGTTTTTTATTCAATAACACGGTTATCCACATTCATTCGATTTGTGGAAATCGTATTTAACTCTTCGTTTTTACGGGGGTTGTTATCATCTGAAATTCAGAAACATCAAAATATAGCGCTCAGGAGGGAAAATGCCCCAAGAAATTATTTTTAAAGAAAGTAAGAGTAATGCAAAAATCAGGCGAGAAATCAGGAAAATTGAATTTCTTGCCAAGAAAGACGCTGAACGTGAATTTAATCAAGAACTCAAAAAAGCGTTTTGGCGACACGAAAATCCACGCCAGCAATTACAGAATTTTCAACGACAGATTGTGGTTTATGCCAATCTGTTTATGAATTACCGCAAAAAACAACAAAAACAAAAAATCATCGAACAAAGAGCGCGCATTGACGCCTATTTTTATAATTAAAAATTATTTTTCTTCAAATCTACTTTAACCCCCCCAGGGAAATCACACGTTTTTTCATATGATGATTTTCTCATTTTTATATGAAATCGTTCTCAAAAATTCAATAACGGGAGTGATTGAGTGAAAAGTGCCGCTACATTACGATTGATAGGTAATCCACATGCGTATTATCCAAATTTAGCCAAACCGCTTGGTGGATTAACCGCAGCAATTCTTTTTTCCCAAATATTTTACTGGCAGGACAAAGCTAATTCTGAATTAGGAGTTTACAAAACTCGAGATGATCTTGAAGAAGAAACCGGATTGACACATGACGAACAACGAACAGCAATAAAAAAATTAGTCGCAATTGGAGTTTTACTCGTTACAGAAAAACGGCTTGAACATAAAACATATTACAAAATTGATGAAGGTAAGCTTAATGAAATTCTGGATAATTTCGCCAACTCAAAAAAGGGAGTTTCGCGAGATGGAGAAAATGGAGCTCCCGAAGTAGACATTGTCGAGTTCGGGGAATCGACATTATCGAGTTCGTTTGATCAAGAGATTACTACAAAGATTACAGAAATATATAAACCATCCCTAACCCTTCCTTCTCAAAATTTTGACTTGAAGCTAATTTTGGCGGATTCGCTGCGTGGTGAATTTCAGGAGTTTGTCGACAAGTCTGCCGATGAGCTACATCGAGCCGTTGAGCAAAAAATTATCGGACTTGGTTTCGAGTGCAACAGGGAGTTTCGAGTACAGGAACGGGGTGATTGTCGTTCTGGCAGAGTTGATTTGCTGGTGAGTGACAAGCACGGCAACCAATGTGGCATTGAAATCGACGCAAGCTCTCCCAGAGAAAAATCTTTCGCTAAACTAGCCTGTCTGAAATCAGGGATAATCTTACTGCGGAAATCTTCCACAGCAGAAGACTATCTGCAAGATGGTGTTTTGGTAGTTGCGGGAGGTATTTCGCTACCCAAAACTAAGATCATCACGAAAAAATCTGAACTGAATTTGTCCCTGTTTGAGCAGAAACCCAGTGAATCAGTTTGGGATGATTATCTTCAACACCGCAAAAACAAAAAAGCGCCACTGACACAAACCGCCCTGAACCGACTGGCGACAGCAGTCAACGAAGCCAATGAACTAGGATATTCCACCGATAACGTGCTGGCTGAATGCATGCTTAGAAACTGGCAAGGCTTTGAGGTTTCGTGGATTGAGCAAAAAAAATATCAGCGAAATAGTCTCATCAACGAGATCACAACACGCCCAAGTAATCCCGAAGGTTTTGTGGTGATTAACGGTTAATCTGTTTTTTGCGAAAAAACTATGAATATTATTCAACGATTGCAAAAAATCATGCCGCCCAATATCAAGCCAATTGCCTGTAGCTGGGAAGAACATTTGGCAAGAATGCAAAAAATATCCGAAGAAGCCAGTTTGCAAGACGCTATTTTTCGCAAGCAACGCCGGATAGAAAACTTGTTTGGGCGCTCGGGTATCGCCCCGTTGCATGCACATTGCCGATTTGAAAATTATCGCGTTTTCAACGCCGGTCAGAAAAATGCGTTGAACCAATCCGTCGCCTTTGCAAAGAATTTTGGAGTGGGATTTGGCGGATTTGTTTTTAGCGGTGGATGCGGAACAGGCAAAAATCATCTTGCAGCAGCGATAGGGCATTATCTCATGAGCAAAGGGCGATCCGTATTGTGTATTACCATTGCGGATTTGATGATGCGTTTTCGAGCAACCTACGAAAAAAATACGACATTGACAGAACAACAATTGCTAGATGAACTTTGCAAAGTTGATTTGTTGATCTTGGACGAAATCGGTATTCAGTATCAGCATAGCGAGAATACGAAGATTATTGTAAATCAGATGGTTGATAAGCGGACTTCACACAAAAAACCGCTTGGCATGCTCACGAACTTGAACAGTGAACAAATTCGGCAATTTTTGGGCGATAGAGTCATCGATAGAATGATGATGAGCAATGGGCTTTGGTTAAATTTCAATTGGTCAAGCTACCGCCGTAAAATTCAATAACGAAAAAAAGTTTTAAATCACTGAGTTTCACTACTCAAATCCAATCAATTCAAAGCAATGGAACCCTCAACAACGAGGGTATATGCGCATGTCTGAAAAATACTCAACACCTGCCGCCTATCTGTGGGGCATCATGACCACCCTCGGGGGAGTCATGACAACGATTTTTGATTTTTTTACCCTTGAGCAGTGGGTAGCTGTGATGGGTATTGTCTGCACGATAGGGACATTTTTTATCAACGTGTACTACCGCAAAAAGGAGTACAGACTCAAGGAACGTCAGTATGAAGATACCGAAAAAAATATTGATGGCAACGGGCGGTAGTGCGTTGTTTTTAGCCTCAACGATGATAACGCATTTTGAAGGATTAAAATTTAAACCTTACTTCGATGGAGGTGGTGTACTCTCTGTTTGTTATGGTCATACAGGCAAGGATATTGTGCGTAACCGGATGTACACGCAAGAAGACTGCGATAAGTGGCTTAATGACGATTTAAAAGCCGTTAAACGTTATGTTGACCCGTTGATTAAGGTCAATATCAACACGCTAACACAGGCAGCCCTTTACTCATTTGCTTATAACGTGGGCGTGGGTAATTTTGCCAAATCGACCTTGCTCAAAAAGCTCAACAACAATGACCGAAAAGGGGCATGTGATGAGATGAAGCGGTGGGTTTATGTGAAAGGCGAAGTCTGGAAAGGGCTAATTACCCGTCGGGAAATTGAGAGCGTAATATGTTATGGCGACCTTACTCATTTATCGGAGTGATTATTGCAGGGTTAATTCTCTCACTTATTTTTATCAACTCCCGTTATCAAACCATCAGGCAAAACTACCAAACATTAAAACAGCAATATCGCGCACAAATTGAAGCCGTGAAATTACAGCAGCAAAAGATTGATTCTTTGCACCAACTCGATATTCAACACACGGAGAAATTAAATAATGCCAAAGCTGAAATTGCTAAGCTCAATGATGCTGTTCGTGCTGGCACTAAGCAGTTGCACGTCAATGCCGTGTGTCCAATACCCAAAACCGCTACCACCCAGAGCCGACATAATGAAGCCACCCCACAACTTAGTAAGGCAGCTCGAGAAGATTATTTCCGTCTCAGAGCGATGATAGCTGAGAACGAAAAGCAGACGGAATATCTACAGCAGTACATCAAAACACAGTGTCACTGAATCGGTCATTGGCACGTTCAAATCTTAACAATCTCAGCGCCACGCACGCGCATCAATAAAACACAGAACCTTATAGAAAGTCGAGCCTGAAGAACGCCGTTTAAAATGGTGCTTTTCTGTGGGCGGCTGTTCTGTGCGCGCAGGTTCGATTTTCTATAAGGAAAAGTACGATGAAATTAGTAACAACTAAAAATGACAATTTTTTAGTAACAGAAATGCCAACAATGACCAGTCTGGAAATGGTGGACTATATTAATGCGGAGCGGAAATCAAAAGCGGAAGCAGAGAGATTAACGTTTCCTTGCAAAAAATATCGCAAGTTACAGCACAATAATTTTATGGCAAAAGTACCCAAAGTTCTTGGAGAAACATCTGCTAAATTTTTAGCTGATGATATTTTCACCACTGGAAACGGTGCCCAGTCTATTCGAAAAATTTACCGATTTCCAAAACGTGAAGCCTGTCTAATGGCAATGAGTTACAGCTATGAGTTACAGGCTAAAATCTATGACTACATGACGGAGTTGGAAGAAAATAAAGGATTAGCTTTTACTATTGAGCAATTACAAAATATTGTTGCTACAGCCAGAAAAGAGTCTGATAAAGACTCTTCGGATGCTGGTCGTCGATTACGTAAGCGTCAAGATGATTTACCCATTCTTAAAAAAGCTGAAAAAACAGTAATGGAGTTATCTCAAATCCCCCTTGATTTAATTGGTGGAAGCATGAGGTTAGAAGGATGACTCCTGAGCAATTCATCGAAGCCAATGTTAAGGCCGAGTTAATCAAGCTGGGCTTTTCTACCTCTGTCGCCAGCTTAGCCACCCGTGAAGCCATCCGCTATTATCGCAAACAGCCAGCTAGTAGAAGAGGCAAGATGATAGAAGATTGTCTTAATCAAGCAAAAATTGTGGCCAGGTTAACAACAAAGCGATAATCGCAAATGAGTTCAATTAAACAAGTCAAAACTCGCCATGATAGCGAGGGTTTTCGTGTGCATTACGAAAATCCAGCAGGACGATTTCATAAAAGCTTTAAAACGCGGGAAGCTGCTTGCCATTTTCTTTTTCTGAGCGAATCTGAGCGATTTTTGGCGATGATGGCAAAAGAAAAAGAGCAATGCCGAGATTGGCATCTTCGCAAGTTGATTCAGTTTTATGTGGGGAAAAAGGTCTTTCAGTGTGAAACGGGGCATTTACGGCAAAGTTCGCTCGATACGATTAAACATGCCTTGTTTTCGATTGACGAAACGTTGCAAGCAAAAATGGCGTTGAATATTCGCCCGAGTGAATTTAACGGTTTACCGGAAAATACGCTTAAACATCTGCATTCTGCCTATTTGCTGCTGAAAGCAATGCGAAATGTTGGTGTCAGTCCAATTCCAAAATTGAAAAGAAAAGGGGAAAAGCCTATTTTCATTCCGGCGTTTGAGAATGTGGATAGGATGATTGAAGAAGCGCCCGTCAGAGAAAAGATTGCCTTCATCTTGGCATCGGTGATTGGGCTTCGGATAAGCGAAATATTGGCATTGGATTATAGCGATATTCAAGGGGAATATTTGAATATCTCAAAACATGTAACACGAAACGGTGTTATTGAAGGCTTAAAAGCTGACGTTCAGCGATTGTTACCGATGCCAAAAGGGTTATTGTCGCTATTGGATAAAAACAAGTTTGGGTTACATGAACCATTAATTGTCAGTCAATCAGTGAAAAGACTGTCGTTAAATTACAGTACGACAGGAATTGTTAAGGAATTACTGGAAAAATTCAGGATTGGGAAATTTCATAACTTACGGCATTTTGCAGCGGTACGTCTTATCAAAAAACGGAATGATATTCATGTTATTTCTAAAATGCTGGGTCATAAAAACATTGAGACCACCTCAAATATTTACGGTCGATTTTCAGGGTCAATTTTTGAGTTAAATTTTTAACATTTGCGTTCATTTTTTAATCATTAAGGTAAATGGGGTTAAAACCTTAATTGCTTTACATCAAAGGGATTCAGGTAAAAAATTACAGAATAGCCAAAAACGCATAATTCCGCAGTCATACTTCCGCATTTTGAAAAATTGGAAAACCTAATAATAACAACGCATGAAGAGGGATTTTTTTCGCATACTTCCGCAAAATAAGTCCGCACCCAAAATGGCTAATTTTACGAATGTTGCACAAAGGTTAAAAAGAGGTTGTCATGTCAGGGAAAGCTAAATATAAAAAAGCGTATATTGATGACGTGATCAACCTGTCTTTGGTGAAAGGCAAAGTATCAAATCATTTCATTGCAAAATGGCTGCATGTGGATGAAAAAACGATTAGAAATTGGCGAAAGGATTATTACGAATTTGATCATGCTTTTCATCATGCGGCCGACATTTTGAAAAAAGAGCTAGCAGAAACAGCAAGGCAAAACACCAAAATCCGAAAACGCAAAATTATTAAAACCACGGCAGACGGCGAAACGACAACGATAGAAGAAGTATTGCCTAGTCACAATGATATTGCCGTTTACAAAAAGATGGGGATCAATGAAGTCTTCTTTAACGATGAAAAGCATCAACAAAAAGAATACTTAAGATCGATACTCGAGCGAAAAAAATCAGCCGAAATCACTTCACTAGAGGCCGCGCAATTTTTAGAGATAGAAGGCATTCCTATACCAACTACCTTATTACTGGAAATTAAGCAATTGCAAGGTAGCCCTATACCAGAAGATATACTACCGCAAAATGCAATTACTCGAGAAATGACTTTAGAAGAGGCCGCAGAAGCGTACCAAAAACTGATGGGGTAAAGGGTTAAAATCGCTTACTTATTTATGTTATAAATGATATTAAATTTAAATATTTATTTAATATCAATTGATTATATGAGTTTAACCCCATTTTTTGTATTTTTATGTACACGTTTATGTGCAAAATATTTTTTTGAGTCGCTTTTTTCCGGACAAATTCCTATGCCGTTACCTTTTCCTTTTGACTTTAAAAAACCAGATTATTTTAAGGTATTTGAGTGGCGCGATGAGCGTCTACAACGGTTACGCCAGCAGCCGGAAAGTTTTAAACGATTAACCCGATTTTATAAGGATAATCCCGCGCAGTTTATTATTGACTGGGGCATGACGACAGACCCACGAAATGTCGATTACGGGTTACCGGTGACTATTCCTTTTTTGCTGTTCCCGAAACAGGAAGCATGGATTGACTGGATAATGACACGCTGGAAAGGACGTGAAAACGGTATTACCGAAAAAAGCCGCGAAATGGGCTTAAGCTGGACGTCAATTGCACTCGCATGCGCTTTATGTCTCTTTAATAAAGAGATGGTAATTGGCTTTGGCTCCCGCAAAGAAGAGTATGTTGACAGCAC
>NZ_LWMI01000034.1 GCF_001640365.1 Candidatus Arsenophonus triatominarum | reverse complement strand
AAGAAACCGGATTGACACATGACGAACAACGAACAGCAATAAAAAAATTAGTCGCAATTGGAGTTTTACTCGTTACAGAAAAACGGCTTGAACATAAAACATATTACAAAATTGATGAAGGTAAGCTTAATGAAATTCTGGATAATTTCGCCAACTCAAAAAAGGGAGTTTCGCGAGATGGAGAAAATGGAGCTCCCGAAGTAGACATTGTCGAGTTCGGGGAATCGACATTATCGAGTTCGTTTGATCAAGAGATTACTACAAAGATTACAGAAATATATAAACCATCCCTAACCCTTCCTTCTCAAAATTTTGACTTGAAGCTAATTTTGGCGGATTCGCTGCGTGGTGAATTTCAGGAGTTTGTCGACAAGTCTGCCGATGAGCTACATCGAGCCGTTGAGCAAAAAATTATCGGACTTGGTTTCGAGTGCAACAGGGAGTTTCGAGTACAGGAACGGGGTGATTGTCGTTCTGGCAGAGTTGATTTGCTGGTGAGTGACAAGCACGGCAACCAATGTGGCATTGAAATCGACGCAAGCTCTCCCAGAGAAAAATCTTTCGCTAAACTAGCCTGTCTGAAATCAGGGATAATCTTACTGCGGAAATCTTCCACAGCAGAAGACTATCTGCAAGATGGTGTTTTGGTAGTTGCGGGAGGTATTTCGCTACCCAAAACTAAGATCATCACGAAAAAATCTGAACTGAATTTGTCCCTGTTTGAGCAGAAACCCAGTGAATCAGTTTGGGATGATTATCTTCAACACCGCAAAAACAAAAAAGCGCCACTGACACAAACCGCCCTGAACCGACTGGCGACAGCAGTCAACGAAGCCAATGAACTAGGATATTCCACCGATAACGTGCTGGCTGAATGCATGCTTAGAAACTGGCAAGGCTTTGAGGTTTCGTGGATTGAGCAAAAAAAATATCAGCGAAATAGTCTCATCAACGAGATCACAACACGCCCAAGTAATCCCGAAGGTTTTGTGGTGATTAACGGTTAATCTGTTTTTTGCGAAAAAACTATGAATATTATTCAACGATTGCAAAAAATCATGCCGCCCAATATCAAGCCAATTGCCTGTAGCTGGGAAGAACATTTGGCAAGAATGCAAAAAATATCCGAAGAAGCCAGTTTGCAAGACGCTATTTTTCGCAAGCAACGCCGGATAGAAAACTTGTTTGGGCGCTCGGGTATCGCCCCGTTGCATGCACATTGCCGATTGAAAATTATCGCGTTTTCAACGCCGGTCAGAAAAATGCGTTGAACCAATCCGTCGCCTTTGCAAAGAATTTTGGAGTGGGATTTGGCGGATTTGTTTTTAGCGGTGGATGCGGAACAGGCAAAAATCATCTTGCAGCAGCGATAGGGCATTATCTCATGAGCAAAGGGCGATCCGTATTGTGTATTACCATTGCGGATTTGATGATGCGTTTTCGAGCAACCTACGAAAAAAATACGACATTGACAGAACAACAATTGCTAGATGAACTTTGCAAAGTTGATTTGTTGATCTTGGACGAAATCGGTATTCAGTATCAGCATAGCGAGAATACGAAGATTATTGTAAATCAGATGGTTGATAAGCGGACTTCACACAAAAAACCGCTTGGCATGCTCACGAACTTGAACAGTGAACAAATTCGGCAATTTTTGGGCGATAGAGTCATCGATAGAATGATGATGAGCAATGGGCTTTGGTTAAATTTCAATTGGTCAAGCTACCGCCGTAAAATTCAATAACGAAAAAAAGTTTTAAATCACTGAGTTTCACTACTCAAATCCAATCAATTCAAAGCAATGGAACCCTCAACAACGAGGGTATATGCGCATGTCTGAAAAATACTCAACACCTGCCGCCTATCTGTTGGGCATCATGACCTATCCCTCGTTGTTGAGGGTTCCATTGCTTTGAATTGATTGGATTTGAGTAGTGAAACTCAGTGATTTAAAACTTTTTTCGTTATTGAATTTTACGGCGGTAGCTTGACCAATTGAAATTTAACCAAAGCCCATTGCTCATCATCATTCTATCGATGACTCTATCGCCCAAAAATTGCCGAATTTGTTCACTGTTCAAGTTCGTGAGCATGCCAAGCGGTTTTTTGTGTGAAGTCCGCTTATCAACCATCTGATTTACAATAATCTTCGTATTCTCGCTATGCTGATACTGAATACCGATTTCGTCCAAGATCAACAAATCAACTTTGCAAAGTTCATCTAGCAATTGTTGTTCTGTCAATGTCGTATTTTTTTCGTAGGTTGCTCGAAAACGCATCATCAAATCCGCAATGGTAATACACAATACGGATCGCCCTTTGCTCATGAGATAATGCCCTATCGCTGCTGCAAGATGATTTTTGCCTGTTCCGCATCCACCGCTAAAAACAAATCCGCCAAATCCCACTCCAAAATTCTTTGCAAAGGCGACGGATTGGTTCAACGCATTTTTCTGACCGGCGTTGAAAACGCGATAATTTTCAAATCGGCAATGTGCATGCAACGGGGCGATACCCGAGCGCCCAAACAAGTTTTCTATCCGGCGTTGCTTGCGAAAAATAGCGTCTTGCAAACTGGCTTCTTCGGATATTTTTTGCATTCTGCCAAATGTTCTTCCCAGCTACAGGCAATTGGCTTGATATTGGGCGGCATGATTTTTTGCAATCGTTGAATAATATTCATAGTTTTTTCGCAAAAAACAGATTAACCGTTAATCACCACAAAACCTTCGGGATTACTTGGGCGTGTTGTGATCTCGTTGATGAGACTATTTCGCTGATATTTTTTTTGCTCAATCCACGAAACCTCAAAGCCTTGCCAGTTTCTAAGCATGCATTCAGCCAGCACGTTATCGGTGGAATATCCTAGTTCATTGGCTTCGTTGACTGCTGTCGCCAGTCGGTTCAGGGCGGTTTGTGTCAGTGGCGCTTTTTTGTTTTTGCGGTGTTGAAGATAATCATCCCAAACTGATTCACTGGGTTTCTGCTCAAACAGGGACAAATTCAGTTCAGATTTTTTCGTGATGATCTTAGTTTTGGGTAGCGAAATACCTCCCGCAACTACCAAAACACCATCTTGCAGATAGTCTTCTGCTGTGGAAGATTTCCGCAGTAAGATTATCCCTGATTTCAGACAGGCTAGTTTAGCGAAAGATTTTTCTCTGGGAGAGCTTGCGTCGATTTCAATGCCACATTGGTTGCCGTGCTTGTCACTCACCAGCAAATCAACTCTGCCAGAACGACAATCACCCCGTTCCTGTACTCGAAACTCCCTGTTGCACTCGAAACCAAGTCCGATAATTTTTTGCTCAACGGCTCGATGTAGCTCATCGGCAGACTTGTCGACAAACTCCTGAAATTCACCACG
>NZ_LWMI01000033.1 GCF_001640365.1 Candidatus Arsenophonus triatominarum | reverse complement strand
AAAGAAAATTAAAAAATAATCCAAAAAATCCTTAAAATTAAAACACCACCGCTCGCCACAGCCAAGTGACCGAGCAACGCGAGCGAACGGGCGAGGAAGCGGAAGATAACCGGAAATTAAAGGGAACACAGTCACGCGAAAATCACAAAATACTAATTTCTTCCAATCTGGGCGATTTGTAAAAACAGCAATTTGCGCCGTCAGTCTCAAAGATATGTTGAGAAGCCAATTTCTTGGCAGCTATTTTCATCTCAGAGGAAAGATAGATGAAATTTGTTGTCTTACCCTTCTCGTGGTCAACGTTAGTGATGATAGTTGCTTTGAAGTATTTCATGCCGCACCCCCAACTCGCTGGAGAATTCGGGCACGCTGACGACGGGTTAAATTGCGTGAGGTTCGAACGAATAACTCGATGATTTGATTTTGCGCTTCAATTACGCGCACACGGAAGGTACTATTTCGCATAGCTCAACTCCTAGTCATCTTAGGTTTTGGGTTAGCTGATTGCAAGAGTAACGACTCTTGTAGTCAGCGACTATAAAATCATTTCATCTCTGAAAATGTAATCTCTTCTGTTTTTCCGTTTTTGGTGTAGGTACTAACCCAAATGATGGGATTGAACCTATCCCAATCAACTTTAACTGCGTACTTCTTATTAACTCGAAATTCTCCTCGATTTACTCTTTCTATTAAACCAGCAGCTATTAACGCTTTAATATTGTTATTAAAGGCAGCTAAACTAGTATCATGTCTTTTACAAAATCTATCTTTTGCAGATTTACCATAAGATACTTCATTGTGATCATTCATATGTTTTAACATAAAATGAAATATGTTCATTTGAAGCCCAGTAACTCCCTT
>NZ_LWMI01000032.1 GCF_001640365.1 Candidatus Arsenophonus triatominarum | reverse complement strand
GAGCAGGCTGTTAGAAGACATGTTAAAAATTACATACTTCCTTTTTCAATACTGTTAACACGTACACCGCCTGCGTATCAAACACGAAATATGGCAAGTCTTAGAAAAAGTTTGTCTGATAAAGGAATTCCAGTTTTTGATACAGTATTAACTGAAAGAGAAGCTTTTCGTTCAATGTTTTTTTTCCAAAAGCCTTTAGATAAATTAAATTCGTCTGAAGCGCCAGGAATAGATAAAGCCATCGAGAATGCCGATGCATTTGCAGCAGAATTAATTTCAAAATTATCGCCGGAGGGCTAGAAATGCCGGACTTAACAAAGCGAGTTGATGCGTTTGCAAATTTAAATAAGTTTAAACCTAAGACAGTGCCAAATCCTAAAGCAAATAACGATGATATAGAAAAATATCTATAGATAATGGATTTCCTTCACGTGAACCTCAAGAACCAAAGCTACAAAAGCGTGCAAGATTTAATTCAGGTGAAAAAAAAAGACAGTTGAATATAAAAGTAAAAGAAAGTAGCTTTCAGCGATTTTATGATTTGGCGGAAAAGCGAGGGATTCGTGTTCTTGGTGATCTTTTTGATCAAGCGCTAGCAGCACTTGAGAAAGAAACTATTGATAATACAGGTAAAATAGATTAAATATGTTGTGAAAGTTGATTTAACAGCTGTTCAGTCTATTTGAAAGTAAAAAATCAACTAAAAAATTTATGCGCTGACTGAAAGGAGCGTTAATCCTGCCAGTCAGCTAATCCAAAACCTACCGAAGATAGGAGTCAGACTATGCGAAATAGTACGCATATTGCACGCATAATGAAAGCGTGCAACATATCAATCGAGCAGCTTTTGAGCTTTGCTCACACATCAAAATATCTCACCAATCGGCAACGTGCCCGAATTCTCCAGCGAGTTGGGGGTGCGGCATGAAATACTTCAAAGCAACTATCATCACTAACGTTGACCACGAGAAGGGTAAGACAACAAATTTCATCTATCTTGCGTCTGAAACGAAAATAGCTGCCAAGAAATTGGCCTCTCAACATATCTTTGAGACTGACGGCGCAAACTGCTGTTTTTACAAATCGCCCAGATTGGAAGAAATTAGTATTTTGTGATTTTCGCGTGACTGTGTTCCCTTTAATTTCCGGTTATCTTCCGCTTCCTCGCCCGTTCGCTCGCGTTGCTCGGTCACTTGGCTGTGGCGAGCGGTGGGTGTTTTAATTTTAAGGATTTTTTGGATTATTTTTTAATTTTCTTTCTAAGTTTAGCTTGCGAGCACCGAACAGTGTCGATGAGGAAGCGGTGTTTAATTAAAGCTAAGGAGTAGCCTTGAACTTCCTTTAAAACACAGATTAAGAATAAATTTTCAAATAATCATTATTTTTATTTATTTATCAATACCTTGAGTTGTTTATATTGATATGATTTCTGATAAAACTTGATATGATTTCTGATAAAACTTGATATGATTAATCATATTTTTATTTATCTTTTGTTGACTTAATGTATTTTTTGATATAAGTTAATCATATCAAATAAACTCATATTATGGTATCAAATGAAAACTAGTAAACGCGTAAAATTAATAGGTCATAAAACATTGGTTGATCGTGATACAGGTGAAGAGATTCCAATGCAAATGAATTTAGTTGAAGATCGTGATTTTAATTTTCATAAAGTTTGGCTACAACATTTAATCCATTCGTTTGATGAAATAGTTAACCAAAAATTAAAATTAGCTTTTTGGATTATAGAAAATCTTAATAAAGAAAATCAGCTTGTAATGACACAACGCAAAATTGCAGAGATGAGCGGAATAAGCTATCAGACTGTGAGTAGAACAATTCGCCTTCTCGCCGAAGGATCACCCCCTTTTTTACAAAGAATAAATGCAGGTGCATACAGAATTAATCCAGATATTTTATTTAAGGGAAGTCATTCCAATAGAATGGGTATTTGTTATGAATATATAAAAACAAAAGAAGAGAAAACAAGAAAAAAAGAAAATTCCCCAATAGTTAATCCTGAAAGTAAATAATCGCTGATTATAGGAGTTGCTATCTCCAATAACCAGCTAATCCAAACCCTAGAATGATTAGGAGTCGGACTATGAGAAATAGTACCTTCCGTGTGCGCGTAATTGAAGCGCAAAATCAAATCATCGAGTTATTCGCTCGAACCTCACGCAATTTAACCCGTCGTCAGCGTGCACTAATTCTCAATAAAGTTGGGGGTGCGGCATGAAATACTTCAAAGCAACCATCATCACTAACGTTGACCACGAGAAGGGTAAGACAACAAATTTCATCTATCTTTCCTCTGAGACGAAAATAGCTGCCAAGAAATTGGCCTCTCAATATATCTTTGAGACTGACGGCGCAAACTGCTGTTTTTACAAATCGCCCAGATTGGAAGAAATTAGTATTTGTGATTTCGCGTGACTGTGTTCCCTTTAATTTCCGGTTATCTTCCGCTTCCTCGCCCGTTCGCTCGCGTTGCTCGGTCACTTGGCTGTGGCGAGCGGTGGGTGTTTTAATTTTAAGGATTTTTTGGATTATTTATTAATTTTCTTTCTAAGTTTAGCTTGCGAGCACCGAACAGCGGCGACGAGGAAGCGGAAGTTAGTTTATTGCTGATCAGTTGCATGGTAATTCTCTCCAAAACTTCAAGATATAAGAAAGGAGAACGAGATATTAAAATTCTGATTTTAAAGAATTTTAATTTTTCATATGTTTAACAAGCTACTGAACATATATGTTCAGTATTATCGAACATGTGTTTATAAATAGATGTTCGTTTTTTCATAAAATATGTTTGACATTAATAACAACTGTGTTTATAGTTTTATATAAACATAATGTTTAAAATTGTGAACTTATATGTTTATAGATAATGTCGATATGCAAAAAAATAAAGACCTTTTTATTCAATTTTCCGAAAAAAAATATTGGTGCTGTTAGAGAGATATTTAAGAAAAATACCGTTTCGGGTGATATTTTTTATTCTTAACCGAATTTATGAATAAAAACAATGCAGTAGTTTGCTCACATCGTGTTCTTGAAGAAGTTACGGGTAAAAAAAGAACAACTGTAAGTTTAGCTATTAAGTGTTTAAAAGATAACGGATTTATAACCATTCTAAAAATGGGTACAAGTAATGTCTATGTTCTAAATCCTCATGTGGTATGGAGAGCATGGAGAACAAATAAAGCGTATTGCAAATTTGAGGGACCCATTTACTTTCAAAAAAGTGAAAATGAAAAAATTACAAAAGAAATGCTCAGATCAATAAATATTGATGAGTAATCGCTGATAGCAAGAGTTTTCGCCTCTTACTACCAGCTAACCCTAAACCTACATGTGATAGGAGTAAGGCTAATGAAAAAGTCTACCTTCCGCGTGCGCGTAATTGAAGCGCAAAATCAAATCATCGAGTTATTCGTTCGAACCTCACGCAATTTAACCCTTCGTCAGCGTGCCCGAATTCTCCAGCGAGTTGGGGGTGCGGCATGAAATACTTCAAAGCAACCATCATCACTAACGTTGACCACGAGAAGGGTAAGACAACAAATTTCATCTATCTTTCCTCTGAGACGAAAATAGCTGCCAAGAAATTGGCCTCTCAACATATCTTTGAGACTGACGGCGCAAACTGCTGTTTTTACAAATCGCCCAGATTGGAAGAAATTAGTATTTTTGTGATTTTCGCGTGACTGTGTTCCCTTTAATTTCCGGTTATCTTCCGCTTCCTCGCCCGTTCGCTCGCGTTGCTCGGTCACTTGGCTGTGGCGAGCGGTGGTATTTAATTTTAAGGATTTTTTTGGATTGTTTTTTTAACTCAATTTTTACGCTTTAAATTGCGAGCACCGTCGAAGAGAAAGCGAATTAATCCGTTGCTACTGAGTCGTCTGATACTTCTTTCTATCAAAAGATACAAGAAGAGAAGTAATCATAAAACCTGTTATAGAAAGAATTAAATTTTTAATATCTGTTTGTCACAACCATAAATACTGTTGTTGCTGTAATCAAAAATGAGTGTCTTTATGATTACGTTAAAATCAAAAAATACGTTGACATAATCAAAAAAACAACTAAAATGCTTAAGTAAGAGTAAGAAAAAATAGAAAAATGCATATGACGGAATCAAAAATATCGATGTAATAAGGCACAAACAAAATCCATTCATGGAAAATATGATGATTCCTATGGGGACTAAACAAATTCGATTATCCAAAATGGGTAAAGATCGGAATGTATTAGTCAATCAACTTACAGGAGAAATTTTAGGAACGCATGTAACAACTTATAAAAAAGTTGATAGGGGAAATTTATAAAACTTTTCGCTGAAAATATAGCGATGACTTTTGAATTAGGCTCTGCTGGACTAAAAGCACTAAATGTATTGATTTTTACAGTGCAAAATTCAGGAATGAACAAAGATAGAGTTGTGTTAGATAAATACGCTTTAGAAGAATTTTTATCTGATTCAGGTCAAAAATTATCTCAAGCAACATTTACTAGAGGAATTAAAGAACTAGTAGGGGGCTCAAATAATCGCAAGATGTTTAAAACAAGGAGATTATTTTATTAACCCAAACTTTATTTTTAATGGAGACAGAGTTGCATTTTACTACAGCAATAGAAAAACAAGATTAAATTAGCGGTACTTGAACGGGCTCTGAACCCCGCCCAAGCACCTGATCCAACAACCTAAGTCGATAGGAGTCGGACTATGCGAAATAGTACCTTCCGCGTGCGCGTAATTGAAGCGCAAAATCAAATCATCGAGTTATTCGTTCGAACCTCACGCAATTTAACCCGTCGTCAGCGTGCCCGAATTCTCCAGCGAGTTGGGGGTGCGGCATGAAATACTTCAAAGCAACCATC
>NZ_LWMI01000031.1 GCF_001640365.1 Candidatus Arsenophonus triatominarum | reverse complement strand
TTTTTGCTGATGTGCCAGCCTGTCGCTTTCGTTGGTTTTTGGATGGAATAGAGTTTTTTTTTAGGTTAATCCCAGCTTTTTAAGGGATTGCCAAATAGTCTTTTTACAAACACCGAATCGCTCTGCCCGTTCCTTTTGGTAAGCATCTGGATACTGTTCCACATCTTTTGCTAAAGCATTTTTATCGAGCTTCCTCTTACGTGGCGTTGAATTTTTTGGCTCTGGTCGTTTAAGCCAACGTACTAAAGACGCTTTTCCAATACGGAATTGTTTCGCAGTTTCTCGAATTGTTAAACCTTCGGCTTTCCTTACAGATATTACTTTACGTCGAAAATCAATTGTATAACTCATAACACACCTTGTAATCAAAATTAAGTCGCCTAGCTATATGACTTTGACGAAACGAGGAAAATTGGATTTTATCCCCATGATCAAAAATGGGCGCCGTCACGATAAACGCTTACTCGATAAAGTCGATATAATTCGCCATATTCCCCCTGAGGTAACCATCTGGGCCGATACCGGTTTTCAAGGTATAGATAAACAGCATCCTAATACACAAATCCCAAAAAAAGGAACTCGAAAAAGACCTTTATCGCCTGAACAAAAACAAGAAAATAAAATAATCTCGGGCATCCGTATTACGGTTGAACACGCCATCGCGGGTATCAAGCGCCTCGGTTGTATGACCCAAATTTTACGGAATCGTAGACCCTTTATTGATGATACCTTTTTACTCCTTAGTGCCGGTCTTTGGAATTTCCATCTCAGAACAGCCTAAAATTTACTTCAATCACCGAAATACCCTTATTTCACTATTAAGCAACACGCTTATTGGAACCACGCACCGCATTTATCAATACGTTTTAGAAGCGCAACATCTGAGATATTGACTAAGCCTGCAGCGGCTGCTCGAGCGACAGTTTCACGCATTGAGCAATCATTACAAAAATAAATCAGTAACACCCTGAGCAAAAGAGCAGGACTAGTAAATTGACGTCCAAATTTCAATGCACCGCATTCTCGAGCTTTATCTTGCCAACCATCAGGCAGGAGCATCGTTATTTTTTCCCAGTCGTCAAACGCCAAATTTGTAGTAGATGTCATTTTTATCATCTCTTCTCAATCATGAGAAGCAATTATACATCGTGATGATTTTTTGGTTAGCGCTTATGGGTTTGCCCCTCGAAATCAACTGCAGCCGGACGCGCTCGCAGCTTTGCACAAGTCAGCAATCTTCCCGTTTGATTGAAAGTGATCGTAACCAAAATAATGCTAAATTACGTGCCTTTGACTGGAATGAATTAAAAAATATCTATGATAGTGGACTATTGCGTAGCGAGGGCGAAAGGAGGAAGACGATACCGAAGAACTAGTGTTTAGAGGCGCTATCGTTATTGGTCAAAATGCACCTATTCACGAGTTTCGCACCAATAAAAAAACGCTCTATTTTTAAGTTTAATTCAGCATAATATATAAATAGACAAAATCTTATAAATTAAAGGCAACTTATTATAATTTAAACAAATTATACGTTTTAGTAACTTGCA
>NZ_LWMI01000030.1 GCF_001640365.1 Candidatus Arsenophonus triatominarum | reverse complement strand
CAATAATCACTCCGATAAATGAGTAAGGTCGCCATAACATATTACGCTCTCAATTTCCCGACGGGTAATTAGCCCTTTCCAGACTTCGCCTTTCACATAAACCCACCCGCTTCATCTCATCACATGCCCCTTTTCGGTCATTGTTGTTGAGCTTTTTGAGCAAGGTCGATTTGGCAAAATTACCCACGCCCACGTTATAAGCAAATGAGTAAAGGGCTGCCTGTGTTAGCGTGTTGATATTGACCTTAATCAACGGGTCAACATAACGTTTAACGGCTTTTAAATCGTCATTAAGCCACTTATCGCAGTCTTCTTGCGTGTACATCCGGTTACGCACAATATCCTTGCCTGTATGACCATAACAAACAGAGAGTACACCACCTCCATCGAAGTAAGGTTTAAATTTTAATCCTTCAAAATGCGTTATCATCGTTGAGGCCTAAAAACAACGCACTACCGGCCCGTTGCCATCAATATTTTTTTCGGTATCTTCATACTGACGTTCCTTGAGTCTGTACTCCTTTTTGCGGTAGTACACGTTGATAAAAAATGTCCTATCGTGCAGACAATACCCATCACAGCTACCCACTGCTCAAGGGTAAAAAAATCAAAAATCGTTGTCATGACTCCCCGGATGGAGTCATAGATGATTTCATCGGCATGGACTTCCTCAGCATAGTTTTTGACTCGGTTTGCTGAGCTGATCACGTCGCCTTTACTCCACTGCTGGCAATCCGTGACAACCGATCCGTGTACAAACGTGAGGGCGTTGCTGTCATCGCCCTCATCTGCAACGTCAAAACCGAGTCGTTTAGCCCCCGTTGTCAAAAACCCCAGTTTGATATGGGCATCAATGGCCGCCTGTACCCATTCGGCGGGAATTAAGATACCTTCAACAGACGCCTGATAGTTCAAATCCAGTTCCTGCGCCACAATGACCGGATTATCGATTTTCAGGCACTCTTTTTCGTACCATTGTTCATCTTTACGGGGGTCATTGCGCCAGTGAAAGGTAAACACCGGAATACGTCCACTGTGGCGTTTTTGGGCAAAAGGATTGTCCATCCCATTAACCGAACTTAAGTCAATGCGGCAGCGGGTAGTTTGCGATAGGGCAGCATCAATCAATAGCGGACGAGGCAAAAAGGCGGCTTCGTCGACGAAATAGAGTGTCGTCCGGTCACCCCGTCCAATATTGTCCCCGCTTCACCCTTGATAATGGCGCCGGTGTTTGGAAAATTGACCCGCATATAAGGCGCGTGTTTTTTCGCTACCCAGCCTCCCCGAAACTCTTGCGGTAAAGTTTCAATAAACTTACGGGCTTTCCAGAACAACGCTTTCGGGTCACCGGTGCTGTCAACATACTCTTCTTTGCGGGAGCCAAAGCCAATTACCATCTCTTTATTAAAGAGACATAAAGCGCATGCGAGTGCAATTGACGTCCAGCTTAAGCCCATTTCGCGGCTTTTTTCGGTAATACCGTTTTCACGTCCTTTCCAGCGTGTCATTATCCAGTCAATCCATGCTTCCTGTTTCGGGAACAGCAAAAAAGGAATAGTCACCGGTAACCCGTAATCGACATTTCGTGGGTCTGTCGTCATGCCCCAGTCAATAATAAACTGCGCGGGATTATCCTTATAAAATCGGGTTAATCGTTTAAAACTTTCCGGCTGCTGGCGTAACCGTTGTAGACGCTCATCGCGCCACTCAAATACCTTAAAATAATCTGGTTTTTTAAAGTCAAAAGGAAAAGGTAACGGCATAGGAATTTGTCCGGAAAAAAGCGACTCAAAAAAATATTTTGCACATAAACGTGTACATAAAATACAAAAAATGGGGTTAAACTCATATAATCAATTGATATTAAATAAATATTTAAATTTAATATCATTTATAACATAAATAAGTAAGCGATTTTAACCCTTTACCCCATCAGTTTTTGGTACGCTTCTGCGGCCTCTTCTAAAGTCATTTCTCGAGTAATTGCATTTTGCGGTAGTATATCTTCTGGTATAGGGCTACCTTGCAATTGCTTAATTTCCAGTAATAAGGTAGTTGGTATAGGAATGCCTTCTATCTCTAAAAATTGCGCGGCCTCTAGTGAAGTGATTTCGGCTGATTTTTTTCGCTCGAGTATCGATCTTAAGTATTCTTTTTGTTGATGCTTTTCATCGTTAAAGAAGACTTCATTGATCCCCATCTTTTTGTAAACGGCAATATCATTGTGACTAGGCAATACTTCTTCTATCGTTGTCGTTTCGCCGTCTGCCGTGGTTTTAATAATTTTGCGTTTTCGGATTTTGGTGTTTTGCCTTGCTGTTTCTGCTAGCTCTTTTTTCAAAATGTCGGCCGCATGATGAAAAGCATGATCAAATTCGTAATAATCCTTTCGCCAATTTCTAATCGTTTTTTCATCCACATGCAGCCATTTTGCAATGAAATGATTTGATACTTTGCCTTTCACCAAAGACAGGTTGATCACGTCATCAATATACGCTTTTTTATATTTAGCTTTCCCTGACATGACAACCTCTTTTTAACCTTTGTGCAACATTCGTAAAATTAGCCATTTTGGGTGCGGACTTATTTTGCGGAAGTATGCGAAAAAAATCCCTCTTCATGCGTTGTTATTATTAGGTTTTCCAATTTTTCAAAATGCGGAAGTATGACTGCGGAATTATGCGTTTTTGGCTATTCTGTAATTTTTTACCTGAATCCCTTTGATGTAAAGCAATTAAGGTTTTAACCCCATTTACCTTAATGATTAAAAAATGAACGCAAATGTTAAAAATTTAACTCAAAAATTGACCCTGAAAATCGACCGTAAATATTTGAGGTGGTCTCAATGTTTTTATGACCCAGCATTTTAGAAATAACATGAATATCATTCCGTTTTTTGATAAGACGTACCGCTGCAAAATGCCGTAAGTTATGAAATTTCCCAATCCTGAATTTTTCCAGTAATTCCTTAACAATTCCTGTCGTACTGTAATTTAACGACAGTCTTTTCACTGATTGACTGACAATTAATGGTTCATGTAACCCAAACTTGTTTTTATCCAATAGCGACAATAACCCTTTTGGCATCGGTAACAATCGCTGAACGTCAGCTTTTAAGCCTTCAATAACACCGTTTCGTGTTACATGTTTTGAGATATTCAAATATTCCCCTTGAATATCGCTATAATCCAATGCCAATATTTCGCTTATCCGAAGCCCAATCACCGATGCCAAGATGAAGGCAATCTTTTCTCTGACGGGCGCTTCTTCAATCATCCTATCCACATTCTCAAACGCCGGAATGAAAATAGGCTTTTCCCCTTTTCTTTTCAATTTTGGAATTGGACTGACACCAACATTTCGCATTGCTTTCAGCAGCAAATAGGCAGAATGCAGATGTTTAAGCGTATTTTCCGGTAAACCGTTAAATTCACTCGGGCGAATATTCAACGCCATTTTTGCTTGCAACGTTTCGTCAATCGAAAACAAGGCATGTTTAATCGTATCGAGCGAACTTTGCCGTAAATGCCCCGTTTCACACTGAAAGACCTTTT
>NZ_LWMI01000029.1 GCF_001640365.1 Candidatus Arsenophonus triatominarum | reverse complement strand
TCAATTCACAAAATCAAATCCTTTCTTTTATTAATCATAATAAACAATTCATAATATAATCAATGTCTTATTAAGGTGATCATTATTCCTGTTTTGTGTGTTGTTGGATTACACAGAGGGAGCGAGCCTGACGCGCCAGAAATATCTGGCAATCAAATTAGTTTCAGGATGTGTGAATGCGGCTCTGCGCTCGCGGGACAGTCAACATTCTATAAATTATCTTTCAAATAGCTAAATATAGTTTGATTGCGTTTACCCGACCGTGATGACTGTAATCGGACACCAAGAGGCACTTGGCACACATCCTAACTTTTCAGCAAATGTTAACAAGGAGTACACATAATGAGATTGGACAATCCACGCATTGTAACAGCAAAGCATCCCAATATGGGTAATCTGGTTGGGATTACTAATGGTAGTCGTCATTTGAGCGATGCAAAATACTTAAGCAGCATTGATATATGGAATGACGACGACATGGAAACAAAAACTTTCAAAGAAATTATACAGTGCTTAACAAAAGAAAATAAGCGTCTTAAAAAAGAGAATTTAAGACTGATGAAGATATATCGTGAAATTGGCGGGCTGTGCAGGACTTGAACCTGCAACCGAGGAATTAGAAGAATTTGAGTATTGCAGTTGCAGCACTAATAGTCACAACGATTACACCACCAAGTTTTAAAAGTAGTCCAGTAGCAATAGTTTCAACGTCTTTACGAATCAACGCTATCTGACCATCAGTTTTCTCGAAACGCACCGCCATATCTTTACGAACATCAGAGATTTGAGCATCTACTTTTTCAAAACGTAAATTCATCTCAGCCGATAAGTCTTTACGAACATCAGCAATATTGCGATTTACCTCAACAATATCAGCTTTAGTCGCTACATCCGCAACTTCATGAGATCTACGTACAACAAGTGAAATAGCCTTAGCTTGCTGACTAGTAAGCCCAGCCGTTTGAAGCTCTTCTGATGCTGTAGTGTATCAAATGCAACTGACCCATAGGAAATCCTCCTTTTGGTAAGTATAACGGGTTTAGGCTGCAATCTGCAAAATTTTTCGCGTTAATACCTTTATTTGTTTAATTACGGAGAAATATTTTTATGTCAAAATTAGTTGTTATTGAAAATACCGTTGTCCGTCAAGATGCTTTCGGGCGTTATTGTCTGAATGATTTACATCGTGCTGCAGTTGCGCAAGGTAAAGCTACAGAGTCGCAACGGCCATCTGCTTTTATTAAAAGTAAAGGTATTTCTAAAGTAATAAAAATCTTAGGTAAAAATTCAGTACAAATAATGCATGGTGGTATTGAATCAGGAATTTGGGCTGTAGAAACATTAGCTATCCGTTACGCTACGTGGCTCAAAAAAGAAACAATTATAGAAAAAAATAGAGCAACAACCGCTTGTAATTATAACGTAATAACTCATCAACAAGAGTTTACCGATAAGATTAATGCGGGACTTATATTACTGGATTTTGCAAAAACAGAGCTGAAGCTCAAGCCTTCTGAAATAATTAACGCGACAAATAAATTGGGTCAGTACATAGGCATAGAAATATTCTACGATAACCAATTCCCACGATTGCTAAGCGTGATGGTGAACGGGATTACAGCAGCATAGTAAAACATTGACATTTTAATACCCATTGACGAAAGAAGAAATCATGCGCTATATTCTATATCAGGTGCTGAACACACCACTAACAGCGGATACCGCTCCCGAAAGTAATGCGGTTTTTTTACGTCCATAGATTGTTATGGTCGGGTAGCGAGCAAAAGATACAACACCTTTTAGAAGGGAAAATTGCTGGCCGTCTGTTAGCGGTGTTCAAGTACCCGACCGCCCATCCGAACAATGGGTTATTTGAACAATCTAACAGGATGTAAATTATGAACTATCAAATTACTGCAGATAATCTTACTGTTATTACTCACAATGACCTCCCTGTAATCACTACCGAACTACTCGCTCAGCTTTACAGAACAGAGGTCAAACATATCCAAAATAACTATCTTCGAAATGCTGATAGATTTATTGTTGGTAAACATTTATTTAAACTTGAAAACTACGAGTTAAAAAATTTCAAGAACAGACCCTCTTTAAGAGGGTTAGTTGCTAAAAATACCCGTAGCCTCATCCTTTGGACAGAACGTGGGCGGCAAGACATGCTAAAATGCTTGAAACCGATAAAGCATGGGATGTATTCGAGCAACTAGAAGACTGTTACTTTAATTCAGCAAAAGTTAATAACCCGCAACCAAGACCCGAAGCCCCCGAACTCTTAAATGATAACGATACTCGTAATCTAGCTCATCTTGTTTGGAGCATGGCTAATGGATTTAGGTTTGAAAAAGCATGGACACAAGGTATCTGGTATGCGCTACGTCATGCGACAGGAATCGCATCGCCTCAGCACTTCGAGGTTAATCAAATCGCAATAATTGCAAAGAATGCCGCCGGATTTACGGCATGACTAACACGCTCAAATCAGCTATTTTTGATGCTGAAAAACAAGTTATCCGTCGTTTACTTCGTCATAAAGACGATGTCGAGACCGTACTTCGTGAAATGCAGCAACTGTTAGAATCCAGCACTCACGCACACGATAGCGTCATGACTCAATCCCTTGAAAGATGGCAACAGGCGAACGTCAATCGCTTCCTCCAACGTAACTAAATAATCCTAACGCCCCTTTTTACAGGGGTAATCATTCATCAATTTAACTATTGAGAGATACCTTTATGTCAAATTTAATAAACATCGAAACAAAAAACATCAACGGGGCATTAATCCAAACTGTCAATGCACGTGATCTACATGCGTTTTTGGAAATCGGTAAAGATTTTACCACATGGATAAAAGACAGAATTAAGCAATATGGATTTGCTGAAAATATCGACTTTATAGTTTTCACCAAATTCTGGGGAAAACCCCTTCGGAGGCCGTCCGGCAAAGGAATACCACATTGCCCTCGATATGGCGAAAGAACTATCCATGGTTGAACGCAACGAAAAAGGGAAACAGGCCAGACAGTACTTCATTGAATGCGAAAGACGAATTTTACAATCACAATTACCCAATAACCCAACAACTTTAGGCTTACCTAATTTCCTTGACCCTGCTGAATCTGCAATTGCATGGGCTGAGCAGCATAAAAAAGTTCAACTGTTAGGGGTACAGGTTCAACAGCTTGAAACCGAAATCGATAGCCTAAAAAACCTGTTTCAGATTGGTATGACACCTGTTCAATTCTGCAAGCAGCTTAATGGCGTAAATATTAACCAGGTCAACCTTTTTCTGGAATCGCGTCATTTTCTCTACGATGCAGAAAAGGATATCAGCAAGGCTTATGTCTGGCGTGTTCATTCTTATGCGAGAGATACCTATCTAACCGAATCACCCTTCATCATGACAAACGATTACGGGAAACACCAGTGTTATAAAATCGTTCTGCTAAAAAAGGGGGCTTCATGGCTATATAACCAATACCTCAAAAGTAAGCTACCGATGAAGAAAGACTGGAACGGCGAATTCACTCACGACA
>NZ_LWMI01000028.1 GCF_001640365.1 Candidatus Arsenophonus triatominarum | reverse complement strand
TCTGTCCGTCAGTATACGTAACACCGGTAACCCATGCTGGGAATAAAAAGGGAGAACCTTGTCATTTAATAAATCTGCGCCGTTATCGCGCTTTTTGTTGTGTAAAGCTTACAATGAACGACTTTACTGTAAGTATCAATGTAAGTTTGTTGATAAACACGACCAACGCCTTTTAAATGACCGACATAAAAAGTATCTTGTGAACCCAGATAACCTGGATGCGCTGTTTCAATCTCACCACAGGCTTCATCATCTTGCGCTTTCTTTTCTAGAGCACTGATTTGTGATTCTGACAGGATAATTCCTTCTGTTGCGATTTTATCTTCAAGCGCTTTTAGGCGTTTTGTAAAATTTTCGAGATTATGGCGCAGCCAAATAGAGCGAACGCCACTCCCGAAACAAAAATGCCTTTTTTTCTTAGTTCATTACTACTGCGGTGTTGACCGTGTGCAGGGTATTCAATCGCATACTCGACTACAGCGCTTTCAATCTGTTCATCTACTCTATTTTTTACGTTAGGCACCCGTCGATTTTGATTAATTAAAGCGTCTATCCCACCATCGTTAACAAGTTCCTGGTAGCGATAAAACGTATCTCGGGATACCCCCATAATCTTACAGGCTTTTGAGACGTTATTAAGCTCTTCAGCGAGGTTAAGTAACCCGACTTTATGTTGATGATAGGATTATTTGTTTGATACATAGAATTACCTTTTATTTAATTATCTAATGATGTTAATTAAAACCGGTAACGCTCTTTTTTAAATCAGAATTGTCGGATTAAGTTAAAGACTAATACATTATATTCTTTGTCGCTAATGTAGCGATCTCTAGCTTTTTCTTTGAATTGCCTTACTCCCTTACATGGGTTTATTTTGACTAATCCTCGCTCATAGCCCCACCCAAAAACACGTGACAATAATGTCTTTTCTCTGTTAGCCTGAGTTTTACTCTTTAGACCTCTTTTGTCCATATACTTACGAATGTGTTCTGGCTTTATATTGTCAGGTAACATTTTTCCAAACACAGGCATTAACTTATTGGCATATTTCCTATAATCTTTTTGCGTTTCACCTGATAAATTAAGAAAGTCAGGGGAATTGAAAAATGCATTAAATAAAGCTGCAAGTGTTTCTTCATTTTTGTATGATAGCAATAATTTTCGTATGCAACCCACACCTCGGGCTTGAGTAAAAGAAAAATCACATAATCGAATTGTCCTTCCATCTGGAGTCAAAAACTCAAATGCTGATTTTCCTCTTCTCACTCTTGAAGGCATCCAATTATCAGCCGGATTTTTTCTTTTTCTAGCCATTTAGATTGCTCCGAAATCTGGTTTTTCAGCAAAGTTAATACCCGTTGCTTTTGAAAGTCGTTTATTGAAATGTTCCCATGTCGTTTTGGGTCGACCATCAGGCCGCTTAATGAAAAAGATTCCCGCTTCTTCTAAAACTTTGCATTGTTTGGATGGTTTTTGGTAACCTGTTAGTTCTTTCATCTGTTCATCTGTAATGAACATAGAATTATTATTCACGTTTATGTCCTCATTTAAAAACTCACACTATTTTCAGGCGCTTCATTGCCCACAAAAATCAATAGCGAAGCCATGAATGGTTATCTTCGTCTTTTGTTAGGTTAGGGATATAATTTGTGGGGTAGAGTATTAGGATTTATTTGCTGCGTTGTTTGATGCTTTTTTTGGTATTGCCAAGGTGGGTCTGCGAGTATCAGGTCATACTTCACTTCATCTCCTGTTAAATATACCAGCTTTTACTTTTATGTAAGTCGTCTATTTTTTCTAAGACAGTGATTTTATTACCGCCATTTCCGGTTAATATTCCGCTTTCTCCATCGGTATCGAATTGATATATCAATCCTTTGTTTGTTAATTTTTTTTCCTTCAATCTAATTATTTTCATCACCTCACAATGATAAATAACCTGCATCCTGCTTTGACATGATGTAACGTTGTTCGGTATTCATGGATGTTATTCATAGGATTACTCCGGTTATTGATTACATAAATGTAAATGTTGATCAAAACATTAATTTTTATAAGGTTATTTATGGTAGTATTGTTAACGTTGTGTGTTTGTTAACAGTAACATTTTACCTGGTGTTGGCCAGCCTTGCGCTGGTCTTTTTTTGCTTGGTATTATTCACTATATAAGAACGGATAATTTTCCAAGTCCTTTTGGCGTAATTCTTACCTGTTCAGTTAACTTTTCCGAACCGTCATTTCTAGCAACGACAGTCACTTTATGCTCGATTAAATCCTGCTTGATTTTATCCTGATAGCCAACCCAACTTTTTCCACCAACACGCCGATAAATCCAATCATGTCCTTGTAACCATGAAAAAAGTGCTTTGGGTTTCATTTGGAGTGATTTTGCCGCATCAGTAATACAAAAGCCTTCTGAATAGCTGATTCGTTTTAGTGCTTCAACTTGCGGTTTCATCTCATCGACTTTGTGTTCAAGCGCAATAACTTTTTCGTGTAATTAAGCAACAATCCTCTCATCGCTGATGGGTCATTTAATATCTTAACCGGACTAACGGCTTCTAATGCTTTTCTTTCACATTCAATAAAGTAAAGTCTTGCCTGTTTCCCTTTTTCGTTGCGCTCAACCATGGATAACTCTTTCGCCATGTTGATAGAGATTGCACATTCTATAGACGGTCTACCTTTTGCGGTTTTTTCCGCAAAAGTCACGAAGTCCTCATTTTCAATGAATCCATATTTTTCAATGCGACCTTTTATCCAATCTTTAAAATGGTTTTTTACCCCTAAAAACGCATGTAAATCACGTGCATTTACTGTTGGATTAATTCACCATTGATATTTTTTGTTTCAATATTGATTAAATTTTGCATATCGTATTCCTCAAAGTTAATTGATGAATGAGTATTATTAAGTGGAATAGCTAGGTGGGGTAATGACTTCTTGTTTTGCAACTATTTCTTCAAGGTATCAAGGAATACCCCAAATAGACAAAGAAGTGCTGGTACTATCATGATGCCGATAACCAGTAGTCTTGCCGCCTAAATGGATATTGCCTAATTCGCCACGTTTAAACCTGATTTGTGGGTCAATGACGGCATCGCGTGTGCAAGATGTCCAACTATCAGTTCGAAGGCAAACGCCGCGCTGATAAATAATAATGTCGTGATTAATCATTTGATGATGTTAAGTTTCATTGCTTAACCTCCGATATAATTAGTGTACATGGCTAAAATTAAAATCCACATGGTGGGTCTCCTGTGACTAAAAGGGGATAGAATCATCAAAATCGGGCTCGATAATTGTGTTACTGTCTGGCTGGTTAGTGGTTGGCACATTCGGTCTACTTGACTTTCCTGCGGTTTTCTTTCTTTCTGGTTGCCCAATATTTCAATTTCATTGACAAAATTCGGGTGAACCTTTCTTTCCCGGATTTATCCGTCCATTTTTTTTGATAGTGGTAACACGAACAAAATGCCTTTTTGTGCATGATTTTATTTATTGCTTTTTCTTAAATTGCAATAACCATGTGTTCTCATATCCGCTGTTTTTCTTTTTTTGATTTGCTGATAGCGATAGAAAATGGGTATGGGATTTTTCTGGGGTGTATCGGGTTTCTAATGCCGATGCGTCCGGTAAAGTTACACTGGTTGTGGTTTGCCATGTTGCCTCCACTTTTTGATTAATTTTGTTGATTTCTGATTTCAGCTTTTCGATAAATGCTTGAACAGCCTGTTCAATCTCGTTAATTAAATTGTCATCCTTGATAATTCGGATTTTGTAGTAAGCAAGGTTAGGGGGAAGCCTGTCATCATAGCTGACAAAATCGCACCAGTTTCTCCCTGTGCACATCATTTGTCCGTGCATTTGTAACAGGTATTCGTATTTCGGTTTTCCTGTGACAATGGTTTCAATGTGGGTAGTGGTGTTGGGGCATTTGATTTCGATAAGTCCATCATCATTAACCAAACCATCAGGACTTGCCCCAAATAGCGCAATAGACGGGTGGGGGATAAAGCCCACTTCGGTGACCGTGACATCAAACTCATTGAGGCAATATCGCGCTCTAGCTTGTGGTTCAAGGGCAATGCCCCGTTCAATGGCCTGATTGGTTTTAATTTCTTCTCGTCGTCCGGTAAGGGTTTCACAAACTAATTGCATGAGGTAGTTTCGTTGCGTTGTTCCCCTGCCTTTGGATAACACCTTGTGTAAATTGCTGGCGGTGACTTTCCCAAGTCTTGCCTGAAACCATTCGTCCGTTTTCTGCTTCATGATTAGCCTCGTTTTTCATTGCAATATTGCGATAAATAGCCATTTTATTTTCTTCGCCAATGATATCCGTCTCTTCTGGTGTTAATTTCAGCCAATGGGATTTCATTGATTCAATACCGCCTTTTGCTGATGTTTCTAATTCCTGGATTAATTGTTCGTAACGGGCTTTTTGTTGTGCGGCTTCTTTCTGTATTACAATTTTTTCCTGTTCAGGCAAGTCTTCTCCGGCATAGATATAAAATCCTAATCCAAACATTGAAATAGCCTTGGTGAGACAGCGCATGAGCGTTTTATTGATATCAACGGCATTAGGGTTAGAAATAGCCTGATTCCGGTAATCCATAACGGGTAACCACATTTTTCGGGGAAACTCATTATTTCCTTGTTTAACCGTGAGTGTTAACGACACCATCGCACTGCCATCATTGTTATAGCTAATGGCATCAATGACATAGTAGGATTCTGGATAATGTGCCATTAATACGCCCCATGCCCAAGCCCATGAGAGATAAGAAAGGCCGTTTTTCTTTTCAACTTTATCGTTAACATTAATCACCGACAGCGTTTCCCAAACCTGTTGTTGAAAACTTCTCTCTTTTTCGGTATGTTGTGTTTCGCTCATAGATATTTCCTCTTAGGTGCTCGAAGTGCTTTGTACTGATGGATGTTCTCATTTTTGAAATGGTTAAACAGCGCCTTCCAGATATCGTCAAAATCCTCAATACTGAGTTTTCGCATCACTGAGGAAGGTAGGCAGTCATAAACAGGCTGGACAAGTTCGCTGATTTCGTCGTCCAGCCTGTCTTCCCAATAAGCAATTTCTTGCTGTTGTTCGTACCAGTAATCTTGCATGGCGTAAGGGTTCATTTGACCTCCTCGAACTGAAATAGCATCCTGTTTTTTCTGGTTTTAATCTCCGCGACTAATAACTCGATTTCATTTTGTGAAAAGGACGAATCCAGTAGCAGAGTGATAATTTTTTCTTTAAGATGGCGTTTTTTCGCCTTTTCAGATTTAAGGGGCATGATGATTTTTTCCATAAGCTTTTAGTTGCAGTGATAAAGCGATTAGCCATATATCTTGTCGTTGGGTATCAATCGCTAACTTTGCTGCCTGTCTTGCCAGCGCTAGCAGGATGTTGTCTTTGTTCATCGTTACCCCTTATGCCACCTGACTATATTTGTCGTGAGTGAATTCGCCGTTCCAGTCTTTCTTCATCGGTAGCTTACTTTTGAGGTATTGGTTATATAGCCATGAAGCCCCCTTTTTTAGCAGAACGATTTTATAACACTGGTGTTTCCCGTAATCGTTTGTCATGATGAAGGGTGATTCGGTTAGATAGGTATCTCTCGCATAAGAATGAACACGCCAGACATGAGCCTTGCTGATATCCTTTTCTGCATCGTAGAGAAAATGACGCGATTCCAGAAAAAGGTTGACCTGGTTAATATTTACGCCATTAAGCTGCTTGCAGAATTGAACAGGTGTCATACCAATCTGAAACAGGTTTTTTAGGCTATCGATTTCGGTTTCAAGCTGTTGAACCTGTACCCCTAACAGTTGAACTTTTTTATGCTGCTCAGCCCATGCAATTGCAGATTCAGCAGGGTCAATGAAATTAGGTAAGCCTAAAGTTGTTGGGTTATTGGGTAATTGTGATTGTAAAATTCGTCTTTCGCATTCAATGAAGTACTGTCTGGCCTGTTTCCCTTTTTCGTTGCGTTCAACCATGGATAGTTCTTTCGCCATATCGAGGGAGATGTGGTATTCCTTTGCTGGACGACCGCCATTTGGGGTTTTTGATAAATTTATCAAAAAGTCCTGATGTTCAATAAAACCGTATTGTTGGATGCGGTCTTTTATCCAATTAGCAAACTCCTGCTTGCTTTCCAAAAATGAATGTAAATCACGGGTATTAACAGTCTGGATTAATTCACCATTGATGTTTTTTGTTTCGATGTTGATTAAATTTGACATAAGGATATCCCTCAAAGTTAATTGATGAATGAATATTGGTATTTATTAATGTGGTGCACGCTTCCGTTTGAAACGGAGACGTGCTCGAGGAAAATTAAGCTATTCTGATAGTTTTTTGATTAATTCATCTTTATGAATAATCATATAACCCGCGCGACGGCCAATTTCAAACAATGACTCTAGTGATGCAACATATTCATTGTCATGAATGACTCTTGCGCTATCTACTTTACCATTTGGAAGTAAGGTGAGAAGAACTTTATTTGTTGCTCCGGTTACAGCGATAGAATTGTGTAATTCAGCTTCCATGCGATTAAAGGTATTGATGTAGTTTATTTTCCATTTTAAAGCTTTTTTACCCGTGAAGCCCATCGCGATCAAAACGAATGCATCTCGGGTAAGTTCGTAGTAGGGAGTTTTTCGTAGTGCTCCATTTGCAACTTCGATCTCTAAGAACATCTCGTTAAAATTAACGACATGATACTCATCATCACATTCAGAAATTGTTGATCGAATTTTCTTGAGTACGTTGTCGTGAGTTTTTTGGAAGTATTCAGCAATAGCAATTGATGTTGTTACTGTTTTACCATTATTAATGTATACGTTTGGAGATGCCGTTGAAGCATCAATGGATAGTTTTGGAGTGGTCATTTTTATGTCCTCGTTGATTTATTAAAACCCACTGTTCAGATGGGCGGTCGGGTACTTGAACACCGCAACGAGACGGCCAACAGTTTTCCCCTTTTCAGGGTTTTGTATATTCTGTTCACTACCCGACCATAATCTATGGACGTAAAAAAACCGCTAAACTGTCGGGTGCGGATATCCGCTCGTTGAAGGTGTGTTCAGCACCTGATATAGAATATAGCGCATGATTTCTTTTTTCGTCAATGGTTTATTATGCTGCAATTCCGTTCATCATGAGACCTAACAATCTATGAAATTGGTTATCATAAAAATGAGGCTGAGTCTGACGAGGATGATTTGGGTCTGTTAGGTTTTTGCCAAACTGTAATCCTTTTTCTGTCAGTGACCAGAATAATTTTTCTTTATCAGGATGTTTGCTACTTGGACGTGATTTACGCTCAACAATACCTAATAATTACAGACGTTTAAAGCCAGATGGTGGGCTGTAAGGCTTGCCATGCAGTATAAAAGCTCCGTAAAAGAGTGCGTCACTTCGCTTGAACCCGTTAAACTCCCTTCTGGTGCATCAACAGCATAAGCGGGAAGGATATCCGGCATACCAAGTGAATTTTGTAGCTTTTTCATTGCACCAAGCATACCAGAAGGTGCGATACGCAATTCTTGTTTGCAGAATGCCAGCATTGCTAATCCAGCCTGAACTTTATCGGTTAGTGGTTGGATAGGTGTAGAAATAACTTCATCAAACGTCCGGATAACTTTGAGATGGAAAGCTGCACTAATCCACATGGCATAAGCATAAACCAGTTCTTTAGCAACGTAGGTTCCCTGCTCTGTACCTCCTTTAATAACCGATGGGGGAATTCCACCATCGCTTACGAATTGAGCAACTAATTCTTGAGTCTTATCATTGGCGAGCCAATACTTAGGTCTATCCTTTTCTAATTCTCCTGCGGCTTTATGTAAATCATTCAGACAATAACGCCCGAAAGCGTTTTGATGAACAACGGTATTTTCAATAACAACTAATTTAGACATAACGGTTTCTCCGTGAGTAAACGAATTAAGGTATTAACGTGAAAGATTTTGCAGATTGCAGACTAAACCCGTTATACTTACCAAAAAGGAGGATTTCCTATGGGTCAGGTTGCATTTGATACACTACAGGCATCAGAAGAGCTTCAAACGGCTGGACTTACTAGTCAGCAAGCTAAAGCTATTTCACTTGTTGTACGTAGATCGCATGAAGTTGCGGATGTAGCAACTAAAGCTGATATTGCTGACGTTAAACGTGACATAGCTGATGTCCGTAAGGACTTATCTGCTGAAATAACCAATGTTCGTAAAGACATGGAAATAGTCCGTAAAGACCTACAACTTGAAATGTCTGGTATTCGTGCTGAACAAAAGTTAATTCGCTGGATGTTAGGTGCGGGTATTTTAGGTATTCTCTCTCTGGTGGTTAAAGCTTTCTTGATGCCCGCACTATAATTAACATTGGGCTGTTAGCTGAATGGTAGAGCAGTAGATAAAATTTACTTATTGCAGGTTCAAGTCCTGCACAGCCCGCCAATTTCACGATATATCTTCATCAGTCTTAAATTCTCTTTTTTAAGACGCTTATTTTCTTTTGTTAAGCACTGTATAATTTCTTTGAAAGTTTTTGTTTCCATGTCGTCGTCATTCCATATATCAATGCTGCTTAAGTATTTTGCATCGCTCAAATGACGACTACCATTAGTAATCCCAACCAGATTACCCATATTGGGATGCTTTGCCGTTACAATGCGTGGATTGTCCAATCTCATTATGTGTACTCCTTGTTAACATTTGCTGAAAAGTTAGGATGTGTGCCAAGTGCCTCTTGGTGTCCGATTACAGTCATCACGGTCGGGTAAACGCAATCAAACTATATTTAGCTATTTGAAAGATAATTTATAGAATGTTGACTGTCCCGCGAGCGCAGAGCCGCATTCACACATCCTGAAACTAATTTGATTGCCAGATATTTCTGGCGCGTCAGGCTCGCTCCCTCTGTGTAATCCAACAACACACAAAACAGGAATAATGATCACCTTAATAAGACATTGATTATATTATGAATTGTTTATTTATGATTAATAAAAAGAAAGGATTTGATTTTGTGAATTGATTAATTATGCTCCTATCAGATGGAATTCAATGTCTTCAGGTTCGCAGAAGTCGATATTATCATAAATTCCATATTTTTGCTATATCAAGAATTGCATCATTCATCTTGCTGGATGTCATTTGTGAATCGATAATTCTTTCA
>NZ_LWMI01000027.1 GCF_001640365.1 Candidatus Arsenophonus triatominarum | reverse complement strand
CGCAAGCAACGCCGGATAGAAAACTTGTTTGGGCGCTCGGGTATCGCCCCGTTGCATGCACATTGCCGATTTGAAAATTATCGCGTTTTCAACGCCGGTCAGAAAAATGCGTTGAACCAATCCGTCCGCCTTTGCAAAGAATTTTGGAGTGGGATTTGGCGGATTTGTTTTTAGCGGTGGATGCGGAACAGGCAAAAATCATCTTGCAGCAGCGATAGGGCATTATCTCATGAGCAAAGGGCGATCCGTATTGTGTATTACCATTGCGGATTTGATGATGCGTTTTCGAGCAACCTACGAAAAAAATACGACATTGACAGAACAACAATTGCTAGATGAACTTTGCAAAGTTGATTTGTTGATCTTGGACGAAATCGGTATTCAGTATCAGCATAGCGAGAATACGAAGATTATTGTAAATCAGATGGTTGATAAGCGGACTTCACACAAAAAACCGCTTGCATGCTCACGAACTTGAACAGTGAACAAATTCGGCAATTTTTGGGCGATAGAGTCATCGATAGAATGATGATGAGCAATGGGCTTTGGTTAAATTTCAATTGGTCAAGCTACCGCCGTAAAATTCAATAACGAAAAAAAGTTTTAAATCACTGAGTTTCACTACTCAAATCCAATCAATTCAAAGCAATGGAACCCTCAACAACGAGGGTATATGCGCATGTCTGAAAAATACTCAACACCTGCCGCCTATCTGTGGGGCATCATGACCACCCTCGGGGAGTCATGACAACGATTTTTGATTTTTTTACCCTTGAGCAGTGGGTAGCTGTGATGGGTATTGTCTGCACGATAGGACATTTTTTATCAACGTGTACTACCGCAAAAAAGTACAGACTCAAGGAACGTCAGTATGAAGATACCGAAAAAAATTGATGGCAACGGGCGGTAGTGCGTTGTTTTTAGCCTCAACGATGATAACGCATTTTGAAGGATTAAAATTTAAACCTTACTTCGATGGAGGTGGTGTACTCTCTGTTTGTTATGGTCATACAGGCAAGGATATTGCGTAACCGGATGTACACGCAAGAAGACTGCGATAAGTGGCTTAATGACGATTTAAAAGCCGTTAAACGTTATGTTGACCCGTTGATTAAGGTCAATATCAACACGCTAACACAGGCAGCCCTTTACTCATTTGCTTATAACGTGGGTGGGTAATTTTGCCAAATCGACCTTGCTCAAAAAGCTCAACAACAATGACCGAAAAGGGGCATGTGATGAGATGAAGCGGTGGGTTTATGTGAAAGGCGAAGTCTGGAAAGGGCTAATTACCCGTCGGGAAATTGAGAGCGTAATATGTTATGGCGACCTTACTCATTTATCGGAGTGATTATTGCAGGGTTAATTCTCTCACTTATTTTTATCAACTCCCGTTATCAAACCATCAGGCAAAACTACCAAACATTAAAACAGCAATATCGCGCACAAATTGAAGCCGTGAAATTACAGCAGCAAAAGATTGATTCTTTGCACCAACTCGATATTCAACACACGGAGAAATTAAATAATGCCAAAGCTGAAATTGCTAAGCTCAATGATGCTGTTCGTGCTGGCACTAAGCAGTTGCACGTCAATGCCGTGTGTCCAATACCCAAAACCGCTACCACCCAGAGCCGACATAATGAAGCCACCCCACAACTTAGTAAGGCAGCTCGAGAAGATTATTTCCGTCTCAGAGCGATGATAGCTGAGAACGAAAAGCAGACGGAATATCTACAGCAGTACATCAAAACACAGTGTCACTGAATCGGTCATTGGCACGTTCAAATCTTAACAATCTCAGCGCCACGCACGCGCATCAATAAAACACAGAACCTTATAGAAAGTCGAGCCTGAAGAACGCCGTTTAAAATGGTGCTTTTCTGTGGGCGGCTGTTCTGTGCGCGCAGGTTCGATTTTCTATAAGGAAAAGTACGATGAAATTAGTAACAACTAAAAATGACAATTTTTTAGTAACAGAAATGCCAACAATGACCAGTCTGGAAATGGTGGACTATATTAATGCGGAGCGGAAATCAAAAGCGGAAGCAGAGAGATTAACGTTTCCTTGCAAAAAATATCGCAAGTTACAGCACAATAATTTTATGGCAAAAGTACCCAAAGTTCTTGGAGAAACATCTGCTAAATTTTAGCTGATGATATTTTCACCACTGGAAACGGTGCCAGTCTATTCGAAAAATTTACCGATTTCCAAAACGTGAAGCCTGTCTAATGGCAATGAGTTACAGCTATGAGTTACAGGCTAAAATCTATGACTACATGACGGAGTTGGAAGAAAATAAAGGATTAGCTTTTACTATTGAGCAATTACAAAATATTGTTGCTACAGCCAGAAAAGAGTCTGATAAAGACTCTTCGGATGCTGGTCGTCGATTACGTAAGCGTCAAGATGATTTACCATTCTTAAAAAAGCTGAAAAAACAGTAATGGAGTTATCTCAAATCCCCCTTGATTTAATTGGTGGAAGCATGAGGTTAGAAGGATGACTCCTGAGCAATTCATCGAAGCCAATGTTAAGGCCGAGTTAATCAAGCTGGGCTTTTCTACCTCTGTCGCCAGCTTAGCCACCCGTGAAGCCATCCGCTATTATCGCAAACAGCCAGCTAGTAGAAGAGGCAAGATGATAGAAGATTGTCTTAATCAAGCAAAAATTGTGGCCAGGTTAACAACAAAGCGATAATCGCAAATGAGTTCAATTAAACAAGTCAAAACTCGCCATGATAGCGAGGGTTTTCGTGTGCATTACGAAAATCCAGCAGGACGATTTCATAAAAGCTTTAAAACGCGGGAAGCTGCTTGCCATTTTCTTTTTCTGAGCGAATCTGAGCGATTTTTGGCGATGATGGCAAAAGAAAAAGAGCAATGCCGAGATTGGCATCTTCGCAAGTTGATTCAGTTTTATGTGGGAAAAAGGTCTTCAGTGTGAAACGGGCATTTACGGCAAAGTTCGCTCGATACGATTAAACATGCCTTGTTTTCGATTGACGAAACGTTGCAAGCAAAAATGGCGTTGAATATTCGCCCGAGTGAATTTAACGGTTTACCGGAAAATACGCTTAAACATCTGCATTCTGCCTATTTGCTGCTGAAAGCAATGCGAAATGTTGGTGTCAGTCCAATTCCAAAATTGAAAAGAAAAGGGGAAAAGCCTATTTTCATTCCGGCGTTTGAGAATGTGGATAGGATGATTGAAGAAGCGCCCGTCAGAGAAAAGATTGCCTTCATCTTGGCATCGGTGATTGGGCTTCGGATAAGCGAAATATTGGCATTGGATTATAGCGATATTCAAGGGGAATATTTGAATATCTCAAAACATGTAACACGAAACGGTGTTATTGAAGGCTTAAAAGCTGACGTTCAGCGATTGTTACCGATGCCAAAAGGGTTATTGTCGCTATTGGATAAAAACAAGTTTGGGTTACATGAACCATTAATTGTCAGTCAATCAGTGAAAAGACTGTCGTTAAATTACAGTACGACAGGAATTGTTAAGGAATTACTGGAAAAATTCAGGATTGGGAAATTTCATAACTTACGGCATTTTGCAGCGGTACGTCTTATCAAAAAACGGAATGATATTCATGTTATTTCTAAAATGCTGGGTCATAAAAACATTGAGACCACCTCAAATATTTACGGTCGATTTTCAGGGTCAATTTTTGAGTTAAATTTTTAACATTTGCGTTCATTTTTTAATCATTAAGGTAAATGGGGTTAAAACCTTAATTGCTTTACATCAAAGGGATTCAGGTAAAAAATTACAGAATAGCCAAAAACGCATAATTCCGCAGTCATACTTCCGCATTTTGAAAAATTGGAAAACCTAATAATAACAACGCATGAAGAGGGATTTTTTTCGCATACTTCCGCAAAATAAGTCCGCACCCAAAATGGCTAATTTTACGAATGTTGCACAAAGGTTAAAAAGAGGTTGTCATGTCAGGGAAAGCTAAATATAAAAAAGCGTATATTGATGACGTGATCAACCTGTCTTTGGTGAAAGGCAAAGTATCAAATCATTTCATTGCAAAATGGCTGCATGTGGATGAAAAAACGATTAGAAATTGGCGAAAGGATTATTACGAATTTGATCATGCTTTTCATCATGCGGCCGACATTTTGAAAAAAGAGCTAGCAGAAACAGCAAGGCAAAACACCAAAATCCGAAAACGCAAAATTATTAAAACCACGGCAGACGGCGAAACGACAACGATAGAAGAAGTATTGCCTAGTCACAATGATATTGCCGTTTACAAAAAGATGGGGATCAATGAAGTCTTCTTTAACGATGAAAAGCATCAACAAAAAGAATACTTAAGATCGATACTCGAGCGAAAAAAATCAGCCGAAATCACTTCACTAGAGGCCGCGCAATTTTTAGAGATAGAAGGCATTCCTATACCAACTACCTTATTACTGGAAATTAAGCAATTGCAAGGTAGCCCTATACCAGAAGATATACTACCGCAAAATGCAATTACTCGAGAAATGACTTTAGAAGAGGCCGCAGAAGCGTACCAAAAACTGATGGGGTAAAGGGTTAAAATCGCTTACTTATTTATGTTATAAATGATATTAAATTTAAATATTTATTTAATATCAATTGATTATATGAGTTTAACCCCATTTTTTGTATTTTTATGTACACGTTTATGTGCAAAATATTTTTTTGAGTCGCTTTTTTCCGGACAAATTCCTATGCCGTTACCTTTTCCTTTTGACTTTAAAAAACCAGATTATTTTAAGGTATTTGAGTGGCGCGATGAGCGTCTACAACGGTTACGCCAGCAGCCGGAAAGTTTTAAACGATTAACCCGATTTTATAAGGATAATCCCGCGCAGTTTATTATTGACTGGGGCATGACGACAGACCCACGAAATGTCGATTACGGGTTACCGGTGACTATTCCTTTTTTGCTGTTCCCGAAACAGGAAGCATGGATTGACTGGATAATGACACGCTGGAAAGGACGTGAAAACGGTATTACCGAAAAAAGCCGCGAAATGGGCTTAAGCTGGACGTCAATTGCACTCGCATGCGCTTTATGTCTCTTTAATAAAGAGATGGTAATTGGCTTTGGCTCCCGCAAAGAAGAGTATGTTGACAGCACCGGTGACCCGAAAGCGTTGTTCTGGAAAGCCCGTAAGTTTATTGAAACTTTACCGCAAGAGTTTCGGGGAGGCTGGGTAGCGAAAAAACACGCGCCTTATATGCGGGTCAATTTTCCAAACACCGGCGCCATTATCAAGGGTGAAGCGGGGGACAATATTGGACGGGGTGACCGGACGACACTCTATTTCGTCGACGAAGCCGCCTTTTTGCCTCGTCCGCTATTGATTGATGCTGCCCTATCGCAAACTACCCGCTGCCGCATTGACTTAAGTTCGGTTAATGGGATGGACAATCCTTTTGCCCAAAAACGCCACAGTGGACGTATTCCGGTGTTTACCTTTCACTGGCGCAATGACCCCGTAAAGATGAACAATGGTACGAAAAAGAGTGCCTGAAAATCGATAATCCGGTCATTGTGGCGCAGGAACTGGATTTGAACTATCAGGCGTCTGTTGAAGGTATCTTAATTCCCGCCGAATGGGTACAGGCGGCCATTGATGCCCATATCAAACTGGGGTTTTTGACAACGGGGGCTAAACGACTCGGTTTTGACGTTGCAGATGAGGGCGATGACAGCAACGCCCTCACGTTTGTACACGGATCGGTTGTCACGGATTGCCAGCAGTGGAGTAAAGGCGACGTGATCAGCTCAGCAAACCGAGTCAAAAACTATGCTGAGGAAGTCCATGCCGATGAAATCATCTATGACTCCATCGGGGTAGGGGCAGGGGTGAAAGCGCATCTACGACGGACATGTCATATCACCGCAACCGGATTCAACGCGGGTGGGGCTGTCTTTAAACCTGACGCAAAATATGTGGCGGGAAAAACCAATAAAGATATGTTCGCGAATATTAAGGCGCAAGCCTGGTGGGGCGTCCGAGACCGTTTTTTTAATACCTGGCGGTGTATCATGCATTTGGAAAAATATCCGGATGACAAACGTTTCATCAATCAATTTACCGATGGCCTGTTAATCAGTCTCAGTTCAGGCATAAAAGAACTTGACGTACTGAAAGCTGAATTATCCCGTCCTCGGGTGGATTACGACAACAATGGACGGGTGAAAGTCGAGAGCAAAAAATTATCGGACTTGGTTTCGAGTGCAACAGGGAGTTTCGAGTACAGGAACGGGGTGATTGTCGTTCTGGCAGAGTTGATTTGCTGGTGAGTGACAAGCACGGCAACCAATGTGGCATTGAAATCGACGCAAGCTCTCCCAGAGAAAAATCTTTCGCTAAACTAGCCTGTCTGAAATCAGGGATAATCTTACTGCGGAAATCTTCCACAGCAGAAGACTATCTGCAAGATGGTGTTTTGGTAGTTGCGGGAGGTATTTCGCTACCCAAAACTAAGATCATCACGAAAAAATCTGAACTGAATTTGTCCCTGTTTGAGCAGAAACCCAGTGAATCAGTTTGGGATGATTATCTTCAACACCGCAAAAACAAAAAAGCGCCACTGACACAAACCGCCCTGAACCGACTGGCGACAGCAGTCAACGAAGCCAATGAACTAGGATATTCCACCGATAACGTGCTGGCTGAATGCATGCTTAGAAACTGGCAAGGCTTTGAGGTTTCGTGGATTGAGCAAAAAAAATATCAGCGAAATAGTCTCATCAACGAGATCACAACACGCCCAAGTAATCCCGAAGGTTTTGTGGTGATTAACGGTTAATCTGTTTTTTGCGAAAAAACTATGAATATTATTCAACGATTGCAAAAAATCATGCCGCCCAATATCAAGCCAATTGCCTGTAGCTGGGAAGAACATTTGGCAAGAATGCAAAAAATATCCGAAGAAGCCAGTTTGCAAGACGCTATTTTTCGCAAGCAACGCCGGATAGAAAACTTGTTTGGGCGCTCGGGTATCGCCCCGTTGCATGCACATTGCCGATTTGAAAATTATCGCGTTTTCAACGCCGGTCAGAAAAATGCGTTGAACCAATCCGTCGCCTTTGCAAAGAATTTTGGAGTGGGATTTGGCGGATTTGTTTTTAGCGGTGGATGCGGAACAGGCAAAAATCATCTTGCAGCAGCGATAGGGCATTATCTCATGAGCAAAGGGCGATCCGTATTGTGTATTACCATTGC
Source organism: Candidatus Arsenophonus triatominarum (assembly GCF_001640365.1). Classification (GTDB taxonomy): domain Bacteria; phylum Pseudomonadota; class Gammaproteobacteria; order Enterobacterales; family Enterobacteriaceae; genus Arsenophonus; species Arsenophonus triatominarum. Next base: position 4,017 of record NZ_LWMI01000027.1, on the reverse strand, counting down.
GGATTTGATGATGCGTTTTCGAGCAACCTACGAAAAAAATACGACATTGACAGAACAACAATTGCTAGATGAACTTTGCAAAGTTGATTTGTTGATCTTGGACGAAATCGGTATTCAGTATCAGCATAGCGAGAATACGAAGATTATTGTAAATCAGATGGTTGATAAGCGGACTTCACACAAAAAACCGCTTGGCATGCTCACGAACTTGAACAGTGAACAAATTCGGCAATTTTTGGGCGATAGAGTCATCGATAGAATGATGATGAGCAATGGGCTTTGGTTAAATTTCAATTGGTCAAGCTACCGCCGTAAAATTCAATAACGAAAAAAAGTTTTAAATCACTGAGTTTCACTACTCAAATCCAATCAATTCAAAGCAATGGAACCCTCAACAACGAGGGTATATGCGCATGTCTGAAAAATACTCAACACCTGCCGCCTATCTGTGGGGCATCATGACCACCCTCGGGGGAGTCATGACAACGATTTTTGATTTTTTTACCCTTGAGCAGTGGGTAGCTGTGATGGGTATTGTCTGCACGATAGGGACATTTTTTATCAACGTGTACTACCGCAAAAAGGAGTACAGACTCAAGGAACGTCAGTATGAAGATACCGAAAAAAATATTGATGGCAACGGGCGGTAGTGCGTTGTTTTTAGCCTCAACGATGATAACGCATTTTGAAGGATTAAAATTTAAACCTTACTTCGATGGAGGTGGTGTACTCTCTGTTTGTTATGGTCATACAGGCAAGGATATTGTGCGTAACCGGATGTACACGCAAGAAGACTGCGATAAGTGGCTTAATGACGATTTAAAAGCCGTTAAACGTTATGTTGACCCGTTGATTAAGGTCAATATCAACACGCTAACACAGGCAGCCCTTTACTCATTTGCTTATAACGTGGGCGTGGGTAATTTTGCCAAATCGACCTTGCTCAAAAAGCTCAACAACAATGACCGAAAAGGGGCATGTGATGAGATGAAGCGGTGGGTTTATGTGAAAGGCGAAGTCTGGAAAGGGCTAATTACCCGTCGGGAAATTGAGAGCGTAATATGTTATGGCGACCTTACTCATTTATCGGAGTGATTATTGCAGGGTTAATTCTCTCACTTATTTTTATCAACTCCCGTTATCAAACCATCAGGCAAAACTACCAAACATTAAAACAGCAATATCGCGCACAAATTGAAGCCGTGAAATTACAGCAGCAAAAGATTGATTCTTTGCACCAACTCGATATTCAACACACGGAGAAATTAAATAATGCCAAAGCTGAAATTGCTAAGCTCAATGATGCTGTTCGTGCTGGCACTAAGCAGTTGCACGTCAATGCCGTGTGTCCAATACCCAAAACCGCTACCACCCAGAGCCGACATAATGAAGCCACCCCACAACTTAGTAAGGCAGCTCGAGAAGATTATTTCCGTCTCAGAGCGATGATAGCTGAGAACGAAAAGCAGACGGAATATCTACAGCAGTACATCAAAACACAGTGTCACTGAATCGGTCATTGGCACGTTCAAATCTTAACAATCTCAGCGCCACGCACGCGCATCAATAAAACACAGAACCTTATAGAAAGTCGAGCCTGAAGAACGCCGTTTAAAATGGTGCTTTTCTGTGGGCGGCTGTTCTGTGCGCGCAGGTTCGATTTTCTATAAGGAAAAGTACGATGAAATTAGTAACAACTAAAAATGACAATTTTTTAGTAACAGAAATGCCAACAATGACCAGTCTGGAAATGGTGGACTATATTAATGCGGAGCGGAAATCAAAAGCGGAAGCAGAGAGATTAACGTTTCCTTGCAAAAAATATCGCAAGTTACAGCACAATAATTTTATGGCAAAAGTACCCAAAGTTCTTGGAGAAACATCTGCTAAATTTTTAGCTGATGATATTTTCACCACTGGAAACGGTGCCCAGTCTATTCGAAAAATTTACCGATTTCCAAAACGTGAAGCCTGTCTAATGGCAATGAGTTACAGCTATGAGTTACAGGCTAAAATCTATGACTACATGACGGAGTTGGAAGAAAATAAAGGATTAGCTTTTACTATTGAGCAATTACAAAATATTGTTGCTACAGCCAGAAAAGAGTCTGATAAAGACTCTTCGGATGCTGGTCGTCGATTACGTAAGCGTCAAGATGATTTACCCATTCTTAAAAAGCTGAAAAAACAGTAATGGAGTTATCTCAAATCCCCCTTGATTTAATTGGTGGAAGCATGAGGTTAGAAGGATGACTCCTGAGCAATTCATCGAAGCCAATGTTAAGGCCGAGTTAATCAAGCTGGGCTTTTCTACCTCTGTCGCCAGCTTAGCCACCCGTGAAGCCATCCGCTATTATCGCAAACAGCCAGCTAGTAGAAGAGCAAGATGATAGAAGATTGTCTTAATCAAGCAAAATTGTGGCCAGGTTAACAACAAAGCGATAATCGCAAATGAGTTCAATTAAACAAGTCAAAACTCGCCATGATAGCGAGGGTTTTCGTGTGCATTACGGCTTTAAAACGCGGGAAGCTGCTTGCCATTTTCTTTTTCTGAGCGAATCTGAGCGATTTTTGGCGATGATGGCAAAAGAAAAAAGAGCAATGCCGAGATTGGCATCTTCGCAAGTTGATTCAGTTTTATGTGGGAAAAAGGTCTTTCAGTGTGAAAACGGGGCATTTACGGCAAAGTTCGCTCGATACGATTAAACATGCCTTGTTTCGATGACGAAACGTTGCAAGCAAAAATGGCGTTGAATATTCGCCCGAGTGAATTTAACGGTTTACCGGAAAATACGCTTAAACATCTGCATTCTGCCTATTTGCTGCTGAAAGCAATGCGAAATGTTGGTGTCAGTCCAATTCCAAAATTGAAAAGAAAAGGGGAAAAGCCTATTTTCATTCCGGCGTTTGAGAATGTGGATAGGATGATTGAAGAAGCGCCCGTCAGAGAAAAGATTGCCTTCATCTTGGCATCGGTGATTGGGCTTCGGATAAGCGAAATATTGGCATTGGATTATAGCGATATTCAAGGGGAATATTTGAATATCTCAAAACATGTAACACGAAACGGTGTTATTGAAGGCTTAAAAGCTGACGTTCAGCGATTGTTACCGATGCCAAAAGGGTTATTGTCGCTATTGGATAAAAACAAGTTTGGGTTACATGAACCATTAATTGTCAGTCAATCAGTGAAAAGACTGTCGTTAAATTACAGTACGACAGGAATTGTTAAGGAATTACTGGAAAAATTCAGGATTGGGAAATTTCATAACTTACGGCATTTTGCAGCGGTACGTCTTATCAAAAAACGGAATGATATTCATGTTATTTCTAAAATGCTGGTCATAAAAACATTGAGACCACCTCAAATATTTACGGTCGATTTTCAGGGTCAATTTTTGAGTTAAATTTTTAACATTTGCGTTCATTTTTTAATCATTAAGGTAAATGGGGTTAAAACCTTAATTGCTTTACATCAAAGGGATTCAGGTAAAAAATTACAGAATAGCCAAAAACGCATAATTCCGCAGTCATACTTCCGCATTTTGAAAAATTGGAAAACCTAATAATAACAACGCATGAAGAGGGATTTTTTTCGCATACTTCCGCAAATAAGTCCGCACCCAAAATGGCTAATTTTACGAATGTTGCACAAAGGTTAAAAAGAGGTTGTCATGTCAGGGAAAGCTAAATATAAAAAAGCGTATATTGATGACGTGATCAACCTGTCTTTGGTGAAAGGCAAAGTATCAAATCATTTCATTGCAAAATGGCTGCATGTGGATGAAAAAACGATTAGAAATTGGCGAAAGGATTATTACGAATTTGATCATGCTTTTCATCATGCGGCCGACATTTTGAAAAAAGAGCTAGCAGAAACAGCAAGGCAAAACACCAAAATCCGAAAACGCAAAATTATTAAAACCACGGCAGACGGCGAAACGACAACGATAGAAGAAGTATTGCCTAGTCACAATGATATTGCCGTTTACAAAAGATGGGATCAATGAAGTCTTC
>NZ_LWMI01000026.1 GCF_001640365.1 Candidatus Arsenophonus triatominarum | reverse complement strand
CCGTGGCTTTTACATGATCTAGGCGCTTGGGTGTTGCCCTGCGCCGGTATGTCGCCAAATCCCCTCAGTTATCCCCAGCGCATGCTGTCTCACTGCCGCCAAGGCAGAATTCGCTTTTCGGTTCTGGTCACGGGCAATCAATTCCGCCTTCTGGCAGTTACGCCAAACTGTTGTCCCAATGTTTTTTTAAGCTGAGCTAAATCACCTCCCCGCGAAACAGACTGGAGAACCACGGATTCAACGTTAGTGAAATAGCGTTGGGGGATGGATTTAATTAATGACACGTTCTCCGCCACAATCGCTGTCACCGCATTGTGCATGTCGCGCGTCATTTTGAAATCAATCGCAAACCCCTTATCGACCAGCTGCTTTTTAAGGGGCACATCCACATTACCGGCTGCTCGGTTAACGAAGGTTTTTGCCAGATCGTCGGATAAGGCAGTGAATTTCTTTACCCAGCGGGCAGAAAGCGCGCGGAGCGTATTCCTTATCATTGAGGCGGGGCTGGCGTCGTAAGCAAGAGAATTTTTTGAAAAGGAAGTTAAAATTTTGGCGGTGACGTTTTTATGCATCCTGGTAATCTGGCGACGTAATTCACGCTGATACCAAAGCTGTATCCCTGCATTGGGGAGTGAAGGTTTAAGTGTTTTCTCCTTCTTTTTCGTCTGTTTCATCTTCGTTTTCCTGCCCGTTCATGAAAGCAAAACCACTCTTCGGATTATTGATAAGCCATTGAGCGACATCCATCGTCGAAATACATGAACTCGTTGCTAAATTAGCCAGCATTGAAGCGTTATTGAGATTTATCTCCGACATTTCCTTCTCGGTTAGCTCATCGAGTGGGTTAAAGGTGAACGTAATTTCGGGTAATAGCTGCCCAAATTCCGCTATAAACAGGTAATCCAGCATTTGCTGTATCATGGGGCGAATATTGCGTTCCTGAATACCGGAGATGGTTTCGTGCCAGACATCGATTTCACCCTGCCCGTTTGCATTCAGTCCCGCGGGCGCATTGCCAAGCAGCTTAATCACCGGCATCCGTGAGGGAATACACAGTTGTTCCTGATAGTTTGAGGCGATTTTCTCAAGATCCGTCATCGGTGTATTGATCTGAAAAAACTCTTCCTCCGTATCTAGCGCCAGTACCCCGCGATTGTTTCGGTAGTTGGTCATGATATCGATGCGGCGTTTGAATTCGCCTGGATTTTCCATCCGTTTTTCCATATCAGTTTTTAGACCCGCCAGCGTAAAAGCCTTGACAATTTTGGGTATCTCATCGCGGATAGTTTCCCACGCCTTGACATAAGGCTCCATTAGCTGGATCAGTGATAAGCCCCAAAGTTATAGGCAGGTTTCAGTATCTGTGATACCGGACGCGTCACTAGGTCAATAAATCGGGAGGCGTGGATGGTCTGCCCATAACAAACCACGATGAAGGCTGATAAAATCCGGCTCCCACGGTCTGAGCGTGTTATACATCGCCGGATACATCCAAATAGGCTCAATAATACGAAAACCGCGAAATTTATCGCCCACTTTTGCTCTGTCTTTAAAGAGCGGATTGCGCATTTCATTCTCATCGGCGCCATGTCAATATAGATATGCGCTATGCCGAACAGACAATCATGCAAAACGGCCTGATGGATCATATCCTGAAGGCGATATTTCACGATTACCCCTTCCACCTCATTAACGAGGTCCTCATCATCGGATGAGGATTTTACGGTTAACCAATTGCGCGTAACCTCGTCAGCAAAAATCGCGGCAACATTGGCGTACTCGGATTGCTGCGCTTTCATGGCCAACATCGGGTATCCCTGAAACCCACCATACAAACAATCACTCCCGAATGCATTCAGGGTTTCATACGGGGTGGCATCATTCGCCAGCGCGTCCGCTCTCTTTGCTTCGGGTATCACGCCTGCGGGAGGGGCATAGGGTTTGAATTCGTAGACTGGCTGCTCACTGACCGGATACATATCGATATCAGAGATGGAAAATAGCTTTTTCCTTTCAGGCTTAACGTCCTTTTTCCTGTTTCTTTTGTTCATTAGAAAAATGCCTCGTCGGGAATGTGAAACGGTTTAGGAACGGGGGAAAAAGCCATAATTAATGAATCGGCCATGTTGGGTGAAGCGATGCCCGTTTTTTCATGTCTTTTTTGCTCTCGACTTTCACCCGTCCATTGTTGTCGTAATCCACCCGAGGACGGGATAATTCAGCTTTCAGTACGTCAAGTTCTTTTATGCCTGAACTGAGACTGATTAACAGGCCATCGGTAAATTGATTGATGAAACGTTTGTCATCCGGATATTTTTCCAAATGCATGATACACCGCCAGGTATTAAAAAAACGGTCTCGGACGCCCACCAGGCTTGCGCCTTAATATTCGCGAACATATCTTTATTGGTTTTTCCCGCCACATATTTTGCGTCAGGTTTAAAGACAGCCCCACCCGCGTTGAATCCGGTTGCGGTGATATGACATGTCCGTCGTAGATGCGCTTTCACCCCTGCCCCTACCCCGATGGAGTCATAGATGATTTCATCGGCATGGACTTCCTCAGCATAGTTTTTGACTCGGTTTGCTGAGCTGATCACGTCGCCTTTACTCCACTGCTGGCAATCCGTGACAACCGATCCGTGTACAAACGTGAGGGCGTTGCTGTCATCGCCCTCATCTGCAACGTCAAAACCGAGTCGTTTAGCCCCGTTGTCAAAAACCCCAGTTTGATATGGGCATCAATGGCCGCCTGTACCCATTCGGCGGGAATTAAGATACCTTCAACAGACGCCTGATAGTTCAAATCCAGTTCCTGCGCCACAATGACCGGATTATCGATTTTCAGGCACTCTTTTTCGTACCATTGTTCATCTTTACGGGGGTCATTGCGCCAGTGAAAGGTAAACACCGGAATACGTCCACTGTGGCGTTTTTGGGCAAAAGGATTGTCCATCCATTAACCGAACTTAAGTCAATGCGGCAGCGGGTAGTTTGCGATAGGGCAGCATCAATCAATAGCGGACGAGGCAAAAAGGCGGCTTCGTCGACGAAATAGAGTGTCGTCCGGTCACCCCGTCCAATATTGTCCCCGCTTCACCCTTGATAATGGCGCCGGTGTTTGGAAATTGACCCGCATATAAGGCGCGTGTTTTTTCGCTACCCAGCCTCCCCGAAACTCTTGCGGTAAAGTTTCAATAAACTTACGGGCTTTCCAGAACAACGCTTTCGGGTCACCGGTGCTGTCAACATACTCTTCTTTGCGGGAGCCAAAGCCAATTACCATCTCTTTATTAAAGAGACATAAAGCGCATGCGAGTGCAATTGACGTCCAGCTTAAGCCCATTTCGCGGCTTTTTTCGGTAATACCGTTTTCACGTCCTTTCCAGCGTGTCATTATCCAGTCAATCCATGCTTCCTGTTTCGGGAACAGCAAAAAAGGAATAGTCACCGGTAACCCGTAATCGACATTTCGTGGGTCTGTCGTCATGCCCCAGTCAATAATAAACTGCGCGGGATTATCCTTATAAAATCGGGTTAATCGTTTAAAACTTTCCGGCTGCTGGCGTAACCGTTGTAGACGCTCATCGCGCCACTCAAATACCTTAAAATAATCTGGTTTTTTAAAGTCAAAAGGAAAAGGTAACGGCATAGGAATTTGTCCGGAAAAAAGCGACTCAAAAAAATATTTTGCACATAAACGTGTACATAAAAATACAAAAAATGGGGTTAAACTCATATAATCAATTGATATTAAATAAATATTTAAATTTAATATCATTTATAACATAAATAAGTAAGCGATTTTAACCCTTTACCCCATCAGTTTTTGGTACGCTTCTGCGGCCTCTTCTAAAGTCATTTCTCGAGTAATTGCATTTTGCGGTAGTATATCTTCTGGTATAGGGCTACCTTGCAATTGCTTAATTTCCAGTAATAAGGTAGTTGGTATAGGAATGCCTTCTATCTCTAAAAATTGCGCGGCCTCTAGTGAAGTGATTTCGGCTGATTTTTTTCGCTCGAGTATCGATCTTAAGTATTCTTTTTGTTGATGCTTTTCATCGTTAAAGAAGACTTCATTGATCCCCATCTTTTTGTAAACGGCAATATCATTGTGACTAGGCAATACTTCTTCTATCGTTGTCGTTTCGCCGTCTGCCGTGGTTTTAATAATTTTGCGTTTTCGGATTTTGGTGTTTTGCCTTGCTGTTTCTGCTAGCTCTTTTTTCAAAATGTCGGCCGCATGATGAAAAGCATGATCAAATTCGTAATAATCCTTTCGCCAATTTCTAATCGTTTTTTCATCCACATGCAGCCATTTTGCAATGAAATGATTTGATACTTTGCCTTTCACCAAAGACAGGTTGATCACGTCATCAATATACGCTTTTTTATATTTAGCTTTCCCTGACATGACAACCTCTTTTTAACCTTTGTGCAACATTCGTAAAATTAGCCATTTTGGGTGCGGACTTATTTTGCGGAAGTATGCGAAAAAAATCCCTCTTCATGCGTTGTTATTATTAGGTTTTCCAATTTTTCAAAATGCGGAAGTATGACTGCGGAATTATGCGTTTTTGGCTATTCTGTAATTTTTTACCTGAATCCCTTTGATGTAAAGCAATTAAGGTTTTAACCCCATTTACCTTAATGATTAAAAAATGAACGCAAATGTTAAAAATTTAACTCAAAAATTGACCCTGAAAATCGACCGTAAATATTTGAGGTGGTCTCAATGTTTTTATGACCCAGCATTTTAGAAATAACATGAATATCATTCCGTTTTTTGATAAGACGTACCGCTGCAAAATGCCGTAAGTTATGAAATTTCCCAATCCTGAATTTTTCCAGTAATTCCTTAACAATTCCTGTCGTACTGTAATTTAACGACAGTCTTTTCACTGATTGACTGACAATTAATGGTTCATGTAACCCAAACTTGTTTTTATCCAATAGCGACAATAACCCTTTTGGCATCGGTAACAATCGCTGAACGTCAGCTTTTAAGCCTTCAATAACACCGTTTCGTGTTACATGTTTTGAGATATTCAAATATTCCCCTTGAATATCGCTATAATCCAATGCCAATATTTCGCTTATCCGAAGCCCAATCACCGATGCCAAGATGAAGGCAATCTTTTCTCTGACGGCGCTTCTTCAATCATCCTATCCACATTCTCAAACGCCGGAATGAAAATAGGCTTTTCCCCTTTTCTTTTCAATTTTGGAATTGGACTGACACCAACATTTCGCATTGCTTTCAGCAGCAAATAGGCAGAATGCAGATGTTTAAGCGTATTTTCCGGTAAACCGTTAAATTCACTCGGGCGAATATTCAACGCCATTTTTGCTTGCAACGTTTCGTCAATCGAAAACAAGGCATGTTTAATCGTATCGAGCGAACTTTGCCGTAAATGCCCCGTTTCACACTGAAAGACCTTTTTCCCCACATAAAACTGAATCAACTTGCGAAGATGCCAATCTCGGCATTGCTCTTTTTCTTTTGCCATCATCGCCAAAAATCGCTCAGATTCGCTCAGAAAAAGAAAATGGCAAGCAGCTTCCCGCGTTTTAAAGCTTTTATGAAATCGTCCTGCTGGATTTTCGTAATGCACACGAAAACCCTCGCTATCATGGCGAGTTTTGACTTGTTTAATTGAACTCATTTGCGATTATCGCTTTGTTGTTAACCTGGCCACAATTTTTGCTTGATTAAGACAATCTTCTATCATCTTGCCTCTTCTACTAGCTGGCTGTTTGCGATAATAGCGGATGGCTTCACGGGTGGCTAAGCTGGCGACAGAGGTAGAAAAGCCCAGCTTGATTAACTCGGCCTTAACATTGGCTTCGATGAATTGCTCAGGAGTCATCCTTCTAACCTCATGCTTCCACCAATTAAATCAAGGGGGATTTGAGATAACTCCATTACTGTTTTTTCAGCTTTTTTAAGAATGGGTAAATCATCTTGACGCTTACGTAATCGACGACCAGCATCCGAAGAGTCTTTATCAGACTCTTTTCTGGCTGTAGCAACAATATTTTGTAATTGCTCAATAGTAAAAGCTAATCCTTTATTTTCTTCCAACTCCGTCATGTAGTCATAGATTTTAGCCTGTAACTCATAGCTGTAACTCATTGCCATTAGACAGGCTTCACGTTTTGGAAATCGGTAAATTTTTCGAATAGACTGGGCACCGTTTCCAGTGGTGAAAATATCATCAGCTAAAAATTTAGCAGATGTTTCTCCAAGAACTTTGGGTACTTTTGCCATAAAATTATTGTGCTGTAACTTGCGATATTTTTTGCAAGGAAACGTTAATCTCTCTGCTTCCGCTTTTGATTTCCGCTCCGCATTAATATAGTCCACCATTTCCAGACTGGTCATTGTTGGCATTTCTGTTACTAAAAAATTGTCATTTTTAGTTGTTACTAATTTCATCGTACTTTTCCTTATAGAAAATCGAACCTGCGCGCACAGAACAGCCGCCCACAGAAAAGCACCATTTTAAACGGCGTTCTTCAGGCTCGACTTTCTATAAGGTTCTGTGTTTTATTGATGCGCGTGCGTGGCGCTGAGATTGTTAAGATTTGAACGTGCCAATGACCGATTCAGTGACACTGTGTTTTGATGTACTGCTGTAGATATTCCGTCTGCTTTTCGTTCTCAGCTATCATCGCTCTGAGACGGAAATAATCTTCTCGAGCTGCCTTACTAAGTTGTGGGGTGGCTTCATTATGTCGGCTCTGGGTGGTAGCGGTTTTGGGTATTGGACACACGGCATTGACGTGCAACTGCTTAGTGCCAGCACGAACAGCATCATTGAGCTTAGCAATTTCAGCTTTGGCATTATTTAATTTCTCCGTGTGTTGAATATCGAGTTGGTGCAAAGAATCAATCTTTTGCTGCTGTAATTTCACGGCTTCAATTTGTGCGCGATATTGCTGTTTTAATGTTTGGTAGTTTTGCCTGATGGTTTGATAACGGGAGTTGATAAAAATAAGTGAGAGAATTAACCCTGCAATAATCACTCCGATAAATGAGTAAGGTCGCCATAACATATTACGCTCTCAATTTCCCGACGGGTAATTAGCCCTTTCCAGACTTCGCCTTTCACATAAACCCACCGCTTCATCTCATCACATGCCCCTTTTCGGTCATTGTTGTTGAGCTTTTTGAGCAAGGTCGATTTGGCAAAATTACCCACGCCCACGTTATAAGCAAATGAGTAAAGGGCTGCCTGTGTTAGCGTGTTGATATTGACCTTAATCAACGGGTCAACATAACGTTTAACGGCTTTTAAATCGTCATTAAGCACTTATCGCAGTCTTCTTGCGTGTACATCCGGTTACGCACAATATCCTTGCCTGTATGACCATAACAAACAGAGAGTACACCACCTCCATCGAAGTAAGGTTTAAATTTTAATCCTTCAAAATGCGTTATCATCGTTGAGGCTAAAAACAACGCACTACCGCCCGTTGCCATCAATATTTTTTTCGGTATCTTCATACTGACGTTCCTTGAGTCTGTACTCCTTTTTGCGGTAGTACACGTTGATAAAAAATGTCCCTATCGTGCAGACAATACCATCACAGCTACCCACTGCTCAAGGGTAAAAAAATCAAAAATCGTTGTCATGACTCCCCGAGGTGGTCATGATGCCCCACAGATAGGCGGCAGGTGTTGAGTATTTTTCAGACATGCGCATATACCCTCGTTGTTGAGGGTTCCATTGCTTTGAATTGATTGGATTTGAGTAGTGAAACTCAGTGATTTAAAACTTTTTTTCGTTATTGAATTTTACGGCGGTAGCTTGACCAATTGAAATTTAACCAAAGCCCATTGCTCATCATCATTCTATCGATGACTCTATCGCCCAAAAATTGCCGAATTTGTTCACTGTTCAAGTTCGTGAGCATGCCAAGCGGTTTTTTGTGTGAAGTCCGCTTATCAACCATCTGATTTACAATAATCTTCGTATTCTCGCTATGCTGATACTGAATACCGATTTCGTCCAAGATCAACAAATCAACTTTGCAAAGTTCATCTAGCAATTGTTGTTCTGTCAATGTCGTATTTTTTTCGTAGGTTGCTCGAAAACGCATCATCAAATCCGCAATGGTAATACACAATACGGATCGCCCTTTGCTCATGAGATAATGCCCTATCGCTGCTGCAAGATGATTTTTGCCTGTTCCGCATCCACCGCTAAAAACAAATCCGCCAAATCCCACTCCAAAATTCTTTGCAAAGGCGACGGATTGGTTCAACGCATTTTTCTGACCGGCGTTGAAAACGCGATAATTTTCAAATCGGCAATGTGCATGCAACGGGGCGATACCCGAGCGCCCAAACAAGTTTTCTATCCGGCGTTGCTTGCGAAAAATAGCGTCTTGCAAACTGGCTTCTTCGGATATTTTTTGCATTCTTGCCAAATGTTCTTCCCAGCTACAGGCAATTGGCTTGATATTGGGCGGCATGATTTTTTGCAATCGTTGAATAATATTCATAGTTTTTTCGCAAAAAACAGATTAACCGTTAATCACCACAAAACCTTCGGGATTACTTGGGCGTGTTGTGATCTCGTTGATGAGACTATTTCGCTGATATTTTTTTTGCTCAATCCACGAAACCTCAAAGCCTTGCCAGTTTCTAAGCATGCATTCAGCCAGCACGTTATCGGTGGAATATCCTAGTTCATTGGCTTCGTTGACTGCTGTCGCCAGTCGGTTCAGGGCGGTTTGTGTCAGTGGCGCTTTTTTGTTTTTGCGGTGTTGAAGATAATCATCCCAAACTGATTCACTGGTTTCTGCTCAAACAGGGACAAATTCAGTTCAGATTTTTTCGTGATGATCTTAGTTTTGGGTAGCGAAATACCTCCGCAACTACCAAAACACCATCTTGCAGATAGTCTTCTGCTGTGGAAGATTTCCGCAGTAAGATTATCCCTGATTTCAGACAGGCTAGTTTAGCGAAAGATTTTTCTCTGGGAGAGCTTGCGTCGATTTCAATGCCACATTGGTTGCCGTGCTTGTCACTCACCAGCAAATCAACTCTGCCAGAACGACAATCACCCCGTTCCTGTACTCGAAACTCCCTGTTGCACTCGAAACCAAGTCCGATAATTTTTTGCTCAACGGCTCGATGTAGCTCATCGGCAGACTTGTCGACAAACTCCTGAAATTCACCACGCAGCGAATCCGCCAAAATTAGCTTCAAGTCAAAATTTTGAGAAGGAAGGGTTAGGATGGTTTTATATATTTCTGTAATCTTTGTAGTAATCTCTTGATCAAACGAACTCGATAATGTCGATTCCCCGAACTCGACAATGTCTACTTCGGAGCTCCATTTTCTCCATCTCGCGAAACTCCCTTTTTTGAGTTGGCGAAATTATCCAGAATTTCATTAAGCTTACCTTCATCCAATTTTGTAATATGTTTTATGTTCAAGCCGTTTTTCTGTAACGAGTAAAACTCCAATTGCGACTAATTTTTTTATTGCTGTTCGTTGTTCGTCATGTGTCAATCCGGTTTCTTCTTCAAGATCATCTCGAGTTTTGTAAACTCCTAATTCAGAATTAGCTTTGTCCTGCCAGTAAAATATTTGGGAAAAAAGAATTGCTGCGGTTAATCCACCAAGCGGTTTGGCTAAATTTGGATAATACGCATGTGGATTACCTATCAATCGTAATGTAGCGGCACTTTTCACTCATCACTCCCGTTATTGAATTTTTGAGAACGATTTCATATAAAAATGAGAAAATCATCATATGAAAAAACGTGTGATTTCCCTGGGGGGGTTAAAGTAGATTTGAAGAAAAATAATTTTTAATTATAAAATAGGCGTCAATGCGCGCTCTTTGTTCGATGATTTTTTGTTTTTGTTGTTTTTTGCGGTAATTCATAAACAGATTGGCATAAACCACAATCTGTCGTTGAAAATTCTGTAATTGCTGGCGTGGATTTCGTGTCGCCAAAACGCTTTTTGAGTTCTTGATTAAATTCACGTTCAGCGTCTTTCTTGGCAAGAAATTCAATTTTCCTGATTTCTCGCCTGATTTTTGCATTACTCTTACTTTCTTTAAAATAATTTCTTGGGGCATTTTCCCTCCTGAGCGCTATATTTTGATGTTTCTGAATTTCAGATGATAACAACCCCCGTAAAAACGAAGAGTTAAATACGATTTCCACAAATCGAATGAATGTGGATAACCGTGTTATTGAATAAAAAACACCAAAACAGAACACACAAAAACGGCATTCTGTCCTCTGCGACTCGCAGAGAGGAAAACCCAAATTGTATAAAGAGCAAATGCTGTGCAAAAGACAGCTAAAAATAGATTTTACAATTGTAAGTCTAAAATTAAATTTGTCAAATAGTTGATCAAATTCAATAACTTAAATAAAAAATAAACTGATCAAAATCATAAGTTACGATTAAAAAATAATCGTATTTTTTAAGGTTGGATGATTGAATTTTTCAGCGATAATTTAGCAATTTTTGTTGCGTATATTTTGCTCTGCTTCGCCTATCAAACTTCCATTTCCACCTTCAACATCAAAGTGGTAAATCAGCCCTTTTTCGGTGAATTCTTGCTTTTTCAATTTCACGATTTTCAAGATTTCGTCGTTGTGAAAACGGACATACCTGCTTGTAACCGCCGAAAGGTTGTTCTGTATTTGTTAGCTTGAATCATGATAAATTCCCCTTGTTTTCGAGCGAAAAGAACTAGAAATATCAGAACAATTCTTATTGTTTATAAAAAAGGGAATATGCTCCGTTGTTGCTACATATTCCCTTTGGGTGTTTACTTGATTCCAACTCGTGTCTGGAAATCAGAAAAATAAAAAAACAAATATAGTTATTATTGTAGTTCCCTAGTGTTGGCCAACTGGCCTATGAAATCTGTTTGCAAAAGCCCATTTTCTCGGGGTTTTTCATTATAAAATCCGGTTATCTTTTATTTGTAATATCTAAAACGTACTCGTACATCAGCATTCCCTCATCCAACAAGAGAAACAAAAATCTAGGCGCCAGATTTGGAATTGAGATCGGGTGGCAGACTGAATGGGGTTAGTACTACCGGACAAAGTGAACGGCGAGCCTTTCGGCTCCCCCATCCAGCCAACCATAGAAAGTGGCGTAGGAAGTGTGCCGCATAATACTTCATGCCGGTCTTGATTTCATCACGGGGCACTGCGCTATCGATGATGGGCATCTTAAACCACTTGTAGATTTCCTTTCCATACTTGGCATTATTTTCCCACCCAATAACTGGTGTCATGCTGGTTGATTACTACATTTTGAAAACGAGCAGGAAATTCTAGACGAAACTAGAGAAAAACGGATATTACCTTCTGATTCAGATACTCCTTTAATTGGCTGGTCTGCTATTTTTGCTTGTATTGCTGGCACACTTGTCGGCGTATTCTTCAACTTCGGCATCCCCTCGTTGAATTCTATTCTGATGGCTGGAGTGACTTATTGGATTTGATGATAATAACAAGAAAAAAAAGCATCAAAAACTCATAAAGTAATATAAAATTCAAATTTTAATGACTATTTAGCAGCAAAAATGATGCTAAAATTCATAAATTATATTGCTGAATGTATTTTTTCATCTAAAATGACAATTATTTGATGCAAAAAAGATGAGGAAAACATGAAGTTTTTATCGATGATGGCTCAACGAATATAAAATTAATTTGGCTAGAAAATGATGAAAAAAAAGTAGCTATTGTTCCAACCAGTTTTAAGCGTGGCTGGGTCGCTGACATTGGTAACGATGATATCGTTAATTTTTTAATTGAAGGTGAAAATATTCTTTTGATAAATTGGATATTCGAAATATAACAACCAATAACAGCGAGTGGCAATATAGCCTGATAAATACTGTCGCCATTCATCATGCTCTATTGCAAACTAGCATTATTCCTCAAGAAGTTGATATTACTGTTACTTTGCCATTGGCAGAATATTATGACGAAGATAATCAGATAAATTTTGATAATATAGAGAGGAAGAAAAAAAACTTAAGAAAAATCGTATCAAACAATAAAAATTTTCCAATGTTTTCTTTTAAAGAAATATCTGTTAAACCTGAATCAATACCTGCCGGATTTGATAAATTGATTGATATTCCAGAAACACAATCAATGTTAATTGTCGATATAGGTGGGACTACGTTAGACATTGCTCAAATTAGCGGAAATATGTCAGGGGTTGTTAATTTAGCTGGTGATTCTGATATTGGTGTTTCAATAATTACACGTGAAAATTAAACGTATATTAGAAACACAAACACTTGTGCTTCAAATTACATTGCTGATCAGTTCATCATTAATCGCCACAATAAAGAATGGCTCAAAAAAAATACAAACGATCCAAGTAAAATAATACCGTTGTATCAGCTATTAATCAAAATATAAAACGATTATCTGATCGAGTTATCGAGTCAGTGAGTCTTTTTAGTGGTTATTCATATGTTCTTGTGATAGGTGGTGGCGCTCCTATAATTTCTGATGCTTTAAAAGACCATACAAAAATTATACCAGAGCGTTTTTATATGTCAGAAACCCCACAGCTAGATCTTGTTAACGGACTTTATTTAATGGGGAGAAATTAAGGTGAAAAATAAAAATGTCCGTAGATTTACTTTATCACTTTCTGAAACTGATCAATCAGAAGCATGGCTAATAAAACACTTGAACAAATCTGATAAAATCAACAAAGAATGCAAACGAGCTTTGCTGGCCGGCTTTGCTCTTGATAAGGCATCACCTAGGCTCGTTGATATATTATCTCGGCTTTTAGGAGATGATATAGAGTCACAGCAAATAAAAGAGCTAGTTTATTTCCTTGCTAATCAGGCCAATTTACCAAACAACAATAAAACAAATGATTATTCAACAACTTCAACCAATAATTACGATATAGCATTGAAAAAAAGTAAATCCTTCATGGCAGATTGATTACTTTATGTTGAATTAGCCAACTTTCGCAGTTGGCTTTTTCTATTTCTGAAACCTGAAAACTCAAAAGTTGCTATAACGCATTGTGGGCAACGATAAATTTTTAGACGTACGAATTTACGTTTTTTCGAGAAAATCTCTCATAATTGATTACAGGACGTTTTAGAGGGTATTCTGACTCTTCTTTCTGTCTTCTTTAGCACTTCAATGAAGACTTGCTCGAATTCGTCATTTTTGGGTAGGTCTTTGATTGAGGATATATTTCTGACGAAAAAATCGGGTTCAATGCCTAATCGTCTTGAGGCTTCAAAACCTCGCTTGACCCAATCCAGCGGCAAAGTGTGCTCATGGGCTAATTCCTCTGCCCAATGCCAATCAAACTGTTTGATTTCATCTTCACGCAGAATATGAATTGAACTTGCGTCATAGGTCATGAAATTACTTCACCGCATCTTTTGAGATTTTGACCTGCTTTAAAACTCGGTACATTTGCAGCAGCAATTTTAAGTGGTTCGCCTGTTTTTGGGTTTCGCCTTCCCTAGCTGCTCGTTGCTTAACCTGAAAACTACCAAAGCCAATGAGTTGTACGTCATTGCCGGATTTCAAAGATTCTGTCACAGATTCTATGAAAGCGTTAATCGACTTCTCTGCG
>NZ_LWMI01000025.1 GCF_001640365.1 Candidatus Arsenophonus triatominarum | reverse complement strand
GACGACTGGTGTAATGGCTTCCTTGGTCACTATGAAACATGACCGGTTTGGGATGACCACGCAGTTCCCAAGCCATTTAGTAGTGCCTTACTTGTTAATTCTGAATCTAGCGAAAATGACATTGCACAACCCACGGGTTTTCGGGCGAATAAATCCATTACTACCGCCCGATACGCCCATCGGGCACCTCCAAATATAGGTTACATCGCCACACCAAACCTGGTCAGGTCGGGTGACAGCAAATTATCTGTTGAGAATATTGGGAATATCAACGCGCTCATCTCCTCCCCGTTTGTATTGATGTTTTTTCGTTTGGCAACTGACAAGGTTTAACGATTTCACCAGATTACCTGCCAACCAACGGCCAAGTTTAACCCTGAGTGTATTGGTAACCATTGTGGCGCCAGCGGACCCGCCACTGACTTTTCCAAGCTACGTTTTACCATCTGGAGCCTTCGGCCGACACCAATAGCGATAACTGCTTCGGTGGATACTAAAAATACGACACAATGCTTTTACCGGATAAAGCGCTCTTAACTTTTCAACTACCGACGAATTTTTTAGTGAGTCCGACATCAAGAGCGCAGTAGCCTTTTTTAAGATGTCATTCTCCATTTCAAGGCGTTGAATTCTTTTCTTCATTTGCTTGAGCCTCAACGTGTTCCGGTGTTAATGGCAGCCAGGCGCAGATTTCCCTCGCGTTCTAAAAGAAGTGTTTTTACCATCGGCGTATAGCTGAAAGGCTTACATTCATCGCTTTC
Source organism: Candidatus Arsenophonus triatominarum (assembly GCF_001640365.1). Classification (GTDB taxonomy): domain Bacteria; phylum Pseudomonadota; class Gammaproteobacteria; order Enterobacterales; family Enterobacteriaceae; genus Arsenophonus; species Arsenophonus triatominarum. The sequence goes on along the minus strand of NZ_LWMI01000025.1, from coordinate 8,705 downwards.
TGCTGCTTCCAGGTAGGTGTAATTTTGGTCAAGGACTAATTGGGCGGTTTCACATTTAAATTCCGCAGTATATGTTTTACTCATTTTGGCACCTATAAAAATTATGAGGTAAGTATATCACCTCAACTTTAGGTGGCCAAATTCAGTATGCCACTACAATAGCCCAATGGAGCGATTTTTTGTAGTTTCTCTTCTTCATATATTGAATCATTTATCTATTAAAAACGTTAGTCTAGTTCTAAAAAAATTTAGATATATTCGAAACCTGCTCAATATTGATTAATCATTGGGTTATGTCATAAGTTAACCTCTAGTTCAGGATGATGCTTGGTTTTAATTTTAAATAATAAACTTTGTTAAAGGATATAACATATTTTGAGTTCTTATTTTGAAAGAAAAAAAATAATTTGGGGATTGATTTTTTTGCAATTTTTTTACATCATATTACCACATATTGCCTATTCATCACAACCAACTAAAAAATCTTATCCGTTAACTCCCTTTGAAAATTTAAGTCCAGAAAATTATCCTCTGGAAATGCCAGAAATTGAGGTAGTTGAAAAAGATGACGCAAAAAATACGAGAGTAAAATCTATTTTACCTGATTTAGACAGTTCTAATTTCGATCCAAAAGAAGAGGATACATTTGATAAGAAAATAGCTTCAGGAGTTACTCAGGTGAGTAATATTCTTCTAAACAAGGATCCATTAGAGACTTCTATTGGCTATGCAAAGAATATTGGCCTAGGATTAGTTAATCAACGAATTACCGGTTGGTTAAACCAATATGGTAAGGCCCGTGTTTCTTTTAATACAGATACTAAAATTTCGGGCGATTTTTTATTACCTATTATTGATAAGGAAAACAGTCTTCTTTTTAGCCAGTTAGGACTCAGAAATAATGCTGAAAGAAATACGGTAAACCTCGGTTTAGGATATCGCCAATATTGGAAAAAATTGATGTATGGTGTTAATACTTTTTATGATTATGACATTACCGGAGGTAATGCGCGTTTAGGAATTGGTGGTGAAACGTGGACAGATTATTTTAAACTTGCTGTAAATGGTTATTTTGGCTTGACTCAATCGCATCAATCAAAATTATCACGCATGGATGATTATGATGAACGTCCTGCAACAGGTTTTGACGTTAGCGCTGAAGCTTATTTGCCAAAGTACCCTCAATTTGGCGGTAGTGTTAAATATGAAAAATATTTTGGTAAAGGCATCGATCGTCACGCTAACCTTGATCCAACCCAATTAAATGATTATCCACAAGCTTTAAGTTTAGGAATAATTTACGCGCCTATCCCCCTGTTAACCTTCAGAGGGGAACATTCAATTGGTGATCAGAATAATACAAAAATTAGCATGAATGTGAACTATCGTTTTGGGGTATCACTTCAACAACAATTAGATCCTGATTCTGTTGATATAATGCGTAGTCTCGTTGGTAATAAGTATGATTTTGTCGACCGAAATTATGATATTGTGATGCAATATAGTAAACAAGAATTAATAAATATTGCTTTACCTAAAGAGATAATTGGTGAAGCTAAAGAAATAAAGACAATCAATGTTAAGGTCAATAAAACAAAGTATGGTTTAAAAGATATAAAGTGGATTGTGGACCATCACTTTTCCACTGATGGGGGAGAATTCAAAAAAATTTCACAGACTGAAGCGCAAATTATCTTACCACCTTATTCGAATTTTTCAAAAGAATATTATATCAGCGCAGTAGGTATTGATAAAAACCATAATGAGTCAAATAAAGCCACAACAGTTATTCGGAGTATTCGATCTACAAACGACTTTAGTACAAATTTAATTATTACACCACCAGGAAAAACTCTCACAGCAAATAATAAAGATAGGTATGTTGTTACAGCTGAGATCAAAGATAAAAAAGGAAAGCCACTTAGTAATGAAAACATTACTTTTGAGATAAGTGGGCTGAATTTAATTAATGGTGAATCCGGCGCAACATTATCTTCTAGTAGTCATATTGATAATAAAAAACTCACCGTTAAAACAGATAGTAATGGAAAATCCTTCATTGAAGTTTTTAGTAAAACTGCCGGTAAAGGTAGCATTACAGCAACGATGGACAATGGAAATCATAAAAGTGCTACTATTAATTTTGAGTCGGATGAAAACACAGCTGAAATAAAAGACAGTAACTTAGAAGTTATCACTGATAATCAAATAGCAAATGGTCGAGCGGAAAATAAGGTAAAAGCCGTCGTTACCGATAAGTATGGTAATGAAGTGCCGAACGTTATAGTCAAATTTACCGCGAGCAATGAAGCAAATTCCCAAAACCGTAATGTTACTACCGACAATAATGGTAAAGCGATTTTTAGTATTGTCAGTGAGCAAGCAGGACAAATGAAAATCACAGCCAATATTAATGGTTCTAATACAGAAAAAATTATTACTTTTTTAGCAGATGTCAGTACCGCGGAAATAGGCAGTGTAAAGCTTGATGATACTACGACGACAAAGATAGCAGATGGCAATCAGTATTTTACCTATACCGCACAATTGGTAGATAAAAACGGTAATCCAGTGAAAGTAGCAAATAAGATTATTCGTTGGCATCAAGATAAAAACACGGATGTTAACGTGCCACCTACTAGTGAAACTGATGCTAATGGTCAAGCCAAAATTAGACTAACCAGCACAACAAAAGCCGTTGATAATGTAATGGTAAGTGCACAGTATGAAGATACCCCTCAACGGGAGGCTAATGAGAGAGTTAGTTTTATTGCCGATATCAGTACCGCGAAAATAGGTAGTATAGAGCTTAATGATACTACAACGACAAAGATAGCAGATGGCAGTCAGTATTTTACCTATACCGCACAATTGGTAGATAAAAACGGTAATCTATTAAAGATAGCTGATAAAGTTATCGATTGGCACTTAAATAAAAACACGAATGTTAACATGCCATCTACTAGTGAAACTGATGCTAATGGTCAAGCCAAAATTAGACTAACCAGCACAACAAAAGCAGTTGATAGTGTAGTGGTAAGTGCACAGTATGAAAATACCCCTCAACGGGAGGCTAATAAGAGAGTTAGTTTTATTGCCGATATCAGTACCGCGAGAATAGGTAGTATAAAACTTGATGATGCTACAACGACAAAGATAGCAGATGGTAGTCAGTATTTTACCTATACCGCACAATTAATAGATGATAATGGTAATCTAATAAAGATATCAAATAAGATGATTAGTTGGTATCAAGATAAAGACAATGCTGTTATTTTGCCAAAAACTAGTGAAACTGATGCTAATGGTCAAGCCAAAATTAGACTAACCAGCACAACAAAAGCAGTTGATAATGTGGTGGTAAGTGCACAATATGAAAGTACCCCTCAACGGGAGGCTAATAAGAGAGTTAGTTTTATTGCAGATAGTCATACCGCTCATATTGACAGCCTAAACGTCGATAAAGGAACTGCAACAGCAAACGGCTCTGATGTCATTACATTTACCGTAACAGTGAAAGATGCAAACGGTAATCTTGTTCCAAAAAATGAAATCGCTATTAGTCAGAGCCCAGAAGGGACAGGAACATTTGAGAATTTAAATGATGGAAAAATTATAACAGATGCTAATGGTCAGGCCACTTTTAGACTTAGAAGTAACAAAGCAGAAAATGTGACCGTAACAGCAGTTAACGATACCGATACAACGGGAAAAGAAAAGGTAGTTAACTTTGAGCCCAATGATAGTACAGCAACCATAGCGATAGAAAATGATAAAGATAGCGGAATAGCGAATGGCTCTGATGTCATTACATTTACCGTAACAATCAAAGACGGAAATCGTAATCCGTTTATCAATCATCAGTTGAATATCAAAACCACTTTAGGTGGTTTAAATCCTAAAACTGTTAAAACAGATCAGCACGGTAAAGCTACTTTTACGTTAGAGAGCAAAAAATCAGGCAATGCGACAGTAACTGTTACTCATACTCAGTCTAGTAAACAGCAAACTAGCAATGTCAGTTTTAAAACTGATAGCAGCACCGCAAGTATTGCCAGTCTAACAGCAGATAAGGATAGAGCAACAGCGAATGGCTCTGATGTTATTATATTTACCGTAACAGTGAAAGATGCAAACGGTAATCTTGTTCCCAAAAATGAAATCGCTATTAGTCAGAGCCCAGAAGGGACAGGAACATTTGAAAATTTAAATGATGGAAAAATTACAACAGATACTAATGGTCAGGCCACTTTTAGACTTAGAAGTAACAAAGCAGAAAATGTGACCGTAACAGCAGTTAACGATACCGATACAACGGGAAAAGAAAAGGTAGTTAACTTTGAGCCCAATAATAGTACAGCAACCATAGCGATAAAAAATGATAAAGATAGCGGAATAGCGAATGGCTCTGATGTCATTACATTTACCGTAACAATCAAAGACGGAAACCGTAATCCGTTTATCAATCATCAGTTGAATATCAAAACCACTTTAGGTGATTTAAATCCTAAAACTGTTAAAACAGATCAGCACGGTAAAGCTACTTTTACGTTAGAGAGCAAAAAATCAGGCAATGCGACAGTAACTGTTACTCATACTCAGTCTAATAAACAGCAAACTAGCGATGTCAGTTTTAAAGCTGATAGCAGCACCGCAAGTATTGCCAGTCTAACAGCAGATAAGAATAGAGCAACAGCGAATGGCTCTGATGTTGTTATATTTACCGTAACAGTGAAAGATGCAAACGGTAATCTTGTTCCCAAAAATGAAATCGCTATTAGTCAGAGCCCAGAAGGGACAGGAACATTTGAAAATTTAAATGATGGAAAAATTACTACAGATGCTAATGGTCAGGCCACTTTTAGACTTAGAAGTAACAAAGCAGGAACGGTGACTATAACGGCAACAACTACCAATACTGATAAAGCAGGAAGAAAAGAAACTACAGTTTTTGACCCTGATACAAGTTCGGCACATGTTACCTCATTAAATAATAAATTAGATAAAAATTATGCAAGTGCAGATGGTAGAACTCCTGTTAAATTTATTGTAGAAGTAAAAAACAAGCAAGGTAGTGCGCTAGCAGATATTCCAGTTAAGATTACAACGACTCTAGGTCATTTTGCTGATAATAAAAAACAAGAGACAACAGTAAGAACGGATAAAACGGGTAAAGTTGAATTTTCTTTAATAAGCAATGACGATGGTCAAGCAATGTTGCATGCATCCGTTACTGACAATCGGAATGATGTCGGTAAAAAAACTGACTTTGATTTTATCAAATATGATTTTGAAATTAATGAAAAAAATAGAAGTATCATTGTTAATGGCTCGTTTCTGTATAAGGTCAAGTTAATTCCCTCACGCAATATTGAAAGCTATAAAGAAGGCGAATTTGTGAAGAATGATCTGATTGAATGGGTTTCAAGTAAGCCAAATATTGCTACTATAAATAATACTGGTTTAGTAACAGGAAAAAGCGCAGGAATTACTACTATTACTGCTAAAGGTAATCATGATGGATTTGAATTTATGGTAACATCAACGATTAACGTAAAAGAAAAAAAGTTCTCTCCTATTTATGGAGATCAAAATACAACGTTACATGAATATATAATCGAACCGCCAACCTATAGTCTTGTGTTTTCTGGGGGATGGATTGTTGATCGATTAGGAACACCAGAAAACACATTAATGACTGGCGGTCCAGGTGGGAATATTGTAAACGTAAAAAATATGAATGATGTAAAATCATTTGAGGTGACGGTGGGAGATAATTATTTTGGTACAAAAAAGTCAAGGGAAAACGTTGAAGTTCGGAAAGTAGCCGATTTAAAACTTGATATGGATATAAATAAGGTAGAATATGTAGTTGAAGGAGTTTTTATTGGTCAAATAGTTATTACGTATAAGAATGGTCTCACGAATAAAATAGGCAAAAATGAAGGCTTAATTAATCATAGAACAGAGACTTACAATATTCCAGATGGTTATATCTTACAGGGTATAAAAGTCGGGACATTTGGGGTTTACATACAAAGTATTCAGTTTATTTCTATGCCAGAATCATAAAATGTTCCATCGCCAGTCGAATGTTCATGGCCCCCAATTTATTCGGTGGGCAGAAATTAATAATTTTCTTCTAGATTATATTAGGTAATTTGTAATAATAAGGAGGTAACTATAAAGAACATAGTGATATTTCTGGTAAAGTGGTTAAATATTTTTATTTTTACGTTTTTTATGTTGATTATATCGATTTATATGGTCATAAAAACACATTGGGGAGCAGAACAATTAAGTTATTTATTAAGTAAATATACTCATTATGATGCTAAAATAGACGATATTAGCCATAGTCTTAAAACACCAGGAATAATCTTATTTAAAGATGTTTCTATCCATAATAAAAAAAATAACTTTTCTCTCAATGTAAAACAAATTAGGTTAGAAATTTTCTTGCAAAAAATATTTTCAAAATTGTCGTTTGACAGAATAATCCTTACAGAAGGAAAAGTAAATCTACCTATTTCTTTCAAGGCGTTTCCTTTTATAACTAAAAGACTAAAATTAGAAAGGATTAATATAAGCTATAGAGGTAAAAATATTTCTAACGTAGCTACTAATATGACTGGCGAAATAACCTTCCACAATTCATTCGAAGAAGGTGTTTTTCAGTTCAATTCTGATCGACTTGAGTTAAATAATTTTAACTTAACAAATTTGATGGTAAAAGGAGCATATAAAAAAAATTTTCTTTCATTCAATAAATTTTCTGCTCATGTCAATAATGGTATTATTAACGCCAACATTGTTCAATATACTGATAATTCACTCACTGTTGAAAAACTAGTGTTAGCTAACACGGATTGGCAATTTTCTATGTCATTTGACGAAATGCTTAATATACTGAAAGACATTAAAAACCTAAAAGTTGAAGATATGGATTTAATAAATACTAATTTCCAAGGAAAAGAGTGGTCAATTTTAGGTTTATCAGGAAAGGTAAATGATATAAATATTATTGATGGGCATTGGAAAAACTCTTTTAATAAAAGTGAATTAAATATTGATAAGTTAATATCACATAATCAACAAATTAGTCACCTAGTTGCAGACATAACATATTCAAATGATATACTTTACTTTCATCGTCTTTTTGGTTATACACACGAAGGTACGTTTAGTTTAAAGGTAATTTCGAATATACAACACCATTCGATTAATATTGTAGATGCGAGGTTAGCTAATATACATTATCAATTACCTGCTAATTGGATAGAATTTATTACATTGCCGGTTACAAATTCGATTACTTCGTTACACGTTACTAATTTGAAATTAATTAATTCATCAATTATAGATATTAACCATAATTTCCCCTTCGAATTTACTAATATTAATGGTGATATCTCTAATATGGATTTTATAAAACAAAAAAAATGGGGATTATGGAAAGGGAAAGCTAGATTTAATGCTAACAGTGGTATGATTAATCAGATTGTTTTACGGCACCCTTATTTAGAAATATCTCAACAGAATAATACTAATATTATTTCAATGTTCAATGCCCGTATAAAAAATGCTTTAGTAAGATTTACTGCTAACATCGAACAACAAATGGATAAGTATCTTTTTGCATTGGAAGGGGAGGGCTTTAATATTAATCTAGGTATACTAAATCAATGGGGCTGGAAGAATTTACAAATAGATTCAGTTGGAAGCTTTAATTTCATACTTACAGGAAATTTATTAGCCAATTCCATTGCTGAAACCTTAGCAGGAAAATTATCTTATCAACCTACTACAGGAAAAAAAGAGACTTATTCTATTGTTAATGGAGAAATAAAGTTGTGTTGCATGTAAGCGGTGTTGAGAGGTTTTGTTCGGTTACTTCGTCATGAGTTGTAGTAGCTCAGACTTAATCTGACAGTTACCGGTTATTTATACAGTACCTGTCAGGTTAAATTTGATTTAAATCTTTCTCTCTCCAAAGTTGTTTTCCCTCGTGTAAAGTTGCCATAGGAGTTCGACCGCAACACATTTTTCCTTGATGAGTGCGTTGGTTATTATATTCCGCTAAACATTTATCTAAGTCAGCTTGTAATTCATCTAAAGCCCTATAGATTTTCTTACGAAAAGCCACCTGATAGAACTCTTGTAATACAGTTCTATGAAAGCGTTCACAAATCCCATTAGTTTGAGGTGAACGAGCTTTAGTTTTTGTATGATCAATATCATTGATAGCGAGATAAAGTTGATAATCGTGATGTTCAACTTTACACAATACTCACTGCCTCTGTCCGTCAGTATACGTAACACCGGTAACCCATGCTGGGAATAAAAAGGGAGAACCTTGTCATTTAATAAATCTGCCGCCGTTATCGCGCTTTTTGTTGTGTAAAGCTTACAATGAACGACTTTACTGTAAGTATCAATGTAAGTTTGTTGATAAACACGACCAACGCCTTTTAAATGACCGACATAAAAAGTATCTTGTGAACCCAGATAACCTGGATGCGCTGTTTCAATCTCACCACAGGCTTCATCATCTTGCGCTTTCTTTTCTAGAACACTGATTTGTGATTCTGACAGGATAATTCCTTCTGTTGCGATTTTATCTTCAAGCGCTTTTAGGCGTTTTGTAAAATTTTCGAGATTATGGCGCAGCCAAATAGAGCGAACGCCACTCCCCGAAACAAAAA
>NZ_LWMI01000024.1 GCF_001640365.1 Candidatus Arsenophonus triatominarum | reverse complement strand
GATCACAAAAATATTGCTCCCAGAACTTCCTGAAAATTCTGTTATTTTTATGGACAACGCTAGCTTTCACCAAAGGTAAGAATATTGAACAGGCAATTATAAACGCAGGACACCAGATAGAATATTTGCCTGTGTATTCACCAGATTTAAATCCTATAGAACATAAATGGTCTCAAGCTAAACGTAAAAAGATGGAAACAGGATGCACTATCGATGACCTGTTTTTAATACATATGCTGTAATCAAAATTAAGTCGCCTAGCTATATTAGGCTTTTGATGAAGCATTTGACTATCGAGCTGATGATTTTATTTATGACAACATTGGTTTAGGTGCGGGTACAGTAAAAACTCATCTAAGACAGAGTAACGATGGTAATAAGATGGTTGTAACTGGCTTTGGCGCTGGTGATTCTCCTGATTATCCTAATGAAATATATGTTCCAGGGAATGGTGAATATATTTCATCAACAAATAATGATGACAGAACTAACCGTGATACGTTTAGAAATAAACGCGCGCAATATGGGTTTATTTGGCAGATAGATTTTATAAAACCTGGCGCGCAGTTGAAAAGAGAGAATATATCGATCCGGATGAGTTGATAAGCCTATCATCAAAAATAAAAAAACTATCACAACTTAAGTCTGAATTGGTTAAACAACAACGAAAACGCACCGCGGGTAATCGATTAATCCAATTGATTAGCAAAGAGAAGATGAGATCAAAAGGAATAAAATCACCCAATATGGCTGATACCCTCTCATGATGTCATTTGCTAATCCCATTCGTTTAAAAGAAGACACTGAAATATTCGTTCCCTCATCTTCTAGTTGGTAATTATGGCTGAAACATTACATAAAAGACATGAGCAAATTATGCTCAGATTTGACCGTGCGCACTTATCGCAAAAAGAAGTAAGAAGTAAATGTATTGAGGCGACAAGATTTGCGCGAGTTCCTGGTGGGCAATGGGAAGGCGCAACGGCCGCTGGATCTGAAGTAAAAGAACATTTTGAGAAATATCCCAAATTTGAAATCAATAAAATATCTAATGAATTAAACAGAATAATTAGCGAATATCGCAATAATCGAATTACGGTGAAATTTAGGCCTGGTGACAAGGAAGCTAGCGAAGAATTAGCCAATAAATTAAATGGGTTATTTCGTGCTGATTACGAAGAAACCGACGGTGGTGAGGCATGTGATAATGCATTCGATGATGCAGCGACAGGTGGATTTGGTTGTTTCAGGCTGACGACAAATTTAGTCAATGAACTTGAACCCATGGATGAAAGACAGCGTATTCGCTTGGAGCCAATATACGATCCTGCCCGCTCCGTTTGGTTTGATCCTGACGCAAAGAAATATGATAAGTCTGATGCTGAATGGGCTTTCTGTATGTATTCACTGTCAGTTGATAAATACAAAACTGAATACAATAAAGATCCGTCGACGTTAGATAGCAGAATTGAGAAAACTTGGGATTATGACTGGTTTGATAATGATGTTGTTTATATTGCCAAGTATTATGAAGTAAAAAAAGAATCCGTCGATGTTATTAGTTTTAGCAATCCCTTCACTAATGAAAAAGTCACCTATGACAGTGATCAACTTCAACTTGTTCAGGATGATCTTGAAGACATAGGCTTTATCGAGGAAGCTCGGCGAACCATAAAGCGCAAACATGTTTATGTCTCAGTGATTGATGGTGATGGATTCCTCGAGAAAGCTCAACGAATACCAGGTGATCATATTCCGTTAATTCCAGTCTATGGTAAGCGGTGGTTTATCGATGATATTGAGCGAGTTGAGGGGCATATAGCAAAAGCCATGGATGCACAACGGTTGTATAACTTACAAGTGTCGATGCTGGCAGATTCTGCGACTCAGGATACGGGCTCAATTCCGATTGTTGGTAAAAGTCAGATAAAAAAACTGGAGAAATATTGGGAAACTAGAAATAAGAACAGACCCGCTTTTTTACCATTAAATGAGATTGTTGACAAACAAGGCAATATTATTGCGCCACCAACGCCAATAGGATACACCCAACCGCAGCCACTCAATCAGGCAATGGCGGCATTATTACAACAAACCAGTAGTGATATTCAGGAAGTAACCGGTTCAAGTCAGGCTATGCAACAAATGCCAAGCAATATAGCTAAAGAGACGGTTAATAATCTGATGCATCGTTCTGATATGTCCTCATTTATTTACCTTGATAACATGGCCAAAAGTCTTAAGCGAGCAGGTGAAGTTTGGTTATCGATGGCACGTGAAGTCTATGGTTCAGACAGAGAAGTCCGTATTGTTAATGATGATGGTACGGACGATATAGCGTTAATGTCGGTTGCCATCAAAGATAAGCAGACAGGACAAGTGGTAGCGATGAATGACTTATCGACGGGGCGTTATGATGTCACCGTTGATGTGGGGCCATCTTATACAGCGAGACGTGATGCTACTGTTTCAGTTCTGACTAATCTGTTGGCTGGAATGTTACCGCAAGACCCAATGCGTGCAGTTGTTCAGGGGATTATTCTAGACAATATGGACGGGGAAGGGCTCGACGAGTTCAAAGATTACAATCGCAAGCAGTTATTAACTCAAGGCGTTGTTAAGCCTCGTAATGCAGAAGAAGCCCAAGTTGTTGATCAGGCTCAACAGCAAGCCCAACAACCTAATGCTGAACTTGTAGCCGCTCAAGGGGTATTGATGCAAGGGCAAGCTGAAGTTCAGAAAGCGAAGAACGAAGAGTTGTCTATTCAGGTTAAAGCTTTTCAGGCTCAGACTGAGGCTAGAGTAGCAGAAGCCAAAGTTGTTCAGATTCTTGCCTCTGCTGATAGTACAAAGCGCTCTGAAATTAGAGAAGCGCTAAAAATGTTACATCAATTCCAGAAAGAACAAGGCGACTCATCACGAGCAGATGCCGAGTTAATTCTAAAAGCAACCGATATGCAGCATAAGCAAAGCTTAGATGTTGCGAAAACTATTCAATCACAAAATAACCAACAGTCTCCTGCGGACTTCTCGCAGAGTTAAGGGGTAATAGATGGAAAACGAACTGATCATTGATGGTCAGGCTGTACCTATGTCTGAAAATCAGAAACGACAACAGCTAGAAACAACAGAACAAACAAAGCAAGTTAGTGAGAGTAACACCACTGACAATGCTGAAATTGTGACTGGTGAATCATCTGAAGTAAAACCAGATCAGAACGTCGATCAGGAACAAGATTACTCCTTGCAGATCGGCGATGAAGAAATCTCGCTGGCTGATGACGATGATTCAATTGAAGGAAAGCCAGCTCCTAAGTGGGTTAAAGAACTTAGAAAAGGATTTAAAGAAACACAGAAAGAAAATCGCGATTTGAAACGACAGCTTGAGGAATTGACAACCAAGCAGTCTTATCAATCGCCAGTGAATCATGATAACGTTATTCCTGCTAAACCCACCTTGGAATCATGTGATTATGATGAAGAAGTCTATGAAAAAGCACTGACAGATTGGCATGAGAAAAAAAGCCATGTCGAACAAAAAAAACAAGCGCAGCAAAGGCAGCAACAAGAAGTTCAGGAACGATTTATTCAGCGTTTAAAATCCCATCAACAACGTGCAGCTAAATTACCCGTAAAAGATTATACGGAGATGGAAGAGGTTGTACGTTCAGAAGTTCCAGTACTACAACAGGAAATTTTAATTCATGCTGCTGATGAGGGAACAGAACTTATCGCCTATGCACTTGGAAAAAACAAAGCATTACGCCAGCGGCTTACCGCTGAGAATGATCCTATCCGAGCCGCGTTTCTGTTAGGTCAAATTAGCCAGAAGGTAAAACTGGCACCCAAACCTAAAAAAACACCTAAGCCTGAACCCGAGCTAAAAGGTGGCGCCGGAAACGTGAAATCCGATGAGTTTAACAAATTGTGCCCAGGTGCAATTATTGAATAAGAGTAAAAAAATGGCAAATAATCTAGACTCAAATATTAGTCAAATCGTTTTAAAAAAATTCTTACCCGGTTTTATGTCGGATATTGTTTTGTGTAAAACCGTTGACAGGCAATTATTATCGGGTGAGATAAACTCAAACACGGGCGACAGTGTGAGCTTTAAGCGTCCGCATCAATTCAAGTCTGAAAGAACAGAGACAGGTGACATTACGGGGAAAGATAAAAATGGTCTTATCTCTGGCAAAGCGACAGGCAAAGTCGGTAAATACATCACGGTGGCTGTTGAATGGACACAAATTGAAGAAGCGTTAAAGCTTAATCAGCTTGAACAAATTCTATCACCGATTCATGAGCGTATGGTGACTGATCTTGAAACAGAATTAGCCCATTTCATGATGAACAATGGTGCGCTATCGCTAGGCTCACCGAATACACCGATAAAGAAATGGTCAGATGTGGCTCAAACGGCCTCATTCATAAAAGATATTGGCATTAAAACCAGTGAAAACTACGCCGTCATGGATCCGTGGTCAGCCCAACGGCTTGCCGATGCACAAACTACTATCTCCGCTGAACCTTTAGTGCGTTCAGCTTGGGAAAACGCGCAAATAACAGGTAATTTTGGGGGGATCCGTGCATTAATGTCTAATGGTCTTGCATCAAGAGAGCAAGGGGATTTTGACGGAACAATCACAGTGAAAACAGCGCCTAACGTTGATTATCTTTCTGTTAAGGATTCCTACCAGTTTACGATAACATTAACTGGAGCAACACCGAGTAAGACAGGTTTTTTAAAAGCCGGTGATCAGCTTAAATTTACGTCTACTCACTGGTTAAATCAGCAAAGTAAGCAAACGTTATATAACGGATCGACAGCAATCAGTTTTACAGCAACAGTGCTGGAAGAGACTGACTCTACATCTTCTGGTGATGTTACTGTCAAATTATCGGGTGTTCCAATTTATGATGAAAAAAATGCCCAATACAATGCCGTTGATGCAAAAGTTAAGGCAGGAGATGCCGTTTCTATCATAGGAACTGCAAAACAACAGATGAAACCTAATCTTTTTTACAATAAGTTTTTCTGTGGGTTAGGAACCATCCCCTTGCCAAAATTACATAGCATTGATTCAGCAGTCGCAAGTTATGAGGGTTTCTCTATTCGTGTACACAAATATGCTGATGGGGATGCAAATAAACAGATGATGCGTTTTGATTTATTACCTGCCTATGTCTGTTTTAATCCACATATGGGTGGCCAATTTTTTGGCAATGCTTGATTATCTTCGTAACAATATGGGAGCGTTGGCTCCCTTTTTTTTATTTGAGGTTACTCATGGAAAGAAAAAGCGTTTTCGTCTGGTCGGATAATAAAGCTGGATTTGTTCAGGCAGTGATTGTTGCAGCGGATTTCCCTGTCTTCAAAAAAATGGGCTTTGTTTCATCTGTTGATGAAGTAAAGGAACCTAAAAAAACACCTGAAAAATCTAATGAGCCTAAAAAAGAAAAGGGCACTAAAGATGAGAAAGCCGTTAACTAAAGGTGAGATTGTTCTGTTTGCTTTGCGTAAGGCGGGTATTGCCTCAGATGCGACTAACACAGAGGTAGAACCACAATCGTTTGAAGATAGTATTACTGACCTTGAAGACTTGATGGCAGAGTTACAAATTACATTTGGGGATTTGGGCTATCAGTTTTCATTAGATGAACAACCCGCAGCCGATGATGCGTCAGGTCTTCCTCGTAAATATAAACAGGTTATTGGTTATCAATTGATGCTGAGAATGTTATCGGATTATTGCATTGAGCCTACCCCGAGACAAGAAGCGTCGGCCGCCGCCTCCTATGATGCGCTTCTTATTGACACGCTCAGTGTTCCACCAATAGAAAGGCGGGGTGATATGCCTGTTGGTCAAGGTAATAAATACTCCTCGTTAGGCGCTGATAGCTATTATGCTGAGAGGGGATTCCATGCCAAAAATGCAGATTCCGCTAGCTAAAGGATTAGCTAAAGATGTCAAGACCGCAGATTATATTGATGCATTACCCGTAAATATGCTGGCAACACCTAAAGAGGTGCTTAATGCTGCGGGTTATTTAAGATCATTCCCTGGTATTGAAAAAAAACAGGAAGTGAACGGCATATCACGTGGTGTGCAATTTAATACAAAAAACAACACTATCTATCGAGTCTGTGGTAACAAGCTTTATCTTAATGGCATTCAAATTGCTAATATACCTGGAACTGATCGGGTTTCACTTTCTCATTCAGGAAACAGTCAAGCGATTTGCTTTGGTGGAAAATTAAAGTTCTATGACTATGATGGGAAAGAAAAAGAATTATCAAATTGGCCAGAAGAGGTTGTTGTCAAAAAAGGATACACACGAGAAGTAAAAAAATGGGAACATAAAGCTGGTAATGATGATTTTGTGACATTATCAAAAGATGATATTGAAGGATATTTATCCCTTAAAATTATTCCAAAATCATCTGATGGCAAAAAGGGAAATGAAATAACGATTTCTGAATCTCAGTTCGGATCACGTGTATCGCAAAGTAATCCTGGAGGAAATAAACCTTATTTGACGGATATTTTGGTGGAAGGAATTAAGCGAATAGGGGGAAAAATAACAATAACTTATAAGATGAATAGTTCCACCACTGATTCTACAGAATTTGCAATGATTCAGACTGTGCCAGAAGTTATTGAAAGATATCCGCAATACAACTTAGGCGAAGTTATTGATGTTTGTCACAATAGAAGTCGTTATGTATTTTTGCAAAAAGGGGGTAATCGATTTGGCATAACTGATCTTGAAGATGAATCAAAACCTGATAGATATAGACCATTTTATGTAGTAGCTCAGACTTAATCTGACAGTTGCCGGTTATTTATACAGTACCTGTCAGGTTAAATTTGATTTAAATCTTTCTCTCTCCAAAGTTGTTTTCCATCGTGTAAAGTTGCCATAGGAGTTCGACCGCAACACATTTTTCCTTGATGAGTGCGTTGGTTATTATATTCCGCTAACCATTTATCTAAATCAGCTTGTAATTCATTTAAAGCCCTATAGATTTTCTTACGAAAAGCCACCTGATAGAACTCTTGTAATACAGTTCTATGAAAGCGTTCACAAATCCCATTAGTTTGAGGTGAACGAGCTTTAGTTTTTGTATGATCAATATCATTGATAGCGAGATAAAGTTTATAATCGTGATGTTCAACTTTACCACAATACTCACTGCCTCTGTCCGTCAGTATACGTAACACCGGTAACCCATGCTGGGAATAAAAAGGGAGAACCTTGTCATTTAATAAATCTGCCGCCGTTATCGCGCTTTTTGTTGTGTAAAGCTTACAATGAACGACTTTACTGTAAGTATCAATGTAAGTTTGTTGATAAACACGACCAACGCCTTTTAAATGACCGACATAAAAAGTATCTTGTGAACCCAGATAACCTGGATGCGCTGTTTCAATCTCACCACAGGCTTCATCATCTTGCGCTTTCTTTTCTAGAGCACTGATTTGTGATTCTGACAGGATAATTCCTTCTGTTGCGATTTTATCTTCAAGCGCTTTTAGGCGTTTTGTAAAATTTTCGAGATTATGGCGCAGCCAAATAGAGCGAACGCCACTCCCCGAAACAAAAATGCCTTTTTTTCTTAGTTCATTACTACTGCGGTGTTGACCGTGTGCAGGGTATTCAATCGCATACTCGACTACAGCGCTTTCAATCTGTTCATCTACTCTATTTTTTACGTTAGGCACCCGTCGATTTTGATTAATTAAAGCGTCTATCCCACCATCGTTAACAAGTTCCTGGTAGCGATAAAACGTATCTCGGGATACCCCCATAATCTTACAGGCTTTTGAGACGTTATTAAGCTCTTCAGCGAGGTTAAGTAACCCGACTTTATGTTTGATGATAGGATTATTTGTTTGATACATAGAATTACCTTTTATTTAATTATCTAATGATGTTAATTAAAACCGGTAACGCTCTTTTTTAAATCAGAATTGTCGGATTAAGTTAAGACTAATACACATTTTACAGCGCTGAATCGCAACCTGATGGGATAGTTTCAGTTGCATCATGGCGAGACATGATAGTCTGTTTTGGTTCTTCTACGATTGAATACTTTTCGTTAACTGGCTCTTCTGATACTTCACAACCCATTTATATTGCTCAACCAGCGTATATGATTCAGATTGGTATTGCAGGTCGTAATTGCAAATGTCGTTATCAGGACAATTACGCAATTATTAGTCATCATTCTATTGGTCAACCATCAGTTTATATTATAGGTTCAGGTGAAAAAAACAAAATATCAACGGCTACTATTGATAAAATCATCAGTAATTATTCTGCTGATGAATTGTCTAAATCAGTTATGGAATCAATTAAATTTGATAATCATGAATTATTAATTATTCATCTTTCAAAGCATACTCTTTGTTTCGATATTTCTGCAAATAATCAATGGTCGATACTGAAATCAGGACTTTATGACAATCCCTATCGTGCGATTGATTTTATGTTCTATGGAAATCAAATCACAGCGGGTGACAAGAAAGAAGGAATTATCGGTAATTTAGTTTTCGACGCATCAAGTCAATACGAACAATCGACAGAACACCTTCTTTATACACCAATGATAAAAGCTGACAATGCAAGATTATTTGATTTTGAACTGGAATCTTCGACTGGTGTTGCTCAAATTGCAGATAAATTATTTCTGTCCGCAACAACAGACGGCATCAATTATGGCAGAGAGCAATTAATAGAGCAAAACTCCCCGTTTCGTTATGACCAGCGAGTTATTTGGCGAAGAATTGGCAGAGTTAGAAAAAATATTGGTTTTAAAATACGTATCATCACTAAATCACCTGTGACATTATCGAATATGTCGCTAAGGATTGAACAATGACGAATCAATATGCAAATCCAGGATTAAAGGAGCCAATCAGCGTCCAAGGTTCATATATCACCCCTGATATCCTTCCTTCAAATTTCAGCGAATCTTATCGTAGGATCGTTTTAAGTGGTGCCGAGGATATAGGCAAAGTCGTTAACAGAGCTAACGACTCAGGATATGAAGCTTATGCTGCGCAACTTAAAAATGAAGAGCAAGATATTATCCTTGGGAATCACGAGGAAAGGATAACAAAAACTGAGGAGGGTTTAGCAAGTCTTGAGGTTCGGGTGCTTAATATTGAGAACGACGTTAACGGACTTAAAATAAAGATACAAGACTTGGATGGCAAAGTATCCGAAATTATCGTTGATTACGTCTCCTTGAGTCGAGTGACTCAGCAAAATTTATCATCATCCCTCAATGTCAACACTGCTTATTCCGTTAACGGTACAAAAGTGGTTGGTCAGCGTGTTATTGGATTTACTCCCGCTATCGGTACTCCATTGAAGAACGCTTTTGATGCAGATCAATCCTTCGCAATTGGAAAAAAGTATAAAAAAGATGAAATTGATGCATTGGCTAATGCATTAATCGCATCCCGCCAGCGCATCAAGGCACTAGAAGACGCGTTAAGATCGCACGGGTTGATTGACTGATGGAAATTAAAGTTATTGACAATATCCAACAATTCCAGCGGTTTTTTATGGATAAAAGCAAGATCGGTTATGCAATGGAAAATAACGGGGATTATCAATTAAAGAACAATCAGCTTTATGTGGGTGTTTATGAAGGGTTAATGCTGGTTGGTTTTTTTTCAATAGAATTTATTCGCAACAAGTTAATTGAAATTCATCCTGTGTTTGATCCAGGTTTTCGAGGAAAATATGCATTAGAAGCCACAAAAAAATTTTCAAAATGGTTGGTGGATAATATCAATTTTTCAACCGTGATTACGTATGTTCCTGAAAAAACCCCGTGGGGGAAAATTATTTGCAAATTAATGAACATGCGAAGAGTCGGTGTGATTGATAATGCATTAACGGCAGGTAATCAACAAATCAATATGACAATGTATCAGGTAACAAAAGAGGAGTTAGAAGATGGGTGGAGGCGGTGGGGATAACGGCGCAAGCGAACAAGCTAGGGCATCACGTGAAGCAATAGATCTACAAAGAGACCAATGGCAACGTGTAATGCAAAATTTAACGCCATACATGGGAGTCGGGTGCCAGCGTTAAATCAATTGCAAAATTTGATGTCGCCAGAGGGACAGGCACAGGCATTGAACAATTTTTATAATTCGCAACAGTTTAATGATTTGGCTAGTCAAGCGAGGTACCAAAGTTTAAATGCCGCCGAAGCGACAGGTGGTTTAGGTTCGACGGCAACAGGTAATCAATTAGCATCTATCGCTCCAGCATTAGGGCAGAATTTTCTATCTAATCAGATGCAAAATTACGGTAATTTAGTTGGCATTGGCATGAATGCAGCAACCGGACAAGCTTCAGCAGGTCAAAATTACGCTAATAATGTCGGTCAATTATTACAGAACATTGGAGCAGCAAATGCGGCTTCGGCAAGTAGCCCTTCTGGATGGCAGAGAGCATTAGGTGGTGGCATGGCAGGAGCTGCAACAGGCGCAAGTATTAGCGGACCATGGGGAGCTGTAATTGGTGGTGGTTTAGGTGCACTGGGTAGTTTATTTTAATTGGAGTTTCTATGGCGGCGTTTCAACTTGCTGGATTACCCAGTATGCAAATATCGAATCAAACTGCGGGAGGGCTAGGATTGCCAGCAGTACCACAATATGCTGAACGTCCTAATACGGGTGTTATGCTTGCACAGGGTATAGGTTCAATTTATGACAATTTGCAGGCAAGAGAAAAACAGCAATCAGAAGCGGATTTTATGAAATCTTTCGGTGCGGCTTATGCGGCTAATGATCGCGACGCAATGAAGCAACTTGCTGTGGCTCATCCTGAACAAATTGAACGCATTCAAAAAGGGATGGGTTTTATTGACCAGGACAGAAATCAGGTTATTGGACAAGCAGCCATGGATTTGCGTCTTGCTGCAAAAAGTGGTGATCAATCACTGATGTCATCATTACAGAAAAATGCACCGATATTAAATCAGATGGGATTATCACCAGAAGAAGCATTTTTATCCTACAAGCAAGACCCAAAACAGTTTGATCAGATGACTGATTTAATTGGTATGCATGCATTGGGTCCAGAAAAATATTTTGATATTCAAGATAAACAAGAAGGTCGTGACATTGACAGAGGTAAACTTGCTGAAACAGAACGCAGCAACCGAGCAGGTGAGTCTTTAACAATGAGAAGTCAAAATATTTCTGCGCAAAATGCAGCCTTGGATAGAGAGATAAAAAGAGCAGAACTTGAGAACAAGAAACTTGATCGACAAGCACAAAATTCGACTAACGAATTGCGAAAACAAGCATTAGAGCAACAAATTGCGGCTAATCAACAAAGATAGATGAAGCAACTGAAAAAAAACGTGTCGCCCCGATTAATGATAGAAAACGCATTGATACAATTAATGACAACGCAGACAGATTGGCACAACAAGCGCAAAGTATATTGGATAATCCCTATCTGGAATGGACGGTTGGGCAGGAAGTATAATGCCAAATATTCCTGGTACTGTCAGAGCAGATTTAGCGGCACAGATTAGCAATTTGAAAGATCAAATAGGACTGCAAACATTAAGCTCAATGAAAGAATTGTCAGCCAATGGTGCCGCTGGATTAGGGAATACCACTAACCGAGAATTTGGTTCATTGCAGAATTCACTGGGTAATTTGAGTGAAAAACAGTCGCCAGAAGCGCTCAGAAAAACATTGCAGAATATTATAAAAAACGCAAATACTAGCAAAAATAGGCTGAATGCTAACTTCAAGCAAATTACCCGGATTTTAAGCAAGATGAGCCTAACGAAAAGATGAATGTTGATAGTTCAAATATTTCAGATGATGAATTATTAAATAAATATTTATCGAGGGTAATCATGGCTATCAATGATTATTCAGAAGAACAGCTTTTTACTGCATTAAGAAATGCGGATTCAGCAGGCGATAAGACTGGCGCTCAACGAATTGCTGGATTAATTCAACAAAGACGATCTACTCAAAACCAAGATAGTAATCCTGATTACTGAGGCAGGAAAAGGACTTTTGCAAACAGGTGTTAATGTAGCGAATATTATCCCTGAAATTGCCGATGCTTTTATGTCAGGAGCTTCGTGGGCGGGTAATCAGTTAGGAATTGGCGATGTACTTATACACCAACACAGCGATTAGAGTTACCTGATAATTTAAAACCACAAGATCCATATGTCCAAATTGGGTGCTGAAATTGGCCTTATCTTATTCCTGGTGTTGGCGCAGAAAGAACAGCAGCCGCATTAGGTCTGTTACCAACGCGGGAAGACTGGAGCGTGTGCAACTAAATTAGCGGATATGGTGGCTGAAAATAGTGTAGGGGCATTAGCACAGAATAGTCAGCGCGATAATGGCCAAAATTTAGCGACTGATTTGGGTATTGGGGTTGCTGGTAGTGGATTAACGAGAGCGATTACTCCGCTATTAGGTAAAGCTTATAATGCAGTTGTGCAACGTACAGCATCACCAGGCATCAACTGAAATTAACACGGCAATGATATTGTACAATTAGCCAGATCTGAAGCAGGACGAGAATCAATAGCAGAACAAGCCGCCAAAATAGATCCGGATGTTGCTAAAGCAGCTGATGTTACGGGTATTGACATTAATGCTTTAACGCCAGGTATGCGTTCAGGTAGTACAGGCATTGCGCAAACTGAAGGAGTTTTATCTTCAACACCAGGAATTGTGCAAGATGCTCACATGAAAGCATTTGATGAAATAAAAAGCAAGTTGAACAAAACTTAGAGGAATTAGGTGCAGAATCTGAACGGCATCAGAAAAAAGCGCAGCGATTAAAGGAAGAGTCATATCAATCTAGATGAAATGAGAGAGGCAGAGTGGAAAGCCTGGAATAATGTTAGATCTACAATGCCAAATCAAAAGATGAAAATGGCTAATGCCAATGCGGTTGTTCAAGCTGAAAATTCTGCTGGCGTTCCTTTATCATCTGAAATGAAGCAATTTGTTTCTGCTTATAAAAAAGGGGAATTACGTTTGATGGCATGAAAGCATGGAGAGCTAAATTTTCTGATGCAGCAGAAAAATATAGCCGTAGAGGTGAAGCAAATGGCCAGACGTGCTGGAGAAGTTAGACAAGCCATAACACAAGATATGCAGAAAATGGCACAACAGGTGGTTTTCTTGAAGACTGGACGAAAGCTAATGAATTATCTAAGGCAAGAATAACCGCCCAAAAAGATGCTGAAGCTATTTTTGGAAGAGACCTATCAAATGATGCGCTAATCACAAAAGGCGTTTCTGCATTACAAAGCATCGAAAAAAGGTTTAAAAGATTTTCATAAAATAATGAAATCTGTTCCAAAGGATGAACATGAACCAACGATAGCATCAATATTGCAGGATGCAGCATCACAAGGTGTGAGGGGGTAAATCAGAAGGCGCGGGAATTTCACATATTGCTTCAATACTTACACCACAAAACATTAATGTGATTAGACAATATTCACCCGATCTTGGAAGACTGACAGAA
Organism: Candidatus Arsenophonus triatominarum; assembly: GCF_001640365.1. Classification (GTDB taxonomy): domain Bacteria; phylum Pseudomonadota; class Gammaproteobacteria; order Enterobacterales; family Enterobacteriaceae; genus Arsenophonus; species Arsenophonus triatominarum. The sequence continues at coordinate 2,492 of NZ_LWMI01000024.1, read as the reverse complement.
GCTTATGGCTTATTAGCAAAAGCGGCGTCAAAACCTTTAAGAAGCATTGAACATACAGGAAGATCAGTTCCCGTCCTGAAAACGCTCAATGGTGAATTACCAAAAATATTACAAATTATTTCTGACCCACTCAAGAATAAAGCGGTTGGGGCTATTGCTGGCTATGCAGGAGCTGGAGTAACTGGTTCTGTATTAGGTTCTTTAGCGAGTTCTGCTTTGTATTCTGGTATTGCCAATTTAGCCAGTAAACGTAGTGGCAGATATGCAATAGAGAAAGCTATTCAGGAAGCAACTAAAGCGGTTAATGCTGGAGCGAGTCAATCAGCCATTGAAGCTGCTGAAAGACGCTTTGTTAAAAATAAAGCCGTAATGAGACTTCGTGATACGCTGAGTCGTGAAGAGTTCCAGCAAATGGCCAGACTTGGGTTTGTTGCTACGATGAGTGGAATGACAAAAAGTAACAACAACGAATAACAATCCTATCTAAAAGTTTTATAAATCCCATTATTTAATAAATATACACCTCATTTCTATCTGGAGAAAAAATGTCAGATATTATGCCTAATGTTGTCGTGAGTATGCCAAGCCAATTATTCACCTTAAGAAGAAAGTTTGCTGCTGCAAGCAATGGTAAGGTTTACATCGGTAAAATCGATAGGGATCCCACCATCCCAGAGAACCAGATTCAGGTATATCTTGAGAATGAAGACGGATCACATGTCCCTGTTGCACAACCTATTATCATCAATCAAGCTGGCTATCCAGTTTACAACGGTCAAATTGCCAAGTTTGTCACAGTAGAAGGTCATTCAATGGTTGTGTATGACAGCCATGGTGCGCAACAATTCTATTTTCCAAATATTCTAAAGTACGATCCTGACCAATTTAAAGGTAAGCTTAAACAACCCGATGGTGCATCAATGATAGGTGTCCAGCCATCGGGTAATCTGCAACAGATGTTGCATTATGTTACGCCTGAACAATTTGGTGCGATTGGTGATGGTAATGTCCACCCGCTATCTGAGCGATTTAAGACATTAAAAAGAAGCACAAACGGTTTACCCTCACGTAACTTCATTAGATCAAACCATTGACTGGGCGGCATGCCAAGCAGCAGAGAATTATGCTAGAGGGAAGACAGAAGTTAATTGTCCTTCATATGCTCAATATCATTTTAAATTCGACTATTTAAGCATAGGTGTAAATTCAAAATGGAAAGCTGGAATCAACCCACAAACTGACTCTGGAGGCACAACAATAAAGCGTACCATTAATGTCGTCTCACCGCCATTCGGACAAGACTGCTTCGTAAGAGTAATGAACGCTACAACAGCAGGTAGTGCAGATGAATTTATACGCGGAGTGGTTTTCAAAGGATTTAAGCTTACGTATGGATTACCAAGAAGATCTCCACTAAGAGTACTGGCAGAATCGGATTACATCTTAATTATGCTATTAAGGCTGAAATAGACGTTACCGTCAATGACTGTGAGTATGGGGTATTTGGATATTCATGCTGGGGAACAAAAGGTACAATTCGCATAGACTCATGTCATAAGGGTTTTTATGCAGATCCCGTGACACCAACGCCTGAGAATCTTTCTCCTCCAAATAATGGAAATACAAGTTTTAATTTGCGAGTAGAAATTGATGCGTGTCCTTTTGGCCTTGTATTGAGAAGTTGTGGTTATTCTGAATTTACTGGCTATATTGAGGGAGCAGTTGTAGGTCAGGGGAACTATGATAGTACAAACGAGACAGCAATTGCGGTGACAATGTTGAATGGTGATGGTAATAACATGAGGTTAGGAATTGAAGCATGGGAAGGAATTCACGTACTCTTGCAAAATGCTGCTCTTGAGATATCAGAGTCATTTGCACAGCAAAAAGATATAGTTAATTCAACGGGGAAAAATGGCCCTGGCATTCGATGTCATTACTTACAGGTAATGAACAGCCATTAACAATTCCATCTGGTAATAATTCATTGTTTTATTCTATGTCTCATGGACGATTAACTGTCAAAAATTTAAAATGGATGCATCAAGGGAGGTCTTCAATTCGGCATATCTTAGTTATCAAGATTCATCTAGTGGGGTACTTTTCTTTAATACAGGTATTTATACTGGCGATATTCGAAGACTATCACCAAATAATTGGGTGAATATAGACGTAATTAATGATAAATATTTAGAGCCCTGCTTTTTGCCTGATTCGGGTACAGCATACAGATACTTAGGCAAAGGAATGTGTATTATGAAAGGTTGGAAACTTAAACCCGTTAACCCAGATGGACGAGTATCCATAGACGCCCCCGAAGGATTTAAAATCATTGATTTTGATGTTCACACTGTGATTTCTAGTCAATCACAAGCTACAAATGCAGCTCCAATAGGTGTAGTATCTAACACTGATTCACAAATAGTTTTACAAACGCAATAAATTCAGTTGGATTTTCAGTTTCATATAAATTAATCTTAGAAATTAATAAG
>NZ_LWMI01000023.1 GCF_001640365.1 Candidatus Arsenophonus triatominarum | reverse complement strand
TGAAAGGTAAACACCGGAATACGTCCACTGTGGCGTTTTTGGGCAAAAGGATTGTCCATCCCATTAACCGAACTTAAGTCAATGCGGCAGCGGGTAGTTTGCGATAGGGCAGCATCAATCAATAGCGGACGAGGCAAAAAGGCGGCTTCGTCGACGAAATAGAGTGTCGTCCGGTCACCCCGTCCAATATTGTCCCCGCTTCACCCTTGATAATGGCGCCGGTGTTTGGAAAATTGACCCGCATATAAGGCGCGTGTTTTTTCGCTACCCAGCCTCCCCGAAACTCTTGCGGTAAAGTTTCAATAAACTTACGGGCTTTCCAGAACAACGCTTTCGGGTCACCGGTGCTGTCAACATACTCTTCTTTGCGGGAGCCAAAGCCAATTACCATCTCTTTATTAAAGAGACATAAAGCGCATGCGAGTGCAATTGACGTCCAGCTTAAGCCCATTTCGCGGCTTTTTTCGGTAATACCGTTTTCACGTCCTTTCCAGCGTGTCATTATCCAGTCAATCCATGCTTCCTGTTTCGGGAACAGCAAAAAAGGAATAGTCACCGGTAACCCGTAATCGACATTTCGTGGGTCTGTCGTCATGCCCCAGTCAATAATAAACTGCGCGGGATTATCCTTATAAAATCGGGTTAATCGTTTAAAACTTTCCGGCTGCTGGCGTAACCGTTGTAGACGCTCATCGCGCCACTCAAATACCTTAAAATAATCTGGTTTTTTAAAGTCAAAAGGAAAAGGTAACGGCATAGGAATTTGTCCGGAAAAAAGCGACTCAAAAAAATATTTTGCACATAAACGTGTACATAAAAATACAAAAAATGGGGTTAAACTCATATAATCAATTGATATTAAATAAATATTTAAATTTAATATCATTTATAACATAAATAAGTAAGCGATTTTAACCCTTTACCCCATCAGTTTTTGGTACGCTTCTGCGGCCTCTTCTAAAGTCATTTCTCGAGTAATTGCATTTTGCGGTAGTATATCTTCTGGTATAGGGCTACCTTGCAATTGCTTAATTTCCAGTAATAAGGTAGTTGGTATAGGAATGCCTTCTATCTCTAAAAATTGCGCGGCCTCTAGTGAAGTGATTTCGGCTGATTTTTTTCGCTCGAGTATCGATCTTAAGTATTCTTTTTGTTGATGCTTTTCATCGTTAAAGAAGACTTCATTGATCCCCATCTTTTTGTAAACGGCAATATCATTGTGACTAGGCAATACTTCTTCTATCGTTGTCGTTTCGCCGTCTGCCGTGGTTTTAATAATTTTGCGTTTTCGGATTTTGGTGTTTTGCCTTGCTGTTTCTGCTAGCTCTTTTTTCAAAATGTCGGCCGCATGATGAAAAGCATGATCAAATTCGTAATAATCCTTTCGCCAATTTCTAATCGTTTTTTCATCCACATGCAGCCATTTTGCAATGAAATGATTTGATACTTTGCCTTTCACCAAAGACAGGTTGATCACGTCATCAATATACGCTTTTTTATATTTAGCTTTCCCTGACATGACAACCTCTTTTTAACCTTTGTGCAACATTCGTAAAATTAGCCATTTTGGGTGCGGACTTATTTTGCGGAAGTATGCGAAAAAAATCCCTCTTCATGCGTTGTTATTATTAGGTTTTCCAATTTTTCAAAATGCGGAAGTATGACTGCGGAATTATGCGTTTTTGGCTATTCTGTAATTTTTTACCTGAATCCCTTTGATGTAAAGCAATTAAGGTTTTAACCCCATTTACCTTAATGATTAAAAAATGAACGCAAATGTTAAAAATTTAACTCAAAAATTGACCCTGAAAATCGACCGTAAATATTTGAGGTGGTCTCAATGTTTTTATGACCCAGCATTTTAGAAATAACATGAATATCATTCCGTTTTTTGATAAGACGTACCGCTGCAAAATGCCGTAAGTTATGAAATTTCCCAATCCTGAATTTTTCCAGTAATTCCTTAACAATTCCTGTCGTACTGTAATTTAACGACAGTCTTTTCACTGATTGACTGACAATTAATGGTTCATGTAACCCAAACTTGTTTTATCCAATAGCGACAATAACCCTTTTGGCATCGGTAACAATCGCTGAACGTCAGCTTTTAAGCCTTCAATAACACCGTTTCGTGTTACATGTTTTGAGATATTCAAATATTCCCCTTGAATATCGCTATAATCCAATGCCAATATTTCGCTTATCCGAAGCCCAATCACCGATGCCAAGATGAAGGCAATCTTTTCTCTGACGGGCGCTTCTTCAATCATCCTATCCACATTCTCAAACGCCGGAATGAAAATAGGCTTTTCCCCTTTTCTTTTCAATTTTGGAATTGGACTGACACCAACATTTCGCATTGCTTTCAGCAGCAAATAGGCAGAATGCAGATGTTTAAGCGTATTTTCCGGTAAACCGTTAAATTCACTCGGCGAATATTCAACGCCATTTTTGCTTGCAACGTTTCGTCAATCGAAAACAAGGCATGTTTAATCGTATCGAGCGAACTTTGCCGTAAATGCCCCGTTTCACACTGAAAGACCTTTTTCCCCACATAAAACTGAATCAACTTGCGAAGATGCCAATCTCGGCATTGCTCTTTTTCTTTTGCCATCATCGCCAAAAATCGCTCAGATTCGCTCAGAAAAAGAAAATGGCAAGCAGCTTCCCGCGTTTTAAAGCTTTTATGAAATCGTCCTGCTGGATTTTCGTAATGCACACGAAAACCCTCGCTATCATGGCGAGTTTTGACTTGTTTAATTGAACTCATTTGCGATTATCGCTTTGTTGTTAACCTGGCCACAATTTTTGCTTGATTAAGACAATCTTCTATCATCTTGCCTCTTCTACTAGCTGGCTGTTTGCGATAATAGCGGATGGCTTCACGGGTGGCTAAGCTGGCGACAGAGGTAGAAAAGCCCAGCTTGATTAACTCGGCCTTAACATTGGCTTCGATGAATTGCTCAGGAGTCATCCTTCTAACCTCATGCTTCCACCAATTAAATCAAGGGGATTTGAGATAACTCCATTACTGTTTTTTCAGCTTTTTTAAGAATGGGTAAATCATCTTGACGCTTACGTAATCGACGACCAGCATCCGAAGAGTCTTTATCAGACTCTTTTCTGGCTGTAGCAACAATATTTTGTAATTGCTCAATAGTAAAAGCTAATCCTTTATTTTCTTCCAACTCCGTCATGTAGTCATAGATTTTAGCCTGTAACTCATAGCTGTAACTCATTGCCATTAGACAGGCTTCACGTTTTGGAAATCGGTAAATTTTTCGAATAGACTGGGCACCGTTTCCAGTGGTGAAAATATCATCAGCTAAAAATTTAGCAGATGTTTCTCCAAGAACTTTGGGTACTTTTGCCATAAAATTATTGTGCTGTAACTTGCGATATTTTTTGCAAGGAAACGTTAATCTCTCTGCTTCCGCTTTTGATTTCCGCTCCGCATTAATATAGTCCACCATTTCCAGACTGGTCATTGTTGGCATTTCTGTTACTAAAAAATTGTCATTTTTAGTTGTTACTAATTTCATCGTACTTTTCCTTATAGAAAATCGAACCTGCGCGCACAGAACAGCCGCCCACAGAAAAGCACCATTTTAAACGGCGTTCTTCAGGCTCGACTTTCTATAAGGTTCTGTGTTTTATTGATGCGCGTGCGTGGCGCTGAGATTGTTAAGATTTGAACGTGCCAATGACCGATTCAGTGACACTGTGTTTTGATGTACTGCTGTAGATATTCCGTCTGCTTTTCGTTCTCAGCTATCATCGCTCTGAGACGGAAATAATCTTCTCGAGCTGCCTTACTAAGTTGTGGGGTGGCTTCATTATGTCGGCTCTGGGTGGTAGCGGTTTTGGGTATTGGACACACGGCATTGACGTGCAACTGCTTAGTGCCAGCACGAACAGCATCATTGAGCTTAGCAATTTCAGCTTTGGCATTATTTAATTTCTCCGTGTGTTGAATATCGAGTTGGTGCAAAGAATCAATCTTTTGCTGCTGTAATTTCACGGCTTCAATTTGTGCGCGATATTGCTGTTTTAATGTTTGGTAGTTTTGCCTGATGGTTTGATAACGGGAGTTGATAAAAATAAGTGAGAGAATTAACCCTGCAATAATCACTCCGATAAATGAGTAAGGTCGCCATAACATATTACGCTCTCAATTTCCCGACGGGTAATTAGCCCTTTCCAGACTTCGCCTTTCACATAAACCCACCGCTTCATCTCATCACATGCCCCTTTTCGGTCATTGTTGTTGAGCTTTTTGAGCAAGGTCGATTTGGCAAAATTACCCACGCCCACGTTATAAGCAAATGAGTAAAGGGCTGCCTGTGTTAGCGTGTTGATATTGACCTTAATCAACGGTCAACATAACGTTTAACGGCTTTTAAATCGTCATTAAGCCACTTATCGCAGTCTTCTTGCGTGTACATCCGGTTACGCACAATATCCTTGCCTGTATGACCATAACAAACAGAGAGTACACCACCTCCATCGAAGTAAGGTTTAAATTTTAATCCTTCAAAATGCGTTATCATCGTTGAGGCTAAAAACAACGCACTACCGCCCGTTGCCATCAATATTTTTTTCGGTATCTTCATACTGACGTTCCTTGAGTCTGTACTCCTTTTTGCGGTAGTACACGTTGATAAAAAATGTCCCTATCGTGCAGACAATACCCATCACAGCTACCCACTGCTCAAGGGTAAAAAAATCAAAAATCGTTGTCATGACTCCCCGAGGGTGGTCATGATGCCCCACAGATAGGCGGCAGGTGTTGAGTATTTTTCAGACATGCGCATATACCCTCGTTGTTGAGGGTTCCATTGCTTTGAATTGATTGGATTTGAGTAGTGAAACTCAGTGATTTAAAACTTTTTTTCGTTATTGAATTTTACGGCGGTAGCTTGACCAATTGAAATTTAACCAAAGCCCATTGCTCATCATCATTCTATCGATGACTCTATCGCCCAAAAATTGCCGAATTTGTTCACTGTTCAAGTTCGTGAGCATGCCAAGCGGTTTTTTGTGTGAAGTCCGCTTATCAACCATCTGATTTACAATAATCTTCGTATTCTCGCTATGCTGATACTGAATACCGATTTCGTCCAAGATCAACAAATCAACTTTGCAAAGTTCATCTAGCAATTGTTGTTCTGTCAATGTCGTATTTTTTCGTAGGTTGCTCGAAAACGCATCATCAAATCCGCAATGGTAATACACAATACGGATCGCCCTTTGCTCATGAGATAATGCCCTATCGCTGCTGCAAGATGATTTTTGCCTGTTCCGCATCCACCGCTAAAAACAAATCCGCCAAATCCCACTCCAAAATTCTTTGCAAAGGCGACGGATTGGTTCAACGCATTTTTCTGACCGGCGTTGAAAACGCGATAATTTTCAAATCGGCAATGTGCATGCAACGGGGCGATACCCGAGCGCCCAAACAAGTTTTCTATCCGGCGTTGCTTGCGAAAAATAGCGTCTTGCAAACTGGCTTCTTCGGATATTTTTTGCATTCTTGCCAAATGTTCTTCCCAGCTACAGGCAATTGGCTTGATATTGGGCGGCATGATTTTTTGCAATCGTTGAATAATATTCATAGTTTTTTCGCAAAAAACAGATTAACCGTTAATCACCACAAAACCTTCGGGATTACTTGGGCGTGTTGTGATCTCGTTGATGAGACTATTTCGCTGATATTTTTTTTGCTCAATCCACGAAACCTCAAAGCCTTGCCAGTTTCTAAGCATGCATTCAGCCAGCACGTTATCGGTGGAATATCCTAGTTCATTGGCTTCGTTGACTGCTGTCGCCAGTCGGTTCAGGGCGGTTTGTGTCAGTGGCGCTTTTTTGTTTTTGCGGTGTTGAAGATAATCATCCCAAACTGATTCACTGGGTTTCTGCTCAAACAGGGACAAATTCAGTTCAGATTTTTTCGTGATGATCTTAGTTTTGGGTAGCGAAATACCTCCCGCAACTACCAAAACACCATCTTGCAGATAGTCTTCTGCTGTGGAAGATTTCCGCAGTAAGATTATCCCTGATTTCAGACAGGCTAGTTTAGCGAAAGATTTTTCTCTGGGAGAGCTTGCGTCGATTTCAATGCCACATTGGTTGCCGTGCTTGTCACTCACCAGCAAATCAACTCTGCCAGAACGACAATCACCCCGTTCCTGTACTCGAAACTCCCTGTTGCACTCGAAACCAAGTCCGATAATTTTTTGCTCAACGGCTCGATGTAGCTCATCGGCAGACTTGTCGACAAACTCCTGAAATTCACCACGCAGCGAATCCGCCAAAATTAGCTTCAAGTCAAAATTTTGAGAAGGAAGGGTTAGGGATGGTTTATATATTTCTGTAATCTTTGTAGTAATCTCTTGATCAAACGAACTCGATAATGTCGATTCCCCGAACTCGACAATGTCTACTTCGGGAGCTCCATTTTCTCCATCTCGCGAAACTCCCTTTTTTGAGTTGGCGAAATTATCCAGAATTTCATTAAGCTTACCTTCATCAATTTTGTAATATGTTTTATGTTCAAGCCGTTTTTCTGTAACGAGTAAAACTCCAATTGCGACTAATTTTTTTATTGCTGTTCGTTGTTCGTCATGTGTCAATCCGGTTTCTTCTTCAAGATCATCTCGAGTTTTGTAAACTCCTAATTCAGAATTAGCTTTGTCCTGCCAGTAAAATATTTGGGAAAAAAGAATTGCTGCGGTTAATCCACCAAGCGGTTTGGCTAAATTTGGATAATACGCATGTGGATTACCTATCAATCGTAATGTAGCGGCACTTTTCACTCAATCACTCCCGTTATTGAATTTTTGAGAACGATTTCATATAAAAATGAGAAAATCATCATATGAAAAAACGTGTGATTTCCCTGGGGGGGTTAAAGTAGATTTGAAGAAAAATAATTTTTAATTATAAAAATAGGCGTCAATGCGCGCTCTTTGTTCGATGATTTTTTGTTTTTGTTGTTTTTTGCGGTAATTCATAAACAGATTGGCATAAACCACAATCTGTCGTTGAAAATTCTGTAATTGCTGGCGTGGATTTTCGTGTCGCCAAAACGCTTTTTTGAGTTCTTGATTAAATTCACGTTCAGCGTCTTTCTTGGCAAGAAATTCAATTTTCCTGATTTCTCGCCTGATTTTTGCATTACTCTTACTTTCTTTAAAAATAATTTCTTGGGGCATTTTCCCTCCTGAGCGCTATATTTTGATGTTTCTGAATTTCAGATGATAACAACCCCCGTAAAAACGAAGAGTTAAATACGATTTCCACAAATCGAATGAATGTGGATAACCGTGTTATTGAATAAAAAACACCAAAACAGAACACACAAAAACGGCATTCTGTCCTCTGCGACTCGCAGAGAGGAAAACCCCAAATTGTATAAAGAGCAAATGCTGTGCAAAAGACAGCTAAAAATAGATTTTACAATTGTAAGTCTAAAATTAAATTTGTCAAATAGTTGATCAAATTCAATAACTTAAATAAAAAATAAACTGATCAAAATCAATAAGTTACGATTAAAAAATAATCGTATTTTTTAAGGTTGGATGATTGAATTTTTCAGCGATAATTTAGCAATTTTTTGTTGCGTATATTTTTGCTCTGCTTTCGCCTATCAAACTTCCATTTCCACCTTCAACATCAAAGTGGTAAATCAGCCCTTTTTCGGTGAATTCTTGCTTTTTCAATTTCACGATTTTCAAGATTTCGTCGTTGTGAAAAACGGACATACCTGCTTGTAACCGCCGAAAGGTTGTTCTGTATTTGTTAGCTTGAATCATGATAAATTCCCCTTGTTTTCGAGCGAAAAGAACTAGAAATATCAGAACAATTCTTATTGTTTATAAAAAAGGGAATATGCTCCGTTGTTGCTACATATTCCCTTTGGGTGTTTACTTGATTTCCAACTCGTGTCTGGAAATCAGAAAAATAAAAAACAAATATAGTTATTATTGTAGTTCCCTAGTGTTGGCCAACTGGCCTATGAAATCTGTTTGCAAAAGCCCATTTTCTCGGGGTTTTTCATTATAAAAATCCGGTTATTTTTATTTGTAATATCTAAAACGTACTCGTACATCAGCATTCCCTCATCCAAACAAGAGAAACAAAAATCTAGGCGCCAGATTTGGAATTGAGATCGGGTGGCAGACTGAATGGGGTTAGTACTACCGGACAAAGTGAACGGCGAGCCTTTCGGCTCCCCCATCCAGCCAACCATAGAAAGTGGCGTAGGAAGTGTGCCGGCCATAATACTTCATGCCGGTCTTGATTTCATCACGGGGCACTGCGCTATCGATGATGGGCATCTTAAACCACTTTGTAGATTTCCTTTCCATACTTGGCATTATTTTCCCACCAATAACTGGTGTCATGCTGGTTGATTACTACATTTTGAAAACGAGCAGGAAAATTCTAGACGAAACTAGAGAAAAACGGATATTACCTTCTGATTCAGATACTCCTTTAATTGGCTGGTCTGCTATTTTTGCTTGTATTGCTGGCACACTTGTCGGCGTATTCTTCAACTTCGGCATCCCCTCGTTGAATTCTATTCTGATGGCTGGAGTGACTTATTGGATTTTGATGATAATAACAAGAAAAAAAAGCATCAAAAACTCATAAAGTAATATAAAATTCAAATTTTAATGACTATTTAGCAGCAAAAATGATGCTAAAATTCATAAATTATATTGCTGAATGTATTTTTTCATCTAAAATGACAATTATTTGATGCAAAAAAGATGAGGAAAACATGAAAGTTTTTATCGATGATGGCTCAACGAATATAAAATTAATTTGGCTAGAAAATGATGAAAAAAAAGTAGCTATTGTTCCAACCAGTTTTAAGCGTGGCTGGGTCGCTGACATTGGTAACGATGATATCGTTAATTTTTTAATTGAAGGTGAAAAATATTCTTTTGATAAATTGGATATTCGAAATATAACAACCAATAACAGCGAGTGGCAATATAGCCTGATAAATACTGTCGCCATTCATCATGCTCTATTGCAAACTAGCATTATTCCTCAAGAAGTTGATATTACTGTTACTTTGCCATTGGCAGAATATTATGACGAAGATAATCAGATAAATTTTGATAATATAGAGAGGAAGAAAAAAAACTTAAGAAAAATCGTATCAAACAATAAAAATTTTCCAATGTTTTCTTTTAAAGAAATATCTGTTAAACCTGAATCAATACCTGCCGGATTTGATAAATTGATTGATATTCCAGAAACACAATCAATGTTAATTGTCGATATAGGTGGGACTACGTTAGACATTGCTCAAATTAGCGGAAATATGTCAGGGGTTGTTAATTTAGCTGGTGATTCTGATATTGGTGTTTCAATAATTACACGTGAAATTAAACGTATATTAGAAACAGCAAACACTTGTGCTTCAAATTACATTGCTGATCAGTTCATCATTAATCGCCACAATAAAGAATGGCTCAAAAAAAATACAAACGATCCAAGTAAAATAAATACCGTTGTATCAGCTATTAATCAAAATATAAAACGATTATCTGATCGAGTTATCGAGTCAGTGAGTCTTTTTAGTGGTTATTCATATGTTCTTGTGATAGGTGGTGGCGCTCCTATAATTTCTGATGCTTTAAAAGACCATACAAAAATTATACCAGAGCGTTTTTATATGTCAGAAACCCCACAGCTAGATCTTGTTAACGGACTTTATTTAATGGGGAGAAATTAAGGTGAAAAATAAAAATGTCCGTAGATTTACTTTATCACTTTCTGAAACTGATCAATCAGAAGCATGGCTAATAAAACACTTGAACAAATCTGATAAAATCAACAAAGAATGCAAACGAGCTTTGCTGGCCGGCTTTGCTCTTGATAAGGCATCACCTAGGCTCGTTGATATATTATCTCGGCTTTTAGGAGATGATATAGAGTCACAGCAAATAAAAGAGCTAGTTTATGTTTTCCTTGCTAATCAGGCCAATTTACCAAACAACAATAAAACAAATGATTATTCAACAACTTCAACCAATAATTACGATATAGCATTGAAAAAAAGTAAATCCTTCATGGCAGATTGATTACTTTATGTTGAATTAGCCAACTTTCGCAGTTGGCTTTTTCTATTTCTGAAACCTGAAAACTCAAAAGTTGCTATAACGCATTGTGGGCAACGATAAATTTTTAGACGTACGAATTTACGTTTTTATCGAGAAAATCTCTCATAATTGATTACAGGACGTTTTAGAGGGTATTCTGACTCTTCTTTCTGTCTTCCTTTAGCACTTCAATGAAGACTTGCTCGAATTCGTCATTTTTGGGTAGGTCTTGATTGAGGATATATTTTCTGACGAAAAAATCGGGTTCAATGCCTAATCGTCTTGAGGCTTCAAAACCTCGCTTGACCCAATCCAGCGGCAAAGTGTGCTCATGGGCTAATTCCTCTGCCCAATGCCAATCAAACTGTTTGATTTCATCTTCACGCAGAATATGAATTGAACTTGCGTCATAGGTCATGAATTACTTCACCGCATCTTTGAGATTTTGACCTGCTTTAAAACTCGGTACATTTGCAGCAGCAATTTTAAGTGGTTCGCCTGTTTTTGGGTTTCGTCCTTCCCTAGCTGCTCGTTGCTTAACCTGAAAACTACCAAAGCCAATGAGTTGTACGTCATTGCCGGATTTCAAAGATTCTGTCACAGATTCTATGAAAGCGTTAATCGACTTCTCTGCGTCTTTCTTGCTCAAACCTGATTTCGCTGCAACTTTACTGATGAGTTCTGTTTTGTTCATGGTGTGCCTTTTCAAATTAAAAATTTTGTATTAATTCTAGGTCGTTTTCAGAGAAAGTAATATCTTTGTTTTGCTCAGATTTGGAAACGGATATTTTTGTATTTTTGCCTTCTCTCATCGCCAATTCTAGCTTTTTCTCTTCGTGCCAATTCTGCTTACAGTATTTTGAGCATTCTACGGCTCTACGTAAATCTGGCATTGTTAAACTTAACGACGACGGGTCGTATTTCTTCAAATCCTTCTCGTACTGATAAAGAATTGCAGCATTTTTCTTCATCCACTCTCCCTCATCATGAGAACCTGTTTTGACATGTGGACGTTTAGCTAGTCTTGGGCGTTTTGGCTTAGTGACTGTTGCTTTTTCTTCAACACATCCAAAACGCATACCTACAACAGATCTACCTTGTTTTATTGGTTCCCAATGTACTGATATGTTTGTATGTTCATTAATATCTTGTATAGCTGGTTCAATAGTTCTTTTTTTTAGATTGTCAAAACGTGAGCTTGCATCGGGGAATAATTCATGAAAATCGTCTAGTGAAATATCAACTTCAAAAAAATTATCTTTTTTACAACGAGGGTGACTTTTATGACTCAAAAGATACATATATATTCTGAAAGAAATAACATTTTTTACGCTCGTAATAGCGTTTAGAAAACACCAAGAAAAATTATGTTTAATGTTAAATAAGAATGGATCAAGGTCTGGGTTTAGGCGTAATTTTAAACCTGTTCCTTTACCTTCAATTTTTTGATATTTGTAGCCAGATAGCCAATTAAGGACTGTGAAAGATTCTTTTTTTCCGTTTATTACATGAAAAGTAATTTGACTCTTGGAAAGAGATGTTACGGCCTTTTTCATGCACCGCCAAATATTCTTTTTGTTAATATCAAATGTCACTTGAAATTCATGAGCTGTAAAAGAAACCCAGCCAGGGTTTTCTAGTCTCTGATTAACTTTTGATAAAAATAATGTTAAAGCTCGAAAGCCGTCAATATCCAGATCATATCTAGCAGTAATCAGATCGTTGCTTTGTACAATCAGTTTTTTGTTTTCGTCTTGCCAAGGTTCATAGTTAGACAAAGTAAACTTCCTATAATCAATCAGAGTGATACACTCTGTTTTTTTAATTTAAGATCTTTACTACTTTACAACTGATTATTTTTAAATAAAAACAATTAGTTAACTTTATATTCTCCTACAAAAAAGCGGTAATTCTCCTACAAAAAAGCGGTGATTCTCCTACATTTTTGCGGTGGATAACTTTTATTTGGTTATATCAAAATAAGAGCTTAGTATTTTTTGTTTTTATTTCTAAGTTAATAACTTTACATAAAGTAATTATTTTATTAATCAATAACTTAATTTATTATTGCTAATTTTTTTCATTAGTAAAGGTTTTAAAATTTTATTCTTTTTTACTTACTATATTTACTTTTATAACCGAAATTAACTATCAACTTCCTACAAAAAAGCGGTAATTTGGGAAATTAAATATAATAAAATCAACATGATTTGATTATTATTCTCCCCATGAAATAAATTCGCTTGGTTTTATACCCCAAGCACTACATAGTTTTTCTACATTTTTAAATGTAGCTGTTCCTTTCTTTATTGCAGCAAAAGCACTTGGTGTTACTCCTGATTTTTCATATAAATCTTTATTGGTCTGAACCCCTGACTTTGCTTTTAATTGTAAAATAGCCTTTGACCAATTCATTATATGCTCCAACGATTATTTATTTATGGTATAACATAAAAAAATGATTGACTAAAGTCAATCTTAATATTATCGTTTATGTTAATTTAATTTGTAGAAAGACGCTGATTGAAAGAGGTACGAACTCAATCAACCAGCTAACCCAAAACCTAAGATGACTAGGAGTTGAGCTATGCGAAATAGTACCTTCCGTGTGCGCGTAATTGAAGCGCAAAATCAAATCATCGAGTTATTCGTTCGAACCTCACGCAATTTAACCCGTCGTCAGCGTGCCCGAATTCTCCAGCGAGTTGGGGATGCGGCATGAAATACTTCAAAGCAACCATCATCACTAACGTTGACCACGAGAAGGGTAAGACAACAAATTTCATCTATCTTTCCTCTGAGATGAAAATAGCTGCCAAGAAATTGGCTTCTCAACATATCTTTGAGACTGACGGCGCAAATTGCTGTTTTCACAAATCGCCCAGATTGGAAGAAATTAGTATTTTGTGATTTTCGCGTGACTGTGTTCGCTTTAATTTCCGGTTATCTTCCGCTTCCTCGCCCGTTCGCTCGCGTTGCTCGGTCACTTGGCTGTGGCGAGCGGTGGGTGTTTTAATTTTAAGGATTTTTTGGATTATTTATTAATTTTCTTTCTAAGTTTAGCTTGCGAGCACCGAACAGCGGCGACGAGGAAGCGGAAGTTAGTTTGTAGCTATTGAGTTGTCTGCATCGTACGGAAAAAAACACAATTATAATATAAGATAAGAGCAATTTTGGTATTTAATATTAAATATCATATAGTTAATTAATTTTATTTTACTCTATTTGAGTATAAGTATTCTTTATATCAAGTAAAAGTGTTAATCATATAAAGTAAATGTATTACTTATATTAAGTAGAACTATTACTTATTTTACTTGAATTATCATATTATCTTTACTCAAAAAAAAGTAATATTATACTTGACATTTATTATTTTATTACTTAAATTTGAGTAATAAAATGAGTTTTTGGAGAGTAAAGGGTTGTCTAAAACTGTATTTAGAAGCGAAAAAAGTATAGTTGATACAGAAACTGGAGAGATAAAACGTCTTGAATCTATCAATACGGTTCGTCTTCCAGAAGAACCTCCGTATGTAAAACTATATCTAGACGATTTAGTTCGTATAAATGATCTTCCAAAGAGCACATCTAAAATACTTTATCAATTTGTTAGAAAAATGAATTATGACGGTCAAATTATTTTGAACGCTGCTGTTAAAAGAATGATTGCATCATTAATTAATGTAAAAGAGCAATCTATTTCAAACTCAATAACTTGTCTTATACAAAAAGATATTATGCAGCGAATAGATACAGGTATTTATGTACTTAATCCCACTTTGTTTGCAAAAGGGGCATGGGGAGATGTACGTAAATTAAGAGAAAAATATCTTGAATTAAAAGTTACTTATACTCCAGAAGGAAAAAGAATTTTAGCATCAAACTTAAAAGATTCAATTTAAATTAACACTGACTACAGGAAGGTCTAAGTTCCCGTAGCCGCTAACCCTAAACCTAGGTTAAGTAGGAGTAAGGCTAATGAAAAAGTCTACCTTCCTGAACTGTGCGCGTAATTGAAGCGCAAAATCAAATCATCGAGTTATTCGTTCGAACCTCACGCAATTTAA
>NZ_LWMI01000022.1 GCF_001640365.1 Candidatus Arsenophonus triatominarum | reverse complement strand
AAGTCTTCTCCGGCATAGATATAAAATCCTAATCCAAACATTGAAATAGCCTTGGTGAGACAGCGCATGAGCGTTTTATTGATATCAACGGCATTAGGGTTAGAAATAGCCTGATTCCGGTAATCCATAACGGGTAACCACATTTTTCGGGGAAACTCATTATTTCCTTGTTTAACCGTGAGTGTTAACGACACCATCGCACTGCCATCATTGTTATAGCTAATGGCATCAATGACATAGTAGGATTCTGGATAATGTGCCATTAATACGCCCCATGCCAAGCCATGAGAGATAAGAAAGGCCGTTTTCTTTCAACTTTATCGTTAACATTAATCACCGACAGCGTTTCCCCAAACCTGTTGTTGAAAACTTCTCTCTTTTCGGGTATGTTGTGTTTCGCTCATAGATAATTTCCTCTTAGGTGCTCGAAGTGCTTTGTACTGATGGATGTTCTCATTTTTGAAATGGTTAAACAGCGCCTTCCAGATATCGTCAAAATCCTCAATACTGAGTTTTCGCATCACTGAGGAAGGTAGGCAGTCATAAACAGGCTGGACAAGTTCGCTGATTTCGTCGTCCAGCCTGTCTTCCCAATAAGCAATTTCTTGCTGTTGTTCGTACCAGTAATCTTGCATGGCGTAAGGGTTCATTTGACCTCCTCGAACTGAAATAGCATCCTGTTTTTCTGGTTTTAATCTCCGCGACTAATAACTCGATTTCATTTTGTGAAAAGGACGAATCCAGTAGCAGAGTGATAATTTTTTCTTTAAGATGGCGTTTTTTTCGCCTTTTCAGATTTAAGGGGCATGATGATTTTTTCCATAAGCTTTTAGTTGCAGTGATAAAGCGATTAGCCATATATCTTGTCGTTGGGTATCAATCGCTAACTTTGCTGCCTGTCTTGCCAGCGCTAGCAGGATGTTGTCTTTGTTCATCGTTACCACCTTATGCCACCTGACTATATTTGTCGTGAGTGAATTCGCCGTTCCAGTCTTTCTTCATCGGTAGCTTACTTTTGAGGTATTGGTTATATAGCCATGAAGCCCCCTTTTTTAGCAGAACGATTTTATAACACTGGCGTTTCCCGTAATCGTTTGTCATGATGAAGGGTGATTCGGTTAGATAGGTATCTCTCGCATAAGAATGAACACGCCAGACATGAGCCTTGCTGATATCCTTTTCTGCATCGTAGAGAAAATGACGCGATTCCAGAAAAAGGTTGACCTGGTTAATATTTACGCCATTAAGCTGCTTGCAGAATTGAACAGGTGTCATACCAATCTGAAACAGGTTTTTTAGGCTATCGATTTCGGTTTCAAGCTGTTGAACCTGTACCCCTAACAGTTGAACTTTTTTATGCTGCTCAGCCCATGCAATGGCTGATTCAGCAGGGTCAAGGAAATTAGGTAAGCCTAAAGTTGTTGGGTTATTGGGTAATTGTGATTGTAAAATTCGTCTTTCGCATTCAAATGAAGTACTGTCTGGCCTGTTTACCTTTTTCATTGCGCTCAACCATTGATAGCTCTTTTGCCATATCGAGTGAAATGTGATAGTCAACTCTTGAGCCACCGCCTACTAAATTTTTAGTAAGCGTTATAAAATCTAAGTTTTCTATGAAGTTATATTCTCTAATCCGATTTTTTATCCAGTCATTAAATCTGGATTTAATCTCTAAAAACGCATGTAAATCACGGGCATTAACAGTTTGGATTAATCCGCCGTTAATGTTTTTTTGTTTCGATATTTATTAAATTTTGCATAAGGGTATCCTTCAATAGTTAAATTGATGAATGATTGCCCCTGTAAAAAGGGGCGTTAAGATTATTTAGTTACGTTGGAGGAAGCGATTAACGTTCGCTTGTTGCCATTTTTCAAGGGATTGTGTCATGACGCTATCATGTTCGTGAGTACTGGCTTCTAACAGTTGCTGCATTTCACGAAGGACGATCTCGACATTTTCCTTATGGCGGAGTAGACGACGAATGGCTTGTTTTTCAGCATCGAAGATAGCTGATTTGAGCGTGTCAGTAATGCCGTAAATCCGTCGGCATTCTTCTGCAATTATTGCGATTTGATTAACCTCGAAGTGCTGAGGCGATGCGATTCCTGTCGCATGACGTAGCGCATACCAGATACCTTGCGTCCATGCCCTCTCAAATCTAAATCCATTCGCCATGCTCCAGACAAGATGAGCCAAATTGCGAGTATCGTTATCATTTAAGAGTTCTGGTGCTTCGGGTCTGGGCTGAGGATGCTCATATTTGCCAGTTTTTCGGATAGACGGTAAAACTTCATTAAATACCCAATCTTGAAATTGTTTTGCTTCCAGCTTATTGCTACGGAAAATAACACGATAAAGATTAGGTTCGTTTACAAAGGCAAATTGCCGTCTCTGCCCATCTGACCTAAGGTAGATTTTTTCTACCCCAGCTTTATCTAACTGTTTTGAAAGCAAATCACTTGAGTTTATGACTGTCAAAGCTTTACAAACATCATTAAGGCAGAACCATGGTTCAGAATTAATAATCTGAACACGCACATCGTAGATATTGTTAAAATAAAATGATCTGAGTTGAGTATTCATTTTTACATCCTATATCAATTGTTCAATATCACCCATTGTTCGGATGGGCGGTCGGGTACTTGAACACCGGATATAGACGGCCAACAGTTTTCCCCAATAGGGTGTTGTATATACTGTTCGCTACCCGACCATAACAATCTATGGACGTAAAAAAACCGCATTACTTTCGGGAGCGGTATCCGCTATATCAAAAGGTGTGTTCAGCACTTAATATAGAATATAGCGCATGATTTCTTCTTTCGTCAATGGGTATTTAAAATGTCAATGTTTTACTATGCTGCTGTAATCCCGTTCACCATCACGCTTAGCAATCGTGGGAATTGGTTATCGTAGAATATTTTCTATGCCTATGTACTGACCCAATTTATTTGTCGCGTTAATTATTTCAGAAGGCTTGAGCTTCAGCTCTGTTTTTGCAAAATCCAGTAATATAAGTCCCGCATTAATCTTATCGGTAAACTCTTGTTGATGAGTTATTACGTTATAATTACAAGCGGTTGTTGCTCTATTTTTTTCTATAATTGTTTCTTTTTTGAGCCACGTAGCGTAACGGATAGCTAATGTTTCTACAGCCCAAATTCCTGATTCAATACCACCATGCATTATTTGTACTGAATTTTTACCTAAGATTTTTATTACTTTAGAAATACCTTTACTTTTAATAAAAGCAGATGGCCGCTGAGACTCAGTTGCTTTACCTTGTGCAACTGCCACACGGTGTAAATCATTCAGACAATAACGCCCGAAAGCATCTTGACGGACAACGGTATTTTCAATAACAACTAATTTAGACATAAAAATATTTCTCCGTAATGAAACGAATTAAGGTATTAACGTGAAAGATTTTGCAGATTGAACCCTAAACCCGTTATACTTACCAAAAAGGAGGATTCCCTATGGGTCAGGTTGCATTTGATACACTACAAGCATCTGAAGAGCTTCAAACGGCTGGACTTACTAGTCAGCAAGCTAAAGCTATTTCACTTGTTGTACGTAGATCGCATGAAGTTGCGGATGTAGCGACCAAAGCTGATATTGTTGAGGTAAATCGCAATATTGCTGATGTTCGTAAAGACTTATCTGCTGAAATAGCTGATGTTCGCAAAGATATGGCTGCTCGTTTTGAGAAGAACGAAGCTCAGATACAAGCACGTTTTGAAAAAACTGACGCTCAGATAGCCTTAATTCGTAAGGATGTTGAACATATTGCTACAGGACTACTTTTAAAGCTGGGTAGTGTGATAGTTTTGACTATCGGTGCTGCAACAGCAATACTCAAATTCTTCTAGTCCCTATGTTGCAGGTTCAAATCCTGCACAGCCCACCAATTTCACGGTATATCTTCATCAGTCTTAAATTCTCTTTTTTAAGACGCTTATTTTCTTTTGTTAAGCACTGTATAATTTCTTTGAAAGTTCTTGTTTCCATGTCGTCGTCATTCCATATATCAATGCTGCTTAAGTATTTTGCATCGCTCAAATGACGACTACCATTAGTAATCCCAACCAGATTACCCATATTGGGATGCTTTGCCGTTACAATGCGTGGATTGTCCAATCTCATTATGTGTACTCCTTGTTAACATTTGCTGAAAAGTTAGGATGTGTGCCAAGTGCCTCTTGGTGTCCGATTACAGTCATCACGGTCGGGTAAACGCAATCAAACTATATTTAGCTATTTGAAAGATAATTTATAGAATGTTGACTGTCCCGCGAGCGCAGAGCCGCATTCACACATCCTGAAACTAATTTGATTGCCAGATATTTCTGGCGCGTCAGGCTCGCTCCCTCTGTGTAATCCAACAACACACAAAACAGGAATAATGATCACCTTAATAAGACATTGATTATATTATGAATTGTTTATTTATGATTAATAAAAAGAAAGGATTTGATTTTGTGAATTGATTAATTATTCTCCTATCAGATGGAATTCAATGTCTTCAGGTTCGCAGAAGTCGATATTATCATAAATTCCATATTTGCTTGCTATATCAAGAATTGCATCATTCATCTTGCTGGATGTCATTTGTGAATCGATAATTCTTTCAAATTTTTTATAATCTTCTTCGTTCATATCTACTATATAGTTACACTTTGCAACAATTTGAACCTTAATCGTTTTGTTATTCTCAAACATTAGCAGTTACTCCGAAGTTGAGCTTAGGTTTATTTTTAAACCTTTTAGCAGTGTATAAAGCTATTTCAGGCAAACAGCAATTATCAAATGAGTCATAAACTTTAGTTAGGCGTATTGATATTGCTTTTTCTACACGACTCATCATTTTTCTTTTTAGTGAAAGAATAGGGCGTTTAGGATTTGGAGTTGTTAGTTGGTTAGATTTTTTAGATGGGTTTAACGCTGCTTTCAATGCCAAATTAAGCGCTTTGTTATAGTTATAGGCTGCTCGCTTGGCGCTTCTACGCTCATGTCTACGACAGCGAGCATTATCATAACCATGAAAGTTACACATATTACCTCCTGACAATGGGTTTTGGTGGTGTGTGCCGGAGGTATCCGGATTATATTTACAGTCATATTGGTAGTACCCTGGTGTTGGTTTCAACTTAATGGCTGTATTTTGGTTATTTCACACACCCCAAAACCGACTGTTTGGGTGTTTTGTGGTTACGCTTTTTCAGCGAAATGGTGTTAAAGAGCGGTGCTGCTTAACTGTCGTCACTTGCCTTCATGTTCATACGCCTCAGGCTGGCTACTTGGCAACGTTTCAGATAACTCGAAGTATTGTCTGGCGTTTGCCTGTTGCAGTGAGTTGATAGGGTAAGTATCACCTATTGTAATAATACGGTCAACACTTATTGTAATTATTTTTATTACAAGAGGTGCTTTAACTTTAAAAAGAAATGTATGTAGTTATAGGAAATTAAAAAATTGAGGATGGAATTTATTAAAAGCGGGAGGAATAACGCTATGTAACTAATTATTATTTATGTGTATCTAACATTATTTAAAAATAATTAAATGGTTTTTTTTTAATTTTTTTATTTCCATCATTTCTTCGAAAAGCTGATCAATTTCATCCTTCCTTTCACTAATTCTGTTTAAAAATAATTCCTTATCTTTTTTAGGAAGGCTAGAAAAGATTTCAAGTAACCTTTCTTCTTCTCTATCAAGATATCTATTTTTATTTTGAAGGGGCTCTATTGATCTAGATATTTCTGCAATCTTAGCACCAAGTGTTGGACTGAAATCATTTACACTTACGTTAAGTAAAGTAGCAAATGCGGCAGCATTTGTAATATTCAAAGGGTTTATTCCATTTAGAATCTGAGCAACCGCACTCTGACCCATCCCTAGTTCATGAGCTACTCTCTCTTGAGAAAGATTTAATTCTTTCTTTTTTTTCTCAAAAATGGATTTAAGTCTAATCGCATCTCTGAGTTGTTCTTCATTTAATGGTTTTTTTTTCATGTAAAAATTCTATTACCTATTGGAATACTTATCAATAACATGCGGTGTTGACATTAAAATTACTTTAAGTAATAATTTAACCTAAAAAAGGGGATATTTTAATGAAACGACTGACATTATCTCAATATGTTGGTATGCATGGACAAGAGAAAGTCGCTCAAGCTTTGGGACTATATCAAGGAGCAATTAGTAAAGCCCTTAGTGCCAAAAGAAACATTACTATTCTTGTTCATAAAAATGGAAAAATTGAAGCTGAAGAATTAAAGGCTTTTCCATCAAGACGTTATCAACGATAAAGTTAATTATCACCACCGCTCTTTAACAACCTGGCCTCCCTGAAATTGGGAGATTTCAAATTCCCAACCTATCGGGAGGGAAAGCTATTATCTGAAACTTATGGATTAAGTGTAGGATAAGATTGCTGCAAAGACTATCAAATCATTTTGTATGTATGCTATTTGATTTGCGGGTTTTTGAGTATTTTCTTGCAGAATAGAGATAAGTATTCGGTAAGCAACAGTTATCAAATGAAGGCTGAGGCTTTTTGTCTTTTAGATTGAGAGTGAGTGATGCAATGGTATTAATGGTGTCATCTTGCTTGTTGAATATGGAATCAAGGATTTGCTCTGTAGAACGGGCTTGGCATTTTTGTTCTGCTTCCTGACGTTTTTTAGCCAGAAATGCAGCTCTACGTTCATATCTACGTTGGGCGTAGTTACTACGCTTAATGACGGCAATCTGTGTCATGTTGACCTCCAAAGTAAGTTTTAGCGGTGTGTGCCGGATATTTCCGGTTTGTACCCACAGTCTGTTTATTCCCTGGTGTAGAAACGAGATTTGACTGTTCTGTACATTTCACACACCCCAAAACTCACTCAATGATGGTTGATTCAAGAGTGCCTGAATCCGTTCTAAGATGTTAAAGAGCGATAATGCTTAGTTACTGATGACTACACTTGCCTTCATGTTCGTATGCCTCAGGCTGGCTACTTAGCAACGTCTGGTAAAGTTTCACAGATAACTCGGAGTATTGTCTGGCGTTTGCCTGTTGCAGTGAGTTGATATGAGTAACATTACCCAAAGGTAATAAAAAATCAAGTGCCTAAAGATATTTATTTTTATATCCTCGGTACTACATTGAATTAAAAGATAAAAAATATTCTTAATATGGCTTTATTAATAAATGTTCTACATATTTAGAATTGAAAAAATAGGGAAGGGTTATAAAAAGATAAATTAGAAAAAGTTAATTTGAGTAATACATAATTTTGGATAGGGTATATTAATTAGCTCTTTTGGTGTTGCGGTGAAGTTCTTTTATCTCGGCTATAAGATTATCAATCTCATCTTTTTCTTCAGCCAATTCTTTTATAAATTTATTTTTTTTGCTTTTTGGTAAGCTATCAAATAAGTCAAGCAAAATTTCATGCTGCTTAGTTAATATTCTTTCTTTTTTAATATCCAGTCCGTTATTTATACCATCTAGCCATCCTCTAGGAAGATTAAATGCATCCTCAATAATATCAACCATATCGTCTGCTATGCGTTTTTTCCATTTTTTTCCTTCAGGATAAAGCATTCGAGATACATAAGATTGTTCACGATCAATACGGCGAGCAAGATCAACGATCTTACCACCGCATAAGGTATCTTTAATATCAATAAGACGTAAACGTCTTTTTTCATATTTATCCATATATAAAATCTTATGCAGATTTACCTAAGAGTAAATTGTCTATAGGTATTGATTGATATATTACTTATAGGTAATATAAATAGAGCTTATTCAAGGACAACCTAATGGAAGAACTAAGAATTTATCTGAACACTTTATCGTTAGAACAACAGCATATTTTTGCTAAGGCGTGTGGAACCAGCTTAGGGTACTTACGTAAAGCTATCAGCAAAGATCAAAAACTTGGAGCTGAATTATGTGTTTGTATTGAACTAATAAGCGATAAAGCAATATCTAGAAAACAGTTACGTCCATATGATTGGAAGAAAATTTGGCCTGAATTGATACCCGCTTAATTCATCCAAACCAACTCTAATCATATAATAACAAATATCGTTCTTTAACATTTTGATTCGCTCTAGGCTTTCTTGGAGCCACCACAACCTCATAGGAATATTGAGGTAGGGAATTTTATTACTTAAGGATTATAACCATGGAATATTCAAATACTATCAAAATCACCTGCAAACCGGAGCATTTAGAATCTTACTTCTACCAGAAGATGGCATCAGAAGGCGGTAATAACGGGTTTGCCAAATCACTAGGGATCCATCCCTCAACAGCGAGTCGGGATAAAACCAGAATCTTTAAACTAGCCTGTCAGGTCGTCTCAGAATACGGCTTACCAAGGCATGTAGTGAGTGTGCCTGATTCATCGACACAGGAGCTTGTTATTACAAATATATCAGGTGAAGAAATACGCAAGCTAATAGACATGCTAGAGCATTTGAGATTACCAAAAAAAGAAGCTTCAAGGTTAAAAAACGATGAAGCTTTAGAATGTCAGATCGAACTTTAAGTTTGTTTAGTATTTCAAGGAGAAGGGAAACGGTGAATTTCCCTTTTTTTCTTTCAATTTCAGTGAGGTTATTATGCCAAAAAAACGCCGATTTATCAACAAAAACCAT
Source organism: Candidatus Arsenophonus triatominarum (assembly GCF_001640365.1). GTDB lineage: Bacteria > Pseudomonadota > Gammaproteobacteria > Enterobacterales > Enterobacteriaceae > Arsenophonus > Arsenophonus triatominarum. The sequence goes on along the minus strand of NZ_LWMI01000022.1, from coordinate 13,710 downwards.
GAAGAAAAAGTCCATCCAGATAGTCCTGATGGGTTATTGGTTGCTGCATCAAAAAATAAGCGTTTCGCATATCGATTTGTATCAGAATTCAGAAAGTTACAAGGAGTTAAAAATGGCTGCAACAGTCACCAGTCTTGATGATTACAGAGTTAAAAACGAAGTCAGGGAGAATGCCGTGGCTGAGATTGAAGATGGATATACACGAATAGCGAATGAACTGTATGAGGCACTCATTGGTGCCGATTTAACCAGAAATCAGGCAAAAGTAGCACATGCTGTTTGTCGAAAAACATATGGTTTTCAGAAAAAAATGGATCGCATTTCTGATAGTCAATTAGCTGAGATAACAAAATTACCAAGACAAAAAGTAAACAAAGCAAAGAATGAGTTAATTTCGATGAATATCTTAATTAAATCAGGTAATAAGATTGGTTTAAATAAAATAATTTCTGAGTGGAAAATTCAAGAGTGTCACCAAAATAGTGACAACTTAAGAAATGTCACCAAAACAGTGACAAAAATTGTCACCAAAAGCGTGACAGCGTTGTCACCAAAACAGGGACACACAAAAGAAACTATTACAAAAGAAAATAAATATAATAATACACCCCTTACCCCTCACGAGGTGAAAGGGGGAGAATTGGCTAAACCTGAAAAGCGAAAACCCCAAACACTGAACTACAACGATTATCTGGTTGCCTACAACGAGGAAGTGGGTGACAGACTCCCCCATGCTGTTGAAGCCAATGCCAAGCGTAAAACCCGCTTGAAGAAAATTGTTGGCTTACTGGCTAATTCAAACCTGGAAGGCTGGCGAGCCTATGTCAGAGCGTTTGTTGGTATGGCAAAACCGTTTTACTTTGGTGAGAACAACACAGGCTGGACAGCGGATATTGATTACTTGCTGAGAGAAACCACAGTAACCGGAGTCCGTGAAGGTAAATTTGCCGACAGGGGATGCTAGCATTGCAGATTTTCTCCTCAGATTTAAAAATTCAATCTCAATTTTCTATTCAGATGCCCTCTAAAACGCTCTGTAATCAATTCTGAAAGATTTTCTTGATAAAAACGTATTCAGGTACGTCTAAAAATTTATCGTCGCTCAGAATGCGATACGGCGAGTTTTTCTGTTTTTGGAAAATCTGTGATTAAGGAGATACTCAATTGGTCAACGTCCAACTTGAAGCAAGCGTGATAGGCGGCTTGCTGATTTCAGGTTTAACGCCAGACGCCAGTGATGTGTTGTCAACGCTTGAGCCTAATGCTTTTTCCTCCCATTTCTGTCGTGAAATTTACAAAATAATTCAGTGCCAGGCTAAAACCAGAAACATGATTGATATGGTGATGGTGGCTGAACACATGGGAGAGGGTAATTTCACTCAGGTTATGTCCGTAGCCAAAGATTGCCCCAGTGCAGCCAATCTCAAAGGTTATGCGAAAATGGTTGCTGAGAATTATCAACGACGGGAATTTTTGACAATGATAAATTCGGTCAAGGATGTTGTTGCCAATGGCACTATCCAGTCAGCCACTCAAGCTATCGATGATTTTTTGTCGAAAGCAACAAAATTGCGAACTTCGAATGAAGAAATCAAGCCTGTAAACCTGAAAGAACTCATTAGTGATTATACCGACTTACTGGACAATCGTTTACAAAACGGTGAGCAGTCAAATACCTTAAAAACAGGGATAGGTGAACTGGATGAGATAACAGGGGGTATTAATCCGGTTGATTTAGTGATTGTCGCTGCCAGACCCGGTATGGGGAAAACCGAATTTGCATTGAAGATTGCCAGAAGTGTTGCCAGTCAAGAAATAAGGGACATGAATCAGCGACGGGGTGTGCTAATTTTTTCAATGGAAATGGACTCAAGCCAAATCATTGAAAGACAGATTGCACAAGCGTCAAATCTTCCCGTTTCAATGCTGAGAAATCCCTCAAGATTAGAGCAGGAGCACTGGAATAAGATAACTGGTGCGATTGGTTTGTTGCATGATTTAGATGTTTGGATAGTGGATGCAAGTAAACTTACCATTGAGCAAATAGCCTCTGTTGCCACCAGACAGAAAAAAAAGTATCCCCAGCTCTCGTTAATCATGGTTGATTACCTCGGATTAATTGATAAACCCAGAGCTGAACGAAATGACCTAGCTATAGCGCATATTTCGGCAAATTTGAAACGGCTGGCTAAAACATTAAAAACGCCCGTAATTTCATTGAGCCAGTTATCAAGAGAGGTTGAAAAGCGGACAAATAAACGTCCTGTTAATGCTGATTTACGGGATTCAGGCAGTGTTGAGCAAGATGCAGACAGTATTATCATGCTGTATCGTGATGGGGTTTATAACGAAAATTCACCCTCAGCGAAGTATGCTGAAATTATCGTAACCAAAAATCGATTTGGCAAAACGGGTACGGTTTATCAGGAGTTTAAAAACGGTCACTTTATCGACACCAATCAACAGGAAGCAGAAAAAATCTCACAATCATCTCATCAACAAAGTTTAAGACGCCACGCTCAAGGCGTAACGATTTAATTAGGACACCCCCAATGAAATACCAAATCGAAGCAACCATTGTTAAAAATGGCGGCGAACCCGTGTATTGGCAGCACTATAGTGACAAAGCACTATCAGAACAGGATTGCCTGAAAATCTTATCCCAGCCGTCCATGTTTAGAATGCAATTTAAAGAAATTGATTATTACTGGACGGGAGGCAGTGCTGGAAAGCGTGACAAATTGCCAAAAGTGTTAATAGAAAACTTCACCTGTAATCCGCTAAACCCCACCAAATAAAAATCAAATAGGCAAAAATATGAAAATTCAAAGCAGGGAAAATCGCCGTGAAGGATACCTTTGTGTCCAAAGTGAGGACTTCGATATATTTAATCTTCGAAAAGCGGTTACTTCGGGCAACTGGTTAGCCATTAACAACGGTATTTGCACATTAACGGATTTGGGACTAAGACACGATGGCAATGGGTTAGTGTGGCTTAATTCGGGGATTTCCGTTCATGAGGCAGATAGCGATATTGGACTAACAGGTCAGGATAAAAAATCTTATGATTATCATTCAGAGGTGCGCACAACTAATAGATTGAAAAATAATGATTATTATGAATTTGTGCAGCCTAAAGATATTGATAGTTATGCACTGAATATTATTTGCAAAGTTAGCCAGCAATTCACTGAACGTAAAGATGGTTCACCTTTGGTTACCTTCGCGTTGTTGATTGACCAAAAAGCACGGAAAGAAGCCGCTGATAATTGGATATTATACCGTAATCCCAAGCAAGGCGATAAATACACGATTTTTAATAAACATCATCATCGCGCATTAATGAAAATTTATCAAGCTAAAGGCTGGCAAGCTGAACCGCTACGATATATCGGCAACTTAATCCGTAATGACGCAGAATTTAGCAAGCTCATGAAGCGACTGGGTTATATCAAAGTGCGTACCAGAAAGATAACCGGAAAGCTAAATGATTTTTGGATTTATCGATGTAAAGAAAAAACGCTCAAAGAGGTGCGCACAAAAGAAAACATTAAAAACAATGGTTTAATACGATTTGTGCAGTATGCAAAGCAACCAACGAAAGCCTTTAAACATATCCTTGTCGATGGTGAATACCGTTATGTTTATGAAGACCACATCCACTTTTTGACGAAAAAGCGTCAACGAATAGCAGGTAAACAGTTAACCGGTTATACCGCTAAAGGGGTGGAGATGAGAGAGATTAAGCTATGAATGAAAACTTATAACATCACCGTTCCTTTTCCCCCTTCTGTCAATCACTACTGGTATCACGCCAAACACAAACACTTCATCACCGCAAAAGGCAAATTATATCGTCAGTCGGTAGTCGCTGAAATAATGCGTCAAAAGCTCTGTAAACGATTATCTCAACGTTTGGGGGTTGAGATAGGAGTATATCCACCTGACCGTCGTAAGCGAGATTTAGATAACCTGATGAAAGCACCGATTGATGCACTTTGTCATGGCAGTTTGATAGTTGATGATTCTCAGATAGATGTGTTGCACGTTGAGCGAAAGGAAATCGTTAAGGGCGGAAAATTAATTATCACCATTTGGGAAATCAAATAATCAAGAAACCACCATTACTATTCAACGCAGGGCATTGAGACCATGCCTCAATTCATATTTTGCCGGAGGGGAATTAATGCGTGACATTCAGCAGGTATTAGTTCGCTGGGGAGCTTGGGTAGCTGATAATAGAGAAGATGTGTATTGGTCACCTGTTGCAACAGGATTTAAAGGATTAATTCCGCTCAAAATAAAATCCAAGCCCCAGTGCTGCGAAGATGATGCCATGATTATTTCAAGCTGTATGGCTAAACTAAATCAAAAAAACAGGGATATCCACGATTTACTCTTTGAATACTATGTATTTGGTAAAACATTTATCCAATTAGCTTATGAACACCATTGCTCAGATACGCATATAGGAAAAAATTACAAAAAGCAGAAGGGGTGATTGAAGGTATGTTGATGATGCTGAATATAAAACTGGAGATGGATCCGGATGTACAAAAATAGCATAAAAATACTTTACGATCGTAAAAATCCTGATATTGTGATAAGAGTGACAACAACGTCAGCTAACTTATGAGCCTCGCTTTTGCGGGGTTTTTTGTTGCTTCATTAACCAAATAATAATATCTTATCAACGCACTACTTTTTGTAAGCTCGTATGGTACATATAAGGTAAATAAGGCAGTAGTGCATAGCCCCATGTGAAAACGTGGGGTTTTTCGTTTACGCCACCGCAATACTCACACAAACAATCATCAAAACGAGTAAGGCGGCTGGCTCCCTGTTCAATTCAAAGCAATGGAACCCTCAACGGGAGGGTATATGCGTATGTTTGAAAAATACTCAACACCTGCCGCCTATCTGTGGGGCATCATGACCACCATCGGGGGAGTCATGACAACGATTTTTGATTTTTTACCCTTGAGCAGTGGGTAGCTGTGATGGGTATTGTCTGCACGATAGGGACATTTTTTTATCAACGTGTACTACCGCAAAAAGGAGTACAGACTCAAGGAACGTCAGTATGAAGATACCGAAAAAAATATTGATGGCAACGGGCGGTAGTGCGTTGTTTTTATCGTCAAGCATGATAACGCATTTTGAAGGGTTGAGACTTAAGCCCTATTTTGACGGAGGTGGTGTGCTTTCGGTTTGCTACGGGCACACAGGCAAGGACATTGAGCGTAACAGGACGTACACCAAAGCCGAATGTGATCAGTGGCTTGATGACGATTTGAAAGCGGTTAAGCGTCATGTTGACTCGCTGGTCAAGGTGAGTATCAATACCCTGACTCAAGCAGCGCTTTACTCATTTGCTTACAACGTGGGCGTGGGGAATTTTGGGAAATCCACATTACTCAAAAAGCTCAACGCTGATGACCGAAAAGGCGCATGTGATGAGATGAAACGATGGATTTACGTAAAAGGCGAAGTCTGGAAAGGGCTAATGACCCGTCGGGAAATAGAGAGCGTAATATGTTATGGAGACCTTACGCATTTGTCGTAGCGATGATTGTCGCATTGGTTTTATCACTCGTTTTTCTCAACAGCCGTTACAAAACCGTCAAGCAAAACTATCAAACGCTAAAACAGAAATATCACGAGCAGATTGAAGCGTTGGAATTGCAGCAGCAGAAGATAGAAGCCTTGCGCCAACTCGATATTAAACACACCGAGGAACTCAATAATGCCAAAGCGGAAATTGATAAGCTCAATGATGCTGTGCGTGCTGGCGTTAAGCGGTTGCGCGTCAACGCCGTGTGTGGTGCACCCAAAACCACTACCGCCAAGAGCCGATATGATGAAGCCACCCCCACAACTTAGCGAAGCAGCTAGACAAGATTATTTCAGTCTCAGAGAGATGATGATTGAGAACGAAAAGCAAACGGAATATCTACAGCAGTACATCAAAACGCAGTGTCAATGAATTAAGAACTTAACTATCTGGAAATTCCGGATAGTCCCCGCGCCATCACCGCGCATTTAAATAAACCCGAGACAATTCACAAAATAGACCTCAGAGAACGTCAGTCAATCATGATGCGTTCTGGGTCTGTACGTTCTGTGTGAGCTGAGGTCTCTTTTTTGAAAGGTAAGCATCATGAAATCAGTAACAATTAAGAGCAATGTTAACTTTTATTAATTAACAATTTTCAAAACTTACAACCCAGCGTACCACATGCGCAACTAATCCAAACATCGAACCCGTTATTTAGGAATGAGCCTTTGAGGTAATCAGTTTTGCTGATGTCACTTCGATGGGCTGATTTCCTATGTGGCAAAGGTTCATTACCTAAGTAAGGAAGACATCATGAATCATGTATTAACATTTAAAACACACAATATCGTTCCCTTTAATAACGGTGACGGAAAAATCTGGTTCACTAATAAACAACTATCTATCTTACTGGAATACAAGGACGCATCTTCTATTACTCGCATTTTTAACAGGAATAAAGATGAGTTTACAAATGAGATGTCAGGGACGGTCAATTTGACCGAGACTAATAAAAACAATGAGTTACGCTATAAAAAATAAGAATTTATTCAGTTCGTGGCGCTCATCTAATCGGAATGTTATCTAAAACCAAAGTCGCTAAATCACTCCGTAAGTGGTTACTGGATTTAGCGGAAAAAGAAAGCCAACCAACAAATCTTGCTTTGTTAGATATGGAAGGATTGAAATCATTAACGATTGGCGAAATGCAAAACAGGTTGGTTGCTGCAAATAAATGGTCGTTTGACAATTTTGGTAGAAAAGGAAGCGACTTAATGAACTTACGTAAGCGTCATCTGAATAAGATACGTAAAGCAGAAAAAACAATTATGGCACTTTCTCAATTAAGACTACCAGGATTTGATGATACGCCAAATGGAGAAAGTCAAGCATGACTCCTGAACAATTCATCGAAACCAATGTCAAGGCCGAGTTAATGAAGCTCGGCTTTTCTAACTCTGTAGCCAGTTTAGCAACAAATGAAGCTATCCGGTACTACCGCAAACAGCCAGCGAGTAAACGAGGCAAGATGCTAGAAGATTGTCTAAATCAGGCTAAACGATGGGCAATGAGTGCGGCTAAACATAAATATTAATTCGAAATAGGTGAAATGATGAAAGAAATAACCGCAGAACAACAAGTGCGTCTTGATATTTTAAGATTGGTATTACTTGATACAGCAGCAGCACAAATCACCATCGATTTTGTGAAAGACGAGAAGCTGAAATTTGAGATATTTAAGGATTTATGGCACGAATCCGGCGCAGAAAGTACACCTGTCGCCCGTGCGCAAAAGTCAATTCAAAAAGGGAAAGAGGCTTTACTCCTTTTCCAGTAAACCTAGAGAGTAACTTATGGTGAGCAAAAAGAAAATTGGACGCCCAAGTAAGTTAGCCATGAGTCTTGAAAAGGCCAAGGCCTATTTAATGGGCGAATATAAAACAGTAGGGGATGTTGTGCCTAATATCGCTGGTTTAGCTTGTTATCTCAATATTTCTCGATCGACAATTTATGAATGGTCATCAACAAATGTTGAATTTTCGGACATCGTTGAAGGAATTCTCGCATTGCAAGAAAATAAATTGCTAAATTCTGGTTTGAAAGGGGAATTCAATCCTACTATTGCCAAATTGATGCTAAGTAAGCATGGATATGCTGATAAACAAGAAACTGAATTGTCAGGTAAAAATGGCGGCGCAATTGAAACGGACAACAAAATTAGCATTGAATTTATAGGAATGACTATAAGTGAAGGTGCAAATTAGTGAAAAGTTCGCGCCAATGTTTAAACCGAAACGCATAAAAGTTTACTTTGGTGGTCGTGGCGGCATGAAAACGGTTTCTTTCGCTAAGATAGCATTAATAACAGCATCGATTAATAAACGTAGGTTTTTATGCTTACGTGAGTTTATGAATTCAATTGAAGATTCTGTACACGCTGTTTTACAAGCGGAAATAGAAACTTTGCGATTACAAAACCGATTTCGCATTCTTAATAATTATATTGAAGGTATAAATGATTCTATTTTTAAATACGGACAATTAGCACGTAATATAGCTTCTATCAAGTCAAAGCATGATTTTGATGTTGCATGGATAGAAGAAGCTGAAACAGTATCTGAAAAGAGTCTTGATATACTTATACCGACAATACGAAAGCCTGGTTCTGAGCTGTGGTTTTCATTTAATCCGGCAGAAGAAGATGGCGCTGTATATAAGCGTTTCGTTAAGCCTTACAAGGAAATAATTGATGTTCAAGGCTATTACGAAGACGATGACTTATATGTCGGCAAAGTGAGTTACCTGGATAATCCCTGGTTATCCGAAGAACTCAAAAATGATGCTGAGAAGATGAAACGTGAAAACTATAAAAAATGGCTTCATGTTTACGGTGGCGAGTGTGATGCTAATTATGATGATGCATTAATTCAGCCTGAGTGGGTGGATGCTGCGATCGATGCTCACATCAAGTTAGGACTTAGGCCAAGAGGCATTCGTGTTGTTACCTTTGACCCTGCCGATTCTGGTCAGGATGAAAAAGCATTATCAAAACGCTATGGCGTGCTTGTTGAGGATTGTGTGAGTTGGTCAGAAGGTGATGTGGCAGATGCAACTATAGCTAGGCGACTTAATTTTGATTACAAGGTGTGTTATGAGTTATACAATTGATTTTCGACGTAAAGTAATATCTGTAAGGAAAGCCGAAGGTTTAACAATTCGAGAAACTGCGAAACAATTCCGTATTGGAAAAGCGTCTTTAGTACGTTGGCTTAAACGACCAGAGCCAAAAAATTCAACGCCACGTAAGAGGAAGCTCGATAAAAATGCTTTAGCAAAAGATGTGGAACAGTATCCAGATGCTTACCAAAAGGAACGGGCAGAGCGATTCGGTGTTTGTAAAAAGACTATTTGGCAATCCCTTAAAAAGCTGGGATTAACCTATAAAAAAACTCTATTCCATCCAAAAACCAACGAAAGCGACAGGCTGGCACATCAGCAAAAAAGACAACAGTATGAAAAAAAAGATAAATCTGTTGTTTTTATTGATGAAAGTGGTTTTTCACATGACACTCCACGAACTCACGGCTATTCCCCAAAAGGTCACCGTTGTTTTGGCCTGAAAAACTGGGGTGCTAAGGGAAGAACAAATGTTATTGGCGCTTTATTGGGAACAACCCTTTTTGCTATCGGATTATTTGATTGCAATATTAACCGTGATGTTTTTTATGTTTGGATCACAAAAATATTGCTCCCAGAACTTCCTGAAAATTCTGTTATTTTTATGGACAACGCTAGCTTTCACAAAGGTAAGAATATTGAACAGGCAATTATAAACGCAGGACACCAGATAGAATATTTGCCTGTGTATTCACCAGATTTAAATCCTATAGAACATAAATGGTCTCAAGCTAAACGTAAAAAGATGGAAACAGGATGCACTATCGATGACCTGTTTTTAATACATATGCTGTAATCAAAATTAAGTCGCCTAGCTATATTAGGGCTTTTGATGAAGCATTTGACTATCGAGCTGATGATTTTATTTATGACAACATTGGTTTAGGTGCGGGTACAGTAAAAACTCATCTAAGACAGAGTAACGATGGTAATAAGATGGTTGTAACTGGCTTTGGCGCTGGTGATTCTCCTGATTATCCTAATGAAATATATGTTCCAGGGAATGGTGAATATATTTCATCAACAAATAATGATGACAGAACTAACCGTGATACGTTTAGAAATAAACGCGCGCAATATTGGGTTTATTTGGCAGATAGATTTTATAAAACCTGGCGCGCAGTTGAAAAGAGAGAATATATCGATCCGGATGAGTTGATAAGCCTATCATCAAAAATAAAAAAACTATCACAACTTAAGTCTGAATTGGTTAAACAACAACGAAAACGCACCGCGGGTAATCGATTAATCCAATTGATTAGCAAAGAGAAGATGAGATCAAAAGGAATAAAATCACCCAATATGGCTGATACCCTCATGATGTCATTTGCTAATCCCATTCGTTTAAAAGAAGACACTGAAATATTCGTTCCCTCATCTTCTAGTTGGTAATTATGGCTGAAACATTACATAAAAGACATGAGCAAATTATGCTCAGATTTGACCGTGCGCACTTATCGCAAAAAGAAGTAAGAAGTAAATGTATTGAGGCGACAAGATTTGCGCGAGTTCCTGGTGGGCAATGGGAAGGCGCAACGGCCGCTGGATCTGAAGTAAAAGAACATTTTGAGAAATATCCCAAATTTGAAATCAATAAAATATCTAATGAATTAAACAGAATAATTAGCGAATATCGCAATAATCGAATTACGGTGAAATTTAGGCCTGGTGACAAGGAAGCTAGCGAAGAATTAGCCAATAAATTAAATGGGTTATTTCGTGCTGATTACGAAGAAACCGACGGTGGTGAGGCATGTGATAATGCATTCGATGATGCAGCGACAGGTGGATTTGGTTGTTTCAGGCTGACGACAAATTTAGTCAATGAACTTGAACCCATGGATGAAAGACAGCGTATTCGCTTGGAGCCAATATACGATCCTGCCCGCTCCGTTTGGTTTGATCCTGACGCAAAGAAATATGATAAGTCTGATGCTGAATGGGCTTTCTGTATGTATTCACTGTCAGTTGATAAATACAAAACTGAATACAATAAAGATCCGTCGACGTTAGATAGCAGAATTGAGAAAACTTGGGATTATGACTGGTTTGATAATGATGTTGTTTATATTGCCAAGTATTATGAAGTAAAAAAAGAATCCGTCGATGTTATTAGTTTTAGCAATCCCTTCACTAATGAAAAAGTCACCTATGACAGTGATCAACTTCAACTTGTTCAGGATGATCTTGAAGACATAGGCTTTATCGAGGAAGCTCGGCGAACCATAAAGCGCAAACATGTTTATGTCTCAGTGATTGATGGTGATGGATTCCTCGAGAAAGCTCAACGAATACCAGGTGATCATATTCCGTTAATTCCAGTCTATGGTAAGCGGTGGTTTATCGATGATATTGAGCGAGTTGAGGGGCATATAGCAAAAGCCATGGATGCACAACGGTTGTATAACTTACAAGTGTCGATGCTGGCAGATTCTGCGACTCAGGATACGGGCTCAATTCCGATTGTTGGTAAAAGTCAGATAAAAAAACTGGAGAAATATTGGGAAACTAGAAATAAGAACAGACCCGCTTTTTTACCATTAAATGAGATTGTTGACAAACAAGGCAATATTATTGCGCCACCAACGCCAATAGGATACACCCAACCGCAGCCACTCAATCAGGCAATGGCGGCATTATTACAACAAACCAGTAGTGATATTCAGGAAGTAACCGGTTCAAGTCAGGCTATGCAACAAATGCCAAGCAATATAGCTAAAGAGACGGTTAATAATCTGATGCATCGTTCTGATATGTCCTCATTTATTTACCTTGATAACATGCCAAAAGTCTTAAGCGAGCAGGTGAAGTTTGGTTATCGATGGCACGTGAAGTCTTATGGTTCAGACAGAGAAGTCCGTATTGTTAATGATGATGGTACGGACGATATAGCGTTAATGTCGGTTGCCATCAAAGATAAGCAGACAGGACAAGTGGTAGCGATGAATGACTTATCGACGGGCGTTATGATGTCACCGTTGATGTGGGGCCATCTTATACAGCGAGACGTGATGCTACTGTTTCAGTTCTGACTAATCTGTTGGCTGGAATGTTACCGCAAGACCCAATGCGTGCAGTTGTTCAGGGGATTATTCTAGACAATATGGACGGGGAAGGGCTCGACGAGTTCAAAGATTACAATCGCAAGCAGTTATTAACTCAAGGCGTTGTTAAGCCTCGTAATGCAGAAGAAGCCCAAGTTGTTGATCAGGCTCAACAGCAAGCCCAACAACCTAATGCTGAACTTGTAGCCGCTCAAGGGGTATTGATGCAAGGGCAAGCTGAAGTTCAGAAAGCGAAGAACGAAGAGTTGTCTATTCAGGTTAAAGCTTTTCAGGCTCAGACTGAGGCTAGAGTAGCAGAAGCCAAAGTTGTTCAGATTCTTGCCTCTGCTGATAGTACAAAGCGCTCTGAAATTAGAGAAGCGCTAAAAATGTTACATCAATTCCAGAAAGAACAAGGCGACTCATCACGAGCAGATGCCGAGTTAATTCTAAAAGCAACCGATATGCAGCATAAGCAAAGCTTAGATGTTGCGAAAACTATTCAATCACAAAATAACCAACAGTCTCCTGCGGACTTCTCGCAGAGTTAAGGGGTAATAGATGGAAAACGAACTGATCATTGATGGTCAGGCTGTACCTATGTCTGAAAATCAGAAACGACAACAGCTAGAAACAACAGAACAAACAAAGCAAGTTAGTGAGAGTAACACCACTGACAATGCTGAAATTGTGACTGGTGAATCATCTGAAGTAAAACCATCAGAACGTCGATCAGGAACAAGATTACTCCTTGCAGATCGGCGATGAAGAAATCTCGCTGGCTGATGACGATGATTCAATTGAAGGAAAGCCAGCTCCTAAGTGGGTTAAAGAACTTAGAAAAGGATTTAAAGAAACACAGAAAGAAAATCGCGATTTGAAACGACAGCTTGAGGAATTGACAACCAAGCAGTCTTATCAATCGCCAGTGAATCATGATAACGTTATTCCTGCTAAACCCACCTTGGAATCATGTGATTATGATGAAGAAGTCTATGAAAAAGCACTGACAGATTGGCATGAGAAAAAAAGCCATGTCGAACAAAAAAAACAAGCGCAGCAAAGGCAGCAACAAGAAGTTCAGGAACGATTTATTCAGCGTTTAAAATCCCATCAACAACGTGCAGCTAAATTACCCGTAAAAGATTATACGGAGATGGAAGAGGTTGTACGTTCAGAAGTTCCAGTACTACAACAGGAAATTTTAATTCATGCTGCTGATGAGGGAACAGAACTTATCGCCTATGCACTTGGAAAAAACAAAGCATTACGCCAGCGGCTTACCGCTGAGAATGATCCTATCCGAGCCGCGTTTCTGTTAGGTCAAATTAGCCAGAAGGTAAAACTGGCACCCAAACCTAAAAAAACACCTAAGCCTGAACCCGAGCTAAAAGGTGGCGCCGGAAACGTGAAATCCGATGAGTTTAACAAATTGTGCCCAGGTGCAATTATTGAATAAAGTAAAAAAATGGCAAATAATCTAGACTCAAATATTAGTCAAATCGTTTTAAAAAAATTCTTACCCGGTTTTATGTCGGATATTGTTTTGTGTAAAACCGTTGACAGGCAATTATTATCGGGTGAGATAAACTCAAACACGGGCGACAGTGTGAGCTTTAAGCGTCCGCATCAATTCAAGTCTGAAAGAACAGAGACAGGTGACATTACGGGGAAAGATAAAAATGGTCTTATCTCTGGCAAAGCGACAGGCAAAGTCGGTAAATACATCACGGTGGCTGTTGAATGGACACAAATTGAAGAAGCGTTAAAGCTTAATCAGCTTGAACAAATTCTATCACCGATTCATGAGCGTATGGTGACTGATCTTGAAACAGAATTAGCCCATTTCATGATGAACAATGGTGCGCTATCGCTAGGCTCACCGAATACACCGATAAAGAAATGGTCAGATGTGCTCAAACGGCCTCATTC
>NZ_LWMI01000021.1 GCF_001640365.1 Candidatus Arsenophonus triatominarum | reverse complement strand
CCACCGCTTCATCTCATCACATGCCCCTTTTCGGTCATTGTTGTTGAGCTGTTTTGAGCAAGGTCGATTTGGCAAAATTACCCACGCCCACGTTATAAGCAAATGAGTAAAGGCTGCCTGTGTTAGCGTGTTGATATTGACCTTAATCAACGGGTCAACATAACGTTTAACGGCTTTTAAATCGTCATTAAGCCACTTATCGCAGTCTTCTTGCGTGTACATCCGGTTACGCACAATATCCTTGCCTGTATGACCATAACAAACAGAGAGTACACCACCTCCATCGAAGTAAGGTTTAAATTTTAATCCTTCAAAATGCGTTATCATCGTTGAGGCTAAAAACAACGCACTACCGCCCGTTGCCATCAATATTTTTTTCGGTATCTTCATACTGACGTTCCTTGAGTCTGTACTCCTTTTTGCGGTAGTACACGTTGATAAAAAATGTCCCTATCGTGCAGACAATACCCATCACAGCTACCCACTGCTCAAGGGTAAAAAAATCAAAAATCGTTGTCATGACTCCCCCGAGGGTGGTCATGATGCCCCACAGATAGGCGGCAGGTGTTGAGTATTTTTCAGACATGCGCATATACCCTCGTTGTTGAGGGTTCCATTGCTTTGAATTGATTGGATTTGAGTAGTGAAACTCAGTGATTTAAAACTTTTTTTCGTTATTGAATTTTACGGCGGTAGCTTGACCAATTGAAATTTAACCAAAGCCCATTGCTCATCATCATTCTATCGATGACTCTATCGCCCAAAAATTGCCGAATTTGTTCACTGTTCAAGTTCGTGAGCATGCCAAGCGGTTTTTTGTGTGAAGTCCGCTTATCAACCATCTGATTTACAATAATCTTCGTATTCTCGCTATGCTGATACTGAATACCGATTTCGTCCAAGATCAACAAATCAACTTTGCAAAGTTCATCTAGCAATTGTTGTTCTGTCAATGTCGTATTTTTTTCGTAGGTTGCTCGAAAACGCATCATCAAATCCGCAATGGTAATACACAATACGGATCGCCCTTTGCTCATGAGATAATGCCCTATCGCTGCTGCAAGATGATTTTTGCCTGTTCCGCATCCACCGCTAAAAACAAATCCGCCAAATCCCACTCCAAAATTCTTTGCAAAGGCGACGGATTGGTTCAACGCATTTTTCTGACCGGCGTTGAAAACGCGATAATTTTCAAATCGGCAATGTGCATGCAACGGGGCGATACCCGAGCGCCCAAACAAGTTTTCTATCCGGCGTTGCTTGCGAAAAATAGCGTCTTGCAAACTGGCTTCTTCGGATATTTTTTGCATTCTTGCCAAATGTTCTTCCCAGCTACAGGCAATTGGCTTGATATTGGGCGGCATGATTTTTTGCAATCGTTGAATAATATTCATAGTTTTTTCGCAAAAAACAGATTAACCGTTAATCACCACAAAACCTTCGGGATTACTTGGGCGTGTTGTGATCTCGTTGATGAGACTATTTCGCTGATATTTTTTTTGCTCAATCCACGAAACCTCAAAGCCTTGCCAGTTTCTAAGCATGCATTCAGCCAGCACGTTATCGGTGGAATATCCTAGTTCATTGGCTTCGTTGACTGCTGTCGCCAGTCGGTTCAGGGCGGTTTGTGTCAGTGGCGCTTTTTTGTTTTTGCGGTGTTGAAGATAATCATCCCAAACTGATTCACTGGGTTTCTGCTCAAACAGGGACAAATTCAGTTCAGATTTTTTCGTGATGATCTTAGTTTTGGGTAGCGAAATACCTCCCGCAACTACCAAAACACCATCTTGCAGATAGTCTTCTGCTGTGGAAGATTTCCGCAGTAAGATTATCCCTGATTTCAGACAGGCTAGTTTAGCGAAAGATTTTTCTCTGGGAGAGCTTGCGTCGATTTCAATGCCACATTGGTTGCCGTGCTTGTCACTCACCAGCAAATCAACTCTGCCAGAACGACAATCACCCCGTTCCTGTACTCGAAACTCCCTGTTGCACTCGAAACCAAGTCCGATAATTTTTTGCTCAACGGCTCGATGTAGCTCATCGGCAGACTTGTCGACAAACTCCTGAAATTCACCACGCAGCGAATCCGCCAAAATTAGCTTCAAGTCAAAATTTTGAGAAGGAAGGGTTAGGGATGGTTTATATATTTCTGTAATCTTTGTAGTAATCTCTTGATCAAACGAACTCGATAATGTCGATTCCCGAACTCGACAATGTCTACTTCGGGAGCTCCATTTTCTCCATCTCGCGAAACTCCCTTTTTTGAGTTGGCGAAATTATCCAGAATTTCATTAAGCTTACCTTCATCAATTTTGTAATATGTTTTATGTTCAAGCCGTTTTTCTGTAACGAGTAAAACTCCAATTGCGACTAATTTTTTATTGCTGTTCGTTGTTCGTCATGTGTCAATCCGGTTTCTTCTTCAAGATCATCTCGAGTTTTGTAAACTCCTAATTCAGAATTAGCTTTGTCCTGCCAGTAAAATATTTGGGAAAAAAGAATTGCTGCGGTTAATCCACCAAGCGGTTTGGCTAAATTTGGATAATACGCATGTGGATTACCTATCAATCGTAATGTAGCGGCACTTTTCACTCAATCACTCCCGTTATTGAATTTTTGAGAACGATTTCATATAAAAATGAGAAAATCATCATATGAAAAAACGTGTGATTTCCCTGGGGGGGTTAAAGTAGATTTGAAGAAA
Source organism: Candidatus Arsenophonus triatominarum (assembly GCF_001640365.1). Taxonomy (GTDB): domain Bacteria; phylum Pseudomonadota; class Gammaproteobacteria; order Enterobacterales; family Enterobacteriaceae; genus Arsenophonus; species Arsenophonus triatominarum. Next base: position 13,211 of record NZ_LWMI01000021.1, on the reverse strand, counting down.
AATAATTTTTAATTATAAAAATAGGCGTCAATGCGCGCTCTTTGTTCGATGATTTTTTGTTTTTGTTGTTTTTTGCGGTAATTCATAAACAGATTGGCATAAACCACAATCTGTCGTTGAAAATTCTGTAATTGCTGGCGTGGATTTTCGTGTCGCCAAAACGCTTTTTTGAGTTCTTGATTAAATTCACGTTCAGCGTCTTTCTTGGCAAGAAATTCAATTTTCCTGATTTCTCGCCTGATTTTTGCATTACTCTTACTTTCTTTAAAAATAATTTCTTGGGGCATTTTCCCTCCTGAGCGCTATATTTTGATGTTTCTGAATTTCAGATGATAACAACCCCCGTAAAAACGAAGAGTTAAATACGATTTCCACAAATCGAATGAATGTGGATAACCGTGTTATTGAATAAAAAACACCAAAACAGAACACACAAAAACGGCATTCTGTCCTCTGCGACTCGCAGAGAGGAAAACCCCAAATTGTATAAAGAGCAAATGCTGTGCAAAAGACAGCTAAAAATAGATTTTACAATTGTAAGTCTAAAATTAAATTTGTCAAATAGTTGATCAAATTCAATAACTTAAATAAAAAATAAACTGATCAAAATCAATAAGTTACGATTAAAAAATAATCGTATTTTTTAAGGTTGGATGATTGAATTTTTCAGCGATAATTTAGCAATTTTTTGTTGCGTATATTTTTGCTCTGCTTTCGCCTATCAAACTTCCATTTCCACCTTCAACATCAAAGTGGTAAATCAGCCCTTTTTCGGTGAATTCTTGCTTTTTCAATTTCACGATTTTCAAGATTTCGTCGTTGTGAAAAACGGACATACCTGCTTGTAACCGCCGAAAGGTTGTTCTGTATTTGTTAGCTTGAATCATGATAAATTCCCCTTGTTTTCGAGCGAAAAGAACTAGAAATATCAGAACAATTCTTATTGTTTATAAAAAAGGGAATATGCTCCGTTGTTGCTACATATTCCCTTTGGGTGTTTACTTGATTTCCAACTCGTGTCTGGAAATCAGAAAAATAAAAAAACAAATATAGTTATTATTGTAGTTCCCTAGTGTTGGCCAACTGGCCTATGAAATCTGTTTGCAAAAGCCCATTTTCTCGGGGTTTTTCATTATAAAAATCCGGTTATTTTTATTTGTAATATCTAAAACGTACTCGTACATCAGCATTCCCTCATCCAAACAAGAGAAACAAAAATCTAGGCGCCAGATTTGGAATTGAGATCGGGTGGCAGACTGAATGGGGTTAGTACTACCGGACAAAGTGAACGGCGAGCCTTTCGGCTCCCCCATCCAGCCAACCATAGAAAGTGGCGTAGGAAGTGTGCCGGCCATAATACTTCATGCCGGTCTTGATTTCATCACGGGGCACTGCGCTATCGATGATGGGCATCTTAAACCACTTTGTAGATTTCCTTTCCATACTTGGCATTATTTTCCCACCAATAACTGGTGTCATGCTGGTTGATTACTACATTTTGAAAACGAGCAGGAAAATTCTAGACGAAACTAGAGAAAAACGGATATTACCTTCTGATTCAGATACTCCTTTAATTGGCTGGTCTGCTATTTTTGCTTGTATTGCTGGCACACTTGTCGGCGTATTCTTCAACTTCGGCATCCCCTCGTTGAATTCTATTCTGATGGCTGGAGTGACTTATTGGATTTTGATGATAATAACAAGAAAAAAAAGCATCAAAAACTCATAAAGTAATATAAAATTCAAATTTTAATGACTATTTAGCAGCAAAAATGATGCTAAAATTCATAAATTATATTGCTGAATGTATTTTTTCATCTAAAATGACAATTATTTGATGCAAAAAAGATGAGGAAAACATGAAAGTTTTTATCGATGATGGCTCAACGAATATAAAATTAATTTGGCTAGAAAATGATGAAAAAAAAGTAGCTATTGTTCCAACCAGTTTTAAGCGTGGCTGGGTCGCTGACATTGGTAACGATGATATCGTTAATTTTTTAATTGAAGGTGAAAAATATTCTTTTGATAAATTGGATATTCGAAATATAACAACCAATAACAGCGAGTGGCAATATAGCCTGATAAATACTGTCGCCATTCATCATGCTCTATTGCAAACTAGCATTATTCCTCAAGAAGTTGATATTACTGTTACTTTGCCATTGGCAGAATATTATGACGAAGATAATCAGATAAATTTTGATAATATAGAGAGGAAGAAAAAAAACTTAAGAAAAATCGTATCAAACAATAAAAATTTTCCAATGTTTTCTTTTAAAGAAATATCTGTTAAACCTGAATCAATACCTGCCGGATTTGATAAATTGATTGATATTCCAGAAACACAATCAATGTTAATTGTCGATATAGGTGGGACTACGTTAGACATTGCTCAAATTAGCGGAAATATGTCAGGGGTTGTTAATTTAGCTGGTGATTCTGATATTGGTGTTTCAATAATTACACGTGAAATTAAACGTATATTAGAAACAGCAAACACTTGTGCTTCAAATTACATTGCTGATCAGTTCATCATTAATCGCCACAATAAAGAATGGCTCAAAAAAAATACAAACGATCCAAGTAAAATAAATACCGTTGTATCAGCTATTAATCAAAATATAAAACGATTATCTGATCGAGTTATCGAGTCAGTGAGTCTTTTTAGTGGTTATTCATATGTTCTTGTGATAGGTGGTGGCGCTCCTATAATTTCTGATGCTTTAAAAGACCATACAAAAATTATACCAGAGCGTTTTTATATGTCAGAAACCCCACAGCTAGATCTTGTTAACGGACTTTATTTAATGGGGAGAAATTAAGGTGAAAAATAAAAATGTCCGTAGATTTACTTTATCACTTTCTGAAACTGATCAATCAGAAGCATGGCTAATAAAACACTTGAACAAATCTGATAAAATCAACAAAGAATGCAAACGAGCTTTGCTGGCCGGCTTTGCTCTTGATAAGGCATCACCTAGGCTCGTTGATATATTATCTCGGCTTTTAGGAGATGATATAGAGTCACAGCAAATAAAAGAGCTAGTTTATGTTTTCCTTGCTAATCAGGCCAATTTACCAAACAACAATAAAACAAATGATTATTCAACAACTTCAACCAATAATTACGATATAGCATTGAAAAAAAGTAAATCCTTCATGGCAGATTGATTACTTTATGTTGAATTAGCCAACTTTCGCAGTTGGCTTTTTCTATTTCTGAAACCTGAAAACTCAAAAGTTGCTATAACGCATTGTGGGCAACGATAAATTTTTAGACGTACGAATTTACGTTTTTATCGAGAAAATCTCTCATAATTGATTACAGGACGTTTTAGAGGGTATTCTGACTCTTCTTTCTGTCTTCCTTTAGCACTTCAATGAAGACTTGCTCGAATTCGTCATTTTTGGGTAGGTCTTGATTGAGGATATATTTTCTGACGAAAAAATCGGGTTCAATGCCTAATCGTCTTGAGGCTTCAAAACCTCGCTTGACCCAATCCAGCGGCAAAGTGTGCTCATGGGCTAATTCCTCTGCCCAATGCCAATCAAACTGTTTGATTTCATCTTCACGCAGAATATGAATTGAACTTGCGTCATAGGTCATGAATTACTTCACCGCATCTTTGAGATTTTGACCTGCTTTAAAACTCGGTACATTTGCAGCAGCAATTTTAAGTGGTTCGCCTGTTTTTGGGTTTCGTCCTTCCCTAGCTGCTCGTTGCTTAACCTGAAAACTACCAAAGCCAATGAGTTGTACGTCATTGCCGGATTTCAAAGATTCTGTCACAGATTCTATGAAAGCGTTAATCGACTTCTCTGCGTCTTTCTTGCTCAAACCTGATTTCGCTGCAACTTTACTGATGAGTTCTGTTTTGTTCATGGTGTGCCTTTTCAAATTAAAAATTTTGTATTAATTCTAGGTCGTTTTCAGAGAAAGTAATATCTTTGTTTTGCTCAGATTTGGAAACGGATATTTTTGTATTTTTGCCTTCTCTCATCGCCAATTCTAGCTTTTTCTCTTCGTGCCAATTCTGCTTACAGTATTTTGAGCATTCTACGGCTCTACGTAAATCTGGCATTGTTAAACTTAACGACGACGGGTCGTATTTCTTCAAATCCTTCTCGTACTGATAAAGAATTGCAGCATTTTTCTTCATCCACTCTCCCTCATCATGAGAACCTGTTTTGACATGTGGACGTTTAGCTAGTCTTGGGCGTTTTGGCTTAGTGACTGTTGCTTTTTCTTCAACACATCCAAAACGCATACCTACAACAGATCTACCTTGTTTTATTGGTTCCCAATGTACTGATATGTTTGTATGTTCATTAATATCTTGTATAGCTGGTTCAATAGTTCTTTTTTTTAGATTGTCAAAACGTGAGCTTGCATCGGGGAATAATTCATGAAAATCGTCTAGTGAAATATCAACTTCAAAAAAATTATCTTTTTTACAACGAGGGTGACTTTTATGACTCAAAAGATACATATATATTCTGAAAGAAATAACATTTTTTACGCTCGTAATAGCGTTTAGAAAACACCAAGAAAAATTATGTTTAATGTTAAATAAGAATGGATCAAGGTCTGGGTTTAGGCGTAATTTTAAACCTGTTCCTTTACCTTCAATTTTTTGATATTTGTAGCCAGATAGCCAATTAAGGACTGTGAAAGATTCTTTTTTTCCGTTTATTACATGAAAAGTAATTTGACTCTTGGAAAGAGATGTTACGGCCTTTTTCATGCACCGCCAAATATTCTTTTTGTTAATATCAAATGTCACTTGAAATTCATGAGCTGTAAAAGAAACCCAGCCAGGGTTTTCTAGTCTCTGATTAACTTTTGATAAAAATAATGTTAAAGCTCGAAAGCCGTCAATATCCAGATCATATCTAGCAGTAATCAGATCGTTGCTTTGTACAATCAGTTTTTTGTTTTCGTCTTGCCAAGGTTCATAGTTAGACAAAGTAAACTTCCTATAATCAATCAGAGTGATACACTCTGTTTTTTTAATTTAAGATCTTTACTACTTTACAACTGATTATTTTTAAATAAAAACAATTAGTTAACTTTATATTCTCCTACAAAAAAGCGGTAATTCTCCTACAAAAAAGCGGTGATTCTCCTACATTTTTGCGGTGGATAACTTTTATTTGGTTATATCAAAATAAGAGCTTAGTATTTTTTGTTTTTATTTCTAAGTTAATAACTTTACATAAAGTAATTATTTTATTAATCAATAACTTAATTTATTATTGCTAATTTTTTTCATTAGTAAAGGTTTTAAAATTTTATTCTTTTTTACTTACTATATTTACTTTTATAACCGAAATTAACTATCAACTTCCTACAAAAAAGCGGTAATTTGGGAAATTAAATATAATAAAATCAACATGATTTGATTATTATTCTCCCCATGAAATAAATTCGCTTGGTTTTATACCCCAAGCACTACATAGTTTTTCTACATTTTTAAATGTAGCTGTTCCTTTCTTTATTGCAGCAAAAGCACTTGGTGTTACTCCTGATTTTTCATATAAATCTTTATTGGTCTGAACCCCTGACTTTGCTTTTAATTGTAAAATAGCCTTTGACCAATTCATTATATGCTCCAACGATTATTTATTTATGGTATAACATAAAAAAATGATTGACTAAAGTCAATCTTAATATTATCGTTTATGTTAATTTAATTTGTAGAAAGACGCTGATTGAAAGAGGTACGAACTCAATCAACCAGCTAACCCAAAACCTAAGATGACTAGGAGTTGAGCTATGCGAAATAGTACCTTCCGTGTGCGCGTAATTGAAGCGCAAAATCAAATCATCGAGTTATTCGTTCGAACCTCACGCAATTTAACCCGTCGTCAGCGTGCCCGAATTCTCCAGCGAGTTGGGGATGCGGCATGAAATACTTCAAAGCAACCATCATCACTAACGTTGACCACGAGAAGGGTAAGACAACAAATTTCATCTATCTTTCCTCTGAGATGAAAATAGCTGCCAAGAAATTGGCTTCTCAACATATCTTTGAGACTGACGGCGCAAATTGCTGTTTTCACAAATCGCCCAGATTGGAAGAAATTAGTATTTTGTGATTTTCGCGTGACTGTGTTCGCTTTAATTTCCGGTTATCTTCCGCTTCCTCGCCCGTTCGCTCGCGTTGCTCGGTCACTTGGCTGTGGCGAGCGGTGGGTGTTTTAATTTTAAGGATTTTTTGGATTATTTATTAATTTTCTTTCTAAGTTTAGCTTGCGAGCACCGAACAGCGGCGACGAGGAAGCGGAAGTTAGTTTGTAGCTATTGAGTTGTCTGCATCGTACGGAAAAAAACACAATTATAATATAAGATAAGAGCAATTTTGGTATTTAATATTAAATATCATATAGTTAATTAATTTTATTTTACTCTATTTGAGTATAAGTATTCTTTATATCAAGTAAAAGTGTTAATCATATAAAGTAAATGTATTACTTATATTAAGTAGAACTATTACTTATTTTACTTGAATTATCATATTATCTTTACTCAAAAAAAAGTAATATTATACTTGACATTTATTATTTTATTACTTAAATTTGAGTAATAAAATGAGTTTTTGGAGAGTAAAGGGTTGTCTAAAACTGTATTTAGAAGCGAAAAAAGTATAGTTGATACAGAAACTGGAGAGATAAAACGTCTTGAATCTATCAATACGGTTCGTCTTCCAGAAGAACCTCCGTATGTAAAACTATATCTAGACGATTTAGTTCGTATAAATGATCTTCCAAAGAGCACATCTAAAATACTTTATCAATTTGTTAGAAAAATGAATTATGACGGTCAAATTATTTTGAACGCTGCTGTTAAAAGAATGATTGCATCATTAATTAATGTAAAAGAGCAATCTATTTCAAACTCAATAACTTGTCTTATACAAAAAGATATTATGCAGCGAATAGATACAGGTATTTATGTACTTAATCCCACTTTGTTTGCAAAAGGGGCATGGGGAGATGTACGTAAATTAAGAGAAAAATATCTTGAATTAAAAGTTACTTATACTCCAGAAGGAAAAAGAATTTTAGCATCAAACTTAAAAGATTCAATTTAAATTAACACTGACTACAGGAAGGTCTAAGTTCCCGTAGCCAGCTAACCCTAAACCTAGGTTAAGTAGGAGTAAGGCTAATGAAAAAGTCTACCTTCCGCGTGCGCGTAATTGAAGCGCAAAATCAAATCATCGAGTTATTCGTTCGAACCTCACGCAATTTAACCCGTCGTCAGCGTGCCCGAATTCTCCAGCGAGTTGGGGGTGCGGCATGAAATACTTCAAAGCAACCATCATCACTAACGTTGACCACGAGAAGGGTAAGACAACAAATTTCATCTATCTTTCCTCTGAGACGAAAATAGCTGCCAAGAAATTGGCCTCTCAACATATCTTTGAGACTGACGGCGCAAACTGCTGTTTTTACAAATCGCCCAGATTTGGAAGAAATTAGTATTTTGTGATTTTCGCGTGACTGTGTTCCCTTTAATTTCCGGTTATCTTCCGCTTCCTCGCCCGTTCGCTCGCGTTGCTCGGTCACTTGGCTGTGGCGAGCGGTGGGCGTTAAATTTTAAAAAGATTTTTTGGTTTTTTTTAAAGAAAATCCGGTTTTTCCTTAACTCAGTCCGCTCACCGCAGGAGACGTTGAGGCGGAGCGCAGCTTGCGAGCACCGAACACCGGCGACGAGGAAGCGGAAGTTAACCTGTAATAACAGAATAAGAGGTTATTTTATGGTAAAGATATATATATCAATGAGTTAAATTATTTAAATGCCTCATTTTAATGAGGCATATATGTCTCATTAACTACGTTACATAATGATTTGACTTTAATCAAAAATTGATTTTTATTTTAATTAAATGATTGACGGTTAATCATATTATGATAAACTAATTATCAATAAACGATACATATATGTATCTTTCTAATTAGGGTTTGATTCTGATGACAGAAGAAGAATTGGAAATAAGTACACTACGTCAAAAGCTAGCAAAACTGACAGATATATTGGAAGCAGAAAGAGCTATCAAACGTATTCCAAAAAATTTGGATTTTGTACAGGTATCAAGACCTGAACTTAGAGCTATAGCTGAACTTGGCAAAAAAAATTCAGTAGCTTTAGATGTATTAATGATTTTTGTTCAAACAATGGATAAGCAAAATGCGGTAATGATGTCATTTAAGGCAATGGAATCTATTTTAGGAAAATCTAGACCAACATTAGATCGGGCGATTAGAATTTTAAAAAAAGACAAATGGATTCAAGTCATTAAAGTCGGTACAGCAAACGCTTATGTGTTAAATAAAGAAGTTTTTTGGACATCTAGCGGAAACAGTAAAATATTGGCTTCTTTTTCAGCTCAAGTCGTTACAACTCTGGATGAACAAGATAAAGATTTAAGAAAATCAAAAAGTGTAAAATTAAAGAAAATACCAATACTAACTTCAGATTAATATTAATAATCACAGTGTGAATGGAATGCTAGTCCAATCACACTGCTAATCCAAAACCTAACAACGGTAGGAGTCGGACTATGCGAAATAGTACGCATATTGCACGCATAATGAAAGCGTGCAACATATCAATCGAGCAGCTTTTGGACTTTGCTCATTCTTCAAAATACCTTACCAATCGTCAGCGTGCCCGAATTCTCCAGCGAGTTGGGGGTGCGGCATGAAATACTTCAAAGCAACCATCATCACTAACGTTGACCACGAGAAGGGTAAGACAACAAATTTCATCTATCTTTCCTCTGAGACGAAAATAGCTGCCAAGAAATTGGCCTCTCAACATATCTTTAAAACGGACGGCGCAAACTGCTGTTTTTACAAATCGCCCAGATTGGAAGAAATTAGCGTTGAAGAGTATCTCGCTAATACCGAAAAACAGACGGATATTATCGAAAAACAGGGCATAGACCAGTTTTGCGCTTTACTCACGATATTTGGGGTTCAGGAAGAATACGACGAAGGCGAGATTCGCGATGCGGAGGATTTGTTGGCCAATCCATCAGAAGAGCCAGAGATTTTTGAGCAATACACCGAACTTCGTGAATTGTTGTCCGTGAAAATACAGGAAGCAGACAAAACTATCTCTTTAAGCGAAATCAAGGGAATAGCGATTCATCTTTTTGAGTGTGGAAAATATAATCAGTTATTAACGCAATCAACAGAGTTATCCACTAAATCTGTCGTTATGTCTGTGGAAAACGTGGGAGAAGCGGAAAAAAGCGAGGCGAATATAGTACCTGAAGAATTGGTTAATAATTACACAGAAGGGCAACAATTAATTAACTCAAAAGTCACAAACATAGACGACAACTCTATCTTCTCTGCTTTTCCTCCCGTTAACGGAAAAATCATGAGCGGTGAAAATATCACGCTTGAGATGTTGAACGGCTGTGTGGATGCGTTGAAACCCACAGAGAGCTTGATTGTTCGCCGTTTGTCAAATAGCACCTATCACGCGGCAAACGGTTATTCGAGTACGCAAATTAGGTTGGTGCAAAAGGCAGAGACAATAGCTGTGCTGGATTGGGACAAGGACGCACCCGTTCAGGAAGGAAAAACAAGAGCGTTTTTGATTGGTGATGCGGTACATACGGCTATTCTTGAGCCGGAGAAATTTCCGCTAAGATATGTTTCTGCACCTGAGCTGGATTTGCGTACAAAGGATGGCAAAAAAACGCTATCCGATTTTGAGAAAAAAAATCTAACATTGGCAAGGGTTGTTTTAAAAAAGGAGGAATTTGAGGCAATCCAATTGATGCGTGATTCTGCGCTGGCTTACCCAATGGTTGAAGAGCTACTCGAAAACGGCGAACCAGAGGTTTCAATTTTCTATCGCACGGAAAAGGGGACGCTATTGAAAATTCGTCCTGATTTGTTGGGAATCTATTCAGATAAGCCTTTCTTGTTGGATGTGAAAACGACTGACAATTTTCAAGGTTTTGGGAAATCTGTTGATGAGTTTGGTTATCACATACAAGCGGAATTTTACCGTCTGATTGCTAATCAGGTATTTGGTCAAGCGATAGCTTTCACTTTCTGTGCAATTGGCAAAAACCCAGCTTATGGGCGTTTTCCTGTGAAACTTTGTGAACCCGACGACGAAGATAGCGAGCAGGGCGTATACGAAGTAAATCGTGTGATTGATATGCTAGAAAGCGTCATAGAAACCTACCCAATAGTCAAAATATCCCGTCCTTTCTGGGCAAAACAGGCGGATAGAAAACGCAGAGAAGCTTTGATGATGGAAGAGGGTGTAGCATGAATACCGGACTGGAAACCATGAACAACGTCTATGCCAATTTGCAATCGGTCATTACGCAGCAAGGCATAGCAGCCCTGTTACCTGCTCAGGTTACGCCTGAGCAGTTCACCCGAACCGCCGCAACCGCATTGATTGAAAATGCGGATTTGCAAAAAGCCGATAAGCAATCACTGGTGCTGGCCTTAACCCGTTGCGCCAAAGACGGACTTATGCCTGACGGACGAGAAGCTGCTCTGATTGTCCGTAGTACCAAAGTCAATAATCAATTTGTGAAAAAAGCCGTCTACATGCCGATGGTGGACGGTGTTATGAAACGTGCCCGTCAATCCGGTCAGGTAGCCAATATCATTGCAAAGGTTGTCTATTCACAAGATGAGTTTGAATATGTGATTGATGAAAACGGCGAGCATTTAACCCACCGTCCAGCGTTTTTTGATGGTGATGAGGTAGTAAAAGTCTATGCCTTCGCCAAACTCAATAGCGGTGAACTGGTTGTTGAAGTGATGAGTCGCGCTGACGTGGAAAAGATACGCGATACAGTGAAAAGCGCAAAAGACTACACAAGCCCTTGGGTGAAGTGGTTCGACAGAATGGCACTCAAGACAGTGATTCATCGCCTCGCTAGACGGCTTCCTTGCGCCTCTGAACTATTTTCGATGTTTGGGGTATACGAAGATGCAAATTCAACAGAAAAACCGCTCAGAATGGCTCCTACTTCGTTTAAACGGCTATCGATGAGGGATATTATCCGTGAGCGAAACGAAAAACTACGTCAAAAAGAAGAAACGGCGACAGATGTACAACCAGCAACTAATCCAAAATTGGACGCCGTATTAATCGCCCTCGACGATGCCACCGACGAAAAAAACCTTGCTGAAATCGTTGAGCATTGTACCCTGTTGTCCGCTGAGTTGTCTGAGGACGAAAAAATACAGCTTCGTGAAAAGATTAAGACTAGCAAAAAGCGGTTAATTCCAACCAACAAAGATAGCAATGTTTGGATGGCAAGACTGGCAAACGGTACGGGTGACGCTTGGCGATTTCGAGATGGTGAAATAGTCCACGGATTTTTCGAGGCTGAGAAAAAAGCCAAAGAGGTGGGCGCAGTATTGGAAAAACCGAGTCCTTACCGATTTAGTCCGAGTCATTAAAGTAAAAATGCCCCTGAGGTAAATAGGGGCGTTATTGCTAAAGCTGGATTATGATGTCTTAAATGTAATGATTAATATAGCGGGTTTGTTTGCCATAATTCAATCTGACGCGAGCAATTATTGAAGATATCCGATGAGTAAAAAATTCACCCCAACGCCCCATGATGCGGTATTTAAGCAGTTTTTAAGTGAAAAAGAGACCGCTAAAGATTTCTTTGATATCTGGCTACCGGATGAGATTAAGGCACTGTGTGACTTAGATAGCCTCAAAGTGGAATCTGGCTCATTTGTTGATAGTGAGATGAAAAACTACCAGAGTGATATCCTGTATTCTGTCAAAACAGAAAAGGGACAAGGTTATCTCTATCTGCTGATTGAACACCAATCAACCCCTGACAAGCTCATGGCATGGCGACTCATGCGCTACAGTATGGCTGCCATGCAAAAGCATTTAGAGGCTGGTCATAAAGAGTTGCCGCTGGTTTTTCCCATCCTGTTTTATTGCGGTGAGAAAAGCCCTCATCCGTATAGTACAGACTGGCTAGACTGCTTTAGTGGCAGAGATATTGCCGAAAAGATATACACCAAACCGTTTAAGCTAGTCGATGTCACCACGCTTGATGACGGTGAGATTATGCAACATAAGCGAATGGCGTTATTGGAGCTTATCCAAAAACACATTCGAAGACGGGATATGGCCGAGCTACTGAATAGTATTGTTAAACTGTTGTCGTATAATTATTATACTGATAATCAAGTTATTACTATGTTTAACTATCTAATCCAAGAAGGCAATGCTGAGCAACCAGCAAAGTTAATCAAAGAGATAGCCAGACAGACAGAGAAACATGAGGGGGCATTGATGAATATTGCACAAGGTATACGAGAAGAAGGCATACAACAAGGCATACAACAAGGTATGCAACAAGGTATACAACAAGGGAAAGTTGAGGGCGAAAAACAGGCTTCCATGAAGATAGCGCGCCAAATGCTCGAAAGTGGCATGGATAGACAATCGGTGATGAAATTTACGAGCTTAAATGATACTGAAATGAGCAACCTGTTTAAAGATTAAACCATGACAGAACGCCAAAAATTAAGCCTTAATCGTCCTAGAAAGCCTTCATCGGAAGAACATCACAAAAGTGACCTTGCTTACCGTAAAAAGGTCTGGGTAAAGGCTGCGTCAAAAAAACAGAAAAAAAACCTCATCCTTCGAAAGCCGTAAAACAGCAGCCCAAGCAGACGGTTGTTAAACCCAAACAGGAAGTGAAGGTTAAAACACCTAAATCACCCACACCGTCTAAAAAGCGATTACCGTTAAATGAGGCAATTTCACAAATTAGCACGTTTTGGCCTTATCTTTTCCCTGATGGCAAGCTGTGCCCAATGAAAATTGGCATCCAGCAGGATATGTGGCAAGAGGTGAAGGAAAAGGGCTTACCGATAGCGAGAAGGCGTTTAAGAGCCTGTTTGGGTAGTGTTGGTCATCACGCCGATTATCGCGCACTTATCCAGTTAGGCGCATTTCGTTATGACAAATCCGGTCAGATAGTTGGCGAGGTCACCAAGCGGATGTTGAGGATAATTTGCAACGTTTAGCACGGCGAAATAAATCAACCAATTCTTTCTGTCATGCTGATTTGGCGTTGGAAAGCTACTCAATCCGGTTTTTTCGGCCAGTCAATATCGGGTGCAGTTGAAACATCCGTACGGTTCACAAACCCGATATTTTTTCCAGGCTATCAGTC
>NZ_LWMI01000020.1 GCF_001640365.1 Candidatus Arsenophonus triatominarum | reverse complement strand
GGTTTCATACGGGGTGGCATCATTCGCCAGCGCGTCCGCTCTCTTTGCTTCGGGTATCACGCCTGCGGGAGGGGCATAGGGTTTGAATTCGTAGACTGGCTGCTCACTGACCGGATACATATCGATATCAGAGATGGAAAATAGCTTTTTCCTTTCAGGCTTAACGTCCTTTTTCCTGTTTCTTTTGTTCATTAGAAAAATGCCTCGTCGGGAATGTGAAACGGTTTAGGAACGGGGGAAAAAGCCATAATTAATGAATCGGCCATGTTGGGTGAAGCGATGCCCCGTTTTTTCATGTCTTTTTTGCTCTCGACTTTCACCCGTCCATTGTTGTCGTAATCCACCCGAGGACGGGATAATTCAGCTTTCAGTACGTCAAGTTCTTTTATGCCTGAACTGAGACTGATTAACAGGCCATCGGTAAATTGATTGATGAAACGTTTGTCATCCGGATATTTTTCCAAATGCATGATACACCGCCAGGTATTAAAAAAACGGTCTCGGACGCCCCACCAGGCTTGCGCCTTAATATTCGCGAACATATCTTTATTGGTTTTTCCCGCCACATATTTTGCGTCAGGTTTAAAGACAGCCCCACCCGCGTTGAATCCGGTTGCGGTGATATGACATGTCCGTCGTAGATGCGCTTTCACCCTGCCCCTACCCCGATGGAGTCATAGATGATTTCATCGGCATGGACTTCCTCAGCATAGTTTTTGACTCGGTTTGCTGAGCTGATCACGTCGCCTTTACTCCACTGCTGGCAATCCGTGACAACCGATCCGTGTACAAACGTGAGGGCGTTGCTGTCATCGCCCTCATCTGCAACGTCAAAACCGAGTCGTTTAGCCCCCGTTGTCAAAAACCCCAGTTTGATATGGGCATCAATGGCCGCCTGTACCCATTCGGCGGGAATTAAGATACCTTCAACAGACGCCTGATAGTTCAAATCCAGTTCCTGCGCCACAATGACCGGATTATCGATTTTCAGGCACTCTTTTTCGTACCATTGTTCATCTTTACGGGGGTCATTGCGCCAGTGAAAGGTAAACACCGGAATACGTCCACTGTGGCGTTTTTGGGCAAAAGGATTGTCCATCCCATTAACCGAACTTAAGTCAATGCGGCAGCGGGTAGTTTGCGATAGGGCAGCATCAATCAATAGCGGACGAGGCAAAAAGGCGGCTTCGTCGACGAAATAGAGTGTCGTCCGGTCACCCCGTCCAATATTGTCCCCCGCTTCACCCTTGATAATGGCGCCGGTGTTTGGAAAATTGACCCGCATATAAGGCGCGTGTTTTTTCGCTACCCAGCCTCCCCGAAACTCTTGCGGTAAAGTTTCAATAAACTTACGGGCTTTCCAGAACAACGCTTTCGGGTCACCGGTGCTGTCAACATACTCTTCTTTGCGGGAGCCAAAGCCAATTACCATCTCTTTATTAAAGAGACATAAAGCGCATGCGAGTGCAATTGACGTCCAGCTTAAGCCCATTTCGCGGCTTTTTTCGGTAATACCGTTTTCACGTCCTTTCCAGCGTGTCATTATCCAGTCAATCCATGCTTCCTGTTTCGGGAACAGCAAAAAAGGAATAGTCACCGGTAACCCGTAATCGACATTTCGTGGGTCTGTCGTCATGCCCAGTCAATAATAAACTGCGCGGGATTATCCTTATAAAATCGGGTTAATCGTTTAAAACTTTCCGGCTGCTGGCGTAACCGTTGTAGACGCTCATCGCGCCACTCAAATACCTTAAAATAATCTGGTTTTTTAAAGTCAAAAGGAAAAGGTAACGGCATAGGAATTTGTCCGGAAAAAAGCGACTCAAAAAAATATTTTGCACATAAACGTGTACATAAAAATACAAAAAATGGGGTTAAACTCATATAATCAATTGATATTAAATAAATATTTAAATTTAATATCATTTATAACATAAATAAGTAAGCGATTTTAACCCTTTACCCCATCAGTTTTTGGTACGCTTCTGCGGCCTCTTCTAAAGTCATTTCTCGAGTAATTGCATTTTGCGGTAGTATATCTTCTGGTATAGGGCTACCTTGCAATTGCTTAATTTCCAGTAATAAGGTAGTTGGTATAGGAATGCCTTCTATCTCTAAAAATTGCGCGGCCTCTAGTGAAGTGATTTCGGCTGATTTTTTTCGCTCGAGTATCGATCTTAAGTATTCTTTTTGTTGATGCTTTTTCATCGTTAAAGAAGACTTCATTGATCCCCATCTTTTTGTAAACGGCAATATCATTGTGACTAGGCAATACTTCTTCTATCGTTGTCGTTTCGCCGTCTGCCGTGGTTTTAATAATTTTGCGTTTTCGGATTTTGGTGTTTTGCCTTGCTGTTTCTGCTAGCTCTTTTTTCAAAATGTCGGCCGCATGATGAAAAGCATGATCAAATTCGTAATAATCCTTTCGCCAATTTCTAATCGTTTTTTCATCCACATGCAGCCATTTTGCAATGAAATGATTTGATACTTTGCCTTTCACCAAAGACAGGTTGATCACGTCATCAATATACGCTTTTTTATATTTAGCTTTCCCTGACATGACAACCTCTTTTTAACCTTTGTGCAACATTCGTAAAATTAGCCATTTTGGGTGCGGACTTATTTTGCGGAAGTATGCGAAAAAATCCCTCTTCATGCGTTGTTATTATTAGGTTTTCCAATTTTTCAAAATGCGGAAGTATGACTGCGGAATTATGCGTTTTTGGCTATTCTGTAATTTTTTACCTGAATCCCTTTGATGTAAAGCAATTAAGGTTTTAACCCCATTTACCTTAATGATTAAAAAATGAACGCAAATGTTAAAAATTTAACTCAAAAATTGACCCTGAAAATCGACCGTAAATATTTGAGGTGGTTCTCAATGTTTTTATGACCCAGCATTTTAGAAATAACATGAAGTATCATTCCGTTTTTTGATAAGACGTACCGCTGCAAAATGCCGTAAGTTATGAAATTTCCCAATCCTGAATTTTTCCAGTAATTCCTTAACAATTCCTGTCGTACTGTAATTTAACGACAGTCTTTTCACTGATTGACTGACAATTAATGGTTCATGTAACCCAAACTTGTTTTTATCCAATAGCGACAATAACCCTTTTGGCATCGGTAACAATCGCTGAACGTCAGCTTTTAAGCCTTCAATAACACCGTTTCGTGTTACATGTTTTGAGATATTCAAATATTCCCCTTGAATATCGCTATAATCCAATGCCAATATTTCGCTTATCCGAAGCCCAATCACCGATGCCAAGATGAAGGCAATCTTTTCTCTGACGGGCGCTTCTTCAATCATCCTATCCACATTCTCAAACGCCGGAATGAAAATAGGCTTTTCCCCTTTTCTTTTCAATTTTGGAATTGGACTGACACCAACATTTTCGCATTGCTTCAGCAGCAAATAGGCAGAATGCAGATGTTTAAGCGTATTTTCCGGTAACCGTTAAATTCACTCGGGCGAATATTCAACGCCATTTTTGCTTGCAACGTTTTCGTCAATCGAAAACAAGGCATGTTTAATCGTATCGAGCGAACTTTGCCGTAAATGCCCCGTTTCACACTGAAAGACCTTTTTCCCCACATAAAACTGAATCAACTTGCGAAGATGCCAATCTCGCATTGCTCTTTTTCTTTTGCCATCATCGCCAAAAATCGCTCAGATTCGCTCAGAAAAGAAATGGCAAGCAGCTTCCCGCGTTTTAAAGCTTTTATGAAATCGTCCTGCTGGATTTTCGTAATGCACACGAAAACCCTCGCTATCATGGCGAGTTTTGACTTGTTTAATTGAAACTCATTTGCGATTATCGCTTTGTTGTTAACCTGCCACAATTTTTGCTTGATTAAGACAATCTTCTATCATCTTGCCTCTTCTACTAGCTGGCTGTTGCGATAATAGCGGATGGCTTCACGGGTGGCTAAGCTGGCGACAGAGGTAGAAAAGCCCAGCTTGATTAACTCGGCCTTAACATTGGCTTCGATGAATTGCTCAGGAGTCATCCTTCTAACCTCATGCTTCCACCAATTAAATCAAGGGGGATTTGAGATAACTCCATTACTGTTTTTTCAGCTTTTTTAAGAATGGTAAATCATCTTGACGCTTACGTAATCGACGACCAGCATCCGAAGAGTCTTTATCAGACTCTTTTCTGGCTGTAGCAACAATATTTTGTAATTGCTCAATAGTAAAAGCTAATCCTTTATTTTCTTCCAACTCCGTCATGTAGTCATAGATTTTAGCCTGTAACTCATAGCTGTAACTCATTGCCATTAGACAGGCTTCACGTTTTGGAAATCGGTAAATTTTTCGAATAGACTGGGCACCGTTTCCAGTGGTGAAAATATCATCAGCTAAAAATTTAGCAGATGTTTCTCCAAGAACTTTGGGTACTTTTGCCATAAAATTATTGTGCTGTAACTTGCGATATTTTTTGCAAGGAAACGTTAATCTCTCTGCTTCCGCTTTTGATTTCCGCTCCGCATTAATATAGTCCACCATTTCCAGACTGGTCATTGTTGGCATTTCTGTTACTAAAAAATTGTCATTTTTAGTTGTTACTAATTTCATCGTACTTTTCCTTATAGAAAATCGAACCTGCGCGCACAGAACAGCCGCCCACAGAAAAGCACCATTTTAAACGGCGTTCTTCAGGCTCGACTTTCTATAAGGTTCTGTGTTTTATTGATGCGCGTGCGTGGCGCTGAGATTGTTAAGATTTGAACGTGCCAATGACCGATTCAGTGACACTGTGTTTTGATGTACTGCTGTAGATATTCCGTCTGCTTTTCGTTCTCAGCTATCATCGCTCTGAGACGGAAATAATCTTCTCGAGCTGCCTTACTAAGTTGTGGGGTGGCTTCATTATGTCGGCTCTGGGTGGTAGCGGTTTTGGGTATTGGACACACGGCATTGACGTGCAACTGCTTAGTGCCAGCACGAACAGCATCATTGAGCTTAGCAATTTCAGCTTTGGCATTATTTAATTTCTCCGTGTGTTGAATATCGAGTTGGTGCAAAGAATCAATCTTTTGCTGCTGTAATTTCACGGCTTCAATTTGTGCGCGATATTGCTGTTTTAATGTTTGGTAGTTTTGCCTGATGGTTTGATAACGGGAGTTGATAAAAATAAGTGAGAGAATTAACCCTGCAATAATCACTCCGATAAATGAGTAAGGTCGCCATAACATATTACGCTCTCAATTTCCCGACGGGTAATTAGCCCTTTCCAGACTTCGCCTTTCACATAAACCCACCGCTTCATCTCATCACATGCCCCTTTTCGGTCATTGTTGTTGAGCTTTTTGAGCAAGGTCGATTTGGCAAAATTACCCACGCCCACGTTATAAGCAAATGAGTAAAGGGCTGCCTGTGTTAGCGTGTTGATATTGACCTTAATCAACGGGTCAACATAACGTTTAACGGCTTTTAAATCGTCATTAAGCCACTTATCGCAGTCTTCTTGCGTGTACATCCGGTTACGCACAATATCCTTGCCTGTATGACCATAACAAACAGAGAGTACACCACCTCCATCGAAGTAAGGTTTAAATTTTAATCCTTCAAAATGCGTTATCATCGTTGAGGCTAAAAACAACGCACTACCGCCCGTTGCCATCAATATTTTTTTCGGTATCTTCATACTGACGTTCCTTGAGTCTGTACTCCTTTTTGCGGTAGTACACGTTGATAAAAAATGTCCCTATCGTGCAGACAATACCCATCACAGCTACCCACTGCTCAAGGTAAA
>NZ_LWMI01000019.1 GCF_001640365.1 Candidatus Arsenophonus triatominarum | reverse complement strand
CAAAATAAGAGCTTAGTATTTTTTGTTTTTATTTTCTAAGTTAATAACTTTACATAAAGTAATTATTTTATTAATCAATAACTTAATTTATTATTGCTAATTTTTTTCATTAGTAAAGGTTTTAAAATTTTATTCTTTTTTACTTACTATATTTACTTTTATAACCGAAATTAACTATCAACTTCCTACAAAAAGCGGTAATTTGGGAAATTAAATATAATAAAATCAACATGATTTGATTATTATTCTCCCCATGAAATAAATTCGCTTGGTTTTATACCCAAGCACTACATAGTTTTTCTACATTTTTAAAATGTAGCTGCTTCCTTTCTTTATTGCAGCAAAAGCACTTGGTGTTACTCCTGATTTTTCATATAAATCTTTATTGGTCTGAACCCCTGACTTTGCTTTTTAATTGTAAAATAGCCTTTGACCAATTCATTATATGCTCCAACGATTATTTTTTATGGTATAACATAAAAAAATGATTGACTAAAGTCAATCTTAATATTATCGTTTATGTTAATTTAATTTGTAGAAAGACGCTGATTGAAAGAGGTACGAACGTCAATCAACCAGCTAACCAAAACTAAGATGACTAGGGTTGAGCTATGCGAAATAGTACCTTCCGTGTGCGCGTAATTGAAGCGCAAAATCAATCATCGAGTTATTCGTTCGAACCTCACGCAATTTAACCCGTCGTCAGCGGTGCCGAATTCTCCAGCGAGTTGGGGATGCGGCATGAATACTTCAAAGCAACCATCATCACTAACGTTGACCACGAGAAGGGTAAGACAACAAATTTCATCTATCTTTCCTCTGAGATGAAAATAGCTGCCAAGAAATTGGCTTCTCAACATATCTTTGAGACTGACGGCGCAAATTGCTGTTTTCACAATCGCCCAGATTGGAAGAAATTAGTATTTTGTGATTTTCGCGTGACTGTGTTCGCTTTAATTTCCGGTTATCTTCCGCTTCCTCGGCCCGTTCGCTCGCGTTGCTCGGTCACTTGGCTGTGGCGAGCGGTGGGTGTTTTAATTTTAAGGATTTTTTGGATTATTTATTAATTTTCTTTCTAAGTTTAGCTTGCGAGCACCGAACAGCGGCGACGAGGAAGCGGAAGTTAGTTTGTAGCTATTGAGTTGTCTGCATCGTACGGAAAAAAACACAATTATAATATAAGATAAGAGCAATTTTGGTATTTAATATTAAATATCATATAGTTAATTAATTTTATTTTACTCTATTTGAGTATAAGTATTCTTTATATCAAGTAAAAGTGTTAATCATATAAAGTAAATGTATTACTTATATTAAGTAGAACTAATTACTTATTTTACTTGAATTATCATATTATCTTTACTCAAAAAAAGTAATATTATACTTGACATTTATTATTTTATTACTTAAATTTGAGTAATAAAATGAGTTTTTGGAGAGTAAAGGGTTGTCTAAAACTGTATTTAGAAGCGAAAAAAGTATAGTTGATACAGAAACTGGAGAGATAAAACGTCTTGAATCTATCAATACGGTTCGTCTTCCAGAAGAACCTCCGTATGTAAAACTATATCTAGACGATTTAGTTCGTATAAATGATCTTCCAAAGAGCACATCTAAAATACTTTATCAATTTGTTAGAAAATGAATTATGACGGTCAAATTATTTTGAACGCTGCTGTTAAAAGAATGATTGCATCATTAATTAATGTAAAAGAGCAATCTATTTCAAACTCAATAACTTGTCTTATACAAAAAGATATTATGCAGCGAATAGATACAGGTATTTATGTACTTAATCCCACTTTGTTTGCAAAAGGGGCATGGGGAGATGTACGTAAATTAAGAGAAAAATATCTTGAATTAAAAGTTACTTATACTCCAGAAGGAAAAAGAATTTTAGCATCAAACTTAAAAGATTCAATTTAAATTAACACTGACTACAGGAAGGTCTAAGTTCCCGTAGCCAGCTAACCCTAAACCTAGGTTAAGTAGGAGTAAGGCTAATGAAAAAGTCTACCTTCCGCGTGCGCGTAATTGAAGCGCAAAATCAAATCATCGAGTTATTCGTTCGAACCTCACGCAATTTAACCCGTCGTCAGCGTGCCCGAATTCTCCAGCGAGTTGGGGGTGCGGCATGAAATACTTCAAAGCAACCATCATCACTAACGTTGACCACGAGAAGGGTAAGACAACAAATTTCATCTATCTTTCCTCTGAGACGAAAATAGCTGCCAAGAAATTGGCCTCTCAACATATCTTTGAGACTGACGGCGCAAACTGCTGTTTTTACAAATCGCCCAGATTTGGAAGAAATTAGTATTTTGTGATTTTCGCGTGACTGTGTTCCCTTTAATTTCCGGTTATCTTCCGCTTCCTCGCCCGTTCGCTCGCGTTGCTCGGTCACTTGGCTGTGGCGAGCGGTGGGCGTTAAATTTTAAAAAGATTTTTTGGTTTTTTTTAAAGAAAATCCGGTTTTTCCTTAACTCAGTCCGCTCACCGCAGGAGACGTTGAGGCGGAGCGCAGCTTGCGAGCACCGAACACCGGCGACGAGGAAGCGGAAGTTAACCTGTAATAACAGAATAAGAGGTTATTTTATGGTAAAGATATATATATCAATGAGTTAAATTATTTAAATGCCTCATTTTAATGAGGCATATATGTCTCATTAACTACGTTACATAATGATTTGACTTTAATCAAAAATTGATTTTTATTTTAATTAAATGATTGACGGTTAATCATATTATGATAAACTAATTATCAATAACGATACATATATGTATCTTTCTAATTAGGGTTTGATTCTGATGACAGAAGAAGAATTGGAAATAAGTACACTACGTCAAAAGCTAGCAAAACTGACAGATATATTGGAAGCAGAAAGAGCTATCAAACGTATTCCAAAAAATTTGGATTTTGTACAGGTATCAAGACCTGAACTTAGAGCTATAGCTGAACTTGGCAAAAAAAATTCAGTAGCTTTAGATGTATTAATGATTTTTGTTCAAACAATGGATAAGCAAAATGCGGTAATGATGTCATTTAAGGCAATGGAATCTATTTTAGGAAAATCTAGACCAACATTAGATCGGGCGATTAGAATTTTAAAAAAGACAAATGGATTCAAGTCATTAAAGTCGGTACAGCAAACGCTTATGTGTTAAATAAAGAAGTTTTTTGGACATCTAGCGGAAACAGTAAAATATTGGCTTCTTTTTCAGCTCAAGTCGTTACAACTCTGGATGAACAAGATAAAGATTTAAGAAAATCAAAAAGTGTAAAATTAAAGAAAATACCAATACTAACTTCAGATTAATATTAATAATCACAGTGTGAATGGAATGCTAGTCCAATCACACTGCTAATCCAAAACCTAACAACGGTAGGAGTCGGACTATGCGAAATAGTACGCATATTGCACGCATAATGAAAGCGTGCAACATATCAATCGAGCAGCTTTTGGACTTTGCTCATTCTTCAAAATACCTTACCAATCGTCAGCGTGCCCGAATTCTCCAGCGAGTTGGGGGTGCGGCATGAAATACTTCAAAGCAACCATCATCACTAACGTTGACCACGAGAAGGGTAAGACAACAAATTTCATCTATCTTTCCTCTGAGACGAAAATAGCTGCCAAGAAATTGGCCTCTCAACATATCTTTAAAACGGACGGCGCAAACTGCTGTTTTTACAAATCGCCCAGATTGGAAGAAATTAGCGTTGAAGAGTATCTCGCTAATACCGAAAAACAGACGGATATTATCGAAAAACAGGGCATAGACCAGTTTTGCGCTTTACTCACGATATTTGGGGTTCAGGAAGAATACGACGAAGGCGAGATTCGCGATGCGGAGGATTTGTTGGCCAATCCATCAGAAGAGCCAGAGATTTTTGAGCAATACACCGAACTTCGTGAATTGTTGTCCGTGAAAATACAGGAAGCAGACAAAACTATCTCTTTAAGCGAAATCAAGGGAATAGCGATTCATCTTTTTGAGTGTGGAAAATATAATCAGTTATTAACGCAATCAACAGA
Source organism: Candidatus Arsenophonus triatominarum (assembly GCF_001640365.1). Taxonomy (GTDB): domain Bacteria; phylum Pseudomonadota; class Gammaproteobacteria; order Enterobacterales; family Enterobacteriaceae; genus Arsenophonus; species Arsenophonus triatominarum. Next base: position 11,162 of record NZ_LWMI01000019.1, on the reverse strand, counting down.
GTTATCCACTAAATCTGTCGTTATGTCTGTGGAAAACGTGGGAGAAGCGGAAAAAAGCGAGGCGAATATAGTACCTGAAGAATTGGTTAATAATTACACAGAAGGGCAACAATTAATTAACTCAAAAGTCACAAACATAGACGACAACTCTATCTTCTCTGCTTTTCCTCCCGTTAACGGAAAAATCATGAGCGGTGAAAATATCACGCTTGAGATGTTGAACGGCTGTGTGGATGCGTTGAAACCCACAGAGAGCTTGATTGTTCGCCGTTTGTCAAATAGCACCTATCACGCGGCAAACGGTTATTCGAGTACGCAAATTAGGTTGGTGCAAAAGGCAGAGACAATAGCTGTGCTGGATTGGGACAAGGACGCACCCGTTCAGGAAGGAAAAACAAGAGCGTTTTTGATTGGTGATGCGGTACATACGGCTATTCTTGAGCCGGAGAAATTTCCGCTAAGATATGTTTCTGCACCTGAGCTGGATTTGCGTACAAAGGATGGCAAAAAAACGCTATCCGATTTTGAGAAAAAAATCTAACATTGGCAAGGGTTGTTTTAAAAAAGGAGGAATTTGAGGCAATCCAATTGATGCGTGATTCTGCGCTGGCTTACCCAATGGTTGAAGAGCTACTCGAAAACGGCGAACCAGAGGTTTCAATTTTCTATCGCACGGAAAAGGGGACGCTATTGAAAATTCGTCCTGATTTGTTGGGAATCTATTCAGATAAGCCTTTCTTGTTGGATGTGAAAACGACTGACAATTTTCAAGGTTTTGGGAAATCTGTTGATGAGTTTGGTTATCACATACAAGCGGAATTTTACCGTCTGATTGCTAATCAGGTATTTGGTCAAGCGATAGCTTTCACTTTCTGTGCAATTGGCAAAAACCCAGCTTATGGGCGTTTTCCTGTGAAACTTTGTGAACCCGACGACGAAGATAGCGAGCAGGGCGTATACGAAGTAAATCGTGTGATTGATATGCTAGAAAGCGTCATAGAAACCTACCCAATAGTCAAAATATCCCGTCCTTTCTGGGCAAAACAGGCGGATAGAAAACGCAGAGAAGCTTTGATGATGGAAGAGGGTGTAGCATGAATACCGGACTGGAAACCATGAACAACGTCTATGCCAATTTGCAATCGGTCATTACGCAGCAAGGCATAGCAGCCCTGTTACCTGCTCAGGTTACGCCTGAGCAGTTCACCCGAACCGCCGCAACCGCATTGATTGAAAATGCGGATTTGCAAAAAGCCGATAAGCAATCACTGGTGCTGGCCTTAACCCGTTGCGCCAAAGACGGACTTATGCCTGACGGACGAGAAGCTGCTCTGATTGTCCGTAGTACCAAAGTCAATAATCAATTTGTGAAAAAAGCCGTCTACATGCCGATGGTGGACGGTGTTATGAAACGTGCCCGTCAATCCGGTCAGGTAGCCAATATCATTGCAAAGGTTGTCTATTCACAAGATGAGTTTGAATATGTGATTGATGAAAACGGCGAGCATTTAACCCACCGTCCAGCGTTTTTTGATGGTGATGAGGTAGTAAAAGTCTATGCCTTCGCCAAACTCAATAGCGGTGAACTGGTTGTTGAAGTGATGAGTCGCGCTGACGTGGAAAAGATACGCGATACAGTGAAAAGCGCAAAAGACTACACAAGCCCTTGGGTGAAGTGGTTCGACAGAATGGCACTCAAGACAGTGATTCATCGCCTCGCTAGACGGCTTCCTTGCGCCTCTGAACTATTTTCGATGTTTGGGGTATACGAAGATGCAAATTCAACAGAAAAACCGCTCAGAATGGCTCCTACTTCGTTTAAACGGCTATCGATGAGGGATATTATCCGTGAGCGAAACGAAAAACTACGTCAAAAAGAAGAAACGGCGACAGATGTACAACCAGCAACTAATCCAAAATTGGACGCCGTATTAATCGCCCTCGACGATGCCACCGACGAAAAAAACCTTGCTGAAATCGTTGAGCATTGTACCCTGTTGTCCGCTGAGTTGTCTGAGGACGAAAAAATACAGCTTCGTGAAAAGATTAAGACTAGCAAAAAGCGGTTAATTCCAACCAACAAAGATAGCAATGTTTGGATGGCAAGACTGGCAAACGGTACGGGTGACGCTTGGCGATTTCGAGATGGTGAAATAGTCCACGGATTTTTCGAGGCTGAGAAAAAAGCCAAAGAGGTGGGCGCAGTATTGGAAAACCGAGTCCTTACCGATTTAGTCCGAGTCATTAAAGTAAAAATGCCCCTGAGGTAAATAGGGGCGTTATTGCTAAAGCTGGATTATGATGTCTTAAATGTAATGATTAATATAGCGGGTTTGTTTGCCATAATTCAATCTGACGCGAGCAATTATTGAAGATATCCGATGAGTAAAAAATTCACCCCAACGCCCCATGATGCGGTATTTAAGCAGTTTTTAAGTGAAAAAGAGACCGCTAAAGATTTCTTTGATATCTGGCTACCGGATGAGATTAAGGCACTGTGTGACTTAGATAGCCTCAAAGTGGAATCTGGCTCATTTGTTGATAGTGAGATGAAAAACTACCAGAGTGATATCCTGTATTCTGTCAAAACAGAAAAGGGACAAGGTTATCTCTATCTGCTGATTGAACACCAATCAACCCCTGACAAGCTCATGGCATGGCGACTCATGCGCTACAGTATGGCTGCCATGCAAAAGCATTTAGAGGCTGGTCATAAAGAGTTGCCGCTGGTTTTTCCCATCCTGTTTTATTGCGGTGAGAAAAGCCCTCATCCGTATAGTACAGACTGGCTAGACTGCTTTAGTGGCAGAGATATTGCCGAAAAGATATACACCAAACCGTTTAAGCTAGTCGATGTCACCACGCTTGATGACGGTGAGATTATGCAACATAAGCGAATGGCGTTATTGGAGCTTATCCAAAAACACATTCGAAGACGGGATATGGCCGAGCTACTGAATAGTATTGTTAAACTGTTGTCGTATAATTATTATACTGATAATCAAGTTATTACTATGTTTAACTATCTAATCCAAGAAGGCAATGCTGAGCAACCAGCAAAGTTAATCAAAGAGATAGCCAGACAGACAGAGAAACATGAGGGGGCATTGATGAATATTGCACAAGGTATACGAGAAGAAGGCATACAACAAGGCATACAACAAGGTATGCAACAAGGCATACAACAAGGCATACAACAAGGTATGCAACAAGGCATACAACAAGGTATGCAACAAGGCATACAACAAGGTATGCAACAAGGCATACAACAAGGTATGCAACAAGGGAAAGTTGAGGGCGAAAAACAGGCTTCCATGAAGATAGCGCGCCAAATGCTCGAAAGTGGCATGGATAGACAATCGGTGATGAAATTTACGAGCTTAAATGATACTGAAATGAGCAACCTGTTTAAAGATTAAACCATGACAGAACGCCAAAATTTAAGCCTTAATCGTCCTAGAAAGCTTTCATCGGAAGAACATCACAAAAGTGACCTTGCTTACCGTAAAAAGGTCTGGGTAAAGGCTGCGTCAAAAAAACAGAAAAAAAACCTCATCCTTCGAAAGCCGTAAAACAGCAGCCCAAGCAGACGGTTGTTAAACCCAAACAGGAAGTGAAGGTTAAAACACCTAAATCACCCACACCGTCTAAAAAGCGATTACCGTTAAATGAGGCAATTTCACAAATTAGCACGTTTTGGCCTTATCTTTTCCCTGATGGCAAGCTGTGCCCAATGAAAATTGGCATCCAGCAGGATATGTGGCAAGAGGTGAAGGAAAAGGGCTTACCGATAGCGAGAAGGCGTTTAAGAGCCTGTTTGGGTAGTGTTGGTCATCACGCCGATTATCGCGCACTTATCCAGTTAGGCGCATTTCGTTATGACAAATCCGGTCAGATAGTTGGCGAGGTCACCCAAGCGGATGTTGAGGATAATTTGCAACGTTTAGCACGGCGAAATAAATCAACCAATTCTTTTCTGTCATGCTGATTTGGCGTTGGAAAGCTACTCAATCCGGTTTTTTCGGCCAGTCAATATCGGGTGCAGTTGAAACATCCGTACGGTTCACAAAAACCCGATATTTTTTCCAGGCTATCAGTCGTTTTTTCTCGTCTTCGGTGGCCATTTCTAAATCGACTGCATCTTGAAGGGGTGCAATTTCACGAGTGGCATCATATAATTTTTGTTGTTTGATGCCTTCTAATTTTTGTCTTTCTGCTAATTTTTCAGCTTCTGCATCCTTGACCCACTTTTCACCATCCCAAACATCATATTCGCTTTGAGGGGCTAATGATGTTAAATATTCCGGTACCTTACCTAATTTTTCAAGGGTGACAGATTGACGGCTTTTCGTATCAAACAAAACCAAACCGCGATGATCTTCCTGATATTCCCATTCCTGATTTTGTTCATTAAAAACAACAGCGAAACCTTCCTTTTTGTCAATTGGTTTTTTCTCAGTATGAAAAGGCAGTATGTCATGAGTTTCATCCGTGTAAGCATCGCAAGGACCCAGCAACTCATGTGTATCACTCGTGTAGGTATAGGCTTTAAAAATTCTAAACATTTTTGATTCCTTAACTGATTCTGTACCAGCCCATTAGCGTAATAAAAGCATTCGTTATATTAATTTCGCTACTACTTCCCGTCTTTCCCGTTGTACCTGAAACAGAATGGGTGTGTGCACCGATAGTAACAGTATGTGAGTGGTTCCCCGCTTGTGATGTATTTTGAGCCCTTGGTTTCCATTGATTAGGATTACCGTCATCGCCTCTTGCATTCCATGGGTCACGTACAACGCCTGCAAAATTATGTGCATGATTACCCGTTGCATTCGTATTTTTAGTACCATAATCATAGCTACTGGTTGTTGCTGAAAAAGTGTGCCCGTGAGCGGGTAATTGGGCTTCTGTCAGCTTAATAGCATCAGCGCCTCCGGTAGTGAATACATTAGAACCATCTGCTTTTGCTAAACGAATGGTTTTATTTTCACCAATGTATTGCCATTTTGTATTTGGAAATAAGGTATTGGGATTTTTATTTTGAGCAAACCAGACAACAATCCCTACCGGATAAATTCCGTCAATACTTACGGTTTTCGCCAAGTCATAAGCGGCTTTGACGGCTTTGGGTGTGGCGGCCAGCGTTTCATCATTGCTGTCAGTGGCGCTACTTAACCGTGTGAGACCGTGTTGAGTGAGCGACGCAACGAGGATAGCAAAAATAATCTGTGAACCATCGCAACGGATAACATTTCTGCCACTGGGCAGTACAACACCAGTCCCTGACAGGGGTTTACAGGTCAGGGTGAAATTCCCCTGACAGTGATTGGTGACAGTCCAGTTTCTTATCCATGGCGGGAAAATTACGGTGGTATCAGCAATAAGATTGCCACTGAAGACCAGTTCTTCTTTTGCGGCCTGTAAGGTAGTCAAGGTTATCGTGCCGGTTTCCAGTCCGGTTATACTGGTGATGCCGTAACTATTCACGGGTACCCACCCTGTTGCGGAGGCATCCAACACTTCCGGATTGGTCGTATTCCCGTCTATTGTATTTAGCCAAAAACCGTCATTCGTGGAATTGGGCACTTTCGCCCCCGCCGGATAACCACCAATCGCCGTGGCAAAATCGGCATCAAAAGGGTAACCCGCGCCCGCATTATGCCAACGATAGCCGGTGTATAGTTCGTTAAGTGCCTGATTCATGTCACGGCCATCAGGGGGCAAGCCGCCTGCGGCTTTAATCGTCATGGTAATGGGGGGAAAACCGGCATCATAAGAAGCCTGATTACTGCCGGTTGGCGTTTTCGCCGTTAAATCACGCCGTGAACCATTCGCCCCAAAGGGCACCGGTTTACGAGCGGGCAAGTCTGTTTTTTTCATAAAATACTCCAAAAAATTCTACTGGATGATTAACGTCCCGCCGTAAAAAACGTCCCCTCATTAAACGGATAGGCATCCTCGGCAAAGCCAAAGTAGGGGGCGACGACCTGATTGATATTCATCAGTACCCCAGAAGGTAACGGGGTGACCTCGCTGTTTCTCAATACTGACAATTCAAAGGGTTCTAGGGGAAAGGCGGTGGTAATACCAATAGTCATGTCACGATAATTCACACAAAACGCCTCGCCACGTTCCTTAAACAGAAAACGTAAGAAGCGATTGATTTCAGGAATAGTCGCAATACTGATGTTAGAAAACGCCTTGCTGAGTATCAGGCTTCGATAAGCGTTGTCCGCTAGCCGGATTTTTCTGGTTTCCTGCACACCCGCGTAATAAGGGGCATCACTGAACGGGGTGGGATAATCCGCTTTTCCTTCGTCTGCCTGCGCAAACCCAAACGCGCTGTTATCGACTTCCGCCGTGATGTAACGTGAAATGTTGACGATTTTCCCCCACATATCCAGACCAAAGCGGTTGCAGGTGGTGATATCCCACACTTCATCAAGAAACCGGTCAGTAAAATCCTCCAGACTCACCGCCTGCTCGAATGTTGCGATGACAGACAGCAATTTCTGGCTGGCACTGTACTGGTTTAGCACCGTTTTTTGCCAACTCATTTTAACTCCACGTGAATGTTATCGGCTTGCAAAACGGGGACTTGCGCCACGCCTGGTGTTAACGCAGACAGCCAGTTTTTGCCGTCTTGGGATATCATTACTGATACGACACTCACCGAATAAGGCTCAATCGCAATAATCGGCGCGTAGTATTTACCCACATTCAGGGTTGCCCCTATACCCGCACGTTGAATGCCTTCTACCTCGCCATTAAACACGCGAATAACTGTTTTTTTAACTTGCCCGGTAATGTCACAGGGAGGATTGAGACTTTTATCAATGTTGACGGAAAAATAGACGCTTAATGGGGTGGCTCGCTGCCACTGCATCACATATTGCGGGTAAGGCGGCGAGTAGTTCTCTTTATCATAAACAGTAAAGGTGGTATCCCCATTCATGTCCGCGCCAGGATTGTAATACTGGAAGATCGTCTCGGCGATATCGGTATCGTTGCCACCATTCACACAAATAAAAACGGAATGCGGTTTAACCGGATAAAGAGTCGTGCCGATAGTGACCGTCTCCCTTGTTCGGTTTGACCAGACATACGCATCCGTCACACCTTGGGTTTCCAGTAGGGCCGCTTTCATCGCACCATCGGTATTACGACCGTTGCGCGCCACTGATTGGCGGCGGCGTGTTTCAAAGGCAATGCGGGATTCTACCTGTGACCCGACACGGGCCGGTGTGTCATTGGTGATGGCGTCCCACCCTGAAACAGAGCTAAAAATTTGCGTTAATTCCCCCGTGGCGCAGGCGATGGGGCCATGCGTCGTGTTCTGGAAGGGGATTTTTACCGTGCCGCTGGCAGGGATGGTTGCTTCGCTCACTGAACGCCACAAATAACCGGCCTTATCCTGGGCGGTACTGCCTGCTGGGATACGGGTGCCGACTTTGCCCGTGCAGGTGGCCATGACAACGCTACCCTGACCAGGAATACGATTGAGAAAATAGATGCGCCCTATTCCATCCTGAAAGCGCCCGCTCGCAAAATCGGGGTTAATCTGGTTGAACAGGCATAATAATTTGTCGTAGACCTGCGCCAGTATTTCGGTCTCACTCTGGGCTATCTGTCCTTGGGGGGCGCTCAGTGATTGACTGGCATGGCCGCCCAATATGCCGACAAAATCCGTCAGCCGTCCGGCGAGCACGTCCGCGATATCCGGCACCGACACCCCGTTTTCGGTTATCGTGACATCAGGTACCGCGGTTTTCACTGTGGTCATAATATCACCTCCAATCGGTTATTCTCGTTATCCGTGACGCGAATGACACCGCGCAGTTTCCGACTGGCCTTATCCAGCCTGACGCTTGCTATTGCCTGGTTAACAACGGGCAGTTTTTCGGCCTCAACTTGTAGTTTTTGCGCAATAAATCCGGCAGTGGGTCGTCTTCCGAGGACTTCCTCCTTCCATGGAATGCCGAGTGAACGGTCAAAATAACATTCACCCATAAATACCAGACAGGCCGAGGCCACATCCTGGGCTACCGCGGCAGGGGTGGTCACTATTGCCAAATTGCCTTCACCGTCTAGCGTTAAATCCCACGCCTTATCCAGTTTTAGGGTGCAATAGGTCATAGCGTGTGCTCCGGTTTATCCGATGTGACACGGCTGCTGCCGCTTTCTACCCCGTTCACATGATGATAATGGCTGTTGTAAGCTTCCCGCAGCGCTTTGATGCTGGCCTGTTGCGTACCGACATTATCGGTGATGTCACCCGCCGCCGTGACATTTCCGGTAAAATGCGCCTTGGGGCGTATCGAGGATCACCCCAGAAGGGGCCTTGATAGTGGCCTGCTGACAGTGGATTTCAATGTTTCCTGGACTGGTGATATTTATTCGGTTATCCGCAAATTCAATAAACTGGGTCGGTGGCATATTCAGCAGTCCACCCATGTAAATGCCGTCGGCGCGGTTGTGTCTACGGCGAGTAGACGGTAATGCGCTCTGGCGGGTTGCCCTGACACGGCGGGTATCACGGTCACAAATTAATAGGTGACCAATATCCCCCACGACCGGATTCATGATGAGGGCACTGTTCCCCCCGTTGCAGGCGAAATACCGGAATGGCGTAAATTGGGGTACTCTCCATCAGGACACCCCGCGTATCAGGATAAGCCAGCAGGGGGCGGACATCCACCACCAGATTGGGCGCTTCACCGTGTAACGCAATCACCTGAACAATTTCACAAAAAAAACAGCCGGCAAGAAGCTGACTGAAGGCATGCATAAAGGTGTTTGCATCATTACCGGATGCGTCACGGTTGTTTGTTTCTCTCATAAGCTTCAACACTCACTGCGTTACAGACACTGTGCCAGTTTCCCCCTTGCACCCAGGAAGAAAGAAAGTGTTCGACACCCGTTAACAGGTAGAGACCACTGGCACCCGGTAACGACGTATCAAGCGATACCGATCGCCCAAATGCCAGCAAGGGGCTGTACTGTGTCTGAAAGGTTAATCCATTCGCGTTGTGGATCGGATACCCTATCAAGCCATTTTCCGCCGAAATCTTCGGCATAACCGCATCCCTTGTTTTCCCAGCAGGCCAAACATGGATGATTTTTCCCACCGGTTGAAATTCCAGCCGATGAGACAGGCAAATGGCGGCTATCTGAGCAAAAAACACTGCCGGCGTAATACGGGTTGGATTCGGTTAAGCCGCCCAATAAATTGGGTTGAAACGTATAGCCGTTCTGCTGACATAACGAATCGAGTAAATCACTGACATTCACGACACCCGTGCGTGAAATCGGCGGAATGACTTTAGCACGGAGGTCACTGGCGGCCAGCGCTTGAATGACAAACGGAGATTCGGGCATCGTATTCATATTGGCATAAGCAGATCTGACGGCGCCCTCGAATATCAAAATATCCCCACTATAGATAGCTATGTCAAATTGTCGTCCATCGAGCACCAGCGAACTGTAATCTTTTGGTGACAACATCCCGATGAGTTCTAAACTTAACCCATAGAGGGCGCACTCTGCCTCAACGCCGCCGTATCCGCCGTAGCTATTGGTTCTGACAAAGGATTTAACGTTATCCAAGGTTAATTCTTCTATCTGGCCGTTGCCCGTATCCAGAGAGAACGCAAACTTAAGCGTTTTTTTGCTGTACATTTCCATCCTCGTAAAAAAGAAACCATCGACTCCCTAGACCGTGCCAACGCGGGTCTTCTTGCCCTTGGGTATCCACGAAGAATAAATCACCGGTGAAGCCGAGCCAGGCATAGCGTACAAGGCGCGTGCCATGCAGACAGGGGACGCCCTGGACAACAGGTATTCCCTTTACCGTCAAATCCAGGTAGAGGGCACTTTCATGCTGCGTCAGCCGTAAAGTACATTCCTGGCGTTAAGGGTGAGGTTGATACGTTGAGATTTTACGGGGGAAAGCATTATCGTGCTCACAATACGGCGCCTTTGATTTTTTTCCACAGCGCACCGGATTTCTGGCTGACGCTGCCACTGATACGTGAAGCCGACTGATGAACGGTGTCCATGGCACTGCGGAAGCTGCCATTCACACCGGCGGTAGCTGAAGCTCGCTGTGGTCCGATTGAATTTTTCAATGCGTCCCACGTTTTACTCAGCTCGTCCAGTGTAGACATTTTTTCACTGCCATTGACATCGATTGGGCAGGTACCATAGGGGCTACGCGCGACTAAATCCCCCGTCGGTTTATTGGCGGACTGAGGGGTATTTAATACCACTTCCATTTGTTGGATCACCTCCTGAAAGATCAGCGCTACCGTCAGTAAGGTGACCCCCGCCTGCGCACTGACCCGATAGCTATAATCCGTCAGGTCAAAACTCGCATAATTGCCCTTGGGGGTCTCAATATCGTACAAATCGGTTGTTTTGAGCATAGTGCCAATCGTTTGCAGCGTCTCATTCTGACTGATTAACGTCAGGTCAAAGAGATTCGGTATCACACTGCTAAATCCACTTAACCCCGAAATAACGACTTGGCACGTTATTCGGGTGGGTTGATAGATTTTATTGATCGACTGATACCGGCCTTTCTCGATGGGGGCGTTAATGATGCTAGCCTTGCCTGTCGGCTGAAATACCGACATACCACTGAAATTAAGGGCAACCTCGGCGGAGCCGTGTTTACGTATCACATACGCGGGATGCAGCACACTGTCAATGATGGATAACGGCGAGCCGCCTGATACCGAATTCAGTACATCCGCGAGGTTGAAATCAAAAATAGTCATCAGTACATCCCGTTATTCAGTGTCGTATTCATTCGGTGGCGTTTTGCCTGTTCTTCAATAGACTGTTGAAGCTGGTTAACCGTCTGCGGATGGGTCATCACATTCACGGTGTTAATATGAGTTGAGTGCGTCTGACGGTTATCCGTCGTTTGAGCCGCAATCGCTGCTGGCGGCGCAGAGGCTTGTTGAACGATTTGGTGGTAGTTTTCCAGTACTTTTTGGGGATAGTCGAGGGTTTCCTGCTTAAGCGGTTGGCCTTTACCAGCCAGGTAGTTATCGATGCGCCCTTGTCCGGCGTTATACGCCATCAGCGCCAGTTGGGTATCACCGTTATAGTGCCTTAACAATCGGCTTAGGTGGATTTGTCCCGCGGCATAGCTTTTT
>NZ_LWMI01000018.1 GCF_001640365.1 Candidatus Arsenophonus triatominarum | reverse complement strand
GATTACAGCATATGTATTAAAACAGGTCATCGATAGTGCATCCTGTTTCCATCTTTTTCGTTTAGCTTGAGACCATTTATGTTCTATAGGATTTAAAATCTGGTGAATACACAGGCAAATATTCTATCTGGTGTCCTGCGTTTATAATTGCCTGTTCAATATTCTTACCTTTGTGAAAGCTAGCGTTGTCCATAAAAATAACAGAATTTTCAGGAAGTTCTGGGAGCCAATATTTTTGTGATCCAAACATAAAAAACATCACGGTTAATATTGCAATCAAATAATCCGATAGCAAAAAGGGTTGTTCCCAATAAAGCGCCAATAACATTTGTTCTTCCCTTAGCACCCCAGTTTTTCAGGCCAAAACAACGGTGACCTTTTGGGGAATAGCCGTGAGTTCGTGGAGTGTCATGTGAAAAACCACTTTCATCAATAAAAACAACAGATTTATCTTTTTTTTCATACTGTTGTCTTTTTTGCTGATGTGCCAGCCTGTCGCTTTCGTTGGTTTTTGGATGGAATAGAGTTTTTTTTATAGGTTAATCCCAGCTTTTTAAGGGATTGCCAAATAGTCTTTTTACAAACACCGAATCGCTCTGCCCGTTCCTTTTGGTAAGCATCTGGATACTGTTCCACATCTTTTGCTAAAGCATTTTTATCGAGCTTCCTCTTACGTGGCGTTGAATTTTTTGGCTCTGGTCGTTTAAGCCAACGTACTAAAGACGCTTTTCCAATACGGAATTGTTTCGCAGTTTCTCGAATTGTTAAACCTTCGGCTTTCCTTACAGATATTACTTTACGTCGAAAATCAATTGTATAACTCATAACACACCTTGTGATCAAAATTAAGTCGCCTAGCTATAGAATGGCACTCAAGACCGTGATTCATCGCCTCGCTAGACGTCTTCCTTGCGCCGCTGAGCTATTTTCGATGTTTGAGGTATCCAAAGTAAATTCAACAGAAAAACCGCTCACAATGGCTCCTGCTTCGTTTAAACGACTATCTCTGAGGGATGTTATCCGTGAGCGTAACGAAAGACTGAGTCAAAAAGCAGAAACGGTGACAGTGTCACCCAAAGAAACACAACCTGCAACCAATCCAAAACTGGAAGCCGCATTAATCGCCCTCGACGATGCCACCGACGAAAAAAGCCTTGCTGAAATCGTTGAGCATTGTACAGTATTGTCCGCCGAGTTGTCTGAGGACGAAAAAATACAACTCCGTGAAAAAATTAAAGCGAGCAAAAAGCGGTTAATTCCAGCCAAAAAAGAGAGTAAAGTCTGGATGGCAAGACTGGCAAACGGCACGGGCGACGCTTGGCGATTTCCAGATGGCTGTAGTGGCATACTAAATTTGGCCACCTAAGTTGAGGTGATATGCTTACCTCATAATTTTTATAGGTGCCGAAATGAGTAAAATAATTACTGCTGAATTTAAATGTGAAACCGCCAAATTAGTCCTTGACCAAAATTACACCTACCAGGAAGCCGCGAAAGGCATGAACGTCAGTCTTTCAGCGATTAGCCGGTGGGTAAGAGCCCTTCGTTTAGAACGTCAAGGGAAAACATCGCCTGGTCTGCCATTAACACCTTGTAGTGGCCAATTTTAGTTAACCACTACACTTACATAACCGTGGTATACAAGATATTTTAATCGCTTGTGTTGACGGATTAAAAGGGTTTCCAGAAGCGATAGCCAGTATTTTCCCGCAGACAGAAGTTCAGCTATGCGTAGTTCATCAAATTCGCAATAGCTTACGTTATATGCCAGTAAAGACCAAAAAGCCTTTATGGCTGATTTTAAGCCGGTTTATCGTGCAGATACTAAAGCGGCTGCTGAGCTTGCCCTTGATGAACTGGAAACGAAATGGGGTGAAAATACCCGATAGTGCTAGAATCCTGGCGAAGTAAATGGGAGTTGCTCAGTGCTTATTTTCGATACCCTAAAGCCATTAGAAAACCCATTTATACGACCAATGCAGTAAAGGCGGTTCGTCGGCAGTTTAGGAAATTAACTAAAACCAAAGGGGCTTTTCCTAATGAAAACAGCTTATTAAAATTACTCTTTGGCATCAATCAGGTATCCAATAAATGGACTATGCCGATTAGTAACTGGGCGTTAACCATTGCTCAATTGTCCATCTATTTTAAAGTGCGCCTAGATGGTATAATCAAAATATAAAATCCCCTGACACAGAATTATGAACACCCTCCTCTATCATGCTGATTTGGCGTTGGAAAGCTACTCAACACGAGTTTCGCACCAATAAAACGCTCTATTTTTAAGCTTAATTCAGCATAATATATAAATAGACAAAATCTTATAAATCAAAAGCAACTTATTGTAATTTAAACAAATTTATACGTTTTAGTAACTTGCAAATTAACCATTGCTTTTAAGCCATTTCTGGAATTTTATATGCCTGTGCGAAACTCGTGTTATATTCTATCTCTTCCAGATACTTTTTATGATTTTCATCTGACATATATAATGAAGTTTTTTCTTGACTTTTCTTCGTTGCATAAAACAAAAGATTTTCCATAAATTCCATTTAGAATCTAAATAGATTCTGAACTAGATAAATAAATTTTAATAAAAATTAAATAAATATTTTGTATGTGGTGTGTAAGTTAGTGGTAGAAAAATCGGATTTAGGTAGGTAAAATTGATAGTCTTTATTGGAAATTCTTTGAAAAAGATTTTTGCTTTATAGGGCGACAATATGCCTAATTGTTCTTACTTTTGAATAAAGAGCTGGGTGATGAAAATCAAAAATTTAATGTTGCTATTTTTTCTTTTTATCTCAAAGTTAGCCATCGCCGATTGCTTCGATAAAGCAAGAATTTATTATCAAATAGCCCCCGATTATTTAAGAGCCATTGCTTGGCAGGTATCCAATTTTAACCCAAAAGCAGAAAACAAAAATAAAGATGGTTCATTCGATTTAGGAATTATACAGATTAATACTAAAACTTTTAACGTAATTAAAATGAATATCCCTCATTAACAAAGCATGAGTTATTAAATAATCCGTGTTTAAATATTCACCTTGGCACAATGATTTTAAGTCGTAACTTTGCTATCTACGGTAAAATTGGCTAGCCGTTGGAATGTATAACGCCGGAATGAAAAATATCAATACATCAATTAAAAATCGTTATCAATATGCGAATAAAATTTATCAAAACTATCAGAAATTAAAATCTGAAAAAAATATTAAATGAAAAAGCTGAATAACAGTTAGTCCTTTATTTTATTAGTAATATAGTAAGAAATATCTGATAAAGTTATCCCGTCGGCAACTCCCGTAGCAACTTTCAATTCCTGTGCTTTATTCGTTGGAATATATTTTCTGAAGTCTTCACTAAAAAGAATCTTCTGTAACTCTTCATTTTTTAAATTACTACATTGTTGATAAACACCTCGAAAAAAATTATTGCCAATTTCTGCATCCTTACGCAATAGATCTATTTCGTTCGGTCTGATATATTTATTTTTAAAATTAGGAGTTGCAGCAGGATGTAACATAAAATTTGCTAATGGAAAAGAAAGTCGACTTTGACCAGCACAGTAAATGATTGACGCAGCAGAACCTACTATTGCAGTATTAATTGTAATAACAGGGATAGCAGAATGTTTAATTGCTTCATAAGCCATATAAGCACTTTCCATGCTACCGCCAAAGCTGTTTATATATAACTTTATATCTTTTGTTTTCGGATAATTGTTATTAATTTCATCAATAACTGAAATTAATTCCATGGTTTCTTCTGGAGTAATAGCACCATGATAAATTATCTTGGCTGATGTGATTTTCTCGTTTTTGATATTTTCCTTTTTTATTACGGTAACATTTGCTGATGCATTTAAGGTGTAGCCAAAAAACAATAAAAATAAGTAAGGTTTATAACTAAACTTCATGCTATTTCCTGTAATTAATTAAAATAAATTAGGGACGTTTTATAGAAAAATTTGTACCATTTTCGCCACAAAAGCATAAGCGTAAATTATCATCTTTCTAGTGTCCGTTTTAAATTAAAATAAAGTTCTTCTGCCATGTTGTGTGAATCTTCACACTCATCAGCACAATCACCCAAATTAAGCTTATCTAAGAGTATTAAAGTTTGGCTTTTGATAAAACCGCCATATTCAAGGCTGATAGTTCTTATTTTATCATCGCTTGTTAAAAACGTTCAATAGGATTAAATGGATATAAGATTGTTCTACTCGATGATAAGGATTCTTTCTTTTCCGGCGCCGCCTGTCAATGGCATGGAGCAGTGCAACGCCGGTAAGCAAATCAGACACGAGTTTCGCACCAATAAAAAAACGCTCTATTTTTAAGTTTAATTCAGCATAATATATAAATAAACAAAATCTTATAAATTAAAATCAACTTATTTTAAGTTAAACAAATTTATACGTTTTAGCAACTTGCAAATTAACCATTGCTTTTAAGCCATTTCTGGAATTTTATATGCCTGTGCGAAACTCGTGATAATGTTCATTACCTGAATATTGATAATGGACCATCTCTATTTTTTTACTATGCGTTTTGGCAATCAATGTATCATCGGCAATTAGTACGCAAGGGCTTTTTTTTGCCTATAGAAGGTTGAACTAATCGCCATAAGTCTTTAGGTCGAAAACATCTACTTTTTAGCCATCAGCTAACAGTGTCATGAGATAAAGGCGATGAGCTTACTTCTGATAACGCCAAACCAGAGTATCTTACACTGCTTACTTGTAAGAATGTTTTATAGATATTTTTAATGCATGGATAACCGGACAAAATATGAACGTCCTAATTTTTCTTGTTTTGAACTTTCATGCTTCTTTTTCGGAGCTTGCGAAACTCGTGAGTAGTAATTCGAATTTCAACGAAAAAAATTCGGGATGAAAATTTTTCATTGAAGTCTTAGGATTAATTTCTTATACATGAACTGGAAACGAAATGGGGGTGAAAAATACCCGATAGTGCTAGAATCCTGACGAAGTAAATGGGAGTTGCTCAGTGCTTATTTTCGATACCCTAACCCATTTATACGACCAATGCAGTAGAGGCGGTTCATCGGCAGTTTAGGACATTAACTAAAACCAAAGGGGCTTTTCCTAATGAAAACAGCTTATTAAAATTACTCTATAAGCATGTTGCTCAATAGTGAAATAAAGTTGCTTAAAATAAAAACAAGTTAGATACATCTAAAAAATACAAAAATAGTTTATTTTTTAATCTTACATAGGTTGTTTTTAATGCAAAAATTGATGATTTTATCATCATCGGCTGGTTTTTTTGTAAGTCATAATTAATTTTGCTATTGAGCAACAGGCTTTATATAGCTAGGCGACTTAATTTTGATTACAGCATATGTATTAAAAACAGGTCATCGATAGTGCATCCTGTTTCCATCTTTTTACGTTTAGCTTGAGAGCATTTATGTTCTATAGGATTTAAATCTGGTGAATACACAGGCAAATATTCTATCTGGTGTCCTGCGTTTATAATTGCCTGTTCAATATTCTTACCTTTGTGAAAGCTAGCGTTGTCCATAAAAATAACAGAATTTTCAGGAAGTTCTGGGAGCAATATTTTTGTGATCCAAACATAAAAAACATCACGATTAATATTGCAATCAAATAATCCGATAGCAAAAAGGGTTGTTCCCAATAAAGCGCCAATAACATTTGTTCTTCCCTTAGCACCCCAGTTTTTCAGGCCAAAACAACGGTGACCTTTTGGGGAATAGCCGTGAGTTCGTGGAGTGTCATGTGAAAAACCACTTTCATCAATAAAAACAACAGATTTATCTTTTTTTTCATACTGTTGTCTTTTTTGCTGATGTGCCAGCCTGTCGCTTTCGTTGGTTTTTGGATGGAATAGAGTTTTTTTTATAGGTTAATCCCAGCTTTTTAAGGGATTGCCAAATAGTCTTTTTACAAACACCGAATCGCTCTGCCCGTTCCTTTTGGTAAGCATCTGGATACTGTTCCACATCTTTTGCTAAAGCATTTTTATCGAGCTTCCTCTTACGTGGCGTTGAATTTTTTGGCTCTGGTCGTTTAAGCCAACGTACTAAAGACGCTTTTCCAATACGGAATTGTTTCGCAGTTTCTCGAATTGTTAAACCTTCGGCTTTCCTTACAGATATTACTTTACGTCGAAAATCAATTGTATAACTCATAACACACCTTGTAATCAAAATTAAGTTGCCTAGCTATATTCATGCTACACCCCCTTCTAGCACTAGAGCTTCTCTGCGTTTTCTGTCCGCCTGTTTTGCCCAGAAAGGACGGGATAGCGTAGCAAAGGCTTGCGTTTCTCTGCCGTTTTCCAGCGCATCAATCACGAGGTTAACCTGAATTACACCCTCTTCGCTATCTTCTTCATCCAACATACCCAACTGCACGGGATAACACCAACACTCCGGTCTTTTGCCAATTGCACAGAACAGAAAATCAATATCAAGATTAAAAACTTTTTGAGCGATAATCTGGTAGAACGCTGCCTGTAAGTGATAGCCAAACTTGTCAACGGACTTACCGAAGTCATGAAAATCATCGGTCGTTTTCACATCGAAGATGAACGGCGCACCGGAGTAAAGTCCCAATCAATCAGGGCGGATTTTTAACAGCGTGCTTTTTTCCGTGCGGTAGAAAATTGATAATTCCGGTTCATCGTTTTCGAGTAATTCAGCAACCAGTGGATAAGCCAACATAGAATCACGCATCAGCTCAATTTGCTCAAAGTCGTCTTTTTTGAGCACAATTTGATTGTTGACTACAGCTTGAGCTTCAAATTCTGCCAATACCTGTTTACCGTCTTTGGTTCTCAAATCAACGTATGGCGCACAAAGGTATTGCATTTCAAAACACTCAGGCGCTAGAATAGCTGAGTGAATCGCAGTACCAATCAAGAGCGCCCCTTTGTTTTTTGTCGTCCTGTCTTGGGGCGTTCTTGTACCAGTCTAGCGCCCCCAATCCTCCCCGTTGCACCAACCTAATTTGCGTACTCGAATAACCGCTTGTCGCGTGATAGGTGCTATTTGACAGACGGCGAACAATTAAACTTTCTGTGGGTTTCAGCGCATCAACACAGCCGTTCAACATCTCAAGCGTGATACATTCACCGCTCATGATTTTTCCGTTAACGGGTGGGAAAGCAGAGAAAATAGAGTTGTCTTGTATGTTTTTGATGGCAGAATCAACCCCTCTCTTCTGTATAATTATTAATCAACCCTTCAAGTGCGACATCCGTCTCGCTTTTTTCCACTTCTCCCACGTTTTCCACAGAGATAACGACAGATTTTGGGGATAACTCATTATTTTTTCCACAATCAAAAAGATGAACTGCTATTTCTTTAATTTCGTTTACGGAGATAGTTTTGTCTGCTTTTTCAATTTTTGAGGATACGGATTGCCGTAATTCCGTATACTTGTCAAAAAGCTCAGGTTCATCTGCTGGATTAACCAACAATTCGATTGCATCTCGAATTTCGCCTTCGTCGTATTCTTCCTGAACGCCAAAAATCGTCAGCAAAGCACAAAACTGGTCTATTTCCTGTTCTTCCGTAATATCCGTCTGTTTTTCAGTATTAGCGATACATTCCTCAACACTGATTTCCTCCAACCGCGGCGATTTGTAAAAACAACAATTAGCACCGTCAGTTTTAAAGATATGCTCAGAAGCCAATTTCTTGGCTGCAATTTTCGTCTCAGACGCAAGGTAGATATGCGAAGTTGTCTTGCCCTTCTCGTGGTCAACGGTAGTGATGATTGTTGCTTTGAAGTATTTCATGCCGCACCCCCAACTCGCTGGAGAATTCTGGCACGCTGACTAAGGGGTAAATTGCGTGAAGTTCGAGCGAATAACTCGATGATTTGATTTTGAGCTTTAATTACGCGCACACGGAAGGTACTATTTGTGTTAGTCTTAACTTAATCTGACGATTCTGATTTAAAAAAGAGCGTTACCGGTTTTAATTAACATCATTAGATAATTAAATAAAAGGTAATTCTATGTATCAAACAAATAATCCTATCATCAAACATAAAGTCGGGTTACTTAACCTCGCTGAAGTGTAGTGGCATACTAAATTTGGCCACCTAAGTTGAGGTGATATGCTTACCTCATAATTTTTATAGGTGCCGAAATGAGTAAAATAATTACTGCTGAATTTAAATGTGAAACCGCCAAATTAGTCCTTGACCAAAATTACACCTACCAGGAAGCCGCGAAAGGCATGAACGTCAGTCTTTCAGCGATTAGCCGGTGGGTAAGAGCCCTTCGTTTAGAACGTCAAGGGAAAACATCGCCTGGTCTGCCATTAACACCTGAACAAATTGAGTTCAGAGAAATGAAGAAAAAAATCCACCGGCTGGAAATGGAGAATGACATCTTAAAAAAGACTACTGCGCTCTTAATGTCCGACTCACTGAAAAATTTTCGGTAGTTGAAAGCTAAGAGTGCTTTATCCGGTGAAAACTTTGTGTCGTATTTTTAATGTTCACCGAAGCAGTTATCGCTATTGGTGTCGGCCTAAGGAGCCAGATATTGAGCGGACGATAAAACGTAGCCTAGTCAGCGAAGCGTGGAGCGTTAGTGGCGGCTCTGCTGGCGCAAGGACTATCGCCACGATGGTTACCAATACACACAACGTGAAACTTGGGCGGTGGCTAGCGGGGAAGTTGATGAAAGAATTAATCATCGTCAGTTGCCAAGAGCGAAAACATAAATACAACCGCGGTGGAAATGAACGTATTGATATTCCAAATCTGCTCAATAGGCAGTTCGCTGTTACAAAGCCTGACCAGGTTTGGTGCGGCGATGTAACCTATATTTGGACAGGCTCACGATGGGCCTATCTGGCTGTGGTATTGGATTTGTTTGCCCGAAAACCGGTGGGCTGGGCAATATATTTGCACCAGACTCAGAATTAACAGCCAAAGCACTACAAATGGCTTGGGAACTACGTGGGCATCCCAAACAGGTGATGTTCCATAGTGATCAGGGAAGTCATTATACCAGTCGTCAGTATAGGCAGGCATTGTGGCGTTATCAGATGACCCAAAGTATCAGTCGCAGAGGGAATTGTTGGGATAATAGTCCGATGGAACGATTCTTCCGTAGTCTGAAGACCGAATGGGTGCCAACGACTGGCTACCAAAGCTTTAGTACTGCTCAGTCAGCCATTATTCGCTACATAACCCACTACTATAGCGATATAAGACCTCACTGGTATAACGGTGGATTAACGCCAAACGAATCAGAGCGACTGTTCCGTGAACAGTCAGGTAGGGTGGCCAATTTTAGTTGACCACTACAGACAGAGGCAGTGAGTATTGTGGTAAAGTTGAACATCACGATTATCAACTTTATCTCGCTATCAATGATATTGATCATACAAAAACTAAAGCTCATTCACCTCAAACTAATGGGATTTGTGAACGCTTTCATAAAACTGTATTACAAGAGTTCTATCAGGTGGCTTTTCGTAAGAAAATCTATAGGGCTTTAGATGAATTACAAGCTGATTTAGATAAATGGTTAGCGGAATATAATAACCAACGCACTCATCAAGGAAAAATGTGTTGCGGTCGAACTCCTATGGCAACTTTACACGATGGAAAACAACTTTGGAAAGAGAAAGATTTAAATCAAATTTAACCTGACAGGTACTGTATAAATAACCGGTAACTATCAGATCAAGTCTGAGCTACCACAGATGAAATTTGTTGTCTTACCCTTCTCGTGGTCAACGTTAGTGATGATGGTTGCTTTGAAGTATTTCATGCCGCACCCCCAACTCGCTGGAGAATTCGGGCACGTTGCCGATTGGTGAGATATTTTGATGTGTGAGCAAAGCTCAAAAGCTGCTCGATTGATATGTTGCACGCTTTCATTATGCGTGCAATATGCGTACTATTTCGCATAGTCTGACTCCTATCTTCGGTAGGTTTTGGATTAGCTGACTGGCAGGATTAACCTCCTTTCAGTCAGCGCATAAATTTTTTAGTTGATTTTTTACTTTCAAATAGACTGAACAGCTGTTAAATCAACTTTCACAACATATTTAATCTATTTTACCTGTATTATCAATAGTTTCTTTCTCAAGTGCTGCTAGCGCTTGATCAAAAAGATCACCAAGAACACGAATCCCTCGCTTTTCCGCCAAATCATAAAATCGCTGAAAGCTACTTTCTTTTACTTTTATATTCAACTGTCTTTTTTTTCACCTGAATTAAATCTTGCACGCTTTTGTAGCTTTGGTTCTTGAGGTTCACGTGAAGGAAATCCATTATCTATAGATATTTTTTCTATATCATCGTTATTTGCTTTAGGATTTGGCACTGTCTTAGGTTTAAACTTATTTAAATTTGCAAACGCATCAACTCGCTTTGTTAAGTCCGGCATTTCTAGCCCTCCGGCGATAATTTTGAAATTAATTCTGCTGCAAATGCATCGGCATTCTCGATGGCTTTATCTATTCCTGGCGCTTCAGACGAATTTAATTTATCTAAAGGCTTTTGGAAAAAAAACATTGAACGAAAAGCTTCTCTTTCAGTTAATATAGCTAGGCGACTTAATTTTGATTACAGCATATGTATTAAAAACAGGTCATCGATAGTGCATCCTGTTTCCATCTTTTTACGTTTAGCTTGAGACCATTTATGTTCTATAGGATTTAAATCTGGTGAATACACAGGCAAATATTCTATCTGGTGTCCTGCGTTTATAATTGCCTGTTCAATATTCTTACCTTTGTGAAAGCTAGCGTTGTCCATAAAAATAACAGAATTTTCAGGAAGTTCTGGGAGCAATATTTTTGTGATCCAAACATAAAAAACATCACGATTAATATTGCAATCAAATAATCCGATAGCAAAAAGGGTTGTTCCCAATAAAGCGCCAATAACATTTGTTCTTCCCTTAGCACCCCAGTTTTTCAGGCCAAAACAACGGTGACCTTTTGGGGAATAGCCGTGAGTTCGTGGAGTGTCATGTGAAAAACCACTTTCATCAATAAAAACAACAGATTTATCTTTTTTTTCATACTGTTGTCTTTTTTGCTGATGTGCCAGCCTGTCGCTTTCGTTGGTTTTTGGATGGAATAGAGTTTTTTTTATAGGTTAATCCCAGCTTTTTAAGGGATTGCCAAATAGTCTTTTTACAAATACCGAATCGCTCTGCCCGTTCCTTTTGGTAAGCATCTGGATACTGTTCCACATCTTTTGCTAAAGCATTTTTATCGAGCTTCCTCTTACGTGGCGTTGAATTTTTTGGCTCTGGTCGTTTAAGCCAACGTACTAAAGACGCTTTTCCAATACGGAATTGTTTCGCAGTTTCTCGAATTGTTAAACCTTCGGCTTTCCTTACAGATATTACTTTACGTCGAAAATCAATTGTATAACTCATAACACACCTTGTAATCAAAATTAAGTCGCCTAGCTATACTGTATCAAAAACTGGAATTCCTTTATCAGACAAACTTTTTCTAAGACTTGCCATATTTCGTGTTTGATACGCAGGCGGTGTACGTGTTAACAATATTGAAAAAGGAAGTATGTAATTTTTAACATGTCTTCTAACAGCCTGCTCTTGATCTTTTACTAAGGTTATCGCTCTACCAGCCTGTTCAGCATCAAGCAGTGATCCTTGCATTGGAATAATAACGAAATCATGCTTCCTGAAGTGCATGAATCACAATTTTAGCTGCAGTACCTTCAAGATCAACGATCACAATAGGGTCTATAGCTGCTGCCTCGCGAATATTTAAAGCTATATTATTTTCTGTAATATTAGAAATTACATGAACATTTTCAGGACAATAACCACCTGTAGCCCATTTTTGGATGGGATAATTGGGGTCAGCATCGATAATAGAAACACCAACTCCTCTTTTAGCAAGTTGTGTCGCAAATATAAGTGAAGATGTAGTTTTTCCAACACCTCCTTTAGGACTTATGAAGGCATAAGTAGGCATAAGTAGGCATAAGTAGGCATAAGATAACTCTAGATAACTATAAGTATCAATTAATATAATTGATTATCAAATTATATCATAAGATATCTTTAGTTATCAATTAAAATAAAACTACTTTTTCAGTAGATTTTTTTTGAGTTAATTAACCTGAAACATTGCACTATTCAGTTGCTGAAGCTAGCATCACTAGGATTAACGTATCCATTAATTCAGGCACACCATGAACAAAACAGAACTCATCAGTAAAGTTGCAGCGAAATCAGGCTTAAGCAAGAAGGATGCTGAAAAGGCGGTTAATTCTTTCATCGAAACGGTGACAGAATCTTTGAAATCCGGTAATGACGTACAACTCATTGGCTTTGGTAACTTTCAGGTTAAGCAACGTGCAGCTAGGGAAGGATGGAACCCAAAAACAGGCGAACCACTTAAAATTGCTGCTGCAAATGTACCGAGTTTTAAAGCAGGTCAAAGACTCAAAGAAGCTGTTAAGTACATGTATTTAAAAATATTCTTAATAACCACAGCGATTCTATCAGGTTGTAGTTCTCAGAACCTATCAAATCAGAAAATATCCTTAATGAAAAACGATGAATTATGCAGAGCATTAGGAAAATATAACAAAGATGGCTTTACAGTACTTAACTTAACCACAGAAATAGAAAGACGGGGACCCATTATCAACCAAGAGAGGTGCTACGCTCTTTCTCGTATAAAGATGAATCCTAATGACTACATAACTTATGGAGACACAGACTATAAAATATGGGAACTAAGAAAAGAAAGAAATAAACACGAAGAAGAAACGGAAATTAAAAAACAAAGAGAAGAACAGCAAAAATATTTTGATCGATTGAATAGACATAATATAGACATCTTAACAAAAGAAAAAGAGATGAAGCAAAATATAATAATCCAAGAACAAATTGAGCGTTATAAACATATCAATGATTATTAATTTAACCTGAGTTCGGGATAAGGAATATGAAATTTTTCATTATATATTCAAGTAGTTAAATTAAAATAATTACATAAACTACCGCTTATCCCGAACTCAGGTTAAATTAAAAATTTTCTTTTGCAAGAAGACGACATCAATCAGTTTGATTGGCATTGGGCAGAGGAATTAGCCCATGAGCACACTTTGCCGCTGGATTGGGTCAAGCGAGGTTTTGAAGCCTCAAGACGATTAGGCATTGAACCCGATTTTTTCGTCAGAAAATATATCCTCAATCAATACCTACCCAAAAATGACGAATTCGAGCAAGTCTTCATTGAAGTGCTAAAGGAAGACAGAAAGAAGAGCCAGAATACCATCTAAAACAGCCTGTAATCCATTATATGTATTAGTCTTAACTTAACAATTCTGATTTAAAAAAGAGCGTTACCGGTTTTAATTAACATCATTAGATAATTAAATAAAAGGTAATTCTATGTATCAAACAAATAATCCTATCATCAAACATAAAGTCGGGTTACTTAACCTCGCTGAAGAGCTTAATAACGTCTCAAAAGCCTGTAAGATTATGGGGGTATCCCGAGATACGTTTTATCGCTACCAGGAACTTGTTAACGATGGTGGGATAGACGCTTTAATTAATCAAAATCAACGGGTGCCTAACGTAAAAAATAGAGTAGATGAACAGATTGAAAGCGCTGTAGTCGAGTATGCGATTGAATACCCTGCACACGGTCAACACCGCAGTAGTAATGAACTAAGAAAAAAAGGCATTTTTATTTCGGGGAGTGGCGTTCGCTCTATTTGGCTGCGCCATAATCTCGAAAATTTTACAAAACGCCTAAAAGCGCTTGAAGATAAAATCGCAACAGAAGGAATTATCCTGTCAGAATCACAAATCAGTGCTCTAGAAAAGAAAGCGCAAGATGATGAAGCCTGTGGTGAGATTGAAACAGCGCATCCAGGTTATCTGGGTTCACAAGATACTTTTTATGTCGGTCATTTAAAAGGCGTTGGTCGTGTTTATCAACAAACTTACATTGATACTTACAGTAAAGTCGTTCATTGTAAGCTTTACACAACAAAAAGCGCGATAACGGCGGCAGATTTATTAAATGACAAGGTTCTCCCTTTTTATTCCCAGCATGGGTTACCGGTGTTACGTATACTGACGGACAGAGGCAGTGAGTATTGTGGTAAAGTTGAACATCACGATTATCAACTTTATCTCGCTATCAATGATATTGATCATACAAAAACTAAAGCTCGTTCACCTCAAACTAATGGGATTTGTGAACGCTTTCATAAAACTGTATTACAAGAGTTCTATCAGGTGGATTTTCGTAAGAAAATCTATAGGGCTTTAAATGAATTACAAGCTGATTTAGATAAATGGTTAGCGGAATATAATAACCAACGCACTCATCAAGGAAAAATGTGTTGCGGTCGAACTCCTATGGCAACTTTACACGATGGAAAACAACTTTGGAGAGAGAAAGATTTAAATCAAATTTAACCTGACAGGTACTGTATAAATAACCGGTAACTGTCAGATTAAGTCTGAGCTACTACATTCAAAAATTATTTGATTTAATCATTTTTAATTTCTGATAGGTGATTTTGCTGTCCAAAATCGTTCGGTTGCGACCAGCGCTAAAAATACCTGTACAAAAATAACCAAATTGAGTTCCGTACAGTATTTTCGGTCATGTTATTTGACTGCTTCTTTCAAACTTTTACCTACCTTAAAACTGGGTACGTTTGCAGCAGCAATTTTAAGAGCCTCTCCTGTTTTTGGGTTTCGTCCATCTCTGGCTGCTCGTTGCTTAACCTGAAAAGTACCAAAGCCAATGAGTTGTACGTCATTACCGGATTTCAAAGACTCGGTCACGATTTCTGTGAAAGCATTAACCGCCTTCTCTGTGTCTTTCTTGCTTAATCCTGATTTCTCTGCAACTTTGCTGATGAGTTCTGTTTTGTTCATTTTGTGCCTTTTCAAATCAAAAATTTTGTATTAATTCTAGGTCATTTTCATAAAAGGTAATATCTTTGTTTTGCTTATCTTTGGCAACGGATATTTTTGTATTTTTATCTTCTCGCATCGCCAATTCTCGTTTTTTCTCTTCGTGCCAAGTTCGCTTGCAATACTTCGAACACTCAATTGCTCTAAGCAAATATGGCATTAAGCGTGTTGCTTAATAGTGAAATAAGGGTATTTCGGTGATTGAAGTAAATTTTAGGCTGTTCTGAGATGGAAATTCCAAAGACCGGCACTAAGGAGTAAAAAGGTATCATCAATAAAGGGTCTACGATTCCGTAAAATTTGGGTCATACAACCGAGGCGCTTGATACCCGCGATGGCGTGTTCAACCGTAATACGGATGCCCGAGATTATTTTATTTTCTTGTTTTTGTTCAGGCGATAAAGGTCTTTTTCGAGTTCCTTTTTTTGGGATTTGTGTATTAGGATGCTGTTTATCTATACCTTGAAAACCGGTATCGGCCCAGATGGTTACCTCAGGGGGAATATGGCGAATTATATCGACTTTATCGAGTAAGCGTTTATCGTGACGGCGCCCATTTTTGATCATGGGGATAAATCCAATTTTCCTCGTTTCGTCAGTCATATAGCTAGGCGACTTAATTTTGATTACAGCATATGTATTAAAAACAGGTCATCGATAGTGCATCCTGTTTCCATCTTTTTACGTTTAGCTTGAGACCATTTATGTTCTATAGGATTTAAATCTGGTGAATACACAGGCAAATATTCTATCTGGTGTCCTGCGTTTATAATTGCCTGTTCAATATTCTTACCTTTGTGAAAGCTAGCGTTGTCCATAAAAATAACAGAATTTTCAGGAAGTTCTGGGAGCAATATTTTTGTGATCCAAACATAAAAAACATCACGGTTAATATTGCAATCAAATAATCCGATAGCAAAAAGGGTTGTTCCCAATAAAGCGCCAATAACATTTGTTCTTCCCTTAGCACCCCAGTTTTTCAGGCCAAAACAACGGTGACCTTTTGGGGAATAGCCGTGAGTTCGTGGAGTGTCATGTGAAAAACCACTTTCATCAATAAAAACAACAGATTTATCTTTTTTTTCATACTGTTGTCTTTTTTGCTGATGTGCCAGCCTGTCGCTTTCGTTGGTTTTTGGATGGAATAGAGTTTTTTTTATAGGTTAATCCCAGCTTTTTAAGGGATTGCCAAATAGTCTTTTTACAAACACCGAATCGCTCTGCCCGTTCCTTTTGGTAAGCATCTGGATACTGTTCCACATCTTTTGCTAAAGCATTTTTATCGAGCTTCCTCTTACGTGGCGTTGAATTTTTTGGCTCTGGTCGTTTAAGCCAACGTACTAAAGACGCTTTTCCAATACGGAATTGTTTCGCAGTTTCTCGAATTGTTAAACCTTCGGCTTTCCTTACAGATATTACTTTACGTCGAAAATCAATTGTATAACTCATAACACACCTTGTAATCAAAATTAAGTCGCCTAGCTATAATAAGCCCTTTTCGAGTGGTCTGTCTTTTCTTTCCCGAATACATTTTTTTTCGCCGACGCAGATTCTTAGGCTTTTGGACAGGTCGCTCTGTCCCATCAATAAAGACGTCTTTAACTCCAGGAAAGGCGCGAAAAAATTCCTCAGCAGAGCGAATTTGACGAGCGGGCAAAACACATTCTCGCCCCAAGGTCATCTCTAAAACCGGCAATAATATTTTTACCCAGCGACATACCCGTGTTCTATCTAAACCAAAAAGAAGTCCTTGCAAATCATAGGTCGGATAACATTTTAAATACAATAAAATAAAAAGCAGTTTATCTAATGGGGTTGGGATAAATCCTTTCTGCCCTGCACCCATCTGCCGCTCGTGATCTTTTCGATTCTTTTTCCGATAAATCAAATAACAAGCTGAAAATTCAGCGGCTAAATTTTTCAATTCTTCGACTGATAATCCAATGATTGCTTTACATAAACGATTATCTCGTAACAACCGCTCTTTGTTGATCATTTCAAACCGTTATTTTCTAAGTTAAACCTCTTTTTATTGTCTATAGCGTGACAAAAAATGCAACTCTCTATTCAGCAACTATTTTAATTACGCGCACACGGAAGGTACTATTTCCCATAGTCCGACTCCTAGTTATGTTAGGGTTTGGGTTAGTTTTGCGTCAGTGTTAGCGCACTGGCGTAAAACGTTATACTTCTATTTTTGCTATCTTTTTGGCTTTCCTTACAAAGGAATTAGTATAATTATTATCCGCTTCTTTGATTATTGAAATGAATGCTAATGCTTCTGCTTTAGAAGCCTCCCCTTTATTTATTCTTGAAGCTAAATAATCAATAAATTCAACTAATTTATTATCTTGTTCTTGTTTATTTGTTTTATTAGTTTCTTTTTTATCAGGTACGTTATATTTTAACTTTATGATTATCTTATCCGTATCGGTATACTTTTTTCCTATTCTTTGTAAAGAAAAACCTGACGCTAAGTCTGAATGGAATTCCCATATACCACTTGATTTCTTTACAATATTAAGAATTGGGCGTTGAATAACTGTCTTTTTAAAATCATTAAATTTACTAAATTTTTTATAGTCAGTTCCAACCATCTTACAGAATTCTCCAAGCGTCGTTGTATAACCATTAATTTTAAATCTACTAACAAGTTCAAGAATTCTTTTTTCATACCCACCTCTTAATGAAAGTAAAAGTTTTAAATCAACCTCTGCGAAACCTTTACTATAATCAAGCATATACTTAATTGCTTCATCTCCAACATCAAGAGTAAGTACACCATTTCTAAATTCTGCATAACTGCAAAAAGATATACGCTCAAAATATTCTATTTCTGTATTTTTTATTTCAACAACTCGTGAAATAAGATGCTTAGTTGCTTCATCTAGGGTTATATACAATGCCTGTCTAGATAAATTAAAATATTCAATTAATTCACTAGTCGAAAATTTAAATCTTTTTGACATAACATTAGCATCTTCATTACCGAATTTAATTTTGTCTGCCTCACGTTTTAACCCAACAAAAATCAAACTTAATAAATCTTGTTCTCTAGGCGATAGGCTCATCCTAGAAGCTATAAAGTGGTGTGACTTTTTAACTTTTGTTCCCATGATGGCAGTATCTTTAAGAAGATTATTTATATGTGGATTTTATTATAATAAAAATCCACATATAGTCAAATAAAAATCCGCCAAAAAATATCAAAGGATATATAGTTAGCAAAAACAGATGGTTATCATTATATAAAGAATAAGACTGAACTAATTTACATCAAAAAATGTTTGTATTTTAAACAAAAAACCATACATAAAGGTAAATTTATGCTTGTTAATAGTATTTAAAACGAATCCGGCTATAGTAAAAAACATAACCGCATAAAAAAGAATATTTACTTAAAACGAATCCGGCTATAGTAAAAAACATAACCGCATAACGTCCATTATATAAAATAAAATCAATCACTTAACCTTGGTCTTTACCTTTATTTTACCTTAATAACTAAAATACCTTTATTTACCGCAATCCACCTGTGGATAACTTCCCTTCCAACCAAAACCCCTAACCAAAAAATGCGTTACATACTGAGTGACCGAATTTCTTTGTTACTAATCGTGATATTCCGCTTCCTCGATGTATAAGAAATTAATACCCGAAATGGTTACTCATTAACCTGCGCCATGATGAAACCCTTTTTATTTTCTTCTAAATTTTGCCAAAATTATGTTGAAGGTTGAGATTAAGAAACGGAATAGATGGTTAAAAAACGATTAATTATCAATCAATTTTGAACAAAAGGATAGATCTACCCTGTCGTGAGTTTTTATCGCCACCGCAAACGAGCCAGATCATGGTGACGTGCCATAAGTTCTTTACGATTCAATCCAAAATTCATTCCTGCGAAAAGTAATTTTTTCCCACATTAAAAGACAAGCAAGTGGATCGACTTTAAAGACGTGTTGATACATGTTTCGCCAGGTGACTTTTTTAGCGGGTTTTTTATCTTGCTGGACTAAAGGATAAACAACCTCCGTTAACATTCTTCGCATCCGTGCTGATGGACTTAAAAAGCCGTAATAGCGGATCATGTGAAACCATTTTTCTGGCACATGAGACGCAAACAGGGTAATAAATTCATCGGATGTCATGACCAGGTCTTCCTGTTTTTTCGTGCGGTGGCTCTTATAGCGTAACATGATGTTATCTTCGCAGGGATAATGTTTTAAGCGACTGAGCGAGGCAGGGGGGTTCTTTAGATAAAATCCGAGATAAAGGATGACATGGGTAATATTGGAAAGAATATCAGAAAGATTAATATTCTACCCGCGCTTGTCGTGAGTGTTAAGTAATTGATTCCATGATGCTTTACTTCTTCCTTCAGCTTTAAGCTCATCGGGAATGGTGAGCGTGTAATAATGTTTTCTCAATAATGCCGTTATCCGATATCGCCACATTGTCATAATGTTTTCGCGATAAAAACTGATATCCCGCCAGCTGTGGTTGAAAAATGAATATGCGGATGCCATTTTTGGTCTCGTCCCCAGATATGGATGGCAGTGAAAACGCCCGGGTGATATTGAGGTTACGGCAGATGGTTAATATCACATCAGCGGCTAATCGATTCATTTCACCGAGAAGCCAACGGTTGGCGCGAATAATAGGCCAATATTCACAAGGCATGGTAGAAGTGATGTGCTGCCAAGAAGCTTCGGGTAACCAAGCTAGCGTATTGTTAATCCATTGTAGGTAAGCTTTGACGCCACAATGTGGGCAGCTTCGACTTTTGCAGGTAAATTTAACCCGTTTCTCAGAATTACATTGAGGGTTAGGACAGCGCCAAATTGACCACCCCATAAGCGAAGTGCCGCTTTACCATGGTTTCCATCACAACAGTGCGGACACTATCAGGGGGTTGACGATTAAGCCAATTGAGCCAGCGTTGACCAAATTGAAAAACATGACTAAAACGCGGTGACATAAAAGGGACCAAAAGATTGATACAATAGGTATCGGGTTATACCAGTACTAACAAGCAATGATAAGTGGTTGCCATAGGCGACCATTTTGAGCAAGGAGTACCGATATATACTACCGACGATAAAGGCTCTATAAAAAGAGATATACAAGCTGAACACATTCAGAGATTTGAGTTGTTCTAACGACGACGGAACCATGGATTGCGGAAGACCTTTTGGTTGGTAAATATATCAAGAGCATACTTTACCTACTGATTAGGAATAGACCCCGATTTTTTCGTCAGAAAATATATCCTCAAACAAGACCTACCCAAAAACGACGAATTCGAGCAAGTCTTCATCGAAGTGCTGAAGGAAGACAGAAAGAAGAGTCGGAATACCCTCTAAAACGCTCTGTAATCGATTCTAAGCGATTTACTCGATAAAAACGTATCAAAGTAGACAAAAAATTATCGATTCTTAGAATGCGTTATAGGAACTTTTGAGTTTTCGGATTTTAAAAAGAAAAAACCAACTTTCAAAGTTGGCTAATTTTGTTGAGGTGAAACTTTTTTAGTTTTGATTATGAAAATTGATTCATGGCAAAACCATAGTAACAATCCAATTCAAAACTTCAATTACTTATTTTTTCTTTCTTTATAAATTGAATCAATATTACACTTTTTTTGTACCAAATTATCCCATTTTTTATATTTGTTATCTTAAAATAAATTGGTACTATTAATATATATATTATATATCATTAATACATCAATAGGATATCATTATAGTACTAATTGTTACCCAAAAAGGTGGATGTGGAAAATCAACAATTTCTGTTAATATTGCAGCAGAACTTGCAAAACAAAAAAAAGGACGTAATCTTAGTAGATTCAGATTGTCAGGGAACTTCCGCTAATTGGATTTCTGACACGAGTTTCGCACCAATAAAAAACGCTCTATTTTTAAGTTTAATTCAGCATAATATATAAATAGACAAAATCTTATAAATTAAAAGCAACTTATTGTAATTTAAACAAATTTATACGTTTTAGTAACTTGCAAATTAACCATTGCTTTTAAGCCATTTCTGGTAATTTTATATGCCTGTGCGAAACTCGTGAGTAATTGAAATTTTGAATTGGATTGTTACTATGGTTTTGCCATGAATCAATTTTCATAATCAAAACTAAAAAAGTTTCACCTCAACAAAATTAGCCAACTTTGAAAGTTGGTTTTTTCTTTTTAAAATCCGAAAACTCAAAAGTTCCTATAACGCATTCTAAGAATCGATAATTTTTTGTCTACTTTGATACGTTTTTATCGAGTAAATCGCTTAGAATCGATTACAGAGCGTTTTAGAGGGTATTCCGACTCTTCTTTCTGTCTTCCTTCAGCACTTCGATGAAGACTTGCTCGAATTCGTCGTTTTTGGGTAGGTCTTGTTTGAGGATATATTTTCTGACGAAAAAATCGGGGTCTATTCCTAATCAGTAGGTAAAGTATGCTCTTGATATATTTACCAACCAAAAGGTCTTCCGCAATCCATGGTTCCGTCGTCGTTAGAACAACTCAAATCTCTGAATGTGTTCAGCTTGTATATCTCTTTTTATAGAGCCTTTATCGTCGGTAGTATATATCGGTACTCCTTGCTCAAAATGGTCGCCTATGGCAACCACTTATCATTGCTTGTTAGTACTGGTATAACCCGATACCTATTGTATCAATCTTTTGGTCCCTTTTATGTCACCGCGTTTTAGTCATGTTTTTCAATTTGGTCAACGCTGGCTCAATTGGCTTAATCGTCAACCCCCTGATAGTGTCCGCACTGTTGTGATGGAAACCATGGTAAAGCGGCACTTCGCTTATGAGGTGGTCAATTTGGCGCTGTCCTAACCCTCAATGTAATTCTGAGAAACGGGTTAAATTTACCTGCAAAAGTCGAAGCTGCCCACATTGTGGCGTCAAAGCTTACCTACAATGGATTAACAATACGCTAGCTTGGTTACCCGAAGCTCCTTGGCAGCACATCACTTCTACCATGCCTTGTGAATATTGGCCTATTATTCGCGCCAACCGTTGGCTTCTCGGTGAAATGAATCGATTAGCCGCTGATGTGATATAGCTAGGCGACTTAATTTTGATTACAGCATATGTATTAAAAACAGGTCATCGATAGTGCATCCTGTTTCCATCTTTTTACGTTTAGCTTGAGACCATTTATGTTCTATAGGATTTAAATCTGGTGAATACACAGGCAAATATTCTATCTGGTGTCCTGCGTTTATAATTGCCTGTTCAATATTCTTACCTTTGTGAAAGCTAGCGTTGTCCATAAAAATAACAGAATTTTCAGGAAGTTCTGGGAGCAATATTTTTGTGATCCAAACATAAAAAACATCACGATTAATATTGCAATCAAATAATCCGATAGCAAAAAGGGTTGTTCCCAATAAAGCGCCAATAACATTTGTTCTTCCCTTAGCACCCCAGTTTTTCAGGCCAAAACAACGGTGACCTTTTGGGGAATAGCCGTGAGTTCGTGGAGTGTCATGTGAAAAACCACTTTCATCAATAAAAACAACAGATTTATCTTTTTTTTCATACTGTTGTCTTTTTTGCTGATGTGCCAGCCTGTCGCTTTCGTTGGTTTTTGGATGGAATAGAGTTTTTTTTATAGGTTAATCCCAGCTTTTTAAGGGATTGCCAAATAGTCTTTTTACAAACACCGAATCGCTCTGCCCGTTCCTTTTGGTAAGCATCTGGATACTGTTCCACATCTTTTGCTAAAGCATTTTTATCGAGCTTCCTCTTACGTGGCGTTGAATTTTTTGGCTCTGGTCGTTTAAGCCAACGTACTAAAGACGCTTTTCCAATACGGAATTGTTTCGCAGTTTCTCGAATTGTTAAACCTTCGGCTTTCCTTACAGATATTACTTTACGTCGAAAATCAATTGTATAACTCATAACACACCTTGTAATCAAAATTAAGTCGTCTAGCTATAACGAAATCGCTGCAAAATGCCGTAAATTGTGAAAGGTACCAATCTCATATTCCAACAAACGCTTTTTGATGATCCCACTCCTTCCATATGTTAACGACAAACGAGAATGACGTTCTGATATCAACAATGGAATAGACTTTCCTATCTTTTGTTTATCCAAAAATTGCCTTAAATCTTTTGGCAGCGGTAATATCCTTTGCAAATCCGCTTTCATCCCTAAATCGACAATGCCATACCGTGTTAGGTGCTTTGAGATGTGAATTCTTTGTTCCCGAATATCGCTATAGTCCAGTGCCAATATTTCACTTATCCGTAAGCCTAATTTTGATGCCAAAATAAAAGTTATCTTTTCCCTGACAGAAGATTGCCTGATCATCTCTTCTACATTGCCAAATGCCGGAATGAAAATAGGCTTTTCCACCTTCTTTTTCAATTTTGGAATTGGACTGACACCAACATTTCGCATTGCTTTCAGCAGCAAATAGGCAGAATGCAGATGTTTAAGCGTATTTTCCGGTAAACCGTTAAATTCACTCGGGCGAATATTCAACGCCAATTTTTCCTGCAACGTGTCGTCAATCGAAAACAAGGCATGTTTAATCGTATCGAGCGAACTTTGCCGTAAATGCCCCGTTTCACACTGAAAGACCTTTTTCCCCACATAAAACTGAATCAACTTGCGAAGATGCCAATCTCGGCATTGCTCTTTTTCTTTTGCCGTCATCGCCAAAAATCGCTCAGATTCGCTCAGAAAAAGAAAATGGCAAGCAGTATCCAGAGTTTTAACGCTTTTGTGAAATCGCCCTGCTGCATTTTCGTAATGCACACGAAAACCCTCGCTATCATGGCGAGTTTTGACTTGTTTAATTGAACTCATTTTCGCTTTGTTGTTAACTTCGCCATCATTTTGGCTTGATCCAGACAATCCGCTATCATCTTGCCTCCTCTGCTTGCAGGCTGTTTGCGGTAATACCGGATAGCTTCACTTGTGGCTAAACTAGCGATAGAAGAAGAAAAGACGAGCTTCATTAACTCGTCCTTGACATTGGTTTCGATGGATTGTTCGGGGGTCATGCTTGACTTTCCCCATTTGGAGTATCATCAAATCCTGGTAGTCTCAATTGAGAAAGCGCCAAAATGGTTTTTTCTGCTTTCCGTATCTTATTCAGATGACGTTTGCGTAAATTCATTATATGACTTCCTGGTGTACCGAAGTTATCAGATGACCATTTATTTGCAGCAACCAGATGGTTTTGCATCTCTTCAATGGTTAAATCCTTCAATTCATTAATATCGAGAGAGGCTAAAGTTGTTTTATCAATCTCTTCTTTTTCTATTAAATTAAGTACCCATTTACGTATCTCTTTAGCAACTGGCGTATCAGCAAGCATGCCTAATAAGTGAAGACCGCGAAGAGAAAATAAACGTACTTTAGTTTGAAGATTGGCCCCTCGCTTTGATTTATTCGAGGTCACTGTTGTGATGATCTCGGTCATCGCAGAAGTAAATTCATCAGCATTAGCATTGTATAAATTCGTTACCGATTTAGTCTTCGAATAAGCCAGCAATTCAGCTACTTGCTTACTTGTAAACCAAATTTTGTTATCGCCCTTATCAAAGGGAACAATACTTTTTCCTTTCACGAGTTTCGCACAGGCATATAAAATTCCAGAAATGGCTTAAAAGCAATGGTTAATTTGCAAGTTACTAAAACGTATAAATTTGTTTAAATTATAATAAGTTGCTTTTAATTTATAAGATTTTGTCTATTTATATATTATGCTGAATTAAACTTAAAAATAGAGCGTTTTTTATTGGTGCGAAACTCGTGTCTGGAAGAAAACCAAAAATGTGAAAGAGCAAAAGCCGTATAAAAAATCGGCTAAAAATAATTTTTTTATTATTGCAAATTATTTTATTTTGTCAATAATTCGATCTATTTCAATAAGTTACGTTAAATTTGAGATTAAAATAAAGTGATCAAAATCAATGACTTATGTAATTAAAAATTTTCACTTTTTTTAAAATTTAAAATTTAAAATTTAAAATTTAAAATTTACAATCGAAAATCGCTATTTTGAAATTCTGCTATACTCAATATGCTCAGTAATTGGGGTTTTCTACATAGTCTCATACACGCACCAGATGATTTACTGGTGCGTTTTTTTTAATTAGAAAATTGGTTAGCAAGGAAAATATGTAGTGTTACTACGGAACATTTAAAACATAAAAATAGTGATTTTTTGATATTAAAATTTCACCTTTTATATATCATTTTCATCATAATATTTTAAAGCATATCGGATCATGTTTAATTTAGAACGTTTGGTCTTTTTACAAAGTTTTTCTAATAACTCAAACTCATGCTGATTAAATGGAACACGAAGAGCTTTGTAATCACGACGAGCCTCACTATCAAGGTCATTTTGTGGTTTAACTATTTGATCAGCAGCAGAAGCAAACTCTTCTATTTTTTTCTCTACTGAATCAGGAACTCTGCGTTTTACCATCTTAAAAGCTCCTTTACTAAATATTGAATTTCATTTTTGGCTTTTGAGTTATCCATTTCAATAACGCCTTTTCCTTCTCCCATACAATCTCTATAAACTTTTCGATCACGGACAACTGTATTCATTAGAAGGAGTTCAGGATAATCTTTTAAATATTCTTGAGCCTCTTGAATTTCGTTTATAACAGGGTTTGTTGGGGCTAGTGTTAACATAGCGATAGTTTTTAGCTTCGGATTAATATCTTTTGCTTCTGTAATTATTTCTACTAATCTAGGTAAAGTATCTAAATCAGGTTGTGAAGGTCTGAAAGGCACTAAAAGTATATCAGCGGTCGTCATCCCTGTTCTAAGTTCTCTACTGTCTCTGCCAGCAGTATCAACTATTACAAATTCATATCTTTTATCCAAATCAAGCAGAGTTTCTCTAACATTATCGAATTTTTGGATGCAGTGAATTATTGGTATTTCTACTTGCTTATTTCTATCAGAAATCCAATTAGCGGAAGTTCCCTGACAATCTGAATCTACTAAGATTACATCCTTTTTTTGTTTTGCAAGTTCTGCGGCAATATTAACAGAAATTGTTGATTTTCCACATCCACCTTTTTGGCTACCAATTAGTACTATCATGATATCCTCTTGACGTATTAATGATATATATTATGTATATTAATAGTACCAATTTATTTTAAGATAACAAATATAAAAAATGGGGTGATTTGGTACCAAAAAAGTGTAATATTGGTTCAATTTATAAAGAAAGAAAAAATAAGTAACACGAGTTTCGCACCAATAAAAAAACGCTCTATTTTTAAGTTTAATTCAGCATAATATATAAATAGACAAAATCTTATAAATTAAAAGCAACTTATTATAATTTAAACAAATTTATACGTTTTAGTAACTTGCAAATTAACCATTGCTTTTAAGCCATTTCTGGAATTTTATATGCCTGTGCGAAACTCGTGACCAGGCCTTGTAATATTAGCCTATTATTCGCGCCAACCGTTGGTTTCTCGGTGAAATGAATCGATTAGCCGCTGATGTGATATTAACCATCTGCCATGACCTCAATATCACCCGGGCGTTTTCACTGCCATCCATACCTGGGGACGAGACCAAAAATGGCATCCGCATATTCATTTTTCAACCACAGCCGGCGGGGTGACTAAAAAGAATACCTGGCGGGATATCAGCTTTTATCGCGAAAACATTATGACAATGTGGCGATATCGGATAACGGCATTATTGAGAAAACATTATTACACGCTCACCATTCCCGATGAGCTTAAAGCTGAAGGAAGAAGTAAAACATCATGGAATCAATCACTTAACACTCACGACAAGCACGGGTGGAATATTAATCTTTTTGATATTCTTTCCAATATTACCCATGTCATCCTTTATCTCGGATTTTTCTAAAGAAACCCCCTGCCTCGCTCAGTCGCTTAAAACATTATCCCTGCGAAGATAACATCATGTTACGCTATAAGAGCCACCGCACGAAAAAACAGGAAGACCTGGTCATGACATCCGATGAATTTATTACCCGGTTTGCGTCTCATGTGCCAGAAAAATGGTTTCACATGATCCGCTATTACGGCTTTTTAAGTCCATCAGCACGGATGCGAAGAATGTTAACGGAGGTTGTTTATCCTTTAGTCCAGCAAGATAAAAAACCCGCTAAAAAAGTCACCTGGCGAAACATGTATCAACACGTCTTTAAAGTCGATCCACTTGCTTGTCTCTTAATGTGGGAAAAAATTACTTTTCGCAGGAATGAATTTTGGATTGAATCGTAAAGAACTTATGGCACGTCACCATGATCTGGCTTGTTTGCGGTGGCGATAAAAACTCACGACAGGGTAGATCTATCCTTTTGTTCAAAATTGATTAATAATTAATCGTATTTTAACCATCTATTCCGTTTCTTAATCTCAACCTTCAACATAATTTTGGCAAAATTTAGAAGAAAATAAAAAGGATTTCATCATGGCGCAGGTTAATGAGTAACCATTTCGGGTATTAATTTCTTATACATCAAAAGTCAAATTACTTTCCATGTAATAAACGGGAAAAAAGAATCTTTCACAGTACTTAATTGGCTATCTGGCTACAAATATCAAAAAATTGAAGGTAAAGGAACAGGTTTAAAATTACGCCTAAACCCAGACCTTGACCCATTTTTATTTAACATTAAACATAATTTTTCTTGGTGTTTCCTAAACGCTATTACGAGTGTAAAAATGTTATTTTTTTCAGAATATATATGTATCTTTTGAGTCATAAAAGCCACCCTCATTGTAAAAAAGATAATTTTTTTGAAGTTGATATTTCACTAGATGATTTTCATGAATTATTCCCCGATGCAAACTCACGTTTTGATAATCTAAAAAAAAGAACTACACGAGTTTCGCACCAATAAAAAACGCTCTATTTTTAAGTTTAATTCAGCATAATATATAAATAGACAAAATCTTATAAATTAAAAGCAACTTATTGTAATTTAAACAAATTTATACGTTTTAGTAACTTGCAAATTAACTATTGCTTTTAAGCCATTTTTGGAATTTTATATGTCTGTGCGAAACTCGTGAACTATTGAACCAGCTATACCGGATATTAGTGAACATACAAACATATCAGTACATTGGGAACCAATAAAACAAGGCAGATCTGTTGTAGGTATGCGTTTTGGATGTGTTGAGGAAAAAGCTACAGCAATCAAGCCAAACGTCCACATGTTAAATCAGGTTCTCACGATGAAGGTGAGTGGATGAAGAAAAATGCTGAGATTCTTTATCAGTACGAGAAGGATTTGAAAAAATACGACCCTACATTACGTTTAACGATGCCAGATTTACGTAGAGCAGTTGAATGTTCAAAGTATTGCAAACAATTGGCACGAAGAGAAAAAGCGAGAATTGGCGATGAGAGAAGGTAAAAATACGAAAATATTCGTTGCCAAAGATAAGAAAAATGAAGATATAGCTAGGCGACTTAATTTTGATTACAGCATATGTATTAAAAACAGGTCATCGATAGTGCATCCTGTTTCCATCTTTTTACGTTTAGCTTGAGACCATTTATGTTCTATAGGATTTAAATCTGGTGAATACACAGGCAAATATTCTATCTGGTGTCCTGCGTTTATAATTGCCTGTTCAATATTCTTACCTTTGTGAAAGCTAGCGTTGTCCATAAAAATAACAGAATTTTCAGGAAGTTCTGGGAGCAATATTTTTGTGATCCAAACATAAAAAACATCACGGTTAATATTGCAATCAAATAATCCGATAGCAAAAAGGGTTGTTCCCAATAAAGCGCCAATAACATTTGTTCTTCCCTTAGCACCCCAGTTTTTCAGGCCAAAACAACGGTGACCTTTTGGGGAATAGCCGTGAGTTCGTGGAGTGTCATGTGAAAAACCACTTTCATCAATAAAAACAACAGATTTATCTTTTTTTTCATACTGTTGTCTTTTTTGCTGATGTGCCAGCCTGTCGCTTTCGTTGGTTTTTGGATGGAATAGAGTTTTTTTTATAGGTTAATCCCAGCTTTTTAAGGGATTGCCAATAGTCTTTTTACAAACACCGAATCGCTCTGCCCGTTCCTTTTGGTAAGCATCTGGATACTGTTCCACATCTTTTGCTAAAGCATTTTTATCGAGCTTCCTCTTACGTGGCGTTGAATTTTTTGGCTCTGGTCGTTTAAGCCAACGTACTAAAGACGCTTTTCCAATACGGAATTGTTTCGCAGTTTCTCGAATTGTTAAACCTTCGGCTTTCCTTACAGATATTACTTTACGTCGAAAATCAATTGTATAACTCATAACACACCTTGTAATCAAAATTAAGTCGCCTAGCTATAATAAGAAATTAATACCCGAAATGGTTACTCATTAACCTGCGCCATGATGAAATCCTTTTTATTTTCTTCTAAATTTTGCCAAAATTATGTTGAAGGTTGAGATTAAAAAACGGAATAGATGGTTAAAATACGATTAATTATTAATCAATTTTGAACAAAAGGATAGATCTACCCTGTCGTGAGTTTTTATCGCCACCGCAAACAAGCCAGATCATGGTGACGTGCCATAAGTTCTTTACGATTCAATCCAAAATTCATTCCTGCGAAAAGTAATTTTTTCCCACATTAAGAGACAAGCAAGTGGATCGACTTTAAAGACGTGTTGATACATGTTTCGCCAGGTGACTTTTTTAGCGGGTTTTTTATCTTGCTGGACTAAAGGATAAACAACCTCCGTTAACATTCTTCGCATCCGTGCTGATGGACTTAAAAAGCCGTAATAGCGGATCATGTGAAACCATTTTTCTGGCACATGAGACGCAAACAGGGTAATAAATTCATCGGATGTCATGACCAGGTCTTCCTGTTTTTTCGTGCGGTGGCTCTTATAGCGTAACATGATGTTATCTTCGCCGGGATAATGTTTTAAGCGACTGAGCGAGGCAGGGGGTTTCTTTAGATAAAATCCGAGATAAAGGATGACATGGGTAATATTGGAAAGAATATCAGAAAGATTAATATTCTACCCGCGCTTGTCGTGAGTGTTAAGTAATTGATTCCATGATGCTTTACTTCTTCCTTCAGCTTTAAGCTCATCGGGAATGGTAAGCGTGTAATAATGTTTTCTCAATAAAAGCTGATATCCCGCCAGCTGTGGTTGAAAAATGAATATGCGGATGCCATTTTTGGTCTCGTCCCCAGATATGGATGGCAGTGAAAACGCCCGGGGTGATATTGAGGTCACGGCAGATGGTTAATATCACATCAGCGGCTAATCGATTCATTTCACCGAGAAGCCAACGGTTGGCGCGAATAATAGGCCAATATTCACAAGGCATGGTAGAAGTGATGTGCTGCCAAGGAGCTTCGGGTAACCAAGCTAGCGTATTGTTAATCCATTGTAGGTAAGCTTTGACGCTACAATGTGGGCAGCTTCGACTTTTGCAGGTAAATTTAACCCGTTTCTCAGAATTACATTGAGGGTTAGGACAGCGCCAAATTGACCACCCCATAAGCGAAGTGCCGCTTTACCATGGTTTCCATCACAACAGTGCGGACCCTATCAGGGGGTTGACGATTAAGCCAATTGAGCCAGCGTTGACCAAATTGAAAAACATGACTAAAACGCGGTGACATAAAAGGGACCAAAAGATTGATACAATAGGTATCGGGTTATACCAGTACTAACAAGCAATGACAAGTCGTCGCCATAGGCGACCATCTTGGAAAGAGATGTTACGGCCTTTTTCATACAGCGCCAAATATTCTTTTTGTTAATGTCAAATGTAATTTGAAATTCATGAGCTGTAAAAGAAACCCAGCCAGGATTTTCCAGTCTCTGATTAACTTTTGATAAAAATAATGTTAAAGCTCGAAAACCATCAATATCCAAATCATACCTAGCAGTAATCAGATCATTACTCTGTACAATCAGTTTTTTGTTTTTATCCTGCCAAGGCTCAGTATTAGACAAAGTAACCTCCCGTAATAAATCAGAGTGATACACTCTGTTTTTTTCTTTAAGATCTTTACTAATTTACAACTAATTATTTTAAAACAAAAACTGTTACTTACATTAAAACTTAAAACACCCCTACAAAAAAGCGGTAATTTTGGTAATTAAATATAATAAAATCAACATAGTTTGATCGTTATTCTCCCCATGAAATAAATTCACTTGGTTTTACACCCCAAGCACTACATAGTTTTTCTACATTCTTAAATGTAGCTGTTCCTTTCTTTATTGCAGCAAAAGCACTTGGTGTTACTCCTGCTTTTTCATATAAACCTTTATTGGTCTGAACCCCTGACTTTGCTTTTAGCTGTAAAATAGCCTTTGACCAATTCATTATGTGCCTCAATGATTATTTATTTATGGATTAATATAAAAAATAATTGACTAAAGTCAATCTAAATATATTATCGTTTATGTTAATTTTTTTGCAAAAAGACGCTGATTGAAAGAGGTACTAACTCAATCAACCAGCTAACCCTAAACCTACTATCAATAGGAGTAAGGCTAATGAAAAAGTCTACCTTCCGCGTGCTTGTCTGTGAAGCACCGAATCACATTTCATCAGAACGGCGAAGGCTGGCAAAACTCGTTTTTGCTAGACAGAGGCGTTGACCAAGCGTTAGCGCGGTAGGGGTATTTTTTTATTATTGATATAAATAATAAAAGGGATACTTTTCCTACTTATTTTGATTTTTATTTAGTTTTTGGTATTTATAATACTGATGTAGAGTACTTTTATATATTTAAAATAGCACTTGCATTTGCGTACTAGTTACATATACTAAAAGTACTTAAATATGATGACTTGCAAAATATGGCTAAAATAACAGAAAAGCAAATTACGGATATGAAAACTGGTGAGGTTGCAAGCTCAGAATCATCAAAAACTTTTTATATTCCGAAAGAACCTAGCTATATCAAATTTTATATCGATGATATAGGAAGTATACATGGATTATCTAAAACTGAATCAGATGTTCTTTTTGCTTTAGCTAAGATGATTAGTTGGGATGGAATTGTTTCTGTATCAAAAACTAGATTTGAAAAATCTATTCATCCAGAAGTTGAAATTAAATACCAAACTTTTAAAAATATGACTAAAAAACTTATAGATAAGGGTATTTTTATAAGATCAGGTCGTGGAGAGTTGGAGGCTAACCCTTACTTATTTGCTAAAGTTGAATGGGTCGATGTTTATAAACGAAGGAAAACTATAAATCTTAATATTCAATATTCTAAAGATGGTAGAAAAATATTTACTACATTAAAAAAACGATAGTTAATAACCGCCCTGAGTTGGTGTATCGAGCACCAACACAGAGCTAATCCAACAACCTAACTGTAGTAGGAGTCGGACTATGCAAAATAGTACCTTCCGTGTGCGCGTAATTGAAGCACCAAATCAAATAATCGAGTTATTCGCTCGAACCTCACGCAGTTTAATCCTTCGCCAGCGTGCCCGAATTCTCCAGAGAGTTGGGGGGTACTGCATGAAATACACTTATACCATTCACGAGTTTCGCACCAATAAAAAAACGCTCTATTTTTAAGTTTAATTCAGCATAATATATAAATAGAAAAAACCTTATAAATTAAAAGCAACTTATTGTAATTTAAATAAATTTATACGTTTTAGTAACTTGCAAATTAATCATTGCTTTTAAGCCATTTCTGGAATTTTATATGCCTGTGCGAAACTCGTGTCATTAACGGATTTCGGCGCACCTATCAGGGGCGTCCTGATGTGCGTTTCACCTGTTGTCATTGTGGAAAACTCTCATTAGCTCTCGTGAGCTTCTTTTGGCGAGCAAGACTGGATAACCGTCCCTCTGTTTTTCCTGAAGAAGCCTGTAGTGGCATACTAAATTTGGCCACCTAAGTTGAGGTGATATGCTTACCTCATAATTTTTATAGGTGCCGAAATGAGTAAAATAATTACTGCTGAATTTAAATGTGAAACCGCCAAATTAGTCCTTGACCAAAATTACACCTACCAGGAAGCCGCGAAAGGCATGAACGTCAGTAAGCCTGTTGCTCAATAGCAAAATTAATTATGACTTACAAAAAAAACAGCCGATGATGATAAAATCATCAATTTTTGCATTAAAAATAACCTACGTAAGATTAAAAAATAAACTATTTTTGTATTTTTTAGATGTATCTAACTTGTTTTTATTTTAAGCAACTTTATTTCACTATTGAGCAACATGCTTAGTCTTTCAGCGATTAGCCGGTGGGTAAGAGCCCTACGTTTAGAACGTCAAGGGAAAACATCGCCTGGTCTGCCATTATAGCTAGGCGACTTAATTTTGATTACAAGGTGTGTTATGAGTTATACAATTGATTTTCGACGTAAAGTAATATCTGTAAGGAAAGCCGAAGGTTTAACAATTCGAGAAACTGCGAAACAATTCCGTATTGGAAAAGCGTCTTTAGTACGTTGGCTTAAACGACCAGAGCCAAAAAATT
Organism: Candidatus Arsenophonus triatominarum; assembly: GCF_001640365.1. Lineage (GTDB taxonomy): Bacteria > Pseudomonadota > Gammaproteobacteria > Enterobacterales > Enterobacteriaceae > Arsenophonus > Arsenophonus triatominarum. The sequence continues at coordinate 37,037 of NZ_LWMI01000018.1, read as the reverse complement.
CAACGCCACGTAAGAGGAAGCTCGATAAAAATGCTTTAGCAAAAGATGTGGAACAGTATCCAGATGCTTACCAAAAGGAACGGGCAGAGCGATTCGGTGTTTGTAAAAAGACTATTTGGCAATCCCTTAAAAAGCTGGGATTAACCTATAAAAAAACTCTATTCCATCCAAAAACCAACGAAAGCGACAGGCTGGCACATCAGCAAAAAAGACAACAGTATGAAAAAAAAAGATAAATCTGTTGTTTTTATTGATGAAAGTGGTTTTTCACATGACACTCCACGAACTCACGGCTATTCCCCAAAAGGTCACCGTTGTTTTGGCCTGAAAAACTGGGGTGCTAAGGGAAGAACAAATGTTATTGGCGCTTTATTGGGAACAACCCTTTTTGCTATCGGATTATTTGATTGCAATATTAATCGTGATGTTTTTTATGTTTGGATCACAAAAATATTGCTCCCAGAACTTCCTGAAAATTCTGTTATTTTTATGGACAACGCTAGCTTTCACAAAGGTAAGAATATTGAACAGGCAATTATAAACGCAGGACACCAGATAGAATATTTGCCTGTGTATTCACCAGATTTAAATCCTATAGAACATAAATGGTCTCAAGCTAAACGTAAAAAGATGGAAACAGGATGCACTATCGATGACCTGTTTTTAATACATATGCTGTAATCAAAATTAAGTCGCCTAGCTATAATGTGGGAAAAAATTACTTTTCGCAGGAATGAATTTTGGATTGAATCGTAAAGAACTTATGGCACGTCACCATGATCTGGCTTGTTTGCGGTGGCGATAAAAACTCACGATAGGGTAGATCTATCCTTTTGTTCAAAATTGATTGATAATTAATCGTTTTTTAACCATCTATTCCGTTTCTTAATCTCAACCTTCAACATAATTTTGGCAAAATTTAGAAGAAAATAAAAAGGGTTTCATCATGGCGCAGGTTAATGAGTAACCATTTCGGGTATTAATTTCTTATACATCAAGCTCTTATGTTAAATAAATCTGGAAGAAAAAATAATTACCTTAACGATAAAATTTTTATTGAACTGAGATCAATTTGTTATTAACAACAAATTATTATGAAAAATAAGTAAAAAACCTTAGTGATAAAAAGTTAAAATAAAAATAAAAATAAAGAAAACAAATTTTAGTATCGTAAGTCTAGAATATTAGGGATAATGGCTATGACAATATATATTAAAGGTAATTCTTTATTTTCGTTTAACAGAACACTTAGCAATGAAAATATTAAACAAGCTATTGAAAGTTCATCAAAAGAGAAAGCTACACATGTTGGCATATGGGAAAAAATTAAAGATTGGTTTTGTGGAACCAATACAAGCGAAGCGCTGGAAAAAATTTATGTGTTAACACATAACAGTGATGAATATGATACTGAATCCATTTTAAAAAAAGTGACTGCTTTTTACCAACTTAAGGGAATGGCATATCCTGTTTATCAAGACGGATTTAAGGCATCTATCACTCCAAATAAAAATGGTTCTTATACTTTTACTTTTTCTATTAAAGATGTTATAGATGAATACTCAATGATTTATGGGGATCCTGAAAAAGATGTTTATTCTATAAAAGAAAGGAAATTAACTAATAATAGTGAATTATTAAACAGCAATACCGTTATCCATGAAGGTCTAGATGCAGCTTTAAGTAAAGTAAAATATGATAGCAAAATAGATAAATTAGAAAATATTAATATAAAAAATAAAATAAGAATGAATCTACATTTATTAAGCGAGAAAACAAAAAAAGAAATAGATATTAGTAAAAATTTATTACAAAAATGGATTTCTCTTCAAATGAAATGTTTTGATTATTATCATGATCAGCTTTATTATATTTACAATATCAAAGAGTTAGATACAACAAAAGAAAATGAATTAAGTATTCTATTTAATTTATCAGACTCAATTAACAATATAAAAAAACATGTAACACAATCATTGGCAGAAAATTTTACTTTTAATTTAGATAAGTTAAATAACAAATTAAATTACGCAAAAGTTCAATCATTGTATGTGGAATACTTTTATGCTGAACCATTCACTGACCTTTAACAATAAAATATAGCTGTTGTTAATTGTAATGCTATCGGATAGCTCCAAAACAACGGCTGTAACCTTAAAGTAGCTTCATTAATATTGATAGAATACAAAAACAAGAATAGCATTGTTAAATAAAGGTAAATATTAAATATCTTATTACCTAACTCTAAATAAGGAATTAATGATGAATGTTAACAATATGCTTAACATACATAATATAGCTTGCAATACAGGTTTAGCAATGAGAGATCCTACCTCTCCACGCAATATACTACAACACATAATTAATTTCTTTACTTTGGGAGGCGTGCGTAGGAATGAATGAAAAACTATATACATACCTGATAGATTCTATGATTAAGGCTTTGAAAAAATTGGATACTAATAAGTTCGAAGAAAACATAAAGATGCGGCTACGCCGGATGACCTAGTGAGCCGGCTTTTCATGGCTGAGCGACCCAATCAGCTTTGGATGGCGGACTTTACCTATGTCAGCACGGCTCAAGGTTTTAACAGTTTAATTTTTATCTACTCATAACTATACTATCCTATATGAATAGATTTATAATTGCGGGTATAAACTAGGAAAACTACCGTTATCTGTACGCTACTGGAAACGTCCGTCTTGCGGTGAAGAACATGACCGTAATGAAAATCCAGCAATCAATTTAAAGAACTCACGAGTTTCGCACAGGCATATAAAATTCCAGAAATGGCTTAAAGCAATGGTTAATTTGCAAGTTGCTAAAACGTATAAATTTGTTTAATTTACAACTAAGTTGATTTTAATTTATAAGATTTTGTCTATTTATATATTATGCTGAATTAAACTTAAAAATAGAGCGTTTTTTTATTGGTGCGAAACTCGTGCTTGATATTCGTTATAAGGTTAATTCCCATTGTTTTTAGTTGCTGTTTCAGTGAAGCCGATAAACACCCTTTATCCGCATACAAACAACCAGAAAGATCTTTTATCAGCTCAGGTAATGGTTTCCGATCATCTGTGTTTCCTGGTGTAAATCGAAAACTGAGTATTTCCCCCAAATGATTGATAATTACATGAAGTTTGAAACCAAAGAACCAACCTGTTGAGGTTTTTCCTCGTTCAGCTATCCCATCGAAGACTTTATGCCGGCGGATCCGTAAGTTATAGCTAGGCGACTTAATTTTGATTACAGCATATGTATTAAAAACAGGTCATCGATAGTGCATCCTGTTTCCATCTTTTTACGTTTAGCTTGAGACCATTTATGTTCTATAGGATTTAAATCTGGTGAATACACAGGCAAATATTCTATCTGGTGTCCTGCGTTTATAATTGCCTGTTCAATATTCTTACCTTTGTGAAAGCTAGCGTTGTCCATAAAAATAACAGAATTTTCAGGAAGTTCTGGGAGCAATATTTTTGTGATCCAAACATAAAAAACATCACGATTAATATTGCAATCAAATAATCCGATAGCAAAAAGGGTTGTTCCCAATAAAGCGCCAATAACATTTGTTCTTCCCTTAGCACCCCAGTTTTTCAGGCCAAAACAACGGTGACCTTTTGGGGAATAGCCGTGAGTTCGTGGAGTGTCATGTGAAAAACCACTTTCATCAATAAAAACAACAGATTTATCTTTTTTTTCATACTGTTGTCTTTTTTGCTGATGTGCCAGCCTGTCGCTTTCGTTGGTTTTTGGATGGAATAGAGTTTTTTTTATAGGTTAATCCCAGCTTTTTAAGGGATTGCCAAATAGTCTTTTTACAAACACCGAATCGCTCTGCCCGTTCCTTTTGGTAAGCATCTGGATACTGTTCCACATCTTTTGCTAAAGCATTTTTATCGAGCTTCCTCTTACGTGGCGTTGAATTTTTTGGCTCTGGTCGTTTAAGCCAACGTACTAAAGACGCTTTTCCAATACGGAATTGTTTCGCAGTTTCTCGAATTGTTAAACCTTCGGCTTTCCTTACAGATATTACTTTACGTCGAAAATCAATTGTATAACTCATAACACACCTTGTAATCAAAATTAAGTCGCCTAGCTATATCACACACAGCTATCGGAGTAGAATCGGCAACCGACAGACCTGTGCACTTTCCCTTATTTGACTCAAACAGTGCCGTTAAAGCTAAGGCACTGCGCGGAAGTAACTCTACGCAGCGTGAATATGATGGCAAGTTAGGAAATTCCTTCCTGAGATATATAGCTAGGCGACTTAATTTTGATTACAAGGTGTGTTATGAGTTATACAATTGATTTTCGACGTAAAGTAATATCTGTAAGGAAAGCCGAAGGTTTAACAATTCGAGAAACTGCGAAACAATTCCGTATTGGAAAAGCGTCTTTAGTACGTTGGCTTAAACGACCAGAGCCAAAAAATTCAACGCCACGTAAGAGGAAGCTCGATAAAAATGCTTTAGCAAAAGATGTGGAACAGTATCCAGATGCTTACCAAAAGGAACGGGCAGAGCGATTCGGTGTTTGTAAAAAGACTATTTGGCAATCCCTTAAAAAGCTGGGATTAACCTATAAAAAAAACTCTATTCCATCCAAAAACCAACGAAAGCGACAGGCTGGCACATCAGCAAAAAAGACAACAGTATGAAAAAAAAGATAAATCTGTTGTTTTTATTGATGAAAGTGGTTTTTCACATGACACTCCACGAACTCACGGCTATTCCCCAAAAGGTCACCGTTGTTTTGGCCTGAAAAACTGGGGTGCTAAGGGAAGAACAAATGTTATTGGCGCTTTATTGGGAACAACCCTTTTTGCTATCGGATTATTTGATTGCAATATTAACCGTGATGTTTTTTATGTTTGGATCACAAAAATATTGCTCCCAGAACTTCCTGAAAATTCTGTTATTTTTATGGACAACGCTAGCTTTCACAAAGGTAAGAATATTGAACAGGCAATTATAAACGCAGGACACCAGATAGAATATTTGCCTGTGTATTCACCAGATTTAAATCCTATAGAACATAAATGGTCTCAAGCTAAACGTAAAAAGATGGAAACAGGATGCACTATCGATGACCTGTTTTTAATACATATGCTGTAATCAAAATTAAGTCGCCTAGCTATAAACGGACATGATAGAGATAAAATACCTTGAATTGGCTGAATCGGAGTTAATGAAACAAAACAACCAGTGTCATCATTTCAGCCAATGGAAGCTGAGTAAACCGTCTACGACGCTTACTACCGTTATTCAGCAAAATTTCATGCATTTTTGGTTCGAAGTCTTTACAAAAATCATCCATCAGGCAATAAAGTTCAGTAAGATTTTCCATCATTGTTTAACAATGCTCTACTCTTTAACCAGATTGTTAGAGTATTTTAACGAAATATGCGCATTCAACTATTTGAATAGCAAGACTTTCACTTTATTTCTTATCCCGAACTCAGGTTAGTTTAAGACTTTCCGGTTGCTCCCGAAGATGCTTTAATCGCTCAGCACGCCACTCAAACACCTGAACATAATCCGGCTTTTTAAAGTCAAAAGGAAAGGGTAACGGCATAGAAAAATTTCCGACAAAAGGAAGGAAAAATACGGTGATATAGGAATGCGTAATTGATGAGTTTTATAAAAAAAATACGCTATTTTATAATAAGTCAATCAATAGAGAATAAAAAAAGGAAAAACTATGTACGTGAACAATTCGAGTCATCGCCTGGTTTCTTATTCAGATTCAGAATCTACCTCATCAAATAATCAAAATAGTCCCTTAGCAAACGTGATCGGTATAAAAAATCTGCCTCCCGAGCTGATTGAAAATATCGCCTTTCGTTTACCAGAAAACGACTATATTAACTTCCGGCAAGCCTCCAAGGATTTTGCCAGCACATTAGAAAGTGTAAAGAGCATGGCGGAAGACTATTATAACAATGATTTTTCTTTTACCTGTAAGGGACAGCTAAGTGAAAATAAGTCGAAATTGGTGTCTAATTCTTATGCTCTTTATTGTTGCATTACAAAAGATGCCTCACCACAAACATTAGTATCATTAGCTAACATAAAATCCGAAATTCTTAACGAAAATGGCGAACGCTTGAGGATAAGCTTTAGTTATCCAATTAATACCGCTCCACTGAAATTATTTGACTCAGTGGACATACTATATAATTTTAGTACAGTTCAGTGGAATTGGACTATGGACACAAATATTGAATTATCAATATTCATGGATAAAGCTAGCACTAATCATAAAAGTGTCACTGAGATTTTTAATAAGGCTGATTTACTATTTACGGCTAAAAAGACAGACAGCGGATTGCTGATTGCAGCTATAATTAGCCATTTTCATAATTACATTTCAGGGATAAATAATGAAGATGGAACACGTAAATTCTCAGATGAGGTACTTGCCAGCTATCGTGATTCTCACCGCTCTATGTTTTTAACTGGTGATTGCATTAATAGATTCACCCCCCGATGAGCGACGATTAATATTTTCATAGCTATAAATATCACCTGTTCGCAAATACCGATAAATGGTTTCTCGAGATACGCCAAATTCTTTTGCTAATTTGGCTTTTTTTTCGCCGTTTTTAGCTCTTGATTGCAATGACTGAATTTGCTCTTGGGTAAAGACTTTTTTTCGTCCTTTGTAGAGTCCTTTCTTCTTAGCGATAGCGATACCTTCAAGCTGTCGCTCTCTAATCAGCGCCCTTTCAAATTCCGCAAAAGCTCCCATGACGGACAAAAGGAGATTTGACATAGGCGAATCCTCGCCCGTGAAAATTAGGTTTTCTTTGATGAATTCAACACTGACACCCTGCTCAGTCAATGACTTTACCAGACTGCGTAAATCGTCCAAATTCCTGGCCAATCGATCTAAACTATGCACGATCACCTTGTCCCCTTCACGGACATAGTTTAACAAAGCCTGTAACTGCGGGCGTTCTTTGTTTTTCGCTGATACTTTTTCTTCAAATACTTTGTCGAGGGGGATATTTTTCAATTGCCGTTCTAACTTTTGATCCTCGCTACTCACTCTAATATATCCAACTCTTGCGCCTGCCATCTTAACCTCAAATTCCTATTATTGTCATATTTAAGTTTGTGAGTTTAAATTGAAATTGTCAACTAATTGACAATTATACTCTATTAACACACAAATTAAGCTGACCTGAAAATTGACATTAGGGGTTACCCAAGAGCAAATTCAGTCATTAAAATAGTTGCTGAATAGAGAGTTGCATTTTTTGTCACGCTATAGACAATAAAAAGAGGTTTAACTTAGAAAATAACGGTTTGAAATGATCAACAAAGAGCGGTTGTTACGAGATAATCGTTTATGTAAAGCAATCATTGGATTATCAGTCGAAGAATTGAAAAATTTAGCCGCTGAATTTTCAGCTTGTTATTTGATTTATCGGAAAAAGAATCGAAAAGATCACGAGCGGCAGATGGGTGCAGGGCAGAAAGGATTTATCCCAACCCCATTAGATAAACTGCTTTTTATTTTATTGTATTTAAAATGTTATCCGACCTATGATTTGCAAGGACTTCTTTTTGGTTTAGATAGAACACGGGTATGTCGCTGGGTAAAAATATTATTGCCGGTTTTAGAGATGACCTTGGGGCGAGAATGTGTTTTGCCCGCTCGTCAAATTCGCTCTGCTGAGGAATTTTTTCGCGCCTTTCCTGGAGTTAAAGACGTCTTTATTGATGGGACAGAGCGACCTGTCCAAAAGCCTAAGAATCTGCGTCGGCGAAAAAAAATGTATTCGGGAAAGAAAAGACAGACCACTCGAAAAGGGCTTATTATGACTGACGAAACGAGGAAAATTGGATTTATCCCCATGATCAAAAATGGGCGCCGTCACGATAAACGCTTACTCGATAAAGTCGATATAATTCGCCATATTCCCCCTGAGGTAACCATCTGGGCCGATACCGGTTTTCAAGGTATAGATAAACAGCATCCTAATACACAAATCCCAAAAAAAGGAACTCGAAAAAGACCTTTATCGCCTGAACAAAAACAAGAAAATAAAATAATCTCGGGCATCCGTATTACGGTTGAACACGCCATCGCGGGTATCAAGCGCCTCGGTTGTATGACCCAAATTTTACGGAATCGTAGACCCTTTATTGATGATACCTTTTTACTCCTTAGTGCCGGTCTTTGGAATTTCCATCTCAGAACAGCCTAAAATTTACTTCAATCACCGAAATACCCTTATTTCACTATTAAGCAACACGCTTAATGCCATATTTGCTTAGAGCAATTGAGTGTTCGAAGTATTGCAAGCGAACTTGGCACGAAGAGAAAAAACGAGAATTGGCGATGCGAGAAGATAAAAATACAAAAATATCCGTTGCCAAAGATAAGCAAAACAAAGATATTACCTTTTATGAAAATGACCTAGAATTAATACAAAATTTTTGATTTGAAAAGGCACAAAATGAACAAAACAGAACTCATCAGCAAAGTTGCAGAGAAATCAGGATTAAGCAAGAAAGACACAGAGAAGGCGGTTAATGCTTTCACAGAAATCGTGACCGAGTCTTTGAAATCCGGTAATGACGTACAACTCATTGGCTTTGGTACTTTTCAGGTTAAGCAACGAGCAGCCAGAGATGGACGAAACCCAAAAACAGGAGAGGCTCTTAAAATTGCTGCTGCAAACGTACCCAGTTTTAAGGTAGGTAAAAGTTTGAAAGAAGCAGTCAAATAACATGACCGAAAATACTGTACGGAACTCAATTTGGTTATTTTTGTACAGGTATTTTTAGCGCTGGTCGCAACCGAACGATTTTGGACAGCAAAATCACCTATCAGAAATTAAAAATGATTAAATCAAATAATTTTTGAATGTAGTAGCTCAGACTTAATCTGACAGTTACCGGTTATTTATACAGTACCTGTCAGGTTAAATTTGATTTAAATCTTTCTCTCTCCAAAGTTGTTTTCCATCGTGTAAAGTTGCCATAGGCGTTCGACCGCAACACATTTTTCCTTGATGAGTGCGTTGGTTATTATATTCCGCTAACCATTTATCTAAATCAGCTTGTAATTCATTTAAAGCCCTATAGATTTTCTTACGAAAAGCCACCTGATAGAACTCTTGTAATACAGTTTTATGAAAGCGTTCACAAATCCCATTAGTTTGAGGTGAACGAGCTTTAGTTTTTGTATGATCAATATCATTGATAGCGAGATAAAGTTGATAATCGTGATGTTCAACTTTACCACAATACTCACTGCCTCTGTCCGTCAGTATACGTAACACCGGTAACCCATGCTGGGAATAAAAAGGGAGAACCTTGTCATTTAATAAATCTGCCGCCGTTATCGCGCTTTTTGTTGTGTATAGCTAGGCGACTTAATTTTGATTACAGCATATGTATTAAAAACAGGTCATCGATAGTGCATCCTGTTTCCATCTTTTTACGTTTAGCTTGAGACCATTTATGTTCTATAGGATTTAAATCTGGTGAATACACAGGCAAATATTCTATCTGGTGTCCTGCGTTTATAATTGCCTGTTCAATATTCTTACCTTTGTGAAAGCTAGCGTTGTCCATAAAAATAACAGAATTTTCAGGAAGTTCTGGGAGCAATATTTTTGTGATCCAAACATAAAAAACATCACGATTAATATTGCAATCAAATAATCCGATAGCAAAAAGGGTTGTTCCCAATAAGGCGCCAATAACATTTGTTCTTCCCTTAGCACCCCAGTTTTTCAGGCCAAAACAACGGTGACCTTTTGGGGAATAGCCGTGAGTTCGTGGAGTGTCATGTGAAAAACCACTTTCATCAATAAAAACAACAGATTTATCTTTTTTTTCATACTGTTGTCTTTTTTGCTGATGTGCCAGCCTGTCGCTTTCGTTGGTTTTTGGATGGAATAGAGTTTTTTTTATAGGTTAATCCCAGCTTTTTAAGGGATTGCCAAATAGTCTTTTTACAAACACCGAATCGCTCTGCCCGTTCCTTTTGGTAAGCATCTGGATACTGTTCCACATCTTTTGATAAAGCATTTTTATCGAGCTTCCTCTTACGTGGCGTTGAATTTTTTGGCTCTGGTCATTTAAGCCAACGTACTAAAGACGCTTTTCCAATACGGAATTGTTTCGCAGTTTCTCGAATTGTTAAACCTTCGGCTTTCCTTACAGATATTACTTTACGTCGAAAATCAATTGTATAACTCATAACACACCTTGTAATCAAAATTAAGTCGCCTAGCTATAAAGCTTACAATGAACGACTTTACTGTAAGTATCAATGTAAGTTTGTTGATAAACACGACCAACGCCTTTTAAATGACCGACATAAAAAGTATCTTGTGAACCCAGATAACCTGGATGCGCTGTTTCAATCTCACCACAGGCTTCATCATCTTGCGCTTTCTTTTCTAGAGCACTGATTTGTGATTCTGACAGGATAATTCCTTCTGTTGCGATTTTATCTTCAAGCGCTTTTAGGCGTTTTGTAAAATTTTCGAGATTATGGCGCAGCCAAATAGAGCGAACGCCACTCCCCGAAACAAAAATGCCTTTTTTTCTTAGTTCATTACTACTGCGGTGTTGACCGTGTGCAGGGTATTCAATCGCATACTCGACTACAGCGCTTTCAATCTGTTCATCTACTCTATTTTTTACGTTAGGCACCCGTCGATTTTGATTAATTAAAGCGTCTATCCCACCATCGTTAACAAGTTCCTGGTAGCGATAAAACGTATCTCGGGATACCCCCATAATCTTACAGGCTTTTGAGACGTTATTAAGCTCTTCAGCGAGGTTAAGTAACCCGACTTTATGTTTGATGATAGGATTATTTGTTTGATACATAGAATTACCTTTTATTTAATTATCTAATGATGTTAATTAAAACCGGTAACGCTCTTTTTTAAATCAGAATTGTCGGATCAAGTTAAGACTAATACATATTATGACTGACGAAACGAGGAAAATTGGATTTATCCCCATGATCAAAAATGGGCGCCGTCACGATAAACGCTTACTCGATAAAGTCGATATAATTCGCCATATTCCCCCTGAGGTAACCATCTGGGCCGATACCGGTTTTCAAGGTATAGATAAACAGCATCCTAATACACAAATCCCAAAAAAAGGAACTCGAAAAAGACCTTTATCGCCTGAACAAAAACAAGAAAATAAAATAATCTCGGGCATCCGTATTACGGTTGAACACGCCATCGCGGGTATCAAGCGCCTCGGTTGTATGACCCAAATTTTACGGAATCGTAGACCCTTTATTGATGATACCTTTTTACTCCTTAGTGCCGGTCTTTGGAATTTCCATCTCAGAACAGCCTAAAATTTACTTCAATCACCGAAATACCCTTATTTCACTATTAAGCAACACGCTTGTTATACCAGTGAGGTCTTATATCGCTATAGTAGTGGGTTATGTAGTGTAGTGGCCAAATTTAGTATGCCACTACAACGGATGTTTCAGCTGCACCCGATATTGACTGGCCAAAAAAACCGGATTGACAGATTTTGAGAAGAACCAAAATCTGACACTCGAATGATTGAGCTAGGTTCCGGTGTCAGGTTAACTGATTTAATTCCTCATCAGACAGACCTGTAGAGAATTTGATGATTTCTTTTTCAACGCCTTTTTTAAGAAGTTGACGGGCAATTTCGTTTTTTTCCGCTATTTTCCCTTGTTGCATACCTTGTTGTATGCCTTTTTTGATTCCGATTTCTTCAATTTGTTGAGCAATAGTCATAAGTGCTCCTTCGTGTTTCTCTGATTGTTTGGCTATCTCGGTGATAAATTCGATAGGTTTTTTTGAATTACCTTCCTGAAGGAGATAGTTAAACAGGGTAATAACTTGATTATCGGTATAATAATTATACGACAACAGCGTGACTATTTCATTCAGAAGCTCGGTCATATCCCGTCGACGAATGTGTTTCTGAATTAATTCAAGTAACGCCATTCGCTTGTGCTGCATAATCTCACCGTCATCAAGCGTGGTCACATCGACGAGCTTAAACGGTTTTGTGTATATTTTTTCCGCAATATCACGCCCACTAAAGCAGTCTAGCCAGTCCGTACTATAGGGATGCGGGCTTTTTTCACCGCAATAAAACAGGACAGGGAAAACCAACGGCAACGCTTTGTGACCCGCTTCCAGATGCTTTTGCATTGCTGCCATGCTATAGCGCATCAGTCGCCATGCCATCAGTCTGTCGGGTGTTGATTGATGCTCAACCAGCAGATAGAGATAGCCTTGTCCCTTTTCTGTTTTGACAGAATACAGGATATCACTCTGATAGTTTTTCATTTCACTATCGACAAAGGAGTTGGATTCTGTCTTAAGACTATCTAAATCACACAGGGACTTAATCTCATCGGGTAACCAGATATCAAAGAAATCCTTAGCCGTCTCTTTCTCACTTAAAAACTGTTTGAATACCGCATCATGGGGTGTTGGGGTGAATTTTTTAGCCATTTGATATCTTCAATTATCGTTAATAGCAATTTGTATTTTCTCAAATAAAAGCTATATTGAAAAAGTTATTTATTTAGTGGTCCAACTTTAACATGACGCCCCTATTGCTTAGGGGTATTTTTCAATGACTCGGACTAAATCGGTATTTGCTACGTTTTTCCAGCACCGCACCAGTTTCTTTTGCCTTTCTCTCAGCCTCAAAAAAAGCCATGCGCTATTTGACCGTCTCGAAATCGCCAAGCGTCGCCCGTGCCATTTACCAGTCTTGCCATCCAGACTTCACTAAGCATGTTGCTCAATAGTGAAATAAAGTTGCTTAAAATAAAAACAAGTTAGATACATCTAAAAAATACAAAAATAGTTTATTTTTTTAATCTTACATAGGTTGTTTTTAATGCAAAAATTGATGATTTTATCATCATCGGCTGGTTTTTTTGTAAGTCATAATTAATTTTGCTATTGAGCAACAGGCTTACTCTCTTTTTTTGGCTGGAATTAACCGCTTTTTGCTCGCTTTAATTTTTTCACGGAGTTGTATTTTTTCGTCCTCAGACAACTCGGCGGACAATACTGTACAATGCTCAACGATTTCAGCAAGGCTTTTTTCGTCGGTGGCATCGTCGAGGGCGATTAATGCGGCTTCCAGTTTTGGATTGGTTGCAGGTTGTGTTTCTTTGGGTGACACTGTCACCGTTTCTGCTTTTTGACTCAGTCTTTCGTTACGCTCACGGATAACATCCCTCAGAGATAGTCGTTTAAACGAAGCAGGAGCCATTGTGAGCGGTTTTTCTGTTGAATTTACGTTTATACCTCAAACATCGAAAATAGCTCAGCGGCGCAAGGAAGACGTCTAGCGAGACGATGAATCACGGTCTTGAGTGCCATTCTATAGCTAGGCGACTTAATTTTGATTACAGCATATGTATTAAAAACAGGTCATCGATAGTGCATCCTGTTTCCATCTTTTTACGTTTAGCTTGAGACCATTTATGTTCTATAGGATTTAAATCTGGTGAATACACAGGCAAATATTCTATCTGGTGTCCTGCGTTTATAATTGCCTGTTCAATATTCTTACCTTTGTGAAAGCTAGCGTTGTCCATAAAAATAACAGAATTTTCAGGAAGTTCTGGGAGCAATATTTTTGTGATCCAAACATAAAAAACATCACGATTAATATTGCAATCAAATAATCCGATAGCAAAAAGGGTTGTTCCCAATAAAGCGCCAATAACATTTGTTCTTCCCTTAGCACCCCAGTTTTTCAGGCCAAAACAACGGTGACCTTTTGGGGAATAGCCGTGAGTTCGTGGAGTGTCATGTGAAAAACCACTTTCATCAATAAAAACAACAGATTTATCTTTTTTTTCATACTGTTGTCTTTTTTGCTGATGTGCCAGCCTGTCGCTTTCGTTGGTTTTTGGATGGAATAGAGTTTTTTTTATAGGTTAATCCCAGCTTTTTAAGGGATTGCCAAATAGTCTTTTTACAAACACCGAATCGCTCTGCCCGTTCCTTTTGGTAAGCATCTGGATACTGTTCCACATCTTTTGCTAAAGCATTTTTATCGAGCTTCCTCTTACGTGGCGTTGAATTTTTTGGCTCTGGTCGTTTAAGCCAACGTACTAAAGACGCTTTTCCAATACGGAATTGTTTCGCAGTTTCTCGAATTGTTAAACCTTCGGCTTTCCTTACAGATATTACTTTACGTCGAAAATCAATTGTATAACTCATAACACACCTTGTAATCAAAATTAAGTCGCCTAGCTATAACTCCAGGAAAGGCGCGAAAAAATTCCTCAGCAGAGCGAATTTGACGAGCGGGCAAAACACATTCTCGCCCCAAGGTCATCTCTAAAACCGGCAATAATATTTTTACCCAGCGACATACCCGTGTTCTATCTAAACCAAAAAGAAGTCCTTGCAAATCATAGGTCGGATAACATTTTAAATACAATAAAATAAAAAGCAGTTTATCTAATGGGGTTGGGATAAATCCTTTCTGCCCTGCACCCATCTGCCGCTCGTGATCTTTTCGATTCTTTTTCCGATAAATCAAATAACAAGCTGAAAATTCAGCGGCTAAATTTTTCAATTCTTCGACTGATAATCCAATGATTGCTTTACATAAACGATTATCTCGTAACAACCGCTCTTTGTTGATCATTTCAAACCGTTATTTTCTAAGTTAAACCTCTTTTTATTGTCTATAGCGTGACAAAAAATGCAACTCTCTATTCAGCAACTATTTTAAAGTATCAGTCGCAGAGGGAATTGTTGGGATAATAGTCCGATGGAACGATTCTTCCGTAGTCTGAAGACCGAATGGGTGCCAACGACTGGCTACCAAAGCTTTAGTACTGCTCAGTCAGCCATTATTCGCTACATAACCCACTACTATAGCGATATAAGACCTCACTGGTATAACGGTGGATTAACGCCAAACGAATCAGAGCGACTGTTCCGTGAACAGTCAGGTAGGGTGGCCAATTTTAGTTGACCACTAAACACGATAACTCATGCCTAATGCAAATAACGATAGGATTTTGTTATCAATATCCTCTGATAATTTTGTCTGATTTTTCTTAAATGAGCTGAGGCTCAAAAGCACCTGACCTGTCTCTGGGCGTTTTCAGTTCAAATTAACCTGATGTCGATTTAACCGTTTTTCGAGTATAGCCATTTTTACTCGTATCGATTGACGTTGTCGATAGGTAGTGTTCTATTTCTTCCTGCAGGGCAGCTTCGGTCAGCTGTTTTATGAGTGGTGTGAGTATTCCATCCGTACCGAGTAAATTTTTACCTGATTGTAATTGCTTCAACGCTTCATCAAAATTAAATGATTGATTTCTCATATGTCATACCTCTTTTTTTTTTGAGTTTAAGATATGACACAGATTTTTGAACACTACTAAATAATAGGGCGAAAGCCTTATCACGCAAGCAGTGCATGGTTAACCTTAACCACAGTTTTTTTAATCTCAGCGCTTTGTGTACCCTGCACACACGGCTTATGTGGTTCACCGGGGAAGAAGATGGCAAACATACCGGGGTTCCAGCACCACCTGTTGCTGACCGGCAATTTCCGCACACAGCTGGTAATCATCTTCTTTATGCCACGCATCACACTTACGGGTGCTGCCGGTCACGCCGTAATGGATTATCTCTTCGCCTTCCAGCAGGATCTGAATATCAATGAATTTTTCGTGCAGCTCCGCTTTTTTACTCTGCGCTGGCTGTGTGGAGAGGCGCATGACGTTCATATAAATATCATCACCCTGTAAATCATAACGCCCGGATCGCACTTCTGTGGGTTCGCTTTTACGGCCAGAATCACGGCCTGAAGCAGGACGGGGGACAGGCCAGCGCATTCCGGGTGGTGGATATTGCCGATAATCATAATGCATTTTCCTCTGCTAACAATGCCGCACCCAGCAGGCCGGCATCATGCTGATAGTGTGCAGCCAAAATTTTCGCGTGATAGACTGCAGGCTCCTGCGCCAGATATGCCTCAATCAGGGCGAGATAACCGGGTGCTAGCCCGACACTGCCGCCCAGCACGGCATACTGACAGTCATAGCCTGCCTTCATGTCAGCAATCAGCTGGGCAACCGTTCTCGCCGACTGGTGGATCAACGACATAGCCTGGGGATGACCGTTCTGTGACAGCGCAAAAATCGCTCTGGCCGTCATACCGTGCAGATCGTCAGTCGCCAGCGCGGCAATACCCCTGCCGGAGGCGATAGCCTCCACACAGCCGGTACGGCCGCAGCCGCAGCGCGGACCATGCGGATCGGCCAGCATATGGCCGATATGCCCTGCTAGCCCCTCTTTCCCCGCAGGAGCTTGCCGTTGCAAATAATACCGCCGCCCACGCCCGTTGAAACGGTGATGAACACCATATCGCTCGCGTCAGCAGGCAGGGCGTGATATTCAGCCCAGGCTGCTGCCTGCGCATCGTTCACCGCTAGGCACGGTAGCCCCGTCAACCGCACCAGCGTTTCCGTCAGGGGAAATTGCGCCAGTCCGCCGAGGTTATCAGGGTTTAACGCCGTGAGTACGCCGTGGCGAATAATTCCCGTGGAGGCTACCGCTACCCGTAACGCCTGCCCTTCGAAAGGCGCGACCAGTGCGCTTAACGCTTCTGTCAGCGTTACCGGCGTTTTGCTGGCCGGCGTCGGCACCGTTTTTTTCTCCAGCACGCTATGCTGCGCATCAATCAGCGCAGCGGCAAGCTTCGTGCCGCCGATATCAATCGCTAATGTTGTCATGCCGAAACCTCAGCCAGTGCTTCGCGATACCACTGGCAGATGTGTTCAAGACGTGTAATCGCGGAACCGACGGTTACCGCCCACGCACCGTGTTGTAAGGCCTGCGCCGCCAGAGCTGGGGAGTTAAACCGGCCTTCGGCAATCACACGATAGCCTTTTGCGCTCAGCGCCTGCACCAGCGGGAAATCTGGTGTATCCGGCACAACATCCATGGTATACCCTGAGAGCGTAGTACCGATAATTTCCGCACCAATATTGTGGCAATGCGTACCGTCTTCCAGGCTGGAGCAGTCCGCCATCGCCGTGCAGCCCTGCTGGTGAGTACGTTCAATAATTGCTTCAACACTGACCGAGCGTGGGCGATCCGTGCCGTCAAAAGCGACAATATCCGCGCCTGCCTGCGCCAAAGCATCCACATCGTCCAGGAACGGCGCAATGCGCACCTGTGAGTCAGACAGATCGCGCTTGATGATGCCAATAATCGGTACTGAAATAAGCTTGCGCGTCGCTTTCAGGTTATTAATGCCTTCAATACGTACTGCGACCGCGCCCGTCTGTACCGCCGCCAGCGCCATGGCCGCGACGATTTCAGGTTTATCTAACGGGCTGCCCTGTACCGGCTGGCAGGAAACAATGAGCTCACCCAATTTTTTAACGTTTACATCCAAAGTATCAAATAAAGACATGGCACTACCCATTACTTCAATTTGCGCCCGACAGCGCCGAGCACGTTAATTTAGTGTTTACTGCAAAGCGGGACATCCGCTTTGTGGTTACGAGCCATTGCGCCACTGAACGGTTGACCGTCAATAGTGTCATGGGTATGCAGCGCTTCAGGGCGGACCCAGCGCTGTACGCGGGACGGCATGTCCAGGCCAATCAGCAGGATCACCACAAACGTTAATCCAAAGGAGAGCGACCACAACGCCGTGCCCAGATTCATATGCTGCGCAACCAGCGCACCGATGACCGGCGCTACCGCACCGCCCAGAGCTCCGACGTTATAGGTGAAGCCCAGACCGGCAGCACGCTGGTCGGCATCGAAATAACCACCTATCAGTTTCGGTAAGATCCCTGCGATCCCCTGCCCCAGCATCTGTTGAAAAAAGAGCAGGATACCTAGGCCCCAGATGCTGGAGCCACCGATCGTAAAGACAGGAATAATTAGCACCTGTGATGCCAGCAGGCTGTAAACGTAGGCTTTACGCGTACCCAGCCAGTCGCCAAGGAATCCGCCAACAATACAGCCGATGGCCGCGCCGAATCCGCTGAAGAAAAGAACCTGCGCAACCGTCGCCGGATCGTATGCCAGTTCGCTTTTAAGATAGGTTGGCAGCAGCGCCTGGATAGGCCAGGAATAGAGAAACGCGAACAAAACGACAACAATCAGCATCACACCGGTCGGCCAGCGTTTTCCGCTGCTCTGCACCATAAAGCTGACAAAGATAACAGCACAAATGAGCGCCAGCGCAATCACCACGAGAGGGTTGTGCAGGTTCCCAGCAAAGCAAAACCACAGAGCAGCTATCGCGACCAGTGTCATCACGATATTCATGGTACGATATTTTCCGAGATAGAGGATATCCACCATTGTCCGTATCGGTGCTTTCCTCGTCTGGTGTTCTTCCCAGTCTTTCGTTTCCGGAATATTTTTACGCAACCACAGCGCTAAAATAATTGGCAGGATACCGAGGAAGAATAAGGCACGCCAGCCCCAGACGGGTACCACCAGGCTGTATACCTGCGCCGCCACAACGGCGCCGACAGAAAAACCGGATATCAGGAAGCCGCTGGCTTTGTTACGCAGATGTTTCGGCCAGCTTTCAATGACATAGGTCGCACTGGAGCCGTACTCCCCTGCCATCCCCATCCCGATCATCATGCGGGCGATAAACATGGAGGTATATCCCAGCGCAAAGCCGCAGGCCAGCGTGCCGGCGGAAAAAAGAATAATACTGCTGACCATCGCCAGGCGGCGGCCATAGCGGTCACCCATCGCCCCGAGCAGTAAGCCACCAAACCAGCGGGAGATAAATGCTGCAGAGATAATACTCGCCGCCTGAACGGTGGTTAGCTGGAACTCGCTCTGAACTTCAGTCAGCACCAGAGCAATTAAAACGAAATCAAAACCGTCCAGTAAATAGCCAAGCCAGGCAGCGAAAAACGCCCGCCACTGCGACTTATTGAGCTGCTTATACCATGGAGTGGTACTTATTGTTCTATTCATATTGCTCTCCTGTTATGAGCAAAGTGTTTATGCTGTAGGGCCAAAAACAGACGGGAGTTTCTAAAATTAAACTCCAATTAAGTTATTTTTTAGAAGTATTACACCGCAATGGGGCATCATGAAATGTGTGAATGAGGTCATGTACCCAGGAGGCGAATATGAAAAAATGCGATCTGACTCACGCGATGAGACGTAATATGTTTTGTCGTTCAGGATATACCCTGCCGCCATACTGTTTTTTAGCAATTCATATTGCACAACGTTGGGCTGTACCCCATCATGGGAGCCCAATAATTGCGTAAACAGCAGGGAAGAGATGACGACTACGATTTCGCCGGTCAAAGCAGGGAAAATACTTGATGTATAAGAAATTAATACCCGAAATGGTTACTCATTAACCTGCGCCATGATGAAACCCTTTTTATTTTCTTCTAAATTTTGCCAAAATTATGTTGAAGGTTGAGATTAAGAAACGGAATAGATGGTTAAAAAACGATTAATTATTAATCAATTTTGAACAAAAGGATAGATCTACCCTGTCGTGAGTTTTTATCGCCACCGCAAACAAACCAGATCATGGTGACGCGCCATAAGTTCTTTACGATTCAATCCAAAATTCATTTCTGCGAAAAGTAATTTTTTCCCACATAAGAGACAAGCAAGTGGATCGACTTTAAAGACGTGTTGATACATGTTTCACCAGGTGACTTTTTTAGCGGGTTTTTTATCTTGCTGGGCTAAAGGATAAACAACCTCCGTTAACATTTTTCGCATCCGTGCTGATGGACTTAAAAAGCCGTAATAGCGGATCATGTGAAACCATTTTTCTGGCACATGAGACGCAAACTGGGTAATAAATTCATCGGATGTCATGACCAAGTCTTCCTGTTTTTTCGTGCGGTGGCTCTTATAACGTAACGTGATGTTATCTTCGCCGGAATAATGTTTTAAGCGACTGAGCGAGGCAGGGGGTTTCTTTAGATAAAATCCGAGATAAAGGGTGAGATGGGTAATATTGGAAAGAATATCAGAAAGATTAATATAGCTAGGCGACTTAATTTTGATTACAGCATATGTATTAAAAACAGGTCATCGATAGTGCATCCTGTTTCCATCTTTTTACGTTTAGCTTGAGACCATTTATGTTCTATAGGATTTAAATCTGGTGAATACACAGGCAAATATTCTATCTGGTGTCCTGCGTTTATAATTGCCTGTTCAATATTCTTACCTTTGTGAAAGCTAGCGTTGTCCATAAAAATAACAGAATTTTCAGGAAGTTCTGGGAGCAATATTTTTGTGATCCAAACATAAAAAACATCACGATTATAGCTAGGCGACTTAATTTTGATTACAAGGTGTGTTATGAGTTATACAATTGATTTTCGACGTAAAGTAATATCTGTAAGGAAAGCCGAAGGTTTAACAATTCGAGAAACTGCGAAACAATTCCGTATTGGAAAAGCGTCTTTAGTACGTTGGCTTAAACGACCAGAGCCAAAAAATTCAACGCCACGTAAGAGGAAGCTCGATAAAAATGCTTTAGCAAAAGATGTGGAACAGTATCCAGATGCTTACCAAAAGGAACGGGCAGAGCGATTCGGTGTTTGTAAAAAGACTATTTGGCAATCCCTTAAAAAGCTGGGATTAACCTATAAAAAAAACTCTATTCCATCCAAAAACCAACGAAAGCGACAGGCTGGCACATCAGCAAAAAAGACAACAGTATGAAAAAAAAGATAAATCTGTTGTTTTTATTGATGAAAGTGGTTTTTCACATGACACTCCACGAACTCACGGCTATTCCCCAAAAGGTCACCGTTGTTTTGGCCTGAAAAACTGGGGTGCTAAGGGAAGAACAAATGTTATTGGCGCTTTATTGGGAACAACCCTTTTTGCTATCGGATTATTTGATTGCAATATTAATCGTGATGTTTTTTATGTTTGGATCACAAAAATATTGCTCCCAGAACTTCCTGAAAATTCTGTTATTTTTATGGACAACGCTAGCTTTCACAAAGGTAAGAATATTGAACAGGCAATTATAAACGCAGGACACCAGATAGAATATTTGCCTGTGTATTCACCAGATTTAAATCCTATAGAACATAAATGGTCTCAAGCTAAACGTAAAAAGATGGAAACAGGATGCACTATCGATGACCTGTTTTTAATACATATGCTGTAATCAAAATTAAGTCGCCTAGCTATAATCCCAGCTTTTTAAGGGATTGCCAAATAGTCTTTTTACAAACACCGAATCGCTCTGCCCGTTCCTTTTGGTAAGCATCTGGATACTGTTCCACATCTTTTGCTAAAGCATTTTTATCGAGCTTCCTCTTACGTGGCGTTGAATTTTTTGGCTCTGGTCGTTTAAGCCAACGTACTAAAGACGCTTTTCCAATACGGAATTGTTTCGCAGTTTCTCGAATTGTTAAACCTTCGGCTTTCCTTACAGATATTACTTTACGTCGAAAATCAATTGTATAACTCATAACACACCTTGTAATCAAAATTAAGTCGCCTAGCTATAACGTTCCACGCTTCGCTGACTAGGCTACGTTTTATCGTCCGCTCAATATCTGGCTCCTTAGGCCGACACCAATAGCGATAACTGCTTCGGTGAACATTAAAAATACGACACAAAGTTTTCACCGGATAAAGCACTCTTAGCTTTTCAACTACCGAAAATTTTTCAGTGAGTCGGACATTAAGAGCGCAGTAGCCTTTTTTAAGATGTCATTCTCCATTTCCAGCCGGTGGATTTTTTTCTTCATTTCTCTGAACTCAATTTGTTCAGGTGTTAATGGCAGACCAGGCGATGTTTTCCCTTGACGTTCTAAACGAAGGGCTCTTACCCACCGGCTAATCGCTGAAAGACTGACGTTCATGCCTTTCGCGGCTTCCTGGTAGGTGTAATTTTGGTCAAGGACTAATTTGGCGGTTTCACATTTAAATTCAGCAGTAATTATTTTACTCATTTCGGCACCTATAAAAATTATGAGGTAAGCATATCACCTCAACTTAGGTGGCCAAATTTAGTATGCCACTACACTACTTTAGATAAAGCTAATACAAGTAGACGCATTTCATTACGGTTATGTTTATAGCTAGCATTAATCAAATCGTTACTTTGTACTAAGTTGTAATTTGGATCTCTATCTAAAGTTGCACTCATTTCTTAATCCTTTTGATGTGAAAATAATTATTCGTGACTGTTTTTATTTATATTTCTTTTAACTTTGTTAGTTAATTATTCCTTTATAAACAAAACTTTAAATAAAATAAGCCGTAGCGTTTTTCTGTGGATAAAATTGAAGTCTAGAAAGACTTGAATTTATATAAATTATTATATATCAGTTAGTTACTTTTCTTACTGTTGCATTTTTATCATTAAATAAACCATGCCATTTTATTATCACTTAATAATAGCCGTAGTAAAAAGTCGTTTAATTTTTTTTTGATAGTGATTCTTCTAACATGTTAGTTGCCTCCATAACTGCATCAATTAATCTATATTTTTCATATCCTTGTGATTTTTTAATCATTCTTATTTTGTCTATTTTTTCTTTCACTTCTCTTGGGATTCTTATAGATACATAATCATCATAGACGATTTTTTTTGACATAAATTTCTCCTTTAACTGTAATGATAGTATCAACTAAACAAAAAAACGCAACAAAAAAATTGACTTTCTTTTTTGTTGCGTTATTAATTCAATCTTTTTAAGTTTTAAATATAGTCGCTCTATGTAAGTGCTGTAACACCTACACAGAGCTAACCCTAAACCTACAATAACTAGGAGTAAGGCTAATGAAAAAGTCTACCTTCCGCGTGCTCATCTGTGAAGCACCGAATTACACAATTAAACTATTTGTTGAAAAATCCCGCAACTTAACTTTCCGCCAGCGTGCCCGAATTCTGAATAGAGTCGGAGGTGCGGCATGAAATACACCTATACCCTCAACGGATTTCGGCGCACCTATCAGGGTCGCCCTGATGTGCGTTTTACCTTTTGTCACTGTGGCAAACTCTCATTAGCCCTCGTGAGCTTTTTCCTGGCGTGCCAGATTGGATAACCGCCCCGCTGTTTTGTAGTAGCTCAGACTTAACCTGACAGTTACCGGTTATTTATACAGTACCTGTCAGGTTAAGTCTGAGCTACTACATTTCATCTATCTTTCCTCTGAGACGAAAATAGCTGCCAAGAAATTGGCCTCTCAATATATCTTTGAGACTGACGGCGCAAATTGCTGTTTTTACAAATCGCCCAGATTGGAAGAAATTAGTATTTTGTGATTTTCGCGTGACTGTGTTCCCTTTAATTTCCGGTTATCTTCCGCTTCCTCGCCCGTTCGCTCGCGTTGCTCGGTCTCTTGGCTGTGGCGAGCGGTGGGCGTTTTAATTTTAAGGATTTTTGGGATTATTTTTAATAAATTCAGTTTTATTATCTGAGTTTACGAGCATTGAACAACGTTGACGACGAAGCGGAGATTAGTTTGTTGCTAATGAGTTGTCTTTTGCTCCCTAGTAAAGAAAGAAGTAGAAAGACAGATTAATAATTTATAATTAAATCAAATTTTTATTAAAAAAATATGTAAACTATATGAGTTTACATATATGTAAACCTCAGAGGTTTACATAATAATACTAAGAGTTATTTTTATTTGACATGGTGTAAATTAAATATACACTTATTGTAATCTCATGATTTACATATAGAGCAACATGATGATAGATGAAAATTACCTAAAGAATGAAGTTGATAGATTACGAGACGAAAAAGCTAAATTACTTGATCTTCTAGCAAAAAAAGAGGTTGAGGATAGGGTAAATAAAATATCTGCAAACTTTGTTCAAGTAAGCAGAAGTGCGATGAAAGAAATGCGAAAACTGCAAGACAGAAGTGGGCTATCTTTAAAGATATTAATTCTTTTAGGTGAGAAAATGAACAGACAAAATAGCATTATTATCAGCCAAAAAGCTCTATGCCAACTATTAGAAGTGAGCCGTCAATCAATACACAAAGCTGTAAAAATATTAGAGCAAGAAAGATGGATTAAAATCCTAAAGATAGGCACAGCTAATGCTTATATCGTCAACGAGAAAGTATTTTGGTGTAGTGATACAAAAAATAGGCGGTATGCAACCTTTTCAGCAAATATTATTACAACAGAAGCAGAACAAGATAAAAGTAAAGAAGATTGGGAGTCTATAGAAATCAAAAATTTTCCTTTTATCAAATCAAAGTATGAAAAATATTTTTCAGATAATGAAGATGTTGAGTCTGACATAAAATATTAACTATCGCTGATAGCAAGAGCTTTCCTCTCTTACTACCAGCTAACCCTAAACCTACATGTGATAGGAGTAAGGCTAATGAAAAAGTCTACCTTCCGCGTGCGCGTAATTGAAGCGCAAAATCAAATCATCGAGTTATTCGTTCGAACCTCACGCAATTTAACCCTTCGTCAGCGTGCCCGAATTCTCCAGCGAGTTGGGGGTGCGGCATGAAATACTTCAAAGCAACCATCATCACTAACGTTGACCACGAGAAGGGTAAGACAACAAATTTCATCTATCTTTCCTCTGAGACGAAAATAGCTGCCAAGAAATTGGCCTCTCAACATATCTTTGAGACTGACGGCGCAAACTGCTGTTTTTACAAATCGCCCAGATTGGAAGAAATTAGCGTTGAAGAGTATTTCGCTAATACCGAAAAACAGACGGATATTATCGAAAAACAGGGCATAGACCAGTTTTGCGCTTTACTCACGATATTTGGTGTTCAGGAAGAATACGACGAAGGCGAGATTCGCGATGCGGAGGATTTGTTGGCCAATCCATCAGAAGAGCCAGAGATTTTTGAGCAATACACCGAACTTCGTGAATTGTTGTCCGTGAAAATACAGGAAGCAGACAAAAGTATCTCTTTAAGCGAAATCAAGGGAATAGCGATTCATCTTTTTGAGTGTGGAAAATATAATCAGTTATTAACGCAATCAACAAAGTTATCCACTAAATCTGTCGTTATGTCTGTGGAAAACGTGGGAGAAGCGGAAAAAAGCGAGGCGAATATAGTACCTGAAGAATTGGTTAATAATTGCACAGAAGGGCAACAATTAATTAACTTAAAAGTCACAAACATAGACGACAACTCTATCTTCTCTGCTTTTCCTCCCGTTAACGGAAAAATCATGAGCGGTGAAAATATCACGCTTGAGATGTTGAACGGCTGTGTGGATGCGTTGAAACCCACAGAGAGCTTGATTGTTTGCCGTTTGTCAAATAGCACCTATCACGCGGCAAACGGTTATTCGAGTACGCAAATTAGGTTGGTGCAACGGGGAGGATTGGGGGCGCTAGACTGGTACAAGAACGCCCCAAGACAGGACGATAAAAAACAAGGGGCGCTCTTGATTGGTACTGCGATTCACTCGGCTATTCTAGAGCCTGAGTGTTTTGAAATGCAATACCTTTGTGCGCCATACGTTGATTTGAGAACCAAAGACGGTAAACAGGCATTGGCAGAATTTGAAGCTCAAGCCGTAGTCAACAATCAAATTGTGCTCAAAAAAGACGACTTTGAGCAAATTGAGCTGATGCGTGATTCTGCGCTGGCTTATCCGCTGGTTTCAGAACTACTCGAAAACGGCGAGCCGGAATTATCTGTAGTAGCTCATACTTGATCTGAAAGTTGCCGGTTATTTATACAGTACCTGTCAGGTTAAATTTGATTTAAATCTTTCTCTCTCCAAAGTTGTTTTCCATCGTGTAAAGTGTGTTAATCTTAACTTAAAGCGTGTTGCTTAATAGTGAAATAAGGGTATTTCGGTGATTGAAGTAAATTTTAGGCTGTTCTGAGATGGAAATTCCAAAGACCGGCACTAAGGAGTAAAAAGGTATCATCAATAAAGGGTCTACGATTCCGTAAAATTTGGGTCATACAACCGAGGCGCTTGATACCCGCGATGGCGTGTTCAACCGTAATACGGATGCCCGAGATTATTTTATTTTCTTGTTTTTGTTCAGGCGATAAAGGTCTTTTTCGAGTTCCTTTTTTTGGGATTTGTGTATTAGGATGCTGTTTATCTATACCTTGAAAACCGGTATCGGCCCAGATGGTTACCTCAGGGGGAATATGGCGAATTATATCGACTTTATCGAGTAAGCGTTTATCGTGACGGCGCCCATTTTTGATCATGGGGATAAATCCAATTTTCCTCGTTTCGTCAGTCATAATAAGCCCTTTTCGAGTGGTCTGTCTTTTCTTTCCCGAATACATTTTTTTTCGCCGACGCAGATTCTTAGGCTTTTGGACAGGTCGCTCTGTCCCATCAATAAAGACGTCTTTAACTCCAGGAAAGGCGCGAAAAAATTCCTCAGCAGAGCGAATTTGACGAGCGGGCAAAACACATTCTCGCCCCAAGGTCATCTCTAAAACCGGCAATAATATTTTTACCCAGCGACATACCCGTGTTCTATCTAAACCAAAAAGAAGTCCTTGCAAATCATAGGTCGGATAACATTTTAAATACAATAAAATAAAAAGCAGTTTATCTAATGGGGTTGGGATAAATCCTTTCTGCCCTGCACCCATCTGCCGCTCGTGATCTTTTCGATTCTTTTTCCGATAAATCAAATAACAAGCTGAAAATTCAGCGGCTAAATTTTTCAATTCTTCGACTGATAATCCAATGATTGCTTTACATAAACGATTATCTCGTAACAACCGCTCTTTGTTGATCATTTCAAACCGTTATTTTCTAAGTTAAACCTCTTTTTATTGTCTATAGCGTGACAAAAAATGCAACTCTCTATTCAGCAACTATTTTAAAGATCGTTACCGGTTTTTATTAACATCATTAGATAATTAAATAAAAGGTAATTCTATGTATCAAACAAATAATCCTATCTCAAACATAAAGTCGGGTTACTTAACCTCGCTGAAGAGCTTAATAACGTCTCAAAAGCCTGTAAGATTATGGGGGTATCCCGAGATACGTTTTATCGCTACCAGGAACTTGTTAACGATGGTGGGATAGACGATTTAATTAATCAAAATCGACGGGTGCCTAACGTAAAAAATAGAGTAGATATGTAGTGGCATACTAAATTTGGCCACCTAAGTTGAGGTGATATGCTTACCTCATAATTTTTATAGGTGCCGAAATGAGTAAAATAATTACTGCTGAATTTAAATGTGAAACCGCCAAATTAGTCCTTGACCAAAATTACACCTACCAGGAAGCCGCGAAAGGCATGAACGTCAGTCTTTCAGCGATTAGCCGGTGGGTAAGAGCCCTTCGTTTAGAACGTCAAGGGAAAACATCGCCTGGTCTGCCATTAACACCTGAACAAATTGAGTTCAGAGAAATGAAGAAAAAAATCCACCGGCTGGAAATAGAGAATGACATCTTAAAAAAGGCTACTGCGCTCTTAATGTCCGACTCACTGAAAAATTTTCGGTAGTTGAAAAGCTAAGAGTGCTTTATCCGGTGAAAACTTTGTGTCGTATTTTTAATGTTCACCGAAGCAGTTATCGCTATTGGTGTCGGCCTAAGGAGCCAGATATTGAGCGGACGATAAAACGTAGCCTAGTCAGCGAAGCGTGGAACGTTAGTGGCGGCTCTGCTGGCGCAAGGACTATCGCCACGATGGTTACCAATACACACAACGTGAAACTTGGGCGGTGGTTAGCGGGTAAGTTGATGAAAGAATTAATCATCGTCAGTTGCCAAGAGCGAAAACATAAATACAACCGCGGTGGAAATGAACGTATTGATATTCCAAATCTGCTCAATAGGCAGTTCGCTGTTACAAAGCCTGACCAGGTTTGGTGCGGCGATGTAACCTATATTTGGACAGGCTCACGATGGGCCTATCTGGCTGTGGTATTGGATTTGTTTGCCCGAAAACCGGTGGGCTGGGCAATGTCATTTGCACCAGACTCAGAATTAACCGCCAAAGCACTACAAATGGCTTGGGAACTACGTGGGCATCCCAAACAGGTGATGTTCCATAGTGATCAGGGAAGTCATTATACCAGTCGTCAGTATAGGCAGGCATTGTGGCGTTATCAGATGACCCAAAGTATCAGTCGCAGAGGGAATTGTTGGGATAATAGTCCGATGGAACGATTCTTCCGTAGTCTGAAGACAGAATGGGTGCCAACGACTGGCTACCAAAGCTTTAGTACTGCTCAGTCAGCCATTATTCGCTACATAACCCACTACTATAGCGATATAAGACCTCACTGGTATAACGGTGGATTAACGCCAAACGAATCAGAGCGACTGTTCCGTGAACAGTCAGGTAGGGTGGCCAATTTTAGTTGACCACTACACACATGATCCGCTATTACGGTTTTTTAAGTCCATCAGCACGGATGCGAAAAATGTTAACGAAGGTTGTTTATCCTTTAGCCCAGCAAGATAAAAAACCCGCTAAAAAAGTCACCTGGTGAAACATGTATCAACACATCCACGAGTTTCACACAGGCATATAAAATTCCAGAAATGGCTTAAAAGCAATGGTTAATTTGCGAGTTACTAAAACGTATAAATTTGTTTAAATTACAATAAATTGCTTTTAATTTATAAGATTTTATCTATTTATATATTATGCTGAATTAAACTTTAAAATAGAGCGTTTTTTTATTGGTGCGAAACTCGTGTCCATATTCAAATAGACCGAATTTAGTGTCGCCCGTCACAATCTGGTGATCTCGTTTCCCTACCTGCCGGTATCCTGTTGCAACAAACATTGCCACTTCCTAATATGGAGTATTATTTCAAATAAAATAAATTTGAGAAGAAAAACACCACCAGAGGTTTACATGACAAAGTTAACAGGTCTCATTGCGGCTCCCCACACACCTTTTGATGCGAACGGCGAAGTCAACTATCCCGTTATCGATCAGATTGCCGAACACCTGATTCGCCAGGATGTTAAAGGCGCTTACGTGTGCGGAACGACAGGGGAAGGTATCCACTGTTCCGTGGAGGAGCGTAAAAAAATTGCTGAACGCTGGGTCTCAGCAAGCCAGGGGCAGTTAAGCATCACACTGCATACGGGAGCGCTCAGCATTGCCGATGCACTGGAGCTGAGCCGCCATGCAGAAACACTGGATATTTTCGCCACGTCTGTCATTGGCCCCTGCTTCTTTAAACCATCTACCGTCGATGATCTTGTGGAATACTGCCGTATTATCGCCGCTGCAGCGCCGTCAAAAGGCTTTTATTACTACCACTCAGGTATGTCAGGTCTGAACCTTGATATGGAGCAGTTCCTGATTGCCGGAGCAGATAGAATCCCGAACCTGTCCGGCATGAAGTTTAACTCCAGCGACATGTATGAGTACCAGCGCTGTCTGCGCGTCAACAACGGCAAATTCGATATTCCATTCGGTGTGGATGAGTTTTTACCAGCCGGCTTAGCTTGTGGCGCCGTTGGTGCGGTGGGTAGCACCTATAATTACGCAGCGCCGCTTTATTACCGACTGATAGACAGCTTCAATCAGGGGAATCATCAGGATGTCGCCACCTGTATGGATAAAGTCATCGCTATTATTCGCGTACTGGTTCAGTTCGGCGGTGTCGCGGCAGGGAAGCTGGCAATGCAGCTGCATGGTATTAATCTCGGCGATCCGCGTCGTCCTCTGCGCCCGATAACAGCAGAACAAAAATGCGTCGCGCTGGAAGCATTTCGTGCTGCCGACTTTATTTAACCTGAGTTCGGGATAAGCGGTAGTTATGAGAAAATAAAAATAGCTCATTTATCAATAAAAACCTTTTAAAATCAATAAAATGATAAAAAAAGTAAAGATTTTTAGTAATGGTAGGTTAAAAAACAACCTACTCTCTCTTCTAAAATCATGAAAAAAATCAAAATCAAGCACGTATTTTATGTAATACTTTTTAAGTAAGTATTTGAATATATAATTAAAAATTAAATTCCTTATCCCGAACTCAGGTTATTTAATCATCAATAGCATCAACCTTATCCGGGGTACACAGCCCCTGATATTCCTCTCTAACTAACTTCTCTTCGAGTTGAAATGATACAAAGCATGTTGCTGAACAATAGCCAGCCTGCGGCGGGAGCTAAGACTCTGTTAAACCGATACTTTCCTCAATAACCGTTATTTCTTCTAATCCGGTGCATGTACATTCCACGACCCGCAAAACTACTCTTCCAGATAGATGACGGCTGGAACCGGTTACTCATTAAGCATGTTGCTCAATAGTGAAATAAAGTTGCTTAAAATAAAAACAAGTTAGATACATCTAAAAAATACAAAAATAGTTTATTTTTTAATCTTACATAGGTTATTTTTAATGCAAAAATTGATGATTTTATCATCATCGGCTGGTTTTTTTGTAAGTCATAATTAATTTTGCTATTGAGCAACAGGCTTATTAAACACGGCCCTTCCGTTCCCGAATGGACTAAACTGGTCATCGAGCGGATGCTCGCTTGCAGCACTGGCGCTATGGGTATCCGCCGTTATTGCTGCGCCTCCCTTTACTGCCCGCACACCAAATATTTCTGCCAGAGCTGCAAAAGCAAAGGCTGCAATGCCTGCGGGATGAAAGCCACCGAACAGTGGATAGCAGAGCAACAATATATCCTGCCTGACTGCGAATGGCAGCACATCACTTTTACCATGCCGGATAAACTCTGGCCAACGTTTAATCACAACTGGCCGCTACTGAATCAGCTTTTTGCCTGTGCCGCCGACACCCTGCTGAAATGGGCTAAAAAACTCCGTATTCAAATTGGGCTGTTTGTCGCACTGCATATAGCTAGGCGACTTAATTTTGATTACAGCATATGTATTAAAAACAGGTCATCGATAGTGCATCCTGTTTCCATCTTTTTACGTTTAGCTTGAGACCATTTATGTTCTATAGGATTTAAATCTGGTGAATACACAGGCAAATATTCTATCTGGTGTCCTGCGTTTATAATTGCCTGTTCAATATTCTTACCTTTGTGAAAGCTAGCGTTGTCCATAAAAATAACAGAATTTTCAGGAAGTTCTGGGAGCAATATTTTTGTGATCCAAACATAAAAAACATCACGGTTAATATTGCAATCAAATAATCCGATAGCAAAAAGGGTTGTTCCCAATAAAGCGCCAATAACATTTGTTCTTCCCTTAGCACCCCAGTTTTTCAGGCCAAAACAACGGTGACCTTTTGGGGAATAGCCGTGAGTTCGTGGAGTGTCATGTGAAAAACCACTTTCATCAATAAAAACAACAGATTTATCTTTTTTTTCATACTGTTGTCTTTTTTGCTGATGTGCCAGCCTGTCGCTTTCGTTGGTTTTTGGATGGAATAGAGTTTTTTTTATAGGTTAATCCCAGCTTTTTAAGGGATTGCCAAATAGTCTTTTTACAAACACCGAATCGCTCTGCCCGTTCCTTTTGGTAAGCATCTGGATACTGTTCCACATCTTTTGCTAAAGCATTTTTATCGAGCTTCCTCTTACGTGGCGTTGAATTTTTTGGCTCTGGTCGTTTAAGCCAACGTACTAAAGACGCTTTTCCAATACGGAATTGTTTCGCAGTTTCTCGAATTGTTAAACCTTCGGCTTTCCTTACAGATATTACTTTACGTCGAAAATCAATTGTATAACTCATAACACACCTTGTGATCAAAATTAAGTCGCCTAGCTATAGAATGGCACTCAAGACCGTGATTCATCGCCTCGCTAGACGTCTTCCTTGCGCCGCTGAGCTATTTTCGATGTTTGAGGTATCCAAAGTAAATTCAACAGAAAAACCGCTCACAATGGCTCCTGCTTCGTTTAAACGACTATCTCTGAGGGATGTTATCCGTGAGCGTAACGAAAGACTGAGTCAAAAAGCAGAAACGGTGACAGTGTCACCCAAAGAAACACAACCTGCAACCAATCCAAAACTGGAAGCCGCATTAATCGCCCTCGACGATGCCACCGACGAAAAAAGCCTTGCTGAAATCGTTGAGCATTGTACAGTATTGTCCGCCGAGTTGTCTGAGGACGAAAAAATACAACTCCGTGAAAAAATTAAAGCGAGCAAAAAGCGGTTAATTCCAGCCAAAAAAGAGAGTAAAGTCTGGATGGCAAGACTGGCAAACGGCACGGGCGACGCTTGGCGATTTCCAGATGGCTGTAGTGGCATACTAAATTTGGCCACCTAAGTTGAGGTGATATGCTTACCTCATAATTTTTATAGGTGCCGAAATGAGTAAAATAATTACTGCTGAATTTAAATGTGAAACCGCCAAATTAGTCCTTGACCAAAATTACACCTACCAGGAAGCCGCGAAAGGCATGAACGTCAGTCTTTCAGCGATTAGCCGGTGGGTAAGAGCCCTTCGTTTAGAACGTCAAGGGAAAACATCGCCTGGTCTGCCATTAACACCTTGTAGTGGCCAATTTTAGTTAACCACTACACTTACATAACCGTGGTATACAAGATATTTTAATCGCTTGTGTTGACGGATTAAAAGGGTTTCCAGAAGCGATAGCCAGTATTTTCCCGCAGACAGAAGTTCAGCTATGCGTAGTTCATCAAATTCGCAATAGCTTACGTTATATGCCAGTAAAGACCAAAAAGCCTTTATGGCTGATTTTAAGCCGGTTTATCGTGCAGATACTAAAGCGGCTGCTGAGCTTGCCCTTGATGAACTGGAAACGAAATGGGGTGAAAATACCCGATAGTGCTAGAATCCTGGCGAAGTAAATGGGAGTTGCTCAGTGCTTATTTTCGATACCCTAAAGCCATTAGAAAACCCATTTATACGACCAATGCAGTAAAGGCGGTTCGTCGGCAGTTTAGGAAATTAACTAAAACCAAAGGGGCTTTTCCTAATGAAAACAGCTTATTAAAATTACTCTTTGGCATCAATCAGGTATCCAATAAATGGACTATGCCGATTAGTAACTGGGCGTTAACCATTGCTCAATTGTCCATCTATTTTAAAGTGCGCCTAGATGGTATAATCAAAATATAAAATCCCCTGACACAGAATTATGAACACCCTCCTCTATCATGCTGATTTGGCGTTGGAAAGCTACTCAACACGAGTTTCGCACCAATAAAACGCTCTATTTTTAAGCTTAATTCAGCATAATATATAAATAGACAAAATCTTATAAATCAAAAGCAACTTATTGTAATTTAAACAAATTTATACGTTTTAGTAACTTGCAAATTAACCATTGCTTTTAAGCCATTTCTGGAATTTTATATGCCTGTGCGAAACTCGTGTTATATTCTATCTCTTCCAGATACTTTTTATGATTTTCATCTGACATATATAATGAAGTTTTTTCTTGACTTTTCTTCGTTGCATAAAACAAAAGATTTTCCATAAATTCCATTTAGAATCTAAATAGATTCTGAACTAGATAAATAAATTTTAATAAAATTAAATAAATATTTTGTATGTGGTGTGTAAGTTAGTGGTAGAAAAATCGGATTTAGGTAGGTAAAATTGATAGTCTTTATTGGAAATTCTTTGAAAAAGATTTTTGCTTTATAGGGCGACAATATGCCTAATTGTTCTTACTTTTGAATAAAGAGCTGGGTGATGAAAATCAAAAATTTAATGTTGCTATTTTTTCTTTTTATCTCAAAGTTAGCCATCGCCGATTGCTTCGATAAAGCAAGAATTTATTATCAAATAGCCCCCGATTATTTAAGAGCCATTGCTTGGCAGGTATCCAATTTTAACCCAAAAGCAGAAAACAAAAATAAAGATGGTTCATTCGATTTAGGAATTATACAGATTAATACTAAAACTTTTAACGTAATTAAAATGAATATCCCTCATTAACAAAGCATGAGTTATTAAATAATCCGTGTTTAAATATTCACCTTGGCACAATGATTTTAAGTCGTAACTTTGCTATCTACGGTAAAATTGGCTAGCCGTTGGAATGTATAACGCCGGAATGAAAAATATCAATACATCAATTAAAATCGTTATCAATATGCGAATAAAATTTATCAAAACTATCAGAAATTAAAATCTGAAAAAAATATTAAATGAAAAAGCTGAATAACAGTTAGTCCTTTATTTTATTAGTAATATAGTAAGAAATATCTGATAAAGTTATCCCGTCGGCAACTCCCGTAGCAACTTTCAATTCCTGTGCTTTATTCGTTGGAATATATTTTCTGAAGTCTTCACTAAAAAGAATCTTCTGTAACTCTTCATTTTTTAAATTACTACATTGTTGATAAACACCTCGAAAAAAATTATTGCCAATTTCTGCATCCTTACGCAATAGATCTATTTCGTTCGGTCTGATATATTTATTTTTAAAATTAGGAGTTGCAGCAGGATGTACATAAAATTTGCTAATGGAAAAGAAAGTCGACTTTGACCAGCACAGTAAATGATTGACGCAGCAGAACCTACTATTGCAGTATTAATTGTAATAACAGGGATAGCAGAATGTTTAATTGCTCATAAGCCATATAAGCACTTTCCATGCTACCGCCAAAGCTGTTTATATATAACTTTATATCTTTTGTTTTCGGATAATTGTTATTAATTTCATCAATAACTGAATTAATTCCATGGTTTCTTCTGGAGTAATAGCACATGATAAATTATCTTGGCTGATGTGATTTTCTCGTTTTTGATATTTTCCTTTTTTATTACGGTAACATTTGCTGATGCATTTAAGGTGTAGCCAAAAAAAAAAAAATAAGTAAGGTTATAACTAAACTTCATGCTATTTCCTGTAATTAATTAAAATAAATTAGGACGTTTATAAGAAAAATTTGTACCATTTTCGCCACAAAAGCATAAGCCGTAAATTATCATCTTTCTAGTGTCCGTTTTAAATTAAAATAAAGTTCTTCTGCCATGTTGTGTGAATCTTCACACTCATCAGCACAATCACCCAAATTAAGCTTTATCTAAGAGTATTAAAGTTTGCTTTTGATAAACCGCCATATTCAAGCTGATAGTTCTTATTTTATCATCGCTTGTTAAAAACGTTCAATAGATTAAATGGATATAAGATTGTTCTACTCGATGATAAGGATTCTTTCTTTTCCGGCGCCGCCTGTCAACTGCATGGAGCAGTGCAACGCCGGTAAGCAAATCAGACACGAGTTTCGCACCAATAAAAAAACGCTCTATTTTTAAGTTTAATTCAGCATAATATATAAATAAACAAAATCTTATAAATTAAAATCAACTTATTTAAGTTAAACAAATTTATACGTTTTAGCAACTTGCAAATTAACCATTGCTTTTAAGCCATTTCTGGAATTTTATATGCCTGTGCGAAACTCGTGATAATGTTCATTACCTGAATATTGATAATGGACCATCTCTATTTTTTTACTATGCGTTTTGGCAATCAATGTATCATCGGCAATTAGTACGCAAGGGCTTTTTTTGCCTATAGAAGGTTGAACTAATCGCCATAAGTCTTTAGGTCGAAAACATCTACTTTTTAGCCATCAGCTAACAGTGTCATGAGATAAAGGCGATGAGCTTACTTCTGATAACGCCAAACCAGAGTATCTTACACTGCTTACTTGTAAGAATGTTTTATAGATATTTTTAATGCATGGATAACCGGACAAAATATGAACGTCCTAATTTTTCTTGTTTTGAACTTTCATGCTTCTTTTTCGGAGCTTGCGAAACTCGTGAGTAGTAATTCGAATTTCAACGAAAAAAATTCGGGATGAAAATTTTCATTGAAGTCTTAGGATTAATTTCTTATACATGAACTGGAAACGAAATGGGGGTGAAAAATACCCGATAGTGCTAGAATCCTGACGAAGTAAATGGGAGTTGCTCAGTGCTTATTTTCGATACCCTAACCCATTTATACGACCAATGCAGTAGAGGCGGTTCATCGGCAGTTTAGGACATTAACTAAAACCAAAGGGGCTTTTCCTAATGAAAACAGCTTATTAAAATTACTCTATAAGCATGTTGCTCAATAGTGAAATAAAGTTGCTTAAAATAAAAACAAGTTAGATACATCTAAAAAATACAAAAATAGTTTATTTTTTAATCTTACATAGGTTGTTTTTAATGCAAAAATTGATGATTTTATCATCATCGGCTGGTTTTTTGTAAGTCATAATTAATTTTGCTATTGAGCAACAGGCTTTATATAGCTAGGCGACTTAATTTTGATTACAGCATATGTATTAAAAACAGGTCATCGATAGTGCATCCTGTTTCCATCTTTTTACGTTTAGCTTGAGAGCATTTATGTTCTATAGGATTTAAATCTGGTGAATACACAGGCAAATATTCTATCTGGTGTCCTGCGTTTATAATTGCCTGTTCAATATTCTTACCTTTGTGAAAGCTAGCGTTGTCCATAAAAATAACAGAATTTTCAGGAAGTTCTGGGAGCAATATTTTTGTGATCCAAACATAAAAAACATCACGATTAATATTGCAATCAAATAATCCGATAGCAAAAAGGGTTGTTCCCAATAAAGCGCCAATAACATTTGTTCTTCCCTTAGCACCCCAGTTTTTCAGGCCAAAACAACGGTGACCTTTTGGGGAATAGCCGTGAGTTCGTGGAGTGTCATGTGAAAAACCACTTTCATCAATAAAAACAACAGATTTATCTTTTTTTCATACTGTTGTCTTTTTTGCTGATGTGCCAGCCTGTCGCTTTCGTTGGTTTTGGATGGAATAGAGTTTTTTTTATAGGTTAATCCCAGCTTTTTAAGGGATTGCCAAATAGTCTTTTACAAACACCGAATCGCTCTGCCCGTTCCTTTTGGTAAGCATCTGGATACTGTTCCACATCTTTTGCTAAAGCATTTTTATCGAGCTTCCTCTTACGTGGCGTTGAATTTTTTGGCTCTGGTCGTTTAAGCCAACGTACTAAAGACGCTTTTCCAATACGGAATTGTTTCGCAGTTTCTCGAATTGTTAAACCTTCGCTTTCCTTACAGATATTACTTTACGTCGAAAATCAATTGTATAACTCATAACACACCTTGTAATCAAAATTAAGTCGTCTAGCTATATTCA
>NZ_LWMI01000017.1 GCF_001640365.1 Candidatus Arsenophonus triatominarum | reverse complement strand
TCCAAACATAAAAACATCACGATTAATATTGCAATCAAATAATCCGATAGCAAAAAGGGTTGTTCCCAATAAAGCGCCAATAACATTTGTTCTTCCCTTAGCACCCCCAGTTTTTCAGGCCAAAACAACGGTGACCTTTTGGGGAATAGCCGTGAGTTCGTGGAGTGTCATGTGAAAAACCACTTTCATCAATAAAAACAACAGATTTATCTTTTTTTTCATACTGTTGTCTTTTTTGCTGATGTGCCAGCCTATCGCTTTCGTTGGTTTTTGGATGGAATAGAGTTTTTTTTATAGGTTAATCCCAGCTTTTTAAGGGTTTGCCTAATAGTCTTTTTACAAACACCGAATCGCTCTGCCGTTCCTTTTGGTAAGCATCTGGATACTGTTCCACATCTTTTGCTAAAGCATTTTTATCGAGCTTCCTCTTACGTGGCGTTGAATTTTTTGGCTCTGGTCGTTTAAGCCAACGTACTAAAGACGCTTTTCAATACGGAATTGTTTCGCAGTTTCTCGATTGTTAAACCTTCGGCTTTCCTTACAGATATTACTTTACGTCGAAAATCAATTGTATAACTCATAAACACCTTGTAATCAAAATTAAGTCGCCTAGCTATAGTCGGTATGTTAGACAATATTGAAAAAGGTGCCGTCAACTTAAAATAGTTGCTGAATAGAGACTTGCATTTTTTGTCACGCTATAGACAATAAAAAGGTTTAACTTAGAAAATAACGGTTTGAAATGATCAACAAAGAGCGGTTGTTACGAGATAATCGTTTATGTAAAGCAATCATTGGATTATCAGTCGAAGAATTGAAAAATTTAGCCGCTGAATTTTCAGCTTGTTATTTGATTTATCGGAAAAAGAATCGAAAAGATCACGAGCGGCAAATGGTGCAGGGCAGAAAGGATTTATCCCAACCCATTAGATAAACTGCTTTTTATTTTATTGTATTTAAAATGTTATCCGACCTATGATTTGCAAGGACTTCTTTTTGGTTTAGATAGAACACGGGTATGTCGCTGGGTAAAAATATTATTGCCGGTTTTAGAGATGACCTTGGGGCGAGAATGTGTTTTGCCCGCTCGTCAAATTCGCTCTGCTGAGGAATTTTTTCGCGCCTTTCCTGGAGTTAAAGACGTCTTTATTGATGGGACAGAGCGACCTGTCCAAAAGCCTAAGAATCTGCGTCGGCGAAAAAAAATGTATTCGGGAAAGAAAAGACAGACCACTCGAAAAGGGCTTATTATGACTGACGAAACGAGGAAATTGGATTTATCCCCATGATCAAAAATGGGCGCCGTCACGATAAACGCTTACTCGATAAAGTCGATATAATTCGCCATATTCCCCCTGAGGTAACCATCTGGGCCGATACCGGTTTTCAAGGTATAGATAAACAGCATCCTAATACACAAATCCCAAAAAAAGGAACTCGAAAAAGACCTTTATCGCCTGAACAAAAACAAGAAAATAAAATAATCTCGGGCATCCGTATTACGGTTGAACACGCCATCGCGGGTATCAAGCGCCTCGGTTGTATGACCCAAATTTTACGGAATCGTAGACCCTTTATTGATGATACCTTTTTACTCCTTAGTGCCGGTCTTTGGAATTTCCATCTCAGAACAGCCTAAAATTTACTTCAATCACCGAAATACCCTTATTTCACTATTAAGCAACACGCTTTTAGTTAAAACCCATGGATTATATCCAACAGGTAAAGGCATTAATGTTGCTAATACATTAAAAAATCTAAACATTAATGTCACTGTTGGTGGTTTTTTAGGGAAAGAAAATTTAACCGGTTTCCAACAGGATTTCAAGGAGCGCGGGATCATAAATCGTTTTCATGTCATCGAGGGTAGAACTCGAATTAACGTCAAATTGACAGAAAAAAATAGTGTAGTTAGTGATTTTAATTTTTCCGGTTTTGAAGTCAACAAACAGGATTGACAGCATTTTGCTGAACGTAGCACGCTCCGCGTGAGCGGCGCAGCTACGCTGCTTCGGGGATGTTAATAAGCTGAGTACTATTTTATACTCTGCGAAAAAATACCCATAGGGTAATTTACTCAAATATATATCCCGCGTCCTGCTAAACTGCTTTTCACCATCAATGACGGCTGGAATAAGTTCCTCGAAAAACACGGTAGACAGCGTCAGTTCGTGAACCCGTCTATCTGTCGAGCGTATGCTTGCCTGCGACACTTGTTCCATGCTATTGTTGCGCTTCGCCTGAATGCTCCCACAGCCGTTTTTCTGCCAGAGCTGTAAATCAAAGCCTGCAGCTCATGCGGCTTCAAAGCCACAGAGCTGTGGTTAGCACAGCAGGTTCATATTTTGCCTGATTGCGACTGGCAACATATTACTTTCACCATGCCTCATCTCCTTTTGTAGTGGTCAACTAAAATTGGCCACCCTACCTGACTGTTCACGGAACAGTCGCTCTGATTCGTTTGGCGTTAATCCACCGTTATACCAGTGAGGTCTTATATCGCTATAGTAGTGGGTTATGTAGCGAATAATGGCTGACTGAGCAGTACTAAAGCTTTGGTAGCCAGTCGTTGGCACCCATTCGGTCTTCAGACTACGGAAGAATCGTTCCATCGGACTATTATCCCAACAATTCCCTCTGCGACTGATACTTTGGGTCATCTGATAACGCCACAATGCCTGCCTATACTGACGACTGGTATAATGACTTCCTGATCACTATGGAACATCACCTGTTTGGGATGCCCACGTAGTTCCCAAGCCATTTGTAGTGCTTTGGCGGTTAATTCTGAGTTGGTGCAAATGACATTGCCCAGCCCACCGGTTTTCGGGCAAACAAATCCAATACCACAGCCAGATAGGCCCATCGTGAGCCTGTCCAAATATAGGTTACATCGCCGCACCAAACCTGGTCAGGCTTTGTAACAGCGAACTGCCTATTGAGCAGATTTGGAATATCAATACGTTCATTTCCACCGCGGTTGTATTTATGTTTTCGCTCTTGGCAACTGACGATGATTAATTCTTTCATCAACTTACCCGCTAACCACCGCCCAAGTTTCACGTTGTGTGTATTGGTAACCATCGTGGCGATAGTCCTTGCGCCAGCAGAGCCGCCACTAACGTTCCACGCTTCGCTGACTAGGCTACGTTTTATCGTCCGCTCAATATCTGGCTCCTTAGGCCGACACCAATAGCGATAACTGCTTCGGTGAACATTAAAAATACGACACAAAGTTTTCACCGGATAAAGCACTCTTAGCTTTTCAACTACCGAAAATTTTTCAGTGAGTCGGACATTAAGAGCGCAGTAGCCTTTTTTAAGATGTCATTCTCCATTTCCAGCCGGTGGATTTTTTTCTTCATTTCTCTGAACTCAATTTGTTCAGGTGTTAATGGCAGACCAGGCGATGTTTTCCCTTGACGTTCTAAACGAAGGGCTCTTACCCACCGGCTAATCGCTGAAAGACTGACGTTCATGCCTTTCGCGGCTTCCTGGTAGGTGTAATTTTGGTCAAGGACTAATTTGGCGGTTTCACATTTAAATTCAGCAGTAATTATTTTACTCATTTCGGCACCTATAAAAATTATGAGGTAAGCATATCACCTCAACTTAGGTGGCCAAATTTAGTATGCCACTACAAAACTGGGTAATAAATTCATCGGATGTCATGACCAGGTCTTCCTGTTTTTTCGTGCGGTGGCTCTTATAGCGTAACGTGATGTTATCTTCGCCGGAATAATGTTTTAAGCGACTGAGCGAGACAGGGGGTTTCTTTAAGCGTGTTGCTTAATAGTGAAATAAGGGTATTTCGGTGATTGAAGTAAATTTTAGGCTGTTCTGAGATGGAAATTCCAAAGACCGGCACTAAGGAGTAAAAAGGTATCATCAATAAAGGGTCTACGATTCCGTAAAATTTGGGTCATACAACCGAGGCGCTTGATACCCGCGATGGCGTGTTCAACCGTAATACGGATGCCCGAGATTATTTTATTTTCTTGTTTTTGTTCAGGCGATAAAGGTCTTTTTCGAGTTCCTTTTTTTGGGATTTGTGTATTAGGATGCTGTTTATCTATACCTTGAAAACCGGTATCGGCCCAGATGGTTACCTCAGGGGGAATATGGCGAATTATATCGACTTTATCGAGTAAGCGTTTATCGTGACGGCGCCCATTTTTGATCATGGGGATAAATCCAATTTTCCTCGTTTCGTCAGTCATAATAAGCCCTTTTCGAGTGGTCTGTCTTTTCTTTCCCGAATACATTTTTTTTCGCCGACGCAGATTCTTATAGCTAGACGACTTAATTTTGATTACAAGGTGTGTTATGAGTTATACAATTGATTTTCGACGTAAAGTAATATCTGTAAGGAAAGCCGAAGGTTTAACAATTCGAGAAACTGCGAAACAATTCCGTATTGGAAAAGCGTCTTTAGTACGTTGGCTTAAACGACCAGAGCCAAAAAATTCAACGCCACGTAAGAGGAAGCTCGATAAAAATGCTTTAGCAAAAGATGTGGAACAGTATCCAGATGCTTACCAAAAGGAACGGGCAGAGCGATTCGGTGTTTGTAAAAAGACTATTTGGCAATCCCTTAAAAAGCTGGGATTAACCTATAAAAAAACTCTATTCCATCCAAAAACCAACGAAAGCGACAGGCTGGCACATCAGCAAAAAAGACAACAGTATGAAAAAAAGATAAATCTGTTGTTTTTATTGATGAAAGTGGTTTTTCACATGACACTCCACGAACTCACGGCTATTCCCCAAAAGGTCACCGTTGTTTTGGCCTGAAAAACTGGGGTGCTAAGGGAA
Organism: Candidatus Arsenophonus triatominarum; assembly: GCF_001640365.1. Classification (GTDB taxonomy): domain Bacteria; phylum Pseudomonadota; class Gammaproteobacteria; order Enterobacterales; family Enterobacteriaceae; genus Arsenophonus; species Arsenophonus triatominarum. Next base: position 138,671 of record NZ_LWMI01000017.1, on the reverse strand, counting down.
GAACAAATGTTATTGGCGCTTTATTGGGAACAACCCTTTTTGCTATCGGATTATTTGATTGCAATATTAATCGTGATGTTTTTTATGTTTGGATCACAAAAATATTGCTCCCAGAACTTCCTGAAAATTCTGTTATTTTTATGGACAACGCTAGCTTTCACAAAGGTAAGAATATTGAACAGGCAATTATAAACGCAGGACACCAGATAGAATATTTGCCTGTGTATTCACCAGATTTAAATCCTATAGAACATAAATGGTCTCAAGCTAAACGTAAAAAGATGGAAACAGGATGCACTATCGATGACCTGTTTTTAATACATATGCTGTAATCAAAATTAAGTCGCCTAGCTATAGGTTTTAGAGATGACCTTGGGGCGCGAATGTGTTTTGCCGCTCGTCAAATTCGCTCTGCTGAGGAATTTTTTCGCGCCTTTCCTGGAGTTAAAGACGTCTTTATTGATGGGACAGAGCGACCTGTCCAAAAGCCTAAGAATCTGCGTCGGCGAAAAAAAATGTATTCGGGAAAGAAAAGACAGACCACTCGAAAAGGGCTTATTATGACTGACGAAACGAGGAAAATTGGATTTATCCCCATGATCAAAAATGGGCGCCGTCACGATAAACGCTTACTCGATAAAGTCGATATAATTCGCCATATTCCCCCTGAGGTAACCATCTGGGCCGATACCGGTTTTCAAGGTATAGATAAACAGCATCCTAATACACAAATCCCAAAAAAGGAACTCGAAAAAGACCTTTATCGCCTGAACAAAAACAAGAAAATAAAATAATCTCGGGCATCCGTATTACGGTTGAACACGCCATCGCGGGTATCAAGCGCCTCGGTTGTATGACCCAAATTTTACGGAATCGTAAACCCTTTATTGATGATACCTTTTTACTCCTTAGTGCCGGTCTTTGGAATTTCCATCTCAGAACAGCCTAAAATTTACTTCAATCACCGAAATACCCTTATTTCACTATTAAGCAACACGCTTATTAACACCTGAACAAATTGAGTTCAGAGAAATGAAGAAAAAAATCCACCGGCTGGAAATGGAGAATGACATCTTAAAAAAGGCTACTGCGCTCTTAATGTCCGACTCACTGAAAAATTTTCGGTAGTTGAAAAGCTAAGAGTGCTTTATCCGGTGAAAACTTTAAGCGTGTTGCTTAATAGTGAAATAAGGGTATTTCGGTGATTGAAGTAAATTTTAGGCTGTTCTGAGATGGAAATTCCAAAGACCGGCACTAAGGAGTAAAAAGGTATCATCAATAAAGGGTTTACGATTCCGTAAAATTTGGGTCATACAACCGAGGCGCTTGATACCCGCGATGGCGTGTTCAACCGTAATACGGATGCCCGAGATTATTTTATTTTCTTGTTTTTGTTCAGGCGATAAAGGTCTTTTTCGAGTTCCTTTTTTTGGGATTTGTGTATTAGGATGCTGTTTATCTATACCTTGAAAACCGGTATCGGCCCAGATGGTTACCTCAGGGGGAATATGGCGAATTATATCGACTTTATCGAGTAAGCGTTTATCGTGACGGCGCCCATTTTTGATCATGGGGATAAATCCAATTTTCCTCGTTTCGTCAGTCATATAGCTAGGCGACTTAATTTTGATTACAAGGTGTGTTATGAGTTATACAATTGATTTTCGACGTAAAGTAATATCTGTAAAGGAAAGCCGAAGGTTTAACAATTCGAGAAACTGCGAAACAATTCCGTATTGGAAAAGCGTCTTTAGTACGTTGGCTTAATTGTTGTATACCAATTTTCATCGGTCTCAATTGATTTTCAGAAAATAAATTAGGCCAAAAAGTGGTTATCTGTAAGATTGCTGCTTCTAACGGCAATCGCTTTTTAGGCGGGTTTGTGGGTTTAGGTATTTTAACCTTCACTACCTGTTTAGGTTTAACGACAGGTTTCTTAGGCTGCTGTTTTGCTACTTTGGGAGGATGCGGCTTTTTTGCCTGTTTTTTAGGCGCAGTATTGACCAAGACCTTTTTACGGTAAACTGAGTTACTTTGGAGCTGTTCTTCCTGTGAAGCCTTTCTTGGGCGATTTTAAGTTAATTTCTTGCGTTCCGTCATAGTTTAATCTTTAAACAGGTTGCTCATTTCAGTATCAGTAAGACCTGTTGACAGTTTCACTATATCTCTTTCTACGCCCTTCTCAAGAAGTTGACGCGCTATCTTCATCGAAGCCTGTTTTTCGCCCTCTGAACACCATCATTTTTACCTAGCTGATAGCCTTCTTGACGGCCTTCGGCTTTACCTTGTTGTATGCCTTTTTTAAGGCCAATTTCTTCAATTTGTTGAGCAATCGTCATAAGTGCTCCTTCGTGTTTTTCTGATTGTTTCGCTATCTCGGTGATAAATTCCATTGGCTTTTGGGCGTTACCTTCCTGGATGAGATAGTTAAACAGAGTAATGACTTGATTATCAGTATAATAATTATACGACAACAGAGTAATAATTTCATTCAGAAGCTCCGTCATATCTCGTCTACGAATGTGTTTTTGGATGAGGGTCAACAAAGCCATTCGCTTATGTTGCATAATCTCACCATCATCTAAAGTCGTGACATCTGCTAATCGGAACGGTTTTGTATAAATACTCTCGGCCAGTTTTCTGTCATGAAAACAGTCAAACCAATTCGTGCTATAAGGATGAGGCTTTGTTCACCGGAGTAAAACAAAATAGGAAAAACGAGCGGCAGTTCTTTATTTCCGGCTTCTAGATGCTTGTGCATAGCAGCCATACTGTAGCGCATCAATCGCCAAGCGATAAGTTTATCTGGCGTAGATTGTGCTTCAATTAAAACATAGATATAACCGCTTCCCTTTAAGGTATTGACTGAGTAAAGAATATCACTCTGGTAATTTTTCATTTCGCTATCGACAAAAGACCCAGCCTCTATTTTGAGACTCTCTAAATCACACAATGCTTTAATCTCATCGGGTAGCCAAATTTCGAAAAAATCTTTTGCCGTCTCTTTTTCACTTAGGAATTGCTTGAATATACTATCGTGTGGCGTTGGGGTAAATTTTTTACTCATCCGATATCTTCAATGATTGCTAGCATCAGATTGAATTATGGCAAACAAACCGGCTATATTAAATACGCTATTTATTCATTACGTGTCCGGCATTATAATCCAGCCATGCAAAAACGCCCCCTATCTTCTCAGGTGCGTTTTTAGCTTAGACTAATCACAAGAAAATGGCTCACAATCGATTACAGGCTGTTTTATAGGCATTCCTGAGTTAGGTTTGTGGCGTTTTTTCATTCTCAGCAACTTTGGCCAGAATATTTACCAACAATTTATGGAGGATAAGTGTCTTCTTCGCTCGGGTTGTTGAAACATACAACAAATTCACTTCATCTCTAAAGGCTGCTTTGTCCATATTAGGGTCAAAAAGATTATTCGGAAAATCATTATTGATTTCGACAATGTCCCACTCCAGTCCCTTTGCTCGGTGGGCAGTTGTAACGATAATACTGGCTTCCTCTTCAGTGTCTACGGTTCGTTTACGTAAAATATCCACTTTTTTTTGGTAATGCGTAAATTTTTCAATGATTTTGATAGATTGCAACATTTCCTGGTCACCACTGGCATTCTCCATGCGCTTATAATTCGAATAATCATGATATTCGGTGTAAAGCCGTTGGTTACTCATCTTTTTTCGCTTACCGAGTGAAAACCAGTGAAGGTTAATTAATTCATCGATACGATAAGCATCAATTCCGTTGACCCAGTAAACAGTCGCTTTTTTGCTACTGGCTTCCAATGCTACTCTAATCACACCGGCTATTATTCGACTGAGTATGACTCGGTGAGGAAAGTCTTGCTTAGGAATATCAATCAGGATTTCATCTTTTTCACCTCTGCCAACCATCTAATGGGTTTCATCGTTCATGGCCAGTAATGCATTAGCCATATCCGCGACACAGGCACCAAAGCGAAATCTATGGGTTAACCAGAGACGGTCAGCATCCGTAAGCGAAGGTGCATTCAACACATCGAACGCCCCTCGAAAACGATAAATCTGTTGATGGGCATCGCCAACCATCACTAACTTCGTGGTTTGACGAAACACAATATCGTGAGTAACCGGATTAGCGTCCTGCGCTTCATCAAACAAAATAATGTCAAAACGATGGGAAAGGTTAGGTTGAGAGAGTTGGTACCGTTTTAAATACATATCATGAATAACGGGGAAATTATCAGAAGGGTCAATCATCCGATGCCTAGTGGGTTATGTAGCGAATAATGGCTGACTGAGCAGTACTAAAGCTTTGGTAGCGGTAGTGTTCAAAAATCTGTGTCATATCTTAAACTCAAAAAAAGAGGTATGACATATGAGAAATCAATCATTTAATTTTGATGAAGCGTTGAAGCAATTACAATCAGGTAAAAATTTACTCGGTACGGATGGAATACACTCACACCACTCATAAAACAGCTGACCGAAGCTGCCCTGCAGGCAGAAATAGAACACTACCTATCGACAACGTCAATCGATACGCGTAAAAATGGCTATACTCGAAAAACGGTTAAATCGACATCAGGTCAATTTGAACTGAAAACGCCCAGAGACAGGTCAGGTGCTTTTGAGCCTCAGCTCATGTGGTAGCTCAGACTTAATCTGACAGTTACCGGTTATTTATACAGTACCTGTCAGGTTAAATTTGATTTAAATCTTTCTCTCTCCAAAGTTGTTTTCCATCGTGTAAAGTTGCCATAGGAGTTCGACCGCAACACATTTTTCCTTGATGAGTGCGTTGGTTATTATATTCCGCTAACCATTTATCTAAATCAGCTTGTAATTCATTTAAAGCCCTATAGATTTTCTTACGAAAAGCCACCTGATAGAACTCTTGTAATACAGTTTTATGAAAGCGTTCACAAATCCCATTAGTTTGAGGTGAACGAGCTTTAGTTTTTGTATGATCAATATCATTGATAGCGAGATAAAGTTGATAATCGTGATGTTCAACTTTACCACAATACTCACTGCCTCTGTCCGTCAGTATACGTAACACCGGTAACCCATGCTGGGAATAAAAAGGGAGAACCTTGTCATTTAATAAATCTGCCGCCGTTATCGCGCTTTTTGTTGTGTAAAGCTTACAATGAACGACTTTACTGTAAGTATTAATGTAAGTTTGTTGATAAACACGACCAACGCCTTTTAAATGACCGACATAAAAAGTATCTTGTGAACCCAGATAACCTGGATGCGCTGTTTCAATCTCACCACAGGCTTCGTGTTGGCATATGGGAAAAAATTAAAGATTGGTTTTGTGGAACCAATACAAGTGAAGCGCTGGAAAAAATTTATGAATTAACACATAGCAATGATGAACCTGATACTGAAACCATATTAAAAAAGTGACAGCTTTTTACCAACTTAAGGAAATGGCATATCCTGTTTATCAGGATAGATTTCAGGCATCTATTACTCCAAACGAAGATGGTACTTTGGTAGTGTTCAAAAATCTGTGTCATATCTTAAACTCAAAAAAAAGAGGTATGACAATATGAGAAATCAATCATTTAATTTTGATGAAACGTTGAAGCAATTACAATCAGGTAAAAATTTACTCGGTACGGATGGAATACTTACACCACTCATAAAACAGCTGCCCTGCAGGCAGAAATAGAACACTACCTATCGACAACGTCAATCGATACGCGTAAAAATGGCTATACTCGAAAAACGGTTAAATCGACATCAGGTCAATTTGAACTGAAAACGCCCAGAGACAGGTCAGGTGCTTTTGAGCCTCAGCTCATTAAGAAAAATCAGACAAAATTATCAGAGGATATTGATAACAAAATCCTATCGTTATTTGCATTAGGCATGAGTTATCGTGATATTCAAAAACATGTTGCAGAATTATATGGACTGGAAATATCAGATGGAGCTATTACGCATATTACTGACAAATTACTCCCTGAATTAAAAGCCTGGCAACAACGCCCTCTGGAGGCGCTCTATCCTTTTGTCTGGCTCGATGCCATTCATTACAAGTAAAACATGATGGTCACTATATCAATAAGGCAATCTACACGGTACTTGGACTAACCACCGATGGGCATAAGGAATTGTTAGGACTCTATATGTCTGAAACAGAAGGAGCACATCATTGGCTGAGCGTTCTGACTTACATAACCGTGGTATACAAGATATTTTAATCGCTTGTGTTGACGGATTAAAAGGGTTTCCAGAAGCGATAGCCAGTATTTTCCCGCAGACAGAAGCTCAGCTATGCGTAGTTCATCAAATTCGCAATAGCTTACGTTATACCAGTAAAGACCAAAAAGCCTTTATGGCTGATTTTAAGCCGGTTTATCGTGCAGATACTAAAGCGGCTGCTGAGCTTGCCCTTGATGAACTGGAAACGAAATGGGGTGAAAAATACCCGATAGTGCTAGAATCCTGGCGAAGTAAATGGGAGTTGCTCAGTGCTTATTTTCGATACCCTAAAGCCATTAAAAACCCATTTATACGACCAATGCAGTAGAGGCGGTTCATCGGCAGTTTAGGAAATTAACTAAAACCAAAGGGGCTTTTCCTAATGAAAACAGCTTATTAAAATTACTCTATATTGGCATCAATCCGGTATCCAATAAATGGACTATGCCGATTAGTAACTGGGCGTTAACCATTGCTCAATTGTCCATCTATTTTAAAGGGCGCATAGATGGTATGATCAAAATATAAAATCCCCTGACACAGAATTATGAACACCCTCTATGAAAATATTAATCGTCGCTCATCGGGGTGAATCATTAATGCAATCACCAGTTAAAAACATAGAACGGTGAGAATCACGATAGCTGGCAAGTACCTCATCTGAAAATTGAGCTATTTTATTTTCGGCATACAGCTGTGAAAGGTATTTATACAAAGAACTCATTATTGCGGCAATAATTAACCCTTTATCTGTTTTGTCGGATATAAATAGTTCATGAGCCTTATTAAAAATCGCGGCGATATCTTCCCGATTATCCTTGTCCTTATTAAATAACATTTGCAATGAAAAATAGAAATCGTTCACCTCAATCATTAAAATAAATCTAGTTGATATTGGGACTGAGTCTAATCTTTTCAAGAAAATAAAAGCATTATGCCTGTTCTTCATGAAATAACAGCGTTGTCTTATCAATGCTACATTGTCGTGATGATAATGATAGTGAATGTTTTTTAGATCGCTGAGAGCTTCTAATGTTTGTGATGAAGCCTGTGCGGTAATGCAACGATAAAGGCCATAAGAATTAGCCACTAGTTTGCTTTTGTTTTCTCTTAATTCTCCCTCACAGGTAAAGGAAAAATCATTGTTATAATAGTCTTCCGCCATGCTCTTTACACTTTCTAATTTGCTAGCAAAATCCTTGGAGGCTTGCCGGAAATTACCATAGTCCTTTGCGGTTAAACGAAAGGCGATATTTTCAATCAGCTCGGTAGGCAGATTTTTTATACCGGTCACGTTTGCTAAGGGACTATTTTGATTATTTGATGAGGTAGATTCTGAATCTGAATAAGAAACCAGGCGATGACTAGAATTGTTCACGTACATAGTTTTCCCTTTTTTTATTCTCTATTGATTGACTTAATATAAGATAGCGTATTGTTTTTTATAAAACTCATCAATTACGCATTCCTATATCACCGTATTTTTCCTTCCTTTTCACGAGTTTCGCACCAATAAAAAAACGCTCTATTTTCAAGTTTAATTCAGCATAATATATAAATAGACAAAATCTTATAAATTTAAAGCAACCTATTGTAATTTAAACAAATTTATACGTTTTAGTAACTTGCAAATTAACCATTGCTTTTAAGCCATTTCTGGAATTTTATATGCCTGTGCGAAACTCGTGTCGTAAAGAACTTATGGCACGTCACCATGATCTGGCTTGTTTGCGGTGGTGATAAAAACTCACGACAGGGTAGATCTATCCTTTTGTTCAAAATTGATTAATAATTAATCATTTTTTAACCATCTATTCCGTTCCTTATCTCAACCTTCAACATAATTTTGGCAAAATTTAGAAGAAAATAAAAAGGATTTCATCATGGCGCAGGTTAATGAGTAACCATTTCGGGTATTAATTTCTTATACATCAAGGAAAAATGTGTTGCGGTCGAACTCCTATGGCAACTTTACACGATGGAAAACAACTTTGGAGAGAGAAAGATTTAAATTAAATTTAACCTGACAGGTACTGTATAAATAACCGGTAACTGTCAGGTTAAATATGAGCTAATACAGTCAAGCGAGGTTTTGAAGCCTCAAGACGATTAGGCATTGAACCCGATTTTTTCGTCAGAAAATATATCCTCAATCAAGACCTACCCAAAAATGACGAATTCGAGCAAGTCTTCATTGAAGTGCTAAAGGAAGACAGAAAGAATAGTCATAACACCATCTAAAACGCTCTATAATCGATTCTAAGCGATTTTCTCGGAAAAAACGTTCTTGGTGTGTGGGGGTAAAGCCAAATTTTATCGCGATCAAAATGCTTTTTAGGAGCTTTTGAGTTTTCAGATTTCAGAAAAGAAAAAGCCAACTGCAAAAGTTGGCTAATTTGTCGAGGTAAAACTTTTTTAGTTTTAATTATTAAAATTGATTCATGGCAAATTAATCATAAGACTTCAATGAAAAAATTCAACCAGTTATCTAAAGACTCTCACGCGTTTCGCACCAATAAAAAAACGCTCTATTTTCAAGTTTAATTCAGCATAATATATAAATAGACAAAATCTTATAAATTTAAAGCAACCTATTGTAATTTAAACAAATTTATACGTTTTAGTAACTTGCAAATTAACCATTGCTTTTAAGCCATTTCTGAAAATTTTATATGCTGTGCGAAACTCGTGCAATAAAAAAACGCTCTATTTTCAAGTTTAATTCAGCATAATATATAAATAGACAAAATCTTATAAATTTAAAGCAACCTATTGTAATTTAAACAAATTTATACGTTTTAGTAACTTGCAAATTAACCATTGCTTTTAAGCCATCTCTGGAATTTTATATGCCTATGCGAAACTCGTGTTTAAATCAGAATTGCAGATTAAGTTAAGACTAATACAAATTTTCATCAGATAGTGTGTTTTTTCATCTAACACCCTAATTTTAGAGACATTAACCCTAGGTTTAGCTGAGTAACCCTCGTTTTTTCTCCAGGTTATCCAGTCTTTCTGACAACAATTCCGTTTCCTGTTTGCCAGTCTGGGTGCTGGTAAAAAATAGCCTGTCGTCACATAGTGTCAACGATCACTGATCCACTTTTTAGCTAAATACGATCAATCAAAATTGATCCACTGTTTTACTCGGTTATTGCTCCTGAGCGCCGCTTATCTTCCAATCAATAGCTTTCACCGCTCAATTGCAGTACATGCGAATGATGAAGTAAACGATCAAGATGGTCGCCTATGGCGACGACTTGTCATTGCTTGTTAGTACTGGTATAACCCGATACCTATTGTCTCAATCTTTTGGTCCTTTTTATGTCACCGCGTTTTAGTCATGTTTTTCAATTTGGTCAACGCTGGCTCAATTGGCTTAATCGCCAACCCCCTGATAGTGTCTGCACTGTTGTGATGGAAACCATGGTAAAGCGGCACTTCGCTTATGGGGTGGTCAATTTGGCGCTGTCCTGACCCTCAATGTAATTCTGAGAAACGGGTTAAATTTAGTCGAAGAGCTGCCCACATTATGGCGTCAAAGCTTGCCTACAATGGATTAACAATACGCTAGCTTGGTTACCCGAAGTTCCTTGGCAGCACATCACTTTTACCATGCCTTGTGAATGTTGGCCTATTATTCGCGCCAACCGTTGGCTTCTCGGTGAAATGAATCGATTAGCCGCTGATGTGATATAGCTAGGCGACTTAATTTTGATTACAGCATATGTATTAAAAACAGGTCATCGATAGTGCATCCTGTTTCCATCTTTTTACGTTTAGCTTGAGACCATTTATGTTCTATAGGATTTAAATCTGGTGAATACACAGGCAAATATTCTATCTGGTGTCCTGCGTTTATAATTGCCTGTTCAATATTCTTACCTTTGTGAAAGCTAGCGTTGTCCATAAAAATAACAGAATTTTCAGGAAGTTCTGGGAGCAATATTTTTGTGATCCAAACATAAAAAACATCACGATTAATATTGCAATCAAATAATCCGATAGCAAAAAGGGTTGTTCCCAATAAAGCGCCAATAACATTTGTTCTTCCCTTAGCACCCCAGTTTTTCAGGCCAAAACAACGGTGACCTTTTGGGGAATAGCCGTGAGTTCGTGGAGTGTCATGTGAAAAACCACTTTCATCAATAAAAACAACAGATTTATCTTTTTTTTCATACTGTTGTCTTTTTTGCTGATGTGCCAGCCTGTCGCTTTCGTTGGTTTTTGGATGGAATAGAGTTTTTTTTATAGGTTAATCCCAGCTTTTTAAGGGATTGCCAAATAGTCTTTTTACAAACACCGAATCGCTCTGCCCGTTCCTTTTGGTAAGCATCTGGATACTGTTCCACATCTTTTGATAAAGCATTTTTATCGAGCTTCCTCTTACGTGGCGTTGAATTTTTTGGCTCTGGTCGTTTAAGCCAACGTACTAAAGACGCTTTTCCAATACGGAATTGTTTCGCAGTTTCTCGAATTGTTAAACCTTCGGCTTTCCTTACAGATATTACTTTACGTCGAAAATCAATTGTATAACTCATAACACGCTTAATGTTTTCGCGATAAAAGCTGATATCCCGCCAGGTATTCTTTTTAGTCACCCCGCCGGCTATGGTTGAAAAATGAATATGCGGATGCCATTTTTGGTCTTGTCCCCAGGTATGGATGGCAGTGAAAACGCCTGGGGTGATATTGAGGTCACGGCAGATGGTTAATATAGCTAGGCGACTTAATTTTGATTACAAGGTGTGTTGCTTAATAGTGAAGTAAGGGTTATTTGATTGAAGTAAATTTTAGGCTGTTCTGAGATGGAAATTCCAAAGACCGGCACTAAGGAGTAAAAAGGTATCATCAATAAAGGGTCTACGATTCCGTAAAATTTGGGTCATACAACCGAGGCGCTTGATACCCGCGATGGCGTGTTCAACCGTAATACGGATGCCCGAGATTATTTTATTTTCTTGTTTTTGTTCAGGCGATAAAGGTCTTTTTCGAGTTCCTTTTTTTGGGATTTGTGTATTAGGATGCTGTTTATCTATACCTTGAAAACCGGTATCGGCCCAGATGGTTACCTCAGGGGGAATATGGCGAATTATATCGACTTTATCGAGTAAGCGTTTATCGTGACGGCGCCCATTTTTGATCATGGGGATAAATCCAATTTTCCTCGTTTCGTCAGTCATAATAAGCCCTTTTCGAGTGGTCTGTCTTTTCTTTCCCGAATACATTTTTTTTCGCCGACGCAGATTCTTAGGCTTTTGGACAGGTCGCTCTGTCCCATCAATAAAGACGTCTTTAACTCCAGGAAAGGCGCGAAAAAATTCCTCAGCAGAGCGAATTTGACGAGCGGGCAAAACACATTCTCGCCCCAAGGTCATCTCTAAAACCGGCAATAATATTTTTACCCAGCGACATACCCGTGTTCTATCTAAACCAAAAAGAAGTCCTTGCAAATCATAGGTCGGATAACATTTTAAATACAATAAAATAAAAAGCAGTTTATCTAATGGGGTTGGGATAAATCCTTTCCGCCCTGCACCCATCTGCCGCTCGTGATCTTTTCGATTCTTTTTCCGATAAATCAAATAACAAGCTGAAAATTCAGCGGCTAAATTTTTCAATTCTTCGACTGATAATCCAATGATTGCTTTACATAAACGATTATCTCGTAACAACCGCTCTTTGTTGATCATTTCAAACCGTTATTTTCTAAGTTAAACCTCTTTTTATTGTCTATAGCGTGACAAAAAATGCAAGTCTCTATTCAGCAACTATTTTATTATGAAAATAAGCATGTTGCTCAATAGTGAAATAAAGTTGCTTAAAATAAAAACAAGTTAGATACATCTAAAAAATACAAAAATAGTTTATTTTTTAATCTTACATAGGTTATTTTTAATGCAAAAATTGATGATTTTATCATCATCGGCTGGTTTTTTTGTAAGTCATAATTAATTTTGCTATTGAGCAACAGGCTTAATGTGGCGATAACGACATTATTGAGAAAACATTATTACACGCTCACCATTCCCGATGAGCTTAAAGCTGAAGGAAGAAGTAAAGCATCATGAAATCAATTATTTAACACTCACGACAAGCGCGGGTGGAATATTAATCTTTCTGATATTCTTTCCAATATTACCCATGTCACCCTTTTATCTAGGATTTTATCTAAAGAAACCCCCTGTCTCGCTCAGTCGCTTAAAACATTATTCCGGCGAAGATAACACACGTTACGCTATAAGAGCCACCGCACGAAAAAACAGGAAGACCTGGTCATGACATCCGATGAATTTATTACCCGGTTTGCGTCTCATGTGCCAGAAAAATGGTTTCTCATGATCCGCTATTACGGCTTTTTAAGTCCATCAGCACGGATGCGAAAAATGTTAACGGAGGTTGTTTATCCTTTAGCCCAGCAAGATAAAAAACCCGCTAAAAAAGTCACCTGGCGAAACATGTATCAACACGTCTTTAAAGTCGATCCACTTGCTTGTCTCTTATGTGGGAAAAAATTACTTTTCGCAGGAATGAATTTTGGATTGAATCGTAAAGAACTTATGGCACGTCACCATGATCTGGCTTGTTTGCGGTGGCGATAAAAACTCACGACAGGGTAGAGCTATCCTTTTGCTCAAAATTGATTAATAATTAATCGGTTTTTAACCATCTATTCCGTTCCTTATCTCAACCTTCAACATAATTTTGGCAAAATTTAGAAGAAAATAAAAAGGATTTCATCATGGCGCAGGTTAATGAGTAACCATTTCGGGTATTAATTTCTTATACATCCAGTAGCAATATTTAACCGTCTAGCTATTTCTTTACTGCTCAACCGTTGCATTGTAAAAAACAGAACTTCCCACTCTTTATCAGTGAAAAGCTTGTGACCGCATAAGGCTGCCTACCCTCCACATACTCCAACAGCGACAAAAACAGGAACTTATGTGCGTGGAAGAAAGTGCCTAAGTAGCCATTTTCCTGACTCAACAGTGGGATAAAATCAATTTGCCAAAGTTTCGGCAGTTTTTTGTAATCAAACGCCAAATTGCTTATGACATAAAATGGGGATTTTTCAGTGCGGATTTTCTCTAATAAAGCTTCCATTTCAGGCGCATCTTTATTCAACGCCAGTAATTCCGTCATGTCTGCATTGGTCTTAGTTTCCCCTTCACTATCCGCGAAACCACAAGGAACAGTGTTGCGCGTCGACAAAATTCATGCATTTCGGATTTCATGCCGCACCTCCGATACGTTGAAGGTACTCACGCTGACGGGTTGTAAGGTGTTTTGACGTGTTAGCAAAGCTCAAAAGCTGCTCGATTGATATGTCGCACGCTTTCATTATGCGTGCAATATGCGTACTATTTCTCATAGTCCGACTCCTAGATACGTTAGGTTGTTGGATTAGCTCTGTATGCATGTATTCAGCACGCATACAGAGCGTTATTTTCATTTCAATTTTTCTTAATTATCACCTTATCCGTAGAGTCAATTTCACAACTCCAATTAGTAGCAAAAGCTAATTCAGATAAAGATTTTTTTATTTTCTGTTTAAAATCTTTCGTTGTGGTTGTACTGCCACAAAGTTCTTTTAATGTAATTATTTTGATAGGTAAAGGCTTTGCATGACTACTATAAAAAGCATGTAACCATTGCGTCAATGATTTTCCTTTTAGTTTTAAACGTATTTCTTTTGTGAAACCAGTCCAACGATCTTTTCCAAAACAGACGACAATTTTTGGATTTAAGACAAGGCAATTTACTCCAGTTTCTTCATCGCGGTATTGTTCAAATATTAAACTTCCTGCATAGGTATATTTGCCGTCTGAAATTTCAACATCATTGACGCGCAATCTTTGAAATACAGACTTTAACCATTCATGATCTGTTTTTCCTGTATTCCGCCCAATAGATTTCAAAAAATTATGAGCAGAAAATCTAACGGTATAACCTAACGGCGTGGGCTGGCAACGTTCGCATATTCATTTTTCAACCACAGCTGGCGGGATATCAGCTTTTATCGCGAAAACATTATGACAATATGGCGATATCGGATAACGGCATTATTGAGAAAACATTATTACACGCTCACCATTCCCGATGAGCTTAAAGCTGAAGGAAGAAGTAAAGCATCATGGAATCAATTACTTAACACTCACGACAAGCGCGGGTAGAATATTAATCTTTCTGATATTCTTTCCAATATTACCCATGTCATCCTTTATCTCGGATTTTATCTAAAGAAACCCCCTGCCTCGCTCAGTCGCTTAAAACATTATCCCGTCATGTTACGCTATAAGAGCCACCGCACGAAAAAACAGGAAGACCTGGTCATGACATCCGATGAATTTATTACCCGGTTTGCGTCTCATGTGCCAGAAAAATGGTTTCACATGATCCGCTATTACGGCTTTTTAAGTCCATCAGCACGGATGCGAAGAATGTTAACGGAGGTTGTTTATCCTTTAGTCCAGCAAGATAAAAAACCCGCTAAAAAAGTCACCTGGCGAAACATGTATCAACACGTCTTTAAAGTCGATCCACTTGCTTGTCTCTTATGTGGGAAAAAATTACTTTTCGCAGGAATGAATTTTGGATTGAATCGTAAAGAACTTATGGCACGTGACCATGATCTAGCTTGTTTGCGGTGGCGATAAAAACTCACGACAGGGTAGATCTATCCTTTTGTTCAAAATTGATTGATAATTAATCGTTTTTTAACCATCTATTCCGTTCCTTATCTCAACCTTCAACATAATTTTGGCAAAATTTAGAAGAAAATAAAAAGGATTTCATCATGACGCAGGTTAATGAGTAACCATTTCGGGTATTAATTTATCATACATTGAAATAAATCCAAAGCCTTTATCAGCATTAAACCATACCTGTATTGATGCTTGACATATAAGTTCCTTAATTTTGTTAATTAATCAAAAATCTCAAAGATTAACATGATTTTTACTAATAATATTTAATCAGAAGGAACTCATTAATGAAGAGGTATTATGATATCGCTAAATTTTGAATTTGCTTAAAATTTTTACTAATAAAAAGAGATTGTTACTCTCGAGGCTAGAGTCAATTAATTCATACTTTATCGTTTTAATCAATAGTTTTTTTATTCTACAAGACGTTTGGCGTTAGCTAAATACAAGGCTAAAATCATGACTAATATCGAGATTGCATAAATCAGTACAGAAAATGGATCTTTATGTTCTACGATAATTAATCGAATGATAGCGGTAATACCGATATATACAAAATATTGTAAAGGGAAATGATACAGAGAATTAAAATATTTAATTATCAATGCGATAAATTCAAAATAGAGAAAATAATTAACGATACCTTCGAGTAAAAGGTAAGTCTGGGTAGGATTAGCTGACTTGAATAATAGTAAAGATAAGGTAAACGTTTCTTTCATCAAAAAAATAATCAAAATAACAGCTAACAATAATAGACTAAAACTAATTATCCATTGCAATATACGTGATATTAATGTTGACTGAGATAATTCAGATATTCGCAGTTTTGTCATATTTAGTAATTTCATTAACTATAAAATCCCCTTGAAAATAAATAAGGTTACCCCTATTTTAGTATTATAACTAAACAAAGTAATATACGAATCAATAAGCGCAAAAAGGAGGACAATATGTCTTATCGTTCTTTTTCTCTTATTCCAATGCTCAGTGATAACCTATTATCCGACAGATTTACTCAAATGGATAAATTGTTTAGCCGAATAACCGGTGAAAAACCTCTGTCAGATATTCCAGCTTACAATTTATACCAAAAAGATAAAGAAAATCTCGAACTCACAATCGCCGTGCCTGGTTATCACCAACACGAATTAGACATATCGGTGTTAAATAATAAACTAACCATCAGCGGAAAAAGTGAAACTGAGAAAGAAGAAGTTAGTCATGATAGCAAAACAGAGAAATGGTTACATAAAGGTATTGAGAAAAAAGGCTTTTCGATGAGTTTTGACCTTGACTATCGAATAAAAATACAAAATGCCAATTTAGCCGATGGATTGCTAACATTAATTTTTAATTATGAAATACCGGAAGAACAAAAACCACAAAAAATTGCTATTGGTCAAAAATCTCAACCAGAAGTTATTGAGCATAAACCTTAATTTAATAATGCCCCGAAATTAGGGGCATTATTTTTTTCATCATAAATTAACCGTTTATTTTTGATAGTTTTCCTCTGCACCTTGATGTATAAGAAATTAATACCCGAAATGGTTACTCATTAACCTGCGTCATGATGAAATCCTTTTTATTTTCTTCTAAATTTTGCCAAAATTATGTTGAAGGTTGAGATAAGGAACGGAATAGATGGTTAAAAAAACGATTGATTATTAATCAATTTTAAACAAAAGGATAGATCTACCCTGTCGTGAGTTTTTATCGCCACCGCAAACAAGCTAGATCATGGTGACGTGCCATAAGTTCTTTACGATTCAATCCAAAATTCATTCCTGCGAAAAGTAATTTTTTCCCACATAAGAGACAAGCAAGTGGATCGACTTTAAAGACGTGTTGATACATGTTTCGCCAGGTGACTTTTTTAGCGGGTTTTTTATCTTGCTGGGCCTAAAGGATAAAAAACCTCCGTTAACATTTTTCGCATCCGTGCTGATGGACTTAAAAAGCCGTAATAGCAGATCATGTGAAACCATTTTTCTGGCACATGAGACGCAAACTGGGTAATAAATTCATCGGATGTCATGACCAAGTCTTCCTGTTTTTTCGTGCGGTGGCTCTTATAGCGTAACGTGATGTTATTTTCGCCGGAATAATGTTTTAAGCGACTGAGCGAGACAGGGGGTTTCTTTAGATAAAATCCGAGATAAAGGGTGACATGGGTAATATTGGAAAGAATATCAGAAAGATTAATATTCCACCCGCGCTTGTAGTGAGTGTTAAGTAATTGATTCCATGATGCTTTACTTCTTCCTTCAGCTTTAAGCTCATCGGGAATGGTGAGCGTGTAATAATGTTTTCTCAAATAATGTCGTTATCCGATATCGCCATATTGTCATAATGTTTTCGCGATAAAAGCTGATATCCCGCCAGGTATTCTTTTTAGTCACCCCGCCGGCTGTGGTTGAAAAATGAATATGCGGATGCCATTTTTGGTCTCGTCCCCAAGTATGGATGGCAGTGAAAACGCCCGGGGTGATATTGAGGTCACGGCAGATGGTTAATATCACATCAGCGGCTAATCGATTCATTGTAAACATTCCAACCACACATCCAAATCAGCTTGATCTAACTGTTCGCCTGTATATTTGACCGTATAACCGTTAAAACTTGCTTTAAGAACATTTTTCTCAAATTTTCTTGATCCTTTTTTAACTATACCAAAAAGGGAACTCCTTAAAATGGAATTTGGAACAGGTATAAAATTGGATTTTGTGATCGGCAAATATTCTTTCTTCTCATTATATTCACACTGTTTTTTTTCATGATTTTGCTCGATTTGCTCAACTTTTTTTATTTCTCGTTCTGCAATTTTTTTAGCGATTCTATCGGCGACCTTAAAAATATCACTCATTATAAATTTCATTAACCTTTTCAAAGGTTTGTTCAGAGTGTTATCATGCATAGACCAGCATGAGTTAATAGCTCTGTGATTTCTGGTAATCAGCCCCTGAGTTTTTGTAGGCATAAGGGGCTGAACATTATTTATTCAATATATTAATAGCTTCCTGTCTTTTCAAAGCACCTCTAATCGAGCTAGGTGAGATTAAAAACTGTTTATTTTTTGCAAGCCAAAGAACTATTTCATCGTAGGTAGCCCCTTCATTCCGAAGTCTAATGATATCTTCCATAAAATCACTTGTTCTTTTTTTCATAACATATCCCCATAAACACAACACATTATAACAATCGCAATTGCAAGCGCAACAGTAGCAACTACCAGAGTACGGGATATTGAAAATTCAAACTCATAAATGGTTGTAACAAAAAAGATTGAACAATACATAAAATAAATACAGTAATTTATACTAATTCTGGAAAATAAATAGAAAGGTAATATTTATACTCACTAAATTTATAACCTATTGATTTTAAATGTAAAAAAACAAACATGGGTATTTTGTAAACTATTGAGAATAAAATAAAAAATAAATGACCTCAAAAAGCACGCTAATCTTTTATAATAAAAAATATAATCTTTTTTAATCAGCTTACTCCTGTGGATAACTTTTCCTCCAACGAAAACTTTAAACCAAAAAAGATTTTTTAAGTTAATTAACACTGAAACATTGCACTATCCAGAAGCTATAGCTAGCATAACTAAAATTAACGTATCCATTAATTCAGGCACAACATGAACAAAACAGAAATCATTAATCAAATCGCTGAAAAAAGCGACTTAACCAAAAAAGATTCAGAGAAAGCACTTAACGCATTCATTGAAACCGTGACAGAAGAGTTAAAAGCTGGAAATGACGTACAACTCATCGGCTTCGGTAGTTTTCAAGTGAAGCCAAGAGCTGCTAGAGAAGGACGCAACCCAAAAACAGGTGAACCACTCAAAATTGCTGCTGCAAACGTACCCAGTTTTAAAGTCAGTAAAACTTTAAAAGAAGCGGTCAAATAACTGACGAAAAAGCATGTACGAATTAAAATGCCTGTATGAAACACAGTTTAACTATTTTCGTACAGGTATTCTATAGATTGCCCCAAACCGAATGGTTTTGTACAGCAAAGAACATCTATCAGAAATTAAAAAATCGTTAAATCTTATAATTTTTGAAAATCAAGACAAAGTTACCTGCAAATTACCCTCTAAAACGCGCTGTAATCGACTCTGAACGGTTTTTCTGTTTTAGTCATAAAATTCAACGCACCTGAAGAGATAGGGTGCGTTTTTGTATGGCTGGTTTATGATGTCTGAATTGTAATGAATAAATAGCGTATTTAATATAACGGGGTTGTTTGCCATAATTCAATCCGACGCGAGCAATTATTGAAGATATAGGCACAAGTTTCGCACCAATAAAAAACGCTCTATTTTCAAGTTTAATTCAGCATAATATATAAATAAACAAAATCTTATAAATTAAAATCAACTTATTGTAATTTAAACAAATTTACACGTTTTAGTAACTTGCAAATTAACCATTGCTTTTAAGCCATTTCTAGAATTTTAAATGCCTGTGCGAAACTCGTGATAGGATGACCAACAAACTAACCCCAACTATTTTTTTCAATTCTTGGATTGAATTATTGCTCAAGATGATCGCATATGGCGACGACTTGTCATTGCTTGTTAGTACTGGTATAACCCGATACCTATTGTCTCAATCTTTTGGTCCCTTTATATGTCACCGCGTTTTAGTCATGTTTTTCAATTTGGTCAACGCTGGCTCAATTGGCTTAATCGCCAACCCCCTGATAGTGTCCGCACTGTTGTGATGGAAACCATGGTAAAGCGGCACTTCGCTTATGGGGTGGTCAATTTGGCGCTGTCCTAACCCTCAATGTAATTCTGAGAAACGGGTTAAATTTACCTGCAAAAGTCGAAGCTGCCCACATTGTGGCGTCAAAGCTTGCCTACAATGGATTAACAATACGCTAGCTTGGTTACCCGAAGCTCCTTGGCAGCACATCACTTCTACCATGCCTTGTGAATATTGGCCTATTATTCGCGCCAACCGTTGGCTTCTCGGTGAAATGAATCGATTAGCCGCTGATGTGATATTAACCATCTGCCGTGACCTCAATATCACCCCGGGCGTTTTCACTGCCATCCATACTTGGGGACGAGACCAAAAATGGCATCTCACCGAGAAGCCAACGGTTGGCGCGAATAATAGGCCAATATTCACAAGGCATGGTAGAAGTGATGTGCTGCCAAGGAGCTTCGGGTAACCAAGCTAGCGTATTGTTAATCCATTGTAGGCAAGCTTTGACGCCACAATGTGGGCAGCTTCGACTTTTGCAGGTAAATTTAACCCGTTTCTCAGAATTACATTGAGGGTTAGGACAGCGCCAAATTGACCACCCCATAAGCGAAGTGCCGCTTTACCATGGTTTCCATCACAACAGTGCGGACACTATCAGGGGGTTGGCGATTAAGCCAATTGAGCCAGCGTTGACCAAATTGAAAAACATGACTAAAATGCGGTGACATATAAAGGGACCAAAAGATTGAGACAATAGGTATCGGGTTATACTAGTACTAACAAGCAATGACAAGTCGTCGCCATAGGCGACCATCTTGATGTTTAGCTTTATCGATATCACCGCGACCACCGAGAAAAATAGTATTTGTAAAGTATTCTTTTAAAACAGATTCAGCAATTAACGCTAATTTATCATCGACAGAAATAGAAGGTGTTTCATTAGAATCTTTATCTATATTTTCATAATACGACAGCCTAATTTAAGCATTTCTAATGCAATTGCTGTTCGATTACAGGATTATTTTCCTTCACCATCATTAATCCTTTTTTCAGAAATAGCATCAATAACATCGACAACCGATTTAGGAATACGTACAGTAACTTTATAATCTTCAGGAATCATCATTAATATTCAAAATTAAATTTACAAATATTTAAAGAAATGTTATGCCATTAATTGCTGGCCTTTGCCATCTTTTGATGTTTTTATAATAAAAATAGATAAAAATCAATTAGATAAAACAATGTCAAACGCTGGCGTTTTGAATAAACAATCAATTTTTAATGGCAATTGCCATCATGTTGATTTTTTACATATAATTAATATCATCAATATAGTTTTAAGAAAAAAATAAATAAAAATCATATAGATGGCAAATAAACCACGAAAAGAATCTAAATGTATTCTTTTCTTAAATAACAATTAGTTGGCAAATAGTATGTTTATGCCATTTTTTAATGTCAAAATTCATAAAGACATATAAATAGTTTAATAAAAAATATTATATTTCATATAGTTAAAATAAATATTTTGCGTGTGATGTGTGGTTAGTGGTAGAAAAAGCGGATTGAGGTAGGTAAAATTGGAAATGTTTATTGGAATATTTTTAAAAAATTCTTTTGCTTTATAGGGGCGACAATATGCCTAATTGTTCTGGTTTAAAACAATAAACGGGGAAGCTAGGCAGGTTTAAAATATTTCCTTCTTGCTCATCATTAAATAAAGAATATGGTGATGAAGAAAAAAATTTTAATGTTGCTATTTTGTCTTGTTATCTCAAAATTCTCGCTTGCCGATTGTTTTGATAAAGCCGGAAGTTATTATCAAATAGCCCCCGATTATTTAAGAGCCATTGCCTGGCAAGAATCCAACTTTAATCCCCATGCAAAAAACAAAAATAAAGATGGCTCACTCGATTTAGGTGTTATGCAGATTAATACCAAAACTTTTAACGCCATTAAACATGAATACCCCTCGTTAACTGAAAGTAACTTAACCTGAGTTCGGGATAAGCGATAGTTGCGAGAAAATAAAAATAGCCGATTTATCAAAAAATATTTGAAAATCAATGAGATAAAAAAGAAGAAAAATTCTTAGTGATAGCAGGTTAAAAAAGAAGCTATTTTTCTCTACTAAAATCATGAAAAAAAACAAAATTAATACTGTTTTATGTAATTATTTTAAATTAACTATTTGAATATGTGATAAAAAATTAAGATCCTTATCCCGAACTCAGGTTAACTTAATAAATCATCCTTGTTTAAATATTCCACGAGTTTCGCACAGGCATATAAAATTCCAGAAATGGCTTAAAAGCAATGGTTAATTTGCAAGTTACTAAAACGTATAAATTTGTTTAAATTACAATAATTTGCTTTTAATTTATAAGATTTTGTCTATTTATATATTATGCTAAATCAAACTTAAAAATAGAGCGTTTTTTTATTGGTGCGAAACGCGTGCATTCATCTTGGTGCAATGATTTTAAGTCGTAATTTTGCTATCTACGGCAAAAATTGGCTAGCCGTTGGCATGTATAATTCTGGAATAAGAAATACTAATACATCAATTAAAAATCGTTACCACTATGCCAGAAAAATTTATCAACATTATCAGAAAATAAAATCGGAAAAAATGAATGAGAATAAAATTTACGGGACGATGGAATAAACAAAGTCTTAGGAAGGCAATTTGTGAAACGATTGAGGAATTGCAATTTTATGACATTGAATTTCTCTCCGGCGTTAATCTTTATTTTCACGGTGAAGATATTAATTTTAATAAGATTGAAATTAGGAGCGAAAATGACAAATCTGTCATGTTTATTTATGACAATAATATTCCGGTTATAAAACCACGCAAAAAGAAAAAAAGAAAAGCACCCGTCATTAGTCTTGCTGATTTTAAAAGAAATAAACCACGAAAAGATAAATAATAAAATAACTGGGCAGATATACCACCCTTTTTATTAATCTTTAAAAGCAATGGTTAATTTGCAAGTTACTAAAACGTATAAATTTGTTTAAATTACAATAAGTTGCTTTTAATTTATAAGATTTTGTTTATTTATATATTATGCTGAATTAAACTTAAAAATAGAGCTTTTTTTATTGGTGCGAAACGCGTGTAGGTATCGGGTTATACCAGTATTAACAAACAATGACAAGTCGTCGCCATAGGCGACCATCTTGATCCATAACATCTTTAATGGAAAAAGAAAAAGTATAGAGGGTGTTTATAATTCTGTGTCAGGGGATTTTATATTTTGATTATACCATCTAGGCGCCCTTTAAAATAGATGGACAATTGAGCAATGGTTAACGCCCAGTTACTAATCGGCATAGTCCATTTGTTGGATACCTGATTGATGCCAATATAGAGTAATTTTAATAAGCTGTTTTCATTAGGAAAAGCCCCTTTGGTTTTAGTTAATATCCTAAACTGCCGATGAACCGCCTCTACTGCATTGGTCGTATAAATGGGTTTTCTAATGGCTTTAGGGTATCGAAAATAAGCACTGAGCAACTCCCATTTACTTCGCCAGGATTATAGCACTATCGGGTATTTTTCACCCCATTTCGTTTCCAGTTCATCAAGGGCAAGCTCAGCAGCCGCTTTAGTATCTGCACGATAAACCGGCTTTAAATCAGCCATAAAGGCTTTTTGGTCTTTACTGGCAATATAACGTAAGCTATTGCGAATTTGATGAACTACGCATAGCTGAACTCTGTCTGCGGGAAAATACTGGCTATCGCTTCTGGAAACCCTTTTAATCCGTCAACACAAGCGATTAAAATATCTTGTATACCACGGTTATGTAAGTCAGTCAGAACGCTCAACCAATGATGTGTAGTGGTCAACTAAAATTGGCCACCCTACCTGACTGTTCACGGAACAGTCGCTCTGATTCGTTTGGCGTTAATCCACCGTTATACCAGTGAGGTCTTATATCGCTATAAAGCGTGTTGCTTAATAGTGAAATAAGGGTATTTCGGTGATTGAAGTAAATTTTAGGCTGTTCTGAGATGGAAATTCCAAAGACCGGCACTAAGGAGTAAAAAGGTATCATCAATAAAGGGTCTACGATTCCGTAAAATTTGGGTCATACAACCGAGGCGCTTGATACCCGCGATGGCGTGTTCAACCGTAATACGGATGCCCGAGATTATTTTATTTTCTTGTTTTTGTTCAGGCGATAAAGGTCTTTTTCGAGTTCCTTTTTTTGGGATTTGTGTATTAGGATGCTGTTTATCTATACCTTGAAAACCGGTATCGGCCCAGATGGTTACCTCAGGGGGAATATGGCGAATTATATCGACTTTATCGAGTAAGCGTTTATCGTGACGGCGCCCATTTTTGATCATGGGGATAAATCCAATTTTCCTCGTTTCGTCAGTCATAATAAGCCCTTTTCGAGTGGTCTGTCTTTTCTTTCCCGAATACATTTTTTTTCGCCGACGCAGATTCTTAGGCTTTTGGACAGGTCGCTCTGTCCCATCAATAAAGACGTCTTTAACTCCAAGGAAAGGCGCGAAAAAATTCCTCAGCAGAGCGAATTTGACGAGCGGGCAAAACACATTCTCGCCCCAAGGTCATCTCTAAAACCGGCAATAATATTTTTACCCAGCGACATACCCGTGTTCTATCTAAACCAAAAAGAAGTCCTTGCAAATCATAGGTCGGATAACATTTTAAATACAATAAAATAAAAAGCAGTTTATCTAATGGGGTTGGGATAAATCCTTTCTGCCCTGCACCCATTTGCCGCTCGTGATCTTTTCGATTCTTTTTCCGATAAATCAAATAACAAGCTGAAAATTCAGCGGCTAAATTTTTCAATTCTTCGACTGATAATCCAATGATTGCTTTACATAAACGATTATCTCGTAACAACCGCTCTTTGTTGATCATTTCAAACCGTTATTTTCTAAGTTAAACCTCTTTTTATTGTCTATAGCGTGACAAAAAATGCAACTCTCTATTCAGCAACTATTTTATAGTAGTGGGTTATGTAGCGAATAATGGCTGACTGAGCAGCACCTCAACCTTCAACATAATTTTGGCAAAATTTAGAAGAAAATAAAAAGGATTTCATCATGGCGCAGGTTAATGAGTAACCATTTCGGGTATTAATTTCTTATACATCGAGCAACGCGAGCGAACGGGCGAGGAAGCGGAAGATAACCGGAAATAACAGAGAACACGGTCACTCGAAAACCACTACTCAAAAAGCAAAGCATTTAATCATCTCGGATTTCATACAGCACCCCCAACTCTCTTGAGAATTCTGGCCCGCTGGCGAAGCGGTTAAATTGTGTGAACTTTGAGCAAAAAGTTCAATGATTTGTTTTGGTGCTTCACAGACAAGCACACGGAAGGTACTATTTCGCATAGCTCAATTCCTAGTTGGTTTAGGTTTTGGGTTAGCTGCCTCGCTGGGATTCGAGCCCATCGGGGTAGCGAAATAATTTATTTACCGGTTATATCACCAACCCATCTATATCCACCTGCTTCGGCTTCTTTTTGGGTCATTAAACGCCCTCGAATTCTTTTAACTGATTATCTCTCTTCCTTTTTAGATAAACCTTAAAAATTAGATGAATTATCTTTCAAACCTAACTTCTTTAAGTCCAATTGATAATAATTGCTTTTAATTGAGTTACCACTTTCAAATGAAAGCCAATCTAACTCAGCTAATTCTTTAATAGTTTTTGCTATCGTAGGTCTAGTTAAACCAGTTTCATCAATGAGTGCATTGTATGAAAGGTAACAAAAACCATCACCATTCATAAATCTGAATAGTCCTAATAAAACCAGCCTTTGATTAGGCTTCAATTTTGCTTTTCTCATTGCTTCAAAAAGAAGGTGCATTAGATCGTACTGGCTCCTTTTTGGCTTCATCAAGTCACTCCTCAATCTAAGGAGATAATAACAAGCCGTAGTTAAAAATTAATCTTTTTTATAAAAATTAACCACATGGTAGTTAATCAGATTTACTACCCTAGTTAATTAACTTTACTACGTAGTAAAATTTTGCATTTTAGGTAGTTAAGGAGCTTAACTCTAACAAATCATTTAAACAAACCAAGAACGATTCAATTTCCTAACTAAGAACAAAAACGTTTCTGCTTAAAATTGTTTAATACCCCTGCCCAACCAAAAAGCGGTAAAAAATGGAATTGCCAAACTTTAGACAATTTATTGTAATCAAACGGCAAATTGCACACCAAAGAAAACGGCAATTTTTCAGTATGGATTTTCTCTAATAAAGCCACCATTTCAGGCGTATCTATATTTAGACCTAACAAATCTGCCATTTCTGCATTGGTCTTAATTTCCCCTTCGCTGTCTGCAAAACCACAGGGGACAGTTGTGCGTCGGCAAAATTCATACATTTTAGATTTCATGCTGCACTCCCAACTGTATTGAGGATTCGAGCACGCTGATGAGGGGTTAAATCACGATATTTTTCAATCTGCTTTACTTCGAAGTACTCATACTACGACCTCCATCACTGGCTTACTTCCAGCCCAGACACGAGTTTCGCACCAATAAAAAACGCTCTATTTTTAAGTTTAATTCAGCATAATATATAAATAGACAAAATCTTATAAATTAAAATCAACCTATTGTAATTTAAACAAATTTATACGTTTTAGTAACTTGCAAATTAACCATTGCTTTTAAGCCATTTCTGGAATTTTATATGCCTGTGCGAAACTCGTGTCTCTTAGAGACTCCATTAATTGGCTGGTCTGCTATTTTTGCTTGGATTTTTGGCACTCTTGTCGGCGTATTCTTCAACTTGGGCATCCCTTCTTTGAATTCTATTCTGATGGCTGCAGTGGCTTATTGGATTTTGATGAAGCTCAAAAAAAGTTAATGTCGTTTTTGAATATTTTCACGTTTTGACTACACCCTAACATGAAATTTATGTAACCAGCTATTTATGTCATATTAGAGTTTTCAAGTTAATTAATTGACGTATTCATATTTAAATTTTAGATTTCAATATGACATAGATTGAAAGTTAAGGTAAAAATATGGCTGGAGAAAATGTTGGCTACATTTGGGTCAGTAGTAATGATCAAAATACAGAAAGTGTAGTGGCATACTAAATTTGGCCACCTAAGTTGAGGTGATATGCTTACCTCATAATTTTTATAGGTGCCGAAATGAGTAAAATAATTACTGCTGAATTTAAATGTGAAACCGCCAAATTAGTCCTTGACCAAAATTACACCTACCAGGAAGCCGCAAAAGGCATGAACGTCAGTCTTTCAGCGATTAGCCGGTGGGTAAGAGCCCTTCGTTTAGAACGTCAAGGGAAAACATCGCCTGGTCTGCCATTAACACCTGAACAAATTGAGTTCAGAGAAATGAAGAAAAAAATCCACCGGCTGGAAATGGAGAATGACATCTTAAAAAAGGCTACTGCGCTCTTAATGTCCGACTCACTAAAAAATTTTCGGTAGTTGAAAAGCTAAGAGTGCTTTATCCGGTGAAAACTTTGTGTCGTATTTTTAATGTTCACCGAAGCAGTTATCGCTATTGGTGTCGGCCTAAGGAGCCAGATATTGAGCGGACGATAAAACGTAGCCTAGTCAGCGAAGCGTGGAACGTTAGTGGCGGCTCTGCTGGCGCAAGGACTATCGCCACGATGGTTACCAATACACACAACGTGAAACTTGGGCGGTGGTTAGCGGGTAAGTTGATGAAAGAATTAATCATCGTCAGTTGCCAAGAGCGAAAACATAAATACAACCGCGGTGGAAATGAACGTATTGATATTCCAAATCTGCTCAATAGGCAGTTCGCTGTTACAAAGCCTGACCAGGTTTGGTGCGGCGATGTAACCTATATTTGGACAGGCTCACGATGGGCCTATCTGGCTGTGGTATTGGATTTGTTTGCCCGAAAACCGGTGGGCTGGGCAATGTCATTTGCACCAGACTCAGAATTAACAGCCAAAGCACTACAAATGGCTTGGGAACTACGTGGGCATCCAAAACAGGTGATGTTCCATAGTGATCAGGGAAGTCATTATACCAGTCGTCAGTATAGGCAGGCATTGTGGCGTTATCAGATGACCCAAAGTATCAGTCGCAGAGGGAATTGTTGGGATAATAGTCCGATGGAACGATTCTTCCGTAGTCTGAAGACCGAATGGGTGCCAACGACTGGCTACCAAAGCTGAGATAAGGAACGGAATAGATGGTTAAAAAACGATTAATTATTAATCAATTTTGAACAAAAGGATAGATCTACCCTGTCGTGAGTTTTTATCACCACCGCAAACAAGCCAGATCATGGTGACGTGCCATAAGTTCTTTACGACACGAGTTTCGCACAGGCATATAAAATTCCAGAAATGGCTTAAAAGCAATGGTTAATTTGCAAGTTACTAAAACGTATAAATTTGTTTAAATTACAATAAGTTGCTTTTAATTTATAAGATTTTGTCTATTTATATAGCTAGGCGACTTAATTTTGATTACAGCATATGTATTAAAAACAGGTCATCGATAGTGCATCCTGTTTCCATCTTTTTACGTTTAGCTTGAGACCATTTATGTTCTATAGGATTTAAATCTGGTGAATACACAGGCAAATATTCTATCTGGTGTCCTGCGTTTATAATTGCCTGTTCAATATTCTTACCTTTGTGAAAGCTAGCGTTGTCCATAAAAATAACAGAATTTTCAGGAAGTTCTGGGAGCAATATTTTTGTGATCCAAACATAAAAAACATCACGGTTAATATTGCAATCAAATAATCCGATAGCAAAAAGGGTTGTTCCCAATAAAGCGCCAATAACATTTGTTCTTCCCTTAGCACCCCAGTTTTTCAGGCCAAAACAACGGTGACCTTTTGGGGAATAGCCGTGAGTTCGTGGAGTGTCATGTGAAAAACCACTTTCATCAATAAAAACAACAGATTTATCTTTTTTTTCATACTGTTGTCTTTTTTGCTGATGTGCCAGCCTGTCGCTTTCGTTGGTTTTTGGATGGAATAGAGTTTTTTTTTATAGGTTAATCCCAGCTTTTTAAGGGATTGCCAAATAGTCTTTTTACAAACACCGAATCGCTCTGCCCGTTCCTTTTGGTAAGCATCTGGATACTGTTCCACATCTTTTGCTAAAGCATTTTTATCGAGCTTCCTCTTACGTGGCGTTGAATTTTTTGGCTCTGGTCGTTTAAGCCAACGTACTAAAGACGCTTTTCCAATACGGAATTGTTTCGCAGTTTCTCGAATTGTTAAACCTTCGGCTTTCCTTACAGATATTACTTTACGTCGAAAATCAATTGTATAACTCATAACACACCTTGTAATCAAAATTAAGTCGCCTAGCTATATATGTCGATTTAACCGTTTTTCGAGTATAGCCATTTTTACGCGTATCGATTGACGTTGTCGATAGGTAGTGTTCTATTTCTGCCTGCAGGGCAGCTTCGGTCAGCTGTTTTATGAGTGGTGTGAGTATTCCATCCGTACCGAGTAAATTTTTACCTGATTGTAATTGCTTCAACGCTTCATCAAAATTAAATGATTGATTTCTCATATGTCATACCTCTTTTTTTTGAGTTTAAGATATGACACAGATTTTTGAACACTACTGCGACAGATTGATTTTTTTGCTTTTGTTTGTTTTTTAATTTCACAATAAATACGTAAAATTGAACTTCTGTAAAATACCATCAGGGTTCGCATAATATCCAACGCCGTTATGTTGAATAGCCGTCTGCGAAAATATCTCCTCGCAGACGGCGGCCATTTACACATAACGCCATTGTGCGAACCTGCGGTTATTTACCTTTTGTATTTGATATCGCTTTCATTTTTAGCGGATATTTTGCGCGATTGATTTGTTCATTTCTCCTAGCATAGTTTGCATACTATTGAGTAAATTAACGGTAATATTGTACGTCTGCATGACTTTTTGAATTTGTAATTGCGATTGAGAAACAAAATCAGATGCTCTGTCTGATACGGTTTTGATAGCGGCTTTAACAGCTTCTAATTGACCCTTATTTAATCCCATTCTTGCTGATAAAGCATTTTCAATATTATGTATATGTTCATGGCTGATTTTCTTCTTGACTAAAGAATGAATTAGCTCTGCTGACTGTTTTAATGGGTTGAACATTGAGTTTGCTTCTAATGTAAAACTTGCAATTTTACCCATTGTCGTCTCATCAATATTTAGAGTTTTCTTCAAATGGTTATTAAGGTCTGTCACTTCCGCGATATAATTGCTACAACTTTTCTCATTAACTTTAATATTATGTTTATCCATATAATTAACAATATCTTGCACACTTTTTAATGGTATTCCTTCAGGACCTGACTGAGCAATTTTTTCCTGCAATTTATTTAGTAACTTAGTATCTTCAGTCATGGTAGTAGGAAGCTTACTTTTCAGGTAATCATCGATTGATTTATCATTAACAGTAATGTGATTATCACGCATATATTTCACAACATTATCAGGAATCGCTCTTTTTGCTTTGTCGTCTTCCTTAGCTACATCAGCGATGACTCCTTCAACTTGATTAGCCATTTCTTGAGAATCTCTTGAGAAATCGGCTCTTTTTCTCATTTCAAGATATTTTGTGTTGGCTAAATCTGAGAGTAAATTCATAAAGGTATATAGGATTTCTATGCCTTGAGATAATATAAGATCTCTTTCATAATTATATTTACCATTGTATGATCCTGAAATAGTATTACTACTGAATGATTCCACGGGTGAAGTAATCATAATTTATATCCTTAATTTTATGATTTTTGTTAATTTTAATGACAAATGGAAGAACTTATTCGACCATGGAGCTCAACTAAATCTTTTGTAAAAGCTCTCATTTGTTCAGAAACTTGCCGCATTTTATCTGCTAAATCATTAATATTTTTTGCGTAATTTGGGGCATTAGTTGTTTGAAGCTCCCCAGTCAATTTATCTAATTCTGCTAATCTTGTGTCGTTAGCAGATTGTATTTGTGTAATATCTTGTGCGCCATAACCTAAACCGGATCCAATCTGTCCTCCTATTTGGCCTGAGCCCAAGTATTTACCGGCTCCGATTCCTGCCAGACCAATTATTCCCGAAGCAATTTGTCCTCCTGCTGACCAGATTGCGGCAGCGTTTGCGCTATCTATTCCTTCACGTTTTTTATCCATTGAGGCAACTTGGATATTCCATCCTAGCTCTTGTTGTTTCTGGTTAAATTCTTGCAAGGTGTTACGAAGTTTTTTTAGCATTTCAGTTAGCATCATCAGTTCGTTGATTTGAGAAATGCTCTCCATACCCTCACTGTGTGATGATGTATTATACACGAGTTTCGCACAGGCATATAAATCTGGAAGAACGCAAAAAATACCGATTTAGTCCGAGTCATTAAAGCAAAAATGCCCCTATTCTCCTTGGAGCATTCTTGCTAACGCTGGATTATGTAATAAAATAAATAGCATATTAATGTAGCTTTTTGTTTTCCATAATTCAATCTGATATTAACAACCGTGAAAAAATTGGACTGAGCAAAAAATTTACTCCAACGCCCCATGATGCCGTATTTCGGAAGTTTTTAAGTGAAAAAGAAACGGCTAAGGCACGAGTTTCGCACAGGCATATAAAATTCCAAAAATGATAACCCGATACCTATTGTCTCAATCTTTTGGTCCCTTTTATGTCACCGCGTTTTAGTCATGTTTTTCAATTTGGTCAACGCTGGCTCAATTGGCTTAATCGCCAACCCCCTGATAGTGTCCGCACTGTTGTGATGGAAACCATGGTAAAGATTATGGCTTGCGGCACTTCGCTTATGGGGTGGTCAATTTGGCGCTGTCCTGACCCTCAATGTAATTCTGAAAAACGGATTAAATTTACCTGCAAAAGTCGAAGCTGCCCACATTGTGGCGTCAAAGCTTGCCTACAATGGATTAACAATACGCTAGCTTGGTTACCCGAAGTTCCTTGGCAGCACATCACTTTTACCATGCCTTGTGAATATTGGCCTATTATTCGCGCCAACCGTTGGCTTCTCGGTGAAATGAATCGATTAGCCGCTGTGTGATATTAACCATCTGCCGTGACCTTAATATCACCCCAGGCGTTTTCACTGCCATCCATACCTGGGGACGAGACCAAAAATGGCATCCGCATATTCATTTTTCAACCACCGCCGGCGGGGTGACTAAAAAGAATACCTGGCGGGATATCAGCTTTTATCGCGAAAACATTACGACAATGTGGCGATAATGGAATCAATTACTTAACACTCACTACAAGCGCGGGTGGAATATTAATCTTTCTGATATTCTTTCCAATATTACCCATGTCACCCTTTCATGACATCCGATGAATTTATTACCCAGTTTGCGTCTCATGTGCCAGAAAAATGCTTTCACATGATCCACTATTACGGCTTTTTAAGTCCATCAGCACGGATGCGAAAAATGTTAACGGAGGTTGTTTATCCTTTAGCCCAGCAAGATAAAAAACCCGCTAAAAAAGTCACCTGGCGAAACATGTATCAACACGTCTTTAAAGTCGATCCACTTACTTGTCTCTTATGTGGGAAAAAATTACTTTTCGCAGGAATGAATTTTGGATTGAATCGTAAAGAGCTTATGGCACGTCACCATGATCTGGCTTGTTTGCGGTGGCGATAAAAACTCACGACAGGGTAGATCTATCCTTTTGTTCAAAATTGATTAATAATTAATCGGTTTTTAACCATCTATTGCGTTCCTTATCTCAACCTTCAACATAATTTTGGCAAAATTTAGAAGAAAATAAAAAGGATTTCATCATGGCGCAGGTTAATGAGTAACCATTTCGGGTATTAATTTCTTATATAAATAATGAATAGGAGGAAATTGTATGGCTACAGAAATAAGGCTTGAAGGAGCTCTATTTAATAGAGTTATCAATGATTATGATATCAGTAAAATTCAAAGTGCTACAAACAGAAGTGACGTAGAGAGTCTTTGGGGTAAAATTATAGATTGGTTTTGTGGAACACGAAAAGAAGAAGCCAAGAAAGCGTTGTTTGATATTATCCATAATGATGATAATAAAGGAAATTATTATATTCATGAAATAAAAGTATCTTATCGAGGAATTGAACAATCAAACTAATACATAAGGTATTGTTTATTTATTAGTTTTTATATTATGGGAATCATTATTTATTATCATGCCATAAGGTTCGCATAATATCCAACGCCGTTATGAATTGTCTTAATGAAAATATTTTATTGGATTTTAATAATTTTGTTCAAAAAAAATTATTAGATAATGAAAATAGAAATCAAGGAGCGGTATTATGTCATTTTCTATTCAAAGTAATTCTTTATTTGCATTCAATAGAACTCTTAGTAATGAATATGTTCAACGTGCTGTTAATAGTTCTTCAAAGGAAGACGCCATACACATTGGTATATGGGAAAAAATTAAAGATTGGTTTTGTGGAACTAACGCAAGTGAAGCGTTAGAACATATTTATGAATTAACTCATAACGATAATGAGTTTACTACTGAGTCGGCTGTGAATAAAGTTATTGCATTTTATAAACTTAAGGAAATGGTATCTCCAGCTTATCAAGATAAATTTCAAGCGTTTATTACTCAAAACGAAGATGATACATATATTTTTTCTTTTTCTATTAAAGATGTTATGGATGAACGCGCATTGGTTTATGGAAGTACTGAAAAAGATGTTTATTCTGTTGAAAAAAAGGAATTAACAAATAATATTGTTATGAATAAGGATATCGAGATATCTTTATTATTTCAGATTAAATGTTCTGATTATTATACCAAACAACTTTTTTTACTAGATTCTATTGATGGACTAGATGTCTGCAACCAAAAAGGGACGGAAAATGAATGGATTTATAATTTTGCTCAATCAATTTATAAAATAAGAGCAAAAACAAAAGAAAAATTTGATTCAATAAACAGAGCAAGTATTAAAGAAGATTTACTAGAAGTAACATCCAGTAGAAATGACAAACTTAAAGAACTTGATCATAAGGTTAGATTATTATTATCTGAAAGTGAATCAGCTATCAATAATATGTCTTCGCATATTAAAAATATAGAGACAATTATAGACGATTATAGACGATTATAAAATGAAAATTGCTAATAATATGTAGTAGCTCAGACTTAATCTGACATTTGCCGGTTATTTATACAGTATCTATCAGATCAAGTCCGAGCTACTACACAATTTCAAATATCATCCTCTAAAAATAAATTACCCCCAGCAGGTTCATGCTCTATTATATCATTAACAATATAGTATAACTCTGATTCAATTGAATTTTTCCAATTACGAAGCTTTAAAATAGCTTTCATTTCATCTTCTAATGCTGCCGTTTTGGCCTGATACGTTCTAGTATAAACACCAGCTTCATTTTCTTTCCATTTTTCTTCATTTTTCACCACTGCATTTGGTACTGTTACTACCGCATCAGTTAATTCTGTAACTTTTCCAGTTACGCTATTCCCATCCTTATCTTTTAAAATTACCGTAACCTTCATATCACTATTTACTGAATAACCTGTTTTATCTAACTGAATTGTTGACTTTTCAGATGCGGGGTAACCTACAGTAATGGCGTAGTCGGTTGATTTAACTGTCTCATGCCAGGCAGACAGTTTTAAAGTTGCTTTCAGGCCATCTTGTGCCTTTTGTGCCATATATGTTCTAGTATAAACACCAGCTTCATTTTCTTTCCATTTTTCTTCATTTTTCACCACTGCATTTGGTACTGTTACTACCGCATCAGTTAATTCTGCAACTTTTCCAGTTACGCTATTCCCATACAAATCTTTCAAGGTTACCGTAACATTTATGTCACTATTTGCGGGATAGATGTCTTTATCTAACGTAATTGTTGACTTCATATACGCAGGGTTACCGGTAGTAATTGCGTAATTAGCTGATTCAGTTGTACCCTTCCAATCTGGAAGCTTTACAGTCGCTTTCAGGTTTTCACCTACAGTCTCGGCCTTATAAATTGTAGTATAGGTCCCAGCTTCATTTTCTTTCCATTTTTCACCTATTTTCATTTTTGCATTTGGTACTGTTACTACCGCATCAGTTAATTCTGCAACTTTTCCAGTTACGCTATTCCCATACAAATCTTTCAAGGTTACCGTAACATTTATGTCACTATTTGCGGGATAGATGTCTTTATCTAACGTAATCGTTGACTTCATATACGCAGGGTTACCGGTAGTAATTGCGTAATTAGCCGATTCAGTTGTACCCTTCCAACCTGGAAGCTTTACAGTCGCTTTCAGGTTTTCACCTACAGTCTCGGCCTTATAAATTGTAGTATAGGTCCCAGCTTCATTTTCTTTCCATTTTTCACCTATTTTCATTTTTGCATTTGGTACATTTACTACATTAGTCGAAGTGAGTTCTGAGGTTTTTCCTGTTATGCTATTATATTTCCCATCTTTCAAGGTTACCGTAACATTTATGTCACTATTTGCGGGATAGATGTCTTTATCTAACGTAATCGTTGACTTCATATACGCAGGGTTACCGGTAGTAATTGCGTAATTAGCCGATTCAGTTGTACCCTTCCAACCTGGAAGCTTTACAGTCGCTTTCAGGTTTTCACCTACAGTCTCGGCCTTATAAATTGTAGTATAGGTCCCAGCTTCATTTTCTTTCCATTTTTCACCTATTTTCATTTTTGCATTTGGTACTGTTACTACCGCATCAGTTAATTCTGCAACTTTTCCAGTTACGCTATTCCCATACAAATCTTTCAAGGTTACCGTAACATTTATGTCACTATTTGCGGGATAGATGTCTTTATCTAACGTAATCGTTGACTTCATATACGCAGGGTTACCGGTAGTAATTGCGTAATTAGCCGATTCAGTTGTACCCTTCCAATCTGGAAGCTTTACAGTCGCTTTCAGGTTTTCACCTACAGTCTCGGCCTTATAAATTGTAGTATAGGTCCCAGCTTCATTTTCTTTCCATTTTTCACCTATTTTCATTTTTGCATTTGGTACTGTTACTACCGCATCAGTTAATTCTGCAACTTTTCCAGTTACGCTATTCCCATACAAATCTTTCAAGGTTACCGTAACATTTATGTCACTATTTGCGGGATAGATGTCTTTATCTAACGTAATCGTTGACTTCATATACGCAGGGTTACCGGTAGTAATTGCGTAATTAGCCGATTCAGTTGTACCCTTCCAACCTGGAAGCTTTACAGTCGCTTTCAGGTTTTCACCTACAGTCTCGGCCTTATAAATTGTAGTATAGGTCCCAGCTTCATTTTCTTTCCATTTTTCACCTATTTTCATTTTTGCATTTGGTACTGTTACTACCGCATCAGTTAATTCTGCAACTTTTCCAGTTACGCTATTCCCATACAAATCTTTCAAGGTTACCGTAACATTTATGTCACTATTTGCGGGATAGATGTCTTTATCTAACGTAATCGTTGACTTCATATACGCAGGGTTACCGGTAGTAATTGCGTAATTAGCCGATTCAGTTGTACCCTTCCAATCTGGAAGCTTTACAGTCGCTTTCAGGTTTTCACCTACAGTCTCGGCCTTATAAATTGTAGTATAGGTCCCAGCTTCATTTTCTTTCCATTTTTCACCTATTTTCATTTTTGCATTTGGTACATTTACTACATTAGTCGAAGTGAGTTCTGAGGTTTTTCCTGTTATGCTATTATATTTCCCATCTTTCAAGGTTACCGTAACCTTCATATCACTATTTGCGGGATAGATGTCTTTATCTAAAGTAATCGTTGAATTCTCATGCGCATTCTCTCTATCAGGTATGACTTTGATTAAAGTGATGGCTTTGTTTGATTCATTACCTTTATTATCTATTCCTACAGCAGTCAATTGATATTCTTGAGGAGGATTGTTGTTTGTTTTATTAATATACTGTGGAAGGGCAAGTTTTACTTGACTGCTTGACATCTTGCGATAACGTCCACCATCTGAGATAAAATTAGCGGAAGGTTCCCAACGAACATCTTTCAAACCATATTTTGCATTATTAACAGTCGCTGAAATAGTAATTATTTTTCCTGCTTTCTCTGTTATTGCATTTGGTGTGGAAATGCTAATTATATTTTGCTTACGATATTCCATAACAATATCATAATTCCGATCGACAAAATCATACTTATTGCCAACCAAACTATGCATCATACCAACTGAATCATGGTCTAACTGTTGTGACAATGGTACCCCAAAACGATAAGTAATATCTAAACCAAGCATTGTGTTATTAACATCACCGACCGAACGCTCGCCTTTCAGGGTGATTAAGGGGATTGGCGTGTAATTCACACCAAATGTGAATGAGTAAGGGTCTTTTTTTAACTCATTTGGATTAGCACCCGTAGCAAGGTGAACAGCTTTGCCAAAATATTGCTCATATTTGATGCTACCACCCAATTGAGGGTAAGCGGGTAAATACGCTTGAGCGTTAATATCAAAACCAGATGCTGGACGCTCAATATAATTATCCATTACGGATATCTTTGATTGGTGCCAGTTGGTCAAGCCAAAATAACTATTAGCCGCCAGTTTTAGATAATCTGTCCACGCTTCACCGCCAATGCCTAATCTGGAATTTCTACCAGTATAATCATAATCATAAAAGGTATTAATGCCACACATCCAATTTTTATAATATTGACGATAGCCAAATCCAAGGTTAGCTGTGTTTCTTTCTGTATTATTTCTGATTCCAAACTGGGTAAATAAAAGACTATTATGCCCATCAATAACAGGTAATAAAAAATCCCCAGAAATGTTTTTATCTGTATCTATAAAAAAGCGAGCAGTGCCGTATTGTCCAAGCCAATCGTTTACTTTTTTGTTAACCAGCTTTTCTCCAAGATTTTTAGTGTAATTAATCGCTGCATTCTTTGAATTATCGCTTGATAGAATATTACCCACTTGTGAAACAGATGAAGCTAATGTTTCTTCATAGTTTTCTTTTTCAGTATCATGGTAGTTCTTTCTGTCTTGTTCGATTACTGATTGTATCCCTGACGTTTTTTTAGGTATATCTGGGTCTGCAACCACTTTTGCTATAGAAAAGAATAGAACATAGAATAACTGAACAAATAATAAAAAACAGGCTGTTATTTTACTAAAATTACCTATTTTTTTAATTCTAAGCATACTATTCACACTCACACTTATTTACAATGAATGTATTTAATTAACAATATATTAAATATAAACTGATATTTAGGAATTTCAAAAAAATATAGAAGATTTTTAAATAAAAAGGTTATGTCGCATTAAAACTATCTGTCTGATTGTCAACGATCACCGAAAACTGATCTACTTTTTAGCTAAATACGATCAATCAAATATGAGCATAAGTTTGCATTGAATGTTAGATATATGTTAAAGGAGGATGTTATGGCTTATCGTTCTTTCTCTCTAACTCCAGCACTCAGCAATCACTGCGTAAAGGTGACACGTTAGTTGTCTGGAAACTATCTCGATTGGCGCGATCTCTGACCCGTGTCATCAAAACTGTCACAGATATTGGCGAGCACTGAATTGCCTTAAAAGTTTTGACGAAAAATATCGATACAAGGACGCCAGAAGCAAGGTTATTTTTCCATATGACGGCTGCCATTGATGAATTCCAGCGGGAGCTTATCGTCGAAAATACCCGCGCAGGTCTGAAAGCTGCAGCCAAACGTGGAAGACGTGGTGGAAGAATAAAAGCAATGAATGAGCAAACCATCAAATATGCTAAGGCCATGCTTAAAGACACAGAAAACTCCCCCTTCATAGGTGATATCATCGATCAGCTTAAAATCGGTCGGACTGCCTTCTACCGATATTTTCCAACTGACCGTATAAAAGAACTCAGAAAAGAGCACTTTTACAGCACCAAACCCTAAGTTAACCTGAGTTCGGGATAAGCATTATCAATTATGCTTGAAGAGATGTTCCTGCCACAGGTATCTTTGGTTTAGATAGAATTAAACAATATGCAACCCGCCCGGCTAATAAATTCACTACAAAGTTAGCAGGAGAGCGGTGCCGCGTATGCTCTATTTGACAAAGACACGAGTTTCGCACAGGCATATAAAATTCCAGAAATGGCTTAAAAGCAATGGTTAATTTGCAAGTTACTAAAACGTATAAATTTGTTTAAATTACAATAAGTTGCTTTTTATTTATAAGATTTTGTCTATTTATATATTATGCTGAATTAAACTTAAAAATAGAGCGTTTTTTTATTGGTGCGAAACTCGTGTTAACTAAACCTATGCCAGCAATAAAATAACATCATGTTCGTTACCTGAATACTGATAATGAACCATCTCTATTTTTTTACTACGTGTTTTGGCAATTAGCGTATCGTCAGCTATTAGTACACAAGGGCTTTTTTTGTCTATAGATGTTTCAATTAATCTCCACAGGTCTTTAGGTCGAAAACACCTGCTTTTTAACCATCGACTAATAGTGTCATGAGACAAGGTGATGGGCTTACTTCTGATAACGCCAAACCAGAGTATCTCACACTGCTTACTTGTAAGAATGTTTTGTAGATATATTTAATGCATGGATAAACTGACAAAATATAAACATCCTAATTTTTTCTTGTTTTGAACTTTATACTTCTTTTTCGGAGCTTGAGAAACTCGTGTATAACTTAGGGTTTGGTGCTGTAAAAGTGCTCTTTTCTGAGTTCTTTTATACGGTCAGTTGGAAAATATCGGTAGAAGGCAGTCCGACCGATTTTAAGCTGATCGATGATATCACCTATGAAGGGGGAGTTTTCTGTGTCTTTAAGCATGGCCTTAGCATATTTGATGGTTTGCTCATTCATTGCTTTTATTCTTCCACCACGTCTTCCACGTTTGGCTGCAGCTTTCAGACCTGCGCGGGTATTTTCGACGATAAGCTCCCGCTGGAATTCATCAATGGCAGCCGTCATATGGAAAAATAACCTTGCTTCTGGCGTCCTTGTATCGATATTTTTCGTCAAAACTTTTAAGGCAATTCAGTGCTCGCCAATATCTGTGACAGTTTTGATGACACGGGTCAGAGATCGCGCCAATCGAGATAGTTTCCAGACAACTAACGTGTCACCTTTACGCAGTGATTGCTGAGTGCTGGAGTTAGACACGAGTTTCGCACAGGCATATAAAATTCCAAAAATGGCTTAAAAGCAATGGTTAATTTGCAAGTTACTAAAACGTATAAATTTGTTTAAATTACAATAAGTTGCTTTTTATTTATAAGATTTTGTCTATTTATATATTATGCTGAATTAAACTTAAAAATAGAGCGTTTTTTTATTGGTGCGAAACTCGTGTTAGAGAGTAAAGAACGATAAGCCATAACATCCTCCTTTAACATATATCTAACATTCAATGCAAACTTATGCTCATATTTGATTGATCGTATTTAGCTAAAAAGTAGATCAGTTTTCGGTGATCGTTGACAATCAGACAGATAGTTTTAATGCGACATAACCTTTTTATTTAAAAATCTTCTATATTTTTTTGAAATTCCTAAATATCAGTTTATATTTAATATATTGTTAATTAAATACATTCATTGTAATCAAGTATGAGTGTGAAGGGGTTGAATGTTATGCTTAGAATTAAAAAAATAGGTAATTTTAGTAAAATAACAGCCTGTTTTTTATTATTTGTTCAGTTATTCTATGTTCTATTCTTTTCTATAGCAAAAGTGGTTGCAGACCCAGATATACCTAAAAAAACGTCAGGGATACAATCAGTAATCGAACAAGACAGAAAGAACTACCATGATACTGAAAAAGAAAACTATGAAGAAACATTAGCTTCATCTGTTTCACAAGTGGGTAATATTCTATCAAGCGATAATTCAAAGAATGCAGCGATTAATTACACTAAAAATCTTGGAGAAAAGCTGGTTAACAAAAAAGTAAACGATTGGCTTGGACAATACGGCACTGCTCGCTTTTTTATAGATACAGATAAAAACATTTCTGGGGATTTTTTATTACCTGTTATTGATGGGCATAATAGTCTTTTATTTACCCAGTTTGGAATCAGAAATAATACAGAAAGAAACACAGCTAACCTTGGATTTGGCTATCGTCAATATTATAAAAATTGGATGTGTGGCATTAATACCTTTTATGATTATGATTATACTGGTAGAAATTCCAGATTAGGCATTGGCGGTGAAGCGTGGACAGATTATCTAAAACTGGCGGCTAATAGTTATTTTGGCTTGACCAACTGGCACCAATCAAAGATATCCGTAATGGATAATTATATTGAGCGTCCAGCATCTGGTTTTGATATTAACGCTCAAGCGTATTTACCCGCTTACCCTCAATTGGGTGGTAGCATCAAATATGAGCAATATTTTGGCAAAGCTGTTCACCTTGCTACGGGTGCTAATCCAAATGAGTTAAAAAAAGACCCTTACTCATTCACATTTGGTGTGAATTACACGCCAATCCCCTTAATCACCCTGAAAGGCGAGCGTTCGGTCGGTGATGTTAATAACACAATGCTTGGTTTAGATATTACTTATCGTTTTGGGGTACCATTGTCACAACAGTTAGACCATGATTCAGTTGGTATGATGCATAGTTTGGTTGGCAATAAGTATGATTTTGTCGATCGGAATTATGATATTGTTATGGAATATCGTAAGCAAAATATAATTAGCATTTCCACACCAAATGCAATAACAGAGAAAGCAGGAAAAATAATTACTATTTCAGCGACTGTTAATAATGCAAAATATGGTTTGAAAGATGTTCGTTGGGAACCTTCCGCTAATTTTATCTCAGATGGTGGACGTTATCGCAAGATGTCAAGCAGTCAAGTAAAACTTGCCCTTCCACAGTATATTAATAAAACAAACAACAATCCTCCTCAAGAATATCAATTGACTGCTGTAGGAATAGATAATAAAGGTAATGAATCAAACAAAGCCATCACTTTAATCAAAGTCATACCTGATAGAGAGAATGCGCATGAGAATTCAACGATTACTTTAGATAAAGACATCTATCCCGCAAATAGTGATATGAAGGTTACGGTAACCTTGAAAGATGGGAAATATAATAGCATAACAGGAAAAGCCTCAGAACTCACTTCGACTAATGTAGTAAATGTACCAAATGCAAAAATGAAAATAGGTGAAAAATGGAAAGAAAATGAAGCTGGGACCTATACTACAATTTATAAGGCCGAGACTGTAGGTGAAAACCTGAAAGCGACTGTAAAGCTTCCAGATTGGAAGGGTACAACTGAATCAGCTAATTACGCAATTACTACCGGTAACCCTGCGTATATGAAGTCAACAATTACGTTAGATAAAACAAGCTATCCCGCAAATAGTGACATAAATGTTACGGTAACCTTGAAAGATTTGTATGGGAATAGTGTAACCGGAAAAGCCTCAGAATTGACCGACACTGCAGAACTGGATGTACCAAATGCAAGGGCGAAAGAAAACACCAAATGGGAAGAACAAGAAGATGGTATCTATGTTATACAGTTTAGAGCTCATGATCTAGGCGCTGGCCTAAAAGCAACTTTTAAGATGAACTACTGGAATGCTAAGCTTAAATCAGCTGACTACGCTGTTACTGCTGGTAACAATGCGCATGAAAATTCAGCCATTACATTAGATAAAAAAATCTATCCAGCAGGGAGTGATATGCTGGTTACCGTAACTTTGAAAGATGGAGAAGGTAATAGCATAACCGGAAAGGCCTTAGAATTAACCTCCATAACAGAAATAGACGTACCAAATTCTAAAGTAAAAGAAGGTGCCACATGGGAAGAAAAGGAAGCGGGGATCTATACTATAGTATATAAGGCAGAAAATGTAGGGGTTGGACTAAAAACGACTTTTAAACTAAAAGACTGGAAGGATTCAGTTAGCTCAAGTGGTTACGCTATTACTGCCGGTAATCCTGCGACTGAGAAGTCAACAATTACGTTAGGTGACACTAAATATCCATCAGGGAGTGATATGCTGGTTACGGTAACCTTGAAAGATTTGTATGGTAATAGCGTAACTGGAAAAGTTGCAGAATTAACTGATGCGGTAGTAACAGTACCGAATGCAAAAATGAAAATAGGTGAAAAATGGAAAGAAAATGAAGCTGGGACCTATACTACAATCTATAAGGCCGAGACTGTAGGTGAAAACCTGAAAGCAACTGTAAAGCTTCCATATTGGAAGAGTGCAGTTGAATCAGCTAATTACGCAATTACTACCGGTAACCCTGCGTATATGAAGTCAACAATTACGTTAGACAAAAATATCTATAACAAAGGTGATGATATGCTAGTTACAGTCACCTTGAAAGATGTTAAAGGTAATAATATAACAGGTAAAGCTATGGAATTAGCTTCCAACACGTATGTAAAAGTACCAAATGCAAAAGCAACAAATGATTCATGGAAAGATAAGAACAATAATGGCATCTATACTAAAATCTATATAGCTGATGTTGAAAGTGGTAATCAAAAAGCAACTTTACAGTTTTCAAACTGGAAGATTGAATCAGCAGACTACAAAATTACTTCTAATTACCCTATGCCGACACATTCAAAGATTAAGCTAGATAAAGTCACCTATAATAAAGATGAAGAAATAAAGGTTACGCTAACCTTAAAAGATGCGAAAGATAAAGGCATAACTGGGAAAGCTGGAGATTTAGATTCCAATAAAATTTATGTAGTAAACCTCCCAAATACAACAGCAGAAAATAAATCTTGGACAGAAAAAGATAAAGATAGTGGTATCTATACTAAAAGTTATAAAGCTACCACCATAGGTACTGATTTGAGGGCGACTTTCAAGATCAATGGCTGGGCTGATTCAGATACAAAATCCTATTTCTATAATATTATTGGCGATATGCAAAATAATCCAAGAAATATGAAAAGAGGTGACGAATAACCTTCATAAACCACATTATCAAAAATAGCCGTAAAAACCCGTTGTGAATGGCGGGGATTTATGTGTAGTAGCTCATACTTGATCTGATAGTTACCGGTTATTTATACAGTATCTGTCAGGTTAAATTTGATTTAAATCTTTTTCTCGCCAAAGTTGTTTTCCCTCGTATAAAGTTGCCATAGGAGTTAGACCGGAGGGTGTTCATAATTATGTGTCAGGGGATTTTATATTTTGATTATACCATCTAGGCGCCCTTTAAAATAGATGGACAATTGAGCAATGGTTAACGCCCAGTTACTAATCGGCATAGTCCATTTGTTGGATACCTGATTGATGCCAATATAGAGTAATTTTAATAAGCTGTTTTCATTAGGAAAAGCCCCTTTGGTTTTAGTTAATATCCTAAACTACCGATGAACCGCCTCTACTACATTGGTCGTATAAATGGGTTTTCTAATGGCTTTAGGGTATCGAAAATAAGCACTGAGCAACTCCCATTTACTTCGCCAGGATTCTAGCACTATCGGGTATTTTTCACCCCATTTCGTTTCCAGTTCATCAAGGCTCAGCAGCCGCTTAGTATCTGCACGATAAACCGGCTTTAAATCAGCCATAAAGGCTTTTTGGTCTTTACTGGCATATAACGTAAGCTATTGCGAATTTGATCAAGATGGTCGCCTATGGCGACGACTTGTCATTGCTTGTTAGTACTGGTATAACCCGATACCTATTTTCTCAATCTTTTGGTCCCTTTTATGTCACCGCGTTTTAGTCATGTTTTTCAATTTGGTCAACGCTGGCTCAATTGGCTTAATCGCCAACCCCCTGATAGTGTCCGCACTGTTGTGATGGAAACCATGGTAAAGATTATAGCTTGCGGAACTTCGCTTATGGGGTGGTCAATTTGGCGCTGTCCTGACCCTCAATGTAATTCTGAGAAACGGATTAATTTACCTGCAAAAGTCGAAGCTGCCCACATTGTGGCGTCAAAGCTTGCCTACAATGGATT
Organism: Candidatus Arsenophonus triatominarum; assembly: GCF_001640365.1. GTDB lineage: Bacteria > Pseudomonadota > Gammaproteobacteria > Enterobacterales > Enterobacteriaceae > Arsenophonus > Arsenophonus triatominarum. The sequence goes on along the minus strand of NZ_LWMI01000017.1, from coordinate 94,046 downwards.
AACAATACACTAGCTTGGTTACCCGAAGTTCCTTGGCAGCATATCACTTTTACCATGCCTTGTGAATATTGACCTATTATTCACGCCAACCGTTGGCTTCTCGGTGAAATGAATCGATTACACGAGTTTCGCACCAATAAAAAAACGCTCTATTTTTAAGTTTAATTCAGCATAATATATAAATAGACAAAATCTTATAAATAAAAAGCAACTTATTGTAATTTAAACAAATTTATACGTTTTAGTAACTTGCAAATTAACCATTGCTTTGGTTTTCGGGCAAACAAATCCAATACCACAGCCAGATAGGCCCATCGTGAGCCTGTCCAAATATAGGTTACATCGCCGCACCAAACCTGGTCAGGCTTTGTAACAGCGAACTGCCTATTGAGCAGATTTGGAATATCAATACGTTCATTTCCACCGCGGTTGTATTTATGTTTTCGCTCTTGGCAACTGACGATGATTAATTCTTTCATCAACTTACCCGCTAACCACCGCCCACGTTTCACGTTGTGTGTATTGGTAACCATCGTGGCGATAGTCCTTGCGCCAGCATAGCCGCCACTAACGTTCCACGCTTCGCTGACTAGGCTACGTTTTATCGTCCGCTCAATATCTGGCTCCTTAGGCCGACACCAATAGCGATAACTGCTTCGGTGAACATTAAAAATACGACACAAAGTTTTCACCGGATAAAGCACTCTTAGCTTTTCAACTACCGAAAATTTTTCAGTGAGTCGGACATTAAGAGCGCAGTAGCCTTTTTTAAGATGTCATTCTCTATTTCCAGCCGGTGGATTTTTTTCTTCATTTCTCTGAACTCAATTTGTTCAGGTGTTAATGGCAGACCAGGCGATGTTTTCCCTTGACGTTCTAAACGAAGGGCTCTTACCCACCGGCTAATCGCTGAAAGACTGACGTTCATGCCTTTCGCGGCTTCCTGGTAGGTGTAATTTTGGTCAAGGACTAATTTGGCGGTTTCACATTTAAATTCAGCAGTAATTATTTTACTCATTTCGGCACCTATAAAAATTATGAGGTAAGCATATCACCTCAACTTAGGTGGCCAAATTTAGTATGCCACTACATGCTGAAATCGTTGAGCATTGTACAGTATTGTCCGCCGAGTTGTCTGATGACGAAAAAATTCAACTCCGTGAAAAAATGAAAGCGAGCAAAAAGCGGTTAATTCCACCCAACAAAGATAGCGAAGTGTGGATGGCAAGGCTCGCAAACGGCAGTAACGCTTGGCGATTTCCAGACGGTGAATCGTCCACGGATTTTTTGAGGCGGACAAAAACGCCAAAGAGACGGGCGCAGTGCTCGAAGAACGGAAGAAATACCGATTTAGTCCGAGTCATTAAAGCAAAAATGCCCCTGAGAAGATAGGGGGCGTTTTTGTATGGCTGGATTATGTGATGAAGTATACATATATAGCGTATTCACTATACCTTGTTTATTTGTAATAATAAAAACAAATTTGAGGTAAAAAAGGAGCTATTATGTCACTTCCTATTCAAGGTAATTCTTTATTCCTATTCGATAGAACCCTTAGCCATGAAGATGTTCAGCACGCTATTAATAGTTCTTCAAAAGAAGAAGCTACATATATTGGAGTATGGGAAAAAATTAAAGACTGGCTTTGTGGAACCAATAAAAGTGAAGCATTGAAGCACATTTACGAGTTAACTCACAATAATGATGGGTTAAGCAATCAAGAAGTATTTAAAAAAATAGTTTCTTTTCATAAACTCAGTGAAATGGTATATCCCTCTTATAAAGATAAATTCCAAGCGTCTATAAAACAAGAAAAAGAAAACTGTATTTTTACCTTTTCTATAACTGGAGTAATTGATGAACATCAATTCGTGTATGGAGTAAAAAATACAAAAAAAGATATTTCTGCTATCAAAGAAGCAGAATTAACCAATAAAAGTGGATTCTTAGAGACCAACAATCTTAAGAAGAGTGAAAATGTTTTTAACGCTTTAGATAAAATATCTTATATGCCTAATGGTGAAATAAAAGGTATTTCAGCGCCAACTAAAGAAATTTATTTTTTAAATAAAAGAAATTTTCATTTGAATTTATTAAACGATTTTACAAAAGAAAAAATGGTACAAGAGCCACGTATTATTCAAGAATGGATTTCGTTACAAATAAAATGTTTCGATTATTACAATAACTCAGCACAAAGATATATAGATGTTAATGAAGTTTTTGACACGCGACGGACACCTAAAGAATGGCTTTATAAAGCCTATGCCAATTTACATAAAATTGAGGAAAAAGCAAAAAAAGAGGTAATAAAATTTTTAGCTGAGGAATTTAATAGTCAAGTTATTTGGTTATATCAAAATCCTTTTAAAGAAAGATTTCATAGTTCTTATGAACTCCATAATCAACCTATTCATTTAGAGTCATACAACCAGAGTAATGAACCTATTTATGAGGAAATTCAATTTAATTCATCACAAATTTCGTCTAATAAATATTATAAAGGACCAATAAATGGTGATATTTATGCGAAAGTAGATAAAACAAATGTTAATAAACCAGAATTACTCAAAGAAATAGATAATTTTATTTTAGAGAATAGGGAAAATTATCCATCAGCATATTAGCATATCAGCATATCAGCATATCAGCATGTCAGTATATTAGAAGGTACGCTTAAATCTTAAATGATTAAAAAATTCACCCCAACGCCCCATGATGTGTAGTAGATCAGACTTAATCTGACAGTTACCGGTTATTTATACAGTACCTGTCAGGTTAAATTTGATTTAAATCTTTCTCTCTCCAAAGTTGTTTTCCATCGTGTAAAGTTGCCATAGGAGTTCGACCGCAACACATTTTTCCTTGATGAGTGCGTTGGTTATTATATTCCGCTAACCATTTATCTAAATCAGCTTGTAATTCATTTAAAGCTCTATAGATTTTCTTACGAAAAGCCACCTGATAGAACTCTTGTAATACAGTTTTATGAAAGCGTTCACAAATCCCATTAGTTTGAGGTGAACGAGCTTTAGTTTTTGTATGATCAATATCATTGATAGCGAGATAAAGTTGATAATCGTGATATTCAACTTTACCACAATACTCACTGCCTCTGGTGCCTAACGTAAAAAATAGAGTAGATGAACAGATTGAAAGCGCTGTAGTCGAGTATGCGATTGAATACCCTGCACACGGTCAACACCGCAGTAGTAATGAACTAAGAAAAAAAGGCATTTTTGTTTCGGGGAGTGGCGTTCGCTCTATTTGGCTGCGCCATAATCTCGAAAATTTTACAAAACGCCTAAAAGCGCTTGAAGATAAAATCGCAACAGAAGGAATTATCCTGTCAGAATCACAAATCAGTGCTCTAGAAAAGAAAGCGCAAGATGATGAAGCCTGTGGTGAGATTGAAACAGCGCATCCAGGTTATCTGGGTTCACAAGATACTTTTTATGTCGGTCATTTAAAAGGCGTTGGTCGTGTTTATCAACAAACTTACATTGATACTTACAGTAAAGTCGTTCATTGTAAGCTTTACACAACAAAAAGCGCGATAACGGCGGCAGATTTATTTGTAGTAGCTCAGACTTAATCTGACAGTTGCCGGTTATTTATACAGTACCTGTCAGGTTAAATTTGATTTAAATCTTTCTCTCTCCAAAGTTGTTTTCCATCGTGTAAAGTTGCCATAGGAGTTCGACCGCAACACATTTTTCCTTGATGAGTGCGTTGGTTATTATATTCCGCTAACCATTTATCTAAATCAGCTTGTAATTCATTTAAAGCCCTATAGATTTTCTTACGAAAAGCCACCTGATAGAACTCTTGTAATACAGTTCTATGAAAGCGTTCACAAATCCCATTAGTTTGAGGTGAACGAGCTTTAGTTTTTGTATGATCAATATCATTGATAGCGAGATAAAGTTGATAATCGTGATGTTCAACTTTACCACAATACTCACTGCCTCTGTCCGTCAGTATACGTAACACCGGTAACCCATGCTGGGAATAAAAAGGGAGAACCTTGTCATTTAATAAATCTGCCGCCGTTATCGCGCTTTTTGTTGTGTAAAGCTTACAATGAACGACTTTACTGTAAGTATCAATGTAAGTTTGTTGATAAACACGACCAACGCCTTTTAAATGACCGACATAAAAAGTATCTTGTGAACCCAGATAACCTGGATGCGCTGTTTCAATCTCACCACAGGCTTCATCATCTTGCGCTTTCTTTTCTAGAGCACTGATTTGTGATTCTGACAGGATAATTCCTTCTGTTGCGATTTTATCTTCAAGCGCTTTTAGGCGTTTTGTAAAATTTTCGAGATTATGGCGCAGCCAAATAGAGCGAACGCCACTCCCCGAAACAAAAATGCCTTTTTTTCTTAGTTCATTACTACTGCGGTGTTGACCGTGTGCAGGGTATTCAATCGCATACTCGACTACAGCGCTTTCAATCTGTTCATCTACTCTATTTTTTACGTTAGGCACCCGTCGATTTTGATTAATTAAAGCGTCTATCCCACCATCGTTAACAAGTTCCTGGTAGCGATAAAACGTATCTCGGGATACCCCCATAATCTTACAGGCTTTTGAGACGTTATTAAGCTCTTCAGCGAGGTTAAGTAACCCGACTTTATGTTTGATGATAGGATTATTTGTTTGATACATAGAATTACCTTTTATTTAATTATCTAATGATGTTAATTAAAACCGGTAACGCTCTTTTTTAAATCAGAATTGTCGGATTAAGTTAAGACTAATACAATTTATTAAATGACAAGGTTCTCCCTTTTTATTCCCAGCATGGGTTACCGGTGTTACGTATACTGACGGACAGAACCCGTCGATTTTGATTAATTAAAGCGTCTATCCCACCATCGTTAACAAGTTCCTGGTAGCGATAAAACGTATCTCGGGATACCCCCATAATCTTACAGGCTTTTGAGACGTTATTAAGCTCTTCAGCGAGGTTAAGTAACCCGACTTTATGTTTGATGATAGGATTATTTGTTTGATACATAGAATTACCTTTTATTTAATTATCTAATGATGTTAATTAAAACCGGTAACGCTCTTTTTTAAATCAGAATTGTCGGATTAAGTTAAGACTAATATACATGATGCTGTATTTCGCCAATTTCTGAGTGAAAAAAAGACGGCTAAAGACTTCTTTGAGATTTGGCTGCCGGATGAAATTTGTAGTGGTCAACTAAAATTGGCCACCCTACCCTGACTGTTCACGGAACAGTCGCTCTGATTCGTTTGGCGTTAGGGTTATGTAGCGAATAATGGCTGACTGAGCAGTACTATAGCTAGGCGACTTAATTTTGATTACAGCATATGTATTAAAAACAGGTCATCGATAGTGCATCCTGTTTCCATCTTTTTACGTTTAGCTTGAGACCATTTATGTTCTATAGGATTTAAATCTGGTGAATACACAGGCAAATATTCTATCTGGTGTCCTGCGTTTATAATTGCCTGTTCAATATTCTTACCTTTGTGAAAGCTAGCGTTGTCCATAAAAATAACAGAATTTTCAGGAAGTTCTGGGAGCAATATTTTTGTGATCCAAACATAAAAAACATCACGATTAATATTGCAATCAAATAATCCGATAGCAAAAAGGGTTGTTCCCAATAAAGCGCCAATAACATTTGTTCTTCCCTTAGCACCCCAGTTTTTCAGGCCAAAACAACGGTGACCTTTTGGGGAATAGCCGTGAGTTCGTGGAGTGTCATGTGAAAAACCACTTTCATCAATAAAAACAACAGATTTATCTTTTTTTTCATACTGTTGTCTTTTTTGCTGATGTGCCAGCCTGTCGCTTTCGTTGGTTTTTGGATGGAATAGAGTTTTTTTTATAGGTTAATCCCAGCTTTTTAAGGGATTGCCAAATAGTCTTTTTACAAACACCGAATCGCTCTGCCCGTTCCTTTTGGTAAGCATCTGGATACTGTTCCACATCTTTTGCTAAAGCATTTTTATCGAGCTTCCTCTTACGTGGCGTTGAATTTTTTGGCTCTGGTCGTTTAAGCCAACGTACTAAAGACGCTTTTCCAATACGGAATTGTTTCGCAGTTTCTCGAATTGTTAAACCTTCGGCTTTCCTTACAGATATTACTTTACGTCGAAAATCAATTGTATAACTCATAACACACCTTGTGATCAAAATTAAGTCGCCTAGCTATAAAGCTTTGGTAGCCAGTCGTTGGCACCCATTCGGTCTTCAGACTACGGAAGAATCGTTCCATCGGACTATTATCCCAACAATTCCCTCTGCGACTGATACTTTGGGTCATCTGATAACGCCACAATGCCTGCCTATACTGACGACTGGTATAGCTAGGCGACTTAATTTTGATCACAAGGTGTGTTATGAGTTATACAATTGATTTTCGACGTAAAGTAATATCTGTAAGGAAAGCCGAAGGTTTAACAATTCGAGAAACTGCGAAACAATTCCGTATTGGAAAAGCGTCTTTAGTACGTTGGCTTAAACGACCAGAGCCAAAAAATTCAACGCCACGTAAGAGGAAGCTCGATAAAAATGCTTTAGCAAAAGATGTGGAACAGTATCCAGATGCTTACCAAAAGGAACGGGCAGAGCGATTCGGTGTTTGTAAAAAGACTATTTGGCAATCCCTTAAAAAGCTGGGATTAACCTATAAAAAAAACTCTATTCCATCCAAAAACCAACGAAAGCGACAGGCTGGCACATCAGCAAAAAAGACAACAGTATGAAAAAAAAGATAAATCTGTTGTTTTTATTGATGAAAGTGGTTTTTCACATGACACTCCACGAACTCACGGCTATTCCCCAAAAGGTCACCGTTGTTTTGGCCTGAAAAACTGGGGTGCTAAGGGAAGAACAAATGTTATTGGCGCTTTATTGGGAACAACCCTTTTTGCTATCGGATTATTTGATTGCAATATTAATCGTGATGTTTTTTATGTTTGGATCACAAAAATATTGCTCCCAGAACTTCCTGAAAATTCTGTTATTTTTATGGACAACGCTAGCTTTCACAAAGGTAAGAATATTGAACAGGCAATTATAAACGCAGGACACCAGATAGAATATTTGCCTGTGTATTCACCAGATTTAAATCCTATAGAACATAAATGGTCTCAAGCTAAACGTAAAAAGATGGAAACAGGATGCACTATCGATGACCTGTTTTTAATACATATGCCGTAATCAAAATTAAGTCGCCTAGCTATATAATGACTTCCCTGATCACTATGGAACATCACCTGTTTGGGATGCCCACGTAGTTCCCAAGCCATTTGTAGTGCTTTGGCGGTTAATTCTGAGTCTGGTGCAAATGACATTGCCCAGCCCACCGGTTTTCGGGCAAACAAATCCAATACCACAGCCAGATAGGCCCATCGTGAGCCTGTCCAAATATAGGTTACATCGCCGCACCAAACCTGGTCAGGCTTTGTAACAGCGAACTGCCTATTGAGCAGATTTGGAATATCAATACGTTCATTTCCACCGCTGTTGTATTTATGTTTTCGCTCTTGGCAACTGACGATGATTAATTCTTTCATCAACTTACCCGCTAACCACCGCCCACGTTTCACGTTGTGTGTATTGGTAACCATCGTGGCGATAGTCCTTGCGCCAGCAGAGCCGCCACTAACGTTCCACGCTTCGCTGACTAGGCTACGTTTTATCGTCCGCTCAATATCTGGCTCCTTAGGCCGACACCAATAGCGATAACTGCTTCGGTGAACATTAAAAATACGACACAAAGTTTTCACCGGATAAAAAGCGTGTTGCTTAATAGTGAAATAAGGGTATTTCGGTGATTGAAGTAAATTTTAGGCTGTTCTGAGATGGAAATTCCAAAGACCGGCACTAAGGAGTAAAAAGGTATCATCAATAAAGGGTCTACGATTCCGTAAAATTTGGGTCATACAACCGAGGCGCTTGATACCCGCGATGGCGTGTTCAACCGTAATACGGATGCCCGAGATTATTTTATTTTCTTGTTTTTGTTCAGGCGATAAAGGTCTTTTTCGAGTTCCTTTTTTTGGGATTTGTGTATTAGGATGCTGTTTATCTATACCTTGAAAACCGGTATCGGCCCAGATGGTTACCTCAGGGGGAATATGGCGAATTATATCGACTTTATCGAGTAAGCGTTTATCGTGACGGCGCCCATTTTTGATCATGGGGATAAATCCAATTTTCCTCGTTTCGTCAGTCATAATAAGCCCTTTTCGAGTGGTCTGTCTTTTCTTTCCCGAATACATTTTTTTTCGCCGACGCAGATTCTTAGGCTTTTGGACAGGTCGCTCTGTCCCATCAATAAAGACGTCTTTAACTCCAGGAAAGGCGCGAAAAAATTCCTCAGCAGAGCGAATTTGACGAGCGGGCAAAACACATTCTCGCCCCAAGGTCATCTCTAAAACCGGCAATAATATTTTTACCCAGCGACATACCCGTGTTCTATCTAAACCAAAAAGAAGTCCTTGCAAATCATAGGTCGGATAACATTTTAAATACAATAAAATAAAAAGCAGTTTATCTAATGGGGTTGGGATAAATCCTTTCTGCCCTGCACCCATCTGCCGCTCGTGATCTTTTCGATTCTTTTTCCGATAAATCAAATAACAAGCTGAAAATTCAGCGGCTAAATTTTTCAATTCTTCGACTGATAATCCAATGATTGCTTTACATAAACGATTATCTCGTAACAACCGCTCTTTGTTGATCATTTCAAACCGTTATTTTCTAAGTTAAACCTCTTTTTATTGTCTATAGCGTGACAAAAAATGCAAGTCTCTATTCAGCAACTATTTTAAAGCACTCTTAGCTTTCAACTACCGAAAATTTTTCAGTGAGTCGGACATTAAGAGCGCAGTAGCCTTTTTTAAGATGTCATTCTCCATTTCCAGCCGGTGGATTTTTTTTCTTCATTTCTCTGAACTCAATTTGTTCAGGTGTTAATGGCAGACCAGGCGATGTTTTCCCTTGACGTTCTAAACGAAGGGCTCTTACCCACCGGCTAATCGCTGAAAGACTGACGTTCATGCCTTTCGCGGCTTCCTGGTAGGTGTAATTTTGGTCAAGGACTAATTTGGCGGTTTCACATTTAAATTCAGCAGTAATTATTTTACTCATTTCGGCACCTATAAAAATTATGAGGTAAGCATATCACCTCAACTTAGATGGCCAAATTTAGTATGCCACTACATACCGAGTAAATTTTTACCTGATTGTAATTGCTTCAACGCTTCATCAAAATTAAATGATTGATTTCTCATATGTCATACCTCTTTTTTTTGAGTTTAAGATATGACACAGATTTTTGAACACTACCTTAGATAACTGTTTTCTGTCTATTTCACTATTTTTATTTTGTCTAATCATATCTAGAACTAAGTCGTTTATAGCTAGGCGACTTAATTTTGATTACAGCATATGTATTAAAAACAGGTCATCGATAGTGCATCCTGTTTCCATCTTTTTACGTTTAGCTTGAGACCATTTATGTTCTATAGGATTTAAATCTGGTGAATACACAGGCAAATATTCTATCTGGTGTCCTGCGTTTATAATTGCCTGTTCAATATTCTTACCTTTGTGAAAGCTAGCGTTGTCCATAAAAATAACAGAATTTTCAGGAAGTTCTGGGAGCAATATTTTTGTGATCCAAACATAAAAAACATCACGGTTAATATTGCAATCAAATAATCCGATAGCAAAAAGGGTTGTTCCCAATAAAGCGCCAATAACATTTGTTCTTCCCTTAGCACCCCAGTTTTTCAGGCCAAAACAACGGTGACCTTTTGGGGAATAGCCGTGAGTTCGTGGAGTGTCATGTGAAAAACCACTTTCATCAATAAAAACAACAGATTTATCTTTTTTTTCATACTGTTGTCTTTTTTGCTGATGTGCCAGCCTGTCGCTTTCGTTGGTTTTTGGATGGAATAGAGTTTTTTTTATAGGTTAATCCCAGCTTTTTAAGGGATTGCCAAATAGTCTTTTTACAAACACCGAATCGCTCTGCCCGTTCCTTTTGGTAAGCATCTGGATACTGTTCCACATCTTTTGCTAAAGCATTTTTATCGAGCTTCCTCTTACGTGGCGTTGAATTTTTTGGCTCTGGTCGTTTAAGCCAACGTACTAAAGACGCTTTTCCAATACGGAATTGTTTCGCAGTTTCTCGAATTGTTAAACCTTCGGCTTTCCTTACAGATATTACTTTACGTCGAAAATCAATTGTATAACTCATAACACACCTTGTAATCAAAATTAAGTCGCCTAGCTATACAGTTAAAAAATTATCGGCGCTTATGGAGCAATACGCGAGGTTTTCTAATTCGCTCACGCAGGAGGAATTTTGAATACAGCAAATTCAGTATTAACCCGATTTTTTAAGCTGATGCCAAAGCACGTTAAACCGAAATTTAATACCGTTTAAATGCTTCATAATTCTGCTAACTACTCCAAATTAAATAGGACTTACGCAGCGAGTTACTTTTTATACACAAAATTTAGTTAAAAATACTAAAATTTTATTAAAAATTAAGTAAAAATACTGAAATGCTGTATCAAACAGAAATGATATAACTCAATTGCTTATGCAATCTTAAAAATAATTTAAAAAACAATTTTGATACACCATGGGAAATACACACAATGTACAAAGTAAACAATAGCAATTTATCTGTGTATAAAAATATTTCAATTCATGAAAATGAAATAAAAAAAAATGAAAATGAGATTCAACAATTAGTTGATATGGTTAAAAAAGATACAGGAGTGTGTTCTTCACATTTAATTCCTTTACATGAATTAGCAAAAGAAATGAACTGTATAATCTCTATACGTCCAGTTGATAAATTTGCAACTGAATATATTGAAAATGGATATCCTACCAAAAATTTTAATATTAAAGGTAAAAGTGCATCTTGGGGCCCTCAAGCTGGGCTAATTTGTGCTGATCAAAAATTTAGTAAATTAGAACATAAAGATGCTAGTGTGATAGATAAATATAATATTGAAATAGAAAGATCTATTAAAAAAAATAATGCAATAAAAATCCCTTTATCTGTATCAAAACAGAGGCTAGAAACTCTAGTAAGATTAGGTGCCATAAAAGATTTTCCTCTTAACGGTGGTGAGCTAAAAGCAGAAGGAACGAGTGGAAAAACTTATATTTTTGAATTACAAAGAAAATCATATGGTTTTGATTCTGAAGCAGATTTTAACGTTTTATATAATGGTAATAATATAGAGGTATTATCATACCCAGGGAAAAATAAACCAATAACAGCCGATTACGATTTATTTATGATTTGTCCATCAATGGAAGAATTTGGGCCATTAGATAACTTACCTAATAAAGATATATCTCATGAAGTTTTTAAAAAGCGTACTGAACGATATAAAATAACAGCAAAAAATAGTGAATTACACAGACTCAAAAATGATAAAGAGTATTTTCTAAGTAAAGAAAATCCAGCTTTAGGCAATGCCTCAGCGCGAATATCTAATATGATTGAAATATTTAATAAAAAATTAGTTGGTGAAGGAGAAAAAGTGATACACCATAGCACTGATTCTGCAAACCCGTTTACTCAAGTAGAAGATAATTATCCTATTACCTTAGCATTACCAAAAAAGATCGGAGACTACTCAGAGTTATGTATTATAAAAAACTCTGAGGATTTAGCTTCTTTTATTAAAGAAGCTAAAGAATATGGTTATTATGTTCAAACTAATCCTGGGTGGGAAAAGGAAGTTGCTTCGGTTAAAAGACCTAACTTTGAACTTATAATAAATAAATTCACTAAAAATCTTTAAAAATTAGAATGTAATTCATTTAAGAAATATAAGGAATTTGTATCTAACAAAAATTTCTTTGTTAGATACAAAAAATCTTTATAAACCATATCGTCAGTTATTTTCTTAATTAACTGTATACGAGTATCATTTTCGATAGGAAATTTTTCTGATTTTAATTTAACATCAATCTGATTATTGAAATCATCTGAAGCTATTCTTTTATGAAATTCGCTTTGTATATTATCATATTCAACTTCATTCCAATTTTTGAGTATTTTCTTCCAGCACGCTGATTCTGTTACAAGATAACGAATAAAATGCTGTTTTTCTTCTTCAAGTACGTTTAATTTTGCTTTATGTAAATCTTCTTCTGTTAATTCCGCTATGTATCCAAATTCTAATTGTGTATAAACAGGTAATGACAATTCATCACGTAATCGATATTGATAAGCAAGATATATTTCTATATCTTCCGAAAAACTAGGGGAAATATTACGTCTATTTTCACAATGTGCCGCAGCTATTTTTTCAAGTAATTTCCTACGAAAGATACATCTTATTGCGTCAATGGCATCCTCTATCTTATTATTATTTTTTATTATTTTATCTTCGATTATCAATGAGTGCATTTCATTAAAGTAAAAAGAAGCACGGTCTACACAATTTTCAGTGACTTCCTGTGCAATTAGAAAAGTTTGTTTTCTAATTGCACTATTCTCCTCTTTTGCTAGAAAGTTGAGCCAATCAACAACTACTTTTCTTAATTCTGTACTCTTTGCGTTATTTCCTTGATGAAGCCTTTCTAAAAACAGAGTAAATACTTGAAAATGCTCTTCAGCAGCAATAATTTTCCATGTATTAATATTAGCATTTTTGTCCCATAAAGCTATGGATAGAATTGGATTATTTGATGCATCCAATTTCTTTAAAGAAGCAGGAAGGATATCAGGTAAGTAAGTTAACTTGTTATTACTAACATTAAGTTCTTCTAAACCAGCAGAAAGGTTGTTTGGTAAATGCGTTAACTTGTTATCGCTTACATAAAGTTCTTTTAAAGAAGCAGGAAGGATATCAGGTAAGTAAGTTAACTTGTTATCGCTTACATAAAGTTCTTGTAAGCTAGCAGGGAGATTGTTTGGTAAATGTGTTAATTTATTGCACATTACATAGAGCTTTTGTAATTTTTCTGGAAGATTGTTAGGTAAACATGTTAATAAATTACATATAACATAGAGTTCTTGTAGATCATTAGGTAAAACATCAGGTAAATATTTTAACTTATTGTAACTTATATCAATTTCTTTTAAAAAAAGAGGAAAAGCATTAGGTAATTCAGTTAGTTCTAAACCTGCTAAATCAAGAAAAAAATTACTATTTTTAATACATTCCTTAATGCGTTCAAAAGCAACATCTCTGTATTCTCCTCCTCCGCTCTCCATAGAGTTCTTCCATCTCTCCCATTGAGAAATAAGTGAATCTTCATTGCTTGAAATAATTGTTTGAGGAATGACTTTATCACTGTAAATATCTATATTTATTTTATCCATGCTCTAACGCCTATTCTACTTATAATGAATCGAACGAATGAGCCTACGGCTGCAAATCGATAACCTGAAACACTGTGTGATGATACCTAGCCATAAAACACGCTGTAATCTATTCTGATTGCATCTTAATTTTTAAATAAGTATACATTTTAGAAAGTATAGTATCGAATTCATTCCATTTATCCCTGTGTGAATTTATTTTATATTGTTTATGAGCCTGATATAGGCTAAATGCAATAAGCCTGTTGCCAAATAGTGAACTCACGCTGCTTTAAACAAAAACGACTCACATACACCTCAAAAACACGAGAGTGGTTTATTTTTTAATCTAAAATGGATTATTTTCAATTTTAAGTGTGATTATTTTATAGTCAACTTTTAATTTTTTGATAAATTCTAATTAATGCCTTTATTTAGCAACAGGCTTAATACCAGAAAAGCCCGCTACGGTTGATATTCCAGACCCAATCATATGTAAGAGAGAAGTACTGATTAAAGAACGTAGCACGCTCCGCGTGAGCGGCGCAGCTATGCTGCTTAGGGGATGTTAATGAGCTGAGTACTTTTCACGAGTTTCGCACAGGCATATAAAATTCCAGAAATGGCTTAAAAGCAATGGTTAATTTGCAAGTTACTAAAACGTATAAATTTGTTTAAATTACAATAAGTTGCTTTTAATTTATAAGATTTTGTCTATTTATATATTATGCTGAATTAAACTTAAAAATAGAGCGTTTTTTTATTGGTGCGAAACTCGTGCTCAGATGTATATCCCGCGTCCTGCCAAACTGCTTTTCACCATCGATAACGGCTGGAATAAATTCCTCGAAAAACACGGTGACAGCGTCAGTTCGTGGACCCGTCTATCTGTCGAGCGTATGCTTGCCTGCGGCACTTGTTCCATGGGTGTCCGACGCTATTCTTGCGCTTCGCCTGATTGTTCTCACAGCCGTTTTTTCTGCCAGAGCTGTAAGTCAAAATCCTGCAGCTCATGCTGCTTCAAAGCCACAGAGCAGTGATTAGCACAGCAGGTTCATATTTTACCCGACTGCGACTGGCAACATATTACTTTCACCATGCCCCATCTCCTTTGGCCTTTTTTCAACAATAACTGGCCGCTGCTTAACGCCTTGTTTCGCGCCGCCATCAGGGCTATACTGCAATGGGCGCGCAAACAGGCTAGTAAAATCGGTATCTTCTGTGCCTTGCACGCTTATGCAGGGCAACTCAATCAACATCCGCATATCCATGTCTCCGTCACCCGGGGCGGTTTGGATAGTAAACATTGTCAACGATCACCGAAAACTGATCCGCTTTTTAGCTAAATAACCTGAGTTCATGTATAAGAAATTAATACCCGAAATGGTTACTCATTAACCTGCGCCATGATGAAATCCTTTTTATTTTCTTCTAAATTTTGCCAAAATTATGTTGAAGGTTGAGAATAAGGAACGGAATAGATGGTTAAAAAACGATTAATTATTAATCAATTTTGAACAAAAGGATAGATCTACCCTATCGTGAGTTTTTATCGCCACCGCAAACAAGCCAGATCATGGTGACGTGCCATAAGTTCTTTACGATTCAATCCAAAATTCATTCCTGCGAAAAGTAATTTTTTCCCACATAAGAGACAAGCAAGTGGATCGACTTTAAAGACGTGTTGATACATGTTTCGCCAGGTGACTTTTTTAGCGGGTTTTTTATCTTGCTGGGCTAAAGGATAAACAACCTCCGTTAACATTTTTCGCATCCGTGCTGATGGACTTAAAAAGCCGTAATAGCGGATCATGTGAAACCATTTTTCTGGCACATGAGACGCAAACCGTGTAATAAATTCATCGGATTTCATGACCAGGTCTTCCTGTTTTTTCGTGCGGTGGCTCTTATAGCGTAACGTGATGTTATCTTCGCCGGAATAATGTTTTAAGCGACTGATCGAGACAGGGGGTTTCTTTAGATAAAATCCGAGATAAAGGGTGACATGGGTAATATTGGAAAGAATATCAGAAAGATTAATATTCCACCCGCGTTTGTCGTGAGTGTTAAGTAATTGATTCCATGATGCTTTACTTCTTCCTTCAGCTTTAAGCTCATCGGGAATGGTGAGCGTGTAATAATGTTTTCTCAATAATGCCGTTATCGCCACATTGTCATAATGTTTTCGCGATAAAAGCTGATATCCCGCCAGGTATTATTTTTAGTCACCCCGCCGGCTGTGGTTGAAAAATGAATATGCGGATGCCATTTTTGGTCTCGTCCCCAGGTATGGATGGCAGTGAAAACGCCCAGGGTGATATTGAGGTTACGGCAGATGGTTAATATCACATCAGCGGCTAATCGATTCATTTCACCGAGAAGTTAATCCATTGTAGGCAAGCTTTGACGCCACAATGTGGGCAGCTTCGATTTTTGCAGGTAAATTTAACCCGTTTCTCAGAATTACATTGAGGGTCAGGACAGCGCCAAATTGACCCCCCCCATAAGCGAAGTGCCGCAAGCCATAATCTTTACCATGGTTTCCATCACAACAGTGCGGACACAATCAGGGGGTTGACGATTAAGCCAATTGAGCCAGCGTTGACCAAATTGAAAAACATGACTAAAACGCGGTGACATAAAAGGGACCAAAAGATTGAGACAATAGGTATCGGGTTATACCAGTACTAACAAGCAATGACAAGTCGTCGCCATAGGCGACCATCTTGGGGATAAGGATCCTAATTTTTTATCACATATTCAAATAGTTAATTTAAAATAATTACATAAAACAGTATTAATTTTGTTTTTTTTCATGATTTTAGTAGAGAAAAATAGCTTCTTTTTTTAACCTTCTATCTATCACTAAGAATTTTCCTTCTTTTTTATCTTATTGATTTTAAAATATTTTTTAATAAATCGGCTATTTTTATTTTCTCGCAACTATCGCTTATCCCGAACTCAGGTTAAATAACCTGAGTTCGGGATAAGAAATAAAGTGAAAGTCTTGCTATTCAAATAGTTGAATGTGCATATTTCGTTAAAATACTCCAACAATTTGGTAAAAGAGTAGAGCATTGTTAAACAATGATGGAAAATCTTACTGAACTTTTATTGCCTGATGGATGATTTTTGTAAAGACTTCGAGCCAAAAATGCATGAAATTTTGCTGAATAACGGTAGTAAGCATCGTAGACGGTCTACTCAGCTTTCATTGGCTGAAATGATGACACTGGTTGTTTTGTTTCATCAACTCCGATTCAGCCAATTCAAGGTATTTTATTGTAGTGGCATACTAAATTTGGCCACCTAAGTTGAGGTGATATGCTTACCTCATAATTTTTATAGGTGCTGAAATGAGTAAAATAATTACTGCTGAATTTAAATGTGAAACCGCCAAATTAGTCCTTGACCAAAATTACACCTACCAGGAAGCCGCGAAAGGCATGAACGTCAGTCTTTCAGCGATTAGCAGGTGGGTAAGAGCCCTTCGTTTAGAACGTCAAGGGAAAACATCGCCTGGTCTGCCATTAACACCTGAACAAATTGAGTTCAGAGAAATGAAGAAAAAAATCCACCGGCTGGAAATGGAGAATGACATCTTAAAAAAGGCTACTGCGCTCTTAATGTCCGACTCACTGAAAAATTTTCGGTAGTTGAAAAGCTAAGAGTGCTTTATCCGGTGAAAACTTTGTGTCGTATTTTTAATGTTCACCGAAGCAGTTATCGCTATTGGTGTCGGCCTAAGGAGCCAGATATTGAGCGGACGATAAAACGTAGCCTAGTCAGCGAAGCGTGGAACGTTAGTGGCGGCTCTGCTGGCGCAAGGACTATCGCCACGATGGTTACCAATACACACAACGTGAAACTTGGGCGGTGGTTAGCGGGTAAGTTGATGAAAGAATTAATCATCGTCAGTTGCCAAGAGCGAAAACATAAATACAACCGCGGTGGAAATGAACGTATTGATATTCCAAATCTGCTCAATAGGCAGTTCGCTGTTACAAAGCCTGACCAGGTTTGGTGCGGCGATGTAACCTACATTTGGACAGGCTCACGATGGGCCTATCTGGCTGTGGTATTGGATTTGTTTGCCCGAAAACCGGTGGGCTGGGCAATGTCATTTGCACCAGACTCAGAATTAACCGCCAAAGCACTACAAATGGCTTGGGAACTACGTGGGCATCCCAAACAGGTGATGTTCCATAGTGATCAGGGAAGTCATTATACCAGTCGTCAGTATAGGCAGGCATTGTGGCGTTATCAGATGACCCAAAGTATCAGTCGCAGAGGGAATTGTTGGGATAATAGTCCGATGGAACGATTCTTCCGTAGTCTGAAGACCGAATGGGTGCCAACGACTGGCTACCAAAGCTTTAGTACTGCTCAGTCAGCCATTATTCGCTACATAACCCACTACTATAGCTAGGCGACTTAATTTTGATTACAAGGTGTGTTATGAGTTATACAATTGATTTTCGACGTAAAGTAATATCTGTAAGGAAAGCCGAAGGTTTAACAATTCGAGAAACTGCGAAACAATTCCGTATTGGAAAAGCGTCTTTAGTACGTTGGCTTAAACGACCAGAGCCAAAAAATTCAACGCCACGTAAGAGGAAGCTCGATAAAAATGCTTTAGCAAAAGATGTGGAACAGTATCCAGATGCTTACCAAAAGGAACGGGCAGAGCGATTCGGTGTTTGTAAAAAGACTATTTGGCAATCCCTTAAAAAGCTGGGATTAACCTATAAAAAAAACTCTATTCCATCCAAAAACCAACGAAAGCGACAGGCTGGCACATCAGCAAAAAAGACAACAGTATGAAAAAAAAGATAAATCTGTTGTTTTTATTGATGAAAGTGGTTTTTCACATGACACTCCACGAACTCACGGCTATTCCCCAAAAGGTCACCGTTGTTTTGGCCTGAAAAACTGGGGTGCTAAGGGAAGAACAAATGTTATTGGCGCTTTATTGGGAACAACCCTTTTTGCTATCGGATTATTTGATTGCAATATTAATCGTGATGTTTTTTATGTTTGGATCACAAAAATATTGCTCCCAGAACTTCCTGAAAATTCTGTTATTTTTATGGACAACGCTAGCTTTCACAAAGGTAAGAATATTGAACAGGCAATTATAAACGCAGGACACCAGATAGAATATTTGCCTGTGTATTCACCAGATTTAAATCCTATAGAACATAAATGGTCTCAAGCTAAACGTAAAAAGATGGAAACAGGATGCACTATCGATGACCTGTTTTTAATACATATGCTGTAATCAAAATTAAGTCGCCTAGCTATATAGCGATATAAGACCTCACTGGTATAACGGTGGATTAACGCCAAACGAATCAGAGCGACTGTTCCGTGAACAGTCAGGTAGGGTGGCCAATTTTAGTTGACCACTACACACCGCAGTAGTAATGAACTAAGAAAAAAAGGCATTTTTGTTTCGGGGAGTGGCGTTCGCTCTATTTGGCTGCGCCATAATCTCGAAAATTTTACAAAACGCCTAAAAGCGCTTGAAGATATAAAATCGCAACAGAAGGAATTATCCTGTCAGAATCACAAATCAGTGCTCTAGAAAAGAAAGCGCAAGATGATGAAGCCTGTGGTGAGATTGAAACAGCGCATCCAGGTTATCTGGGTTCACAAGATACTTTTTATGTCGGTCATTTAAAAGGCGTTGGTCGTGTTTATCAACAAACTTACATTGATACTTACAGTAAAGTCGTTCATTGTAAGCTTTACATAACAAAAAGCGCGATAACGGCGGCAGATTTATTAAATGACAAGGTTCTCCCTTTTTATTCCCAGCATGGGTTACCGGTGTTACGTATATTGACGGACAGAGGCAGTGAGTATTGTGGTAAAGTTGAACATCACGATTATCAACTTTATCTCGCTATCAATGATATTGATCATACAAAAACTAAAGCTCGTTCACCCCAAACTAATGGGATTTGTGAACGCTTTCATAAAGCTGTATTACAAGAGTTCTATCAGGTGGCTTTTCGTAAGAAAATCTATAGGGCTTTAGATGAATTACAAGCTGATTTAGATAAATGGTTAGCGGAATATAATAACCAACGCACTCACCAAGGAAAAATGTGTTGCGGTCGAACTCCTATGGCAACTTTACACGATGGGAAACAACTTTGGAGAGAGAAAGATTTAAATCAAATTTAACCTGACAGGTACTGTATAAATAACCGGTAACTGTCAGATCAAGTCTGATCTACTATATATTGCCGAGGCTTATCGGAAACAGACAGCTCCAGCAGATATCCGTGATGGGATTGACCCAGCGACCCTCACACAATGACGCTTTTGCCGATAGCATCGGAGTCAGTAGCAAAAAAGCGAACATTAAGCGCAAGCGGCGCAGTTTCATTATTCGCCTCGCTTCGCTTTTTCAACAGCGGCCAATAACGTTTTTTCATCCACCATGCCGGTTAATATTGAGTTATTCTGTGCAACGGGTTTTTCGGCACTGGCAATAATTAACGTGGGCAATGTTTGTATATTAAATTGCTCAGCAAAAAACTCGGTCGTTTTTGCTAATTTTGCGTTAGCATTTTGAAAACCCCTAAGTTCAGATTCTTTGTCCAGCAACGGAAATCCATTTTTTCTAACGCTTTCTTCAACACTCATGCCGCTGAATAAATCCGCGTAATAATCTAAAAACGCCGCCTCACCGCCATTTAGCCATATCATCAATTCTGCTTGCGCCGCCAACAGGGATTGTTTTGAATTATCCGGAAGATTTTTAAAAACAAATCGAATATCAGGGTGGCTTTTTGCCAGTTTTAAAATCATCGGTGCCATCTTTGCACAGTCGGCACATTGGTACTGATAAAAAACCATTACCCTGACTTTGCCAGCAGGATTAACAACAGGGGTAATATCCCCTTTATCGCTGTCGTAATATTCCCCAAGCATTTTTAGGTTTTCTAACCCGGTTAATTCCTCTGCCTGTGAAATGATTGGCAGTAAAAATGCTGAACCCAACAGTAATCCGATAGTGAGATATCTTTTCATGATTTCCTTTTCTCCATTTTTTGCGTGTTTTGGCGTTTCATTGTACCGCCACCTCAGTTATCCGTAGTAAGGGTTGATTCGGCATTTCATCGACCACGCTGGGTAATTTCTCAATGCCAAACCGGTTAACTAAAACGCCACCCTGGTCAAAGTAGATTCGCTGATTTAAGGTTTCAGCCGTGGTTTTTATATTCCCGTTCACCAAAATAATTTTGTTGGTGGCGGTCGTCGGTTTTTGTGCGACAACCCAGGCAAGCTGTTTTTCATCATCGCCATCGATGAAATAGAGCGTTTCATTAAACGGCGTGATATCAAAGGGACTCACCTTCTGCCCTTTGCGCGCAAAAACGGTGCCGTTGTGGTCACGAATATCTTTAGTGACCCTGAAACTGGGGTCAAACGTCCGAGTGGTGTTTTTTAACGCTTTTGTCAGTCCCTGTACAGGTTTGGGGCGCTCGGCATTTTTTGTTACCCGTTCACGCCATTCATTGTGAATTTTTCCTCATTGCCTAAAAAGGCACTTTCCACCGGCCCTTCAATCACAGTCAGCAGGTTTTGTTCGGCTATCTCCCACACATCGCCAAACGTACCGACTTTGTAGTGGCATACTAAATTTGGCCACCTAAGTTGAGGTGATATGCTTATAGCTAGGCGACTTAATTTTGATTACAAGGTGTGTTATGAGTTATACAATTGATTTTCGACGTAAAGTAATATCTGTAAGGAAAGCCGAAGGTTTAACAATTCGAGAAACTGCGAAACAATTCCGTATTGGAAAAGCGTCTTTAGTACGTTGGCTTAAACGACCAGAGCCAAAAAATTCAACGCCACGTAAGAGGAAGCTCGATAAAAATGCTTTAGCAAAAGATGTGGAACAGTATCCAGATGCTTACCAAAAGGAACGGGCAGAGCGATTCGGTGTTTGTAAAAAGACTATTTGGCAATCCCTTAAAAAGCTGGGATTAACCTATAAAAAAAACTCTATTCCATCCAAAAACCAACGAAAGCGACAGGCTGGCACATCAGCAAAAAAGACAACAGTATGAAAAAAAAGATAAATCTGTTGTTTTTATTGATGAAAGTGGTTTTTCACATGACACTCCACGAACTCACGGCTATTCCCCAAAAGGTCACCGTTGTTTTGGCCTGAAAAACTGGGGTGCTAAGGGAAGAACAAATGTTATAGCTAGGCGACTTAATTTTGATTACAGCATATGTATTAAAAACAGGTCATCGATAGTGCATCCTGTTTCCATCTTTTTACGTTTAGCTTGAGACCATTTATGTTCTATAGGATTTAAATCTGGTGAATACACAGGCAAATATTCTATCTGGTGTCCTGCGTTTATAATTGCCTGTTCAATATTCTTACCTTTGTGAAAGCTAGCGTTGTCCATAAAAATAACAGAATTTTCAGGAAGTTCTGGGAGCAATATTTTTGTGATCCAAACATAAAAAAACATCACGGTTAATATTGCAATCAAATAATCCGATAGCAAAAAGGGTTGTTCCCAATAAAGCGCCAATAACATTTGTTCTTCCCTTAGCACCCCAGTTTTTCAGGCCAAAACAACGGTGACCTTTTGGGGAATAGCCGTGAGTTCGTGGAGTGTCATGTGAAAAACCACTTTCATCAATAAAAACAACAGATTTATCTTTTTTTTCATACTGTTGTCTTTTTTGCTGATGTGCCAGCCTGTCGCTTTCGTTGGTTTTTGGATGGAATAGAGTTTTTTTTATAGGTTAATCCCAGCTTTTTAAGGGATTGCCAAATAGTCTTTTTACAAACACCGAATCGCTCTGCCCGTTCCTTTTGGTAAGCATCTGGATACTGTTCCACATCTTTTGCTAAAGCATTTTTATCGAGCTTCCTCTTACGTGGCGTTGAATTTTTTGGCTCTGGTCGTTTAAGCCAACGTACTAAAGACGCTTTTCCAATACGGAATTGTTTCGCAGTTTCTCGAATTGTTAAACCTTCGGCTTTCCTTACAGATATTACTTTACGTCGAAAATCAATTGTATAACTCATAACACACCTTGTAATCAAAATTAAGTCGCCTAGCTATATGTTGACCGTTAATAAAATTACCAGCTCTGCCGGTGCGGCCAGTTATTATGAAGAAAAGGACAATTACTATTTTAACGGTGCGGATAACACCCAGTGGTATGGCAAAGGGGCAAAAATATTAGAAAATAGTTGCTGAATAGAGACTTGCATTTTTTGTCACGCTATAGACAATAAAAAGAGGTTTAACTTAGAAAATAACGGTTTGAAATGATCAACAAAGAGCGGTTGTTACGAGATAATCGTTTATGTAAAGCAATCATTGGATTATCAGTCGAAGAATTGAAAAATTTAGCCGCTGAATTTTCAGCTTGTTATTTGATTTATCGGAAAAAGAATCGAAAAGATCACGAGCGGCAGATGGGTGCAGGGCAGAAAGGATTTATCCCAACCCCATTAGATAAACTGCTTTTTATTTTATTGTATTTAAAATGTTATCCGACCTATGATTTGCAAGGACTTCTTTTTGGTTTAGATAGAACACGGGTATGTCGCTGGGTAAAAATATTATTGCCGGTTTTAGAGATGACCTTGGGGCGCGAATGTGTTTTGCCCGCTCGTCAAATTCGCTCTGCTGAGGAATTTTTTCGCGCCTTTCCTGGAGTTAAAGACGTCTTTATTGATGGGACAGAGCGACCTGTCCAAAAACCTAAGAATCTGCGTCGGCGAAAAAAAATGTATTCGGGAAAGAAAAGGCAGACCACTCGAAAAGGGCTTATTATGACTGACGAAACGAGGAAAATTGGATTTATCCCCATGATCAAAAATGGGCGCCGTCACGATAAACGCTTACTCGATAAAGTCGATATAATTCGCCATATTCCCCCTGAGGTAACCATCTGGGCCGATACCGGTTTTCAAGGTATAGATAAACAGCATCCTAATACACAAATCCCAAAAAAAGGAACTCGAAAAAGACCTTTATCGCCTGAACAAAAACAAGAAAATAAAATAATCTCGGGCATCCGTATTACGGTTGAACACGCCATCGCGGGTATCAAGCGCCTCGGTTGTATGACCCAAATTTTACGGAATCGTAGACCCTTTATTGATGATACCTTTTTACTCCTTAGTGCCGGTCTTTGGAATTTCCATCTCAGAACAGCCTAAAATTTACTTCCAATCACCGAATACCCTTATTTCACTATTAAGCAACACGCTTTAGGTTTAACCGGCAGTGTAAATAAAGCCGATTTTTTGCAGGTGCTTGACGGTAACTGAAAGAGCAAATTATCAGGGTGCTAAAGAGGGTAAGTACATCATTCTCCAGAAAGGCGATGAAAGTGTCGAACCCAAAACCTATCAGACTGACCAGTTACCAAGCGCAATACAACAAATAGAAACTGATAATACCATCGTAGTAGAAATTACGCAGGAAACAGCAAAACACAACGAATTAGCGACCACAATAGAAGCAAATCTTTCCATCGATATAGATAAAGCGTTAAGCCTTGACATCAATGAATCAATACTAAAAGATGATGATGGCAAACTCCCTGAGAATACTGATGGCGAAAAATTGATGAATGCCGAAGAATTATCCTTGCCAACCGAAGACAATCTATCGATAGACGAGGCAAACTCTGATAAAGAAACGAAACGATTAGATAACGATGAAGTCAATATCTTACATCATGAGGAAAAACAAAAAATCAAAGAGAAAGAATATGGGGACTAATCTAACCATAGCCTTATAAATTAATATTATAAGAAATACCTTAGATAGACGCTAAGTTTGTTATTCCTGTCTTGAGCTGATATTTTAACTAATGAAAGTAGGATAAAATAAAAATAGGATATATTAAAAAATAAATAAACATCAATTAGGGGGCATAAAAGATGCTTTCAGTTACTAATTCATCTTCACAGATATTATATGAACCAGGTAATAATTTATTTAACGAATCAACAAATTCAACAGAAATAATCAACACATCTAAAAAGGAAATTATCAATGAATCTACTCAAAAACCAGAAGAACTTTTATGGGATAATTTCACAGAAATGCGAGATTACATCATGGAAGGAACTTATTTCTCCCTTTTTTCAGAAAAAGAATATCCTGACCTTTATAAGGACTTAAGAGCTTGTCAAAATAGGCTTAAAGATATCGACTCGCCCTTGTCAAAATCCTTGCTTATCGGGGTAACAGACAAGTTTATTAGACATTTTGGAGTCTTGCATAAAACAGTAATCCCTACCGAAAATCAGATTAGAAAAGAATTCAATAATATCGATGAAACATTAGATATTTTACATAACTGTCTGAAAGACATAGAACAACTAAAAGAAAAAACAGCGCCAGAATCAACCACAAAAAAATATCTTAAATTTGCCTTAATAGGTATTTCACTGAGCTTAGCAAGCTTGTTAGTAGGCGCAATGGTTTTCGCATTACCCTTTATTGCTCCTTGTCTAATCAGTGGTTCTCTCTTACATATGATTGGATCTGGAATATCAACCGCTGCTGGCTTTTCTGGTATTGCATTTAGCCTATATCAGGCACATAAACAATATAAAATAAATTCTCACAGGGATAAATGGAATGAATTCGATACTATACTTTCTAAAACGTATACTCATTTAAATGAATTAAGGAGCCAGAAAATGTTAAAATCGGTTTATGATCTTGGATTAAAGCAATCACAGGGATTTCAAAAAGTTAATGAACAAAATAGTTCAATAGAAAAACAGAACGCTGAAATGAAAACCGAGATTAGTACATTGAAAGAGGATGTTAATACCTTAACAACTGATCTGACCGAGTTGAAAGAAAAAATGGACACGTTAATTAATCAGTTTAATAAATCAGCGACATCTTTGGATGAACAACAGAATGACTCAAATTCAGTAAAAGCATTCCCCCTATATCGGCGGCATTCTTTCTAAATATGGGTAATACGATTTACCTAAAGAATCATAGTTAAAAAAAACACTACCGAGGGTGTTCATAATTCTGTGTCAGGGGATTTTATATTTTGATTATATGTAGTAGCTCAGACTTAATCTGACAGTTACCGGTTATTTATACAGTACCTGTCAGGTTAAATTTGATTTAAATCTTTCTCTCTCCAAAGTTGTTTTCCATCGTGTAAAGTTGCCATAGGAGTTCGACCGCAACACATTTTTCCTTGATGAGTGCGTTGGTTATTATATTCCGCTAACCATTTATCTAAATCAGCTTGTAATTCATTTAAAGCCCTATAGATTTTCTTACGAAAAGCCACCTGATAGAACTCTTGTAATACAGTTTTATGAAAGCGTTCACAAATCCCATTAGTTTGAGGTGAACGAGCTTTAGTTTTTGTATGATCAATATCATTGATAGCGAGATAAAGTTGATAATCGTGATGTTCAACTTTACCACAATACTCACTGCCTCTGTCCGTCAGTATACGTAACACCGGTAACCCATGCTGGGAATAAAAAGGGAGAACCTTGTCATTTAATAAATCTGCCGCCGTTATCGCGCTTTTTGTTGTGTAAAGCTTACAATGAACGACTTTACTGTAAGTATCAATGTAAGTTTGTTGATAAACACGACCAACGCCTTTTAAATGACCGACATAAAAAGTATCTTGTGAACCCAGATAACCTGGATGCGCTGTTTCAATCTCACCACAGGCTTCATCATCTTGCGCTTTCTTTTCTAGAGCACTGATTTGTGATTCTGACAGGATAATTCCTTCTGTTGCGATTTTATCTTCAAGCGCTTTTAGGCGTTTTGTAAAATTTTCGAGATTATGGCGCAGCCAAATAGAGCGAACGCCACTCCCCGAAACAAAAATGCCTTTTTTCTTAGTTCATTACTACTGCGGTGTTGACCGTGTGCAGGGTATTCAATCGCATACTCGACTACAGCGCTTTCAATCTGTTCATCTACTCTATTTTTTACGTTAGGCACCCGTCGATTTTGATTAATTAAAGCGTCTATCCCACCATCGTTAACAAGTTCCTGGTAGCGATAAAACGTATCTCGGGATACCCCCATAATCTTACAGGCTTTTGAGACGTTATTAAGCTCTTCAGCGAGGTTAAGTAACCCGACTTTATGTTTGATGATAGGATTATTTGTTTGATATAGCTAGGCGACTTAATTTTGATTACAGCATATGTATTAAAAACAGGTCATCGATAGTGCATCCTGTTTCCATCTTTTTACGTTTAGCTTGAGACCATTTATGTTCTATAGGATTTAAATCTGGTGAATACACAGGCAAATATTCTATCTGGTGTCCTGCGTTTATAATTGCCTGTTCAATATTCTTACCTTTGTGAAAGCTAGCGTTGTCCATAAAAATAACAGAATTTTCAGGAAGTTCTGGGAGCAATATTTTTGTGATCCAAACATAAAAAACATCACGATTAATATTGCAATCAAATAATCCG
Source organism: Candidatus Arsenophonus triatominarum (assembly GCF_001640365.1). Taxonomy (GTDB): domain Bacteria; phylum Pseudomonadota; class Gammaproteobacteria; order Enterobacterales; family Enterobacteriaceae; genus Arsenophonus; species Arsenophonus triatominarum. Next base: position 67,210 of record NZ_LWMI01000017.1, on the reverse strand, counting down.
ATATAGCTAGGCGACTTAATTTTGATTACAAGGTGTGTTATGAGTTATACAATTGATTTTCGACGTAAAGTAATATCTGTAAGGAAAGCCGAAGGTTTAACAATTCGAGAAACTGCGAAACAATTCCGTATTGGAAAAGCGTCTTTAGTACGTTGGCTTAAACGACCAGAGCCAAAAAATTCAACGCCACGTAAGAGGAAGCTCGATAAAAATGCTTTAGCAAAAGATGTGGAACAGTATCCAGATGCTTACCAAAAGGAACGGGCAGAGCGATTCGGTGTTTGTAAAAAGACTATTTGGCAATCCCTTAAAAAACTGGGATTAACCTATAAAAAAAACTCTATTCCATCCAAAAACCAACGAAAGCGACAGGCTGGCACATCAGCAAAAAAGACAACAGTATGAAAAAAAAGATAAATCTGTTGTTTTTATTGATGAAAGTGGTTTTTCACATGACACTCCACGAACTCACGGCTATTCCCCAAAAGGTCACCGTTGTTTTGGCCTGAAAAACTGGGGTGCTAAGGGAAGAACAAATGTTATTGGCGCTTTATTGGGAACAACCCTTTTTGCTATCGGATTATTTGATTGCAATATTAATCGTGATGTTTTTTATGTTTGGATCACAAAAATATTGCTCCCAGAACTTCCTGAAAATTCTGTTATTTTTATGGACAACGCTAGCTTTCACAAAGGTAAGAATATTGAACAGGCAATTATAAACGCAGGACACCAGATAGAATATTTGCCTGTGTATTCACCAGATTTAAATCCTATAGAACATAAATGGTCTCAAGCTAAACGTAAAAAGATGGAAACAGGATGCACTATCGATGACCTGTTTTTAATACATATGCTGTAATCAAAATTAAGTCGCCTAGCTATAGCAAAAAGGGTTGTTCCCAATAAAGCGCCAATAACATTTGTTCTTCCCTTAGCACCCCAGTTTTTCAGGCCAAAACAACGGTGACCTTTTGGGGAATAGCCGTGAGTTCGTGGAGTGTCATGTGAAAAACCACTTTCATCAATAAAAACAACAGATTTATCTTTTTTTTCATACTGTTGTCTTTTTTGCTGATGTGCCAGCCTGTCGCTTTCGTTGGTTTTTGGATGGAATAGAGTTTTTTTTATAGGTTAATCCCAGCTTTTTAAGGGATTGCCAAATAGTCTTTTTACAAACACCGAATCGCTCTGCCCGTTCCTTTTGGTAAGCATCTGGATACTGTTCCACATCTTTTGCTAAAGCATTTTTATCGAGCTTCCTCTTACGTGGCGTTGAATTTTTTGGCTCTGGTCGTTTAAGCCAACGTACTAAAGACGCTTTTCCAATACGGAATTGTTTCGCAGTTTCTCGAATTGTTAAACCTTCGGCTTTCCTTACAGATATTACTTTACGTCGAAAATCAATTGTATAACTCATAACACACCTTGTAATCAAAATTAAGTCGCCTAGCTATACATAGAATTACCTTTTATTTAATTATCTAATGATGTTAATTAAAACCGGTAACGCTCTTTTTTAAATCAGAATTGTCGGATTAAGTTAAGACTAATACAGATATACCATCTAGGCGCCCTTTAAAATAGATGGACAATTGAGCAATGGTTAACGCCCAGTTACTAATCGGCATAGTCCATTTATTGGATACCTGATTGATGCCAATATAGAGTAATTTTAATAAGCTGTTTTCATTAGGAAAAGCCCCTTTGGTTTTAGTTAATTTCCTAAACTGCCGATGAACCGCCTCTACTGCATTGGTCGTATAAATGGGTTTTCTAATGGCTTTAGGGTATCGAAAATAAGCACTGAGCAACTCCCATTTACTTCGCCAGGATTCTAGCACTATCGGGTATTTTTCATCCCATTTCGTTTCCAGTTCATCAAGGGCAAGCTCAGCAGCCGCTTTAGTAAGCGTGTTGCTTAATAGTGAAATAAGGGTATTTCGGTGATTGAAGTAAATTTTAGGCTGTTCTGAGATGGAAATTCCAAAGACCGGCACTAAGGAGTAAAAAGGTATCATCAATAAAGGGTCTACGATTCCGTAAAATTTGGGTCATACAACCGAGGCGCTTGATACCCGCGATGGCGTGTTCAACCGTAATACTTTCATCATGGCGCAGGTTAATGAGTAACCATTTCGGGTATTAATTTCTTATACATAAATTTATACTTCTTTTTTGGAGATTGCGAAACTCGTGTAAAATAATGTAGTGTGTTATTATTCCTTTAGCTTTTGTTGTCTCTGCATTTGGTATGGCTTATATTGATAGAATGAGTAAAAATTCTAAAAGCTAATTTTTAATTACATTCCGCTTGAGATAGTTCATGCAAAATAGTCAATCTCAATCACCGCTATCCCTTGAAGGAGTTGTTGAACGTGTTACTTTTCATAGTGAAGCTTCTGGTTTTTTTGTCATTAGAGCTAAGGTTTCCGGACATAAAGATTTAATTACTGTAACGGGTAATACTGCTTCTATTACTGCAGGGGAATATATTGAGTGTATGGGTATCTGGCTTAACGACGTTAATTATGGCCTACAATTTAAAACCCATCATATAAAAACCATTGTTCCTACCACTCTGGAAGGCATGGAAAAATATTTAGGTTCAGGCATGGTAAAAGGGATAGGTCCCGTTTTTGCCAAACAACTTATCAAGTCCTTTGGTGCCAATGTTTTTGATATTATTGAACACCACCCTTATAAATTACTTGAAGTTGAAGGCATTGGAAAAAAACGCCAGCAAAAGATTCGTGCTGCCTGGGCAGAACAAAAAATGGTCAGGGAAATCATGGTTTTCTTACAATCTCATGGGGTCGGAACTTCAAGAGCTGTTCGTATATATAAAACCTACGGTGAATCGGCAATTTCTAAAGTACGCGAGAATCCTTATCAACTCTCTATTGATATCTATGGTATTGGGTTTAAAACAGCTGATCAAATCGCACAAAACCTAGGCGTCGATACACAATCTCTGATTCGTGCTCAAGCCGGTATCCGTCATGTTTTACAGGAATTGTCTAATCAGGGACATTGTGCAGAAGAACAAAAAGCATTAATTAATAAAACCCATCGACTACTGAATATTCATGAAGACATTATACGCCAGGCCATTGAGATTGAATTAACAGAACGCCGGCTGGTTTTACAATCGGTTGAAAATGAAATCTGGGTATTTCTGTCGTCATTGGCTTTTGCTGAACAAGGCGTTGCGGGTCATTTAAAGCGTTTGATTTCTGGAAAACTTCCCTGGGAGAATATCGCACTGGAAAAAGCCACTCCCTGGGTTGAGAAACAAAATAAGATAACGTTATCCGATTCGCAAAAGACCGCTATCGAAAAAACCTTAAACAGCAAGGTGAGTGTCATAACAGGCGGGCCTGGCGTTGGTAAGACTACGGTGATTAACAGTATCCTACATATTATAAAAACTAAAGGAATAAAACCGACGCTTTGTGCGCCAACTGGACGGGCTGCTAAACGATTGAGTGAATCAACCAGAGAAAATGCCACTACGGTTCATCGTCTTATGGATTTTGATCCCTCACAATTTGATTTTAAACACAATGCTAATAACCCTATTGATACCGAATTACTGGTTGTTGACGAATCCTCAATGATTGACATTGTATTGATGAATAAATTGTTACGCGCATTACCTGACCATTCAGCGTTGCTGTTGGTAGGGGATATCGATCAGCTACCATCGGTAGGACCAGGGAATGTCTTATCTGATATTATACACAGTCAACAAATCCCTGTTAGTCGATTAACCGAAGTATTCCGGCAAGCGGCTTGTTCTAAAATTATCACCAGTGCTCATGCTATTAATATGGGACGATTTCCTGAAATTGTAAAAAAAGGCGAGGAAAGTGATTTTTTCTTTATTCATTCGGAAGATATTGAAGATATCAAAAATAAACTTCTAAATATTATCTTACATCGATTACCGATGCGGTTTGGATTTGATCCTGTCAGAGATATCCAAGTGTTAACTGCAATGAATAGGGGTGGAATTGGCGCGCATAGTATTAATGACATGTTACAATCTAAGCTTAATAATCATGACACTTACTCGAAAGTAACACGTTATGGCCGGACGCTTTCTTTGGGTGATAAAGTCATTCAATTAGTGAATAATTATGATAAAGATGTTTTTAATGGTGATATAGGAATTATTACTTTAATTGATACGGTTGAATCTGAAGTGATCATCGATTTTGATGGCAGAACAATCCGGTATGATTTTAATGAGCTTGATGAGATATCCTTAGCTTATGCAACAACCATTCATAAGAGCCAGGGTTCTGAATATCCTTGTGTTGTGATCCCGATAGCCATGCAGAATTATCTTATGCTTGAACGAAATTTGATTTATACAGGGGTCACTAGAGGTAAAAAAATGGTGGTTATCATTGGACAAAAGAAAGCGCTTAGTCTCGCTATCAAAAAACAGAACTCGATTAAACGAAAAACATGGTTATTAGCACGATTAAAAATCGCGTTCGATGCATCCTAGAGCTCTTTTTAACTATGATTCTTTAGCTAAATCGTATTTTACCCGCATTTAGAAAGAATGCCGCCGATATAGGGGAAATGCTTTTACTACATTTGAGTCATTTTGTTGTTCATTTGAAAATGTCGCTGATTTATTAAACTGATTAATTAACGTGTCCATTTTTTCTTTCAACTCGGTCAGATCAGTTGTTAAGGTATTAACATCCTCTTTCAATGCGCTAATCTCGGTTTTCATTTCAGCGTTCTGTTTTTCTATTGAACTACTTTGTTCATTAACTTTTTGAAATCCCTGTGATTGATTTAATCCCAGGTCATAAACTGATTTTAACATTTTGTGGTTCCTTAATTCATTTAATTGAATTAGTCTTAACTTAATCTGACAATTCTGATTTAAAAAAGAGCGTTACCGGTTTTAATTAACATCATTAGATAATTAAATAAAAGGTAATTCTATGTATCAAACAAATAATCCTATAGCTAGGCGACTTAATTTTGATTACAGCATATGTATTAAAAACAGGTCATCGATAGTGCATCCTGTTTCCATCTTTTTACGTTTAGCTTGAGACCATTTATGTTCTATAGGATTTAAATCTGGTGAATACACAGGCAAATATTCTATCTGGTGTCCTGCGTTTATAATTGCCTGTTCAATATTCTTACCTTTGTGAAAGCTAGCGTTGTCCATAAAAATAACAGAATTTTCAGGAAGTTCTGGGAGCAATATTTTTGTGATCCAAACATAAAAAACATCACGATTAATATTGCAATCAAATATAGCTAGGCGACTTAATTTTGATTACAAGGTGTGTTATGAGTTATACAATTGATTTTCGACGTAAAGTAATATCTGTAAGGAAAGCCGAAGGTTTAACAATTCGAGAAACTGCGAAACAATTCCGTATTGGAAAAGCGTCTTTAGTACGTTGGCTTAAACGACCAGAGCCAAAAAATTCAACGCCACGTAAGAGGAAGCTCGATAAAAATGCTTTAGCAAAAGATGTGGAACAGTATCCAGATGCTTACCAAAAGGAACGGGCAGAGCGATTCGGTGTTTGTAAAAAGACTATTTGGCAATCCCTTAAAAAGCTGGGATTAACCTATAAAAAAAACTCTATTCCATCCAAAAACCAACGAAAGCGACAGGCTGGCACATCAGCAAAAAAGACAACAGTATGAAAAAAAAGATAAATCTGTTGTTTTTATTGATGAAAGTGGTTTTTCACATGACACTCCACGAACTCACGGCTATTCCCCAAAAGGTCACCGTTGTTTTGGCCTGAAAAACTGGGGTGCTAAGGGAAGAACAAATGTTATAGCTAGGCGACTTAATTTTGATTACAGCATATGTATTAAAAACAGGTCATCGATAGTGCATCCTGTTTCCATCTTTTTACGTTTAGCTTGAGACCATTTATGTTCTATAGGATTTAAATCTGGTGAATACACAGGCAAATATTCTATCTGGTGTCCTGCGTTTATAATTGCCTGTTCAATATTCTTACCTTTGTGAAAGCTAGCGTTGTCCATAAAAATAACAGAATTTTCAGGAAGTTCTGGGAGCAATATTTTTGTGATCCAAACATAAAAAAACATCACGGTTAATATTGCAATCAAATAATCCGATAGCAAAAAGGGTTGTTCCCAATAAAGCGCCAATAACATTTGTTCTTCCCTTAGCACCCCAGTTTTTCAGGCCAAAACAACGGTGACCTTTTGGGGAATAGCCGTGAGTTCGTGGAGTGTCATGTGAAAAACCACTTTCATCAATAAAAACAACAGATTTATCTTTTTTTTCATACTGTTGTCTTTTTTGCTGATGTGCCAGCCTGTCGCTTTCGTTGGTTTTTGGATGGAATAGAGTTTTTTTTATAGGTTAATCCCAGCTTTTTAAGGGATTGCCAAATAGTCTTTTTACAAACACCGAATCGCTCTGCCCGTTCCTTTTGGTAAGCATCTGGATACTGTTCCACATCTTTTGCTAAAGCATTTTTATCGAGCTTCCTCTTACGTGGCGTTGAATTTTTTGGCTCTGGTCGTTTAAGCCAACGTACTAAAGACGCTTTTCCAATACGGAATTGTTTCGCAGTTTCTCGAATTGTTAAACCTTCGGCTTTCCTTACAGATATTACTTTACGTCGAAAATCAATTGTATAACTCATAACACACCTTGTAATCAAAATTAAGTCGCCTAGCTATATCAAATTGATCATACAAAAACTAAAGCTCGTTCACCTCAAACTAATGGGATTTGTGAACGCTTTCATAAAACTGTATTACAAGAGTTCTATCAGGTGGCTTTTCGTAAGAAAATCTATAGGGCTTTAGATGAATTACAAGCTGATTTAGATAAATGGTTAGCGGAATATAATAACCAACGCACTCATCAAGGAAAAATGTGTTGCGGTCGAGCTCCTATGGCAACTTTACACGATGGAAAACAACTTTGGAGAGAGAAAGATTTAAATCAAATTTAACCTGACAGGTACTGTATAAATAACCGATAACTGTCAGGTCAAGTCTGAGCTACTACATTTAAATGAGTATAGGCTTTAGAAAGTATAGTATCGAATTCATTCCATTTATCCCTGTGAGAATTTATTTTATATTGTTTATGAGCCTGATATAGGCTAAATGCAATACCAGAAAAGCCAGCAGCGGTTGATATTCCAGACCCAATCATATGTAAGAGAGAACTAGGCGACTTAATTTTGATTACAAGGTGTGTTATGAGTTATACAATTGATTTTCGACGTAAAGTAATATCTGTAAGGAAAGCCGAAGGTTTAACAATTCGAGAAACTGCGAAACAATTCCGTATTGGAAAAGCGTCTTTAGTACGTTGGCTTAAACGACCAGAGCCAAAAAATTCAACGCCACGTAAGAGGAAGCTCGATAAAAATGCTTTAGCAAAAGATGTGGAACAGTATCCAGATGCTTACCAAAAGGAACGGGCAGAGCGATTCGGTGTTTGTAAAAAGACTATTTGGCAATCCCTTAAAAAGCTGGGATTAACCTATAAAAAAAACTCTATTCCATCCAAAAACCAACGAAAGCGACAGGCTGGCACATCAGCAAAAAAGACAACAGTATGAAAAAAAAAGATAAATCTGTTGTTTTTATTGATGAAAGTGGTTTTTCACATGACACTCCACGAACTCACGGCTATTATAGGTTACATCGCCGCACCAAACCTGGTCAGGCTTTGTAACAGCGAACTGCCTATTGAGCAGATTTGGAATATCAATACGTTCATTTCCACCGCGGTTGTATTTATGTTTTCGCTCTTGGCAACTGACGATGATTAATTCTTTCATCAACTTACCCGCTAACCACCGCCCAAGTTTCACGTTGTGTGTATTGGTAACCATCGTGGCGATAGTCCTTGCGCCAGCATAGCCGCCACTAACGTTCCACGCTTCGCTGACTAGGCTACGTTTTATCGTCCGCTCAATATCTGGCTCCTTAGGCCGACACCAATAGCGATAACTGCTTCGGTGAAGATTAAAAATACGACACAAAGTTTTCACCGGATAAAGCACTCTTAGCTTTTCAACTACCGAAAATTTTTCAGTGAGTCGGACATTAAGAGCGCAGTAGCCTTTTTTAAGATGTCATTCTCCATTTCCAGCCGGTGGATTTTTTTCTTCATTTCTCTGAACTCAATTTGTTCAGGTGTTAATGGCAGACCAGGCGATGTTTTCCCTTGACGTTCTAAACGAAGGGCTCTTACCCACCGGCTAATCACTGAAAGACTGACGTTCATGCCTTTCGCGGCTTCCTGGTAGGTGTAATTTTGGTCAAGGACTAATTTGGCGGTTTCACATTTAAATTCAGCAGTAATTATTTTACTCATTTCTGCACCTATAAAAATTATGAGGTAAGCATATCACCTCAACTTAGGTGGCCAAATTTAGTATGCCACTACACTACCAGGAACTTGTTAACGATGGTGGGATAGACGCTTTAATTAATCAAAATCGACGGGTGCCTAACGTAAAAAAATAGAGTAGATGAACAGATTGAAAGCGCTGTAGTTGAGTATGCGATTGAATACCTTGCACACGGTCAACACCGCAGTAGTAATGAACTAAGAAAAAAAGGCATTTTTGTTTCGGGGAGTGGCGTTCGCTCTATTTGGCTGCGCCATAATCTCGAAAATTTTACAAAACGCCTAAAAACGCTTGAAGATAAAATCGCAACAGAAGGAATTATCCTGTCAGAATCACAAATCAGTGCTCTAGAAAAGAAAGCGCAAGATGATGAAGCCTGTGGTGAGATTGAAACAGCGCATCCAGGTTATCTGGGTTCACAAGATACTTTCTATGTCTGTCATTTAAAAGGCGTTGGTCGTGTTTATCAACAAACTTACATTGATACTTACAGTAAAATCGTTCATTGTAAGCTTTACACAACAAAAAGCGCGATAACGGCGGCAGATTTATTAAATGACAAGGTTCTCCCTTTTTATTCCCAGCATGAGTTACCGGTGTTACGTATACTGACGGACAGAGGCAGTGAGTATTGTGGTAAAGTTAAACATCACGATTATCAACTTTATTTCGCTATCAATGATATTGATCATACAAAAACTAAAGCTCGTTCACCCCAAACTAATGGGATTTGTGAACGCTTTCATAAAACTGTATTACAAGAGTTCTATCAGGTGGCTTTTCGTAAGAAAATCTATAGGGCTTTAAATGAATTACAATCTGATTTAGATAAATGGTTAGCGGAATATAATAACCAACGCACTCATCAAGGAAAAATGTGTTGCGGTCGAACTCCTATGGCAACTTTACACGATGGAAAACAACTTTGGAGAGAGAAAGATTTAAATCAAATTTAACCTGACAGATACTGTATAAATAACCGATAACTGTCAGATTAAGTATGAGCTACTACAAATAACCATCTATTTATCAGGTATTTCTATCTCTTTCCTGTAAAGGATAGAAAGGGTAAGTGTGTTTTACAATCTATTGATAAACAAAGGATATTTTTATGAAAAAAACACTCATTGCACTATTCTTCTCATTCTCAGGCTTAGCCACATCCGCGTATGCGCAAGATGAACTAACCATCAGTAAACTGGCTGTGGATCAGGATACAAAGGCGGATTTTCAGAAAATGGCGGCTAACCAGCATTTACCCAAATGGGTAACCCAGTGGGGAATCGACTCTCAGGGCCAAAAAGTCAACATCGCAGGCAAACAGTATCTGGTGCTGACTTCATGCAAACCGCATGATTGTGGTTCACAACGAATCGCTGTGCTTTACGCCACGGCAACGAAAAAAATAGCGGGTGTTTTCTCCTCGCTAGATGAGAAAACAGGTAATGAAAAACTACAGTGGTTAAATATACCTGATGATTTGTCGATTGATGGGAAGACAGTCCTGCTCGCAGCACTGACAGGTAGTCTTGATAATCACCCTGATAGTTTCAATTTTAAATAGATGGTGGCTTGATGGGGATGTTTCCTCACCATATTTTAGCCCAACAGTCCCACAGTAAGGTGAAATTTGATTTGCAGTTATTGTGAGCAGGGTGATGGTGATTACGAGCATGAAAAGATAAATGCGAGCACAGTGGCAGTTAATGTGAGCAAAAAAAGCCGATAAACGCGAGCAGCTACAAATATCTTGATGTATTTTCTGTCGAAGATGATTGTGAAGATCGTGTACCAAATGTTTGGTATGAAACTGAAGAGGGAATAGAGATGTACGACAACATAACAACATCGATTTGGCTTTGGTCAATTAACTCCTGTTTATCTCCAGTTTCATATACAGTAAAAATATCACCTCAGGCAGTAAAAAAATGCATGAATTTACCCATTCATACTTACCAGGATACAGCAAGACGGTAAACAGCAGCTATTACGCAAACCACTGTCCCCATTGTCACAGACTACAAGGCGACTTCATGATTTACAATCAACCAGGAGGCGCATTTTTTCCAGTACTAACATCCGAGGCAAATAAAATAAAAATTTACCCAGTAAAACACCCTATTTTTTTGAAAGGAGAAATGACATATTCCCCTAATAATCTTCTTCACTACTACTATGAGTGGAGATAATTTTATTTTTGCCGGAAAAAATAATTAATTTTGGTTAGTACTGGAAAAAATGCGCCTCCTGGTTGATTGTAAATCATGAAGTCGCCTTGTAGTCTGTGACAATGGGGACAGTGGTTTGCGTAATAGCTGCTGTTTACCGTCTTGCTGTATCCTGGTAAGTATGAATGGAGGGTGTTCATAATTCTGTGTCAGGGGATTTTATATTTTGATTATACCATCTAGGCGCCCTTAAAAATAGATGGAAAATTGAGCAATGGTTAACGCCCAGTTACTAATCGGCATAGTCCACCTGATTGATGCCAATATAAAGTAATTTTAATAAGCTGTTTTCATTAGGAAAAGCCCCTTTGGTTTTAGTTAATGTCCTAAACTGCCGATGAACCGCCTCTACTGCATTGGTCGTATAAATGAGTTTTCTAATGGCTTTAGGGTATCGAAAATAAGCACTGAGCAACTCCTATTTACTTCGCCAGGATTCTAGCACTATCGGGTATTTTTCACCCCATTTCGTTTCCAGTTCATCAAGGGCAAGCTCAGCAGCCGCTTTAGTATCTGCACGATAAACCGGCTTAAAATCAGCCATAAAGGCTTTTTGGTCTTTACTGGCAATATAACGTAAGCTATTGCGAATTTGATGAACTACGCATAGCTGAACTTTTGTCTGCGGGAAAATACTGGCTATCGCTTCTGGAAACCCTTTTAATCCGTCAATACAAGCGATTAAAATATCTTGTATACCACGGTTATGTAAGTCAGTCAGAACGCTCAGCCAATGATGTGCTCCTTCTGTTTCAGACATATAGAGTCCTAACAATTCCTTATGCCCATCGGTGGTTAGTCCAAGTACTGTGTAGATTGCCTTATTGATATAGTGACCATCATGTTTTACTTGTAATGAATGGCATCGAGCCAGACAAAAGGATAGAGCGCCTCCAGAGGGCGTTGTTGCCAGGCTTTTAATTCAGGGAGTAATTTGTCAGTAATATGCGTAATAGCTCCATCTGATATTTCCAGTCCATATAATTCTGCAACATGTTTTTGAATATCACGATAACTCATGCCTAATGCAAATAACGATAGGATTTTGTTATCAACATCCTCTGATAATTTTGTCTGATTTTTCTTAATGAGCTGAGGCTCAAAAGCACCTGACCTGTCTCTGGGCGTTTTCAGTTCAAATTGACCTGATGTCGATTTAACCGTTTTTCGAGTATAGCCATTTTTACGCGTATCGATTGACGTTGTCGATAGGTAGTGTTCTATTTCTGCCTGCAGGGTAGCTTCGGTCAGCTGTTTTATGAGTGGTGTGAGTATTCCATCCGTACCGAATAAATTTTTACCTGATTGTAATTGCTTCAACGCTTCATCAAAATTAAATGATTGATTTCTCATATGTCATACCTCTTTTTTTTGAGTTTAAGATATGACACAGATTTTTGAACACTACCGCACAATTAAAAATGAATACCCCACGTTAACTGAAAGTGACTTAATCAATCATCCTTAATAAATCATAACAAAGTTCCGTTTCATACCAGCGAGAATCATTTTCCCAACGTCAAATCAGCATGAGCAACAGTAGATTGATGGTTTGATTTATTTCGACGAGCCAAACGTTGCAAATTATCCTCAACATCAGCTTGGGTGACCTCTCCGGTTATCTGACCGGCTTTGTCATAACGAAATGCACCTAATTGGATAAGTGCACGATAATCAGTATGATAACCAATACTGTCTAAACAGGCTCTTAAACGCCTTCTGGCTATCGGCAAACCCTTTTCCTTTACCTCTTTCCACATATCCTGCTGGATGCCAATTTTCATGGGTCTCAATTGATTTTCAGGAAATAAACTAGGCCAAAAAGTGGTTATCTGTAAAATTGCCTCATCTAACGGTAATCGCTTTTTAGGCGATGTTGGGGGTTTTTGAATTTTAACCTTTACTACCACCTGTTTAGGTTTAACAACAGGTTTCTTAGGCTGTTGTTTTACTGATTTGGGTGGATGAGGATTTTTTGCCTGTTTTTGGGGCGCAGGATTGAGCCAGACCTTTTTACCGTAAACAGGATTACCTAATGTCTGCTCTTCATGAGAAGCCTTCCTAGGGCGATTTAAGCTTAATTTCTTACGTTCCGTCATCGTTTAATCTTTAAACAGTGCTCTCATTTCAGTATCAGTCAAACCCGTAAATTTCATTACAGATTGCCTGTCCATACCACTTTCAAGCATTTGCCGTGCTATCTTCATCGATGCTTTTTTTTCGCCATTTTGTTCACCAATTTGAATACCTTTTTTTTGTTCACCTTCTCGACGTAATTGTTCTGCAATGGTCATCACCACCTCCCGATAATCATCTGCTTTCTCGGCAATCTGATGCAAAAATTGGGTTGCATCAGAAGTATTTCCTCGTTCGACAATATAATACATCAACCCTTTAAACAGCTCTGGTGGGTAATATATTGACTCAATAATCCCGCTATTTCCTGACTAAATTCTAGCATATCTCGCGCTCGGATATGCTTCATCACTAACTCCATCAGCGCAACTCGTTTGTGCTTGACAATTTCCTCATCAGGAATAGCGGTAATGTCAACCAAAGGAAACGTCTTAGTATAAACTGATTTTGCCAGTTCTGGGTCAGCAAAACAATCCAACCATTGGGTGCTGTAAAGATACGGTGACGTTTTACCTTGATAAAACAGCTGTGGTATTACCACAGGTAATGTATCATTTCCCTGCTCTAGATGTTGATGCATTGCGGCCACGCTGTAGCGCAATAATCTGAATGCCATTAATTTTTCTGGCCGGCTCTGGTGTTCGATGAGCGTGTAAATATACCCTTTTCCCGCTGATGTTTGCACAGAATGGAGCATATCAGAGTATTGACTACGCAGGTCTGGTTCAATAAAACTCCCTGATTCCATTGCTAGTGTTTTAAAATCACACAATTGGCGAATATTTTCAGGTAAATGAATTTCCAGAAAATCCCTTGCTATAGTGATATCGCCAAGGAATTTTTTAAATAAATGGTCATGATGGGAAAGTATTTTTTTCATCAATGCAGTATAACCTTGATGTATAAGAAATTAATACCCGAAATGGTTACTCATTAACCTGCGCCATGATGAAATCCTTTTTATTTTCTTCTAAATTTTGCCAAAATTATGTTGAAGATTGAGATAAGGAACGGAATAGATGGTTAAAAAACGATTAATTATTAATCAATTTTGAACAAAAGGATAGATCTACCCTGTCGTGAGTTTTTATCGCCACCGCAAACAAGCCAGATCATGGTGACGTGCCATAAGTTCTTTACGATTCAATCCAAAATTCATTCCTGCGAAAAGTAATTTTTTCCCACATAAGAGACAAGCAAGTGGATCGACTTTAAAGACGTGTTGATACATGTTTCGCCAGGTGACTTTTTTAGCGGGTTTGTTATCTTGCTGGGCTAAATGATAAATAACCTCCGTTAACATTTTTCGCATCCGTGCTGATGGACTTAAAAAGTCGTAATAGCGGATCATGTGAAACCCTTTTTCTGGCACATGAGACGCAAACAGGGTAATAAATTCATCGGATGTCATGACCAGGTCTTCCTGTTTTTTCGTGCGGTGGCTCTTATAGCGTAACGTGTGTTATCTTCGCCGGAATAATGTTTTAAGCGACTGAGCGAGACAGGGCGTTTCTTTAGATAAAATCCGAGATAAAGGGTGACATGGGTAATATTGGAAAGAATATCAGAAAGATTAATATTCCACCCGCGCTTGTCGTGAGTGTTAAGTAATTGATTCCATGATTCTTTACTTCTTCCTTCAGCTTTAAGCTCATCGGGAATGGTGAGCGTGTAATAATGTTTTCTCAATAATGCCGTTATCGCCACATTGTCATAATGTTTTCGCGATAAAAGCTGATATCCCGCCAGGTATTCTTTTTAGTCACCCCGCCGGCTGTGGTTGAAAAATGAATATGCGGATGCCGTTTTTGCACGAGTTTCGCACCAATAAAAAACGCTCTATTTTTAAGTTTAATTCAGCATAATATATAAATAGACAAAATCTTATAAATTAAAAGCAACTTATTGTAATTTAAATAAATTTATACGTTTTAGTAACTTGCAAATTAACCATTGCTTTTAAGCCATTTCTAGAATTTTATATGCCTGTGCGAAACTCGTGTTTTGGTCTCGTCCCCAGGTATGGATGGCAGTGAAAACGCCCGGGGTGATATTGAGGTCACGGCAGATGGTTAATATCACATCAGCGGCTAATCGATTCATTTCACCGAGAAGCCAACGGTTGGCGCGAATAATAGGCCAATATTCACAATGCATAGTAGAAGTGATGTGCTGCCAAGGAGCTTCGGGTAACCAAGCTAGCGTATTGTTAATCCATTATAGGCAAAAGCTTTGACGCCACAATGTGGGCAGCTTCGACTTTTGCAGGTAAATTTAACCCCGTTTCTCAGAATTACATTGAAGGTCAGGACAGCGCCAAATTGACCACCCCATAAGCGAAGTGCCGCAAGCCATAATCTTTACCATGGTTTCCATCACAACAGTGCGGACACTATCAGGGGGTTGGCGATTAAGCCAATTAAGCCAGCGTTGACCAAATTGAAAAACATGACTAAAACGCGGTGACATAAAAGGGACCAAAAGATTGAGACAACAGGTATCGGGTTATACCAGTACTAACAAGCAATGACAAGTCGTCGCCATAGGCGACCATCTGCGCGTTTATCTTCAACGAATTCGTCTATTTGTTTCAAAACAGAATCAGGTATTGGCAAAGATAAACGATATTTGTTTTTAGCTTTTTCCATGAAAAAAATCCTTAACTATTATATAGTGAATATTATTTTACATTAAAATACAATTTAGCAAAGAATCTCAATAGAATCTTACGGGATACCCAAAAGAATCTCATTGTTTTTCAAAATTAATTATATATTAAAATCAGTATATTAATTAAATAACAAAAGAATCTAATGAGATTCTTTTAAGAAAAAATGATATAAAACATAAAGATGCTTTAAAGATTTTATCTAGAATCCAATAAGATTTTAAATTAGATAAGTAAACATTAACAAAATTAAAATAAAACGATATATGTCATATAGTTAAATATAAATAAATATTTTGCGAATGGTATGTAAGTTAATGGTAGAAAAAGCGGATTTGGGTAGGTAAAATTGAAAATGATTATTGGAATATCTTTAAAAATTTCTTTTGCTTTATAGGGGCGACAATATGCCTAATTGTTCACTTTTGAATAAAGAGCTGGGTGATGAAAATCAAAAATTTAATGTTGCTGTTTTGTCTTGTTATCTCAAAATTAGCCATCGCCGATTGCTTCGATGAAGCAGGAATTTATTATCAAATAGACCCCGATTATTTAAGAGCCATTGCCTGGCAAGAATCCAATTTTAATCCCAAAGCAAAAAACAAAAATAAAGATGGCTCGTTAGATTTAGGGGTTATGCAGATTAATACAAAAACCTTTAACGCAATTAAAAATGAATACCCCACGTTAACGGAGAGTGACTTAATAAATCATCCTTGTCTAAATATTCATCTTGGTGCAATGATTTTAAGTCGTAACTTTGCTATCTACGGTAAACATTAGTTAGCCGTAGGGATGTATAACGCTGGAATGAAAAATAACAATACATCAATTAAAAATCGTTTCCACTATGCCAGAAAGATTTATCAACATTATCAGACAATAAAATCTGGAAAAATGAATGAGAATAAAATTTACAGGGCGCTGGAATAAACAAAGTCTTAAGAATGCAATTTGTGAGGCGATTGATGAATTACAATTTTATGACATTGAATTTCTCTCCGGCGTTAATCTTTATTTTCACGGTGAAAACATTAATTTTGATAAAATTGAAATTAGAAATGAAAATGATGCTCCTGTCATGTTTATTTATGACAATAATATTCCCATTATAAAACCACGCAAAAGGAAAAGAAGAAAAGCGCCCGTCATTAGCCTTGAGGATTTTAGAAGAAATAAAACCGACAAAAATAAATAATTACACAATATGGTTAACTTTTATGACTTAATTATAGCTCATAACTAAAAGAAAACATTTTTTCTAAAATCAATATTAATTAAAGAACCAGGTAGAATAGGCACATCCATTAAAACATTATGATTAGCATATATTACTTGTAAATTTTGACAATAAGTTAAACTACTTGGTAAGTAGTTCAGGAAGTTGTAACTATAAGACTTTCTAAATAAATTGGTAAATACTCTGGCAGGAATTCAAGGCAATTATAACTAACGTCGAGAGTTTTTAAATTGTTTGGTAAAATACTTGGTAATTCCTTTAGGCAATTATGACTAACGTCTAATCTTTCTAAAGATTCAGGCAATTTATGTGGTAACATATTTAGATTGTTATAACTGATGTCAATTTCTTTTAAAAATCCAGGAAAAGTATCAGGTAGGGTTGATAATCCTAAATGTGATAGATTAAGTAAAACACTATTCATTTCCAAACAATCTATAAGCTTATTTAATACATATTCCCTATTTTCTACCGCAGAATTTTGATTTGCCCACTTAACCCCAGCCTGCTAAAAGTTTTTCGTCATCATAAGTTAGGCTAGCTAAATTATTATTGATAACTCTAACTATATTCATGGTGTTATTTACTGATAACATTCTAATCCCCTTAATTTATAATTTAAATATTTCCACACAGCGAGAATCATTTTCCCAACGCCAAATCAGCATAACTGTCAGTAGATTGATGATTTGATTTTTTTCGCCGTGCTAAACGTTGCTGATTATCTTCAACATCAGCTTGTGTAACCTCTCCGGCTCTCTAAGCCTGTTGCTCAATAGCAAAATTAATTATGACTTACAAAAAAACCAGCCAATGATGATAAAATAATCAATTTTTGCATTAAAAATAACCCATATAAGATTAAAAAATAAACTATTTTTGTATTTTTAGATGTATCTAACTTGTTTTTATTTTAAGCAACTTTATTTCACTATTGAGCAACATGCTTTCTGTCCGGATTTGTCATAACGATTAGCCCTGTAGTAGCTCAGACTTAATCTGACAGTTACCGGTTATTTATACAGTACCTGTCAGGTTAAATTTGATTTAAATCTTTCTCTCTCCAAAGTTGTTTTCCATCGTGTAAAGTTGCCATAGGAGTTCGACCGCAACACATTTTTCCTTGATGAGTGCGTTGGTTATTATATTCCGCCAACCATTTATCTAAATCAGCTTGTAATTCATTTAAAGCCCTATAGATTTTCTTACGAAAAGCCACCTGATAGAACTCTTGTAATACAGTTTTATGAAAGCGTTCACAAATCCCATTAGTTTGAGGTGAACGAGCTTTAGTTTTTGTATGATCAATATCATTGATAGCGAGATAAAGTTGATAATCGTGATGTTCAACTTTACCACAATACTCACTGCCTCTGTCCGTCAGTATACGTAACACCGGTAACCCATGCTGGGAATAAAAAGGGAGAACCTTGTCATTTAATAAATCTGCCGCCGTTATCGCGCTTTTTGTTGTGTAAAGCTTACAATGAACGACTTTACTGTAAGTATCAATGTAAGTTTGTTGATAAACACGACCAACGCCTTTTAAATGACCGACATAAAAAGTATCTTGTGAACCCAGATAACCTGGATGCGCTGTTTCAATCTCACCACAGGCTTCATCATCTTGCGCTTTCTTTTCTAGAGCACTGATTTGTGATTCTGACAGGATAATTCCTTCTGTTGCGATTTTATCTTCAAGCGCTTTTAGGCGTTTTGTAAAATTTTCGAGATTATGGCGCAGCCAAATAGAGCGAACGCCACTCCCCGAAACAAAAATGCCTTTTTTTCTTAGTTCATTACTACTGCGGTGTTGACCGTGTGCAGGGTATTCAATCGCATACTCGACTACAGCGCTTTCAATCTGTTCATCTACTCTATTTTTTACGTTAGGCACCCGTCGATTTTGATTAATTAAAGCGTCTTTCCCACCATCGTTAACAAGTTCCTGGTAGCGATAAAACGTATCTCGGGATACCCCCATAATCTTACAGGCTTTTGAGACGTTATTAAGCTCTTCAGCGAGGTTAAGTAACCCGACTTTACGTTTGATGATAGGATTATTTGTTTGATACATAGAATTACCTTTTATTTAATTATCTAATGATGTTAATTAAAACCGGTAACGCTCTTTTTTAAATCAGAATTGTCGGATTAAGTTAAGACTAATACATCTTATATCCATTTTCTTTTTAATTTCACCTAACTTTTTTAATAAGCGATGACAAAACAAGAGCTAACAGCCCTAAATATGGCAGGTTTTATCAAAAGCCAAACTTTAATACTCTTAGATAAGCTCAATCAGCTTAATCTGGATGATTGTGCAGATGAGTGTGAAGATTTGCACGACATGGCAGAAGAACTTTATTTTAATTTGAAGCGAACACTGGACAAGTAAATTACACCAACGAAAACAATTGACTTACGTTGGCGTAATTAATCGTAAAATGAATTCTATTATGGTTTTATTTTTGTATTTTCAGCTATTTCTTTAAGTTTGGCGTAAATGTTAAATAATAAAATAATTAATTCACAAGAAACCCGAACACCAATAAGCCCAATAACAATTGTGGTTAATCCACCTATAAAACCTGAAAAAAAACCACCTAAATGACTACCAGCAAAAATAGCAGCAATTCCAGAAAACAAAACAGCGATTATACCCAGCCAATAAAAAATTATTATAATCTTAGGGGTTATCATTTCATCTAATTTTAATAAAGATTTAAACATGGTTATTTCCTCTTTTTTGTTTTTCTGAATTGGTTAATAGATTGTCTTCTTAAGATTTTATTTATTCCAGCGACCGGTAAATTTTACTCTCATTCATTTTTACCGATTTTATTTTTTGATAATGTTGATAAATTTTTCTTGCATAGTGGAAACGATTTTTGATGTATTCGTGTTTCGCATTCCTGCGTTATACATGCCAACGGCTAGCCAATTTTTGCCGTAGCTAGCAAAATTACGACTTAAAATCATTGCACCAAGATGAATATTTAAACAAGGATGATTGATTAAGTCACTTTCAGTTAACGTGGGGTATTCATTTTTAATTGTGCTAAAGGTTTTTCTATTAATCTGCATAACCCCTAAATCGAACGAGCCATCTTTATTTTTGTTTTTTGCATGAGGATTAAAGTTGGATTCTTGCCAGGCAATCGCTCTTAAATAATCGGGGTCTATTTGATAATAAATTCCTGCTCTATCAAAACAATCGGCAACCGAGAATTTTGATATAGCAAGACAAAACAGCAACATTAAATTTTTTATCTTCATCACAATACTCATTATTTAATGATGAGGTAAGAAGGAAATATTTTTAGCTGGTCTAACTTCCCCATTCATTTTTCCAAAATAAGAACAATTCGGCATATTGTCGCCCCTATAAAGCAAAATAATTTTTCAAAGAAATTCCAATAATGACTTTCAATTTTACCTACCTAAATCCGCTTTTTCTACTACTAACTTACACGCTATACGCAAAATTATTATTTTAATTATATGAAATATAGTTATTTTTTATTAATTAATTTATATTTTTTATTAAATTTGCCGTTAAAAAGTGGCATAAAAATACCTATTTGCCAACCAATTGTTATTTAAGAAAATAATATATTTAGATTCTTTTGTGTTTTATTTGATGTCTATATGATTTTATTAAAAATTTAATTTTATTTTTTTGTTAATTTATTATAAATTTAAAAAAACAACATGATGGCAATTGCCATTAAAAATTGATTGTTCATGTATAATAAATTAATATCCGAAATGGTTACTCATTAACCTGCGCCATGATGAAATCCTTTTTATTTTCTTCTAAATTTTGCCAAAATTATGTTGAAGGTTGAGATAAGGAACGGAATAGATGGTTAAAAACCGATTAATTATAGCTAGGCGACTTAATTTTGATTACAGCATATGTATTAAAAACAGGTCATCGATAGTGCATCCTGTTTCCATCTTTTTACGTTTAGCTTGAGACCATTTATGTTCTATAGGATTTAAATCTGGTGAATACACAGGCAAATATTCTATCTGGTGTCCTGCGTTTATAATTGCCTGTTCAATATTCTTACCTTTGTGAAAGCTAGCGTTGTCCATAAAAATAACAGAATTTTCAGGAAGTTCTGGGAGCAATATTTTTGTGATCCAAACATAAAAAACATCACGATTAATATTGCAATCAAATAATCCGATAGCAAAAAGGGTTGTTCCCAATAAAGCGCCAATAACATTTGTTCTTCCCTTAGCACCCCAGTTTTTCAGGCCAAAACAACGGTGACCTTTTGGGGAATAGCCGTGAGTTCGTGGAGTGTCATGTGAAAAACCACTTTCATCAATAAAAACAACAGATTTATCTTTTTTTTCATACTGTTGTCTTTTTTGCTGATGTGCCAGCCTGTCGCTTTCGTTGGTTTTTGGATGGAATAGAGTTTTTTTTATAGGTTAATCCCAGCTTTTTAAGGGATTGCCAAATAGTCTTTTTACAAACACCGAATCGCTCTGCCCGTTCCTTTTGGTAAGCATCTGGATACTGTTCCACATCTTTTGCTAAAGCATTTTTATCGAGCTTCCTCTTACGTGGCGTTGAATTTTTTGGCTCTGGTCGTTTAAGCCAACGTACTAAAGACGCTTTTCCAATACGGAATTGTTTCGCAGTTTCTCGAATTGTTAAACCTTCGGCTTTCCTTACAGATATTACTTTACGTCGAAAATCAATTGTATAACTCATAACACACCTTGTAATCAAAATTAAGTCGCCTAGCTATATTAATCAATTTTGAACAAAAGGATAGATCTACCCTGTCGTGAGTTTTTATCGCCACCGCAAACAAGCCAGATCATGGTGACGTGCCATAAGTTCTTTACGATTCAATCCAAAATTCATTCCTGCGAAAAGTAATTTTTTCCCACATAAGAGACAAGCAAGTGGATCGACTTTAAAGACGTGTTGATACATGTTTCGCCAGGTGACTTTTTTAGCGGTTTTTTTATCTTGCTGGGCTAAAGGATAAACAACCTCCGTTAACATTTTTCGCATCCGTGCTGATGGACTTAAAAAGCCGTAATAACGGATCATGTGAAACCATTTTTCTGGCACATGAGACTCAAACTGTAGTGGTCAACTAAAATTGGCCACCCTACCTGACTGTTCACGGAACAGTCGCTCTGATTCGTTTGGCGTTAATCCACCGTTATACCAGTGAGGTCTTATATCGCTATAGTAGTGGGTTATGTAGCGAATAATGGCTGACTGAGCAGTACTAAAGCTTTGGTAGCCAGTCGTTGGCACCCATTCGGTCTTCAGACTACGGAAGAATCGTTCCATCGGACTATAGCTAGGCGACTTAATTTTGATTACAGCATATGTATTAAAAACAGGTCATCGATAGTGCATCCTGTTTCCATCTTTTTACGTTTAGCTTGAGACCATTTATGTTCTATAGGATTTAAATCTGGTGAATACACAGGCAAATATTCTATCTGGTGTCCTGCGTTTATAATTGCCTGTTCAATATTCTTACCTTTGTGAAAGCTAGCGTTGTCCATAAAAATAACAGAATTTTCAGGAAGTTCTGGGAGCAATATTTTTGTGATCCAAACATAAAAAACATCACGATTAATATTGCAATCAAATAATCCGATAGCAAAAAGGGTTGTTCCCAATAAAGCGCCAATAACATTTGTTCTTCCCTTAGCACCCCAGTTTTTCAGGCCAAAACAACGGTGACCTTTTGGGGAATAGCCGTGAGTTCGTGGAGTGTCATGTGAAAAACCACTTTCATCAATAAAAACAACAGATTTATCTTTTTTTTCATACTGTTGTCTTTTTTGCTGATGTGCCAGCCTGTCGCTTTCGTTGGTTTTTGGATGGAATAGAGTTTTTTTTTATAGGTTAATCCCAGCTTTTTAAGGGATTGCCAAATAGTCTTTTTACAAACACCGAATCGCTCTGCCCGTTCCTTTTGGTAAGCATCTGGATACTGTTCCACATCTTTTGCTAAAGCATTTTTATCGAGCTTCCTCTTACGTGGCGTTGAATTTTTTGGCTCTGGTCGTTTAAGCCAACGTACTAAAGACGCTTTTCCAATACGGAATTGTTTCGCAGTTTCTCGAATTGTTAAACCTTCGGCTTTCCTTACAGATATTACTTTACGTCGAAAATCAATTGTATAACTCATAACACACCTTGTAATCAAAATTAAGTCGCCTAGCTATATTATCCCAACAATTCCCTCTGCGACTGATACTTTGGGTCATCTGATAACGCCACAATGCCTGCCTATACTGACGACTGGTATAATGACTTCCCTGATCACTATGGAACATCACCTGTTTGGGATGCCCACGTAGTTCCCAAGCCATTTGTAGTGCTTTGGCGGTTAATTCTGAGTCTGGTGCAAATGACATTGCCCAGCCCACCGGTTTTCGGGCAAACAAATCCAATACCACAGCCAGATAGGCCCATCGTGAGCCTGTCCTATTCCCCAAAAGGTCACCGTTGTTTTGGCCTGAAAAACTGGGGTGCTAAGGGAAGAACAAATGTTATTGGCGCTTTATTGGGAACAACCCTTTTTGCTATCGGATTATTTGATTGCAATATTAATCGTGATGTTTTTTATGTTTGGATCACAAAAATATTGCTCCCAGAACTTCCTGAAAATTCTGTTATTTTTATGGACAACGCTAGCTTTCACAAAGGTAAGAATATTGAACAGGCAATTATAAACGCAGGACACCAGATAGAATATTTGCCTGTGTATTCACCAGATTTAAATCCTATAGAACATAAATGGTCTCAAGCTAAACGTAAAAAGATGGAAACAGGATGCACTATCGATGACCTGTTTTTAATACATATGCTGTAATCAAAATTAAGTCGCCTAGCTATAACAAGCAATGACAAGTCGTCGCCATAGGCGACCATCTTGATATTGATTTTCTGTTCTGTGCGATTGGCAAAAGACCGGAGTGTGGGCACTATCCCGTGCAGTTGGGTATGCTGGACGAAGAAGATAGTGAAGAGGGTGTAATTCAGGTTAACAGCGTGATTGATGCACTTGAAGACGGAGCAGAAACACAAGCCTTTGCGATGATATCCCGTCCTTTCTGGGCAAAACAGGCAGACAGAAAACGCAGAGAAGCTCTAGTGCTAGAAGGGGGTGTAGCATGAATACCGAACTGGAAACGATGAGTAACGTTTATGCCAATCTGCAATCGGTCATTATGCAACAGGGAATAGCCGCCCTGTTACCTGCTCAGGTCACCCGAACCGCCGCCACTGCATTGATTGAAAATGCGGATTTGCAAAAAGCCGATAAACAATCACTGGTGCTCACCTTAACCAGTTGCGCCAAAGATGGACTCATGCCAGATGGACGAGAAGCTGCTCTCGTTGTTCGCAGTACCAAAGTCAACAATCAGTTTGTGAAAAAGGCCGTCTACATGCCGATGGTTGACGGCGTCATCAAACGCGCCCGTCAATCCAGTTAGGTGGCTAATATCATTGCAAAGGTTGTCTATGCTCAAGACAGGTTTGAATATGTAATTGACGAAAACGGCGAGCATTTAACTCACCGTCCGGCGTTTGTTGATGATGATGAGGTAGTAAGCCTGTTGCTCAATAGCAAAATTAATTATGACTTACAAAAAAACCAGCCGATGATGATAAAATCATCAATTTTTGCATTAAAAATAACCTATGTAAGATTAAAAAATAAACTATTTTTGTATTTTTTAGATGTATCTAACTTGTTTTTATTTTAAGCAACTTTATTTCACTATTGAGCAACATGCTTAGTGAAAGTCTATGCCTTCGCAAAACTTAATAGCGGTGAACTCGTCGTCGAGGTGATGAATCGCTCTGACGTGGAGAAGATACGGGATACAGTACCAAGCGCAAAATACGACTCAAGCCCGTGGGTGCAGTGGTTTGACAGAATGGCGCTCAAAACAGTGATTCATCGTCTCGCCAGACGGCTTCCTTGCGCCTCTGAGATGTTTTCTCTGCTTGAGGTAAAAAAACTTAATTTAGCAGAAAAACCGCTTAGAATGGCTCCTACTTCGTTTAAACGACTATCGCTGAGGGGTGTTATCCGTGAGCGTAACGAAAAATTGCGTCAAAAGCCGGAAACAGTGACCGCGTCACAACCTGAACCGAAAGCCACTGATTCGTCAAAACTGGAAGCCGCACTAATCGCTCTCGACGATGCCACCGACGAAAAAAGCCTTGCTGAAATCGTTGAGCATTGTACAGTATTGTCCGCCGAGTTGTCTGATGACGAAAAAATTCAACTCCGTGAAAAAATGAAAGCGAGCAAAAAGCGGTTAATTCCACCCAACAAAGATAGCGAAGTGTGGATGGCAAGGCTCGCAAACGGCAGTAACGCTTGGCGATTTCCAGACGGTGAATCGTCCACGGATTTTTTGAGGCGGACAAAAACGCCAAAGAGACGGGCGCAGTGCTCGAAGAACGGAAGAAATACCGATTTAGTCCGAGTCATTAAAGCAAAAATGCCCCTGAGAAGATAGGGGGCGTTTTTGTATGGCTGGATTATGTGATGAAGTATACATATATAGCGTATTCACTATACCTTGTTTATTTGTAATAATAAAAACAAATTTGAGGTAAAAAAGGAGCTATTATGTCACTTCCTATTCAAGGTAATTCTTTATTCCTATTCGATAGAACCCTTAGCCATGAAGATGTTCAGCACGCTATTAATAGTTCTTCAAAAGAAGAAGCTACATATATTGGAGTATGGGAAAAAATTAAAGACTGGCTTTGTGGAACCAATAAAAGTGAAGCATTGAAGCACATTTACGAGTTAACTCACAATAATGATGGGTTAAGCAATCAAGAAGTATTTAAAAAAATAGTTTCTTTTCATAAACTCAGTGAAATGGTATATCCCTCTTATAAAGATAAATTCCAAGCGTCTATAAAACAAGAAAAAGAAAACTGTATTTTTACCTTTTCTATAACTGGAGTAATTGATGAACATCAATTCGTGTATGGAGTAAAAAATACAAAAAAAGATATTTCTGCTATCAAAGAAGCAGAATTAACCAATAAAAGTGGATTCTTAGAGACCAACAATCTTAAGAAGAGTGAAAATGTTTTTAACGCTTTAGATAAAATATCTTATATGCCTAATGGTGAAATAAAAGGTATTTCAGCGCCAACTAAAGAAATTTATTTTTTAAATAAAAGAAATTTTCATTTGAATTTATTAAACGATTTTACAAAAGAAAAAATGGTACAAGAACCACGTATTATTCAAGAATGGATTTCGTTACAAATAAAATGTTTCGATTATTACAATAACTCAGCACAAAGATATATAGATGTTAATGAAGTTTTTGACACGCGACGGACACCTAAAGAATGGCTTTATAAAGCCTATGCCAATTTACATAAAATTGAGGAAAAAGCAAAAAAAGAGGTAATAAAATTTTTAGCTGAGGAATTTAATAGTCAAGTTATTTGGTTATATCAAAATCCTTTTAAAGAAAGATTTCATAGTTCTTATGAACTCCATAATCAACCTATTCATTTAGAGTCATACAACCAGAGTAATGAACCTATTTATGAGGAAATTCAATTTAATTCATCACAAATTTCGTCTAATAAATATTATAAAGGACCAATAAATGGTGATATTTATGCGAAAGTAGATAAAACAAATGTTAATAAATCAGAATTACTCAAAGAAATAGATAATTTTATTTTAGAGAATAGGGAAAATTATCCATCAGCATATCAGTATATTAGAAGGTACGCTTAAATCTTAAATGATTAAAAAATTCACCCCAACGCCCCATGATGCTGTATTTCGCCAATTTCTGAGTGAAAAAAAGACGGCTAAAGACTTCTTTGAGATTTGGCTGCCGGATGAAATTAAAGCATTGTGTGATTTGGATAGCCTCAAAGTGGAATCTGGCTCATTCGTCGATAGTGAGATGAAAAACTATCAGAGTGATATCCTGTATTTTGTCAAAACAGAAAAGGAACAAGGTTATATCTATCTGCTAATTGAGCATCAGTCAACACCCGATAAGCTCATGGCATGGCAGTCATGCCGAAGCATTTAGAGGCCGAACGAGGGTGTTCATAATTCTGTGTCAGGGGATTCTATATTTTGATTATACCATCTAGGCGCCCTTTAAAATAGATGGACAATTGAGCAATGGTTAACGCCCAGTTACTAGCATTGGTCGTATAAATGGGTTTTCTAATGGCTTTAGGGTATCGAAAATAAGCACTGAGCAACTCCCATTTACTTCGCCAGGATTCTAGCACTATCGGGTATTTTTCACCCCATTTCGTTTCCAGTTCATCAAGGGCAAGCTCAGCAGCCGCTTTAATATCTGCACGATAAACCGGCTTTAAATCAGCCATAAAGGCTTTTTGGTCTTTACTGGCAATATAACGTAAGCTATTGCGAATTTGATGAACTACGCATAGCTGAACTTCTGTCTGCGGGAAAATACTGGCTATCGCTTCTGGAAACCCTTTTAATCCGTCAACACAAGCGATTAGAATATCTTGTATACCACGGTTATGTAAGTCAGTCAGAACGCTCAACCAATGATGTGCTCCTTCTGTTTCAGACATATAGCTAGGCGACTTAATTTTGATTACAGCATATGTATTAAAAACAGGTCATCGATAGTGCATCCTGTTTCCATCTTTTTACGTTTAGCTTGAGACCATTTATGTTCTATAGGATTTAAATCTGGTGAATACACAGGCAAATATTCTATCTGGTGTCCTGCGTTTATAATTGCCTGTTCAATATTCTTACCTTTGTGAAAGCTAGCGTTGTCCATAAAAATAACAGAATTTTCAGGAAGTTCTGGGAGCAATATTTTTGTGATCCAAACATAAAAAACATCACGATTAATATTGCAATCAAATAATCCGATAGCAAAAAGGGTTGTTCCCAATAAAGCGCCAATAACATTTGTTCTTCCCTTAGCACCCCCAGTTTTTCAGGCCAAAACAACGGTGACCTTTTGGGGAATAGCCGTGAGTTCGTGGAGTGTCATGTGAAAAACCACTTTCATCAATAAAAACAACAGATTTATCTTTTTTTTCATACTGTTGTCTTTTTTGCTGATGTGCCAGCCTGTCGCTTTCGTTGGTTTTTGGATGGAATAGAGTTTTTTTATAGGTTAATCCCAGCTTTTTAAGGGATTGCCAAATAGTCTTTTTACAAACACCGAATCGCTCTGCCCGTTCCTTTTGGTAAGCATCTGGATACTGTTCCACATCTTTTGCTAAAGCATTTTTATCGAGCTTCCTCTTACGTGGCGTTGAATTTTTTGGCTCTGGTCGTTTAAGCCAACGTACTAAAGACGCTTTTCCAATACGGAATTGTTTCGCAGTTTCTCGAATTGTTAAACCTTCGGCTTTCCTTACAGATATTACTTTACGTCGAAAATCAATTGTATAACTCATAACACACCTTGTAATCAAAATTAAGTCGCCTAGCTATATAGAGTCCTAACAATTCCTTATGCCCATCGGGTGGTTAGTCCAAGAATAAGCGGAACTGATGAAGAGAAAGTGCAGCTCGACGAGTGGAAAAAGTATCGGGGTCTGGTAAACAGGGTGGACACCTCAAAACCTGACTAGCCTGAGAAACCCGCCCAGAGATAAAAATATGGTTATGTAGTAGAAACTGCTGCTATATAACATATAGCAGCAATGGCTGTTTCTTGATGGTTAAGTGTATGATTTTAGTACTGGTAAATGACGGCTAAGGTCCTGGAGCTCAATACTTCCATTGGCTTCATATACAACATACAGTGTTTCTTTATCTGTAGTTTTACGATATGAAAGACAAGAGTAACCAGCCCCACTGGCATTACCGACCTCCGGATAAAAATCATCAATTAACTTTACTTCCCCTGAGTATAAATTGTGAGCATAGAGAGAGATATCACTTCTGGTATAGTCATTATTCTTGTTCTGCGCAGATGAATGAGCCGCAACAAGTTTATTACCTGATGGAATAGTAATTGTTGAACCTTGTACTCCATGATTCCTGTTGTCAACCTTCTTGTCCATCGGAGGAAATTCAGCCCATGTTTTTCCAAAATCTCTTGTTTCAAAAGAACGGCGGAGACCAGAGTTTCTGATGTTATTAACCAAAGAACCATTAAACTCTATGATATTATTTTCTGAACCAAAACCCTCACAGTATCCTGATGGCAATGACCATGTTATGCCATCAGTGGAGTATATGAATGATGTATTTAGAACTGTAGTGATATTTTTAGTGCGAACCATTTGTACCGGGGAAACTAGTTTACCGTCATTTAGTTGAAGACCAGATCCAACACCTCCAAGCATTGCAGATATAGTTCCATTTTTAGTCACGATATCATGAATGTTCGTTTCCACCTTTGAAAAGGTAACGCCATCATCAGTTGATTTATATAAGACCAGATCCCAATCCGTGTCTGGTGCCTTATCTCTGTATGCACCCCATGTTTTATCATTATTATTCCATTTGCCAACCATGACTAAGATTGTTTCGCTTCCCTGAATATTCGCCACGATGCATGTGGGATCCATGACGCGGGAAAGTTTACTGTTTACACGGTCATTATAAATCGCAATTTTTTTACTCCATGTTTTCCCTCCATCTATGCTACGGGCCACCGCTGTGTCAATAAAGGACTGATCGCTGGCAGTGTTATGGCGCGCATCAGCAAATACAACAATGGTACCTTTTGAGGTTGTACACATTGCTGGAATACGAAAATATTTGGTTGTTCCTCCAGAGCCGCTACCAATAATATAATTACCTTTCTGATCGGTAAAAGTTTCATCTTCAGCCTTAAAAACCACGGATTTTTGTACAGTCATACTCTTTCCTTAATAAAATCATGTATATACATCCAATGATGTATACATGTACAGTATTTTGCGGTTAAATACATGCCTGGTCAAACAGATTATTACCGTTACTCCTGTTTATGTGACGAATGGCACAGAAGAGTCTTTTTGAGGTAATTCTTATCAAAGATTTAGTGCAGTAATTAAATAATGCTCAATCATTCCATCAATTAGTTAGTGTAGTGGCATACTAAATTTGGCCACCTAAGTTGAGGTGATATGCTTACCTCATAATTTTTATAGGTGCCGAAATGAGTAAAATAATTACTGCTGAATTTAAATGTGAAACCGCCAAATTAGTCCTTGACCAAAATTACACCTACCAGGAAGCCGCGAAAGGCATGAACGTCAGTCTTTCAGCGATTAGCCGGTGGGTAAGAGCCCTTCGTTTAGAACGTCAAGGGAAAACATCGCCTGGTCTGCCATTAACACCTGAACAAATTGAGTTCAGAGAAATGAAGAAAAAAATCCACCGGCTGGAAATGGAGAATGACATCTTAAAAAAGGCTACTGCGCTCTTAATGTCCGACTCACTGAAAAATTTTCGGTAGTTGAAAAGCTAAGAGTGCTTTATCCGGTGAAAACTTTGTGTCGTATTTTTAATTGTTCACCGAATCAGTTATCGCTATTGGTGTCGACCTAAGGAGCCAGATATTGAGCGGACGATAAAACGTAGCCTAGTCAGCGAAGCGTGGAACGTTAGTGGCGGCTCTGCTGGCGCAAGGACTATCGCCACGATGGTTACCAATACACACAACGTGAAACTTGGGCGGTGGTTAGCGGGTAAGTTGATGAAAGAATTAATCATCGTCAGTTGCCAAGAGCGAAAACATAAATACAACCGCGGTGGAAATGAACGTATTGATATTCCAAATCTGCTCAATAGGCAGTTCGCTGTTACAAAGCCTGACCAGGTTTGGTGCGGCGATGTAACCTATATTTGGACAGGCTCACGATGGGCCTATCTGGCTGTGGTATTGGATTTGTTTGCCCGAAAACCGGTGGGCTGGGCAATGTCATTTGCACCAGACTCAGAATTAACCGCCAAAGCACTACAAATGGCTTGGGAACTACGTGGGCATCCCAAACAGGTTATACCAGTCGTCAGTATAGGCAGGCATTGTGGCGTTATCAGATGACCCAAAGTATCAGTCGCAGAGGGAATTGTTGGGATAATAGTCCGATGGAACGATTCTTCCGTAGTCTGAAGACCGAATGGGTGCCAACGACTGGCTACCAAAGCTTTAGTACTGCTCAGTCAGCCATTATTCGCTACATAACCCACTACTATAGCGATATAAGACCTCACTGGTATAACGGTGGATTAACGCCAAACGAATCAGAGCGACTGTTCCGTGAACAGTCAGGTAGGGTGGCCAATTTTAGTTGACCACTACACTGGATACTGTTCCACATCTTTTGCTAAAGCATTTTTATCGAGCTTCCTCTTACGTGGCGTTGAATTTTTTGGCTCTGGTCGTTTAAGCCAACGTACTAAAGACGCTTTTCCAATACGGAATTGTTTCGCAGTTTCTCGAATTGTTAAACCTTCGGCTTTCCTTACAGATATTACTTTACGTCGAAAATCAATTGTATAACTCATAACACACCTTGTAATCAAAATTAAGTCGCCTAGCTATATTCTTTCCAATATTACCCATGTCACCCTTTATCTCGGATTTTATCTAAAGAAACCCCCTGTCTCGCTCAGTCGCTTAAAACATTATTCCGGCGAAGATAACATCACGTTACGCTATAAGAGCCACCGCACGAAAAAACAGGAAGACCTGGTCATGACATCCGATGAATTTATTACCCAGTTTGCGTCTCATGTGCCAGAAAAATGGTTTCACATGATCCGCTATTACGGCTTTTTAAGTCCATCAGCACGGATGCGAAAAATGTTAACGGAGGTCATTTATCCCTTAGCCCAGCAAGATAAAAAACCCGCTAAAAAAGTCTCCTGGCGAAACGTGTATCAACACGTCTTTAAAGTCGATCCACTTGCTTGTCTCTTAATGTGGGAAAAAATTACTTTTCGCAGGAATGAATTTTGGATTGAATCGTAAAGAACTTATGGCACATCACCATGATCTGGCTTGTTTGCGGTGGCGATAAAAACTCACGACAGGGTAGATCTATCCTTTTGTTCAAAATTGATTAACAATCAATCGTTTTTTAACCATCTATTCCGTTCCTTATCTCAACCTTCACAACATAATTTTGGCAAAATTTAGAAGAAAATAAAAAGGATTTTATCATGGCGCAGGTTAATGAGTAACCATTTCGGGTATTAATTTCCTATACATGAACTTTATACTTCTTTTTTTGGAGATTGCGAAACTCGTGGTTTATAAGAATATGAATTTTCTGACCCTTTGAGTCTCTAGCTGACATATTCAACACCAGTCAATACAGCGTAAACGCTTAGCTCCATGCTGGCGATAGTAGAGAATTTATGACACCAGGAAATTTAGCTTTTGCATGCTCTATCATCATATTTGATAAGATTGCGGTGCAAGAGAAAGAACCACCCATCCCAAGAAGTCTGTTATTCCAGTCTACGAATTGGTCTACGTTGTCTCTACCCCCAATAAAAACTGCTGAACTGAGTTCATGGGCCTTACGCATGAGTGCTGAGCTATAATACCGTAGTGCCAATGGGGAATCGAGTTCTGTACCAAATACCTCGCTAGATGAATAACGACTAAAAACAGCGCTAAGGGATAAAAAACTTTTTGCTTTTTCTTGTTCGCTGTCACAAGTCAAGTTATAAACCCCTAATATTTCATTATAATGCTCCAGCTTTAAAAAAGGATTACTATTTTCATCAAAATCAAGTTTTTCATTAAAAATTTCGCTTAATTGAGTTTGTTTCACATTACTAACCATTTTATCATTAACATTAGTTATAATTCTCTGATTTAGTGCTAATAAAAACTTCTGATTAAGCTCTCCGCCGAGATCCAGTAAATCCAGTAAGTTTTTAAAACGTACACTCCGTAAAGAATAAGCGTAAGGACCAGAGAACAGCGGAAATTGTGCTTTAAATATATCTTCAAAATTCAAGTTACCTATTGGTAAAATATTGCCATTATCAAATAGATAAAAATTACCCCAACTTATAGTTTCCTTTGGATTACGCATTTTATCGAGATTACTAGATGACAACATCATTGATCTTTGATTATTTACTGGGGATAGCAAAATATAATTATTACTATCAATGTCTGACCAGTCAGGTTGACCTGAATAATTTCCAAAGAATGATTTTAAATCTGTTTCTCTTGTTAATAACGGCCTTATCTGGGCTTGGGAAAGATATCCATTATACAATCCAATCGCTTTTTCTTTCATTTCAGGAATGTCTATGGCATCTTGAATGCACTGTATAAAAGCAGCATTAAACTCACCAGAAGTCGTCAAAGATAAATCGCGATTGAAAAAGTTAATTGCAGCATTAAGAACAGATTCTCTTGGCTTGAGTAAGATATTCGTATTATACCTAGAAAAATATCCATGACATACTTCTTGCATGAAATTGAAAATGTTTCTATCAGTTTGGTATACTTCTTTAGATAAAACATCAATAAGCGGTTCGGCAACTGATGTAATATTGGCGTTTGCTTTGCGAAGTGAATTAATTAAATCATTGGCTAATTCTATTTTTAGATTAAAATACTCATCATCAATACTACCTAATGTAGTTAGAATGCTACCAGTATTCTCATTGGTTATATGATTTATATATGTATCAAGGGTGTTCTCATTCCATTCATTAGGTAATTTAAAAGATATAGAAGTACCATCTAGTGTTGCGCCAAAAAATGAAACCCCAATTAAAGATGCATCATTTATCTCTGCATTGTTCAATGCAGCACCATCGAATTTTGCATTATCTAGCTTGCAATAATTTAAAATAGCCTCATCCAAAGTCGCTTCAGTGAAATCGACATTATCTAAATCAGAGTAAGCTAAAATAGCATCTTTTAAATTAGCACCCTCTAAACTTGCATAAGACATAAGAGCATATTGAGTATCAGCTTTTTCTAAGTTGGCATTTTCAAAATTAACATATTCCAGATTAGCTTCAGATAAATCAGTTTTTTCTAAATTAGCGCTTTTCAAATTAGCATTTTTTAAAACAGCCTTTCTAAGATTAGCATTTTTTAAAACAGCTGATTCAAGGTTTGCGTCATTTAATTTTGCTTTTTTTAAAATAGATTCTGTTAAATCGGCTTCTTGCAAATTAGCGCCTTCAAGAACCGCATTCTTAAAATTAACACCTATCAATTTGGCTTTTTGCAACTTTACATTTCTCAGTATGGAATTTTTGAATTCAGAATGACTAAGATTAGCGTTTTGTAAATTAGAGTTAGTTGCGTTAATATTATTTAAATAGGAATGAATGATTTCAATTTGAGGTAGCTGCATATTATGCATATTAATCTCTTCAAGGTTAATCAATGCAGCTGAAAACTCTTTTAAATTCTCATGTTTCAATGCAAACAACCGGTTAAAAAGAGTTTGGCGTTCTTCTATTGAAAGTTCGGAGCGTAATTTCTCTACAATGTCATTTGCTTCAAATGCATTTATTGCGTCCAGTGCCCATCTTCCGCTTAAACCTTCTATTCTCATTTTATATAAACGCTCTCTCAACTTAAAAGGGATTAGCTTATGTACCATTATTGCGGTAATACTTGCGACCAAAACGCTCACCTGTCTCCGGATTGACTTGCACTCAAACATTTTGGTCAATACATACTACAGACACATCTTTACTTTATTTTATTTTTATACATTTCATAACCAGCAAGGAGCATTTCAGTAATTGTTATTCCTTGCTCAGCTGCATATGTTTTCATCTCTTTATGTTTATTAATAGAAACCTTTATTTGAATAGACTTTATAATTGTATTAGGCTGAACATTCTTACCTGTCACGTTTAACGTTGGTTCATTGTCTGGCGGTGGAGCAATTTTAATTTTTTTACTAGGTAATTTCATAAAATCTAACCATATTAGTAATGACATGATTTTATCATAACATGAAATCATTAATTAAATCATGAATCTCTTCAACCATAGCTCTAGCAATTAAATTCAAACTTTTGAATGGTGTTTCATATAATGCCCGTCCTTCATCAAGAGCATTCCCATAGCTAGTTTTAAGGGGTGTAGTGGTCAACTAAAATTAGCCACCCTACCTGACTGTTCACGGAACAGTCGCTCTGATTCGTTTGGCGTTAATCCACCGTTATACCAGTGAGGTCTTATATCGCTATAGTAGTGGGTTATGTAGCGAATAATGGCTGACTGAGCAGTACTAAAGCTTTGGTAGCCAGTCGTTGGCACCCATTCGGTCTTCAGACTACGGAAGAATCGTTCCATCGGACTATTATCCCAACAATTCCCTCTGCGACTGATACTTTGGGTCATCTGATATAGCTAGGCGACTTAATTTTGATTACAGCATATGTATTAAAAACAGGTCATCGATAGTGCATCCTGTTTCCATCTTTTTACGTTTAGCTTGAGACCATTTATGTTCTATAGGATTTAAATCTGGTGAATACACAGGCAAATATTCTATCTGGTGTCCTGCGTTTATAATTGCCTGTTCAATATTCTTACCTTTGTGAAAGCTAGCGTTGTCCATAAAAATAACAGAATTTTCAGGAAGTTCTGGGAGCAATATTTTTGTGATCCAAACATAAAAAACATCACGGTTAATATTGCAATCAAATAATCCGATAGCAAAAAGGGTTGTTCCCAATAAAGCGCCAATAACATTTGTTCTTCCCTTAGCACCCTAGTTTTTCAGGCCAAAACAACGGTGACCTTTTGGGGAATAGCCGTGAGTTCGTGGAGTGTCATGTGAAAAACCACTTTCATCAATAAAAACAACAGATTTATCTTTTTTTTCATACTGTTGTCTTTTTTGCTGATGTGCCAGCCTGTCGCTTTCGTTGGTTTTTGGATGGAATAGAGTTTTTTTTATAGGTTAATCCCAGCTTTTTAAGGGATTGCCAAATAGTCTTTTTACAAACACCGAATCGCTCTGCCCGTTCCTTTTGGTAAGCATCTGGATACTGTTCCACATCTTTTGCTAAAGCATTTTTATCGAGCTTCCTCTTACGTGGCGTTGAATTTTTTGGCTCTGGTCGTTTAAGCCAACGTACTAAAGACGCTTTTCCAATACGGAATTGTTTCGCAGTTTCTCGAATTGTTAAACCTTCGGCTTTCCTTACAGATATTACTTTACGTCGAAAATCAATTGTATAACTCATAACACACCTTGTAATCAAAATTAAGTCGCCTAGCTATAACACCACAATGCCTGCCTATACTGACGACTGGTATAATGACTTCCCTGATCACTATGGAACATCACCTGTTTGGGATGCCCACGTAGTTCCCAAGCCATTTGTAGTGCTTTGGCGGTTAATTCTGAGTCTGGTGCAAATGACATTGCCCAGCCCACCGGTTTTCGGGCAAACAAATCCAATACCACAGCCAGATAGGCCCATCGTGAGCCTGTCCAAATATAGGTTACATCGCCGCACCAAACCTGGTCAGGCTTTGTAACAGCGAACTGCCTATTGAGCAGATTTGGAATATCAATACGTTCATTTCCACCGCGGTTGTATTTATGTTTTCGCTCTTGGCAACTGACGATGATTAATTCTTTCATCAACTTACCCGCTAACCACCGCCCAAGTTTCACGTTGTGTGTATTGGTAACCATCGTGGCGATAGTCTTGCGCCAGCAGAGCCGCCACTAACGTTCCACACTTCGCTGACTAGGCTACGTTTTATCGTCCGCTCAATACTTGGCTCCTTAGGCCGACACCAATAGCGATAACTGCTTCGGTGAACATTAAAAATACGACACAAAGTTTTCACCGGATAAAGCACTCTTAGCTTTTCAACTACCGAAAATTTTTCAGTGAGTCGGACATTAAGAGCGCAGTAGCCTTTTTTAAGATGTCATTCTCCATTTCCAGCCGGTGGATTTTTTTCTTCATTTCTCTGAACTCAATTTGTTCAGGTGTTAATGGCAGACCAGGCGATGTTTTCCCTTGACGTTCTAAACGAAGGGCTCTTACCCACCGGCTAATCGCTGAAAGACTGACGTTCATGCCTTTCGCGGCTTCCTGGTAGGTGTAATTTTGGTCAAGGACTAATTTGGCGGTTTCACATTTAAATTCAGCAGTAATTATTTTACTCATTTCGGCACCTATAAAAATTATGAGGTAAGCATATCACCTCAACTTAGGTGGCCAAATTTAGTATGCCACTACAATTTAACCGTTTTTCGAGTATAGCCATTTTTACGCGTATCGATTGACGTTGTCGATAGGGAGTGTTCTATTTCTGCCTGCAGGGCAGCTTCGGTAAGCTGTTTTATGAGTGGTGTGAGTATTCCATCCGTACCGAGTAAATTTTTACCTGATTGTAATTGCTTTAACGCTTCATTAAAATTAAATGATTGATTTCTCATATGTCATACCTCTTTTTTTGAGTTTAAGATATGACACAGATTTTTGAACACTACCAAGTCACCTGGCGAAACATGTATCAACACGTCTTTAAAGTCGATCCACTTGCTTGTCTCTTATGTGGGAAAAAATTACTTTTCGCAGGAATGAATTTTGGATTGAATCGTAAAGAACTTATGGCACATCACCATGATCTGGCTTGTTTGCGGTGGCGATAAAAACTCACGACAGGGTAGATCTATCCTTTTGTTCAAAATTGATTAATAATTAATCGTTTTTTAACCATCTATTCCGTTCCTTATCTCAACCTTCAACATAATCACGAGTTTCGCACAGGCATATAAAATTCCAGAAATGGCTTAAAAGCAATGGTTAATTTGCAAGTTACTAAAACGTATAAATTTGTTTAAATTACAATAAGTTGCTTTTAATTTATAAGATTTTGTCTATTTATATATTATGCTGAATTAAACTTAAAAATAGAGCGTTTTTTTATTGGTGCGAAACTCGTGATAATTTTGGCAAAATTTAGAAGAAAATAAAAAGGATTTCATCATGGCGCAGGTTAATGAGTAACCATTTCGGGTATTAATTTCTTATACATCAAGTCTGAGCTACTACAATGTCTATTCTTTCTAACAAATCCGACAATCTCTTGTGAATAAATTATTGAATAGATGCAAGTCTGTCATTTTGACGTTGGTATCGACTTTACCCTCATTATCGCTAAAACCACAGGGAACACCACTACTCAAAAAGAATTTAATCATCTCGGATTTCATGCTGCACCTCCCACTCGCTTGAGAATTCGGGCACGCTGACTAAGGGGTAAATTGCGGGATTCTTCAACAAACAGCTTAATTGTGTTATTCGGTGTTTCACAGATAAGCACACGGAAGGTACTATTTCGCATAGTCCGACTCCTACTTATTGCTAGGTTTTGGATTAGCTTTGAAGTGGTGTCTTCAGCACTACTTCAGAGCGATTTATTTAACTTACTTATTGAATATATACTTTTTTCTTCTTAATTCTCACAAGATCGTTTTTATCTATCCAACATTTCCATCCTGTTGCAGTAGATAAATCTGTAAGTGCCTTTTTTAATTTTTGCTTAAAAGTTTTTAAAAACTTCACATCACTACCACATAAAACTCGTAATGTATCAACCTTGTATGGGAATGGTTTATCATGTGAACTAAAAAAACCGTGTAACCACTTTGCTAACTGTTTACCGTTAAGCGTTTCCCGTTCTTTTAATTGTAATCCAGTCCATTTTTTATCTGAAAATAAAACAGAAATACTCTTATTTAAAGAGATTACAAACTCACCGCTAGTCTCATCACGAAACATCTCATTTATTAAGTGTCCTGTGTAATATAGTTTGCAATCATTAATTTCTACTGTGCAATATGTTAGCCTAATAAAACAACATTTAATCCATTCGTGATCTCTTTTCCCTGTATTTCGATTTAGTGACTTTAAAAAATTATATACAGAAAATCTAACATGATTTCCTAGGGGAATATTAGATAATCGCCTAAGACATTCCAAATAAACGTCCAGATCTGATTGATCAAGTTGATCCCCCGTATACTTGATAGTAATATCGCCGACTGTAGCCTTTAAAACATCTTTTTGATATTCCCTTGTACCTTTACCTACAACACCAAAAAGCGAACTGCGTAAAATCACATTAGGAATGGCTCTTTTATTATCAGAAACACAAGGCAAAACATGGTTAACACAACCGCTATCTTGTTTTTGATCGCCCCTCGACTTTTTATTGTCTATTTGCTTAATAGCATTTGCTATAGCATCAATACGATCTTGCAGTAATTTAGCCATGTAGTATTGCCCGCGCTTGTATACCACTAATAATCAATTATGAATTACGTTTCAAAAACCTTGAAATAGTTATTGAACTAACTTTTATTTTTTTGTTTTCATATAAAAAATCAGCGATTTGTTGAAAAGATGCCCCTTGATTCCTCATATCAGAAATTATCTCTTTATTCATTTCTAGGAATTGAGATTTAAAGTTCTTAGCCCTGATATCAATTTGATCATTCACAATCATATCCATTTTTAATTTATTAATTATTTTGAATAATAGTTCATCAAGTTAAACATGTCAAACAAAAATTATATTATTAATAGCTTATCACTATAAAATCACGGGATAGCGGATACCTATTTGGAAAAAATAACTTTAATTACAATGTATTATATTTATTAAATTTGCTTAGATTCAGTCAAAATAGTTTATAAACACAAGAATTAGTTAGAATTAGGATAACCTTGGTGAGAACGTAGCACGCGCCGCGTGAGCGGCGCAGCTACACTGCTTCGGGGACGTTAATGAGCTGAGTACTGTTTTATACTCTGCGAAAAGATACCTATAGGGTAATTTACTCAGATGTATATCCCGCGTCCTGCTAAACTGCTTTTCACCATCGATGACGGCTGGAATAAATTCCTCGAAAAACACGGTGACAGCCTCTGTTCGTGGACCCGTCTCTCTGTCGAGCGTATGCTTGCCTGCGGCGCTTGTTCCTGGGTGTCCGACGCTATTGTTGTGCTTCGCCTGATTGTTCTCACAGCCGTTTTTTCTGCCAGAGCTGTAAGTCAAAAGCCTGCAGCTCATGCGGTTTCAAAGCCACAGAGCAGTGGTTAGCACTGCAGGTTCATATTTTACCCGACTGCGACTGGCAACATATTACTTTCACCATGCCCCATCTCCTTTGGCCTTTTTTCAACAATAACTGGCCGCTACTTAACGCCTTGTTTCGCGCCGCCACCCGAGCTATGCTGCAATGGGCGCGCAAACAGGGTATCGAAATCGGTATCTTCTGTGCCTTGCACACTTATAGCAGACAGCTCAATCAACATCCGCATATCCATGTCTCCGTCACCCGGATGGTTTGGATAGTGAACATGGTGTATGGCGTGAGCTTGTTCTTCAAAAAAAAGAATAGTCGAAGAAATTTGGCGAGGCGTTGTCATCAGGCTGCTGCGTTACAGTTATGACCTGATAAATCCTGGCCAGCTTCCCTGTCTTGGGCATATCCGTGACCGGAAGCAGTGGCGGCGTTACTGGAAAGTGCACTTTGCCAAGAAAACGAAAGAGGTGTGGCATAACGTAAAATACCTAGGTCGTTACCTTAAACGCCCACCGATATCTGCGTCAAAACTGCGGCATTACCGAGGGGGAGCGGTTGTCCATCATTACTATGACCACCGGATTGTCAACGATCACCGAAAACTGATCCACTTTTTAGTTAAATACGATCAATCAAAATTGATCCACTGTTTTACTCGGTTATTGCTCCTGAGCGCCGCTTAATCTTCTTTCAATCGATAGCTTTCACCGCTCAATTGCAGTACATGCGAATGATGAAGTAAACGATCAAGCATAGAGGCGGTTAATGTTACGTCATCAGCAAAGGCACTGGGCCATTGCCCAAATGATAAGTTACTCGTCAATATAACACTGGCATGCTCATAACACTTGGCAATCACATTGAAAAATAGGTTTGCTTCCTCTCGCCCAAACGGTAGGTATCCAATCTCATCTATTGATTAGCAACTTCGGTGCCATCACCGAACGTGATAGATATTGTTTGAGCTTATTTTGTCGTTTAGCCGTTGAGAGTTGCAATATCAGTTCAGCCGCTGTCGTAAAGCGGGTTTTCCTCTTGGCCTGTACTGCTTTTAATCCTAATCCAATAGCTAAATGCGTTTTGCCTACACCGCTTGGGCCAAGCAACACTACATTTTCATTACGCTCAATAAACGTTAATGCGCTTAATTCCCGTATTTGTTGCTTAAGAACGCCCGTTGCAAACTTAAAATCGAACGTACTAAGTTCTTTGTGCGTTGGGAATCCCGCCATCCGACTAAAGAGATTGCGAGTTCGTTCATCTCGTTGTTGTTGCTCACATTTTAATAGGGACAGTAAAAACTCTCCGTAGCTTTTGTCTTAGGCGATGCACTATTCGGCAAGTGATGACCAATGAGTCGGAACAGAATTTAATTTCAATGACTCACTCAGGTGTTCAATTTGTTCATGCAATAACATGTTCACCTCCCAGCAATGCTTCATATAGCTAGGCGACTTAATTTTGATTACAAGGTGTGTTATGAGTTATACAATTGATTTTCGACGTAAAGTAATATCTGTAAGGAAAGCCGAAGGTTTAACAATTCGAGAAACTGCGAAACAATTCCGTATTGGAAAAGCGTCTTTAGTACGTTGGCTTAAACGACCAGAGCCAAAAAATTCAACGCCACGTAAGAGGAAGCTCGATAAAAATGCTTTAGCAAAAGATGTGGAACAGTATCCAGATGCTTACCAAAAGGAACGGGCAGAGCGATTCGGTGTTTGTAAAAAGACTATTTGGCAATCCCTTAAAAAGCTGGGATTATAGCTAGGCGACTTAATTTTGATTACAAGGTGTGTTATGAGTTATACAATTGATTTTCGACGTAAAGTAATATCTGTAAGGAAAGCCGAAGGTTTAACAATTCGAGAAACTGCGAAACAATTCCGTATTGGAAAAGCGTCTTTAGTACGTTGGCTTAAACGACCAGAGCCAAAAAATTCAACGCCACGTAAGAGGAAGCTCGATAAAAATGCTTTAGCAAAAGATGTGGAACAGTATCCAGATGCTTACCAAAAGGAACGGGCAGAGCGATTCGGTGTTTGTAAAAAGACTATTTGGCAATCCCTTAAAAAGCTGGGATTAACCTATAAAAAAAACTCTATTCCATCCAAAAACCAACGAAAGCGACAGGCTGGCACATCAGCAAAAAAGACAACAGTATGAAAAAAAAGATAAATCTGTTGTTTTTATTGATGAAAGTGGTTTTTCACATGACACTCCACGAACTCACGGCTATTCCCCAAAAGGTCACCGTTGTTTTGGCCTGAAAAACTGGGGTGCTAAGGGAAGAACAAATGTTATTGGCGCTTTATTGGGAACAACCCTTTTTGCTATCGGATTATTTGATTGCAATATTAATCGTGATGTTTTTTATGTTTGGATCACAAAAATATTGCTCCCAGAACTTCCTGAAAATTCTGTTATTTTTATGGACAACGCTAGCTTTCACAAAGGTAAGAATATTGAACAGGCAATTATAAACGCAGGACACCAGATAGAATATTTGCCTGTGTATTCACCAGATTTAAATCCTATAGAACATAAATGGTCTCAAGCTAAACGTAAAAAGATGGAAACAGGATGCACTATCGATGACCTGTTTTTAATACATATGCTGTAATCAAAATTAAGTCGCCTAGCTATAACCTATAAAAAAAACTCTATTCCATCCAAAAACCAACGAAAGCGACAGGCTGGCACATCAGCAAAAAAGACAACAGTATGAAAAAAAAGATAAATCTGTTGTTTTTATTGATGAAAGTGGTTTTTCACATGACACTCCACGAACTCACGGCTATTCCCCAAAAGGTCACCGTTGTTTTGGCCTGAAAAACTGGGGTGCTAAGGGAAGAACAAATGTTATTGGCGCTTTATTGGGAACAACCCTTTTTGCTATCGGATTATTTGATTGCAATATTAATCGTGATGTTTTTTATGTTTGGATCACAAAAATATTGCTCCCAGAACTTCCTGAAAATTCTGTTATTTTTATGGACAACGCTAGCTTTCACAAAGGTAAGAATATTGAACAGGCAATTATAAACGCAGGACACCAGATAAAATATTTGCCTGTGTATTCACCAGATTTAAATCCTATAGAACATAAATGGTCTCAAGCTAAACGTAAAAAGATGGAAACAGGATGCACTATCGATGACCTGTTTTTAATACATATGCTGTAATCAAAATTAAGTCGCCTAGCTATATACGCTGATTGAGTGTTGCAAATTGACAGATTCAAGGGGCGGTACGATACGGATATTAAGCGTATTAGTCTGCGAGATAGATTGGCAAACCCTTGCTGGGAGGGTGTTCATAATTCTGTGTCAGGGGATTTTATATTTTGATTATACCATCTAGGCGCCCTTTAAAATAGATGGACAATTGAGCAATGGTTAACGCCCAGTTACTAATCGGCATAGTCCACCTGATTGATGCCAATATAAAGTAATTTTAATAAGCTGTTTTCATTAGGAAAAGCCCCTTTGGTTTTAGTTAATGTCCTAAACTGCCGATGAACCGCCTCTACTGCATTGGTCGTATAAATGAGTTTTCTAATGGCTTTAGGGTATCGAAAATAAGCACTGAGCAACTCCTATTTACTTCGCCAGGATTCTAGCACTATCGGGTATTTTTCACCCCATTTCGTTTCCAGTTCATCAAGGCTCAGCAGCCGCTTTAGTATCTGCACGATAAACCGGCTTAAAATCAGCCATAAAGGCTTTTTGGTCTTTACTGGTATAACGTAAGCTATTGCGAATTTGATGAACTACGCATAGCTGAGCTTCTGTCTGCGGGAAAATACTGGCTATCGCTTCTGGAAACCCTTTTAATCCGCCAACACAAGCGATTAAAATATCTTGTATACCACGGTTATGTAAGTCAGAACGCTCAGCCAATGATGTGCTCCTTCTGTTTCAGACATATAGAGTCCTAACAATTCCTTATGCCCATCGGTGGTTAGTCCAAGTACCGTGTAGATTGCCTTATTGATATAGTGACCATCATGTTTTACTTGTAATGAATGGCATCGAGCCAGACAAAAGGATAGAGCGCCTCCAGAGGGCGTTGTTGCCAGGCTTTTAATTCAGGGAGTAATTTGTCAGTAATATTCGTAATAGCTCCATCTGATATTTCCAGTCCATATAATTCTGCAACATGTTTTTGAATATCACGATAACTCATGCCTAATGCAAATAACGATAGGATTTTGTTATCAACATCCTCTGATAATTTTGTCTGATTTTTCTTAATGAGCTGAGGCTCAAAAGCACCTGACCTGTCTCTGGGCGTTTTCAGTTCAAATTGACCTGATGTCGATTTAACCGTTTTTCGAGTATAGCCATTTTTACGCGTATCGATTGACGTTGTCGATAGGGAGTGTTCTATTTCTGCCTGCAGGGCAGCTTCGGTCAGCTGTTTTATGAGTGGTGTGAGTATTCCATCTGTACCGAGTAAATTTTTACCTGATTGTAATTGCTTCAACGCTTCATCAAAATTAAATGATTGATTCTCATATGTCATACCTCTTTTTTTGAGTTTAAGATATGACACAGATTTTTGAACACTACCCTTGCTGGTAAGGGAAGAAAATACTTAACTTCCTTTATCTAATCTGTTTACTGGCTTTTCTAAGGTTGTTCCATGAATCCGCTGATGAGCGACTCGTTCTAACCATGGACCCACTTTTGCATTGGCTATCTCGATATTCAGTTCAAGATTATGAGCACGAAGTACGGTATTTAATGGTATGATAAACCTGTTTT
Source organism: Candidatus Arsenophonus triatominarum (assembly GCF_001640365.1). Lineage (GTDB taxonomy): Bacteria > Pseudomonadota > Gammaproteobacteria > Enterobacterales > Enterobacteriaceae > Arsenophonus > Arsenophonus triatominarum. The sequence goes on along the minus strand of NZ_LWMI01000017.1, from coordinate 22,684 downwards.
TTAAATAGTGGTTAAAGCGCTCTACTTTACCTTTCGTTTTTGCCCTGTATGGCTTGTAAGCGCTCAATTTAAACCCGTAATCTTTCGACATCTGAAGCATTTCGACATGCAATTTATGTTCACCTTCTGCATAAGCATCTCGTTCGATGATGAGTGCTTTTGCGTTATCACACAATACTTGCTGTGGCACACCACCAAAATAGTCGAAAGCTTCTTTTAAACCTTGTTGCCAGGCTTCTGTCCGCTCATTATGAAAGAACTTTACATAGCTAGCACGCGAGTAGCCAAGCGTTGCAACAAACGCTTTTAGTGATCGTTTGCCTCGTCGGATGGTCGTGAAGTCGATTTGCATTTGTTGACCTGGCTGTGTTTCAAAACGGACGACAGGTTCGGGAACAATGCTTGGTCACGAGTTTCGCACCAATAAAAAAACGCTCTATTTTTAAGTTTAATTCAGCATAATATATAAATAGATAAAATTTTATAAATTAAAAGCAACTTATTATAATTTAAACAAATTTATACGTTTTAGTAACTTGCAAATTAACCATTGCTTTTAAGCCATTTCTGGAATTTTATATGCCTGTGCGAAACTCGTGTAGGCGTTATATTAGCCATATTCCGGCAAGGCATTTTAAGATAGTGCGTTACTACGGTTTTTTGTCGAATCGCAAAAGGGGCATGCTATTGCCGAAGGTGTATAAGGCGTTGGAGATGACGGCGCGTAAAAAACCGGAGAAACCTGGTTTTGCCGTGCTGATGAAAGGGTTTCTGCGCACCGATCCGTACAAATGTATTCTGTGTGGCGACAGGCTATTTTTACCAGCGCCCAGGCTGGCAAACAGGCAACGAAATTGTTGTAAGAAAGACTGGATAACCTGGAGAAAAAACGAGGGTTACTCAGCTAAACCTAGGGTTAATGTCTCTAAAATTAGGGTGTTAGATGAAAAAACACACTATCTGATGAAAATTCGACCTGCAACAATTCCAATAAACCGATTCTCTCTCCTTCACGAGTTTCGCACAGGCATATAAAATTCCAGAAATGGCTTAAAAGCAATGGTTAATTGCAAGTTACTAAAACGTATAAATTTGTTTAAATTATAATAAGTTGCTTTTAATTTATAAAATTTTATCTATTTATATATTATGCTGAATTAAACTTAAAAATAGAGCGTTTTTTTATTGGTGCGAAACTCGTGTCCTTTTAGCAATAATGGATGGCTTTTACTCCTCACCTTAAGTGCGATTCAATTTCCTAACCATCAAGATAAAAAACCCGCTAAAAAAGTCACCTGGCGAAACATGTATCAACACGTCTTTAAAGTTGATCCACTTGCTTGTCTCTTATGTGGGAAAAAATTACTTTTCGCAGGAATGAATTTTGGATTGAATCGTAAAGAACTTATGGCACGTCACCATGATCTGGCTTGTTTGCGGTGGCGATAAAAACTCACGATAGGGTAGATCTATCCTTTTGTTCAAAATTGATTAATAATTAATCGTTTTTTAACCATCTATTCCGTTCCTTACTCTTAACCTTCAACATAATTTTGGCAAAATTTAGAAGAAAATAAAAAGGATTTCATCATGGCGCAGGTTAATGAGTAACCATTTCGGGTATTAATTTCTTATACATCAAGATTTTTTACTTTAAGCCTATCATTCACGAAATAGCGGATACCGACTCACGGGATAACGGATACCGATTCACGGGATAACGGATACCGATTCACGGGATAGCGGATACCGATTCACGGGATAGCGGATACCGATTCACGGGATAGCGGATACCAATTTACGGGATATGTAAGACCGAAAGTACAGAATAGCTGTAATAAAAAGTAATTTTATGACATAAAAAATTAATAAATACAATAATTTAAATTCATTAAGTAAAATAAATAAGAAGATAATACTTCGACTCACTAAATTTATAAAGCATTGATTTAAAAGATAAAAAAATAAACAAGAATTTTATATAACTAATTGAAAATAAAAGAAAAAATAAAAAAAACAATCATCTCCAGAAACCTGATAATCTTTTATAATCAAAAAAATATAATCTTTTTTAATTAGCCTAACCTTACTTGTGGATAACTTTTCTTCTAAAAATATGTTACTACTGAGTGACCCAATTTATTTTTTGCTAATAGTGATATTCCGCTTCCTTGTCTGCTCACTCGCTATACTCGGTCACAAACTCCGGCGAGCGGTGGGATTTTAATTAAAAAGATTTTTTTGAGTTAATTAACTCTGAAACATTACACTCTCTAATTATCACTGCTAACATCACAAAAATTAACGTATCTATTAATTCAGGCATAACATAAACAAAACTCATCAACAAAGTTTCAGAGAAATCAGGTTTGAGCAAGAAAGACGCAGAGAAGTCGGTTAACGCTTTCATCGAATCTGTGACAGAATATTTAAAATCTGGCAATGATTTACAACTCATTGGCTTTGGTAATTTCCAAGTTAAGCAAAGAGTAGCCAAAACGGGACGAAATCCAAAAACAGGCGAACCATTTAAAATTGCTGCTGCAAACGTACCGAGTTTTAAAGCAGGTCAAAATCTCAAACAGGCGGTGAAGTAACACATGACCTATGACTCAAAGTTAATTTGTATTTTACTTACAACTCTCATTAGCATAACGGGAATATCTTGCGCTCCAATTCAATTCAACGAAAATAAAGCACAACCAAAAAGAATTGGGATAGAATCACCAATATATTTACGACAATAAAGGGAAAATGAAAAGAGATTGGCTTGATGTATAAGAAATTAATACCCGAAATGGTTACTCATTAACCTGCGTCATGATGAAATCCTTTTTATTTTCTTCTAAATTTTGCCAAAATTATGTTGAAGGTTGAGATAAGGAACGGAATAGATGGTTAAAAAACGATTAATTATCAATCAATTTTGAACAAAAGGATAGATCTACCCTGTCGTGAGTTTTTATCGCCACCGCAAACAAGCTAGATCATGGTGACGTGCCATAAGTTCTTTACGATTCAATCCAAAATTCATTCCTGCGAAAAGTAATTTTTTCCCACATAAGAGACAAGCAAGTGGATCGACTTTAAAGACGTGTTGATACATGTTTCGCCAGGTGACTTTTTTAGCGGGTTTTTTATCTTGCTGGGCTAAAGGATAAACAACCTCCGTTAACATTTTTCGCATCCGTGCTGATGGACTTAAAAAGCCGTAATAGCGGATCATGTGAAACCATTTTTCTGGCACATGAGACGCAAACAGGGTAATAAATTCATCGGATATCATGACCAGGTCTTCCTGTTTTTTCGTGCGGTGGCTCTTATAGCGTAACGTGATGTTATCTTCGCCGGAATAATGTTTTAAGCGACTGAGCGAGACAGGGGGGTTTCTTTAGATAAAATCAGAGATAAAGGGTGACATGGGTAATATTGGAAAGAATATCAGAAAGATTAATATTCTACCCGCGCTTGTAGTGAGTGTTAAGTAATTGATTCCATCATGCTTTACTTCTTCCTTCAGCTTTAAGCTCATCGGGAATGGTGAGCGTGTAATAATGTTTTCTCAGTAATGCCGTTATCCGATATCGCCACATTGTCATAATGTTTTCGCGATAAAAGCTGATATCCCGCCAGGTATTCTTTTTAGTCACCCCGCCGGCTGTGGTTGAAAAATGAATATGCGGATGCCATTTTGGTCTCGTCCCCAGGTATGGATGGCAGTGAAAACGCCCGGGTGATATTGAGGTCACGGCAGATGGTTAATATCACATCAGCGGCTAATCGATTCATTTCACCGAGAAGCCAACGGTTGGCGCAAATAATAGGCCAATATTCACAAGGCATGGTAAAAGTGATGTGCTTCCAAGGAACTTCGGGTAACCAAGCTAGCGTATGTTAATCCATTGTAGGCAAGCTTTGACGCCACAATGTGGGCAGCTTCGACTTTTGCAGGTAAATTTAACCCGTTTCTCAGAATTACATTGAGGGTCAGGACAGCGCCAAATTGACCACCCCATAAGCGAAGTACCGCAAGCCATAATCTTTCCCATGGTTTCCATCACAACAGTGCAGGCACTATCAGAGGGTTGGCGATTAAGCCAATTGAGCCAGCGTTGACCAAATTGAAAAACATGACTAAAACGCGGTGACATAAAAGGGACCAAAAGATTGAGACAATAGGTATCGGGTTATATCAGTACTAACAAGCAATGACAAGTCGTCGCCATAGGCGACCATCTTGAGTCTACTGGGATTTATCACGAACAACTTTGCAATGAGCTTTATGATATCGGCCTTCATGTTTCCATCGTCAACCCTTACCGTATAAGAGAATTTGCAAAAGGGATAGGTATTTTAACAAAAACGGATAAAGTCGATTCGTTTGCTTTGGCTTGTTACGGTGAACTAAAGAAACCTTCTGCCTGGGTTGCGCCATCGTCGGAAATTCGAGAATTAAAATCTCTAATTAAACGTCGGGAAGCAATTTTAGCGGATTTATTACGGGAACAAAATCGGAAAGAGAAAACTTTAACGAGTTATACTTCCACGGTGGTTATTAAATCCATTACGAAATCACTTAAAGCATTAAATAAACAATTACAGGGCATTGAAGCTGAAATTTCCAGGCATATCAATAACCATCCTGAGTTAAAAAAAGATATGGAATTACTGACATCAATCAAATCAATAGGTGCTCAGGTTGGAAGCCAGATGCTGATGGTATTACGTAGTCACGACTTTATTAGTGCAGAACAGGTTGCTGCCTATTTGGGATTAGTGCCTGTAGAGCGTCGTTCGGGTACATCTGTTAACGGTCGGGCTCATTTATCTAAAATGGGCTCTGCTCAAATTCGCGCTAAATTATATTTTTCAGCTTTGACAGCAATACGCTATAACCCTCACGTTAAAGCACTATATGAACGTTTAGTTGCTAGAGGTAAATCAAAAATGTCTGCTCTAGGTGCGGCAATGAGGAAACTAGTTCATTTATGCTATGGAGTATTAAAAACAGGTTTAGCTTATGACCAAAACTACTTAAGCTCAACTTCAAATTCATAAAATCGATTTTGAGATATTTTAGATTTTAGTTGGTAGTTTTATGTCTTACATAGAGAAAATGCCACTACGGGCTTCCTGGGTACCTTAAAATCGATTTGTGGATGATAACACCGCCCCAGTTTTGAATTTAAACAACAAAACTTCAGCTAAGTTAATTCCACGAGTTTCGCACAGGCATATAAAATTCCAGAAATGGCTTAAAAGCAATGGTTAATTTGCAAGTTACTAAAACGTATAAATTTGTTTAAATTACAATAAATTGCTTTTAATTTATAAGGGTTTTTCTATTTATATATTATGCTGAATTAAACTTAAAAATAGAGCGTTTTTTATTGGTGCGAAATTCGTGTTGGTATTTGGCATTTCTTTGCCGGTTTGCCAGCGAATAACACTGCGACCGGTGGGATGGCACTGATTGGCATCCGGAACGGGATTCAACATCTGATAGCGGTAACGGCTTTTGGGCATAATGACAGTGGGATATTCCTGACATACCGCGCGGTTTTCCCCTATCGTGTCCCAAATCATGCCCTGGCGATGTAATTTAAAATTCATGCGCTCGGTGAGTAACAACGCGCTATTAATGCCACTGCTTTCGGAATAAATCGTACCCGTAAAGGGATAATCGAGCCGTGAGAGCCTGCGCACTAAAAGAGCGCATCGAGTGGTAAACGGGCTTCAGCAGCAATCGCATCCAGCTGCACAATCTAACTGGGCGATGCGAGCTCAGAGAGATACCCAATGTCATATTCGCCGCCTGGATTTTCATTCACATCTTTCGTCCCTTTCCCCATACCAATTTGCCCAATCGGAATCGTGAAACCGCCCATATTGACCATACACATTGGGGCACGGGTGACATCGGTCATCGCAAACGGCTCCCAAAAACCAATCGCAAGGCCTGGCCGCTGAAATAACGGCGGCGGCGCAGGGCATAACTGAATCGGTGAGGAGGGATTGCGCGTATCCGGTAATTCACTGCTATTTAAGCCGATATTGCCGAGGCTAATTGGAAATAGACAACGCCAGCAGATATCAGTAATGGGATTCACTCATCGCCCCTCACACAATGACGCTTTTGCCGACAATATCGGATTAAGTAACAAAAAAGCGAACAATAAGCTAAGCGTAAGAGGCGCGGTTTCATTATTCGCCTCGCTTTGCTTTTTCAACGGCGGCTAATAATGTTTTTTCATCCACCACACCGGTTAACATTGTCGTATTTTCTGCAGTAGGATTAGTAAAATTAACAACAATAAAAGTGGGGAGCTTTTTGATATTTAACTGGTTAGCATAATGAGCCGTTACAAGTGACATAACATCATTATCAATAGCAACATTAGTTAATTCAGTTTCAATATCCGTAAAAGGATACTTCGATTTTTCTATTGCTTGCTGAACATTCCCGCTTTTAAATAACTCAGTAAAATATTTTAAAAACGCATTGGGACATTTGCTCCACACCATCAATTCTGCTTGTGCGCCTAAAACAGATTGTTCTGATTTGTCAGGTAAATTTTTAAAAACAAACCGGATATCAGGGTGTGTTTTAACCAGATTTAAAATCGTCTGAACCATCTTTGCACAAGACTTACAATGATAATTATATAGCGCAATAACACCTACCCGAGACTTTGCATTTAAAACGGGGGTTAATTTTCCAGTGTACATTTCGTAAGCTTCGACCATTCTTTTAATATTTTGTGAAGATAATGATGTTTCAGCCAGAGCAAGCATTGGCAGCAAAAATGTACCCAGTAATAACCCGATAGTGAGATATCTTTTCATGATTTTCTTTTCTCCATTTTGCGTGTTTGGAGTTTCATTGTACTAATACCTCAGTAATTCTGAGTAAGGATTGATTTGGCATTTCATCCACTACGCTGGGTAATTCTCAATGCCAAACCGGACACGAGTTTCGCACCAATAAAAAACGCTCTATTTTTAAGTTTAATTCAGCATAATATATAAATAGACAAAATCTTTTAAATTAAAAGCAACTTATTGTAATTTAAACAAATTTATACGTTTTAGTAACTTGCAAATTAACCATTGCTTTTAAGCCATTTCTGGAATTTTATATGTTTGTGCGAAACTCGTGTTAATGAAATCAAAGCAATAGCGATTGATATGTTTGAGTGTGGAAAAAATAACGAGTTGTCACCGCAATCAACAGAGTTATCCACTGAATTTGTCGTTATGCCTGTGGAAAACGTGGGAGAAGTGGAAAAAAGCGAGACGGATGTCGCACTTGATGTATAAGAAATTAATACCCGAAATGGTTACTTATTAACCTGAGCCATGATGAAATCCTTTTTATTTTCTTCTAAATTTTGCCAAAATTATGTTGAAGGTTGAGATAAGGAACGGAATAGATGGTTAAAAAACGACTAATTATTAATCAATTTTGAACAAAAGGATAGATCTACCCTGTCGTGAGTTTTTATCGCCACCGCAAACAAGCCAGATCATGGTGACGTGCCATAAGTTCTTTACGATTCAATCCAAAATTCATTCCTGCGAAAACTAATTTTTTCCCACATGAGAGACAAGCAAGTGGATCGACTTTAAAGGCGTGTTGATATAGCTAGGCGACTTAATTTTGATTACAAGGTGTGTTATGAGTTATATAATTGATTTTCGACGTAAAGTAATATCTGTAAGGAAAGCCGAAGGTTTAACAATTCGAGAAACTGCGAAACAATTCCGTATTGGAAAAGCGTCTTTAGTACGTTGGCTTAAACGACCAGAGCCAAAAAATTCAACGCCACGTAAGAGGAAGCTCGATAAAAATGCTTTAGCAAAAGATGTGGAACAGTATCCAGATGCTTACCAAAAGGAACGGGCAGAGCGATTCGGTGTTTGTAAAAAGACTATTTGGCAATCCCTTAAAAAGCTGGGATTAACCTATAAAAAAAACTCTATTCCATCCAAAAACCAACGAAAGCGACAGGCTGGCACATCAGCAAAAAAGACAACAGTATGAAAAAAAAGATAAATCTGTTGTTTTTATTGATGAAAGTGGTTTTTCACATGACACTCCACGAACTCACGGCTATTCCCCAAAAGGTCACCGTTGTTTTGGCCTGAAAAACTGGGGTGCTAAGGGAAGAACAAATGTTATTGGCGCTTTATTGGGAACAACCCTTTTTGCTATCGGATTATTTGATTGCAATATTAATCGTGATGTTTTTTATGTTTGGATCACAAAAATATTGCTCCCAGAACTTCCTGAAAATTCTGTTATTTTTATGGACAACGCTAGCTTTCACAAAGGTAAGAATATTGAACAGGCAATTATAAACGCAGGACACCAGATAGAATATTTGCCTGTGTATTCACCAGATTTAAATCCTATAGAACATAAATGGTCTCAAGCTAAACGTAAAAAGATGGAAACAGGATGCACTATCGATGACCTGTTTTTAATACATATGCTGTAATCAAAATTAAGTCGCCTAGCTATACATCTAAAAAATACAAAAATAGTTTATTTTTTAATCTTACATAGGTTGTTTTTAATGCAAAAATTGATTATTTTATCATCATCGGCTGGTTTTTTTGTAAGTCATAATTAATTTTGCTATTGAGCAACAGGCTTAGTCAAATTGTGCTCAAAAAAGACGACTTTGAGCAAATTGAGCTGATGCGTGATTCTGCGCTGGTTTCAGAACTACTCGAAAACGGCGAGCCGGAATTATCAATTTTCTACCACACGGAAAAAGGCACGCTGTTAAAAATCCGCCCTGATTGGTTGGGACTTTACTCCGGTGCGTCGTTCATCCTCGATGTGAAAACGACCGATGATTTTCATGACTTCGGTAAGTCCGTTGACAAGTTTGGCTATCACTTACAGGCAGCGTTCTACCAGATTATCGCTCAAAAAGTTTTTAATCTTGATATTGATTTTCTGTTCTGTGCAATTGGCAAAAGACCGGAGTGTGGGCGCTATCCCGTGCAGTTGGGTATGTTGGATGAAGAAGATAGCGAAGAGGGTGTGATTCAGGTTAACCACGTGATTGATGCGCTGGAAAACGGCAGAGAAACGCAAGCCTTTGCTACGCTATCCCGTCCTTTCTGGGCAAAACAGGCGGACAGAAAACGTAGAGAAGCTCTAGTGCTAACCTGAGTTCGGGATAAGAAATAAAGTGAAAGTCTTGCTATTCAAATAGTTGAATGCGTATATTTCGTTAAAATACTCTAACAATCTGGTTAAAGAGTAGAGCATTGTTAAACAATTATGGAAAATCTTACAGAACTTTATTGCCTGATGGATGATTTTTGTAAAGACTTCGAGCCAAAAATGCATGAAATTTTGCTGAATAACGGTAGTAAGCGTGATGGTGTTCATAATTCTGTGTCAGGGGATTTTATATTTTGATTATACCCCCAGTTCACGGGCCATTTTTCAAATGCTTTGTCCTTGTGCAAAGCGAACATGAATATCCACAAATATCTCCTTGGTTAACATAAATTACCTGTACAAAAATGTACGAATAATACCAAGTGGATCAGTTTTAGATGATCGGTGACACGGTAGAAAATTGATAATTCCGGTTCACCGTTTTCGAGTAATTCAGCAACCAGTGGATAAGCCAACGCAGAATCACGCATCAGCTCAATTTGCTCAAAGTCGTCTTTTTTGAGCACAATTTGACTGTTGACTACGGCTTGAGCTTCAAATTCTGCCAATGCCTGTTTACCGTCTTTGGTTCTCAAATCAACGTATGGCGCACAAAGGTATTGCATTTCAAAACACTCAGGCTCTAGAATAGCCGAGTGAATCGCAGTACCAATCAAGAGCGCCCCTTGTTTTTTGTCGTCCTGTCTTGGGGCGTTCTTGTACCAGTCTAGCGCCCCCAATCCTCCCCGTTGCACAACCTAATTTGCGTACTCGAATAACCGCTTGCCGCGTGATAGGTGCTATTTGACAGACGGCGAACAATTAAACTTTCTGTGGGTTTCAGCGCATCAACACAGCCGTTCAACATCTCAAGCGTGATACATTCACCGCTCATGATTTTTTCGTTAACGGGTGGGAAAGCAGAGAAAATAGAGTTGTCTGAGCGGTTTTCCTGTGATTAGAAAATAAGTATATAATAACAAAAAATAAACGCCACCGAGAAGATAGGGGGCGTTTTTGTATGGCTGGATTATAATGCCTGATAGGTAATGAATAAATAGCGTACAGGAGTTTCGCACAGGCATATAAAATTCCAGAAATGGCTTAAAAGTAATGGTTAATTTGCAATTTACTAAAACGTATAAATTTATTTAAATTACAATAAGTTGCTTTTAATTTATAAGATTTTGTCTATTTATATATTATGCTGAATTAAACTTAAAAATAGAGCGTTTTTTTATTGGTGCGAAACTCGTGGCGTATTTAATATAGCCTGTTTGTTTGTAATAATAAAAACAAATTTTAGGTAAATAAAAAGGAGCGATTATGTCACTTTCTATTCAAGGTAATTCCTTATTCCTATTCAAGAGAATGCTTAGCCATGAAGATATACAGCACGCTATTAATAGTTCATCAAAAGAAGAAGCTACACATGTTGGCATATGGGAAAAAATTAAAGATTGGTTTTGTGGAACCAATGCAAGTGAAGCGCTGGGAAAAATTTATGAATTAACACATAGCAATGATGAACCTGATACTGAAACCATATTAAAAAAAGTGACGGCGTTTTACCAACTTAAGGAAATGGCATATCCTGTTTATCAGGATAGATTTCAGGCATCTATTACTCCAAACGAAGATGGAGCATATACTTTTTCTTTTTCCATTAGAGATGTTATGGATGAACGCGCATTGGTTTATGGGAACACTGAAAAAGATATTTATTCTTTAAAAGAAAGAGAATTAACTAATAATAGTGAGTTATTGGACAACAATACTGTTATCCGCGAAGGTCTCGATGGAGCTTTAAACCAAGTAAAATATGATAATGAGGAAAATAAATTAGAGGGTGCTGCTTTAGCCAATCAGGGAAGAGTGAATCTGCATTTATTGAACGAAGAAACAAAGCAAGAAATGGCTGTTAATCAGCGTTTCGCCCAAAAATGGATTGCATTACAAATGAAATGTTTTGATTATTATGCTGCACAACGTTCCTCGCTAGACTCTATTGATGGCTTGGATATTACCCGTGTAATAGGAACAAAAAATGAGTGGATTTATCATTTTGCTCAATCAATTAACGAAATAAGAAGAAATACACAAGAAAACCTTGCCAAAGAATTTAATGATGAGATAAATGATTGAACCTATTTACTCTGAACCATATAAAAACAATGAGCCTATTTATGAGAGTATTCAATCTAATTCATCAGAAATTTCATCTAATAAATATTATAAAGGACCAATAAATGGTGATATTTATGCGAAAGTAGATAAAACAAATGTTAATAAATCAGAATTACTCAAAGAAATAGATAATTTTATTTTAGAGAGTAGGGAAACTTAGCTATGTTAGTCTTAACTTAATCTGACAATTCTGATTTAAAGATCGTTACCGGTTTTAATTAACATCATTAGATAATTAAATAAAAGGTAATTCTATGTATCAAACAAATAATCCTATCATCAAACATAAAGTTGGGTTACTTAACCTCGCTGAAGAGCTTAAATAACGTCTCAAAAGCCTGTAAGATTATGGGGATATCCCGAGATACATTTTATCGCTACCAGGAACTTGTTAAGATGGTGGGATAGACGCTTTAATTAATCAAAATCGACGGGTGCTTAACGTAAAAAATAAACTGAGTTCTGGATAAGCATTATCAATTATGCTTGAAGATATGTTCCTGACACCGGTATCTTTAGTTTAGATGGAATTAAACAATATGTAACCCGCCCGGCTAATAAATTCACTACAAAGTTAGCAGGAGAGCGGTGCCGCGTATGCTCTATCTGACAAAGATTTTTAACTCATCAAATACCGTTTCAATGACAGAACGGATGACACAAGATGGCTTTGTCGAAACAAGTGGTAGTGTTCAAAAATCTGTGTCATATCTTAAACTCAAAAAAAAGAGGTATGACAATATGAGAAATCAATCATTTAATTTTGATGAAACGTTGAAGCAATTACAATCAGGTAAAAATTTACTTGGTACGGATGGAATACTCACACCACTCATAAAACAGCTGACCGAAGCTGCCCTGCAGGCAGAAATAGAACACTACCTATCGACAACGTCAATCGATACGCGTAAAAATGGCTATACTCGAAAAACGGTTAAATCGACATCAGGTCAATTTGAACTGAAAACGCCCAGAGACAGGTTAGGTGCTTTTGAGCCTCAGCTCATTAAGAAAAATCAGAAAAATTATCAGAGGATGTTGATAACAAAATCCTATCGTTATTTGCATTAGGCATGAGTTATCGTGATATTCAAAAACATGTTGCAGAATTATATGGACTGGAAATATCAGATGGAGCTATTACGCATATTACTGACAAATTACTCCCTGAATTAAAAGCCTGACAACAACGCCCTCTGGAGGCGCTCTATCCTTTTGTCTGGCTCGATGCCATTCATTACAAGATAAAACATGATGGTCACCATATCAATAAGGCAATCTACACTATTTTGTCTTCAAAAATCAGTTCACATCCTGCGCAATCCAGCGCGTTTCGCTGTAAATCGGTGATCTGGTCATTTATTGACACCCGTACATAGCCAATTTGCATGATAAGCACTCTCGTAAAGGGCTGGAATCATGCCATTTATGACTATCTCACGAGTTTCGCACCAATAAAAAACGCTCTATTTTAAAGTTTAATTCAGTATAATATATAAATAGACAAAATCTTATAAATAAAAAGCAACTTATTGTAATTTAAACAAATTTATACGTTTTAGTAACTTGCAAATTAACCATTGCTTTTAAGCCATTTCTGGAATTTTATATGCCTGTGCGAAACTCGTGTTTTTGAATTTCAGAAAGAAAAAGCCAACTTTCGCAGTTGGCTAATCAAGGCAAAAATTCAAGATTTCATAGAACGCAGATTTGTTAAAGCATTGCTATCTATATCAAATGATTTATTTTCTAATTTTTCAATTTTATTAGTTGGTTTATCAAATTGATTTATCATAGCAATGATATCATTACCAGTTATCCCCTTTCTGTAAAGATTGGATATTATAGCTGGCAATCGAATGTCTACTTCTGCCAGAGCAATTCCACATATTACAGACTGTCTTATTAACTCACCTCTCATTTTTAAAGGAATTTTCTCAATAAACGTACACACGTCATTGTCTTGAGGATATATTTTAGGATGTAAATAAGATTGAATTTTTCTTCTATCATTCATTGCATATATCTCAAATGTGAACCAATGTTTTTACTAATGCTAGTTGAGCATCATCTAGTTTCTTAACTTTTTTATTTTTAAAAAAATCAGAGACATAATTACTTATTAACTCTGCTCCTCCCCCTGCAATATAGATTCTGTTCACTTTTTGTAGTTTTTCAATCTGGTTAACAACGCTTTTTGCATAGTTTTCAATTGCAATGTTTATTTCAGAAATAACAGTATCTGTCATTTCTAAGTTATTGATAATATTATTAATTTCTTTTTTCCTGTTTTTTGAGCTTAAAATAACATTCGCCTCATATTCATTGATATCGCTATCCGCTATGCTCATGGCTTTAATAATTGCAAGGGCAATACTTCTAGTTCCAATTGATGGATTTCCATATACTTCGGATACATCAAGATTTCCACCAATAACAATACCGCAATCCATAGTTGTTCCACCTAAATCAACAATGATGCTTTTTTCAAGTTCAGAAACTTCATCTTTTTTAAGTTCTTCTGCAACGGCTGGGATAGATTCAGGCATAACAAAGACTTTTTTTATTTCAAATTTGTTTTTGTTGTTTATGGTTATATTGCGTAAAACATTTTTTCTTTTTCTTTCAATGTTCTCTGTATTTTTTTGACCGTCTGCATAAAAAAATTCATTAATTGGAAGTGTTACCGTTAATTCTATTTCTTGTGGTGTTATGCTTGATGTTAACAGCGCTTTGTGAATAGCTAAAATATCTATATCGCTGTATTGGAATGCTATGTTTGTTGTTGAAATTATTGCGCTATGGCCTTTATCAAAAGTGTATTTTTTTCCTTCAATTTCAAAATTTAAAACTTCATTAAATGCATCCGTTTTCCATCCTTCCCTAAAGGCATTTGGAGAAATATGAGTTTTAAGATTTCCATCTTCTAGCCATGCTAATTTAACACATGTTGAGCCGTCATCACACATTATCTTGAGCATATATAATCTCTTTTTGTTTGTTTAGTTATTCGATATGAGAACTTAAAGTATTATTTTAGGAAGTAATAAAGTATTTTGGCAAGGTATTTACAAATTAAACTCAATTTAAATATTATTTATTATATTTTTTGAGATTTATTTTTCTCATAATGAGATTTTATAACGCAAAACATAATTGTAGAGTTTTGAATGTAGTCAAAACGTGAAAATATTCAAAAACGACATTAACTTTTTTTGAGCTTCATCAAAATCCAATAAGCCACTGCAGCTATCAGAATAGAACACGAGTTTCGCACAGGCATATAAAATTCCAGAAATGGCTTAAAAGCAATGGTTAATTTGCAAGTTACTAAAACGTATAAATTTGTTTAAATTACAATAAGTTGCTTTTAATTTATAAGATTTTGTCTATTTATATATTATGCTGAATTAAACTTAAAAATAGAGCGTTTTTTATTGGTGCGAAACTCGTGTAGAATTCAAAGAAGGGATGCCCAAGTTGAAGAGTACGCCGACAAGAGTGCCAAGAATCCAGGTAAAATTGGTAACCATCGTGGCGATAGTCCTTGCGCCAGCAGAGCCGCCACTAACGTTCCACGCTTCGCTGACTAGGCTACGTTTTATCGTCCGCTCAATATCTGGCTCCTTAGGCCGACACCAATAGCGATAACTGCTTCGGTGAACATTAAAAATACGACACAAAAAAATAGTTGCTGAATAGAGACTTGCATTTTTTGTCACGCTATAGACAATAAAAAGAGGTTTAACTTAGAAAATAACGGTTTGAAATGATCAACAAAGAGCGGTTGTTACGAGATAATCGTTTATGTAAAGCAATCATTGGATTATCAGTCGAAGAATTGAAAAATTTAGCCGCTGAATTTTCAGCTTGTTATTTGATTTATCGGAAAAAGAATCGAAAAGATCACGAGCGGCAGATGGGTGCAGGGCAGAAAGGATTTATCCCAACCCCATTAGATAAACTGCTTTTTATTTTATTGTATTTAAAATGTTATCCGACCTATGATTTGCAAGGACTTCTTTTTGGTTTAGATATAGCTAGGCGACTTAATTTTGATTACAAGGTGTGTTATGAGTTATACAATTGATTTTCGACGTAAAGTAATATCTGTAAGGAAAGCCGAAGGTTTAACAATTCGAGAAACTGCGAAACAATTCCGTATTGGAAAAGCGTCTTTAGTACGTTGGCTTAAATGACCAGAGCCAAAAAATTCAACGCCACGTAAGAGGAAGCTCGATAAAAATGCTTTATCAAAAGATGTGGAACAGTATCCAGATGCTTACCAAAAGGAACGGGCAGAGCGATTCGGTGTTTGTAAAAAGACTATTTGGCAATCCCTTAAAAAGCTGGGATTAACCTATAAAAAAACTCTATTCCATCCAAAAACCAACGAAAGCGACAGGCTGGCACATCAGCAAAAAAGACAACAGTATGAAAAAAAAGATAAATCTGTTGTTTTTATTGATGAAAGTGGTTTTTCACATGACACTCCACGAACTCACGGCTATTCCCCAAAAGGTCACCGTTGTTTTGGCCTGAAAAACTGGGGTGCTAAGGGAAGAACAAATGTTATTGGCGCTTTATTGGGAACAACCCTTTTTGCTATCGGATTATTTGATTGCAATATTAATCGTGATGTTTTTTATGTTTGGATCACAAAAATATTGCTCCCAGAACTTCCTGAAAATTCTGTTATTTTTATGGACAACGCTAGCTTTCACAAAGGTAAGAATATTGAACAGGCAATTATAAACGCAGGACACCAGATAGAATATTTGCCTGTGTATTCACCAGATTTAAATCCTATAGAACATAAATGGTCTCAAGCTAAACGTAAAAAGATGGAAACAGGATGCACTATCGATGACCTGTTTTTAATACATATGCTGTAATCAAAATTAAGTCGCCTAGCTATAGGTTTTAGAGATGACCTTGGGGCGCGAATGTGTTTTGCCCGCTCGTCAAATTCGCTCTGCTGAGGAATTTTTTCGCGCCTTTCCTGGAGTTAAAGACGTCTTTATTGATGGGACAGAGCGACCTGTCCAAAAGCCTAAGAATCTGCGTCGGCGAAAAAAAATGTATTCGGGAAAGAAAAGACAGACCACTCGAAAAGGGCTTATTATGACTGACGAAACGAGGAAAATTGGATTTATCCCCATGATCAAAAATGGGCGCCGTCACGATAAACGCTTACTCGATAAAGTCGATATAATTCGCCATATTCCCCCTGAGGTAACCATCTGGGCCGATACCGGTTTTCAAGGTATAGATAAACAGCATCCTAATACACAAATCCCAAAAAAAGGAACTCGAAAAAGACCTTTATCGCCTGAACAAAAACAAGAAAATAAAATAATCTCGGGCATCCGTATTACGGTTGAACACGCCATCGCGGGTATCAAGCGCCTCGGTTGTATGACCCAAATTTTACGGAATCGTAAACCCTTTATTGATGATACCTTTTTACTCCTTAGTGCCGGTCTTTGGAATTTCCATCTCAGAACAGCCTAAAATTTACTTCAATCACCGAAATACCCTTATTTCACTATTAAGCAACACGCTTATTAACACCTGAACAAATTGAGTTCAGAGAAATGAAGAAAAAAATCCACCGGCTGGAAATGGAGAATGACATCTTAAAAAAGGCTACTGCGCTCTTAATGTCCGACTCACTGAAAAATTTTCGGTAGTTGAAAAGCTAAGAGTGCTTTATCCGGTGAAAACTTTAAGCGTGTTGCTTAATAGTGAAATAAGGGTATTTCGGTGATTGAAGTAAATTTTAGGCTGTTCTGAGATGGAAATTCCAAAGACCGGCACTAAGGAGTAAAAAGGTATCATCAATAAAGGGTTTACGATTCCGTAAAATTTGGGTCATACAACCGAGGCGCTTGATACCCGCGATGGCGTGTTCAACCGTAATACGGATGCCCGAGATTATTTTATTTTCTTGTTTTTGTTCAGGCGATAAAGGTCTTTTTCGAGTTCCTTTTTTTGGGATTTGTGTATTAGGATGCTGTTTATCTATACCTTGAAAACCGGTATCGGCCCAGATGGTTACCTCAGGGGGAATATGGCGAATTATATCGACTTTATCGAGTAAGCGTTTATCGTGACGGCGCCCATTTTTGATCATGGGGATAAATCCAATTTTCCTCGTTTCGTCAGTCATATAGCTAGGCGACTTAATTTTGATTACAAGGTGTGTTATGAGTTATACAATTGATTTTCGACGTAAAGTAATATCTGTAAGGAAAGCCGAAGGTTTAACAATTCGAGAAACTGCGAAACAATTCCGTATTGGAAAAGCGTCTTTAGTACGTTGGCTTAATTGTTGTATACCAATTTTCATCGGTCTCAATTGATTTTCAGAAAATAAATTAGGCCAAAAAGTGGTTATCTGTAAGATTGCTGCTTCTAACGGCAATCGCTTTTTAGGCGGGTTTGTGGGTTTAGGTATTTTAACCTTCACTACCTGTTTAGGTTTAACGACAGGTTTCTTAGGCTGCTGTTTTGCTACTTTGGGAGGATGCGGCTTTTTTGCCTGTTTTTTAGGCGCAGTATTGACCAAGACCTTTTTACGGTAAACTGAGTTACTTTGGAGCTGTTCTTCCTGTGAAGCCTTTCTTGGGCGATTTAAGTTTAATTTCTTGCGTTCCGTCATAGTTTAATCTTTAAACAGGTTGCTCATTTCAGTATCAGTAAGACCTGTTGACAGTTTCACTATATCTCTTTCTACGCCCTTCTCAAGAAGTTGACGCGCTATCTTCATCGAAGCCTGTTTTTCGCCCTCTTGAACACCATCATTTTTACCTAGCTGATAGCCTTCTTGACGGCCTTCGGCTTTACCTTGTTGTATGCCTTTTTTAAGGCCAATTTCTTCAATTTGTTGAGCAATCGTCATAAGTGCTCCTTCGTGTTTTTCTGATTGTTTCGCTATCTCGGTGATAAATTCCATTGGCTTTTGGGCGTTACCTTCCTGGATGAGATAGTTAAACAGAGTAATGACTTGATTATCAGTATAATAATTATACGACAACAGAGTAATAATTTCATTCAGAAGCTCCGTCATATCTCGTCTACGAATGTGTTTTTGGATGAGGGTCAACAAAGCCATTCGCTTATGTTGCATAATCTCACCATCATCTAAAGTCGTGACATCTGCTAATCGGAACGGTTTTGTATAAATACTCTCGGCCAGTTTTCTGTCATGAAAACAGTCAAACCAATTCGTGCTATAAGGATGAGGGCTTTGTTCACCGGAGTAAAACAAAATAGGAAAAACGAGCGGCAGTTCTTTATTTCCGGCTTCTAGATGCTTGTGCATAGCAGCCATACTGTAGCGCATCAATCGCCAAGCGATAAGTTTATCTGGCGTAGATTGTGCTTCAATTAAAACATAGATATAACCGCTTCCCTTTAAGGTATTGACTGAGTAAAGAATATCACTCTGGTAATTTTTCATTTCGCTATCGACAAAAGACCCAGCCTCTATTTTGAGACTCTCTAAATCACACAATGCTTTAATCTCATCGGGTAGCCAAATTTCGAAAAAATCTTTTGCCGTCTCTTTTTCACTTAGGAATTGCTTGAATATACTATCGTGTGGCGTTGGGGTAAATTTTTTTACTCATCCGATATCTTCAATGATTGCTAGCATCAGATTGAATTATGGCAAACAAACCGGCTATATTAAATACGCTATTTATTCATTACGTGTCCGGCATTATAATCCAGCCATGCAAAAACGCCCCTATCTTCTCAGGTGCGTTTTTAGCTTAGACTAATCACAAGAAAATGGCTCACAATCGATTACAGGCTGTTTTATAGGCATTCCTGAGTTAGGTTTGTGGCGTTTTTTCATTCTCAGCAACTTTGGCCAGAATATTTACCAACAATTTATGGAGGATAAGTGTCTTCTTCGCTCGGGTTGTTGAAACATACAACAAATTCACTTCATCTCTAAAGGCTGCTTTGTCCATATTAGGGTCAAAAAGATTATTCGGAAAATCATTATTGATTTCGACAATGTCCCACTCCAGTCCCTTTGCTCGGTGGGCAGTTGTAACGATAATACTGGCTTCCTCTTCAGTGTCTACGGTTCGTTTACGTAAAATATCCACTTTTTTTTGGTAATGGCGTAAATTTTTCAATGATTTTGATAGATTGCAACATTTCCTGGTCACCACTGGCATTCTCCATGCGCTTATAATTCGAATAATCATGATATTCGGTGTAAAGCCGTTGGTTACTCATCTTTTTTCGCTTACCGAGTGAAAACCAGTGAAGGTTAATTAATTCATCGATACGATAAGCATCAATTCCGTTGACCCAGTAAACAGTCGCTTTTTTGCTACTGGCTTCCAATGCTACTCTAATCACACCGGCTATTATTCGACTGAGTATGACTCGGTGAGGAAAGTCTTGCTTAGGAATATCAATCAGGATTTCATCTTTTTCACCTCTGCCAACCATCTAATGGGTTTCAATCGTTCATGGCCAGTAATGCATTAGCCATATCCGCGACACAGGCACCAAAGCGAAATCTATGGGTTAACCAGAGACGGTCAGCATCCGTAAGCGAAGGTGCATTCAACACATCGAACGCCCCTCGAAAAACGATAAATCTGTTGATGGGCATCGCCAACCATCACTAACTTCGTGGTTTGACGAAACACAATATCGTGAGTAACCGGATTAGCGTCCTGGCGCTTCATCAAACAAAATAATGTCAAAACGATGGGAAAGGTTAGGTTGAGAGAGTTGGTAGCCGTTTTAAATACATATCATGAATAACGGGGGAAATTATCAGAAGGGTCAATCATCCGATGCCTAGTGGGTTATGTAGCGAATAATGGCTGACTGAGCAGTACTAAAGCTTTGGTAGCGGTAGTGTTCAAAAATCTGTGTCATATCTTAAACTCAAAAAAAGAGGTATGACATATGAGAAATCAATCATTTAATTTTGATGAAGCGTTGAAGCAATTACAATCAGGTAAAAATTTACTCCGGTACGGATGGAATACACTCACACCACTCATAAAACAGCTGACCGAAGCTGCCCTGCAGGCAGAAATAGAACACTACCTATCGACAACGTCAATCGATACGCGTAAAAATGGCTATACTCGAAAAACGGTTAAATCGACATCAGGTCAATTTGAACTGAAAACGCCCAGAGACAGGTCAGGTGCTTTTGAGCCTCCAGCTCATGTGGTAGCTCAGACTTAATCTGACAGTTACCGGTTATTTATACAGTACCTGTCAGGTTAAATTTGATTTAAATCTTTCTCTCTCCAAAGTTGTTTTCCATCGTGTAAAGTTGCCATAGGAGTTCGACCGCAACACATTTTTCCTTGATGAGTGCGTTGGTTATTATATTCCGCTAACCATTTATCTAAATCAGCTTGTAATTCATTTAAAGCCCTATAGATTTTCTTACGAAAAGCCACCTGATAGAACTCTTGTAATACAGTTTTATGAAAGCGTTCACAAATCCCATTAGTTTGAGGTGAACGAGCTTTAGTTTTTGTATGATCAATATCATCTGATAGCGAGATAAAGTTGATAATCGTGATGTTCAACTTTACCACAATACTCACTGCCTCTGTCCGTCAGTATACGTAACACCGGTAACCCATGCTGGGAATAAAAAGGGAGAACCTTGTCATTTAATAATCTGCCGCCGTTATCGCGCTTTTTGTTGTGTAAAGCTTACAATGAACGACTTTACTGTAAGTATTAATGTAAGTTTGTTGATAAACACGACCAACGCCTTTTAAATGACCGACATAAAAAGTATCTTGTGAACCCAGATAACCTGGATGCGCTGTTTCAATCTCACCACAGGCTTCGTGTTGGCATATGGGAAAAAATTAAAGATTGGTTTTGTGGAACCAATACAAGTGAAGCGCTGGAAAAAATTTATGAATTAACACCATAGCAATGATGAACCTGATACTGAAACCATATTAAAAAAGTGACAGCTTTTTACCAACTTAAGGAAATGGCATATCCTGTTTATCAGGATAGATTTCAGGCATCTATTACTCCAAACGAAGATGGTACTTTGGTAGTGTTCAAAAATCTGTGTCATATCTTAAACTCAAAAAAAAGAGGTATGACAATATGAGAAATCAATCATTTAATTTTGATGAAACGTTGAAGCAATTACAATCAGGTAAAAATTTACTCGGTACGGATGGAATACTTACACCACTCATAAAACAGCTGCCCTGCAGGCAGAAATAGAACACTACCTATCGACAACGTCAATCGATACGCGTAAAAATGGCTATACTCGAAAAACGGTTAAATCGACATCAGGTCAATTTGAACTGAAAACGCCCAGAGACAGGTCAGGTGCTTTTGAGCCTCAGCTCATTAAGAAAAATCAGACAAAATTATCAGAGGATATTGATAACAAAATCCTATCGTTATTTGCATTAGGCATGAGTTATCGTGATATTCAAAAACATGTTGCAGAATTATATGGACTGGAAATATCAGATGGAGCTATTACGCATATTACTGACAAATTACTCCCTGAATTAAAAGCCTGGCAACAACGCCCTCTGGAGGCGCTCTATCCTTTTGTCTGGCTCGATGCCATTCATTACAAGTAAAACATGATGGTCACTATATCAATAAGGCAATCTACACGGTACTTGGACTAACCACCGATGGGCATAAGGAATTGTTAGGACTCTATATGTCTGAAACAGAAGGAGCACATCATTGGCTGAGCGTTCTGACTTACATAACCGTGGTATACAAGATATTTTAATCGCTTGTGTTGACGGATTAAAAGGGTTTCCAGAAGCGATAGCCAGTATTTTCCCGCAGACAGAAGCTCAGCTATGCGTAGTTCATCAAATTCGCAATAGCTTACGTTATACCAGTAAAGACCAAAAAGCCTTTATGGCTGATTTTAAGCCGGTTTATCGTGCAGATACTAAAGCGGCTGCTGAGCTTGCCCTTGATGAACTGGAAACGAAATGGGGTGAAAAATACCCGATAGTGCTAGAATCCTGGCGAAGTAAATGGGAGTTGCTCAGTGCTTATTTTCGATACCCTAAAGCCATTAAAAACCCATTTATACGACCAATGCAGTAGAGGCGGTTCATCGGCAGTTTAGGAAATTAACTAAAACCAAAGGGGCTTTTCCTAATGAAAACAGCTTATTAAAATTACTCTATATTGGCATCAATCCGGTATCCAATAAATGGACTATGCCGATTAGTAACTGGGCGTTAACCATTGCTCAATTGTCCATCTATTTTAAAGGGCGCATAGATGGTATGATCAAAATATAAA
>NZ_LWMI01000016.1 GCF_001640365.1 Candidatus Arsenophonus triatominarum | reverse complement strand
GTTAACGCCAGACTGATTGGACAATTAACCCAGCGAGCCTACTGATGGATATCCTTTCTACGCTTTTTTCACAACGATCGCGCAAAATTGGTTTACTAGTACCGGATGTGGTGATTTCTGAAAAACATCAAGATACGTTAGAAATAACAGAACATCCGGTTGAACTCGGCGCTGAAATTGCCGATCACGCTTATAAGCGTCCAGCAGAAGTCACGATGGAGGTTGGGTTTTCAAGTAGTGGATCGCTGTTGGATTTTGGGACACGGCAAAAGTGGGTATTCGCGTTGGGTTAAGCGCGCCAGAAATTTACCAGCAAATTTTATCACTTCAAGCCAGCCGTCAACCGTTTGATGTGATAACAGGTAAGCGCAAATACCAGAATATGCTCATTCGGGCAATCGAAGTGACCACCGATAAACACACGGAAACCGTGTTGATGGCGATATTAACCTTACGGGAGCTTAACATCACCCAAACCCAAACGGTTAATATCAAATCTACCGATGCAAAAAATATGCGAGAAGGTAACACAACCGGTAGTGTGAGCAATACCGGTATGAAAACGCCAAAACCCGTTGATAATCGCAGCCTTTTAAACCGAGGTTTAGGATTGCTAAATGGAAATTAACGAAATACCGCTTACTCCCACCAACCAGCAGTTTACGATTAAGCTATCCGATACTGTTTGGCAGTTTCACCTTATCTGGCGTGAAAGTGCAGATGGGTGCTGGATATACTCACGGTTGATAATCAACGAGTGATACAGGGTATTCCGCTAGTCATAGGTGAAAATCTACTGGCTCAATATCAACACCTTATCAGTGAAGGAAGCTTGTCTTGCTGTCGGATGAGGAAAGCGACATCAATCCCAATACCTTGGGCACAACCGTAAAATTGTACTGGATAACCGATTGAGGATTGACGGATGATGAATAAAAAAATGAGTGAATCACTGCCTATAAACACCGCAGGCAAATAAAATAATTGAACGTAAAAATACTTTTATGTCTTTCGAAAAAGCGTTGCAGCTAACTCAGCAGAAATACGCCGACATTATTAATGCGCTGGCAGATAAATAAGTGAATCTATCTCCATGTCAAAAAACTGGATACGAAAATGCTCACTGATTATCAGTGATGAAAAGGGTGAAGGCATTGAGCTGTCAAATTTTCGCACTACATTCA
The DNA here is from genome assembly GCF_001640365.1 of Candidatus Arsenophonus triatominarum. Taxonomy (GTDB): domain Bacteria; phylum Pseudomonadota; class Gammaproteobacteria; order Enterobacterales; family Enterobacteriaceae; genus Arsenophonus; species Arsenophonus triatominarum. The sequence goes on along the minus strand of NZ_LWMI01000016.1, from coordinate 582,479 downwards.
ATATCACCTGGCCAGATACGCGTTACCCTCGTACGGCGGTGTTTAAAGTCTGGAATCTAAAAAAAGAAACCGTTAGCAAAATTCAGGCCGAGGAATTTGTTAACGTGCAGCTTATGGCGGGCTATCAGGATAACGTGGGTCTGATATTTACCGGGAAAATCCGCTATACGATTTCAGGCAGAGATAACCCCACCGATACGTTTGTGATTGTTCAGGCGATTGACTCGCACGAGGCTTATGATTATGCCACACTCAATACCACATTAAGCGCAGGGCATACTCAGTCAGAACAACATAACACGTTACTCACAGGGCTTGCGCCTTATGGGATTGTCAAAGGGGTGACGCCGGAGTTCGATAATACCCGCTTTCCTCGGGGTAAAGTGTACTTTGGTATGGTCAGAAATGCCGCAGATAATCTGGCAGGCGCAATGCTTTGCCTCGTGGCAATACCTTAACGGCCAGCTTGTGATGGTGCCAGAAAACAAGTACGTCCAAGAGGCAATTGTGCTTAATAGCGCAACCGGTTTGATCGGTCTTCCTCAGCAAACGATTGAGGCGGGGTAAATGTGCGTTGTTTGATTAATCCAAACATCCAAATAAACGGGCTTATCCGTCTTGACCAGGCGTTAATCTATAGGACGATGTTACCCAACAGTGATATCGCCCTGGGATATAGCAAAATTAGTGAAAGCGATGACAATAATTTGCGGCAAACGCAAGGCGCTGTCTCACAACCGGCGAGTCTTTCCACCGATGGGGATTATATTGTGAAAAATATCACTTACACCGGTGATACACGCGGTAAACCGTGGTACATGGACTTGGTGTGTATTGCCAAAGGGTCGAATGATCGAATTGATATTAAAAAGGTGGGATAATGGCGATTTCTGTAGCAGCACGTACCGGTGACCCACAACAACTACTTGAAGTCTTTCGCCATACAATCTCATCACAGCTTCGTGTTGCGATGCCGGGGATTATTCAGTCATTTGATGCCAGCAAAGTCACTTGTGTGGTTCAGCCGGCGATTAAAGGAACCTTAACGGATAGCCAAGGGCATGTGCAGTCGGTAAATTTACCGCTACTGGTTGACGTGCCAGTTGTGTTCCCGCGTGGTGGCGGTGTGACAATGACTTTCCCGTCAAAAGCGGTGATGAGTGTCTGGTGGTCTTTGCAGATAGATGCATTGATTTTTGGTGGCAAAACGGCGGAGTACAAGAAGCGATTGACCCAAGACAACATGATTTATCGGATGCCTTCGCTTTCATCGGTGTGCAATCACAAAAACAGAAGATAAGCCAAATTAGCACGGATGCGATGCAGTTAAGAAGTGACGATGGCGCAACCTATTTTGAATTAAACCCGACAACGCAAAAAATGAAAATTGTTGCCCTGGGGGGCTTGAAATTGTGACACCAGAGACTACATTTTCGGATAGAGTCACCATTAAAGGATTACTGAGTTGGTTAGGTGGTATGGTGGGTTCGGCGGTCTCCGGTGTGGCTGCAAAAATCACCGGTGCGATTGAATTTTTGGGCACATTGACATCTAATGGCAAACGGATTGACGAAACACATACCCACAAAGGTGTCAAAGCCGGTGGTGATAATTCAGGTGAGGTAAATTAAATGAAAGAAAGTGTTAACATTTTTTTTGGCGGTTCTTATTTACACAAACTAAAAACCGCATGGCGACTTATGGGCGTGATTTTTTTATTAATAATCAATGAAGAGCCATCCTTAAAGTTAGAAGACATCAAGGTAGTTGAAAAAAATAAAAAACAACATTAAAAGGGTGCGATTGATGCGTTATCGACGAGAAACAGAAAAAGGTGACTACAGCTTTGGTCAGGGGGATAACACATTTTTAACCAATACGCCTGATGCTGTCGCTCTGGCGATTAAAACCCGTTTGTCACTCTGGCAGGGGCAATGGTTTTTAGACAGTGAGGAAGGTACGCCCTGGTTACAATCGGTATTGGGAAAACCTTATCTTGATGCTTACGGCATGACCATCAAAGAGCGCATACTAGGTACACAGGGCGTAACCACGTTAACCGATTTCAATGTCAGCCAAGACTCAACGGCGCGAAAACTCACCATCACCGCAAAAGTACAAACCCAATATGGCGAAACTTCCTTTATCCACGAGGCATAATGTTAAATCTTGATACGTTAGGGTTGTCAGCGAAAGTCACTGACGACGGCATCAGTGCGCCCGATTATCAAAGCATACTGATGCGATTAACTGATTTTTTTCATCAAATTTATGGGCAGGATGCGTATTTAACGCCGGACAGTAAAGATGGCCAGATGATAGCGATTTACGCGTTAGCCATCCATGATGCGAATAATGCGCTTATCGCCACCTATAACAGTTTTAGCCCAAGTACCAGTAAAGGGGCTGCGCTATCAAATAATGTCGCCATTAATGGCATTTCACGTCATGCATCAGGCTACTCTAATGTGGACGTGGTGTTAACCGGTCAGGTCGGCACTTTGATTACGAATGGGCGCGTACGGGATAAAAACGGCAATATCTGGCGATTACCTGAAACCGTCACACTGGACATCCATGGCGAAGCGACGGTGACAGCGGTTTGTCTGGTTGCTGGAAGTGTTACCGCATTAGTGGGTGAAATAACCGAGATAGCCACGCCCACACGAGGCTGGCAAACGGTGAACAATCCCAAACCCGCAACACAAGGTAGGCCGATTGAAACGGATAATCAATTACGGGAGCGGCAGCGCAAATCGGTCTCACTCCCTTCACGTACGGTACTGGAAGGTATACAGGGCGCGATTAGCCTGATACCAGGGGTAACGAGGCAACGCGGTTTTGAGAATGACACTAGTAAAACGGATAAAAACGGTATTTCTCCCCATTCCATTGCGATGATTGTGGACGGTGGCGATGTCAACACGATTGCCAACGCAATCGCACAAAAGAAAACCCCAGGGGCAGGCACGTATGGTGATACCGCCGTGACAGTAAAAGACCGTTACGATATGCCAATTACGATTCGCTTTTCCCGGCCTAAAACTGTCGATGTGCATGTGGAAATCGACTTAACCGCTTTTTTGGGGTTTACCACCCTCACCGGTGATAAAATCCGACGTAAAGTTGCAGGCTATATCAACCAACAACTCATTGGCGACAATCTGTATCTGACCCGTCTTTATTCACCGGCAAATCTACCTGGCGATGAAGAAGGGAAAACGTTTGATATTACGTCGTTAAAGATTGGTAGAACACCAGAAAGCGTGAAAGAAGAAAATTTAATCGTGGCTTTTAATGAAGCCGTTAGTTGTCGTGAGGATAACGTCAAACTGGTGGTGGCCTCATGAGAGATTACACCGAGTACATCACCCCACAACATCGTCAAGCAGATAAGTTTACACAACATATTGAGTTAATGACACGCTCTTTGAGGGATATTTCAGCCTTAGCCTCACAGCTTAATGCGTTTTTCAGTATTGATACGGCAACGGGTAAACAACTGGATGCCGTCGGCGAATGGATAGGCTTATCACGTTTTGTCAAAACGCTGATAAAAGGGGTCTATTTTTCACTGGATACCGAAAAGGTGGGCTTTGACCAGGGGAGCTGGAAACGGCGCTTTGATGCTGATAGTGGTTTTACTGAGCTTGATGACGAAACCTACCGCTTCATATTAAGAGCAAAAATCCGAGCAAATCACTGGAATGGCACAAGCGAGATGCTTTCAGAAATTTATCAGGGCGTAATCCCTGATGAAACGGTAAAAATCTTTTTTATCGACAATCAGGATATGTCGATGGATGTGTATCTCACCGGTGGGGTGATACCGGAAGTGACAAAAGCGGTTATCAAACAGGGCTATCTCAATATTAAGCCCGAAGGCGTAAGACTCAACGCCTATACCGGTTCCGAAGGTGATAACGGCATTTTTGGATTTGATGTCAACAATCGTTATATCGACGGCTTTGATGTCGGTAGCTGGTCAGTCAAATTGTAAGGAATAATCATGGCAAAAAATGAAATATTACCGTTTGGTATCGCAGACGGGGCTAACGTATTGCTGGCAGAGGAGTATCAGAAACTCACCGCCCGCAATAATGGTTTTAGTGCAGGTGTTGCGCGTTCACAGGAACTTAACACCGTCTGGCGGCAGGCATCGATGATAGCGCACGTGGTGGCACAGTTTATTGCGGAAACCAATAACAGTGATGTACTCGACGACGGCAACGTCGATAAACTGAAAACCGGACTCATCAGTGCCTTATCGAAAAACGTGAATAACACCGTGCCAGCCGCCACAAAAACAGTAGCAGGAATTACAAAACTCAGCAGTGCTACGAATAGCGATGATGAAACGCAAGCCGCCACACCTAAAGCCGTCAAAATTGCTTATGACTTGGCGAAAACGGTGAGTATTGAGGAAGTCAACAAAAAACTCGATAAAGCAAGCGTCTTACAAACTACGGGCAACGCGACAGATAAAGTGATCAGTCAAAAAGTGATAACCGATGCATTGAAAGACTGTCTTAAAATAAATAACAATTTATCTGAGGTTAAAAACAAAGCGGAGGCCAGAAATAACCTTGGCCTTGGTCCGGCAGCTTTGCTTAAGGCTGCGACTGCGATAGCGAACAAATCCGGTCATATTTTTATTCCGGCGATTATTGGCGCGGAAGAAAAAGATTTTATGTTTCAGTGGATGACAGTGGGGCTTGATAAAGCCGAGGCTGGAAAAATGATATCTAAAACGTTTAAATGGACTACTCCTTTTCCGAACGATTGCATTACAACAATGACATCATTAAATAAAACGACTTATGACACAAGCAAAAGCCCTGTAACAGGGTCTAAAATTATTGACAAATTTCAGGTTGAAGTGGCTTCTGGTTATAGCGCTTCACCTTCTACTGTCGTCGTTTTTGGAATAGGATATTAATATGGAAAATCAAAATTTTGTCTACAGCGCAAAAGAAAACGTAATTTACAATGCATCAATTAAACAAGTATATATCGATGCAGGTAGCTGGCCTGATGATGCGGTTTTCATCTCTGATGAAATGGCAGAAGAATTTAGACAGCACCCTTTAGAAAAGTACATGGTTGCTGGAAAAAATGGACTGCCTGAGTGGAAAATGTACCCACCACCCACGAAAGAAAAACTCGTAGCAAGAGCTGAATCTGACAAGCGTGGGCTTTTATTAGAAGCGGGACAGATAATAGCTCCGTTGCAAGATGCTGTTGATTTGGGTATAGCGACCGAAAAAGAAAAAGATCGGTTGGCGACATGGAAAAGATATAGAGTGTATGTTAACCGCGTTGATGTTTCGTCTGCACCAGATATTGATTGGCCAGAAAAACCAAAAAAATAAAACCAAAAACCGCCCTTTGATTATGGGCGGATGACTGAAATCAATTTTTTTTCAAAAATGGATATTCAATGTATTTGAAAGAAAAAAACGATAATGTGCATACCATGACAGAGCAAAAGCAATAAATCACTATTGCTATTGGAATATTTAAGCTAATTTTCCCAAAAAAAGCATAAAAAATATAGCTTAGAGCAACCAAAACAAAAGAGTGATTTAAATAAACACTGTAAGAAACATCACCAGTTAAAACAAAAAACTTTTTCGCAAGAAATTTTGGCTTAGATAAAATCATTGATACAAAAAAAACAAAAACAAACAAAAAACTATATAAATCATAATGATCTTTTATGAAATTTGTTGAAGCGATTAAAGATAATAACCCAACACAAAAAATAACAATTCTAGCCATATTATTATTAATATTAACTTTATTTATCGTATAAGCGCCAAAAGCCCCAATCAAAAAATTCTGCCAAAGATTCATTTTATCAACCACAAAACTGCTAATTACTAATAGCACTACAAAAATTAACACTAAGTTTTTGTAATTACTTTTTAAGGCTAAGCAAACTAAAGGTAGGACAAAATAAAATCGAATTTCGTATGGTAACGTCCATGAAACAGCGGTTAAAACGCCTGAGTTTCTCCCAAGAATATCAACTTGCCCACCGAATCCAAACAAATAAAGTTTTATTGCATTAAAAAGATCGTTGAATGAAATTAATGATATTTTTTCTAAACTAACCGCATACAGACAAAAAACACTAATAGTAGTACTAAACAAAAATAACGGAGCTAAGCGCTTCACTCTCGACAAATAAAATTTATTCCAATCAATATTGGCTCGTTTTTTTATGATTTGATCAAAAAACAAAAATCCAGTAATGCAAAAGAAAAGTTGAACACCGAAAGAGGCAATAAAACTACTAAAAGAAGATAGATAAAAATCTTTGAAATCAAATGCTTTAACACCAATTCTCCAAGAATGACCTACAACAACACAAATAGCAGCGATACCCCTCAACCCGTCTATAAAATAATATCTTTCTTTTAAAGATCCTATTTTCAACTCCGGTAAAAAATTAATTTTTTGGAAAAAATAAGAGGTGGCAAAAAATGAAATAAAAATGACTATGATTATTGAGATAGAATACATTTTAAAAAAAAAGCCTTTTATTTGGTGATTATGTGGATGTGCATTATTTTCAATGACTCGGACTAAATCGGTAAGGACTCGGTTTTTCCAATACTGCGCCCATCTCTTTGGCTTTTTTCTCAGCCTCAAAAAACCCGTGGACTATTTCACCGTCTGGAAATCGCCAAGCATCGCCTGTACCATTTGCCAGTCTTGCCATTCAAACATCATTATCTTTCTTGGCTGGAATTAGCCGCTTTTCGGGCGCTTAGATTTTCATTAATCATTATTTAACCTTAAACAGCCCCATCACAGGGGCATGATATTAGCAACGTTGGAGGAAGTTGTTAACTATTAGTTGTTGGTTGGGTGTAAGTGGATTTGTTAGAGATTGAGGTTTTGTTATTGACTAATGGTTTCATTTCAGCTTTGTTATTGCTATAGTAAATGTTCGTAAAACGGCTACGTAAAAATACGTAACCGTTTGAATTTTATAGGGTGAAAATTCTATTTTTATTACGAAAAATGAAACTAACTTATTGAAAATTAAGTATAAAAAGCGCGATTTAAAATCCCTCAGCCTTAAGGCTGTGCGGGTTCAAGTCCCGCCCTGGGCACCATAAAATTTTTCATTATTTATCAATAAGTTAAGTGGTGAAAACTTAGTCTCTTAAGAGTAAATTTTTGTGACTAAAATCACGTTTCACTATATTTTCGCTATATAATTTCACTATATTTTTGATTTAATCATTGCTTTTTCTGACCTCCAACAACAGGGACAACATTAATTTTTCTATCGTATCTTGCGGTTTGAGAAATGTTTTTATGACCAGATATTGTTTGTTTTTCAGATAAAGAACCATCAAGATCTGAAACACCTTTTGCTTTTAAATCGTGAAAAGTAAAATCAAAGTTTAAGTGTGGAAATTTAATTTTGGCTTCTTCTTTTGCTTTCCTCCATCGGCTATTGAAACCATCACGAGTGTACCCAGATCCACTTTGTTGATGCAGAACATATATACTGCTAATTCCTTTGTCTAAAGGTAAAGTATGACTTAACTCTATGGCTGCATGTAAACGATCTGTCCATGCTTTTATCTGTGCGATCCCTGTTTTACCTTGCTTAATAAATATGCCGTCATTAGATAGCTGAGAATAAGTTAAAGATAAAATATCTGCTTGCCTAGCAAGGCAAAGATAGGCAAGCTCCATCGCAATTTTTACTACAATTGGTGATATAGAATAAAGTGCATTATATTCTTTGTCGCTAATGTAGCGATCTCTAGCTTTTTCTTTGAATTGCCTTACTCCCTTACATGGGTTTATTTTGACTAATCCTCGCTCATAGCCCCACCCAAAAACACGTGACAATAATGTCTTTTCTCTGTTAGCCTGAGTTTTACTCTTTAGACCTCTTTTGTCCATATACTTACGAATGTGTTCTGGCTTTATATTGTCAGGTAACATTTTTCCAAACACAGGCATTAACTTATTGGCATATTTCCTATAATCTTTTTGCGTTTCACCTGATAAATTAAGAAAGTCAGGGGAATTGAAAAATGCATTAAATAAAGCTGCAAGTGTTTCTTCATTTTTGTATGATAGCAATAATTTTTCGTATGCAACCCACACCTCGGCTTGAGTAAAAGAAAAATCACATAATCGAATTGTCCTTCCATCTGGAGTCAAAAACTCAAATGCTGATTTTCCTCTTCTCACTCTTGAAGGCATCCAATTATCAGCCGGATTTTTTCTTTTTCTAGCCATTTAGATTGCTCCGAAATCTGGTTTTTCAGCAAAGTTAATACCCGTTGCTTTTGAAAGTCGTTTATTGAAATGTTCCCATGTCGTTTTGGGTCGACCATCAGGCCGCTTAATGAAAAAGATTCCCGCTTCTTCTAAAACTTTGCATTGTTTGGATGGTTTTTGGTAACCTGTTAGTTCTTTCATCTGTTCATCTGTAATGAACATAGAATTATTATTCACGTTTATGTCCTCATTTAAAAACTCACACTATTTTCAGGCGCTTCATTGCCCCACAAAAATCAATAGCGAAGCCATGAATGGTTATCTTCGTCTTTTGTTAGGTTAGGGATATAATTTGTGGGGTAGAGTATTAGGATTTATTTGCTGCGTTGTTTGATGCTTTTTTTGGTATTGCCAAGGTGGGTCTGCGAGTATCAGGTCATACTTCACTTCATCTCCTGTTAAATATACCAGCTTTTACTTTTATGTAAGTCGTCTATTTTTTCTAAGACAGTGATTTTATTACCGCCATTTCCGGTTAATATTCCGCTTTCTCCATCGGTATCGAATTGATATATCAATCCTTTGTTTGTTAATTTTTTTTCCTTCAATCTAATTATTTTCATCACCTCACAATGATAAATAACCTGCATCCCTGCTTTGACATGATGTAACGTTGTTCGGTATTCATGGATGTTATTCATAGGATTACTCCGGTTATTGATTACATAAATGTAAATGTTGATCAAAACATTAATTTTTATAAGGTTATTTATGGTAGTATTGTTAACGTTGTGTGTTTGTTAACAGTAACATTTTACCTGGTGTTGGCCAGCCTTGCGCTGGTCTTTTTTTTGCTTGGTATTATTCACTAATAAGAACGGATAATTTTCCAAGTCCTTTTGGCGTAATTCTTACCTGTTCAGTTAACTTTTCCGAACCGTCATTTCTAGCAACGACAGTCACTTTATGCTCGATTAAATCCTGCTTGATTTTATCCTGATAGCCAACCCAACTTTTTCCACCAACACGCCGATAAATCCAATCATGTCCTTGTAACCATGAAAAAAGTGCTTTGGGTTTCATTTTGAGTGATTTTGCCGCATCAGTAATACAAAGCGAGCCTTCTGAATAGCTGATTCGTTTTAGTGCTTCGACTTGCGGTTTCATATCATCGACTGTGTGTTTAAGTGCAATAACTTTTTCTGTGTAATTAAGCAACAATCCTCTCATCGCTGATGGGTCATTTAGTATCTCAACCGGACTGACAGCTTCTAATGCTTTTCTTTCACATTCAATAAAATACTGTCTGGCCTGTTTTCCTTTTTCATTACGCTCAACCATGGATAACTCTTTCGCCATGTCGATACTGATGCAGTAGTCTTTCATAGGCCGTTGTCGAGATTTTGCACTACTCAAATTTGAGTAGCTCAAATTTTCAACAATAATATAGTCAATATTCTCTTCAAAACTATATTCTGTTATACGTCTGTTTATCCAATCATTAAATCGCGTGGTAATTTCCAAAAACGCATGTAGATCACGCGCATTGACAGTCTGGATTAATTCACCATTGATGTTTTTTGTTTCGATGTTTATTAAATTTGACATAAAGGTATCTCTCAATAGTTAAATTGATGAATGATTACCCCTGTAAAAAGGGGCGTTAGGATTATTTAGTTACGTTGGAGGAAATGGGTGAGTTCAGCTTTATGCCAATTTGAAAGAGCACCATTTAGCATTAGCTGGTTATCCTGTGTAGCCTGAGATAACAAAGTTTCTATTTCAGCGATAACTTTATCGGCATTTTCACGTTTGCGGATAATTCGTTTAATCGATGTTTTTTCTGCATCGGCTATTTTATCTTGAAGCTCTTCCGTGACATGCCAGATACGCTCACATTCTGTAGCGATAGAAGGGACTAGTCTGACTTCCATCGGATAAGGTGAGGGAATACCTGTGACTTCTCTTAATGCATACCAGATGGCATTATTCCATGCGTCCCTGAAACGAAAGTTTTGAGTCATCAGCGCAATGATACGGGCGAGATTTTGGGTATCTTTGCTGCTGAACTTTTCGTGAGCTTCAGGTTGGTATTTTGGGGCAGAATGTAGCTCTGCTTCCATGCGATTAAATTCAGCAATATAGGCTTCCTTGAATTGGGCTGCTTTCTTTCCGGTAAATCCCATTACTAAAAATACGAAGCCGTCTTTGGTCATTTCGTAAGCTTTGGAATCACGCTTATTGAAACCAGCTTGAATCTTTACTACGACGGCCGAAAAGTTGGCCGTCATAAATTCTTTAGAACAATCAAGAGATTCTATTTTTGCAAGAACATGTTTATGCAATTTTCCAAAGTAATCAGCAAGGTCTTGAGACGTGGTAATAGCTTTGCCGTTATGAACAGTAACTTTAGGGTTAATAGCGGATATTTGAAGTGTCATAAGACCTCCGATGGTTACTTGATTTTACCACCACCAAGAGGTGCTAAGCTCATATTGGTGGTGAGCTGAACAGGGTTAGCACTACCGGAGTAACCGCCGGCCAGCTTTTCAGCTGCCCCATCCAGCCCACCATAGAATTTGTGGCTAGATTTACGACACTAAAAAACACGCTCGCGGCGTGTGCATGTCGCGGTTACTAACACGGGGTGCTAAGCCCGACATCTGATTTTGCAGATGCAGGTAAACTATAGCGCATGACTTCTTCTTTCGTCAACATAATCATTAATTGCTTTACTGCATGAGTTAATTAAGCACGGTAAATACAGGTAGGGTAATTACTTGTATTAGTCTTAACTTAATCCGACAATTCTGATTTAAAAAAGAGCGTTACCGGTTTTAATTAACATCATTAGATAATTAAATAAAAGGTAATTCTATGTATCAAACAAATAATCCTATCATCAAACATAAAGTCGGGTTACTTAACCTCGCTGAAGAGCTTAATAACGTCTCAAAAGCCTGTAAGATTATGGGGGTATCCCGAGATACGTTTTATCGCTACCAGGAACTTGTTAACGATGGTGGGATAGACGCTTTAATTAATCAAAATCGACGGGTGCCTAACGTAAAAAATAGAGTAGATGAACAGATTGAAAGCGCTGTAGTCGAGTATGCGATTGAATACCCTGCACACGGTCAACACCGCAGTAGTAATGAACTAAGAAAAAAAGGCATTTTTGTTTCGGGGAGTGGCGTTCGCTCTATTTGGCTGCGCCATAATCTCGAAAATTTTACAAAACGCCTAAAAGCGCTTGAAGATAAAATCGCAACAGAAGGAATTATCCTGTCAGAATCACAAATCAGTGCTCTAGAAAAGAAAGCGCAAGATGATGAAGCCTGTGGTGAGATTGAAACAGCGCATCCAGGTTATCTGGGTTCACAAGATACTTTTTATGTCGGTCATTTAAAAGGCGTTGGTCGTGTTTATCAACAAACTTACATTGATACTTACAGTAAAGTCGTTCATTGTAAGCTTTACACAACAAAAAGCGCGATAACGGCGGCAGATTTATTAAATGACAAGGTTCTCCCTTTTTATTCCCAGCATGGGTTACCGGTGTTACGTATACTGACGGACAGAGGCAGTGAGTATTGTGGTAAAGTTGAACATCACGATTATCAACTTTATCTCGCTATCAATGATATTGATCATACAAAAACTAAAGCTCGTTCACCTCAAACTAATGGGATTTGTGAACGCTTTCATAAAACTGTATTACAAGAGTTCTATCAGGTGGCTTTTCGTAAGAAAATCTATAGGGCTTTAAATGAATTACAAGCTGATTTAGATAAATGGTTAGCGGAATATAATAACCAACGCACTCATCAAGGAAAAATGTGTTGCGGTCGAACTCCTATGGCAACTTTACACGATGGAAAACAACTTTGGAGAGAGAAAGATTTAAATCAAATTTAACCTGACAGGTACTGTATAAATAACCGGCAACTGTCAGATTAAGTCTGAGCTACTACAAATTACTTTTTAACGCAAATCGCTTTGGCGCTGATATCCTTGAAAGTTTCAAACTCCCGCTCAAACTGTTTAGCGGCAAATTGACACATGTTCTCAGTGTCAAACTCTTGAGTATGAAGACTTGCAAAGTTACTTGATGAGTAAGGACTGGCGTACATGGACAAGATTAAAATCCACATAGTAATTTCTCCTGCGTCTAAAAGGGGATGGAATCATCAAAATCAGGCTCAATCACAGGATTATTGCTTGGCTGGCTTGTGGTTGGCACATTCGGTCTACTTTGACTTTCCTGCGGTTTTATTTCCTTCCTGTTGCCCAATATTTCAACGTCATTGACTAAAAATTCGGGCGATATCCTTTGCTGACCGGATTTATCTGTCCATTTATTTTCCTGATAGACCGTGGTAACACGAACAAAAGTGCCTTTTTGTGCATGATTATTGATATATTCCGCTATTTGTTTAAATGCCTTGCAATTAACCCATGTGGTCTCATCAATCCATTGACCGCTGTTGTCTTTTCTTGATTTGCTGATATAGCTAGGCGACTTAATTTTGATTACAGCATATGTATTAAAAACAGGTCATCGATAGTGCATCCTGTTTCCATCTTTCTTACGTTTAGCTTGAGACCATTTATGTTCTATAGGATTTAAATCTGGTGAATACACAGGCAAATATTCTATCTGGTGTCCTGCGTTTATAATTGCCTGTTCAATATTCTTACCTTTGTGAAAGCTAGCGTTGTCCATAAAAATAACAGAATTTTCAGGAAGTTCTGGGAGCAATATTTTTGTGATCCAAACATAAAAAACATCACGATTAATATTGCAATCAAATAATCCGATAGCAAAAAGGGTTGTTCCCAATAAAGCGCCAATAACATTTGTTCTTCCCTTAGCACCCCAGTTTTTCAGGCCAAAACAACGGTGACCTTTTGGGGAATAGCCGTGAGTTCGTGGAGTGTCATGTGAAAAACCACTTTCATCAATAAAAACAACAGATTTATCTTTTTTTTCATACTGTTGCCTTTTTTGCTGATGTGCCAGCCTGTCGCTTTCGTTGGTTTTTGGATGGAATAGAGTTTTTTTTATAGGTTAATCCCAGCTTTTTAAGGGATTGCCAAATAGTCTTTTTACAAACACCGAATCGCTCTGCCCGTTCCTTTTGGTAAGCATCTGGATACTGTTCCACATCTTTTGCTAAAGCATTTTTATCGAGCTTCCTCTTACGTGGCGTTGAATTTTTTGGCTCTGGTCGTTTAAGCCAACGTACTAAAGACGCTTTTCCAATACGGAATTGTTTCGCAGTTTCTCGAATTGTTAAACCTTCGGCTTTCCTTACAGATATTACTTTACGTCGAAAATCAATTGTATAACTCATAACACACCTTGTAATCAAAATTAAGTCGCCTAGCTATAGCGATAGAAAATACGGATATGGGATTTTTATCTTGGGTATAGCGGATATCTAATTTGCCGATGCGTCCGGTAAAGTTACACTGGTTGTGGTTTGCCATGTTGCCTCCGCTTTTTGATTAATTTTGTTGATTTCTGATTTCAGCTTTTCGATAAATGCTTGAACGGCTTGTTCAATTTCGTTAACCAGATTGTCATCCTTGATAATCCGGATTTTGTAGTAGGCAAGGTTAGGGGGAAGTCTGTCATCATAGCTGACAAAATCGCACCAGTTTCTGCCTGTGCACATCATTTGGCCGTGCATTTGTAACAGGTATTCGTATTTCGGTTTTCCTGTGACAATGGTTTCAATGTGGGTAGTGGTGTTGGGGCATTTGATTTCGATAAGTCCATCATCATTAACCAAACCATCAGGACTTGCCCCAAATAGCGCAATAGACGGGTGGGGGATAAAGCCCACTTCGGTGACCGTGACATCAAACTCATTGAGGCAATATCGCGCTCTAGCTTGTGGTTCAAGGGCAATGCCCCGTTCAATGGCCTGATTGGTTTTAATTTCTTCTCGTCGTCCGGTAAGGGTTTCACAAACTAATTGCATGAGGTAGTTTCGTTGCGTTGTTCCCCTGCCTTTGGATAACACCTTGTGTAAATTGCTGGCGGTGACTTTCCCAAGTCTTGCCTGAAACCATTCGTCCGTTTTCTGCTTCATGATTAGCCTCGTTTTTCATTGCAATATTGCGATAAATAGCCATTTTATTTTCTTCGCCAATGATATCCGTCTCTTCTGGTGTTAATTTCAGCCAATGGGATTTCATTGATTCAATACCGCCTTTTGCTGATGTTTCTAATTCCTGGATTAATTGTTCGTAACGGGCTTTTTGTTGTGCGGCTTCTTTCTGTATTACAATTTTTTCCTGTTCAGGCAAGTCTTCTCCGGCATAGATATAAAATCCTAATCCAAACATTGAAATAGCCTTGGTGAGACAGCGCATGAGCGTTTTATTGATATCAACGGCATTAGGGTTAGAAATAGCCTGATTCCGGTAATCCATAACGGGTAACCACATTTTTCGGGGAAACTCATTATTTCCTTGTTTAACCGTGAGTGTTAACGACACCATCGCACTGCCATCATTGTTATAGCTAATGGCATCAATGACATAAAGCCTGTTGCTCAATAGCAAAATTAATTATGACTTACAAAAAAACCAGCCGCTGATGGTAAAATAATCAATTTTTGCATTAAAAATAACCCATGTAAGATTAAAAAATAAACTATTTTTGTATTTTTTAGATGTATCTAACTTGTTTTTATTTTAAGCAACTTTATTTCACTATTGAGCAACATGCTTATAGTAGGATTCTGGGTAATGTGCCATTAATACGCCCCATGCCCAAGCCCATGAGAGATAAGAAAGGCCGTTTTTCTTTTCAACTTTATCGTTAACATTAATCACCGACAGCGTTTCCCAAACCTGTTGTTGAAAACTTCTCTCTTTTTCGGTATGTTGTGTTTCGCTCATAGATATTTCCTCTTAGGTGCTTGAAGTGCTTTGTACTGATGGATGTTCTCATTTTTGAAATGGTTAAACAGCGCCTTCCAGATATCGTCAAAATCCTCAATACTGAGTTTTCGCATCACTGAGGAAGGTAGGCAGTCATAAACAGGCTGGACAAGTTCGCTGATTTCGTCGTCCAGCCTGTCTTCCCAATAAGCAATTTCTTGCTGTTGTTCGTACCAGTAATCTTGCATGGCGTAAGGGTTCATTTGACCTCCTCGAACTGAAATAGCATCCTGTTTTTTCTGGTTTTAATCTCCGCGACTAATAACTCGATTTCATTTTGTGAAAAGGACGAATCCAGTAGCAGAGTGATAATTTTTTCTTTAAGATGGCGTTTTTTCGCCTTTTCAGATTTAAGGGGCATGATGATTTTTTCCATAAGCTTTTAGTTGCAGTGATAAAGCGATTAGCCATATATCTTGTCGTTGGGTATCAATCGCTAACTTTGCTGCCTGTCTTGCCAGCGCTAGCAGGATGTTGTCTTTGTTCATCGTTACCCCTTATGCCACCTGATTATATTTGTCGTGAGTGAATTCGCCGTTCCAGTCTTTCTTCATCGGTAGCTTACCTTTGAGGTATTGGTTATAAAGCCATGTAGCCCCCTTTTTTAGCAGAATGATTTTGTAACACTGACGTTGTCCATAATCGTTTGTCATGATGAAGGGGGATTCGGTTAGATACGTATCTCTCGCATAGGAATGCACACGCCAGACATGAGCCTTGCTGATATCCTTTTCTGCATCGTAGAGAAAATGACGCGATTCTAGAAAAAGGTTAACCTGGTTAATGTTTACGCCATTAAGTTGTTTGCAAAACTGAACGGGTGACATACCAACCTGAAACAGGTTTTTTAGGCTATCGATTTCGGTTTCAAGCTGTTGAACCTGTACACCTAACAGTTGAACTTTTTTGTGCTGCTCAGCCCATGCAATTGCAGATTCAGCAGGGTCAAGGAAATTAGGTAAGCCTAAATTTGTTGGGTCATTAGATAATTTCGGCTGTAAAATCCGTCTTTCACATTCAATAAAATACTGTCTGGCCTGTTTCCCTTTTTCGTTGCGCTCAACCATTGATAGCTCTTTCGCCATATCGAGGGAAATGTGATAGTCGATTATGGTAGCGTTGTTGGCTTCCATTTTTTTGTGGAAGCGAATAAAGTCTTTATTTTCAACAAATCCATAATCTGAGATTCGCTTTTTTATCCATGTAGAAAAGTCTTGTTTACTTTCCAAAAACGTATGTAAATCACGGGCATTAACCGTCTGGATTAATTCATCATTGATATTTTTTGTTTCGATGTTGATTAAATTTTGCATAAGGGTATCCCTCAATAGTTAAATTGATTAAAGATTGCCCCTGTAAAAAGGGGCGTTAAGATGATTTAGTTTCGTTGGAGGAAGCGATTGACGTTCGCCTGTTGCCATCTTTCAAGGGATTGAGTCATGACGCTATCGTATTCGTGAGTACTTGCTTCTAACAGTTGCTGCATTTCACGAAGTACGGTCTCGACATCGTCTTTATGACGAAGTAAACGACGGATAACTTGTTTTTCAGCATCAAAAATAGCTGATTTGAGCGTGTTAGTCATGCCGTAAATCCGGCGGCATTCTTCTGCAATTATTGCTATTTGATTAACTTCGAAATGTTGAGGCGATGCGACTCCTGTCACATGACGGAGAGCATACCAGATACCTTGCGTCCATGCTCTCTCGAATCTAAATCCATTCGCCATACTCCAAACTAGATGAGCGAGATTGCGAGTATCGTTATCGCTTAATAACTCTGGGGCTTCTGGTCTGGGTTGAGGATCCTCATATTTGCCAGTTTTGCGGATTGAGGGAAGAACTTCGTTTGTTACCCATTTACGAAAACGATGAGGGAGCGTTCCTTGTTTGACTGCATCACGGCAACGTAATACTAAAGTGTACATTCCTGATTCGGATATTATGTTAATTTCCCTTGCCATCTTGTCTATTTTTTGTGCCTCGGTTAAACCTAGGTACAATCTTTCATCATCATCAAGCTTATAAAGAGCATCGCTAACATTAGAAATTTTTAGAGCTAAGCAAACGTCAGAAGCAATAAACCAAGGATTGCCATTAATGCTGACAGTGCGAATTTGATGATTTTCAAATGAGAAGGGAGTAACAACTAACGCGGTCATAATGACCTCCAATGGTTAACTTAATTTTACCCCCGCTAGAGTTGATAATCTCATTGGCGGTGAGCGGAACAGGGTTATCAACACCGGAGTTAACCAACCGGCCAGCTTTTCAGCTGCCCCATCCAGCCCACCATTGAATTGTGGCTAGATTACGACATTAAAAAACACGCTCGCGGCGTGTACATGTCGCGGTTAACTTCAATCGGGTTGATAATCCCAACATCTGATTTTGCAGATGCAAATAAACTATAGCGCATGATTTCTTCTTTCGTCAATGGTTTATTATGCTGCTGTGATTCCGTTCATCATGACACCTAACAATCTGGGAAACTGATTGTCGTAGAAGTGAGGCTGCGTTTGACGCGGATTATTAGGGTCAGTCAGATTTTTACCAAACTGTAATCCTTTTTCTGTCAATGACCAGAATAATTTTTCCTTGTCAGGATGTTTATTGCTAGGGCGTGATTTACGTTCAGCGAGTCCTAGCAGTTGTAGCCGCCGATAACCAGATTGTGCCGTATAGGGCTTTCCATGCAGTAGTAAAAGCTCAGTAAAGGAGTGTGTCACTTCGCTTGAACCTGTTAAACTCCCTTCTGGTGCATCAACGGCGTAAGCGGGTAGTATATCCGGCATTCCAAGGGAAGATTGGAGTTTTTTCATCGCTCCCAACATGGCGGAAGGCGCAATACGTAGCTCTTGCTTATAAAAAGCGATCATTGCCAGGCCAGCTTGTACTTTTTCAACAAGTACGCCGTTATTGTTTTTTACTGAATCCCTAAACCGCTCATAAACTTGAACTTCAAAAGAGGGATCTATCCATGCTGCATATCGAATGGCGATAATTTCAACTGCCCAGCTGCCAGATTCAAGTCCACCTTTGATGATATTGACCGAAGCACTCTGCGATGCTTCGCTTACTTTTTGCGCAAAAGTGCTGATACCCTCGCTTCTCAGAAACACAGATGGCCGCTGAGATTCTGTCGCTTTACCTTGTGCAACGGCGGCACGGTGTAGATCATTCAGACAATAACGCCCAAAAGCGTCTTGACGTACAATGGTATTTTCGATAACAACTAATTTAGACATAAAAATATTTCTCCGTAATGAAACGAATTAAGCTATTAACGTGAAAGATTTTGCAGATTGAACCCTAAACCCGTTATACTTACCAAAAAGGAGGGTTCCCTATGGGTCAGGTTGCATTTGATACATTAAAATTTGTTGAAACATTAGAAAAAGAAGGCTTGCCTAAAAATCAGGCTAAAGCCATTTCTTTAGCTGTCCGTGAATCACACGAGGCGGTTGATGTAGCTACTAAAGCTGATATTGCTGACGTTAAACGTGACATAGCTGATGTCAGAAAAGAAATAGCTGATGTCCGTAAAGACTTATCTGCTGAGATGAATTTACGTTTCGAAAGAGTAGACGCACAAATATCTGATGTTCGCAAAGACCTACAACTAGAGATGTCAAGTATTCGAGCTGAACAAAAATTAATCCGCTGGATGTTAGGTGCGGGTATTTTAGGTATTCTCTCTTTAGTGGTGAAAGCTTTTCTGATACCTGCCTTATAACACATATTGCGGGTTATTAGCTCAGTTGGTAGAGCAGTGGACTCTTAATCCATCGGTCGCAGGTTCAAGTCCTGCATAGCCCACCAATTTCACAATGTATCTTCATTAGTCTTCGCTTCTCTCTTTTTAAATAATCATTTTCCTTTGTTAAGCATTGTATGATTGTTTTAAAAGTGCGTGTTTCCATGTCGTCGTCATTCCATATATCAATGCTGCTTAAGTATTTTGCATCGCTCAAATGACGACTACCATTAGTAATCCCAACCAGATTACCCATATTGGGATGCTTTGCCGTTACAATGCGTGGATTGTCCAATCTCATTATGTGTACTCCTTGTTAACATTTGCTGAAAAGTTAGGATGTGTGCCAAGTGCCTCTTGGTGTCCGATTACAGTCATCACGGTCGGGTAAACGCAATCAAACTATATTTAGCTATTTGAAAGATAATTTATAGAATGTTGACTGTCCCGCGAGCGCAGAGCCGCATTCACACATCCTGAAACTAATTTGATTGCCAGATATTTCTGGCGCGTCAGGCTCGCTCCCTCTGTGTAATCCAACAACACACAAAACAGGAATAATGATCACCTTAATAAGACATTGATTATATTATGAATTGTTTATTTATGATTAATAAAAAGAAAGGATTTGATTTTGTGAATTGATTAATTATGCTCCTATCAGATGGAATTCAATGTCTTCAGGTTCGCAGAAGTCGATATTATCATAAATTCCATATTTGCTTGCTATATCAAGAATTGCATCATTCATCTTGCTGGATGTCATTTGTGAATCGATAATTCTTTCAAATTTTTTATAATCTTCTTCGTTCATATCTACTATATAGTTACACTTTGCTCTAACATCAGCAACAATTTGAACCTTAATCGTTTTGTTATTCTCAAACATTAGCAGTTACTCCGAAGTTGAGCTTAGGTTTATTTTTAAACCTTTTAGCAGTGTATAAAGCTATTTCAGGCAAACAGCAATTATCAAATGAGTCATAAACTTTAGTTAGGCGTATTGATATTGCTTTTTCTACACGACTCATCATTTTTCTTTTTAGTGAAAGAATAGGGCGTTTAGGATTTGGAGTTGTTAGTTGGTTAGATTTTTTAGATGGGTTCAACGCTGCTTTCAATGCCAAATTAAGCGCTTTGTTATAGTTATAGGCTGCTCGCTTGGCGCTTCTACGCTCATGTCTACGACAGCGAGCATTATCATAACCATGAAAGTTACACATATTACCTCCTGACAATGGGTTTTGGTGGTGTGTGCCGGAGGTATCCGGATTATATTTACAGTCATATTGGTAGTACCCTGGTGTTGGTTTCAACTTTATGGCTGCAATTTGGTTATTTCACACACCCCAAAACCGACTGTTTGGGTGTTTTATGGTTCGCTTTTTCAGCGAAATGGTGTTAAAGAGCGGTATTGCTTAACTGTCGTCACTTGCCTTCATGTTCATACGCCTCAGGCTGGCTACTTGGCAACGTCTGGTAAAGTTTCAGATAACTCGTGGTATTGTCTGGCGTTTACCTGTTGCAGTGAGTTGATGGGAATGGGTGTAAGTAATTAGCTAACACTTGTCAACTTAAAGTAATCAATTAATGTATGATAAATAAAAAAAGCCGCTTGATGCGGCTTATTATTTAGGAAGTGTATTTATGTGTAAGGGTTAATTATTTTTAATTACATAACGATTGTAGTATTCTTTTAACTCTTTTAAGCGCATTTCAAATGCTGATAGCATATTCAGTTTTTCAGCATTAGGTAATTCTCGAAATAGATCTAAGAGTTTCATTTCATCTTGTGATAATTCGACCAAGTTACTAGCGTCCTCGCCCAATATCCATGCTAATGATACCCCAGTTGCAGATGAAAGTTTTAATGCTGCTTCTTTGCTTATACTGCCGCGCTTGAACCAACCATTAACTGAAGCACGACTTACACCAGTAAGCCTGGCCATGTCAGATTTAGACATATGCCTAGTTTTTAATAATTCATCGAGACGTTGTGTTATCAACGATTCTTTTTCGATATTCATTTTTTTCATAATTAAAGTATAAGCAAGATGCTAACATCACTCAATCTAGCATATTGTTGACATTAGTTAGCTAAATGCTTACAATTGTTAATCTTTCAGAATCAAGGAGTGCTTATGAACGGACTTGATAAAGCCATTAAACAATTTGGAAGCCAGCGAAAATTGGCTATTGCTTTAGGAGTTACACCAGCTTCTTTGAATAGATGGGTCAAAAAGAATGCTGGTAAAGCTCCACCTGAGCGTTTATTACCAATTTATAAACTTACATGCATAACGCCACATGAAATTAGGCCAGATCTTTACCCAAACCCAACAGATGGTATCCCTGCTGATAAGCAAACTACCATGTAAGTAACACCGCTCTTTAACAACCTGGCCTCCCTGAAATTGGGAGATTTTACCTTCCCAGCCCATCGGGAGGGATAACTATTATCTGAAACTTATGGAATTAAGTGTAGGATAAGATTGCTGCAAAGACTATCAAATTGTCAGGCAACTCTTAATTTAGTGGCTCTTGTCCGTGATATTGCAAAGTTTGATGTGTGAGGAAGTAAAGCCGCATTTTTATGTTTCACTGGTTTACTCTGCCCATAACATTTACGACGTACATCACGAATGATAGCTAATTGATAGTCACTTGCTGTAGGGTGAAATTCCTTAATGTGTTCGTAAGATTTGTTGGGATTGAAACGTTTAGAACATACAGGGCATATAGCAGATGTTTTTTTCATAATATTTTTCCTTAACAAATTAGATGAATAAATAATCGTGTTTGTAATGAAAAATGGGTTTTGCCACTTCGGTACATTGTCTCTTGTGAGATACGCCGTCCGCCCGTGCGTTAGAGTGCGCCGTTCACTTTTTTCAATCGCTGGCTGTTTGCCTTCGATGGAGTAAATTTACCATTTACTAAATTTATATGTCAATCATTTAGTTAATAAAAATTCATAAAAAACTAAAGCAACCTGAACAGGCGCTTTAATTTCAATCAATTATAAGAAGTTATTTTTTGAATTTTTTTACTTTTAGAAGTTCATTGAAGAGTTTATTGTAGTTCATTACTTTTTCTTCGAATAGAGAAAGCATTTTCTCTTTTTCTGAGTCTGGTAATTCACGAAATAACGATAGGAGAGTCTGCTCGCGGCGATCTTGGATAATGATAATTGCATCATTGATTTCTTTAGATGGATTGCTCAAATATCCTATTGGCATCCGATAATCATTTTCGATTCTAGCAGCAGCTTTTTCACCAAAAGAGGACTTTCCATTTATCAACTGTGATAAATAGCTTCTATCTTTTTCAGGTAGTGGTTTATCAGAAAACCATTCTTTAAGGCGTTTTCGCCTGATTTCTTTAATATCCATATACATATTTTGATTAGTAAAAACTAAATAAGCAAACAGTTGCTATATTCGTTAGTATTTGGTAAATTTTAAAAAGTGATTAAAAGGAGAATACTATGAAACTTAAGGAATACCTATCAACCTTAAAGCGAGGAGAGGTAAGGCTATTAGCAGAAAAAATAAATGTTTCTCAATCATTTTTATCACAAATGGCCTCTGGTTTGTGCGCAATATCACCCAAACGATGTGTTGAAATTGAGCTAGCCACCTGTGGCAAAGTATCACGCAAAGATTTACGACCTGATGATTGGCATAAGATCTGGCCAGAGCTAATAGCAGCATAAATTAATCTACATTTCACCGAACGATGCGGTATACCATCGGGCGACCGGATAGCGTCCTGCTAAATGGCTGAAGCGGCAAAACCCACTTAATCATCCACAATCTCATTCTATCTATTATTTTTTCACAAACCCCATAGGAATATCGAGGTAGGGAATTTTATTACTTAAGGATTATAACCATGGAAAATTCAAATACTATCAAAATCACCTGCAAACCTGAGCATTTGGAATCTTACTTCTACCAGAAGATGGCATCAGAAGGCGGTAATAACGGGTTTGCTAAATCACTAGGAATCCACCCATCAACAGCGAGTCGGGATAAAACCAGAATATTTAAATTAGCCTGTCAGGTCGTCTCAGAATACGGCTTGCCTAGTCATGTAGTGAGTGTGCCTGGTTCATCGACACAGGAGGTTGTTATTACAAATATATCAGGTGAAGAGATACGCAAGCTGATAGACATGCTGGAGCATCTTAGACTGCCAAAAAAAGAAGCTTCAAGGTTAAAAAACGATGAAGCTTTTGAGAATTGTAATGAGCTTTGTGTTTGATGAAGAAAGTTTAGTATTTCAAGGAGAAGGGAAACGACGAATTTCCCTTTTTTTCTTTCAATTTCAGCGAGGTTATTATGCCAAAAAAACGCCGATTTATCAACAAAAACCATGAAGAAAAAGTCCATCCAGATAGTCCTGATGGGTTATTGGTTGCTGCATCAAAAAAAATAAGCGTTTCGCATATCGATTTGTATCAGAATTCAGAAAGTTACAAGGAGTTAAAAATGGCTGCAACAGTCACCAGTCTTGATGATTACAGAGTTAAAAACGAAGTCAGGGAGAATGCCGTGGCTGAGATTGAAGATGGATATACACGAATAGCGAATGAACTGTATGAGGCACTCATTGGTGCCGATTTAACCAGAAATCAGGCAAAAGTAGCACATGCTGTTTGTCGAAAAACATATGGTTTTCAGAAAAAAATGGATCGCATTTCTGATAGTCAATTAGCTGAGATAACAAAATTACCAAGACAAAAAGTAAACAAAGCAAAGAATGAGTTAATTTCGATGAATATCTTAATTAAATCAGGTAATAAGATTGGTTTAAATAAAATAATTTCTGAGTGGAAAATTCAAGAGTGTCACCAAAATAGTGACAACTTAAGAAATGTCACCAAAACAGTGACAAAAATTGTCACCAAAAGCGTGACAGCGTTGTCACCAAAACAGGGACACACAAAAGAAACTATTACAAAAGAAAATAAATATAATAATACACCCCTTACCCCTCACGAGGTGAAAGGGGGAGAATTGGCTAAACCTGAAAAGCGAAAACCCCAAACACTGAACTACAACGATTATCTGGTTGCCTACAACGAGGAAGTGGGTGACAGACTCCCCCATGCTGTTGAAGCCAATGCCAAGCGTAAAACCCGCTTGAAGAAAATTGTTGGCTTACTGGCTAATTCAAACCTGGAAGGCTGGCGAGCCTATGTCAGAGCGTTTGTTGGTATGGCAAAACCGTTTTACTTTGGTGAGAACAACACAGGCTGGACAGCGGATATTGATTACTTGCTGAGAGAAACCACAGTAACCGGAGTCCGTGAAGGTAAATTTGCCGACAGGGGATGCTAGCATTGCAGATTTTCTCCTCAGATTTAAAAATTCAATCTCAATTTTCTATTCAGATGCCCTCTAAAACGCTCTGTAATCAATTCTGAAAGATTTTCTTGATAAAAACGTATTCAGGTACGTCTAAAAATTTATCGTCGCTCAGAATGCGATACGGCGAGTTTTTCTGTTTTTGGAAAATCTGTGATTAAGGAGATACTCAATTGGTCAACGTCCAACTTGAAGCAAGCGTGATAGGCGGCTTGCTGATTTCAGGTTTAACGCCAGACGCCAGTGATGTGTTGTCAACGCTTGAGCCTAATGCTTTTTCCTCCCATTTCTGTCGTGAAATTTACAAAATAATTCAGTGCCAGGCTAAAACCAGAAACATGATTGATATGGTGATGGTGGCTGAACACATGGGAGAGGGTAATTTCACTCAGGTTATGTCCGTAGCCAAAGATTGCCCCAGTGCAGCCAATCTCAAAGGTTATGCGAAAATGGTTGCTGAGAATTATCAACGACGGGAATTTTTGACAATGATAAATTCGGTCAAGGATGTTGTTGCCAATGGCACTATCCAGTCAGCCACTCAAGCTATCGATGATTTTTTGTCGAAAGCAACAAAATTGCGAACTTCGAATGAAGAAATCAAGCCTGTAAACCTGAAAGAACTCATTAGTGATTATACCGACTTACTGGACAATCGTTTACAAAACGGTGAGCAGTCAAATACCTTAAAAACAGGGATAGGTGAACTGGATGAGATAACAGGGGGTATTAATCCGGTTGATTTAGTGATTGTCGCTGCCAGACCCGGTATGGGGAAAACCGAATTTGCATTGAAGATTGCCAGAAGTGTTGCCAGTCAAGAAATAAGGGACATGAATCAGCGACGGGGTGTGCTAATTTTTTCAATGGAAATGGACTCAAGCCAAATCATTGAAAGACAGATTGCACAAGCGTCAAATCTTCCCGTTTCAATGCTGAGAAATCCCTCAAGATTAGAGCAGGAGCACTGGAATAAGATAACTGGTGCGATTGGTTTGTTGCATGATTTAGATGTTTGGATAGTGGATGCAAGTAAACTTACCATTGAGCAAATAGCCTCTGTTGCCACCAGACAGAAAAAAAAGTATCCCCAGCTCTCGTTAATCATGGTTGATTACCTCGGATTAATTGCATAAACCCAGAGCTGAACGAAATGACCTAGCTATAGCGCATATTTCGGCAAATTTGAAACGGCTGGCTAAAACATTAAAAACGCCCGTAATTTCATTGAGCCAGTTATCAAGAGAGGTTGAAAAGCGGACAAATAAACGTCCTGTTAATGCTGATTTACGGGATTCAGGCAGTGTTGAGCAAGATGCAGACAGTATTATCATGCTGTATCGTGATGGGGTTTATAACGAAAATTCACCCTCAGCGAAGTATGCTGAAATTATCGTAACCAAAAATCGATTTGGCAAAACGGGTACGGTTTATCAGGAGTTTAAAAACGGTCACTTTATCGACACCAATCAACAGGAAGCAGAAAAAATCTCACAATCATCTCATCAACAAAGTTTAAGACACCACGCTCAAGGCGTAACGATTTAATTAGGACACCCCCAATGAAATACCAAATCGAAGCAACCATTGTTAAAAATGGCGGCGAACCCGTGTATTGGCAGCACTATAGTGACAAAGCACTATCAGAACAGGATTGCCTGAAAATCTTATCCCAGCCGTCCATGTTTAGAATGCAATTTAAAGAAATTGATTATTACTGGACGGGAGGCAGTGCTGGAAAGCGTGACAAATTGCCAAAAGTGTTAATAGAAAACTTCACCTGTAATCCGCTAAACCCCACCAAATAAAAATCAAATAGGCAAAAATATGAAAATTCAAAGCAGGGAAAATCGCCGTGAAGGATACCTTTGTGTCCAAAGTGAGGACTTCAATATATTTAACCTCCGAAAAGCGGTTATTTCGGGGAACTGGTCAGTCATTAACAACGGTATCTGTACATTAACGGATTTAGGACTGAGGCACGATGGTAATGGGTTAGTGTGGCTTAATTCGGGGATTTCCGTTCATGAGGCAGATAGTGATACCGGATTCACCGGAGGATATAAAAAATCTTATGAATATCAAGCATCGTTATGCCCAGATAGGCCATTGGAAAATAAGGTTTTTTCACGTGGCGTGCATTCACATAAAGTTGATGATTACTGTCTTTTGATACTTAACCGCTCTGATTCATGGGTTGAATATTGGAATCGTAAAAATGGAAAAGCGTTAAGAACTTTTGCAGTGCAGATATTAACAAATGAAAGACAAGACGCTTTCGATAATTGGGTTATCTATCGACATCCTAGACAACATGATAAATATACAGTAATTAACATTGAACACAATAAGGCATTGGTCAAAGAGTATGTTCGTCATGGCTGGTTATGTGAATCAACCTATGAACTTTCTTTGTTGGTAAAAAGTAATAATGAGTTTAGTCGATTAATGGCACGGCTTGGTTATATTAAAGTTCGTACACGTAAAATTACGGGCCATAAAGAAACATTCTGGGTATACCGAGGTGCAGAGAAGGAAATTAAAGAATCCAAAGCAAGAAAAACGTTATGTCCATCTAATGCATTGATATATAAGGATAATAATAAATTTGTGCAGTATGCAAAACAACCAATGAAAGCTTTTAAACACATCCTTGTCGATGGTGAATACCGCTATGTTTATGAAGACCACATCCACTTTTTGACGAAAAAGCGTCAACGAATAGCAGGTAAACAGTTAACCGGTTATACCGCTAAAGGGGTGGAGATGAGAGAGATTAAGCTATGAATGAAAACTTATAACATCACCGTTCCTTTCCCACCTTCTGTCAATCACTACTGGTATCACGCCAAACACAAACACTTCATCACCGCAAAAGGCAGATTATACCGTCAGTCGGTAGTCGCTGAAATAATGCGTCAAAAGCTTTGTAAGCGATTATCTCAACGTTTAGGGATCGAGATAGGAGTGCATCCGGCTGACCGTCGTAAGCGAGATTTAGATAACCTGATGAAAGCACCGATTGATGCACTCTGCCATGGTGGTTTGATAATTGATGATTCTCAGATAGATGTGTTGCACGTTGAGCGCAAGGAAATCATTAAGGGCGGAAAACTGGTTATCACCATTTGGGAAATAGCGTAATCAAGAAACCAGCATTCAAAGCAGGGCATTATGGTTAATACCCATGCCCCTATTCATATTTTATTGCCGGAGGGGAGATGAGTAGGCACGTAAAAGATTTACTCGAAGGATGGGGAAACTGGAGCATGAGCCGAATTGGAACCGAATACAAAGGTATGTCTACCATTGCTCCTGTTAAATTCGATGATGACAGACCCTGGCTAAGCGATGAGGAAGGCGAAATAGTTGATAAAGCAGTAGCCGGATTAAAAAAATATGATATCGATGGATATAACATTATTTGTTTACATTATCAGCATCATATTTCATGTCGGATGATAGCTAAAAACTGGAAGAAAAGACCTGACTATATCACCGCTTACATGGGTAGGGCTGAATCCTACATAGCTGGCACTGTTCACACACTCCTTAAAGCAACAAATTGACAACACCGTATAGACTATCGTATGCTGACCGTACTGAACTAATGTGCGGCAAACCGCACCCGATAACCATGCGGCTTTTTTACGCCTGTTATACGGCGTAATTGCATCCAGATAATGATCGGGTGGAGAGGCGTAATACAAAACCCAAAAGGGGAATATGCCCAGAGCTTCACATTAGGCTCAGTTAACACCCGATCGCCACTATTAACTGGCGTATTTTGACTAAACTAATGTGGAGGCCGAATATGGCTACTCAAATCACCGTAGAAACTATCCCAACCATAACTCATAATGAGGTTCCAGTTGTGACAACTGAACTTTTGGCTTGGCTTTATGGTACAGAAACAAATAATATCAAAGTTAATCATTCACGTAATTCAGATAGATTTGTTGAAGGAAAACACTATTTCAAATTGGAAGGGCCGGAATTACGAGAATTTAAGCACAAGGTTACCCAAAGTAACTCTGTGAAAATTGCACCTAATGTTCGTAGCCTCATGCTTTGGACAGAACGTGGAGCCGCAAGACATGCTAAAATGCTTGAAACTGATCAAGCATGGGAAATCTTCGAGCAATTAGAAGATTACTATTTTCATGCAGAAAGAACATTTAATACACCTAAACACCATCCAGAAGCGAGAGAACTATTAACCGCAGATGACACGTCACATCTTTCTCGTCTTATCTGGACGATGGCTAACGGCTTCCGATTTGAGCGTTCGTGGACGCAAGGTATCTGGTATGCTTTACGTCATGCAACAGGGGTAGAGTCACCACAAAATTTTGAAGTTAACCAGATACCGATAATCGCAAAAGAATGCGAAAAGATTTATAACTTCACCAATGGCGTTAAAGAAGCGATTTATGAGGCTGAGAAACAGGCCGTAAGGCGAGTACTCCGCAAACGTGAGGATGCAGACAAGGTATTAGCTGAAATGAAACAATTGCTTGAAGAGAGTAATCAGGAGCATACTCTTGTTTTGACCGATACATTAACACGCTGGCAACAAGCAGAGATACAGCAATTTTTACAGCGACGTTAAATACTGATCAAATCCTCAGTAAAATGCTTGACTGTCCGTACATCCGTACAGTATTATATGTTACAGTAGCGCATAGCTATTGAGTTAGCGCTTAAACATATATTAGAACCCCACTTTTGTGGGGTTTTTTGTTGTTTCATTGACTTAATAATTATATCTTGTTAACGCACTACTTTTTATAAGCTCGTAGGGTACATATAAGGTAATTAAGTGTATTAGTCTTAACTTAATCCGACAATTCTGATTTAAAAAAGAGCGTTACCGGTTTTAATTAACATCATTAGATAATTAAATAAAAGGTAATTCTATGTATCAAGCAAATAATCCTATCATCAAACATAAAGTCGGGTTACTTAACCTCGCTGAAGAGCTTAATAACGTCTCAAAAGCCTGTAAGATTATGGGGGTATCCCGAGATACGTTTTATCGCTACCAGGAACTTGTTAACGATGGTGGGATAGACGCTTTAATTAATCAAAATCGACGGGTGCCTAACGTAAAAAATAGAGTAGATGAACAGATTGAAAGCGCTGTAGTCGAGTATGCGATTGAATACCCTGCACACGGTCAACACCGCAGTAGTAATGAACTAAGAAAAAAAGGCATTTTTGTTTCGGGGAGTGGCGTTCGCTCTATTTGGCTGCGCCATAATCTCGAAAATTTTACAAAACGCCTAAAAGCGCTTGAAGATAAAATCGCAACAGAAGGAATTATCCTGTCAGAATCACAAATCAGTGCTCTAGAAAAGAAAGCGCAAGATGATGAAGCCTGTGGTGAGATTGAAACAGCGCATCCAGGTTATCTGGGTTCACAAGATACTTTTTATGTCGGTCATTTAAAAGGCGTTGGTCGTGTTTATCAACAAACTTACATTGATACTTACAGTAAAGTCGTTCATTGTAAGCTTTACACAACAAAAAGCGCGATAACGGCGGCAGATTTATTAAATGACAAGGTTCTCCCTTTTTATTCCCAGCATGGGTTACCGGTGTTACGTATACTGACGGACAGAGGCAGTGAGTATTGTGGTAAAGTTGAACATCACGATTATCAACTTTATCTCGCTATCAATGATATTGATCATACAAAAACTAAAGCTCGTTCACCTCAAACTAATGGGATTTGTGAACGCTTTCATAAAACTGTATTACAAGAGTTCTATCAGGTGGCTTTTCGTAAGAAAATCTATAGGGCTTTAAATGAATTACAAGCTGATTTAGATAAATGGTTAGCGGAATATAATAACCAACGCACTCATCAAGGAAAAATGTGTTGCGGTCGAACTCCTATGGCAACTTTACACGATGGAAAACAACTTTGGCGAGAGAAAGATTTAAATCAAATTTAACCTGACAGGTACTGTATAAATAACCGGCAACTGTCAGATCAAGTCTGAGCTACTACAAATTAAGGCAGTAGTGCATAGCCCCATGTGAAAGCGTGGGGTTTTTCGTTTACGCCACCGCAATACTCACAAGCCATTAAACATAAACGGGTAAGGCGGTTGGCTCCCCTGTTTAATTTAAAGCAATGGAACCCTCAAAGGTAGGGTATATGCGCATGTCTGAAAAATACTCAACACCTGCCGCCTATCTGTGGGGCATCATGACCACCATCGGGGGAGTCATGACAACGATTTTTGATTTTTTTACCCTTGAGCAGTGGGTAGCTGTGATGGGTATTGTCTGCACGATAGGGACATTTTTTATCAACGTGTACTACCGCAAAAAGGAGTACAGACTCAAGGAACGTCAGTATGAAGATACCGAAAAAAATATTGATGGCAACGGGCGGTAGTGCGTTGTTTTTAGCCTCAACGATGATAACGCATTTTGAAGGATTAAAATTTAAACCTTACTTCGATGGAGGTGGTGTACTCTCTGTTTGTTATGGTCATACAGGCAAGGATATTGTGCGTAACCGGATGTACACGCAAGAAGACTGCGATAAGTGGCTTAATGACGATTTAAAAGCCGTTAAACGTTATGTTGACCCGTTGATTAAGGTCAATATCAACACGCTAACACAGGCAGCCCTTTACTCATTTGCTTATAACGTGGGCGTGGGCAATTTTGCCAAATCGACCTTGCTCAAAAAGCTCAACGACAATGACCGAAAAGGGGCATGTGATGAGATGAAGCGGTGGGTTTATGTGAAAGGCGAAGTTTGGAAAGGGCTAATTACCCGTCGGGAAATTGAGAGCGTAATATGTTATGGCGACCTTACACATTTATCGTAGTGATTGTTGCTGCATTGATTTTATCACTCATTTTCATCAACTTTCGTTACCAAATCGTCAAGCAAGATTACCAAACGTTAAAACAGCAATATCGCGCACAAATTGAAGCCGTGAAATTACAGCAGCAAAAGATTGATTCTTTGCACCAACTCGATATTCAACACACGGAGAAATTAAATAATGCCAAAGCTGAAATTGCTAAGCTCAATGATGCTGTTCGTGCTGGCACTAAGCAGTTGCACGTCAATGCCGTGTGTCCAATACCCAAAACCGCTACCACCCAGAGCCGACATAATGAAGCCACCCCACAACTTAGTAAGGCAGCTCGAGAAGATTATTTCCGTCTCAGAGCGATGATAGCTGAGAACGAAAAGCAGACGGAATATCTACAGCAGTACATCAAAACACAGTGTCACTGAATCGGTCATTGGCACGTTCAAATCTTAACAATCTCAGCGCCACGCACGCGCATCAATAAAACACAGAACCTTATAGAAAGTCGAGCCTGAAGAACGCCGTTTAAAATGGTGCTTTTCTGTGGGCGGCTGTTCTGTGCGCGCAGGTTCGATTTTCTATAAGGAAAAGTACGATGAAATTAGTAACAACTAAAAATGACAATTTTTTAGTAACAGAAATGCCAACAATGACCAGTCTGGAAATGGTGGATTACATTAATGCTGACCGGAAATCAAAAGCGGAAGCAGAAGCATTAACGTTTCCTTGCAAAAAATATCGTAAATTACAGCACAATAATTTTATGGCAAAAGTACCCAAAGTTCTTGGAGAAACATCTGCTAAATTTTTAGCTGATGATATTTTCACCACTGGAAACGGTGCCCAGTCTATTCGAAAAATTTACCGATTTCCAAAACGTGAAGCCTGTCTAATGGCAATGAGCTACAGCTATGAGTTGCAGGCTAAAATCTATGACTACATGACGGAGTTGGAAGAAAATAAAGGATTAGCTTTTACTATTGAGCAATTACAAAATATTGTTGCTACAGCCAGAAAAGAGTCTGATAAAGACTCTTCGGATGCTGGTCGTCGATTACGTAAGCGTCAAGATGATTTACCCATTCTTAAAAAAGCTGAAAAAACAGTAATGGAGTTATCTCAAATCCCCCTTGATTTAATTGGTGGGAGCATGAGGTTAGAAGGATGACTCCTGAGCAATTCATCGAAGCCAATGTTAAGGCCGAGTTAATCAAGCTCGGCTTTTCTTCTTCTGTCGCTAGCTTAGCCACAAGTGAAGCTATCCGGTATTACCGCAAACAGCCAGCTAGCAGACGAGGAAAGATGATAGCGGATTGTCTCAATCAGGCTAAACGATGGGCGAAGAGTGCGGCTAAAAATAAACATTAAGTAAGGTAGCTATTATGACTCTCACAGATAAACAGGAAGCCTTTTGTCGAGAGTATCTGATTGATTTAAACGCAACACAGGCTGTAGTAGCTCAGACTTAATCTGACAGTTACCGGTTATTTATACAGTACCTGTCAGGTTAAATTTGATTTAAATCTTTCTCTCGCCAAAGTTGTTTTCCATCGTGTAAAGTTGCCATAGGAGTTCGACCGCAACACATTTTTCCTTGATGAGTGCGTTGGTTATTATATTCCGCTAACCATTTATCTAAATCAGCTTGTAATTCATTTAAAGCCCTATAGATTTTCTTACGAAAAGCCACCTGATAGAACTCTTGTAATACAGTTTTATGAAAGCGTTCACAAATCCCATTAGTTTGAGGTGAACGAGCTTTAGTTTTTGTATGATCAATATCATTGATAGCGAGATAAAGTTGATAATCGTGATGTTCAACTTTACCACAATACTCACTGCCTCTGTCCGTCAGTATACGTAACACCGGTAACCCATGCTGGGAATAAAAAGGGAGAACCTTGTCATTTAATAAATCTGCCGCCGTTATCGCGCTTTTTGTTGTGTAAAGCTTACAATGAACGACTTTACTGTAAGTATCAATGTAAGTTTGTTGATAAACACGACCAACGCCTTTTAAATGACCGACATAAAAAGTATCTTGTGAACCCAGATAACCTGGATGCGCTGTTTCAATCTCACCACAGGCTTCATCATCTTGCGCTTTCTTTTCTAGAGCACTGATTTGTGATTCTGACAGGATAATTCCTTCTGTTGCGATTTTATCTTCAAGCGCTTTTAGGCGTTTTGTAAAATTTTCGAGATTATGGCGCAGCCAAATAGAGCGAACGCCACTCCCCGAAACAAAAATGCCTTTTTTTCTTAGTTCATTACTACTGCGGTGTTGACCGTGTGCAGGGTATTCAATCGCATACTCGACTACAGCGCTTTCAATCTGTTCATCTACTCTATTTTTTACGTTAGGCACCCGTCGATTTTGATTAATTAAAGCGTCTATCCCACCATCGTTAACAAGTTCCTGGTAGCGATAAAACGTATCTCGGGATACCCCCATAATCTTACAGGCTTTTGAGACGTTATTAAGCTCTTCAGCGAGGTTAAGTAACCCGACTTTATGTTTGATGATAGGATTATTTGTTTGATACATAGAATTACCTTTTATTTAATTATCTAATGATGTTAATTAAAACCGGTAACGCTCTTTTTTAAATCAGAATTGTCGGATTAAGTTAAGACTAATACATTTTATTAGCATTATTGACTAATAAGAATGGATAATTTTCCAAGTCCTTTTGGCGTAATTCTTACCTGTTCAGTTAACTTCTCCGAACCGTCATTTCTAGCAACGACAGTCACTTTGTGCTCGATTAAATCCTGCTTGATTTTATCCTGATAGCCAACCCAACTTTTTCCACCAACACGCCGATAAATCCAATCATGTCCTTGTAACCATGAAAAAAGTGCTTTGGGTTTCATTTGGAGTGATTTTGCCGCATCAGTAATACAAAGCGAGCCTTCTGAATAGCTGATTCGTTTTAGTGCTTCAACTTGCGGTTTCATCTCATCGACTTTGTGTTCAAGCGCAATAACTTTTTCGGTGTAATTAAGCAACAATCCTCTCATCGCTGATGGGTCATTTAATATCTTAACCGGACTAACGGCTTCTAATGCTTTTCTTTCACATTCAATAAAGTAAAGTCTTGCCTGTTTCCCTTTTTCGTTGCGCTCAACCATGGATAACTCTTTCGCCATGTCGATACTGATGCAGTAGTCTTTCATAGGCCGTTGTCGAGATTTTGCACTACTCAAATTTGAGTAGCTCAAATTTTCAACAATAATATAGTCAATATTCTCTTCAAAACTATATTCTGTTATACGTCTGTTTATCCAATCATTAAATCGCGTGGTAATTTCCAAAAACGCATGTAGATCACGCGCATTGACGGTCTGGATTAATTCACCATTGATGTTTTTTGTTTCGATGTTTATTAAATTTGACATAAAGGTATCTCTCAATAGTTAAATTGATGAATGATTACCCCTGTAAAAAGGGGCGTTAGGATTATTTAGTTACGTTGGAGGAAGCGATTGACGTTCGCCTGTTGCCATCTTTCAAGGGATTGAGTCATGACGCTATCGTGTTCGTGAGTGCTGGATTCTAACAGTTGCTGCATTTCACGAAGTACGGTCTCGACATCGTCTTTATGACGAAGTAAACGACGGATAACTTGTTTTTCAGCATCAAAAATAGCTGATTTGAGCGTGTTAGTCATGCCGTAAATCCGGCGGCATTCTTCTGCAATTATTGCGATTTGATTAACTTCGAAATGTTGAGGCGATGCGATTCCTGTCGCATGACGTAGCGCATACCAGATACCTTGCGTCCATGCTCTCTCAAATCTAAATCCATTCGCCATGCTCCAGACAAGATGAGCCAAATTGCGAGTATCGTTGTCGGTTAGAAATTCGGTTGCTTCGGGTCTGGGTTGAGGATTGTCAACTTCCTTGTCTAATATATCGAGCACC
This sequence comes from Candidatus Arsenophonus triatominarum, assembly GCF_001640365.1. Taxonomy (GTDB): domain Bacteria; phylum Pseudomonadota; class Gammaproteobacteria; order Enterobacterales; family Enterobacteriaceae; genus Arsenophonus; species Arsenophonus triatominarum. The sequence goes on along the minus strand of NZ_LWMI01000016.1, from coordinate 547,366 downwards.
CATTTTCTGAATTCTTTGGCTACTGGAGTACGGGCGAACATTGCAACAAGATGAGCACCTCGTAGGGAGAAAATGCGAGTCTTGTTACGGGATTTTCCTAAGGTGGTTGAATCGACCACCTTAGACATGCAAACAGTAAATTCATCTTTATTATTGTTGTATAGACCTGTTACCGCTTTTGGATCCGCATATTCGAGAGCCTTAGCAAGTTGAGCCGAAGTTAACCAAATTTTACAATGATGAGTTATAGGTGAAAAAGTATAGTTACGGAAAGTTAAAGTGGTCATAGTGACCTCCAATGGTTGTATTCTAAATTATTTGTATTAGTCTTAACTTAATCCGACAATTCTGATTTAAAAAAGAGCGTTACCGGTTTTAATTAACATCATTAGATAATTAAATAAAAGGTAATTCTATGTATCAAACAAATAATCCTATCACCAAACATAAAGTCGGGTTACTTAACCTCGCTGAAGAGCTTAATAACGTCTCAAAAGCCTGTAAGATTATGGGGGTATCCCGAGATACGTTTTATCGCTACCAGGAACTTGTTAACGATGGTGGGATAGACGCTTTAATTAATCAAAATCGACGGGTGCCTAACGTAAAAAATAGAGTAGATGAACAGATTGAAAGCGCTGTAGTCGAGTATGCGATTGAATACCCTGCACACGGTCAACACCGCAGTAGTAATGAACTAAGAAAAAAAGGCATTTTTGTTTCGGGGAGTGGCGTTCGCTCTATTTGGCTGCGCCATAATCTCGAAAATTTTACAAAACGCCTAAAAGCGCTTGAAGATAAAATCGCAACAGAAGGAATTATCCTGTCAGAATCACAAATCAGTGCTCTAGAAAAGAAAGCGCAAGATGATGAAGCCTGTGGTGAGATTGAAACAGCGCATCCAGGTTATCTGGGTTCACAAGATACTTTTTATGTCGGTCATTTAAAAGGCGTTGGTCGTGTTTATCAACAAACTTACATTGATACTTACAGTAAAGTCGTTCATTGTAAGCTTTACACAACAAAAAGCGCGATAACGGCGGCAGATTTATTAAATGACAAGGTTCTCCCTTTTTATTCCCAGCATGGGTTACCGGTGTTACGTATACTGACGGACAGAGGCAGTGAGTATTGTGGTAAAGTTGAACATCACGATTATCAACTTTATCTCGCTATCAATGATATTGATCATACAAAAACTAAAGCTCGTTCACCTCAAACTAATGGGATTTGTGAACGCTTTCATAAAACTGTATTACAAGAGTTCTATCAGGTGGCTTTTCGTAAGAAAATCTATAGGGCTTTAAATGAATTACAAGCTGATTTAGATAAATGGTTAGCGGAATATAATAACCAACGCACTCATCAAGGAAAAATGTGTTGCGGTCGAACTCCTATGGCAACTTTACACGATGGAAAACAACTTTGGAGAGAGAAAGATTTAAATCAAATTTAACCTGACAGGTACTGTATAAATAACCGGTAACTGTCAGATTAAGTCTGAGCTACTACAAAGTCCATCATCATTAACCAAACCATCAGGACTTGCCCCAAATAGCGCAATAGACGGGTGGGGGATAAAGCCCACTTCGGTGACCGTGACATCAAACTCATTGAGGCAATATCGCGCTCTAGCTTGTGGTTCAAGGGCAATGCCCCGTTCAATGGCCTGATTGGTTTTAATTTCTTCTCGTCGTCCGGTAAGGGTTTCACAAACTAATTGCATGAGGTAGTTTCGTTGCGTTGTTCCCCTGCCTTTGGATAACACCTTGTGTAAATTGCTGGCGGTGACTTTCCCAAGTCTTGCCTGAAACCATTCGTCCGTTTTCTGCTTCATGATTAGCCTCGTTTTTCATTGCAATATTGCGATAAATAGCCATTTTATTTTCTTCGCCAATGATATCCGTCTCTTCTGGTGTTAATTTCAGCCAATGGGATTTCATTGATTCAATACCGCCTTTTGCTGATGTTTCTAATTCCTGGATTAATTGTTCGTAACGGGCTTTTTGTTGTGCGGCTTCTTTCTGTATTACAATTTTTTCCTGTTCAGGCAAGTCTTCTCCGGCATAGATATAAAATCCTAATCCAAACATTGAAATAGCCTTGGTGAGACAGCGCATGAGCGTTTTATTGATATCAACGGCATTAGGGTTAGAAATAGCCTGATTCCGGTAATCCATAACGGGTAACCACATTTTTCGGGGAAACTCATTATTTCCTTGTTTAACCGTGAGTGTTAACGACACCATCGCACTGCCATCATTGTTATAGCTAATGGCATCAATGACATAGTAGGATTCTGGATAATGTGCCATTAATACGCCCCATGCCCAAGCCCATGAGAGATAAGAAAGGCCGTTTTTCTTTTCAACTTTATCGTTAACATTAATCACCGACAGCGTTTCCCAAACCTGTTGTTGAAAACTTCTCTCTTTTTCGGTATGTTGTGTTTCGCTCATAGATATTTCCTCTTAGGTGCTCGAAGTGCTTTGTACTGATGGATGTTCTCATTTTTGAAATGGTTAAACAGCGCCTTCCAGATATCGTCAAAATCCTCAATACTGAGTTTTCGCATCACTGAGGAAGGTAGGCAGTCATAAATAGGCTGGACAAGTTCGCTGATTTCGTCGTCCAGCCTGTCTTCCCAATAAGCAATTTCTTGCTGTTGTTCGTACCAGTAATCTTGCATGGCGTAAGGGTTCATTTGACCTCCTCGAACTGAAATAGCATCCTGTTTTTTCTGGTTTTAATCTCCGCGACTAATAACTCGATTTCATTTTGTGAAAAGGACGAATCCAGTAGCAGAGTGATAATTTTTTCTTTAAGATGGCGTTTTTTCGCCTTTTCAGATTTAAGGGGCATGATGATTTTTTCCATAAGCTTTTAGTTGCAGTGATAAAGCGATTAGCCATATATCTTGTCGTTGGGTATCAATCGCTAACTTTGCTGCCTGTCTTGCCAGCGCTAGCAGGATGTTGTCTTTGTTCATCGTTACCCCTTATGCCACCTGACTATATTTGTCGTGAGTGAATTCGCCGTTCCAGTCTTTCTTCATCGGTAGCTTACTTTTGAGGTATTGGTTATATAGCCATGAAGCCCCCTTTTTTAGCAGAACGATTTTATAACACTGGTGTTTCCCGTAATCGTTTGTCATGATGAAGGGTGATTCGGTTAGATAGGTATCTCTCGCATAAGAATGAACACGCCAGACATGAGCCTTGCTGATATCCTTTTCTGCATCGTAGAGAAAATGACGCGATTCCAGAAAAAGGTTGACCTGGTTAATATTTACGCCATTAAGCTGCTTGCAGAATTGAACAGGTGTCATACCAATCTGAAACAGGTTTTTTAGGCTATCGATTTCGGTTTCAAGCTGTTGAACCTGTACCCCTAACAGTTGAACTTTTTTATGCTGCTCAGCCCATGCAATTGCAGATTCAGCAGGGTCAATGAAATTAGGTAAGCCTAAAGTTGTTGGGTTATTGGGTAATTGTGATTGTAAAATTCGTCTTTCGCATTCAATGAAGTACTGTCTGGCCTGTTTCCCTTTTTCGTTGCGTTCAACCATGGATAGTTCTTTCGCCATATCGAGGGAGATGTGGTATTCCTTTGCTGGACGACCGCCATTTGGGGTTTTTGATAAATTTATCAAAAAGTCCTGATGTTCAATAAAACCGTATTGTTGGATGCGGTCTTTTATCCAATTAGCAAACTCCTGCTTGCTTTCCAAAAATGAATGTAAATCACGGGTATTAACAGTCTGGATTAATTCACCATTGATGTTTTTTGTTTCGATGTTGATTAAATTTGACATAAGGATATCCCTCAAAGTTAATTGATGAATGAATATTGGTATTTATTAATGTGGTGCACGCTTCCGTTTGAAACGGAGACGTGCTCGAGGAAAATTAAGCTATTCTGATAGTTTTTTGATTAATTCATCTTTATGAATAATCATATAACCCGCGCGACGGCCAATTTCAAACAATGACTCTAGTGATGCAACATATTCATTGTCATGAATGACTCTTGCGCTATCTACTTTACCATTTGGAAGTAAGGTGAGAAGAACTTTATTTGTTGCTCCGGTTACAGCGATAGAATTGTGTAATTCAGCTTCCATGCGATTAAAGGTATTGATGTAGTTTATTTTCCATTTTAAAGCTTTTTTACCCGTGAAGCCCATCGCGATCAAAACGAATGCATCTCGGGTAAGTTCGTAGTAGGGAGTTTTTCGTAGTGCTCCATTTGCAACTTCGATCTCTAAGAACATCTCGTTAAAATTAACGACATGATACTCATCATCACATTCAGAAATTGTTGATCGAATTTTCTTGAGTACGTTGTCGTGAGTTTTTTGGAAGTATTCAGCAATAGCAATTGATGTTGTTACTGTTTTACCATTATTAATGTATACGTTTGGAGATGCCGTTGAAGCATCAATGGATAGTTTTGGAGTGGTCATTTTTATGTCCTCGTTGATTTATTAAAACCCACTGTTCAGATGGGCGGTCGGGTACTTGAACACCGCAACGAGACGGCCAACAGTTTTCCCCTTTTCAGGGTTTTGTATATTCTGTTCACTACCCGACCATAATCTATGGACGTAAAAAAACCGCTAAACTGTCGGGTGCGGATATCCGCTCGTTGAAGGTGTGTTCAGCACCTGATATAGAATATAGCGCATGATTTCTTTTTTCGTCAATGGTTTATTATGCTGCAATTCCGTTCATCATGAGACCTAACAATCTATGAAATTGGTTATCATAAAAATGAGGCTGAGTCTGACGAGGATGATTTGGGTCTGTTAGGTTTTTGCCAAACTGTAATCCTTTTTCTGTCAGTGACCAGAATAATTTTTCTTTATCAGGATGTTTGCTACTTGGACGTGATTTACGCTCAACAATACCTAATAATTACAGACGTTTAAAGCCAGATGGTGGGCTGTAAGGCTTGCCATGCAGTATAAAAGCTCCGTAAAAGAGTGCGTCACTTCGCTTGAACCCGTTAAACTCCCTTCTGGTGCATCAACAGCATAAGCGGGAAGGATATCCGGCATACCAAGTGAATTTTGTAGCTTTTTCATTGCACCAAGCATACCAGAAGGTGCGATACGCAATTCTTGTTTGCAGAATGCCAGCATTGCTAATCCAGCCTGAACTTTATCGGTTAGTGGTTGGATAGGTGTAGAAATAACTTCATCAAACGTCCGGATAACTTTGAGATGGAAAGCTGCACTAATCCACATGGCATAAGCATAAACCAGTTCTTTAGCAACGTAGGTTCCCTGCTCTGTACCTCCTTTAATAACCGATGGGGGAATTCCACCATCGCTTACGAATTGAGCAACTAATTCTTGAGTCTTATCATTGGCGAGCCAATACTTAGGTCTATCCTTTTCTAATTCTCCTGCGGCTTTATGTAAATCATTCAGACAATAACGCCCGAAAGCGTTTTGATGAACAACGGTATTTTCAATAACAACTAATTTAGACATAACGGTTTCTCCGTGAGTAAACGAATTAAGGTATTAACGTGAAAGATTTTGCAGATTGCAGACTAAACCCGTTATACTTACCAAAAAGGAGGATTTCCTATGGGTCAGGTTGCATTTGATACACTACAGGCATCAGAAGAGCTTCAAACGGCTGGACTTACTAGTCAGCAAGCTAAAGCTATTTCACTTGTTGTACGTAGATCGCATGAAGTTGCGGATGTAGCAACTAAAGCTGATATTGCTGACGTTAAACGTGACATAGCTGATGTCCGTAAGGACTTATCTGCTGAAATAACCAATGTTCGTAAAGACATGGAAATAGTCCGTAAAGACCTACAACTTGAAATGTCTGGTATTCGTGCTGAACAAAAGTTAATTCGCTGGATGTTAGGTGCGGGTATTTTAGGTATTCTCTCTCTGGTGGTTAAAGCTTTCTTGATGCCCGCACTATAATTAACATTGGGCTGTTAGCTGAATGGTAGAGCAGTAGATAAAATTTACTTATTGCAGGTTCAAGTCCTGCACAGCCCGCCAATTTCACGATATATCTTCATCAGTCTTAAATTCTCTTTTTTAAGACGCTTATTTTCTTTTGTTAAGCACTGTATAATTTCTTTGAAAGTTTTTGTTTCCATGTCGTCGTCATTCCATATATCAATGCTGCTTAAGTATTTTGCATCGCTCAAATGACGACTACCATTAGTAATCCCAACCAGATTACCCATATTGGGATGCTTTGCCGTTACAATGCGTGGATTGTCCAATCTCATTATGTGTACTCCTTGTTAACATTTGCTGAAAAGTTAGGATGTGTGCCAAGTGCCTCTTGGTGTCCGATTACAGTCATCACGGTCGGGTAAACGCAATCAAACTATATTTAGCTATTTGAAAGATAATTTATAGAATGTTGACTGTCCCGCGAGCGCAGAGCCGCATTCACACATCCTGAAACTAATTTGATTGCCAGATATTTCTGGCGCGTCAGGCTCGCTCCCTCTGTGTAATCCAACAACACACAAAACAGGAATAATGATCACCTTAATAAGACATTGATTATATTATGAATTGTTTATTTATGATTAATAAAAAGAAAGGATTTGATTTTGTGAATTGATTAATTATGCTCCTATCAGATGGAATTCAATGTCTTCAGGTTCGCAGAAGTCGATATTATCATAAATTCCATATTTGCTTGCTATATCAAGAATTGCATCATTCATCTTGCTGGATGTCATTTGTGAATCGATAATTCTTTCAAATTTTTTATAATCTTCTTCGTTCATATCTACTATATAGTTACACTTTGCTCTAACATCAGCAACAATTTGAACCTTAATCGTTTTGTTATTCTCAAACATTAGCAGTTACTCCGAAGTTGAGCTTAGGTTTATTTTTAAACCTTTTAGCAGTGTATAAAGCTATTTCAGGCAAACAGCAATTATCAAATGAGTCATAAACTTTAGTTAGGCGTATTGATATTGCTTTTTCTACACGACTCATCATTTTTCTTTTTAGTGAAAGAACAGGGCGTTTAGGATTTGGAGTTGTTAGTTGGTTAGATTTTTTAGATGGGTTTAACGCTGCTTTCAATGCCAAATTAAGCGCTTTGTTATAGTTATAGGCTGCTCGCTTGGCGCTTCTACGCTCATGTCTACGACAGCGAGCATTATCATAACCATGAAAGTTACACATATTACCTCCTGACAATGGGTTTTGGTGGTGTGTGCCGGAGGTATCCGGATTATATTTACAGTCATATTGGTAGTACCCTGGTGTTGGTTTCAACTTTATGGCTGCAATTTGGTTATTTCACACACCCCAAAACCGACTGTTTGGGTGTTTTATGGTTCGCTTTTTCAGCGAAATGGTGTTAAAGAGCGGTATTGCTTAACTGTCGTCACTTGCCTTCATGTTCATACGCCTTCGGCTGGCTACTTAGCAGCGTCTGGCAAAGTTTCAGATAACTCGTGGTATTGTCTTGCGTTTGCCTGTTGCAGTGAGTTGATGGAAATAATCTACAAATTAAAATTTAAATTGTCAATAAAAATTAAAATTTAATTTGTAACTTTGGTTGGTAAAATTTGATATTCCTATAAAATAGGATAAAATAATGGAGGAGTTAGACTATATTCTTCTTTTGATTTAAAAGTTCAGCTATTTTCTTTTCATAAAAGCTTTTTTTAATTTCCAACTCTTTTAGAATCAGATTTACATCACTTTCAGGAAGAGCTTCAAATAGTTCAAGTATTAGCTTTTGTTTTTCTGTAAGTGTATTTTTCTCTTTACGAAAAGTTTCATAACTTTTTTTTTCTTGATTTTGTAATTGATGAGAGAAAAACCAATCTAAAGGTTTTCCTGTTACTTCAGATAATTTCTCAAGTTTATCCATCCTAGGTATTACATTTTTTAACCAGCCTTGAACGGATTGAGGCTTAACTCCCATTCTGCGAGCTAATTCTGATTGATTCCAGCCTAGTTCATCTAACACTTGCTGGAGTCTTTTAGGAAAACTCATACTTTTATCCATTAAATAGTTATTACTATTAAAGCATACAAAATTTTTTTGTTATTAACATTGCAAATATAATTTGAAATTTAAAATTAAATCTGTAATATCAGTAAGCTCAAGTTAGAGGAGATCGTATGGACATAGATCTACAAAATAAAATATTTGCTATCACAACTCAGTCTGAGTTAGGTCGTAAATTGGGTAAACGTCCCCAAACAATTAGTGTTTGGTTTAGAAATCGTGTTCCTGCTGAATGCGTTTTTTCAATGGCTAAAGTTTTAGGGTGGTAGATCACACCTCACGAGCTACGCCCCGATCTTTACCCAAACCCAACAGATGGTATCCCTGCTGATAAGCAAACTACCATGTAAGTAACACCGCTCTTTAACAACCTGGCCTCCCTGAAATTGGGAGATTATTAAATTCCCAGCCCATCGGGAGGGATAACTATTATCTGAAACTTATGGAATTAAGTGTAGGATAAGATTGCTGCAAAGACTATCAAATTGTCAGGCAACTCTTAATTTAGTGGCTCTTGTCCGTGATATTGCAAAGTTTGATGTGTGAGGAAGTAAAGCCGCATTTTTATGTTTCACTGGTTTACTCTGCCCATAACATTTACGACGTACATCACGAATGATAGCTAATTGATAGTCACTTGCTGTAGGGTGAAATTCCTTAATGTGTTCGTAAGATTTGTTGGGATTGAAACGTTTAGAACATACAGGGCATATAGCAGATGTTTTTTTCATAATATTTTTCCTTAACAAATTAGATGAATAAATAATCGTGTTTGTAATGAAAAATGGGTTTTGCCACTTCGGTACATTGTCTCTTGTGAGATACGCCGTCCGCCCGTGCGTTAGAGTGCTCCGTTCACTTTTTTCAATCTCAGGCTGATTACCTTCGATGAAGTAAGTTTATTAAACTATAAACTTTTAGTCAATTAAAAATAGAACATTTTTTTAATTAATGCTCTATGCGATTGATTTAAAAGTATTTATTTTTTGGTTAAGGGAGGGTGATTATTACGTTTTTCTAATAACTCAGCAAAAATCAAATCATAGTGAGCTTTTCTGGATTTCATTTCATTCAGAAATTGTTTTGCGTCTTCTGAGGGGAGATTATCGAATAACTCTAATATTTCAATTTGTTGATTTGTAAGTTTTTTATATTTATTTTTGATTATATCATCAAAGGACTCCGAATCTAAATAGCCATTAGGCATGCCGTACGTACTTTCAATACGTCTTGCTGCTTTTTCTCCAAAAGAAGTCTTGCCGTTTATCAGCTGCGATAAATAACTTTTTTCTTTTTCTGGGAGGGTCTTATCTGAAAACCACTCTTTTAAACGTCGTTGACGAATTAATTTTATATCCATGGAAACATTTTGATTAGTAAATCCTAAACAATCAAACTATTGACACAATGTTTAGCGTTATATAAACTTGACTTAAATCCAAAGGATTAAAGGAGTTCATATGGAATTAAAAGAATACATAGATTCTCTTGAGCGTGGCGGTTCTAAGAATCTAGCAAGAAAATTAAATATATCTAAATCTTTTTTATCTCAAATGGCCTCTGGCTTATGTCCAATATCACCCAAACGATGCGTTGAAATTGAGCTAGCCACCTGTGGCAAAGTATCACGCAAAGATTTACGACCTGATGATTGGCATAAGATCTGGCCAGAGCTAATAGCAGTATAAATTAATCTACATTTTACCGAACGATGCGGTATACCATCGGGCGACCGGATAGCATTCTGCTAAATGGCTGAAGCGGCAAAACCCACTTAATCACTCACAATCTCATTCTATCTATTATTTTTTCACAAACCCCATAGGAATATCGAGGTAGGGAATTTTATTACTTAAGGATTATAACCATGGAAAATTCAAATACTATCAAAATCACCTGCAAACCTGAGCATTTGGAATCTTACTTCTACCAGAAGATGGCATCAGAAGGCGGTAATAACGGGTTTGCTAAATCACTAGGGATCCACCCATCAACAGCGAGTCGGGATAAAACCAGAATATTTAAATTAGCCTGTCAGGTCGTCTCAGAATACGGCTTGCTGTAGTAGCTCAGACTTAATCTGACAGTTACCGGTTATTTATATGTATTAGTCTTAACTTCATCTGACAATTCTGATTTAAAAAAGAGCGTTACCGGTTTTAATTAACATCATTAGATAATTAAATAAAAGGTAATTCTATGTATCAAACAAATAATCCTATCATCAAACATAAAGTCGGGTTACTTAACCTCGCTGAAGAGCTTAGTAACGTCTCAAAAGCCTGTAAGATTATGGGGGTATCCCGAGATACGTTTTATCGCTACCAGGAACTTGTTAACGATGGTGGGATAGACGCTTTAATTAATCAAAATCGACGGGTGCCTAACGTAAAAAATAGAGTAGATGAACAGATTGAAAGCGCTGTAGTTGAGTATGCGATTGAATACCCTGCACACGGTCAACACCGCAGTAGTAATGAACTAAGAAAAAAAGGCATTTTTGTTTCGGGGAGTGGCGTTCGCTCTATTTGGCTGCGCCATAATCTCGAAAATTTTACAAAACGCCTAAAAGTGCTTGAAGATAAAATCGCAACAGAAGGAATTATCCTGTCAGAATCACAAATCAGTGCATCTAGAAAAGAAAGCGCAAGATGATGAAGCCTGTGGTGAGATTGAAACAGCGCATCCAGGTTATAGCTAGGCGACTTAATTTTGATTACAAGGTGTGTTATGAGTTATACAATTGATTTTCGACGTAAAGTAATATCTGTAAGGAAAGCCGAAGGTTTAACAATTCGAGAAACTGCGAAACAATTCCGTATTGGAAAAGCGTCTTTAGTACGTTGGCTTAAACGACCAGAGCCAAAAAATTCAACGCCACGTAAGAGGAAGCTCGATAAAAATGCTTTAGCAAAAGATGTGGAACAGTATCCAGATGCTTACCAAAAGGAACGGGCAGAGCGATTCGGTGTTTGTAAAAAGACTATTTGGCAATCCCTTAAAAAGCTGGGATTAACCTATAAAAAAACTCTATTCCATCCAAAAACCAACGAAAGCGACAGGCTGGCACATCAGCAAAAAAGACAACAGTATGAAAAAAAAGATAAATCTGTTGTTTTTATTGATGAAAGTGGTTTTTCACATGACACTCCACGAACTCACGGCTATTCCCCAAAAGGTCACCGTTGTTTTGGCCTGAAAAACTGGGGTGCTAAGGGAAGAACAAATGTTATTGGCGCTTTATTGGGAACAACCCTTTTTGCTATCGGATTATTTGATTGCAATATTAATCGTGATGTTTTTTATGTTTGGATCACAAAAATATTGCTCCCAGAACTTCCTGAAAATTCTGTTATTTTTATGGACAACGCTAGCTTTCACAAAGGTAAGAATATTGAACAGGCAATTATAAACGCAGGACACCAGATAGAATATTTGCCTGTGTATTCACCAGATTTAAATCCTATAGAACATAAATGGTCTCAAGCTAAACGTAAAAAGATGGAAACAGGATGCACTATCGATGACCTGTTTTTAATACATATGCTGTAATCAAAATTAAGTCGCCTAGCTATATCAGCTTGCCTTACTTCAGTCCAGTTCATCGTACTGGTTTGAGGGTTTCCGCTGTCATGGGCAATCCCTCTCGCCGCCGACAGCCGGATAAATCGTAATGGCGTGAGAACACAGAAGATATCGCTCGGCATGGGATTCCGGTTATCCTGAGCCTGCCAGACCGTACCTGCAATCGGTTCAATGAAATCGGCCAACGTGTCAATGACCTGATTGACCGTATAATCATTCATCCCCCCTCCCTGTCCGTTTGGAGACACACTAACAGCCGACACCAGTCCGGCCACAATTCAAGCGGTTCAATCACCAGCCAGGTATCCCCCTCAATGAGGAATAAATCGCCACCGGTCTGTTGTTTTCGGTTAACCGACCAGAAGTTTCCGTTAACGTGAATCGATTTGAATATGCCGTGGATATTCAATCCGTCCACATGCTGCAAATCCCCTTTCGACAGGGGTTGCAACTGAATGACGATATAGCTAGGCGACTTAATTTTGATTACAGCATATGTATTAAAAACAGGTCATCGATAGTGCATCCTGTTTCCATCTTTTTACGTTTAGCTTGAGACCATTTATGTTCTATAGGATTTAAATCTGGTGAATACACAGGCAAATATTCTATCTGGTGTCCTGCGTTTATAATTGCCTGTTCAATATTCTTACCTTTGTGAAAGCTAGCGTTGTCCATAAAAATAACAGAATTTTCAGGAAGTTCTGGGAGCAATATTTTTGTGATCCAAACATAAAAAACATCACGATTAATATTGCAATCAAATAATCCGATAGCAAAAAGGGTTGTTCCCAATAAAGCGCCAATAACATTTGTTCTTCCCTTAGCACCCCAGTTTTTCAGGCCAAAACAACGGTGACCTTTTGGGGAATAGCCGTGAGTTCGTGGAGTGTCATGTGAAAAACCACTTTCATCAATAAAAACAACAGATTTATCTTTTTTTTCATACTGTTGTCTTTTTTGCTGATGTGCCAGCCTGTCGCTTTCGTTGGTTTTTGGATGGAATAGAGTTTTTTTTATAGGTTAATCCCAGCTTTTTAAGGGATTGCCAAATAGTCTTTTTACAAACACCGAATCGCTCTGCCCGTTCCTTTTGGTAAGCATCTGGATACTGTTCCACATCTTTTGCTAAAGCATTTTTATCGAGCTTCCTCTTACGTGGCGTTGAATTTTTTGGCTCTGGTCGTTTAAGCCAACGTACTAAAGACGCTTTTCCAATACGGAATTGTTTCGCAGTTTCTCGAATTGTTAAACCTTCGGCTTTCCTTACAGATATTACTTTACGTCGAAAATCAATTGTATAACTCATAACACACCTTGTAATCAAAATTAAGTCGCCTAGCTATATGTTCATCGGGAAGGTATTTGGGGATGCGTGTCCGGCCTTCACCGACTGTCCAACCATCAGAACGGCGGACTATTGCAGCAATATCAGGGTTAACGGCTCGAATAGCCGAACGAGTGAGATTATGAAGATTCATCATCCACCACCACCCAGTATTTGACTGACTCCAGCATGTGATGTGTATCAACCAGCGGTTTGTCAGTGAAGTTTTTTGGTTTGTGAGTCCGGTGCTTTCTCACATAAAGCGTGGTTTCAGAAAGCGGCGGATCGGTGAGTGTCAATATTGAATCTTTAATATTGCTGACGACTTTTTCACCTAATAATTCTGCCGCTTCTTTAGCATTAACACCGGCGCGCATGGACGACGCCAGATAGGTTGACCAGTCTTTTTGATGGGCTGAAATAGCGTTACGGAAGAAAGGGCGCGGTGGCTGGTTATTCCCAGGATTGCCAAATTCGTTCATGTAAGCCATTTCAGCAACCCGACGGCCTTCTGGATAGCTTGCCTCTTTTGGAAAGCCGACGTTTAACGTCAGGTCATTAAGCTGCTTTTCCTGTGCGTCCAGAAACGCTTTTATCTTCCCCGCCATCAGCTGCACCTCACCTCAATACCTGGGAAATAGGCAAACATCCGGTAGGGCTTGGTCAGTTGCCAGAAAAGCTGCCCCCAATACCAGGCTTGCGAGTAAGGTAATCCCTGCCCGACATCAAGCGACACGGAAACACTGCCTTCTGATGCACTCGCAACCCGACCGATAGCGCCGGACGCACCTGAACCCTTACCCTTCGTATCACCAAAGGTGATATCACACAGATGCGCCGCCAGCAGATAAAGCAGGCGCTTGCGTTTGTCTAAATCTGGCTCTAGTGCGCCTTCAGAATTATCAAACGCCGTCTGCGCGATATCAAACATGAGATTAAGTTGTGTATCGGCAACGTTGTCGTACTGTGGGTAATCTCTGCGAAACACTGCAATATCCAATGTCACGACAGTCATTCAACCTCCGTGGGTTTGACGGTTGCCTTTTTCGGGTTAATCGGTTCTAAACCGGTTTTGACCTGTGCTCTTTCCTTAGCGGCTGAGGAAAAACTTTTTTGATCGGTGACCTTGAAGATTAACCCCTTTTCGATAAATCCCGCCTGCGCGTAGGTTTTTGAAAATACATTGAACCACGCCTCATCTACGCCTTCAGTTATGCCAAAACCGCCATAAATGGCGCAAGCGTTAGCCCCTTTCAATTCGATAGTTTCATTCTTCACGGTGGCTTTTAGACCATGAGGGAGTTTACAGCCGACAATGATTTTTCCCATGATCAGATCCCCAACATTTGAGCAAAAAGCATGGGTTGTGTGATCACCGTGCCATACGTACTGGCCGCCACTTTCTGCGACCAGCTTGAGTGTTGCTGAAGAAGCGGAAATGCCCGATATTTTTGCGAATTCGCCACATATAGCTAGGCGACTTAATTTTGATTACAGCATATGTATTAAAAACAGGTCATCGATAGTGCATCCTGTTTCCATCTTTTTACGTTTAGCTTGAGACCATTTATGTTCTATAGGATTTAAATCTGGTGAATACACAGGCAAATATTCTATCTGGTGTCCTGCGTTTATAATTGCCTGTTCAATATTCTTACCTTTGTGAAAGCTAGCGTTGTCCATAAAAATAACAGAATTTTCAGGAAGTTCTGGGAGCAATATTTTTGTGATCCAAACATAAAAAACATCACGGTTAATATTGCAATCAAATAATCCGATAGCAAAAAGGGTTGTTCCCAATAAAGCGCCAATAACATTTGTTCTTCCCTTAGCACCCCAGTTTTTCAGGCCAAAACAACGGTGACCTTTTGGGGAATAGCCGTGAGTTCGTGGAGTGTCATGTGAAAAACCACTTTCATCAATAAAAACAACAGATTTATCTTTTTTTTTCATACTGTTGTCTTTTTTGCTGATGTGCCAGCCTGTCGCTTTCGTTGGTTTTTGGATGGAATAGAGTTTTTTTTTATAGGTTAATCCCAGCTTTTTAAGGGATTGCCAAATAGTCTTTTTACAAACACCGAATCGCTCTGCCCGTTCCTTTTGGTAAGCATCTGGATACTGTTCCACATCTTTTGCTAAAGCATTTTTATCGAGCTTCCTCTTACGTGGCGTTGAATTTTTTGGCTCTGGTCGTTTAAGCCAACGTACTAAAGACGCTTTTCCAATACGGAATTGTTTCGCAGTTTCTCGAATTGTTAAACCTTCGGCTTTCCTTACAGATATTACTTTACGTCGAAAATCAATTGTATAACTCATAACACACCTTGTAATCAAAATTAAGTCGCCTAGCTATAGCAAGCAGGCTGTCCCTGATAGCTGCGCACGAACATCTGTATTAACTCACCGGCATCGGTACTCAATTGTGGAGCCGTTTCAATGCGTAGATTGGGGAACGCTTTTTTGATCAAGTCCTCAAGCGAGGTGGCCATGATTTCGTTTGATGATTTCAAATACACCGAGGCTTTGTTTGACAATACCAGCGTCAGGGAGGAAGCCATGTCCACCCCGTCACCCACCACCCCGTTGGTTCGTCCTACCAGGTCACTGTAGAGTGCTAAAATATCGTTGTAACGCTGCTGGATGGATTTATCTTCCCATTTCGTTTTACCACTCACCTTGGTTGGTGTGATCGGCGTGGGAAGCTGAGGGTTATTTAATGCGCCGTAGTTAATGCCTTCAACACCAAAAAAGGCAAACCGGTTGTAATCCTGGTTAATCGTGTTGCCACAATCCGATTGTGCGCTCGCCGTAAATTTCCGTGGCACGGGTTGGGGCAAATACCGTTCTGATAACGTTCGGATCGATACCCCCCGCGACGATGGCAGGAATACCACCATTGGTCAAAGTGGAGGGTAACGGCTGGGCATCATTGGCCAGATACAAACGGTTGACTGAAGCAGGTAACGTCACCCCCCCTTCTTTAGCCCGTTTCATGAGTGCGTGGAAATCATTGTGTGTTAATTTGTATTAGTCTTAACTTAATCCGACAATTCTGATTTAAAAAAGAGCGTTACCGGTTTTAATTAACATCATTAGATAATTAAATAAAAGGTAATTCTATGTATAGCTAGGCGACTTAATTTTGATTACAGCATATGTATTAAAAACAGGTCATCGATAGTGCATCCTGTTTCCATCTTTTTACGTTTAGCTTGAGACCATTTATGTTCTATAGGATTTAAATCTGGTGAGAATACACAGGCAAATATTCTATCTGGTGTCCTGCGTTTATAATTGCCTGTTCAATATTCTTACCTTTGTGAAAGCTAGCGTTGTCCATAAAAATAACAGAATTTTCAGGAAGTTCTGGGAGCAATATTTTTGTGATCCAAACATAAAAAACATCACGATTAATATTGCAATCAAATAATCCGATAGCAAAAAGGGTTGTTCCCAATAAAGCGCCAATAACATTTGTTCTTCCCTTAGCACCCCAGTTTTTCAGGCCAAAACAACGGTGACCTTTTGGGGAATAGCCGTGAGTTCGTGGAGTGTCATGTGAAAAACCACTTTCATCAATAAAAACAACAGATTTATCTTTTTTTTCATACTGTTGTCTTTTTTGCTGATGTGCCAGCCTGTCGCTTTCGTTGGTTTTTGGATGGAATAGAGTTTTTTTTATAGGTTAATCCCAGCTTTTTAAGGGATTGCCAAATAGTCTTTTTACAAACACCGAATCGCTCTGCCCGTTCCTTTTGGTAAGCATCTGGATACTGTTCCACATCTTTTGCTAAAGCATTTTTATCGAGCTTCCTCTTACGTGGCGTTGAATTTTTTGGCTCTGGTCGTTTAAGCCAACGTACTAAAGACGCTTTTCCAATACGGAATTGTTTCGCAGTTTCTCGAATTGTTAAACCTTCGGCTTTCCTTACAGATATTACTTTACGTCGAAAATCAATTGTATAACTCATAACACACCTTGTAATCAAAATTAAGTCGCCTAGCTATATCAAACAAATAATCCTATCATCAAACATAAAGTCGGGTTACTTAACCTCGCTGAAGAGCTTAATAACGTCTCAAAAGCCTGTAAGATTATGGGGGTATCCCGAGATACGTTTTATCGCTACCAGGAACTTGTTAACGATGGTGGGATAGACGCTTTAATTAATCAAAATCGACGGGTGCCTAACGTAAAAAATAGAGTAGATGAACAGATTGAAAGCGCTGTAGTCGAGTATGCGATTGAATACCCTGCACACGGTCAACACCGCAGTAGTAATGAACTAAGAAAAAAAGGCATTTTTGTTTCGGGGAGTGGCGTTCGCTCTATTTGGCTGCGCCATAATCTCGAAAATTTTACAAAACGCCTAAAAGCGCTTGAAGATAAAATCGCAACAGAAGGAATTATCCTGTCAGAATCACAAATCAGTGCTCTAGAAAAGAAAGCGCAAGATGATGAAGCCTGTGGTGAGATTGAAACAGCGCATCCAGGTTATCTGGGTTCACAAGATACTTTTTATGTCGGTCATTTAAAAGGCGTTGGTCGTGTTTATCAACAAACTTACATTGATACTTACAGTAAAGTCGTTCATTGTAAGCTTTACACAACAAAAAGCGCGATAACGGCGGCAGATTTATTAAATGACAGGGTTCTCCCTTTTTATTCCCAGCATGGGTTACCGGTGTTACGTATACTGATGGACAGAGGCAGTGAGTATTGTGGTAAAGTTGAACATCACGATTATCAACTTTATCTCGCTATCAATGATATTGATCATACAAAAACTAAAGCTCGTTCACCTCAAACTAATGGGATTTGTGAACGCTTTCATAAAACTGTATTACAAGAGTTCTATCAGGTGGCTTTTCGTAAGAAAATCTATAGGGCTTTAAATGAATTACAAGCTGATTTAGATAAATGGTTAGCGGAATATAATAACCAACGCACTCATCAAGGAAAAATGTGTTGCGGTCGAACTCCTATGGCAACTTTACACGATGGAAAACAACTTTGGAGAGAGAAAGATTTAAATCAAATTTAACCTGACAGGTACTGTATAAATAACCGGCAACTGTCAGATAAAGTTTGAGCTAGTATAAACTTCACGCTTATGATCAAAAAAGACTATCAATATATTGTATTAACTGTATAGAATATATTAATTTTTTTAACCATAAATTTTACCCAGTTTTGATATCGCTTTTTTTGCTAACATATTTATTGTGGTTTTAGAGTAAAGATTTGCTGCGGTCAAACCTGTGTTTTCTAAATTTGTCTGCTTTAATTTTGCTTTATTAAGATTAGCTTCTGTTAAGTTAGCATCTTTCAACGAAGCTTTTTTTAAATTACTTTCAGTTAAGTTTGCACCATTTAGGTTAGCGTCTGTAAGATTGGCTTTTTTCAAAATAGCGCCCTCTAGATTTGCGTTGCTTAAATTAGCCTCTCTTAACGTCGCTTTCATTAAATTACTTTTACTTAAGTTCGCACTCTCTAAATTTGTTTTGGTCAGATTAGCTTCTTGTAAGACAGCGCCTTCTAAATTTGCGTAGCTTAAATTTGATTCAACTAATGTAGTTTTTGCTAAATTGGTATAACTTAAATCTGCTGCGTGAAGATTAACTTTTGCTAAATTTGCTTGTTCAAGATGTGCTCCAGATAGATTTGCCTCATGAAGATCAGTTTCTATTAAGATAGCTTGAGTTAGGTTTGCTTTTTCTAAATTAACAAATCTTAGTCTTGCTTGATGTAGGTTTGCTCTGCTCAGATTTGCTCCTTTCATTTTTGTCGAAAACAGACTTGCATTTGTTAAATCTGCTTCAGCCATCTCTGCAAGTGTTAAATCTGATGCATCAATAGTTGCGTTATTTAATTTTGTATGCTGTAGATTTGTATCAGCCAAGATAGATATTCTTATATCTGCTTCCCTTAAATCTGCATCAATAAGCGTTGAGCCCATCAAATTAGTACCAAGCATTGTTACTTTATTTAACAAGGCTGAATTTAAATTTGCATTCTTTAATTGAGCCTGTTCTAGATTTGCTCCGTTTAGGTTGGTTTGGATTAGCCTGGCTTTATTGAGTATCGAATTCGCCATATTTGCGTTTTCCAGATTCGCTCCGCTTAAGTCGGCCTCGCTTAGATCTGAGAATGATAAATTTGCTCCTTCTAAGTTAATTCCCAATAGATTTTTGCCTGATAGATTTATGCCTGATAAATCTATTTTACCTTCGTTCATGTTAACGTTTAAATTAAGCCGTTTTTGTAATAATAATAAGGTAGCGACATTTTTAAACTCTTTCTCACCTATTTCTGAAGTAAAGCTCTCTCCTTTTTTTCCTTGAACGTTAATAGTTACCCTATCAGGAGAAGAATCACAAGAGGTAATTGTTACTAAACAACCTTTGAAATTAAATTTCATTTTTTCAGGCAAATGATAAGAGTTTGAGTCAGCGTTATTTTCTTCAATAGAGTGAGTTACTGCTTGAATAAAATTATCATATTGCTTAGATAATTCCCTTTCGATCCCTCCAGCGGTAAAAAAATTTATTATATATTCAAGTAGTCCTTTCGGTGATGTTATTAAATTTTTACCTTCTACATTGTTAACATTCATTATATGATGAGCAAAACTTGAACAACGTTCTGCATTCAAATTTACGTATGTCATATTTTCTATTTTCCCAAAAGTGTAAAATTAAAAATAAACTTCATTTGCTTATTTTGGTTTATCCCAAAATACTTAATTTAATAACTTATATATAATTTATCTGTGTTAAATAATAATCAGGTCATCACCTTAATTTTTATGAAATTACTATAGAGATTTCAATGGCAATCCAGTCTTTATCACATTTTTGCGCATAACCATGAAAAAGATCACATTTTAATATTTTTAATTAAATCCATTTAACAATAACCTATTGTTTATTGTAATATTTATTTTGGGTCCTTCCTGACACTTTTGTAAACCGTGGACATTGCGCACCGCAGTATTTCACTAGCTAAACGTTTTTGAATTTGTGTCCCATGTCCCATGATATGGGAGGGTCACTTTTATTTTTATTTCATCAAGTTAGTGAAAAATTATTTGGATTTTGTGTCCCATTTAATGTGGGACATGTCCCACGCTATGTCCCATTGATTGAGGAAAATGTCCCATGTCGACGATGAATATTTCTGAGTATGCCCAACATACGGGCGTAAACCGTAAAACGATCTCGCGATGGATGAAAAGCGGAAAATATATCGTGATGCTTAATGGCGAGATTGATGTTGAAAGCAGTGATAAAAATCTAAAGCAGTATCGCGACAGTCATGATCTTCGTACCCAAAAAGCAAAGAAAAAACCAGAAGCTCATCAAGCAGTGGTCAGCGATACTGATGATTTTCAGCAGCGGGCAGAATCGTTATATGCTTCATTAGTATCAAATGATGAACAAATCCGCAGTTTAGAAGAATCTCGTGCCATTAAAGAGCACTATTTAGCTGAATTGGTGAAATTGGAGTACAGTATCAAATCGGGTGAAGTGCTGCCTTGGCAAGACATGATAAACCAGGTTGGAAAAGAATACGCACGGATGCGAACCCGTTTAATTGCGATTGCCCCTGAACATGGCCCCCGTTTGAGAGCGTTAGCAAGTACGGTAAATGATGCTGAGTTTGTCGCTGCTTTGCGAGAGGTTATTTATGAGGCGATGGAGGAATTAAGCCTTGATGACCGTGAACAGGGAGAGTAATGCCAGGCACCTATTTACCAATGCAATGTTTCAAAAACGCACCGATATTAAACCACCAGAAGCCTTATCGCTCAGTGAATGGGCAAATAAATATGCGGTGCTTTCCCGCAAACCGGTAAATTTCGTTCTTTTGCCTATCAGGATGGCATTATGGATGCAGTCACAGATCCGGATGTCACGCAAGTCTCTGTCATGAAGTCCGCCCGGGTCGGTTATACCAAAATCCTTGATCATGTGGTGGCCGTACTATCTTTCGTATGATCCGTCACCCATCTTAGTGGTACAACCGCGTGTGGAGGATGCCGAAGATTATAGTAAAACGGAAATCGCGCCGATGATACGCGATACACCCGTGCTCACCGCCATCGCCCCTGAAGCCAAAGCGAAAGACACGGGCCAGACTATCCTTAAAAAGCAATTTTCAAACGGCGCGAATTTAACCCTGGTCGGCGCTAATTCACCAGGTGGCTTTCGGCGTATCACCTGTCGCATTATTTTATTTGACGAGATGGATGGTTACCCTTTGGGGGGGCTGGCGCAGAAGGAGATCAAATAGCCCTGGGTACCAAACGTTCAGAAACCTTCTGGAACCGTAAGATTAAAATAGTTGCTGAATAGAGACTTGCATTTTTTGTCACGCTATAGACAATAAAAAGAGGTTTAACTTAGAAAATAACGGTTTGAAATGATCAACAAAAAGCGGTTGTTACGAGATAATCGTTTATGTAAAGCAATCATTGGATTATCAGTCGAAGAATTGAAAAATTTAGCCGCTGAATTTTCAGCTTGTTATTTGATTTATCGGAAAAAGAATCGAAAAGATCACGAGCGGCAGATGGGTGCAGGGCAGAAAGGATTTATCCCAACCCCATTAGATTGTAGTAGCTCAGACTTAATCTGACAGTTACCGGTTATTTATACAGTACCTGTCAGGTTAAATTTGATTTAAATCTTTCTCTCTCCAAAGTTGTTTTCCATCGTGTAAAGTTGCCATAGGAGTTCGACCGCAACACATTTTTCCTTGATGAGTGCGTTGGTTATTATATTCCGCTAACCATTTATCTAAATCAGCTTGTAATTCATTTAAAGCCCTATAGATTTTCTTACGAAAAGCCACCTGATAGAACTCTTGTAATACAGTTTTATGAAAGCGTTCACAAATCCCATTAGTTTGAGGTGAACGAGCTTTAGTTTTTGTATGATCAATATCATTGATAGCGAGATAAAGTTGATAATCGTGATGTTCAACTTTACCACAATACTCACTGCCTCTGTCCGTCAGTATACGTAACACCGGTAACCCATGCTGGGAATAAAAAGGGAGAACCTTGTCATTTAATAAATCTGCCGCCGTTATCGCGCTTTTTGTTGTGTAAAGCTTACAATGAACGACTTTACTGTAAGTATCAATGTAAGTTTGTTGATAAACACGACCAACGCCTTTTAAATGACCGACATAAAAAGTATCTTGTGAACCCAGATAACCTGGATGCGCTGTTTCAATCTCACCACAGGCTTCATCATCTTGCGCTTTCTTTTCTATAGCTAGGCGACTTAATTTTGATTACAGCATATGTATTAAAAACAGGTCATCGATAGTGCATCCTGTTTCCATCTTTTTACGTTTAGCTTGAGACCATTTATGTTCTATAGGATTTAAATCTGGTGAATACACAGGCAAATATTCTATCTGGTGTCCTGCGTTTATAATTGCCTGTTCAATATTCTTACCTTTGTGAAAGCTAGCGTTGTCCATAAAAATAACAGAATTTTCAGGAAGTTCTGGGAGCAATATTTTTGTGATCCAAACATAAAAAACATCACGATTAATATTGCAATCAAATAATCCGATAGCAAAAAGGGTTGTTCCCAATAAAGCGCCAATAACATTTGTTCTTCCCTTAGCACCCCAGTTTTTCAGGCCAAAACAACGGTGACCTTTTGGGGAATAGCCGTGAGTTCGTGGAGTGTCATGTGAAAAACCACTTTCATCAATAAAAACAACAGATTTATCTTTTTTTTTCATACTGTTGTCTTTTTTGCTGATGTGTCAGCCTGTCGCTTTCGTTGGTTTTTGGATGGAATAGGGTTTTTTTTATAGGTTAATCCCAGCTTTTTAAGGGATTGCCAAATAGTCTTTTTACAAACACCGAATCGCTCTGCCCGTTCCTTTTGGTAAGCATCTGGATACTGTTCCACATCTTTTGCTAAAGCATTTTTATCGAGCTTCCTCTTACGTGGCGTTGAATTTTTTGGCTCTGGTCGTTTAAGCCAACGTACTAAAGACGCTTTTCCAATACGGAATTGTTTCGCAGTTTCTCGAATTGTTAAACCTTCGGCTTTCCTTACAGATATTACTTTACGTCGAAAATCAATTGTATAACTCATAACACACCTTGTAATCAAAATTAAGTCGCCTAGCTATAGAGCACTGATTTGTGATTCTGACAGGATAATTCCTTCTGTTGCGATTTTATCTTCAAGCGCTTTTAGGCGTTTTGTAAAATTTTCGAGATTATGGCGCAGCCAAATAGAGCGAACGCCACTCCCCGAAACAAAAATGCCTTTTTTTCTTAGTTCATTACTACTGCGGTGTTGACCGTGTGCAGGGTATTCAATCGCATACTCGACTACAGCGCTTTCAATCTGTTCATCTACTCTATTTTTTACGTTAGGCACCGGCACCCGTCGATTTTGATTAATTAAAGCGTCTATCCCACCATCGTTAACAAGTTCCTGGTAGCGATAAAACGTATCTCGGGATACCCCCATAATCTTACAGGCTTTTGAGACGTTATTAAGCTCTTCAGCGAGGTTAAGTAACCCGACTTTATGTTTGATGATAGGATTATTTGTTTGATACATAGAATTACCTTTTATTTAATTATCTAATGATGTTAATTAAAACCGGTAACGCTCTTTTTTAAATCAGAATTGTCGGATTAAGTTAAGACTAATACAGATAAACAGCATCCTAATACACAAATCCCAAAAAAAGGAACTCGAAAAAGACCTTTATCGCCTGAACAAAAACAAGAAAATAAAATAATCTCGGGCATCCGTATTACGGTTGAACACGCCATCGCGGGTATCAAGCGCCTCGGTTGTATGACCCAAATTTTACGGAATCGTAGACCCTTTATTGATGATACCTTTTTACTCCTTAGTGCCGGTCTTTGGAATTTCCATCTCAGAACAGCCTAAAATTTACTTCAATCACCGAAATACCCTTATTTCACTATTAAGCAACACGCTTATTGTCTTAGGCTCAACCCCGACGGTAAAGCATGTCAGCCGGATTGAAAAAGTCTATAACGAGAGTGATCAGCGTCATTACTGGGTGCCCTGTCCGCATTGCGGTGAATTTCAGATTCTTGAATGGGGTGGCCCTGATACACCGTATGGTATAGCTAGGCGACTTAATTTTGATTACAGCATATGTATTAAAAACAGGTCATCGATAGTGCATCCTGTTTCCATCTTTTTACGTTTAGCTTGAGACCATTTATGTTCTATAGGATTTAAATCTGGTGAATACACAGGCAAATATTCTATCTGGTGTCCTGCGTTTATAATTGCCTGTTCAATATTCTTACCTTTGTGAAAGCTAGCGTTGTCCATAAAAATAACAGAATTTTCAGGAAGTTCTGGGAGCAATATTTTTGTGATCCAAACATAAAAAACATCACGATTAATATTGCAATCAAATAATCCGATAGCAAAAAGGGTTGTTCCCAATAAAGCGCCAATAACATTTGTTCTTCCCTTAGCACCCCAGTTTTTCAGGCCAAAACAACGGTGACCTTTTGGGGAATAGCCGTGAGTTCGTGGAGTGTCATGTGAAAAACCACTTTCATCAATAAAAACAACAGATTTATCTTTTTTTTCATACTGTTGTCTTTTTTGCTGATGTGCCAGCCTGTCGCTTTCGTTGGTTTTTGGATGGAATAGAGTTTTTTTTATAGGTTAATCCCAGCTTTTTAAGGGATTGCCAAATAGTCTTTTTACAAACACCGAATCGCTCTGCCCGTTCCTTTTGGTAAGCATCTGGATACTGTTCCACATCTTTTGCTAAAGCATTTTTATCGAGCTTCCTCTTACGTGGCGTTGAATTTTTTGGCTCTGGTCGTTTAAGCCAACGTACTAAAGACGCTTTTCCAATACGGAATTGTTTCGCAGTTTCTCGAATTGTTAAACCTTCGGCTTTCCTTACAGATATTACTTTACGTCGAAAATCAATTGTATAACTCATAACACACCTTGTAATCAAAATTAAGTCGCCTAGCTATAGATTGCAGAATCATAAAATGCCCGGAGTATCTGCTCGACACTATGACCGATACGACTATCTAAAAGAAAAACGCGAGATTATTGATCTATGGGAAAGAAAATTACTTAGCTTGTAATATATCAATTTCTGTTATCTATCTAACAGAAGCAATATGGCTCGTTATGTCGTTATGTGTTGGGCTTATTACTTCAATTGGCATTTATTAACTTAGCTTGGTATACTGTGCCCATGACAAAATCATCACTCTCAATACATGATTCGCTATTTAAAAAGTTCCTTGGCGATATTGCTGTAGCAAGGGATTTCTTGGAAGTACATTTGCCTCCTCATCTTCGGGCGCATTGTAATTTCAGCACTCTTGCGATGGAGTCTGGCAGTTTTATCGAAGACGACTTGCGCACACAATGTTCAGATATGCTGTACTCTGTACAGACGAAAGCGGGAAAAGGCTATATCTACACAGTAGTCGAGCACCACTGAAAAGCTAATGGCATTTAGGCTTTTACGGTACAGTGTGGCAGCCATGCAGCGGCACCATGAACAAGGCAATGACTCTTTGCCTGTTGTTATCCCGCTGTTATTCTATCACGGTACCACATCACCCTATCCGTACACTACCCAATGGTTTGACTGCTTTGCTGACCCTGAACTGGCAGAATCAGTCTACAGGCAAGCTTTTCCGCTGGTTGATATTACCACGATACTGGATGAGGAGATCCTGACACACCGCCAAGTAGCACTCCTGCAATTGGTACAAAAGCACATCCGAACGCGAGATATGTTGGAACTTGCCGTGGAGTTAGCTACTCTAATAGAAAAATGGTAGTATTCCAAAGAACAATGCAAGAGTTTATTATATTATATAGCTAAAGCAGGGAATACAATTGATGGCGAGGGATTCATACGAACCCTAGCGGAAAAGACACCGACTTACCGGGAGGATTTTATGACTATTGCAGAGCAGCTGAAGCTGAAAGGCCGACAGGAAGGCCAACAGGAAACCCGAATTCAGATCGCCCGCCAGCTTCTTGCTAATGGTGTTGATAGAGAAGTCATTAAGCTTTCCACAGGGCTAAACGATGCGGAGTTAAACAATCTGAAGAACTGACTTTATTTTTATTAAAATAATAAGGACTGCAAATGACTGCACTTTCTGTTTCTTACCCACTATCATTAAGTACATATTCTGTTCATGCAAAAGAGAATAACAAAATAGAATATGCATATAACTTTCCTTCACTTGAAGCTTTAAAAAGCGCCGCTCGAAATAACGATGATTTTAGTATTGATTGTTTGTTTACACTAGCATGTGAGAATAGTCCTGCTGGATTAGAGGCTGAATCTTTTCTTTTCGATTTGTATACAGGAAAGGAAGAGGGGCATCCCTATATAAAGGAACAGTTAGGAAAAGATAGTTTAAAGTTATGGGAGATTGTGCAAGGAAAAAATAAAAATACAATACCAGAAGAGGCATGGTCTATACCTGATAAAATCTTAATCATGGCGGGTTTTGAAACACAAGAAAGATCACAACAGAGAGAAGAAATTTTAGAAGAAATAAATAAAAATGTAAACTTTTGTGTCTGTGTTGATGATGGAGAACCCGTCAGCTCATCATTTTTCCACACAAACCGATTAATCACATCAGCGGAGTTAGACTCCATTTCTAAATCACTGAATAGTAAAGAAGGTGGTTTTAAATTCCATGATGCGGTAGAAATAGCCGCTACTGCTATTGATAATGAACATATACCACAAAAATTATTGTCTACATTACTAAACATTGACAATAAAGGAAAACAAATACCTTCACTAGGAGATTTTATTCCCCTATTGTTTAGAGGTCATTGGGTTTTGTTTGGGTTGTCTACGACTGAGTCGGGAGATAAATCAGCAATATTGTTTGATAGTACAAATTATCTAAATAACAAAGAAATGAATTTCATAAAAACACTTGCCGGCTCTCTTGGCACAAATGAAATTTCAGTAGTGAAAGAATCACTCCAAGAAAATGCACCTAACGCATGTGGTTTGTTTGTGTCTAACGCAATGAAGTCCATAGCAAATAACTTAAACAAAACACCTTATGGATCTCTGACTAAATTTGTAAAATCATTTTTAGAACTAAATAATACTGAACAAATGTTGTTTAACCAAAGAGGCCGAGCTGAGTTATATGGCTATTTATTAGATAATGTATCATCCCTGATCTAGCTGTAATAATTACGGTATATACTCAATTAACTTAAAGTTGCATTTTTCAGCGTCTGGAAGTGGTCATTAATTCTATGTGTAAAGGCCCCTGCCAGTCTCGGTAATATACCGTGGAATGTTTCTCGCTTGTTAATTTATCACTTTCCACAGCCTTTTTATCGGATTTAGATTCGGGCTGTAAGGCGGCAAATAGTGGAGATCGATATTCATCACATACGCAG
Source organism: Candidatus Arsenophonus triatominarum (assembly GCF_001640365.1). Classification (GTDB taxonomy): domain Bacteria; phylum Pseudomonadota; class Gammaproteobacteria; order Enterobacterales; family Enterobacteriaceae; genus Arsenophonus; species Arsenophonus triatominarum. The sequence continues at coordinate 519,961 of NZ_LWMI01000016.1, read as the reverse complement.
CTTTGTTGAATAAATCGGAATTTTAGGTGATCATCGGCTCAGATCACTATAGTCATTTCAACATATGCACGAGTTTCGCATCAATCAAAAAACGAGTTATTTTTAAGGTTAATTCAGCATAATATATAATTAAGAAAATCTTATAAACTGTAAGTTATTGTTATTTAAATGAATAAATTATTTTTGGTAAATTACTGATTAATCATCATTTTAAGCTATTTTTAGAATTTTATATTCCTGTGCAAGAGTAGTGTAATAGAAAAATGGCATATTCTAAAGAACAATGCAAGAGTTTATTATATTTTATATAGCTCAAGCAGGAAATACGATTGACGGCGGGCGAGGATTCATACGTACCCTTGCGGAAAAGACACCGACTTACCGGGAGGATTTTATTACTATTGCAGAACAGCTTGAACCTAAAGGTGAAAAAAGAGGCTACCAGCTAGGCCGACAGGATGGGGTTAACGAGGGATTGCAGCAAGGCGAGAAAGTTGCTTCTCGTAAAATTGCTAAACAGTTACTAGCTAATGGTGCAGAGCGTTCTTTGATTAAGTGTGTTAGTCTTAACTTAATCTGACAATTCTGATTTTAAAAAAGAGCGTTACCGGTTTTAATTAACATTATTAGATAATTAAATAAAAGGTAATTCTATGTATCAAACAAATAATCCTATCATCAAACATAAAGTCGGGTTACTTAACCTCGCTGAAGAGCTTAATAACGTCTCAAAAGCCTGTAAGATTATGGGGGTATCCCGAGATACGTTTTATCGCTACCAGGAACTTGTTAACGATGGTGGGATAGACGCTTTAATTAATCAAAATCGACGGGTGCCTAACGTAAAAATATAGAGTAGATGATGTAGTGGCATACTAAATTTGGCCACCTAAGTTGAGGTGATATGCTTACCTCATAATTTTTATAGGTGCCGAAATGAGTAAAATAATTACTGCTGAATTTAAATGTGAAACCGCCAAATTAGTCCTTGACCAAAATTACACCTACCAGGAAGCCGCGAAAGGCATGAACGTCAGTCTTTCAGCGATTAGCCGGTGGGTAAGAGCCCTTCGTTTAGAACGTCAAGGGAAAACATCGCCTGGTCTGCCATTAACACCTGAACAAATTGAGTTCAGAGAAATGAAGAAAAAAATCCACCGGCTGGAAATAGAGAATGACATCTTAAAAAAGGCTACTGCGCTCTTAATGTCCGACTCACTGAAAAATTTTCGGTAGTTGAAAAGCTAAGAGTGCTTTATCCGGTGAAAACTTTGTGTCGTATTTTTAATGTTCACCGAAGCAGTTATAGCTAGGCGACTTAATTTTGATTACAGCATATGTATTAAAAACAGGTCATCGATAGTGCATCCTGTTTCCATCTTTTTACGTTTAGCTTGAGACCATTTATGTTCTATAGGATTTAAATCTGGTGAATACACAGGCAAATATTCTATCTGGTGTCCTGCGTTTATAATTGTCTGTTCAATATTCTTACCTTTGTGAAAGCTAGCGTTGTCCATAAAAATAACAGAATTTTCAGGAAGTTCTGGGAGCAATATTTTTGTGATCCAAACATAAAAAACATCACGGTTAATATTGCAATCAAATAATCCGATAGCAAAAAGGGTTGTTCCCAATAAAGCGCCAATAACATTTGTTCTTCCCTTAGCACCCCAGTTTTTCAGGCCAAAACAACGGTGACCTTTTGGGGAATAGCCGTGAGTTCGTGGAGTGTCATGTGAAAAACCACTTTCATCAATAAAAACAACAGATTTATCTTTTTTTTCATACTGTTGTCTTTTTTGCTGATGTGCCAGCCTGTCGCTTTCGTTGGTTTTTGGATGGAATAGAGTTTTTTTTATAGGTTAATCCCAGCTTTTTAAGGGATTGCCAAATAGTCTTTTTACAAACACCGAATCGCTCTGCCCGTTCCTTTTGGTAAGCATCTGGATACTGTTCCACATCTTTTGCTAAAGCATTTTTATCGAGCTTCCTCTTACGTGGCGTTGAATTTTTTGGCTCTGGTCGTTTAAGCCAACGTACTAAAGACGCTTTTCCAATACGGAATTGTTTCGCAGTTTCTCGAATTGTTAAACCTTCGGCTTTCCTTACAGATATTACTTTACGTCGAAAATCAATTGTATAACTCATAACACACCTTGTAATCAAAATTAAGTCGCCTAGCTATATCGCTATTGGTGTCGGCCTAAGGAGCCAGATATTGAGCGGACGATAAAACGTAGCCTAGTCAGCGAAGCGTGGAACGTTAGTGGCGGCTCTGCTGGCGCAAGGACTATCGCCACGATGGTTACCAATACACACAACGTGAAACTTGGGCGGTGGTTAGCGGGTAAGTTGATGAAAGAATTAATCATCGTCAGTTGCCAAGAGCGAAAACATAAATACAACCGCGGTGGAAATGAACGTATTGATATTCCAAATCTGCTCAATAGGCAGTTCGCTGTTACAAAGCCTGACCAGGGGTGCGGCGATGTAACCTATATTTGGACAGGCTCACGATGGGCCTATCTGGCTGTGGTATTGGATTTGTTCGCCCGAAAACCGGTGGGCTGGGCAATGTCATTTGCACCAGACTCAGAATTAACCGCCAAAGCACTACAAATGGCTTGGGAACTACGTGGGCATCCCAAACAGGTGATGTTCCATAGTGATCAGGGAAGTCATTATACCAGTCGTCAGTATAGGCAGGCATTGTGGCGTTATCAGATGACCCAAAGTATCAGTCGCAGAGGGAATTGTTGGGATAATAGTCCGATGGAACGATTCTTCCGTAGTCTGAAGACCGAATGGGTGCCAACGACTGGCTACCAAAGCTTTAGTACTGCTCAGTCAGCCATTATTCGCTACATAACCCACTACTATAGCGATATAAGACCTCACTGGTATAACGGTGGATTAACGCCAAACGAATCAGAGCGACTGTTCCGTGAACAGTCAGGTAGGGTGGCCAATTTTAGTTGACCACTACAAGGTTAAGTAACCCGACTTTATGTTTGATGATAGGATTATTTGTTTGATACATAGAATTACCTTTTATTTAATTATCTAATGATGTTAATTAAAACCGGTAACGCTCTTTTTTAAATCAAAATTGTCAGATTAAGTTAAGACTAATATATGTTATATTGCCAGTAAAGACCAAAAAGCCTTTATGGCTGATTTAAAGCCGGTTTATCGTGCAGATACTAAAGCGGCTGCTGAGCTTGCCCTTGATGAACTGGAAACGAAATGGGGTGAAAAATACCCGATAGTGCTAGAATCCTGGCGAAGTAAATGGGAGTTGCTCAGTGCTTATTTTCGATACCCTAAAGCCATTAGAAAACCCATTTATACGACCAATGCAGTAGAGGAGGTTCATCGGCAGTTTAGGACATTAACTAAAACCAAAGGGGCTTTTCCTAATGAAAACAGCTTATTAAAATTACTCTATATTGGCATCAATCAGGTATCCAACAAATGGACTATGCCGATTAGTAACTGGGCGTTAACCATTGCTCAATTGTCCATCTATTTTAAAGGGCGCCTAGGTGGTATAATCAAAATATAAAATCCCCTGACACAGAATTATGAACACCCTCTCAGATAGCGCATACGCGGCACCGCTCTCCTGCTAACTTTGTAGTGAATTTATTAGCAGGGCGGGTTGCATATTGTTTAATTCCATCTAAACCAAAGATACCTGTGGCAGGAACATCTCTTCAAGCATAACACGAGTTTCGCACAGGAATATAAAATTCCAGAAATGGCTTAAAAGCAATGGTTAATTTGCAAGTTACTAAAACGTATAAATTTGTTTAAATTATAATAAGTTGTTTTTAATTTATGAGATTTTGTCTATTTATATATTATGCTGAATTAAACTTAAAAATAGAGCGTTTTTTTATTGGTGCGAAACTCGTGCATAATTGATAATGCTTATCCCGAACTCAGGTTATTCTAGGTAAAAAATTTTACCCAATTAGTAGCAGAAATGGTTTGTTTTTTATAAAAAATTGCAATAACTAGTTAATTTCATTAAATAATAAACATTTCAATTGAATAAAATATTATTCTTACTTTCAATCAAAAAGATTAGCTCCCTTATAAATCAAATAAAGGAGCTAGTAACAAGTCGAATAATACTTACAACAAATTTATTTTACGAGAATAAAATAAATTACTTTTTCTTTGCTTTTGGATTAGGCAAATCAGTAATACTTCCCTCAAATACTTCAGCTGCCATACCGATTGACTCGTATAATGTCGGGTGAGCATGAATAGTCAATGCAATATCTTCTGCATCACACCCCATTTCAATCGCTAAGCCAATTTCACCAAGTGATTCGCCACCATTAACACCGACAACCGCTCCGCCAATAACGCGGTGGGTTTCCTTATCAAAAATAAGCTTAGCCATACCCTCTGAACAATCAGATGCAATAGCACGACCAGAAGCAGCCCATGGGAAAGTGGCTACTTCATAACTGATACCTTTTTCTTTAGCTTCTTTTTCCGTCAAACCAACCCAAGCAACTTCAGGCTCAGTATAAGCAATTGAAGGAATGACTTTTGGATCAAAATAGTGTTTCAAACCAGAAATCACTTCAGCCGCCACATGGCCCTCATGAACACCTTTATGAGCCAGCATTGGCTGACCGACAATGTCACCAATCGCATAAATATGGGGCACATTGGTACGCATCTGTTTATCAGTGTGGATAAATCCTCGCTCATCCACTTCTACTCCCGCTTTACCCGCATCAATTAATTTGCCATTCGGTATACGACCAATTGCCACTAAAACAGCATCATAACATTGTGGTTTGGCCGGCGCCTTCTTGCCTTCCATCGTTACGTAGATACCATCTTTTTTGGCTTCCACCGCAGTTACTTTCGTCTCGAGCATTAAATTAAACTTCTTACTTATCTGTTTAGTAAAAAGCTTAACAATGTCCTTATCTGCTGCAGGAATAACCTGATCGAACATTTCAACCACATCAATTTCCGATCCTAATGCATGATAAACAGTACCCATTTCTAAACCGATGATACCGCCGCCCATCACTAACATACGCTTGGGTACTTTTGTTAGTTGCAAAGCATCAGTAGAATCCCATACTCGCGGGTCGTCATGAGGAATAAATGGAAGCTGGATCGGACGTGAACCTGCAGCAATAATAGCATTGTCAAAGTTTATGGTTGTTGTTTCTTTTTTACCTTCAACAACCAATGTATTAGCACCGGTAAATTTACTTAATCCATTAACAACTTTAACTTTACGACCTTTTGCCATCCCTGCCAAACCAGTTGTTAATTGGCCAATAACCTTTTCTTTCCACAGCCGTACTTTATCAATATCTGTTTTCGGTTCACCAAATACGATCCCATGTGCCGCCAATGCCTTTGCTTCTTCAATCACTTTTGCAACATGCAATAATGCTTTGGAAGGAATACAACCGACATTAAGACAAACGCCACCCAATGTCTCATAACGCTCGACTAAAACCGTTTCTAAACCAAGATCTGCACAGCGAAAAGCTGCTGAATAACCCGCAGGTCCCGCACCTAGAACCACTACTTGGGTTTTAATTTCAGTACTCATCATGACCTCTTACTTTTGTTGTCCGGCGGGTCAGACGAAAAAATTTATAACCACCGAGACGTGTGTATTATAGGCAGTTTACAGAATTGTTAACATCCTTGAAAGTGCTCTAACGTGACATAACTCTCAACCTATAGGACGAATTAGAAAAAATTCTGTAATTACTAATAATAAAACAGACCGACATTCAGTCGGTCTATAAATTACATAACCAAACGGCGAATATCACTAATTAACTGTGCAATACGAGTGACAAAACGAGCGCCGTCTGCACCATCAATGACACGATGATCAAAGGAGAGTGACATAGGTAATATCAGACGTGAAATAAATTCACTGCCATTCCATACTGGCTTCATTGATGAGCGAGATAGCCCCATAATAGCCACTTCTGGCGCATTAATAATTGGTGTAAAACTCGTTGTACCGATACCACCTAAGCTAGAAATAGTAAAGCTGCCACCTTGCATATCAGACGCGGTCAACTTGCCGGCACGTGCTTTCTTCGATACTTCCATCAATTCTTTGGAAAGCTCGATAATACCTTTCTTATTAACATCGCGAATAACAGGCACAACCAAACCATTTGGGGTATCAACGGCGATACCAATATGAACATATTTTTTCAATGTTAATCGCTGAGCATCGGCAGAAATTGAACTATTGAAACGAGGCATTTCTTCTAATGCTCGAGCAACCGCTTTCATGACAAAAACTAATGGTGTAATTTTTACTCCCGTTTGCAACTTTTCCATCTCTTTATTTTGTTGCTTACGGAAAGTTTCTACTTCGGTAATATCAGCATCTTCCATGACAGTCACATGCGGAATCATTACCCAGTTACGACTCAAATTAGCGCTAGATATCTTTTGAATGCGGCCGAATTCAACTTCTTCAACTTCACCAAATTTACTAAAATCAACTTTTGGCCATGGTAGCATGCCTGGCAAACCACCCGCAGTAGTCGCTTCAGCTTCAGAACGTTTTACCGCCTCTTTGACATAAATCTGAACGTCCTCACGCAGAATGCGACCTTTACGCCCTGTTCCGTTTACCTTAGCCAAATTAACACCAAATTCACGCGCTAAACGGCGAATAAGCGGCGTTGCATGCACATACGCATCATTTTCAATAAATTCATTTTTAGTCTCAGAAACATTACTTGCCTGTGCTGTAGATGTGACTTGAGGGGGGTCAGAAGGCGAGGCCTCTGATTTTTTCGCTATTTCAGCGCTGCTAGTTTCCGCACTAGCAGCTGGCGAAGCTGCGGTGGCATCAACCGCAAAAATCATAATAAGTGAACCGGTTTTAACTTTATCGCCTTTAGCAATTTTGATCTCTTTAACTTCGCCGGCAAAAGGTGCTGGCACTTCCATCGATGCCTTTTCGCCTTCTACAGTAATTAGCGATTGCTCAACGGAGATTTTATCACCAACGTTAACCATTATATCCGTAACTTCAACTTCATCATTACCAATATCCGGTACAATAACTTCCTTTAATTCACTTTTTGCTTGACCCACATCTTTGCCATCTGCTTTATCCGTGTTTGCATCAGAGGTTGTTTTAGCGCTAGCTTCTGTTACTTTTTCCGCTGTATCAAAAACCATAATCAACTTACCGGTTGCGACTTTGTCACCAACTGCGACTTTAATTTCTTTCACAACCCCAGCCTGTGGTGACGGAACTTCCATTGACGCCTTTTCACCTTCTACGGTAATTAACGACTGCTCAACATAAACTTTGTCGCCCACTTTTACCATAATTTCGGTAACTTCAACTTCATCTGCACCAATATCAGGAACGTTAATTTCAATAGACATTGATTTTACCTCTTATGCCAAACGCGGGTTAATTTTTTCTGGGTTGATGTTGTATTTTTTGATGGCTTCATTCACCAATTTTACATCCATTTCACCACGTTTCGCTAATTCACCCAACGCTGCTGCTACCACATAGGAAGTATCAACCTCAAAATGATGACGGAGGTTTTCACGGCTATCTGAACGACCAAAACCATCAGTACCCAAAACACGATAATCACTTGCAGGAATGTAGGAACGAATTTGTTCCGCAAATAATTTCATATAATCTGTTGATGCAACTGCAGGAGCATCATTCATGATTTGAGCAACATAAGGTACACGAGGTTTATCAGATGGATGTAACATATTCCAACGCTCACAATCCTGTCCTTCACGAGCTAATTCGGTAAATGACGTTACACTATAAACATCGGAAGCAATACCATACTCACTAGACAAAATTTTTGCAGCTTCGCGAACATGACGCATCATTGAACCCGATCCCAACAATTGAATTTTGCCTTTTTCGCCTTTTAGTGACTCAAGTTTATAGATACCTTTACGAATACCTTCCTCAACACCAGTAGGCATCGCTGGCATATGATAATTTTCGTTCAAGGTAGTAATATAGTAGTAAACATTTTCTTGTTTCTCACCATACATACGAACTAAACCATCATGCATAATAACAGCAACTTCATAAGCATAAGCTGGATCATAAGAGATACAGTTAGGTATGGTTAATGACTGGATATGGCTATGCCCATCTTCATGCTGCAAGCCTTCACCATTCAATGTGGTACGTCCTGAGGTTCCGCCAATTAGGAAGCCACGCGCTTGCTGGTCTCCAGCTGCCCATAACAGATCACCAATACGCTGAAAGCCGAACATGGAATAATAAATATAAAATGGGATCATCGGCAGATTATTTGTGCTATATGATGTAGCAGCAGCTAACCAAGAAGCTCCGGCACCCAATTCGTTGATACCTTCTTGAAAAATTTGACCTTTTTCGTCTTCTTTGTAGTAAGCAACTTGTTCACGATCTTGAGGGGTGTACTGTTGTCCATTTGGATTATAGATCCCAATTTGACGGAATAAACCTTCCATACCAAAAGTACGTGCTTCATCAGCAATAATTGGTACTAGACGATCTTTAATTGAGTTATTTTTTAACATTACATTCAAAGCGCGTACAAATGCGATCGTAGTAGAGATCTCTTTATTTTGCTCTACTAATAATTGGCCAAAATCTTCTAGGCTAGGAATATCCAATTTTTCATCAAATGTAAGATTTCGTGCAGGTAAATATCCACCTAATGCCTGACGACGCTCATGCAGATATTTATATTCGGCTGAATCTTCTTTAAAAGTAATAAAAGGTAATTTTTCTACTTGATCATCCGCTACCGGCACATTAAAGCGATCACGGAAATAACGAACCCCTTCCAGGTTCATTTTTTTCACCTGATGGGCAATATTTTTACCTTCAGCAGTATCGCCCATGCCGTAGCCTTTAACTGTTTGAGCTAAAATGACTGTTGGCTTGCCTTTAGTGTCTTGCGCTTTTTTAAAAGCGGCATAAACTTTTTTCGGATCATGACCACCACGGTTTAACGACCAGATTTCATCATCGGTCATATCCTTGACTAGTGCACTTGTCTCAGGGTAACGATTGAAGAAATGTTCACGAACATAAGCGCCATCTTTAGACTTAAATGTTTGATAATCACCATCCAAAGTTTCATTCATCAACTGAATTAGTTTACCTGAAGTATCCTTACGCAATAATTCATCCCATCGGCCACCCCACAGGACTTTAATGACCTGCCATCCAGCACCGCTAAAGATACCTTCTAATTCATTAACAATCTTACCATTACCAGTAACTGGCCCATCAAGGCGTTGTAAGTTACAGTTGATCACAAAAACCAGGTTATCTAACTTTTCACGAGTCGCAATCGTGATAGCACCTTTAGATTCAGGTTCATCCATTTCACCGTCACCAAGGAAAGCATAAACTGTCTGATCTGCGGTATCCTTTAAACCTCGGTGTTGTAAGTATTTTAAGAATTTTGCTTGATAAATAGCACCTATTGGACCTAATCCCATCGACACCGTAGGAAATTGCCAAAATTCAGGCATCAATTTAGGATGAGGATAAGAGGAAAGACCTTTGACACCAATTTCTTGCCGGAAATTGTCCATTTGCTCTTCAGTGAGACGACCTTCCAAAAATGCGCGTGCATAAATACCAGGTGAAATATGTCCTTGGAAATAAACTAAATCTCCACCATTTTTATTGTTTTTTGCCCGGAAGAAGTGATTAAAACAGACTTCATATAAAGTTGCAGAAGACTGAAAAGAAGCTATATGACCACCTAACTCCAGATCTTTTTTAGAAGCTCGTAAAACTGCCATTACAGCATTCCAACGAATCGCAGAGCGAATACGACGCTCTAAATCCATGTTGCCTGGATAATCAGGCTCATCCTCTACGGAAATAGTGTTGATATAATCACAGTTTCCAGAACCAGCTGCGATATCAACGCCGCCCTTACGTGCTTGTTGTAATACTTGATCTATAAGATACTGAGCACGATCAACACCTTCTTCACGGATGACCGATTCGATCGCCTGTAACCAGTCGCGAGTTTCGATCGGATCCACGTCATTCTTCGACATATCTGACATGGTCTATTCCTTATCTATTATCTGTTTCTAATGTAGTTACTGAGCCATCTTTTGAACATATTTTCTAAACCAGAAAGAAGAACAAAAGATAGTCACTATTGCCGCAACTTTGTCTCTAATAAATCAGAGCGGTAATGCAGACGCAGCAACAAAAAAATCTGCACTACTAAATTAAATTTTGATATTGTTGTATTCGACGTAAAGAACGCTCACGACGTGTATGCTCACGACTGATGTCCAGCAAAATCTCCTTAATAAATGCTAAATGACGATGTGAAGCTTCCTGTGCTTTTTCAGGTTCACATGCGATAATAGCTTCAAAATTTTGTCTAATATTCTGCTCTATACATTGGAACCATACAACGAAGTATATGAAGTAATACCACATTATGAGCCGCTTCAGTAACAACCAGCTGATATTGCAAAACAGCCTCAACTTCAGCATTAACATCCCCACGCTCTTCAATATCCTGAATTTGTAAATGACTGATCTTAATTCGAGCCAGATCCTCATCGGTTCCTCTTAAAGCAGCATAATAAGCAGCAATACCTTCAAGTGCATGACGCGTTTCTAAAAGATCAAATTGTGATTCCATATGCCCAGATAATAACTGGGTAAGCGGATCACTAAAGCTTTGCCATAGATTTGTTTGGACGAACGTCCCCCTCTCCTTGTCGGCAAAGAAGAAAACCTTTTGCTTCAAGCCTCTGAATCGCCTCACGCAAAGAGGGACGGGAAACATTAAATTGCTTAGCCAACTTACGTTCAGGTAGCAATTTTTCTCCCGGGCGCAATATTCCTTCAAGGATTAAATGCTCAAGGCGCTGTTCAATGACATCAGATAATTTAGGTTGGCGAATTTTGCTATAAACCATATCTACAATAGGTCACTTAATTATTTTGCGTAAATACTTATTTAACACTAGCAAAGTCAATTGGTAATACCAATTGACCCTAGATGTACTAAAGTAACAAAGTATTCACTAACTGTCCATAAGAGCTTATATTTAACCTTAAGAAAGTCGCATTTTTTGATAAAAAATTTTAAAAATTAAAAAAATAATAGTTTTAATTTGTTTTTTAGCAACGATGTTAATTTTTGTATACATTATAATTAATCAACTGAAACGTTACTATTTGCCTTTAATTAAATTATTAATCAATATAAATGAATTAACATTCAATATAGCAGTTAAAAACATAACAATTTTTTATAAATAATATTAATGATTTTTAGTGAAAACGATTGATAGAGTTGATATTAAAAATATCCTTAATTTTTTAAAATAGCTAAAATAATTTAATTAATAAAGTTTCTTTTATATCAATGTTGTTGATTGAATAAATAGTTAGAATATTTAGTAGTATTATTCAACTATTCATGAAATCTCATAGAAAGATCTATTGCTGTAATATTTTGAGTTAATGCACCAACAGAAATATAATCTACCCCTGTCTTTGCATACTCTTTTAATGTTTTCAGCGTAATATTGCCCGATACTTCGAGAGCCACTTTTCCCTGAGCAATCATTACCGCTTCTTGCATCATAGAAATAGTAAAATTATCTAACATAACAATATCTGCTTTTGCTTCAACTGCTTCAATCAATTCATTTATATTTTCAACTTCAACCTCGATAGGAACATTTGTATGCGCTAAACGCGCTTTCTTAATTGCTGAAGCAATATTCCCTGCTGCAATAATATGGTTAAATAAGCATCAAATAAACCTAGCCTATGATTAAAACCACCTCCACAAAGTACTGCATATTTGAGCGCGCTCCTTAAACCAGGAATGGTCTTACGCGTATCTAACAATTTTACTTCTGTGCCTTGTAATATCTCAACATAAGTGAGCTGTTTTGGTAACAATACTTGGATAAAGTTTGTAGAAAATAAAGTGCAACCCTTTCAGTAATCAACAGTATATGGGCATCACCTTCGATAGTACAAAGAATCTGGCCAGATTTAATTTTATCGCCATCACGGACCTGCCAGAGGGTGTTCATAATTCTGTGTCAGGGGATTTTATATTTTGATTATACCATCTAGGCGCCCTTTAAAATAGATGGACAATTGAGCAATGGTTAACGCCCAGTTACTAATCGGCATAGTCCATTTGTTGGATACCTGATTGATGCCAATATAGAGTAATTTTAATAAGCTGTTTTCATTAGGAAAAGCCCCTTTGGTTTTAGTTAATGTCCTAAACTGCCGATGAACCGCCTCTACTGCATTGGTCGTATAAATGGGTTTTCTAATGGCTTTAGGGTATCGAAAATAAGCACTGAGCAACTCCCATTTACTTCGCCAGGATTCTAGCACTATCGGGTATTTTTCACCCCATTTCGTTTCCAGTTCATCAAGGGCAAGCTCAGCAGCCGCTTTAGTATCTGCACGATAAACCGGCTTAGCCATAAAGGCTTTTTGGTCTTTACTGGCAATATAACGTAAGCTATTGCGAATTTGATGAACTACGCATAGCTGAACTTCTGTCTGCGGGAAAATACTGGCTATCGCTTCTGGAAACCCTTTTAATCCGTCAACACAAGCGATTAAAATATCTTGTATACCACGGTTATGTAAGTCAGTCAGAACGCTCAGCCAATGATGTGCTCCTTCTGTTTCAGACATATAGAGTCCTAACAATTTCTTATGCCCATCGGTGGTTAGTCCAAGTACTGTGTAGATTGCCTTATTGATATAGTGACCATCATGTTTTATCTTGTAATGAATGGCATCGAGCCAGACAAAAGGATAGAGCGCCTCCAGAGGGCGTTGTTGCCAGGCTTTTAATTCAGGGAGTAAATTTGTCAGTAATATGCGTAATAGCTCCATCTGATATTTCCAGTCCATATAATTCTGCAACATGTTTTTGAATATCACGATAACTCATGTCCTAATGCAAATAACGATAGGATTTTGTTATCAATATCCTCTGATAATTTTGTCTGATTTTTCTTAATGAGCTGAGGCTCAAAAGCACCTGACCTGTCTCTGGGCGTTTTCAGTTCAAATTGACCTGATGTCGATTTAACCGTTTTTCGAGTATAGCCATTTTTACGCGTATCGATTGACGTTGTCGATAGGTAGTGTTCTATTTCTGCCTGCAGGGCAGCTTCGGTCAGCTGTTTTATGAGTGGTGTGAGTATTCCATCCGTACCGAGTAAATTTTTACCTGATTGTAATTGCTTCAACGCTTCATCAAAATTAAATGATTGATTTCTCATATTGTCATACCTCTTTTTTTTGAGTTTAAGATATGACACAGATTTTTGAACACTACCACCTGCCATTTAAGCTGAACAGATTGATCAAGATGGTCGCCTATGGCGACGACTTGTCATTGCTTGTTAGTACTGGTATAATCCGATACTTATTGTCTCAATCTTTTGGTCCCTTTTATGTCACCGCGTTTTAGTCATGTTTTTCAATTTGGTCAACGCTGGCTCAATTGGCTTAATCGCCAGCCCTCTGATAGTGTCCGCACTGTTGTGATGGAAACCATGGTAAAGATTATGGCTTGCGGCACTTCGCTTATGGGGTGGTCAATTTGGCGCTGTCCTGACCCTCAATAAAATAGTTGCTGAATAGAGACTTGCATTTTTTGTCACGCTATAGACAATAAAAAGAGGTTTAACTTAGAAAATAACGGTTTGAAATGATCAACAAAGAGCGGTTGTTACGAGATAATCGTTTATGTAAAGCAATCATTGGATTATCAGTCGAAGAATTGAAAAATTTAGCCGCTGAATTTTCAGCTTGTTATTTGATTTATCGGAAAAAGAATCGAAAAGATCACGAGCGGCAGATGGGTGCAGGGCAGAAAGGATTTATCCCAACCCCATTAGATAAACTGCTTTTTATTTTATTGTATTTAAAATGTTGTCCGACCTATGATTTGCAAGGACTTCTTTTTGGTTTAGATAGAACACGGGTATGTCGCTGGGTAAAAATATTATTGCCGGTTTTAGAGATGACCTTGGGGCGAGAATGTGTTTTGCCCGCTCGTCAAATTCGCTCTGCTGAGGAATTTTTTCGCGCCTTTCCTGGAGTTAAAGACGTCTTTATTGATGGGACAGAGCGACCTGTCCAAAAGCCTAAGAATCTGCGTCGGCGAAAAAAAATGTATTCGGGAAAGAAAAGACAGACCACTCGAAAAGGGCTTATTATGACTGACGAAACGAGGAAAATTGGATTTATCCCCATGATCAAAAATGGGCGCCGTCACGATAAACGCTTACTCGATAAAGTCGATATAATTCGCCATATTCCCCCTGAGGTAACCATCTGGGCCGATACCGGTTTTCAAGGTATAGATAAACAGCATCCTAATACACAAATCCCAAAAAAAGGAACTCGAAAAGCCTGAACAAAAACAAGAAAATAAAATAATCTCGGGCATCCGTATTACGGTTGAACACGCCATCGCGGGTATCAAGCGCCTCGGTTGTATGACCCAAATTTTACGGAATCGTAGACCCTTTATTGATGATACCTTTTTACTCCTTAGTGCCGGTCTTTGGAATTTCCATCTCAGAACAGCCTAAAATTTACTTCAATCACCGAAATACCCTTATTTCACTATTAAGCAACACGCTTAATGTAATTCTGAGAAACGGGTTAAATTTACCTGCAAAAGTCGAAGCTGCCCACATTGTGGCGTCAAAGCTTGCCTACAAAGGATTAACAATACGCTAGCTTGGTTACCCGAAGTTCCTTGGCAGCACATCACTTTTACCATGCCTTGTGAATGTTGGCCTATTATTCGCGCCAACCGTTGGCTTCTCTGTGAAATGAATCGATTAGCCGCTGATGTGATATTAACCATCTGCCGTGACCTCAATATCACCCCGGGCGTTTTCACTGCCATCCATACCTGTGGACGAGACCAAAAATGGCATCCGCATATTCATTTTTCAACCACAGCCGGCGGGGTGACTAAAAAGAATACCTGGCGGGATATCAGCTTTTATCGCGAAAACATTATGACAATGTGGCGATAACGGCATTATTGAAAAAACATTATTACACGCTCACCATTCCCGATGAGCTTAAAGCTGAAGGAAGAAGTAAAGCATGATGGAATCAATTACTTAACACTCACGACAAGCGCGGGTGGAATATTAATCTTTCTGATATTCTTTCCAATATTACCCATGTCACCCTTTATCTCGGATTTTATCTAAAGAAACCCCCTGTCTCGCTCAGTCGCTTAAAATATTATTCCGGCGAAGATAACATCACGTTACGCTATAAGAGCCACCGCACGAAAAAACAGGAAGACCTGGTCATGACATCCGATGAATTTATTACCCTGTTTGCGTCTCATGTGCCAGAAAAATGGTTTCACATGATCCGCTATTACGGCTTTTTAAGTCCATCAGCACGGATGCGAAAAATGTTAACGGAGGTTGTTTATCCTTTAGCCCAGCAAGTTAAAAAACCCGCTAAAAAAGTCACCTGGCGAAACATGTATCAACACGTCTTTAAAGTCGATCCACTTGCTTGTCTCTTATATGGGAAAAAATTACTTTTCGCAGGAATGAATTTTGGATTGAATCGTAAAGAACTTATGGCACGTCACCATGATCTGGCTTGTTTGCGGTGGCGATAAAAACTCACGACAGAGTAGATCTATCCTTTTGTTCAAAATTGATTAATAATTAATCGTTTTTTAACCATCTATTCCGTTCCTTATCTCAACCTTCAACATAATTTTGGCAAAATTTAGAAGAAAATAAAAAGGATTTCATCATGGCGCAGGTTAATGAGTAACCATTTCGGGTATTAATTTCTTATACATCAAGTTGCTGAAATATCTCCTCTACCCAACGCATTCCACAAAATATACCATCTTCCCGGGTAATTATTTTAGCAATAGCCAACTGATTTTTTGTCAGCAATTGTCCACTAATATCACTATCTATATTTATATTTCCACCTAAATCTTTCTGTAATGCGAAAGTAACATTAGCTGGAATATCTTGATGTAAACGTTCTAATAATTGTTCCTTACGTCGCTCAACATCATGAGTGATACACACCATTACAACTCCTTAATATTGACAGTAATAAATTATTGTGAACTTTTACTCCACGGTATTGCATAAATATCTCTAGTAAATTTTTTCATTAACTTACATCAATCCAACATGTTACTACAACCTATAAAATCTAAATAACCTGAGTTCGGGATAAGCATTATCAATTATGCTTGAAGAGATGTTCCTGCCACAGGTATCTTTGGTTTAGATGGAATTAAACAATATGCAACCAGCCCTGCTAATAAATTCACTACAAAGTTAGCAGGAGAGCGGTGCCGCGTATGCTCTATCTGACAAAGATTTTTTAACTCATCAAATACCGTTTCAATGACAGAACGATGACGCAAGATGACTTTGTCGAAACAAGTCTGTTCAACAGGCTTCATTTTCTTCTTGACACGAGTTTCGCACAGGCATATAAAATTCTAGAAATGGCTTAAAAGCAATGGTTAATTTGCAAGTTACTAAAACGTATAAATTTATTTAAATTACAATAATTTGCTTTTAATTTATAAGATTTTGTCTATTTATATATTATGCTGAATTAAACTTAAAAATAGAGCGTTTTTTATTGGTGCGAAACTCGTGCTTGATATTCGTTATAAGGTTAATTCCCATTGTTTTCAGTTGCTGTTTCAGTGAAGCCGATAAATACCCTTTATCCGCATACAAACAACCAGAAAGATTTTTTATCAGCTCAGGTAATGGTTTCCGATCATCTGTGTTTCCTGGTGTAAGTCGAAAACTGAGTATTTCCCCCAAATAATTGATAATTACATGAAGTTTGAAACCAAAGAACCAACCTGTTGAGGTTTTTCCTCGTTCAGCTATCCCATCGAAGACTTTATGCCGGCGGATCCGTAAGTTATCACACACAGCTATCGGAGTAGAATCGGCAACCGACAGACCCGTGCACTTTACTCAAACAGTGCCGTTAAAGCTAAGGCACTGCGCGGAAGTAACTCTACGCAGCGTGAATATGATGGCAAGTTAGGAAATTCCTTCCTGAGATATAAATGGACATAATAGAGATAAAATACCTTGAATTGGCTGAATCGGAGTTGATGAAACAAAACAACCAGTGTCATCATTTCAGCCAATGAAAGCTGAGTAGACCGTCTACGACGCTTATAGCTAGGCGACTTAATTTTGATTACAGCATATGTATTAAAAACAGGTCATCGATAGTGCATCCTGTTTCCATCTTTTTACGTTTAGCTTGAGACCATTTATGTTCTATAGGATTTAAATCTGGTGAATACACAGGCAAATATTCTATCTGGTGTCCTGCGTTTATAATTGCCTGTTCAATATTCTTACCTTTGTGAAAGCTAGCGTTGTCCATAAAAATAACAGAATTTTCAGGAAGTTCTGGGAGCAATATTTTTGTGATCCAAACATAAAAAACATCACGATTAATATTGCAATCAAATAATCCGATAGCAAAAAGGGTTGTTCCCAATAAAGCGCCAATAACATTTGTTCTTCCCTTAGCACCCCAGTTTTTCAGGCCAAAACAACGGTGACCTTTTGGGGAATAGCCGTGAGTTCGTGGAGTGTCATGTGAAAAACCACTTTCATCAATAAAAACAACAGATTTATCTTTTTTTTCATACTGTTGTCTTTTTTGCTGATGTGCCAGCCTGTCGCTTTCGTTGGTTTTTGGATGGAATAGAGTTTTTTTTATAGGTTAATCCCAGCTTTTTAAGGGATTGCCAAATAGTCTTTTTACAAACACCGAATCGCTCTGCCCGTTCCTTTTGGTAAGCATCTGGATACTGTTCCACATCTTTTGCTAAAGCATTTTTATCGAGCTTCCTCTTACGTGGCGTTGAATTTTTTGGCTCTGGTCGTTTAAGCCAACGTACTAAAGACGCTTTTCCAATACGGAATTGTTTCGCAGTTTCTCGAATTGTTAAACCTTCGGCTTTCCTTACAGATATTACTTTACGTCGAAAATCAATTGTATAACTCATAACACACCTTGTAATCAAAATTAAGTCGCCTAGCTATACTACCGTTATTCAGCAAAATTTCATGCATTTTTGGTTCCAAGTCTTTACAAAAATCATCCATCAGGCAATAAAGTTCAGTAAGATTTTCCATCATTGTTTAACAATGCTCTAGGCTTTAACCAGATTGTTAGAGTATTTTAACGAAATATGCGCATTCAACTATTTGAATAGCAAGACTTTCACTTTATCACGAGTTTCGCACAGGCATATAAAATTCCAGAAATGGCTTAAAAGCAATGGTTAATTTGCAAGTTACTAAAACGTATAAATTTGTTTAAATTACAATAAGTTGCTTTTAATTTATAAGATTTTGTCTATTTATATATTATGCTGAATTAAACTTAAAAATAGAGCGTTTTTTTATTGGTGCGAAACTTGTGCCAGGTCAAAGGGCCTATTGTAATGAGGGGCTGTTTTAATAAGCCAACTGAAACAGCACAGGCCTTCACCCAAGATGGTTGGTTCAAAACGGGAGATAGCAGTAAGCTTGATGCAGTCGGAAACTTGTTCATTACCGAATGGTTAAAGGATTTAATGAAAACCTCTAATGGTAAATATATTGCTCCTCAGTTGATTGAAGGGACATTAGGTCAAGATCGTTTTATTGAACATATTGCAGTAATCGCTGATGCACGTAAATTTGTTTCCGCACTAATCGTACCTTGTTTTGATTCACTGGAAGAGTATGCCCATTCAATTAATCACGAGTTTCGCACAACCTATGCCAGCAATAACATCATGTTCATTACCTGAATATTGATAATGGACCATCTCTATTTTTTTACTACGTGTTTTGGCAATCAATGTATCATCGGCAATTAGTACGCAAGGGCTTTTTTTGTCTGATAGAAGGTTGAACTAATCGCCATAGGTCTTTAGGTCGAAAACATCTACTTTTTAGCCATCGACTAATAGTGTCATGAGATAAAGGCGATGGGCTTACCTTTTTCTGATAACGCCAAACCAGAGTATCTTACACTGCTTACTTGTAAGAATAAGCCTGTTGCTCAATAGCAAAATTAATTATGACTTACAAAAAAACCAGCCGATGATGATAAAATCATCAATTTTTGCATTAAAAATAACCTATGTAAGATTAAAAAATAAACTATTTTTGTATTTTTTAGATGTATCTAACTTGTTTTTATTTTAAGCAACTTTATTTCACTATTGAGCAACATGCTTAATGTTTTATAGATATTTTTAATGCATGGATAACCGGACAAAATATGAACACCCTAATTTTTTCTTGTTTTTAAATTTATACTTCTTTTTTGGAGCTTGCGAAACTCGTGTTAATTTGAAATATTGCTGTCGATTGGAGCTATTACGTAATAGTCGTATTGTTGAACTCTTTGATTCACGCCTTAAAGAAATGCAAAAGAATTTTGCTAGTTTTCATCAAGTAAAACGTCTTTCTCTGTTACCTATTCGTTTTTCTATGGAAAATGGTGAATTAACCCCCCCACTTTAAAATTAAGGCGTATGATCATCGCACAACGATATCAGCGTGAAATTGAATCCATGTACCAAGACTAAATTCTAATAGGGTTTTCATGGTGAAAAAAAAGCGAATTTTGCGGTGAAAATATCTCTTCAGCAAGTTAAAATAGAGCAACATTCATTGTCTCAAGTTTTTGAGACTTTTCCTGTTTGTAAAAGGGGTCATCAACGTGAAATTGGATGAAATTGCCCGTCTAGCCGGAGTTTCTCGTACAACCGCCAGTTATGTTATCAATGGTAAAGCTAAACAGTATCGAGTCAGTGATAAGACTGTTGAAAGAGTGATGTCTGTTGTTAAGGAACATAACTATTATCCAAATGCGGTTGCTGCAGGTCTTCGAGCTGGTCGTACCCATTCAATTGGTTTGGTGATCCCAGATTTAGAAAATACCAGTTATACACGGATTGCAAATTATCTTGAGCGTAAGGCACGTCAATGTGGGTATCAGTTACTTATTGCCTGCTCTGAGGATCAACCAGATAACGAAACTCGGTGTATCGAGCACTTACTAAAGCGTCAGGTGGATGCAATCATTGTTTCTACCGCTTTAGCTCCGGAACATCCCTTTTATCAGCGCTGGACTAACCGTTCATTACCCATTATTGCTTTAGATCGCGCATTAGAACAACAGCATTTTATTAGTGTGGTTGGTGATGATTTACAAGATGCCAAAATGTTAGCAACTGAATTACACAAATTTTCGGTTAAAAAAGTTCTCTATTTAGGTGCGCTACCTGAGCTTTCTGTTAGCTTATTACGTGAACAAGGATTCAGAGAATCTTGGCAAGATAATTCACATTCTGTCACTTATTTATATGCGAGTAGTTATGAACGTCATGCTGCTGAAGAAATTTTTGCGCAGTGGTTAAATCATAATGAAATGCCGGAAGCGTTTTTTACAACATCATTTTCTTTGTTACAGGGAGTAACGGACGTGATGTTAAAGCGTAATGGGCAATTAGTAAATGATATTGTGATTGCAACTTTTGGTGATAATGAATTGTTAGATTTTTTTACTTGTCCAGTATTATCGGTTGTTCAACGTCACCAAGCTATTGCTGATAAAGTAATAGAACTGGTATTAGCCAGTTTAAGTGAAAATAATAAGCCAAGCGTTGGTGTAACACGCATCCAGCGTGACCTATGTAGGAGAGGTAGCTTAAGTCGTAAAATTTAACTTAACACGAGTTTCGCACCAATAAAAAAACGCTCTATTTTTAAGTTTAATTCAGCATAATATATAAATAGACAAAATCTTATAAATTAAAAGCAACTTATTGTAATTTAAACAAATTTATACGTTTTAGTAACTTGCAAATTAACCATTGCTTTTAAGCCATTTCTGGAATTTTATATGCCTGTGTGAAACTCGTGCTTAAGTTAAAAAATATTTAATCAAATTTAAAAAAGGCGCTATTAAAATGGCACCTTTTTTAAATTAATAAACGAATAATAATAAATGGTAATAATTCGGATAATTCTTAATAAAATTGTTTCGAATAATAAGATTTACACATAAAATAGTCACGGACTGATTAGAATATTTTTCTATTCAAAGTATAGACTTTGTACGATAAGCGATATAAAAAATTACTGTATATTTATCAGTATGTGCAATATACTGATAAATAATATAAATTTTACGACAAATAATTTTTGGGAAGTTTGATTAATTGTTATTTGTATGGATAAAGTGTTATCTGAAGGTTGATTTAAAATGAAGCATTGGTTGTGTATTTTAGTTTTTATTTCATTTTTTGCGAAATAAACAAGTTTCGACAGTGAATATAAGTATAAAAATTAATTTATTCAATTTTATCATAATGTTAATTGTTTTTAATTTTTTACTCGTCAGAAAACCCACCCAATCATCTTCCAACATTATTCTGTAAATAAAACTAAAGCACTGTGCTGTTGCTTGACAAGATTTTCATACCCTTCGTAAACTCTATAGTAAGTGGGAAATTGTGGTGTAATGTGGTGATTTTTGTAATATAAGGGTTGAAGAGATATGTTTCGTGGCGCAACACTCGTCAATCTCGACAGCAAAGGGCGATTAACCGTGCCTACGCGTTATCGCGGTATGCTGAACGAGGAGTCTGAAGGGCAGATGGTTTTTACTATCGACCTTCATCAGCCATGCCTATTACTTTATACATTACCTGAATGGGAAATTATTGAAAAAAAACTATCACAACTTTCTACTATGAATCCGGCTGAACGTCGTGTTCAGCGTTTATTACTTGGGCATGCCAGTGAATGTCAGATGGATGGTGCAGGTCGTCTTTTGCTCGCCAATACTTTGCGGCAACATGCCGGGCTCAAAAAGGCAGTTATGCTGGTTGGTCAAATTAATAAATTTGAATTATGGGATGAGCAGACTTGGTATCAGCAAGTACAAACAGATATTGAGGCTCAACACAGCACAAATGAACCATTATCAACGCGGTTACAGGATCTATCTCTTTAATATGGCAGACAGTCGGTTTAAACATATCAGTGTGCTTCTTGATGAAGCAGTCAATGGATTGAATATAAAAGCAAATGGCATTTATGTTGACGGTACTTTTGGCAGGGGAGGGCACTCGCAATTAATTCTCTCTCTGTTAGGCAATGAAGGGCGTCTGATAGCGATAGATAGAGATCCGCATGCAGTGGCAGCCGCTGAAAAAATGATCACTGATGACAGATTTTCAATTAAACATGGTTCTTTTTCTCAGTTACAGACATTTATTGCAGAAGAGGAATTAGTTGGCAAGATTGATGGCGTACTGCTTGATTTAGGTGTTTCATCACCGCAATTAGATGCTCCAGAGCGAGGCTTTTCTTTTATGCGTGATGGACCATTAGATATGCGGATGGATCCGACGACAGGTCAATCTGCCGCTGAATGGCTGATGAAAGCGGAAGAATCGGATATAGCCTGGGTATTGAAAACTTATGGTGAAGAACGATTTGCAAAAAGAATTGCAAAAGCGATTGTGGCTCGTAACCATCATTCAGCAGAAGAGCCATTAACACGGACAAAACAACTTGCAGAACTGATAGCACAAGTTAGTCCGTTTAAAGAGAAACATAAGCATCCAGCAACGCGATCGTTCCAGGCAATTCGTATTTATATCAATAGTGAATTGGAAGAAATAGCAAAAGCATTAGAGGGTTCATTGAAGGTATTGGCACCGCAGGGACGGTTGTCCATTATTAGTTTTCATTCATTGGAAGATAGATTGGTTAAGCGTTTTATCCGAGAGCATAGCAGAGGACCAAAAGTCCCTGTCGGATTACCATTAACCGATGTGCAATTAAAAGCAATTGGTAGCCCGATATTGAAAGTGTTAGGCAAAATGAAACCGACAGCAAGAGAAGTTATCGAAAATCCACGAGCAAGAAGCTCAGTTGTACGTTTTGCTGAAATGTTGGAATGATAATGACTGCGGAAAAATATAGCTTAATTAGGATCATTGGTTACGATATTTTTCGGCACGGAGCTGTCCCGTTGATTCTATTGATAGTGATTATCATATCAGCGATTTCAATTGTCACAGTCAGTCATCAAACACGGTTATTAACGGCACAAAAGGATTTGATGACAGAAGAAAAAGAATCTTTAGATATAGAATGGCGCAATTTGATTTTGGAAGAGAACTCATTGGGAAATCATAGTCGAGTTGAACGTCTTTCGGTTGAAAAGCTACAAATGATCTATGTAGATCCGACACAAGAACATATTGTGATTGCAAAATAGTTTTAGTCAATAGGTAAACAACATGAAGCCTGCGCGCTCTGTGAAGTATAGAAGACGGTACGAAGAAAAAGTTAGCTATGTTAGCTGGCGTTTCTTGCTATTGTGTGCGGGCATAGGATTGGCATTAATTGGTCTCATTATTCGTGTTACTTATCTACAAGTTATTAACCCTGAAGAGCTTGTTAGAGAAGGTGATATGCGTTCGCTTCGCGTTCAGAAAGTGACGGCTGCACGGGGCATGATAAGTGATCGTGAGGGGCGTCAGCTAGCAGTAAGTGTTCCGGTGTATGCTATTTGGGCTGATCCGAAAATAATTTACGAAAATGGTGGATTAACCAATGATGAACGTTGGCAAGCATTAGCGGATGAGCTAAGGATCCCGCTCGAGCAAGTGAACCATAAAATTAGTCTTAACCCTAACAGTCGGTTTGCCTATTTAGAGCGCCAAGTGAATCCATCTGTTGGTGAATATATTAGCAAATTAAAAATAGCGGGTATTTATTTGCGTAAAGAGTCGCGTCGCTATTATCCATCTGGTCCAGTAGCCGCTCATTTAATTGGGGTAACAGATATTGATGGACAGGGAATTGAAGGAATTGAAAAAAGTTTTAACTATCTATTAACTGGGGCTCCAGGCGAAAGGATAGTGCGTAAAGATCGTTATGGGCGAGTTATCGAAGATGTTTCTTCCATTGATAGTCAGGTTGCCCACGACTTGGTATTAAGTATTGACGAACGCATACAGTCATTGGTTTATCGTGAATTAACACGCAATGTAATGGAGAATAAAGCCGAGTCGGGTACCGCTATTTTAGTCGATGTTCATACGGGTGAAGTATTGGCGATGGCTAACAGCCCATCCTATAACCCGAATAATCTTGCTGGTACTCCAACTCGAGTGATGCGTAACCGTGCGATCACCGATGTATTTGAACCTGGATCAACAGTTAAACCGATGGTGATTGTCAGTGCATTGAATAATGGAATTGTCAAAGCCAATAGTGTGTTAAATACTCAACCCTATATAATTAGTGGTCATGAAATTAAAGATGTAGCAAGGTATAGTGAGTTATCGATTACAGGTATTTTACAAAAATCAAGTAATGTTGGTGTTTCAAAGTTAGCGTTAGCAATGCCTGCCGATGAACTGGTAGACGTTTATGCTCGTTTCGGTTTGGGTAAACCAACAAATTTAGGATTAATTGGAGAAAGTAGTGGTGTCTTTCCTAATAAAAAAATGCGGTGGTCTGAATTTGAAAGGGCCACCTTTTCTTTTGGTTATGGGCTAATGGTAACGCCATTACAGTTAGCGAGAGTTTATGCAACAATTGGTAGTTTTGGTATTTATCGTCCGCTATCAATTACAAAAGTTGATCCGCCGGTATCCGGAGCTCGTATTTTCCCTGAGGCGATTATGCGGACGGTGGTTCGCATGATGGAAAGTGTTGCATTGCCTGGTGGCGGTGGTGTTAGAGCCGCAGTGAAGGGTTATCGAATAGCGATTAAGACAGGTACAGCAAAAAAAGTTGGTAATGATGGCCATTATATTAATCAATATATTGCTTATACGGCTGGCGTAGCACCGGCAAGTAACCCTCGTTATGCCCTAGTTGTGATTATCAATGAGCCTACTGCGGGGAAATATTACGGTGGTGCTGTTTCTGCACCCGTATTTGGAGCCATTATGGGCGGCGTTTTACGTTTAATGAATATAGAGCCTGATTCATTGACCTCAGATGATAATGAATTAGTAATTAACAAGATAAAAGAGGATACAGGTGGCAGATCGTAATCTACGCGATTTACTTGCACCACTGGGTGTTAACGTGCCAGATAAGGTGTTACGAAAAATGACGGTTGATAGCCGTAAGGTAGCGGCAGGAGACCTATTTTTAGCAATTAAGGGCCATCAAACAGATGGACGACAATATATTTCTCAAGCGATAGCGCAAGGTATCGCCGCAATTATTGCTGAAGCACAAGGCGAGACAGAAGCTGGAACGATTCGATATATGCATGGCGTTCCTGTCATCTATATTAACGATCTGAATAATCAATTATCACTGTTAGCGGGAGAATTTTATCAACATCCAGCTGCAAAATTGCGATTAATCGGTGTAACAGGAACAAATGGTAAAACAACCACTACTCAGCTAATTGCTCAGTGGGCGAAAGGGCTGGGCGAAGTCAGTGCCATAATGGGTACGGTGGGTAACGGAATATTAGGACAAATTGTACCTAGTGAAAATACCACCGGCTCGGCGGTTGATGTTCAGGCTGAATTGCAGTTGTTGGTTGACAAGCAGGCAACGTTAGTGGCGATGGAAGTTTCCTCCCATGGTTTAGTGCAAGGTCGGGTTGCTGCTATTCCTTTTACCGCTGCTGTGTTTACTAATTTAAGTCGTGATCACCTTGATTATCATGGTGATATGCAAAATTATGCAGCGGCAAAATGGTTATTATTTTCAACCCATAAATCTGATAAACAGATTATCAATGTAGATGATGATACCGGTTTGCAGTGGCTTGCAAGATTACCACAGGCATGTGCAGTTTCGATGGAGGATCGCATACCTACCGATTGGCAGGGTGCTTGGGTGCTAGTGGAGCAAGTTGATTATCATGATCGTGGGGCGACCATTCATTTTAATTCGACTTGGGGAAAAAGTTCGCTAGAAAGCCCATTAATGGGGGCTTTTAATGTTAATAATGTCATGCTAGCCATGGCGACACTTTTAATGATCGGTTACCCATTTGATACGGTGATAAAATCATCACATGCCATACAATCGGTTTGTGGACGAATGGAAGTCTTCACCTCACCAGGACGGCCAACGGTTGTTGTCGATTATGCTCATACTCCTGATGCACTCGAAAAAGCATTAATTGCGCTCCGTCTCCATTGTCGTGGCAAACTTTGGTGTGTATTTGGTTGTGGTGGTGATAGAGACAAGGGTAAACGTGCATTAATGGGGAGTGTGGCTGAACAGTATGCTGATATTGTGGTAGTAACCGATGATAATCCACGTAGTGAAGAGCCAAAAGCCATAATTGATGATATTTTAAGCGGTTTTCTTGATGCTGGTCGGGCAATGCCGATTGTTGGGCGAGTGGAAGCGGTCACTAGTGCGATTATGCAGGCAAATACTGATGATGTCATATTAATTGCCGGTAAAGGTCATGAAGATTATCAAATTATTGGTGATCGTCGGCTCGATTATTCCGATCGTTTGACTGTAGCCCTGTTATTGGGGGTGATGGCATGATCCCTATTTCATTGAAGCAATTGGCTACTGTAACACAAGGTGTTTTACAGCAAACAAATGATCAGCAGGCAGCGAGTTTATGGCTGAATGCGGTAACAACCAATAGCCGCCAGCGACCCATTAATGGTTTGTTTATTGCTTTAAAGGGTGAGTATTTTGATGGTCACCATTTTGCTAAAGAGGCTACTGCAGCTGGTGCTACGGCATTATTAGTTGAGCAGCCGTTAACTATTCACTGTCCACAAGTTATTGTTAAAGATACGCGTTTAGCCATGGGAAAGTTAGCCGCTTGGGTTCGATCACAAAGCAAAGCTAAGGTTATAGGGCTAACGGGCTCTTCTGGCAAAACTTCGGTTAAAGAGATGGTGGCCGCCATTCTATCACAATGTGGCACAACACTTTTTACTGCAGGTAATTTCAATAATGATATTGGTGTGCCGTTAACGTTATTTCGATTGACGGCAGAGCACCAGTATGCAGTGATTGAAATGGGAGCCAATCATATCGGTGAAATTGCCTATACCACTAATATGGTTAGACCGGATAGTGTATTAGTTAATAATTTATTTGCTGCTCATCTTGAAGGTTTTGGTTCACTAGCGGGTGTTGCTAAGGCAAAGGGCGAGATTTTTCAGGGATTAGCGGAAACAGGAATGGCGGTTATTAATTTGGCTAGCCATGATTGGAAAAATTGGCAATCTTATTTTAAACAACAAGAAACCATTTGGCGTTTTTCTATAGAGAAACAGCAACAGGCTGATTTTTATGCGGAAAATGTTACTACAAAATCAATAGGTAGCGAATTTGAGTTGCATACACCAATCGGTATTGTCTCAATATTATTACCCTTAGCCGGTAAACATAATGTTGCCAATGCATTAGCGGCTAGTGCTTTAGCTATGTCTGTTGGTGCGACGCTTGAGCAAATAAGGTTTGGATTGGCAGCTGTTCAGCCGGTATCAGGTCGTTTATATCCAATTCATTTAGCGCCCGGTAAACTTATTTTAGATGACACATACAATGCCAATACCGGTTCTATGATTGCTGCTGCTGATGTTTTATCTCAAATGCCTGGATACCGTATTTGGGTTGTCGGTGATATGGGTGAATTAGGCGATCAGACCGAAAAATGGCATCAAGAAGTCGGCTTGGTGACTCAGCAAATGAAGCTTGACCGAGTGTTAAGTATTGGTCAACAAAGTGTCGTTATTAGTCAACAGAGTGGTTGCGGTGAGCATTTTGCTTCTAAAAAAGAGTTAATTGCAAAACTGATCCCATTAATAAAAGAACACGAAACCGTATCAGTTTTAGTTAAAGGTTCGCGCAGTATAGAAATGGAAGAAGTTGTACACGCCTTACAGGAGTGCTTTTTATGTTAGTCTGGTTAGCCGAATATTTAGTTAAATATTTTTCTGGCTTTAATCTTTTCTCCTATTTGACATTTCGGGCTATTACCAGTTTGTTAACGGCTTTAGTGATTGCGCTATGGATGGGACCCCATTTGATTTCCTATTTGCAAAAATTACAAATAGGTCAGATTGTGCGTGATGAAGGTCCCGAATCGCATTTTAGCAAACGTGGCACACCTACCATGGGCGGTGTGTTGATTTTATCCTCTATTGTGATTTCAGTCATGCTATGGGCGCGGTTAAATAATCCATATGTTTGGTGCGTATTAGCCGTTTTATTGGGATATGGTGTTATTGGCTTTATTGATGATTATCGTAAAGTGGTACGTAAAAACTCTAGAGGGTTGATTGCTCGTTGGAAATATTTCTGGCAATCCGTATTGGCTTTGGGAGTAGCATTTGCTCTATATAGCACAGGTAAAGATACGGCAGTCACTCAATTGGTTGTACCATTTTTTAAAGATGTCATACCACAACTTGGTCTGTTTTATATTTTACTGACTTATTTTGTCATTGTTGGCACAAGTAATGCGGTTAATTTAACTGATGGATTAGACGGTTTAGCGATTATGCCAACCGTTTTTATTTCGGCAGGTTTTGCATTAGTGGCTTGGGCAACGGGTAATTTCAATTTTGCCAACTATTTAAAAATTCCTTATATCAGCCACGCAGGTGAATTAGTCGTGGTTTGTACGGCAATTGTTGGTGCCGGTTTGGGATTTTTATGGTTTAACACCTATCCTGCGCAAGTTTTCATGGGCGATGTTGGCTCATTGGCATTAGGTGGTGCATTGGGAACTATTGCGGTTTTATTACGGCAAGAATTTTTATTATTGATTATGGGCGGAATGTTTGTCGTTGAAACCTTATCGGTAATTTTACAAGTTGGATCATTTAAACTGCGTGGTCAACGCATTTTCCGGATGGCGCCGATCCACCATCATTACGAATTAAAAGGATGGCCTGAACCTCGAGTCATTGTGCGTTTTTGGATCATCTCATTAATGCTGGTACTGATTGGATTGGTAACATTAAAGGTACGTTAATAATGGCTAATTATCAGGGTAAAAAAGTGGTCATCATCGGGTTAGGTCAGACAGGTCTATTTTGTATCGACTTTTTTCTCTCTCGTCAGGTTGTGCCACGCGTAATTGATACCCGAATAACACCGCCAGGTAAGGATAAATTGCCGGCGGAAGTCGCCTGCCACTGTGGTAGTTGGAATAGTGAATGGTTGATGGCAGCTGATTTGATCGTTGCAAGCCCCGGTATTTCGCTTGCTACCCCAGAATTAAAAAAAGCCGCAGATAAAGGTATTGAAATTATTGGTGATATTGAACTTTTTTGTCGTGAAATAGATAAACCGATAGTTGCTATCACCGGTTCTAATGGTAAGAGTACGGTTACAGCATTAGTTGGCGAAATGGCAAAAGCAGCTAATTGGAAAGTGGCAGTTGGTGGCAATATTGGAACGCCGGTGTTGACATTATTAGCAAAAGATTATGATTTGTATGTATTAGAGCTTTCTAGTTTTCAGCTTGAAACAACATCAAGTTTAAAGGCTACGGTAGCAACCGTATTAAATGTGACAGAAGATCATATGGATCGGTATCCGACAGGCGTTGAACAGTACCGTGCGGCTAAGTTACGAATTTATGCTGGCGCTAAAGTTTGTATTATTAATGAACAAGAACCACAAACTTGGCCATTATTAGGCCGTGATGCACGTTGTATCAGTTTTGGCATTAATAGCGGGGATTACCAATTAAATACACGTTGCCAAGAACTACAAATAAAAGGGCAGCCGATTATTAATACCGCTGAAATAAGGTTAGTTGGGCAGCATAACTATCTTAATGGCGCGGCTGCCCTGGCTTTAGCGGATGCGGTGAATATTCCAAGGAAAGCAAGTTTAACGGCATTAACTCAATATGCAGGCTTGCCTCATCGTTGCCAATTAGTTCATCAGCATCAAGGTATTCAATGGGTTAATGATTCTAAAGCAACGAATGTTGGCAGCACAGAAGCAGCTTTAAAAGGTTTACAAGTAGCTGGAACGCTTTATTTATTATTGGGTGGGGAAGGAAAGTCAGCAGATTTTTCACCTTTAAAACCCTATATCTCAGCAAAAAACATTAAATTGTGTTGTTTTGGCCGTGATGGTTATCAATTGGCACAATTAAAACCTAATAGCTTGTTACTAGATACAATGGAGCAATGTCTGCGCGCCATCGCACCAGAATTGAAAGCCGGTGATATAGTACTTCTCTCACCTGCTTGTGCTAGCTTCGACCAATTTCGTAACTTTGAACTACGGGGTGATAGGTTTAGCCAATTAGCGAAGGAGTTAGGTCAAGAATGATATTTAACTTCAAACGACTAACAAATTGGACTAACGGTGAGCCGGATAACGATATACTGGATACGATCCTTTATGATCGTACCTTGGTTTGGCTTACATTAGGTCTGGCTATAATTGGTTTTATTATGGTGACATCAGCATCGATGCCAGTTGGGCAGCGTTTAACGCAAGATCCTTTTTTCTTTGCTAAACGCGATGTTATCTATCTTATTTTATCATTTGGTTTAGCTTTATTAGTCTTAAATATTCCAATGGTGTGGTGGGAAAAATATAATTTTTTATTATTGATAACCTCCCTAATACTGTTATTAGTTGTATTGGTTGCCGGAAGCTCAGTTAATGGAGCTTCTCGTTGGATTAATACCGGTATTGTGCGTATACAGCCGGCTGAGATCGCAAAATTAGCCTTGTTTTGCTATGTATCCAGTTATTTAGTCAGAAAAACTGATGAGGTGCGAACGCGGTTTTTGGGCTTTATCAAACCGATGTGCATTTTAATATTAATGGCTATTTTACTGCTATTGCAACCTGATTTAGGTACAGTAATTGTGCTGGTTGTGACAACTTTAGCACTGCTATTCCTTGCCGGTGCTAGATTAGCACCGTTTATTATAGGTATTGTTATTTGTGCGGTAGGTGTTATTGGCTTGATCTATTTTGAACCTTATCGTTTACGTCGAATAACCTCTTTTCTCAATCCATGGGCGGATCCTTTTGGCAGTGGCTATCAATTAACACAATCTTTGATGGCGTTTGGGCGTGGTGAATTATGGGGCCAAGGTTTAGGTAATTCTATCCAAAAATTAGAATATTTGCCTGAAGCACATACTGATTTTATTTTCTCAGTTTTAGCGGAAGAACTAGGTTATATCGGTGTTGTGTTAGTGCTTTTAATGTTATTTTTCGTTGCTTTTCGCAGCATGATGATTGGCAAACGGGCGTTAGATGCAAAGCAACATTTCTCTGGTTATCTAGCCTGTTCAATCGGTATCTGGTTCACTTTCCAAGCGTTGGTTAATGTTGGCGCTGCAGCCGGAATGTTACCAACTAAAGGATTAACACTACCGTTAATTAGCTATGGTGGCTCTAGCTTATTAATTATGTTTATTGCCATTGCTATCTTGTTACGTATCGATTTTGAAACACGCCTTAAGAGAGCACAAGCATTTATAAGGAGAACGAAATGAGCCAACCAAAACGCCTCCTGGTGATGGCAGGCGGTACTGGAGGACATGTTTTTCCCGGACTGGCAGTGGCTAATTATTTAAAGCTACAAGGTTGGGATGTTCGTTGGTTAGGAACTGCTGACCGGATGGAGGCAGATTTAGTTCCTAAGCATGGCATTGAGATTGAATTTATAAACATTTCTGGTTTACGTGGTAAAGGTATCAAAGCATTGCTGGTAGCTCTGTTTAAAATTATTAAAGCAATAAAGCAGGCAAAAATGATTATGCAGCGTTATCAACCTGATGTCGTATTAGGCATGGGAGGATATGTTTCTGGCCCAGGCGGTATTGCTGCCTGGCTATCTAATATTCCAATTGTACTGCATGAGCAAAATGGGGTAGCAGGTTTAACCAATCGGTGGTTAGCTAAAATTGCTAAGCGTGTCTTACAAGCATTTCCAAGTGCATTCCCTAATGCTACGGTAGTCGGAAACCCAGTTCGTGAGGCGGTATTAGCCTTACCTGACCCTGAAGAACGTTTAATTGATCGTGATGGCGCTATTCGAATTTTAGTGATAGGGGGTAGTCAAGGGGCAAGAATTTTAAACCAAACATTACCCGAAGTTGCATCTCAACTAGATGGAAAAGTGACTATTTGGCATCAAGCGGGCAAAGGTGCTCAGCAAATGACGGAAACTTTATATAAAAAGCTATGTGGTAAATCAGATAATTATAAAGTAACTGAATTTATTGATGATATGGCTGAGGCTTATGCTTGGGCTGATATCATCATTTGTCGAGCGGGTGCTTTAACGGTAAGTGAAGTTGCAGCTGCCGGCTTACCAGCAATTTTTGTTCCTTTTCAGCATAAAGATCGGCAACAGTACTGGAATGCGTTACCGTTAGAGAAGGCTGGAGCAGCGAAAATTGTTGAGCAGCCGCAATTTTCAACGGATGCGTTGGTGAATCTATTAAATCAATGGTCGCGTCCGCAGTTATTGAACATGGCAAAAAAAGCACGAGCGACATCGATTACTGACGCAACTAAACGTGTGGCGGCAACCTTAATTGAAGTTGCTAAATGAAACCTATTTTACATTGCAGAATGTTGAAATCAGCGATAGAAATAGTGAAGAGAGTAAAGTGAATACACAACAATTAGCCAAATTAAGAGCAACAGTGCCTGAAATGCATCGGGTTAGGCATATCCATTTTGTTGGCATTGGCGGTGCTGGCATGGGCGGTATTGCTGAAGTATTGGCTAACGAAGGTTATGAAATTAGTGGTTCTGATTTGTTACCTAATACGGTTACTGAGCAATTAATAGAGCTTGGCGCAAAAATTTATTTTAATCACCGACCAGAGAATGTGGCAAATGCTTGCGTTGTTGTCGTATCTACGGCAATCGCTGCCGATAATCCAGAAATTATTGCAGCACGCGAAGCTCGTATTCCGGTCATTCGACGCGCTGAAATGTTGGCTGAATTAATGCGTTTTCGTCATGGAATTGCTATCGCAGGAACCCATGGCAAAACAACGACTACCGCAATGATTGCCAACATCTATGCACAAGCAGGGTTAGATCCAACTTTTATCAATGGCGGATTAGTGAAAGCAGCAGGAGTCCATGCACGTTTAGGGACTAGCCGCTATTTAATTGCAGAAGCTGATGAGAGTGACGCTTCTTTCTTACATTTACAACCACTAGTTGCTGTTATAACAAATATTGAAGCAGATCACATGGAGACTTACGATGGTGATTTTGAGAAATTAAAACAGACTTTCATTAGTTTCTTACATAATCTGCCATTTTATGGTCGAGCAGTATTATGTATCGATGATCCTGTGGTGCGTTCGCTGCTACCGCAAATAGGTCGTTATATTACCACTTATGGTTTTAGTGATGATGCAGATGTGCGCATTAAATCCTATGAGCAACGTGGCAATCAAGGTTTCTTTACTGTAGCCCGAGAAAACCGAACTGATTTAGCGTTTATCTTGAATGCACCAGGGCGTCATAATGCATTAAATGCAACTGCGGCTATTGCGGTAGCGACGGAAGAAGGAATTGATGATAGTGCTATCTTGACTGCGCTAGAAAAATTTCAAGGCACGGGGCGACGTTTTGATTTCTTAGGTAATTTCCCTTTAGCTGATGTTAATGGCAAAAAAGGTAGCGTTATGTTGGTGGATGATTATGGTCACCATCCAACAGAAGTTAATGCTACTATTAAAGCAGCAAAAGAAGGATGGCCAGATAAACGTATCGTGATGGTTTTTCAACCCCATAGATATACTCGCACGCGTGATTTATATGATGATTTTGCCAATATTTTAGAGCAGGTTGATGTATTAATAATGCTAGATGTCTATCCGGCAGGAGAGGAGCCTATTCCTGGTGCAGATAGTCGCTCATTATGTCGGACAATTCGCAATCGAGGCAAATTGGATCCTATTTTTGTCGCTGAACATGAGCAAATTAGCGAAACATTAGCACAAATTATCAAAGATAACGACCTGATACTTATACAGGGAGCTGGCAATATCGGCAAGATAGCACGTAATTTGGCTGACACAGATTTACGGCCAATGCTAACAAATGAGGGAAAGGATCATGACTGATAAAGTTGCCGTGCTTTTAGGCGGAAATTCAGCCGAAAGAGAGGTGTCACTGCAATCTGGTGAGGCGGTAGTAAATGGCTTACGTGATGCTGGAATAGATGCCTATCCAGTTGATATTAAAGATTTTTCTGTCATCAAATTAAAAGAAGCTGGTTATAATAGAGTTTTTATTGCTTTACATGGACGCGGTGGTGAAGATGGCACGGTGCAAGGGGTTTTAGAATTTTTAGGTTTACCCTATACCGGTAGTGGTGTTTTAGCTTCATCACTTTCGATGGACAAGCTACGTACTAAACAGTTATGGGCGGGGATAGGTTTACCGATTGCACCTTATATAGCACTGGAGAAACAACAGTTAGAAATGATGTCAGATGAAATGCTTTTTGAGTCTGTTTATCATTTGGGGTTACCGCTTATTGTGAAGCCAAGTCTTGAAGGTTCAAGCGTTGGTATGAGTAAAGTAACCACTTTGCCTGAATTAAGAATAGCGCTTGAGTTTGCTTTTCGTTATGACAAAGATGTGCTGATTGAGAAATGGCTAAATGGGCCTGAATATACCGTGGCAATTGTAGGGGAGCAGGTACTGCCTTCGATTCGTATTCAACCGGTAGGCGTTTTTTATGATTATGATGCCAAATATCTCTCTAATGAAACACAATATTTCTGTCCTAGTGGGTTGAAAACTAAAGAAGAACAACAATTGAATGAATTAGCGTTAGCTGCTTATAAGGCGGTTGGTTGTACTGGTTGGGGACGCGTTGATGTCATGAGGGATAACAATGGTATTTTTTATTTATTAGAAATTAATACCTCACCGGGAATGACCGGTCATAGTTTAGTACCCATGGCTGCGAAACAAGCAGGAATGAGTTTTTCACAGTTAGTTAAAAAGATTTTGGAATTGGCTAAGTAATATGCCGCAGGCATCACTGAACGTTCATAATAAAGAGCCTAAAGTACGCCGCAACGATGGCGGCCGAAGTAATGGTTCTTATTTGGCAGGCATTATCTTCTTCTTGATAGTATTGGGTACTATTATATGGAGTGGGTGGGTGGTATTAAATTGGATGAAAGACGTTAATCGATTGCCTATTTCCAAGCTGGTGATCACTGGAGAACGCCATTACACCCGTGATGATAATGTTAGAAAAGCAATATTGGCACTAGGTATGCCGGGTACATTTATGACTATTGATGTGAATGCGATCCAGAATCAAATAAAAACCATTCCATGGATAAGGCAAGTTACGGTACGTAAACAATGGCCGGATGAACTAAAAATTCATTTAGTGGAATATAAGCCTTATGCCAAATGGAATGATACCTTTTTTATTAATGCAGAAGGCTCTGTTTTTAGCTTACCAGCGTTACTAAATGTTAAAGGTAATTTCCTAATGCTATATGGTCCACAAGGCAGCCAGCAAGAAGTATTAGAGATGTATCGTGTTATGCAACAGCAACTAGCGCCACATAATTTTAGCATTAAGTCAGTATCAATGACTGCACGATGCGCGTGGCAATTAGTTTTAGCTAATGATATTCGATTAAATATCGGTAAACAGGATATTAAAGAAAGATTAAACCGTTTTGTTGAGCTTTATCCACTATTAAAACAAGTGAAAGATAAACGTATTGGATATATAGATTTGCGATATGGTAGCGGTGCTGCGGTAGGTTGGTTACCCCTTTTAGCCGAACCTGTTACACACTGAATTGAAATAGTTTGAGACTGCTGATTGATCAGATACAGGCAAATTAACGATGATTAAAACAACGGACAGAAAATTAGTAGTTGGTCTTGAAATTGGAACTTCCAAGGTTTCTGCGCTGGTTGGTGAAATTCTGTCTGATGGGATGGTAAATATTATTGGTGTCGGCAATTGTCCATCTCGAGGGATGGATAAAGGCGGTGTGAATGATTTGGAATCAGTCGTTAAATGTGTGCAGCGAGCTATTGATCAAGCAGAATTGATGGCGGATTGCCAAATGTCATCGGTTTATCTGGCGCTTTCTGGCAAGCACGTTAGTTGCCAAAATGAAATAGGTATGGTGCCTATTTCTGAGGATGAAGTTACTCAAGATGACGTAGATAGCGTAGTTCATACCGCTAAATCTGTCCGGGTCCGTGATGAGCATAGAATTTTACACGTTATGCCACAAGAATATGCGATTGATTATCAAGAAGGAATTAAAAATCCAGTAGGACTTTCAGGTGTACGTATGCAAGCTAAGGTACATCTGATTACTTGCCATAATGATATGGCCAAAAATATTGTCAAAGCAGTTGAACGTTGTGGTTTAAAAGTAGATCAATTAATTTTTGCCGGTTTAGCGTCAAGTTATTCCGTTTTAACGGAAGATGAGCGTGAATTGGGGGTATGTGTCGTCGATATTGGCGGAGGAACTATGGACATAGCCGTTTATACTGGCGGTGCGCTGCGCCATACCAAGGTTATACCCTATGCTGGTAATGTCGTGACAAGTGATATTGCTTATGCATTTGGTACCCCCCCTAGCGATGCGGAAACAATAAAAGTTCGCCATGGATGCGCATTAGGTACTATTGTTAGTAAAGACGAAAATGTTGAGGTACCAAGTGTAGGTGGACGGCCGCCAAGAAGTTTACAACGTCAAACATTAGCTGAAGTTATCGAGCCACGTTACACAGAGTTGCTAAACTTAGTAAATGACGAGATTTTAAAATTGCAAGAACAATTACGTCAGCAAGGTGTTAAACATCATCTGGCAGCGGGTATTGTCTTAACAGGAGGCGGTGCTCAAATTGATGGTCTAGTCAAATGTGCCCAAAGAGTATTCCATACTCAGGTACGCATCGGTAAGCCATTAAATATAACTGGTTTAACGGACTATGCACAGGAGCCTTATTACTCCACAGCTGTCGGGCTCCTGCATTACGGCAAACAGACTCATCTTGGGAATGAAGCCGAAATGGATAAGCGTACATCAGTGAGTAGTTGGTTTCATAAAATCACTAGTTGGCTGAGAAAAGAATTTTAATTTTGTAAGAAGCAAATCTTCGCTTCTATATAAGGCACAAAACGGAGAGAGATTATGTTTGAACCAATGGAATTAACCAATGACGCGGTGATTAAAGTCATCGGCGTTGGCGGTGGCGGTGGCAATGCCGTTGAACACATGGTGCGTGAACGCATCGAAGGTGTTGAATTCTTTGCTGTTAATACAGATGCCCAGGCATTGCGTAAAACAGCAGTAGGACAAACTATTCAGATCGGCAATGGTATTACCAAAGGCTTGGGAGCAGGAGCGAATCCTGAAGTTGGTCGTAATGCCGCTGAAGAAGATCGTGAAGCCTTGCGCAATGCGCTTGATGGGGCAGATATGGTCTTTATTGCTGCTGGTATGGGTGGTGGTACGGGCACCGGCGCAGCCCCTGTTGTAGCCGAAGTTGCTAAAGAGCTTGGTATACTGACGGTAGCGGTTGTGACCAAACCTTTCAACTTTGAAGGTAAAAAACGCATGGCATTTGCTGAAACAGGGATCTCAGAACTGTCTAAGCATGTTGATTCCTTGATTACCATTCCGAATGATAAATTATTAAAAGTACTTGGACGCGGTATTTCTTTGCTAGATGCATTCGGTGCCGCCAATGATGTGTTGAAAGGCGCGGTTCAAGGCATTGCTGAGCTTATTACTCGTCCAGGTTTAATGAATGTCGATTTTGCAGATGTTCGTACCGTCATGTCTGAAATGGGTTATGCTATGATGGGATCAGGCGTAGCACGAGGTGAAGATCGAGCTGAAGAAGCGGCAGAAATGGCAATTTCCAGCCCCTTGTTGGAAGATATCGATTTATCGGGCGCTCGTGGTGTATTAGTTAATATTACCGCAGGTTTTGATTTACGGCTTGATGAATTTGAAACAGTGGGTAATACCATTCGTGCATTTGCGTCTGATAATGCAACGGTTGTTATCGGTACTTCACTGGATCCTGAAATGAATGATGAGTTACGGGTGACCGTGGTTGCTACAGGAATTGGTATGGATAAGCGGCCAGAAATCACATTGGTTACTAACAAAACAGCCCAAAAATCGTCGCTAGAGCAGCGTTATCAGCAGATGCAAGTCTCAATGCCGGCTATGACGCCGTTAACAGAGGAAAAATCTGCAGCTAAAGTGGTGAATGAGCAAAATATGCAATCAGATAAAGAACCGGACTATCTTGATATTCCAGCTTTTTTAAGAAAACAGGCTGATTAGTTAACAATTGATTGGTTTCTCTGCTTTTTGTGCTAAAATATCTTGCTAATCTTGGAGGTGAGGATTAGCAAGACTGTTAACGATGTGAGAGAAAATGATGATCAAACAAAGGACACTAAAACGTATTGTTCAAGCGACGGGCGTCGGTTTACATACTGGCAAGAAAGTCACTTTAGTATTGCGTCCAGCACCGGCCAATGCCGGGGTCATCTACCGCCGTACAGATTTAAATCCACCAGTTGATTTCCCTGCTGAGGCAAAATCGGTACGTGATACCATGCTATGTACCTGCTTGGTCAATGAAGATGATGTACGTATTTCAACGGTAGAACATCTGAATGCTGCATTGGCAGGGCTAGGAATTGACAATATTATCGTTGAGGTAGATGCACCAGAAATTCCAATAATGGATGGAAGTGCTGCGCCTTTTGTATTTTTATTGTTAGATGCAGGCATTGAAGAGTTAAACAGCTCCAAGAAATTTCTTCGTATTAAAGAAAGTGTCCGAGTTACAGATGGTGATAAATGGGCTGAGCTAGCACCTTATAACGGATTTAGCTTAGATTTCACTATCGATTTCAATCATCCTGCTATTAATAGTAGTACTCAACGTTATAAACTAGATTTTTCGGCAAAATCTTTTGTTAGAGATATTAGCCGTGCGCGTACGTTTGGCTTCATGCGTGATATTGAATATTTACAATCTAAAGGGTTATGTTTGGGCGGTAGCTTTGATTGTGCGATTGTTGTTGATGATTATCGCGTATTAAATGAAGATGGCTTGCGTTTTGAAGATGAATTTGTGCGTCATAAA
Organism: Candidatus Arsenophonus triatominarum; assembly: GCF_001640365.1. GTDB lineage: Bacteria > Pseudomonadota > Gammaproteobacteria > Enterobacterales > Enterobacteriaceae > Arsenophonus > Arsenophonus triatominarum. The sequence goes on along the minus strand of NZ_LWMI01000016.1, from coordinate 480,670 downwards.
ACGCTAGATGCTATTGGTGATTTATTTATGTGTGGTCATAATATCATTGGTGCTTTTACCGCGTATAAATCAGGCCATACATTGAATAACAAATTATTGCAGGCTCTTTTAGCGACGGAATCTGCTTGGGATATGGTGACGTTCGAAGATGAATCTGAAATGCCAGTCGCATTTAAGACACCTTCGACAATAATAATCTGAGATATATTATTTTAAGCAGGATATTCTAACTATGTTACATCAGTGATTATTCTCTCTCTTTCGTTGATGCTTTTTACTCAACACTAATCTTTATTGCTAGTTGCTTTGGTATTCTCTCCGGCCAATGCAGCTAGCCGCTCTAATTTTTCCTTTAGTTTTTTTGGACTTCTTTTTGCTAGGTTACGAATTGTCTTTGCACTTTCTTTGCTTAGCTGGCTTATTATCTGTTTTGATGGTTTTATAGCTATTTGCTGAAATGATAAGCAATTTTTTGAAGTTTTAGATGATAATGATGGATTAATCATTATGTTGATTGAAGATAAAGATGGTAAAATAGTGTTACGTAATGTTGAGAGTAGCGTAGGAAGTTCATAGTTTAGTCGCACTTTTCGGCTAGCATTTGTAACTTCTAGAATAAGAATGTGTTGACGATAATTAGCGACTCGACACCAAGCCTTTAACTCGATAGGAAGTAGGCTGATAACAGTATTATTGAGTTTAATTAATGCCTGTGCGCGCTGTTGAATGGTTTGTAAGGTATTGGACTCAAGGTTGCTCTCTTTTAACAAAATATTTAAAGATTGGGGATAACTATTATCGCGCATTTTTTACTCCAAATCTTATATTATATGATATTCAATGAATATATTAGATCTTTGGCGACATTTTGGTAAACGATATTTTTGGCCGCACCTGTTATTAGGTATTGTAACGGCTAGTATTGGTATACCTACAACTTTGGCAAAAGTGACTGAAAATGTGTCACATACTAGCCAGTTATTACCACATTATCAGCAAAATTTAGCATTAGATCATCTAATAGCTGCCAGTAAATATCGTATTTTTTATAATTGTGGCGCAAATTATTGGCATCAGCATGCTTTACGTAATATGATCCGTCAGCTGACTTTTGTTTTTTCAGCCCAAGAAACACAAAAGCAGCTGGACGCCAACTTAAGTGCGCACAACAAACCAATTTCGCTTTATAATATGCTTGACACTCTTTACTCTATGATTAATTTGAGTGTTTTTCATCCTAATGAGCGAAATTTCAGCTATTCATTAACACAATCTTCTTGCCACATTACCTACCAAACTGCGCTATGGGTTGCTTGGGGTCAGGGTATTCGAGCTGGGCCTTAACACAAATTTCATAGATTTTTCGTTGATTCTTATAACAACGATTGCTCAACTGAATATATTAATTATATTGGTTAAAAATAGATAATATAGGCGGATCATAAGAAGAAAACCGCCTTAATTGAGAAAAAATATTTATGTTAACTAAGTTACTAACAAAAATTTTTGGTAGTCGTAATGATCGTACTTTACGTCGTTTAGGTAAATTTGTTGATATTATTAATCAGTTAGAGCCTGAATTTGAAAAATTTTCCGACCAAGAACTTAAAGCCAAGACTGATGAATTTCGCCAGCGCCTTAAATCAGGTGCAACATTAGATGATTTAATCCCAGAGGCGTTTGCCACCGTTCGCGAAGCCAGTAAACGGGTATTTAATATGAGGCATTTTGATATTCAGTTGCTAGGTGGTATGGTACTTAATGAGCGCTGTATTGCAGAGATGCGTACTGGTGAAGGAAAGACATTAACATCTACATTACCTGCATATTTAAATGCTTTAACGGGTAAGGGTGTCCATATTGTTACTGTAAACGACTATTTAGCTAAGCGTGATGCAGAAAATAATCGGCTATTGTTTGAATTTCTTGGTATGACAGTCGGTGTTAATTTACCCGGTATGCCTGCTACATTGAAGCGTGAAGCCTATGCCGCGGATATTACCTATGGGACTAATAATGAATATGGTTTTGATTATCTGCGTGACAACATGGCTTTTAGTCCGGAAGAGCGGGTGCAGCGTAAACTCCATTATGCATTAGTCGATGAGGTTGATTCTATTTTAATTGATGAAGCTCGTACCCCATTGATTATTTCAGGACCGGCAGAAGATAGTTCAGATCTATACAAAAAAGTGGATAAACTAATCCCTAATCTTAAGCAGCAAGAAAAAGAAGATTCAGATACTTTTCAAGGAGAAGGTCATTTTTCTGTTGATGAAAAATCACGTCAAGTTACATTGACAGAACGTGGATTAGAATTAATTGAGCAATTATTATCAAAAGCGAATTTAATGGAAGAGGGTGAGTCATTATATTCTCCAGCTAATATTATGCTTATGCACCATGTCATGGCTGCCCTACGTGCTCATGCACTTTTCAGTCGGGACGTAGATTATATTGTCAAAGACGGTCAGATTATTATTGTTGACGAGCATACTGGACGGACAATGGAAGGACGCCGTTGGTCAGATGGATTGCATCAAGCCGTTGAGGCAAAAGAAGGTGTTGAAATTCAAAATGAGAATCAAACGTTGGCATCAATTACCTTCCAAAATTATTTTCGGCTATACGAAAAACTCGCCGGTATGACCGGTACTGCTGATACAGAAGCTTTCGAATTTAGATCTATCTATAAATTGGACACAATTGTTATTCCAACTAATCGTCCGATGATCCGTAATGATTTACCTGATTTAGTTTATATAACTGAAGCGGACAAATTTGCTGCGATTATTGATGATATTCGTGAATGTACTAGCCGAGGCCAACCGGCATTAGTAGGTACTATTTCAATCGAAAAATCAGAGCTAATTTCTCAGGAACTAACTAAAGCTAAAATTGCGCACAATGTTTTAAATGCTAAGTTCCATGCAATGGAAGCAGATATTATTGCTGAAGCAGGGCAGGCAGGTTCAGTGACTATTGCAACTAATATGGCGGGACGAGGTACAGATATTGTATTAGGAGGCAGCTGGCAAGCAGAAATCAATAAACTAGAGGACGCTAGTCAGGAGCAAATTGATAAAATCAAGACAGCATGGCAAGAGCGGCATGAAGCGGTAATTGCTGCTGGTGGTTTACATATCATTGGTACAGAACGCCATGAATCCCGTCGTATTGATAACCAATTACGTGGGCGTTCTGGACGCCAAGGTGATCCCGGTTCATCCCGTTTTTATCTTTCAATGGAAGATTCTTTGATGCGTATCTTTGCTTCTGATCGAGTGGCAGGAATGATGCGTAAATTGGGTATGAAACCTGGTGAAGCGATTGAACATCCTTGGGTAACGAAAGCAATTGCTAATGCACAACGTAAGGTTGAAAGCCGTAACTTTGATATTCGAAAACAACTTTTGGAATATGATGATGTTGCTAACGATCAGCGTCGAGCTATCTATTCACAGCGCAATGATTTATTAGATGGTGGTGATGTTAGTGAAACGATTGACAGTATTCGTGAAGATGTTATAACCGTAACTATTGGTGCTTATATCCCTCCCCAATCTTTGGAAGAAATGTGGGATATTGATGGTTTACAAAAGCGATTAAGCAACGATTTTAGTTTAGAATTACCTGTTCAAGAGTGGTTGGATAAAGAACCCGAATTACATGAAGAAACTTTGCGTGAACGTATTCTAGAAAAAACGGTTGCAGCTTATAAGGAAAAAGAGACAATTGTAGGTAGTGAGATGATGCGTAATTTTGAGAAGGGCATCATGTTACAAACTCTTGATACATTATGGAAAGAGCATTTGGCTGCAATGGATTATTTGCGCCAAGGTATTCATTTACGAGGCTATGCACAAAGAGATCCAAAACAGGAATATAAGCGCGAGTCTTTTGGTATGTTTGCCAATATGCTAGAAACTCTGAAATATGAAGTAATTAGCACATTAAGCAAAGTAGAAGTTCGATTACCAGAGGAAGTAGCTATACTTGATCAGCAGAGACGTGAAGAGGCAGAACGTCTTATGAAAAAGCAGCACCTGAGCCATGAAATTGAAAATGAAGCATTGATGTCAAAAACAGAAGCTCAAATGGCGGCCCAAGGCCATAAGATTGGTCGTAATGAACCTTGTCCATGTGGCTCAGGTAAAAAATATAAGCATTGCCATGGTAGCTTAGGTTAGAGCTCAGTTGCTAAAACAATTAAAAATAAGAGCGGAGAATATATCCGCTCTTTTACTGTAAACTTCAAAAGTAATTAAATTATTTTTATGGAAAAAAAACAATTACACATTGCTGTTGGTATTATTAGAAATACGAAACAAGAAATTTTTATTACCCAGCGGGCAGCTAATTCACATATGGGGGGTTTTTGGGAATTTCCTGGTGGTAAATTAGAAGTAGGTGAAACACCGGTAGAAGCATTGTTGCGTGAGCTTAAAGAAGAAATTGGGATAGATGTTATTAACAGTCAATTGTTGCAGGTTGTTGAACATGAATTTCCAGATCGTAGAATAACATTACATTTTTTTCTGGTAGAGCAATGGGATTGCCAGCCTTATGGAAAAGAAGGCCAATCTTCACGTTGGCTTTTGCAAAAATCACTGGTAGCCGAAGAATTTCCACCTGCCAACCGAGTAATTATTGATATGCTAATCAACAATGTGATTTGAGTTGCCTATCCCACAGATAAGTTAATATAACTAAGTTTTTGAAATTATCTTATCTAACCTGAGTTCGGGATAAGGATCCTAATTTTTTATCACATATTCAAATAGTTAACTTAAAATAATTACATAAAACAGTATTAATTTTGGTTTTTTTCATGATTTTAGTAGAGAAAAATAGCTTCTTTTTTAACATGCTATCACTAAGAATTTTCCTGCTTTTTTTATCTTATTGATTTTAAAATATTTTTTGATAAATCGGCTATTTTTGTTTTCTCGCAACTATCGCTTATCCCGAGAACTCAGGTTATCTAAGGGGTATATAATGGTATAGGTAAAATTCAAAGCGTTTTTGACTTTAAGCTTATTTTTTAATGTCATGATCATCGGATATTTCACTCCAATCATCTATTTCGGAAATATTTCGTTGACTTGAGATCCTTTTTTCCTCACCAGCCCATTCACCAAGATCGATTAATCGACATCGTTTGCTACAAAAAGGGCGATAAGGGCTACTCTCTTGCCAAATAACAATTTTATGGCAAGTCGGACATTTTACCGTGAGCTTATCTGACATAATGACTCCTAACAACAGGCTAATTTAAATGGTAATTCATCAGGTACAATACCATTTTCACTGTCTTCATGTAAGAATCGGATAGCAAAACGTGTTTTATGTCCAGAAATTTGAGGATATAGAGATAGATTGATCGGTAACTTTATTCGGATCAGATCCGCATTTTCTACACTACCTTGATAGAAGCCTTTATAGCTTTTTTGACTGGTGAATGTATTAGACTTGCGGATCAAATTTAATAGCATATTTAAAGCAGAACGTAACGGAAGGATGTCGTCAATCCAAAAGTTAATTCTAGCTTCTATCTCTTTTTTATGAGTATTTAACCATAAATGTAAGGCTGGTAAATCAAAACTACAACAACCTCCGGGTATAATTAACCGCTGGCGAGCAATACTAATAACTTTATCTTGCCGTAAGTGTTGACCAATGCGTGGTGCTTCTCTTAAGGAAGTGAGATTTTCTTGCAGTTCTTTTAGAAGATTTTTAATCAGAGTTTTATCTGCATGGGGATCACTGCACCATTGATTAAGTTTATTTTTTTGTTTATCTAATTCTTTAATAATGTCTGCACGTATATCACTGCGATCTAATACTTCGATTAATTCAGAAACGGCACGAAAAAAAGCTAACCCACTAGCTAATGAGTTGATGTTTTTCAAGTCAATGAGTTGCTGAAGCAAACATTCCATGCGCAGCCAAGAGCGCATTTTCTCATTTAATGGATGTTCATAAATAATGATAGAAATAGTATTACTCATTGTGTGTTTCCTGAGAAGCATTCATAGCTAATTGCAAATATTTCTGATGTAATTTCGCTAAAGTTTCATCAAGTGTTAAGTTATTATCGTGATTATTAATTATATCATCAGCTTTTTCTAAGCGCCTTATCCGGCTAACTTGGTTAGATAAAATATTTTTTGCTTCTTGTTGGCTAATTCTATCACGCTTCATTATACGAGCTATTTGTTCTTCTGGTGTTACGTCAATGACTAGCACGTGGTTGGCAAGGTGCTCTAGATTATTTTCAATTAATAACGGGACAACCCAAACTACATAAGGGGAATTAAGTAAAGTTAGCTGGCGTTGTGTTTCTTGATGTATTAATGGATGAAGCAAATTATTTAACCAATTTTTTTCTCTTGGATCGCTAAATATTTTTTTTCTTAACTTGGCGCGATTTAAAGAGCCATCGTTATTGAGAATAGTTGAACCAAAATGTTGTTTTATCATGTTAAAAGCATAAGTATTAGGCATAACTATTTGTCTTGAAATGATGTCTGCATCAACAATTGGTACTCCTAAGGATGCAAATTTATCTGAAACGGTACTTTTGCCGCTTCCTATCCCGCCTGTAAGAGCAACAATATAGCTCATGCATCCTCTCTTTCAATAAATTAAAATGGTAAATTCCAGGCAAAGGTTTGATAATTTTTTTATGTTTATTATAACGGGTTTTAACATAATCATATTTTTTATTTTATTGTTACATTGATTACTTAAGAAATAATATTACCTAAATTAAAAATCGGCAAATACATAGTGAATAATAATCCAGTAATTACAACTGCGAGTAATAGTATTAGCATTGGTTCAATTAATTTTATCTTTTTATTAACATAGTTTATTAGGTTATTTTGATACCAATTAGCTAGTTTTTCTAAAAATAATACTAAATTGCCAGATAATTCTCCGGCTGTAATAAATTGCAAGCATAGATATGGGAATAGTTTCTTTCTTTTTATACTGTCGCTAAAAGAAATACCTCGTTGAATTTTTTGATATATAGAATGGATAGCATCATGATAAACGGGATGTTTTAGTGTTTTTAATACATATTCGAATCCTTCTAATAATGTTAATCCTGATTTTTGGGTAATATGTAGAGTTTGAAAAAAATAGCAAAGTTGTTGCCAACCAATAAGCTTATTGTGTAATGGCAAATGTAAGATAACCTTTTGTTCTTGTTTAATTAAATTTGGCGTATGTTTTCTATATGTAAAATATTATAAACAAATGCAAGCTAAGGTGACAACGATATACAAAGCATTGTCAGCAATTTTATCAGAAATGGTAATAAGCAACCTAGTCGCTATTGGAAGTTGAGCATCAAATGTTTGATATACACGCGTTTCGCACAGGCATATAAAATTCCAGAAATGGCTTAAAAGCAATGGTTAATTTGCAAGTTACTAAAACGTATAAATTTGTTTAAATTACAATAAGTTGCTTTTAATTTATAAGATTTTGTATTTAGGTAGTGTTCAAAAATTTGTGTCATATCTTAAACTCAAAAAAAGAGGTATGACATATGAGAAATCAATCATTTAATTTTGATGAAGCGTTGAAGCAATTACAATCAGGTAAAAATTTACTCAGTACGGATGGAATACTCACACCACTCATAAAACAGCTGACCGAAGCTGCCCTGCAGGCAGAAATAGAACACTACCTATCGACAAGGTCAATCGATACGCGTAAAAATGGCTATACTCGAAAAACTGTTAAATCGACATCAAGTCAATTTGAACTGAAAACGCCCAGAGACAGGTCAGGTGCTTTTGAGCCTCAGCTCATTAAGAAAAATCAGACAAAATTATCAGAGGATATTGATAACAAAATCCTATCGTTATTTGCATTAGGCATGAGTTATCGTGATATTCAAAAACATGTTGCAGAATTATATGGACTGGAAATATCAGATGGAGCTATTACGCATATTTGTAGTGGTCAACTAAAATTGGCCACCCTACCTGACTGTTCACGGAACAGTCGCTCTGATTCGTTTGGCGTTAATCCACCGTTATACCAGTGAGGTCTTATATCGCTATAGTAGTGGGTTATGTAGCGAATAATGGCTGACTGAGCAGTACTAAAGCTTTGGTAGCCAGTCGTTGGCACCCATTCGGTCTTCAGACTACGGAAGAATCGTTCCATCGGACTATTATCCCAACAATTCCCTCTGCGACTGATACTTTGGGTCATCTGATAACGCCACAATGCCTGCCTATACTGACGACTGGTATAATGACTTCCCTGATTGTAGTAGCTCAGACTTAATCTGACAGTTGCCGGTTATTTATACAGTACCTGTCAGGTTAAATTTGATTTAAATCTTTCTCTCTCCAAAGTTGTTTTCCATCGTGTAAAGTTGCCATAGGAGTTCGACCGCAACACATTTTTCCTTGATGAGTGCGTTGGTTATTATTTCCGCTAACCATTTATCTAAATCAGCTTGTAATTCATTTAAAGCCCTATAGATTTTTTACGAAAAGCCACCTGATAGAACTCTTGTAATACAGTTTTATGAAAGCGTTCACAAATCCCATTAGTTTGAGGTGAACGAGCTTTAGTTTTTGTATGATCAATATCATTGATAGCGAGATAAAGTTGATAATCGTGATGTTCAACTTTACCACAATACTCACTGCCTCTGTCCGTCAGTATACGTAACACCGGTAACCCATGCTGGGAATAAAAAGGGAGAACCTTGTCATTTAATAAATCTGCCGCCGTTATCGCGCTTTTTGTTGTGTAAAGCTTACAATGAACGACTTTACTGTAAGTATCAATGTAAGTTTGTTGATAAACACGACCAACGCCTTTTAAATGACCGACATAAAAAGTATCTTGTGAACCCAGATAACCTGGATGCGCTGTTTCAATCTCACCACAGGCTTCATCATCTTGCGCTTTCTTTTCTAGAGCACTGATTTGTGATTCTGACAGGATAATTCCTTCTGTTGCGATTTTATCTTCAAGCGCTTTTAGGCGTTTTGTAAAATTTTCGAGATTATGGCGCAGCCAAATAGAGCGAACGCCACTCCCCGAAACAAAAATGCCTTTTTTTCTTAGTTCATTACTACTGCGGTGTTGACCGTGTGCAGGGTATTCAATCGCATACTCGACTACAGCGCTTTCAATCTGTTCATCTACTCTATTTTTTACGCTAGGCACCCGTCGATTTTGATTAATTAAAGCGTCTATCCCACCATCGTTAACAAGTTCCTGGTAGCGATAAAACGTATCTCGGGATACCCCCATAATCTTACAGGCTTTTGAGACGTTATTAAGCTCTTCAGCGAGGTTAAGTAACCCGACTTTATGTTTGATGATAGGATTATTTGTTTGATACATAGAATTACCTTTTATTTAATTATCTAATGATGTTAATTAAAACCGGTAACGCTCTTTTTTAAATCAGAATTGTCGGATTAAGTTAAGACTAATACAGTTCAGGCGATAAAGGTCTTTTTCGAGTTCCTTTTTTTGGGATTTGTGTATTAGGATGCTGTTTATCTATACCTTGAAAACCGGTATCGGCCCAGATGGTTACCTCAGGGGGAATATGGCGAATTATATCGACTTTATCGAGTAAGCGTTTATCGTGACGGCGCCCATTTTTGATCATGGGGATAAATCCAATTTTCCTCGTTTCGTCAGTCATAATAAGCCCTTTTCGAGTGGTCTGTCTTTTCTTTCCCGAATACATTTTTTTTCGCCGACGCAGATTCTTAGGCTTTTGGACAGGTCGCTCTGTCCCATCAATAAAGACGTCTTTAACTCCAGGAAAGGCGCGAAAAAATTCCTCAGCAGAGCGAATTTGACGAGCGGGCAAAACACATTCTCGCCCCAAGGTCATCTCTAAAACCGGCAATAATATTTTTACCCAGCGACATACCCGTGTTCTATAGCTAGGCGACTTAATTTTGATTACAGCATATGTATTAAAAACAGGTCATCGATAGTGCATCCTGTTTCCATCTTTTTACGTTTAGCTTGAGACCATTTATGTTCTATAGGATTTAAATCTGGTGAATACACAGGCAAATATTCTATCTGGTGTCCTGCGTTTATAATTGCCTGTTCAATATTCTTACCTTTGTGAAAGCTAGCGTTGTCCATAAAAATAACAGAATTTTCAGGAAGTTCTGGGAGCAATATTTTTGTGATCCAAACATAAAAAACATCACGATTAATATTGCAATCAAATAATCCGATAGCAAACAGGGTTGTTCCCAATAAAGCGCCAATAACATTTGTTCTTCCCTTAGCACCCCAGTTTTTCAGGCCAAAACAACGGTGACCTTTTGGGGAATAGCCGTGAGTTCGTGGAGTGTCATGTGAAAAACCACTTTCATTAATAAAAACAACAGATTTATCTTTTTTTTCATACTGTTGTCTTTTTTGCTGATGTGCCAGCCTGTCGCTTTCGTTGGTTTTTGGATGGAATAGAGTTTTTTTTATAGGTTAATCCCAGCTTTTTAAGGGATTGCCAAATAGTCTTTTTACAAACACCGAATCGCTCTGCCCGTTCCTTTTGGTAAGCATCTGGATACTGTTCCACATCTTTTGCTAAAGCATTTTTATCGAGCTTCCTCTTACGTGGCGTTGAATTTTTTGGCTCTGGTCGTTTAAGCCAACGTACTAAAGACGCTTTTCCAATACGGAATTGTTTCGCAGTTTCTCGAATTGTTAAACCTTCGGCTTTCCTTACAGATATTACTTTACGTCGAAAATCAATTGTATAACTCATAACACACCTTGTAATCAAAATTAAGTCGCCTAGCTATATCTAAACCAAAAAGAAGTCCTTGCAAATCATAGGTCGGATAACATTTTAAATACAATAAAATAAAAAGCAGTTTATCTAATGGGGTTGGGATAAATCCTTTCTGCCCTGCACCCATCTGCCGCTCGTGATCTTTTCGATTCTTTTTCCGATAAATCAAATAACAAGCTGAAAATTCAGCGGCTAAATTTTTCAATTCTTCGACTGATAATCCAATGATTGCTTTACATAAACGATTATCTCGTAACAACCGCTCTTTGTTGATCATTTCAAACCGTTATTTTCTAAAAGCGTGTTGCTTAATAGTGAAATAAGGGTATTTCGGTGATTGAAGTAAATTTTAGGCTGTTCTGAGATGGAAATTCCAAAGACCGGCACTAAGGAGTAAAAAGGTATCATCAATAAAGGGTCTACGATTCCGTAAAATTTGGGTCATACAACCGAGGCGCTTGATACCCGCGATGGCGTGTTCAACCGTAATACGGATGCCCGAGATTATTTTATTTTCTTGTTTTTGTTCAGGCGATAAAGGTCTTTTTCGAGTTCCTTTTTTTGGGATTTGTGTATTAGGATGCTGTTTATCTATACCTTGAAAACCGGTATCGGCCCAGATGGTTACCTCAGGGGGAATATGGCGAATTATATCGACTTTATCGAGTAAGCGTTTATCGTGACGGCGCCCATTTTTGATCATGGGGATAAATCCAATTTTCCTCGTTTCGTCAGTCATAATAAGCTCTTTTCGAGTGGTCTGTCTTTTCTTTCCCGAATACATTTTTTTTCGCCGACGCAGATTCTTAGGCTTTTGGACAGGTCGCTCTGTCCCATCAATAAAGACGTCTTTAACTCCAGGAAAGGCGCGAAAAAATTCCTCAGCAGAGCGAATTTGACGAGCGGGCAAAACACATTCTCGCCCCAAGGTCATCTCTAAAACCGGCAATAATATTTTTACCCAGCGACATACCCGTGTTCTATCTAAACCAAAAAGAAGTCCTTGCAAATCATAGGTCGGATAACATTTTAAATACAATAAAATAAAAAGCAGTTTATCTAATGGGGTTGGGATAAATCCTTTCTGCCCTGCACCCATCTGCCGCTCGTGATCTTTTCGATTCTTTTTCCGATAAATCAAATAACAAGCTGAAAATTCAGCGGCTAAATTTTTCAATTCTTCGACTGATAATCCAATGATTGCTTTACATAAACGATTATCTCGTAACAACCGCTCTTTGTTGATCATTTCAAACCGTTATTTTCTAAGTTAAACCTCTTTTTATTGTCTATAGCGTGACAAAAAATGCAAGTCTCTATTCAGCAACTATTTTTATGTTAAAATTTTCACTGTGTGTACAAATTTAACTGGCTATTTTTTATACAGGTATGATTTATGCAATTTTCTCCCCTGCCCCCTGATGATGAACAAAGTTTACTGAGTAAAGCCAAAAACCTAGCGGGTTATACCATGGCTGAACTGGCTTATCAGGCAGGTATCGCAGTCCCCCACGATCTTAGACGTGCTAAAGGTTGGGTAGGTCAGTTATTAGAATATTGTTTAGGCGCAAATGCTGGTAGCAAAGCAGAACAAGATTTTGCTCATCTTGGTATTGAACTTAAAACCATCCCTATTAACCGCTATGGTGAACCATTAGAAACAACCTTCGTTTGTGTAGCAGCTTTAACCGGTAATAGTGGAGTAACCTGGCTTTCAAGTCATGTACGTCATAAGCTATCACGGGTTTTATGGATACCGATTGAAGGTGAGCGCCAAATCCCATTAGCCAAGCGAAGAGTCGCTTCACCACTACTGTGGAGTCCCAATCCAATTGAAGAGCAGCTGCTTAAAAAAGATTGGGAAGAGTTAATGGATATGATCGTGTTAGGTCAGGTTGAAAACATCACCGCACGCCATGGCCAGGTACTACAAATTCGCCCTAAAGCTGCAAATAATAAGGCTTTGACAGAAGGGATAGGTAGACACGGCCAACCAATAATGACGCTACCGCGTGGATTTTATCTTAAGAAAAATTTTACTGCTCCAATACTGGCACGCCATTTTGATTTACCAACTCATAAATAACAACTTAACGCAGCTATCTACAGAGAGTGGTCTTTATAATAAGCGTGTTGTTTAATGGGTATTTCGGTGATTGAAGTAAATTTTAGGCTGTTCTGAGATGGAAATTCCAAAGACCGGCACTAAGGAGTAAAAAGGTATAGCTAGGCGACTTAATTTTGATTACAAGGTGTGTTATGAGTTATACAATTGATTTTCGACGTAAAGTAATATCTGTAAGGAAAGCCGAAGGTTTAACAATTCGAGAAACTGCGAAACAATTCCGTATTGGAAAAGCGTCTTTAGTACGTTGGCTTAAACGACCAGAGCCAAAAAATTCAACGCCACGTAAGAGGAAGCTCGATAAAAATGCTTTATCAAAAGATGTGGAACAGTATCCAGATGCTTACCAAAAGGAACGGGCAGAGCGATTCGGTGTTTGTAAAAAGACTATTTGGCAATCCCTTAAAAAGCTGGGATTAACCTATAAAAAAAACTCTATTCCATCCAAAAACCAACGAAAGCGACAGGCTGGCACATCAGCAAAAAAGACAACAGTATGAAAAAAAAGATAAATCTGTTGTTTTTATTGATGAAAGTGGTTTTTCACATGACACTCCACGAACTCACGGCTATTCCCCAAAAGGTCACCGTTGTTTTGGCCTGAAAAACTGGGGTGCTAAGGGAAGAACAAATGTTATTGGCGCTTTATTGGGAACAACCCTTTTTGCTATCGGATTATTTGATTGCAATATTAATCGTGATGTTTTTTATGTTTGGATCACAAAAATATTGCTCCCAGAACTTCCTGAAAATTCTGTTATTTTTATGGACAACGCTAGCTTTCACAAAGGTAAGAATATTGAACAGGCAATTATAAACGCAGGACACCAGATAGAATATTTGCCTGTGTATTCACCAGATTTAAATCCTATAGAACATAAATGGTCTCAAGCTAAACGTAAAAAGATGGAAACAGGATGCACTATCGATGACCTGTTTTTAATACATATGCTGTAATCAAAATTAAGTCGCCTAGCTATATCATCAATAAAGGGTCTACGATTCCGTAAAATTTGGGTCATACAACCGAGGCGCTTGATACCCGCGATGGCGTGTTCAACCGTAATACGGATGCCCGAGATTATTTTATTTTCTTGTTTTTGTTCAGGCGATAAAGGTCTTTTTCGAGTTCCTTTTTTTGGGATTTGTGTATTAGGATGCTGTTTATCTATACCTTGAAAACCGGTATCGGCCCAGATGGTTACCTCAGGGGGAATATGGCGAATTATATCGACTTTATCGAGTAAGCGTTTATCGTGACGGCGCCCATTTTTGATCATGGGGATAAATCCAATTTTCCTCGTTTCGTCAGTCATAATAAGCCCTTTTCGAGTGGTCTGTCTTTTCTTTCCCGAATACATTTTTTTTCGCCGACGCAGATTCTTAGGCTTTTGGACAGGTCGCTCTGTCCCATCAATAAAGACGTCTTTAACTCCAGGAAAGGCGCGAAAAAATTCCTCAGCAGAGCGAATTTGACGAGCGGGCAAAACACATTCTCGCCCCAAGGTCATCTCTAAAACCGGCAATAATATTTTTACCCAGCGACATACCTGTGTTCTATCTAAACCAAAAAGAAGTCCTTGCAAATCATAGGTCGGATAACATTTTAAATACAATAAAATAAAAAGCAGTTTATCTAATGGGGTTGGGATAAATCCTTTCTGCCCTGCACCCATCTGCCGCTCGTGATCTTTTCGATTCTTTTTCCGATAAATCAAATAACAAGCTGAAAATTCAGCGGCTAAATTTTTCAATTCTTCGACTGATAATCCAATGATTGCTTTACATAAACGATTATCTCGTAACAACCGCTCTTTGTTGATCATTTCAAACCGTTATTTTCTAAGTTAAACCTCTTTTTATTGTCTATAGCGTGACAAAAAATGCAAGTCTCTATTCAGCAACTATTTTAATGACAATTTACGGTAATAATGCTCAACTCGTTGACGAGCCTCTTCATAAGACGCGCGACGAATATTGTGCATTTCTTGCCAACGTACATTGAGCGGTACATGATAACCTTCATTTTTAGCGGCTTGAATAAATTAAGCCAGTGCCTCCGCTGAATCCAGTACCGTTATTTTGGCATATTTTTCGATCGCTTTAGGCAAAAATAGTGTCACCGGAAAATTGTCTGCCAATTCCGATGACTCATTATTCACATCTGTACCATGATGAATAAGTTTATGCTGTTCATCGCGATACAAAGCACGATGAATATCATCGGCTAATTTAAACAAACGATGGTTTGCGGTGCCTAATTTGGTATCATTACGTTCACTCGGTATCACAGTATCAAGTGTGCCATAATCACCAATATGAGGAGCTACCAATAATAAATCATAATCAGGGACAAATGGTTCGTGTATTTTCGGTTCACTCAACACATAAATCGGTTTCTCGGCTATTTCTTATTACTATTAGATTGATAAATAGCGTCAAATTGATATTCCTGTCCAGTTGGTGAGTGCGCTAACAAAATCATGCCATCACCACGTGAGCAAGATAATTCAAGACAACCTAACTCGATCAATTCGTTGATCCTATCGCGGGTTATAGTCAAAGGCACACTAATCGCTTCACCATTTTGTATATTTTTACTGATCAAGGCATTGTATTTTTGCACCTGTTCTGACTGTCCAACAAGCTTACTAAAATTTTGATTAACACAAATAAATCCAGCTTGTGGATTCCAATCGGCGGTTTTCCCTTTAATCATAAGTGGCTTAGTGGGATAACCGGCTTCAATTAAAGAGGTCGCAAATGGACTAATGGGTCGAATACCATAAATTAACCTGAGTTCGGGATAAGAAATAAAGTGAAAGTCTTGCTATTCAAATAGTTGAATGCGCATATTTCGTTAAAATACTCTAACAATCTTGTTAAAGAGTAGAGCATTGTTAAACAATGATGGAAAATCTTACTGAACTTTATTGCCTGATGGATGATTTTTGTAAAGACTTCGAGCCAAAAATGCATGAAATTTTGCTGAATAACGGTAGTAAGCGTCGTAGACGGTCTACTCAGATTTCATTGGCTGAAATGATGAGAGGGTGTTCATAATTTGTAGTAGCTCAGACTTAATCTGACAGTTGCCGGTTATTTATACAGTACCTGTCAGGTTAAATTTGATTTAAATCTTTCTCTCTCCAAAGTTGTTTTCCATCGTGTAAAGTTGCCATAGGAGTTCGACCGCAACACATTTTTCCTTGATGAGTGCGTTGGTTATTATATTCCGCTAACCATTTATCTAAATCAGCTTGTAATTCATTTAAAGCCCTATAGATTTTCTTACGAAAAGCCACCTGATAGAACTCTTGTAATACAGTTTTATGAAAGCGTTCACAAATCCCATTAGTTTGAGGTGAACGAGCTTTAGTTTTTGTATGATCAATATCATTGATAGCGAGATAAAGTTGGTAATCGTGATGTTCAACTTTACCACAATACTCACTGCCTCTGTCCGTCAGTATACGTAACACCGGTAACCCATGCTGGGAATAAAAAGGGAGAACCTTGTCATTTAATAAATCTGCCGCCGTTATCGCGCTTTTTGTTGTGTAAAGCTTACAATGAACGACTTTACTGTAAGTATCAATGTAAGTTTGTTGATAAACACGACCAACGCCTTTTAAATGACCGACATAAAAAGTATCTTGTGAACCCAGATAACCTGGATGCGCTGTTTCAATCTCACCACAGGCTTCATCATCTTGCGCTTTCTTTTCTAGAGCACTGATTTGTGATTCTGACAGGATAATTCCTTCTGTTGCGATTTTATCTTCAAGCGCTTTTAGGCGTTTTGTAAAATTTTCGAGATTATGGCGCAGCCAAATAGAGCAAACGCCACTCCCCGAAACAAAAATGCCTTTTTTTCTTAGTTCATTACTACTGCGGTGTTGACCGTGTGCAGGGTATTCAATCGCATACTCGACTACAGCGCTTTCAATCTGTTCATCTACTCTATTTTTTACGTTAGGCACCCGTCGATTTTGATTAATTAAAGCGTCTATCCCACCATCGTTAACAAGTTCCTGGTAGCGATAAAACGTATCTCGGGATACCCCCATAATCTTACAGGCTTTTGAGACGTTATTAAGCTCTTCAGCGAGGTTAAGTAACCCGACTTTATGTTTGATGATAGGATTATTTGTTTGATACATAGAATTACCTTTTATTTAATTATCTAATGATGTTAATTAAAACCGGTAACGCTCTTTTTTAAATCAGAATTGTCGGATTAAGTTAAGACTAATACACATAATTCTGTGTCAGGGGATTTTATATTTTGATTATACCATCTAGACGCCCTTTAAAATAGATGGACAATTGAGCAATGGTTAACGCCCAGTTACTAATCGGCATAGTCCATTTGTTGGATACCTGATTGATGCCAATATAGAGTAATTTTAATAAGCTGTTTTCATTAGGAAAAGCCCCTTTGGTTTTAGTTAATGTCCTAAACTGCCGATGAACCGCCTCTACTGCATTGGTCGTATAAATGGGTTTTCTAATGGCTTTAGGGTATCGAAAATAAGCACTGAGCAACTCCCATTTACTTCGCCAGGATTCTAGCACTATCGGGTATTTTTCACCCCATTTCGTTTCCAGTTCATCAAGGGCAAGCTCAGCAGCCGCTTTAGTATCTGCACGATAAACCGGCTTTAAATCAGCCATAAAGGCTTTTGGTCTTTACTGGCTATAACGTAAGCTATTGCGAATTTGATGAACTACGCATAGCTGAACTTCTGTCTGCGGGAAAATACTGGCTATCGCTTCTGGAAACCCTTTTAATCCGTCAACACAAGCGATTAAAATATCTTGTAACCACGGTTATGTAAGTCAGTCAGAACGCTCAGCCAATGATGTGCTCCTTCTGTTTCAGACATATAGAGTCCTAACAATTCCTTATGCCCATCGGTGGTGTAGTGGTCAACTAAAATTGGCCACCCTACCTGACTGTTCACGGAACAGTCGCTCTGATTCGTTTGGCGTTAATCCACCGTTATACCAGTGAGGTCTTATATCGCTATAGTAGTGGGGTTATGTAGCGAATAATGGCTGACTGAGCAGTACTAAAGCTTTGGTAGCCAGTCGTTGGCACCCATTCGGTCTTCAGACTACGGAAGAATCGTTCCATCGGACTATTATCCCAACAATTCCCTCTGCGACTGATACTTTGGGTCATCTGATAACGCCACAATGCCTGCCTATACTGACGACTGGTATAATGACTTCCCTGATCACTATGGAACATCACCTGTTTGGGATGCCCACGTAGTTCCCAAGCCATTTGTAGTGCTTTGGCGGTTAATTCTGAGTCTGGTGCAAATGACATTGCCCAGCACACCGGTTTTCGGGCAAACAAATCCAATATAGCTAGGCGACTTAATTTTGATTACAGCATATGTATTAAAAACAGGTCATCGATAGTGCATCCTGTTTCCATCTTTTTACGTTTAGCTTGAGACCATTTATGTTCTATAGGATTTAAATCTGGTGAATACACAGGCAAATATTCTATCTGGTGTCCTGCGTTTATAATTGCCTGTTCAATATTCTTACCTTTGTGAAAGCTAGCGTTGTCCATAAAAATAACAGAATTTTCAGGAAGTTCTGGGAGCAATATTTTTGTGATCCAAACATAAAAAACATCACGGTTAATATTGCAATCAAATAATCCGATAGCAAAAAGGGTTGTTCCCAATAAAGCGCCAATAACATTTGTTCTTCCCTTAGCACCCCAGTTTTTCAGGCCAAAACAACGGTGACCTTTTGGGGAATAGCCGTGAGTTCGTGGAGTGTCATGTGAAAAACCACTTTCATCAATAAAAACAACAGATTTATCTTTTTTTTCATACTGTTGTCTTTTTTGCTGATGTGCCAGCCTGTCGCTTTCGTTGGTTTTTGGATGGAATAGAGTTTTTTTTTATAGGTTAATCCCAGCTTTTTAAGGGATTGCCAAATAGTCTTTTTACAAACACCGAATCGCTCTGCCCGTTCCTTTTGGTAAGCATCTGGATACTGTTCCACATCTTTTGCTAAAGCATTTTTATCGAGCTTCCTCTTACGTGGCGTTGAATTTTTTGGCTCTGGTCGTTTAAGCCAACGTACTAAAGACGCTTTTCCAATACGGAATTGTTTCGCAGTTTCTCGAATTGTTAAACCTTCGGCTTTCCTTACAGATATTACTTTACGTCGAAAATCAATTGTATAACTCATAACACACCTTGTAATCAAAATTAAGTCGCCTAGCTATACCACAGCCAGATAGGCCCATCGTGAGCCTGTCCAAATATAGGTTACATCGCTGCACCAAACCTGGTCAGGCTTTGTAACAGCGAACTGCCTATTGAGCAGATTTGGAATATCAATACGTTCATTTCCACCGCGGTTGTATTTATGTTTTCGCTCTTGGCAACTGACGATGATTAATTCTTTCATCAACTTACCCGCTAACCACCGCCCAAGTTTCACGTTGTGTGTATTGGTAACCATCGTGGCGATAGTCCTTGCGCCAGCAGAGCCGCCACTAACGTTCCACGCTTCGCTGACTAGGCTACGTTTTATCGTCCGCTCAATATCTGGCTCCTTAGGCCGACACCAATAGCGATAACTGCTTCGGTGAACATTAAAAATACGACACAAAGTTTTCACCGGATAAAGCACTCTTAGCTTTTCAACTACCGAAAATTTTTCAGTGATTCGGATATTAAGAGTGCAGTAGCCTTTTTTAAGATGTCATTCTCCATTTCCAGCCGGTGGATTTTTTCTTCATTTCTCTGAACTCAATTTGTTCAGGTGTTAATGGCAGACCAGGCGATGTTTTCCCTTGACGTTCTAAACGAAGGGCTCTTACCCACCGGCTAATCGCTGAAAGACTGACGTTCATGCCTTTCGCGGCTTCCTGGTAGGTGTAATTTTGGTCAAGGACTAATTTGGCGGTTTCACATTTAAATTCAGCAGTAATTATTTTACTCATTTCGGCACCTATAAAAATTATGAGGTAAGCATATCACCTCAACTTAGGTGGCCAAATTTAGTATGCCACTACATAGCGATAAAACGTATCTCGGGATACCCCCATAATCTTACAGGCTTTTGAGACGTTATTAAGCTCTTCAGCGAGGTTAAGTAACCCGACTTTATGTTTGATGATAGGATTATTTGTTTGATACATAGAATTACCTTTTATTTAATTATCTAATGATGTTAATTAAAACCGGTAACGCTCTTTTTTAAATCAGAATTGTCAGATTAAGTTAAGACTAATGCAATTTAATGTTGTGGCAAATTTATTCATGATACTTTCTTTAGGGGATTTAGTTGGCCGATTATTTTCAGCATGGCTTTCCGATTATCTTGGAAGATGTCGAACTCTCTTTTTATTCTGTCTTATTGGTGCTTTTGGATGTATGATTGCAGCATTGTCTATACAGATCAGCCCAATCGTGCATTTTTTAAATTTGAATATGATATCTTCAGGCTGGATTTTCTTTGTTGGCACTCTTATTTGCTATGATGTTTGGCGATGGTGCATTTGGAATTATCAATGCATTTGGTGGAGAAATGTTTTCTAATCAGGTACGCTCGACCTGTCTTGGATTCGGTTATAGTGTAGGTGCTACCGCTAAAATTGTTGGTCCTGTTTTTCTCGGCGGTCTCATCGATGGCAAAAATTTTTCTGAAGATGTCGTGTTCGTACCTTTCCTCATATTTGCGTTTATTTTTTTTATCGGTTCTATCGTTTATCTGTTTGCTCGCGAAACCCGCAATATTCAACTTGAGGCTATGTAATTGATATCAATCTGTGACTCAGATTTGTTAGTATTCATAAATATGAATTTGATCACTTAGAAGCAATATCTTATGTAAAAATCGATTTTAAATCAAATTGTTACGTGCCCATTGCCATATATTCTGTATAGAATCAGTAATCAATAATTTATTACTTATTAATATGTCAAAGGGATACAGAACAGCACATACCAGTACCAATACACAAAATATTCGTTCCCACTTAGGATATTTACTGGGGTTCAATATTGGCATACAGAAACGTCGACGATATGGCCATAGTAACGGTATTCCTGCTGGTGTTAACATATCAGCTACAACGTGGCTAATATAACCAACGACCATGGCATGGACAAAATCTACCGGTATCGGAATGATAATTCGTGACAACAAGTCTGAAGAAAGAAATATGCTGCACCCTACAATAGCCAGAAAACTGTGAGTAATACCTCTATGACCGAACACTTTGGCAATGGGTATCGAAAGCCATTTTAATCGTTGGCCTAAAAAAGACTTGGGGTGATCGATGTCTGGTAGCAGGCAGGTTAATATTCCGCCAATAATGATATGCCCCCAGTTCCCTTGAGCTAATGCTGGTGATAACGCCAATTTTTTCGCAAAAATAGCGTTTGCTAAAGCAAAGATGAAATGCCCGCCAGCAGTCATAGTAACCACACATAGTTATATTTAGATATAATTATTTGCTTGTGTGCATTATGCAGCTAAAATCATTCAACAATCAACAGTTTACTAAGTTAAAAACTCCGTCAATGCTAGATAGCTGTTGGTGACATCCATCAGAAGCGATCTGGCTTATTAGAGGTTCAGTAATTTCAATGGTAGACTATCCCCTTAACGCGGTATAATACACCCATGACAAAATCTTCACTATCCCAACATGATTCACTCTTCAAAAAGTTCCTAGGCGATATCGCCGTAGCTCGGGACTTTCTGGAAGTGCATTTGCCTCCTCATCTTCGGGAGCGTTGCGATTTCAACACTCTTGCGATGGAGTCAGGTGGCTTTATCGAAGACGATTTGCGCACACAATGTTCAGATATGCTGTACTCTGTGCAGACGAATGCGGGAAAAGGCTATATACACATTAGTCGAACACCAGAGCAGGCCAGAAAAGCTAATGGCATTTAGGCTCCTACGGTACAGTGTAGCAGCCATGCAGCGGCACCTTGAACAAGGCAACGACACATTGCCAGTGGTTATTCCTCTGCTTTTCTATCACGGCACCACGTCGCCCTATCCGTACAGTACTCAATGGCTCGATTGTTTTGCTGACCCTGAACTGGCAGAATCAGTTTATAGGCAAGCATTCCCGCTAGTTGATATTACCACGATACCGGATAAGGAGATCCTGACACACCGCCGAGTAGCACTCCTGCAACTGGTACAAAAGCACATCCGAACGCGAGATATGTTGGAACTTGCCGTAGAGTTAGCTACTCTAACAGAAAAATGGCAGTATTCCAAAGAACAATGCAAGAGTTTATTATATTATATTGCTCGAGCAGGAAATACGATTGACGGCGAGGCATTCATACGTACCCTTGCTGAAAAAGCACCGACTTATCGGGAGGATTTTATGACGATTGCAGAACAGCTTGAGGCTAAAGGCTAGGCTAGGGGTATCCAACAAGGGATTCAGCTAGGCAAGCTACCAGCTAGGCCGACAAGATGGGGTTAATGAGGGATTGCAGCAAGGTATAGAGAAGGGCCTAGAAAAAGGTCGTCAAGAAGCTACCCGCCAACTAGCGAAGCAACTTCTGTCTGATGGTATTGATCGCACAAATATTAAGCGCTATACCGGTCTTTCAGATAGTGAACTAGATAAACTATGAGGCAAGAAGCTAGCTTGCCTCTAGTCTAAATATGAATCATTATATAAAACAATAAATTATATTATTGTCTAACTACTTTTATCTTGTGGGAGCATATCGTTGCTTTGAGCAGGAGCTCCCAAAAAGTATCCTGATTTACCAATCAATTATCAAACTCACCTTGTATATTTATCAAGTTTTCTTTGCGTAGTAGGATGATCTCACATCCGAATCCGCCCCCGTTTTTTTTGTCTGCTTTTGTGCTTCCCCGCCATCGATTCCACAATGTGTGAGAGCTGGTGCTATTTGTTCGGCTGCTGGAGCTACTTTGTCGGTCATTAGCCACATGGTGTATTTTTCAAAAAGACTTGTATTTGTAATTTGGAGTATGGGTTGAAGACCTGGCTCCGCGTGTCCTCCTTCATAATTTTTTAACGAACTTAATGCTATCCCGCTAATTTTACAGAATTTTATCTGTGTTAACCCCTCTGCTTTTCTAATGGCTTTAATCTTTTGAGACATTTTCATTTGGCAAGGTTCCAGATGATAGATTATATTCTCATTAAAGGTCTGCGTTATAGAATCTTTATTGATCTACAAATGCCTCTAAAACCAGACAAACTGGATAAATCGCGGCAAATGTACCCTGTGTTAAGCAAGCTCTATTTTTATGTTTAAAGAGTCAGGAACGGTCTACAGCGGTCTGAAACACATGAGGCACGAATGATTAATAGTGACTATACAGGGCAATATCCCGTTGACGTGGTAACGATAGAAAAATTTGCCGAGTTGATCGGTAATACAGATGAAGCCGTCAGAGTGATGATTAAACGAGAAAAATTTGCAGTAGCTCAGACTTGAGCTGACAGTTGCCGGTTATTTATACAGTACCTGTCAGGTTAAATTTGATTTAAATCTTTCTCTCTCCAAAGTTGTTTTCCATCGTGTAAAGTTGCCATAGGAGTTCGACCGCAACACATTTTTCCTTGATGAGTGCGTTGGTTATTATATTCCGCTAACCATTTATCTAAATCAGCTTGTAATTCATTTAAAGCCCTATAGATTTTCTTACGAAAAGCCACCTGATAGAACTCTTGTAATACAGTTTTATGAAAGCGTTCACAAATCCCATTAGTTTGAGGTGAACGAGCTTTAGTTTTTTTGTGATCAATATCATTGATAGCGAGATAAAGTTGATAATCGTGATGTTCAACTTTACCACAATACTCACTGCCTCTGTCCGTCAGTATACGTAACACCGGTAACCCATGCTGGGAATAAAAAAGGAGAACCTTGTCATTTAATAAATCTGCCGCCGTTATCGCGCTTTTTGTTGTGTAAAGCTTACAATGAACGACTTTACGTAAGTATCAATGTAAGTTTGTTGATAAACACGACCAACGCCTTTTAAATGACCGACATAAAAAGTATCTTGTGAACCCAGATAACCTGGATGCGCTGTTTCAATCTCACCACAGGCTTCATCATCTTGTGTAGTGGTCAACTAAAATTGGCCACCCTACCTGACTGTTCACGGAACAGTCGCTCTGATTCGTTTGGCGTTAATCCACCGTTATACCAGTGAGGTCTTATATCGCTATAGTAGTGGGTTATGTAGCGAATAATGTGTATTAGTCTTAACTTAATCCGACAATTCTGATTTAAAAAAGAGCGTTACCGGTTTTAATTAACATCATTAGATAATTAAATAAAAGGTAATTCTATGTATCAAACAAATAATCCTATCATCAAACATAAAGTCGGGTTACTTAACCTCGCTGAAGAGCTTAATAACGTCTCAAAAGCCTGTAAGATTATGGGGGTATCCCGAGATACGTTTTATCGCTACCAGGAACTTGTTAACGATGGTGGGATAGACGCTTTAATTAATCAAAATCGACGGGTGCCTAACGTAAAAAATAGAGTAGATGAACAGATTGAAAGCGCTGTAGTCGAGTATGCGATTGAATACCCTGCACACGGTCAACACCGCAGTAGTAATGAACTAAGAAAAAAAGGCATTTTTGTTTCGGGGAGTGGCGTTCGCTCTATTTGGCTGCGCCATAATCTCGAAAATTTTACAAAACGCCTAAAAGCGCTTGAAGATAAAATCGCAACAGAAGGAATTATCCTGTCAGAATCACAAATCAGTGCTCTAGAAAAGAAAGCGCAAGATGATGAAGCCTGTGGTGAGATTGAAACAGCGCATCCAGGTTATCTGGGTTCACAAGATACTTTTTATGTCGGTCATTTAAAAGGCGTTGGTCGTGTTTATCAACAAACTTACATTGATACTTACAGTAAAGTCGTTCATTGTAAGCTTTACACAACAAAAAGCGCGATAACGGCGGCAGATTTATTAAATGACAAGGTTCTCCCTTTTTATTCCCAGCATGGGTTACCGGTGTTACGTATACTGACGGACAGAGGCAGTGAGTATTGTGGTAAAGTTGAACATCACGATTATCAACTTTATCTCGCTATCAATGATATTGATCATACAAAAACTAAAGCTCGTTCACCTCAAACTAATGGGATTTGTGAACGCTTTCATAAAACTGTATTACAAGAGTTCTATCAGGTGGCTTTTCGTAAGAAAATCTATAGGGCTTTAAATGAATTACAAGCTGATTTAGATAAATGGTTAGCGGAATATAATAACCAACGCACTCATCAAGGAAAAATGTGTTGCGGTCGAACTCCTATGGCAACTTTACACGATGGAAAACAACTTTGGAGAGAGAAAGATTTAAATCAAATTTAACCTGACAGGTACTGTATAAATAACCGGTAACTGTCAGATTAAGTCTGAACTATCACAAATAAACTATCTCTCTATTTAAACTTGCATTAGTTAGCGTTGATTAAAATTATTCATTATGATTAATCTTCCCATTATGCTTTTTAATATTCTATTATGTTAAGAATAAACGATTATTGGCTAGCAAATAGTCTATCTAGAGTTGATTAATTATGTGCAGGAGGTCTCGTGAAGCTTAGTTCGATTATATTTTTAGCGATGATGTCAGTCAGTTCATTACCATTACTTGCTCAATCTAACTCCTTACCTAATAGGCCACATATCGTGACATCAGGTAATGCAACGATTAAAGCCACACCAGATATGGTCACTTTACTAATTAATGTTGCTGTAACTGAAAAAAATGCTGCCTCAGCTAAAACGGCGGTTGACGCACGTGTTAAGCAATATTTTGACTTTCTCAAGGATAAAGGGATAGAAAGTAGCGATATCAATGCGGCAAATATCACGACTCAACCGAAATATGAATATGATAAAAGCGCCGAAAAATCTAAAATAGTCGGTTATACTGCAGAACGTTCAGTAGAAGTTAAACTATATAAACTAAATCAATTGAATACTTTATTGGATGGTGCGCTAGCAGCTGGTTTAAATGAAATTAATTCGGTGCAATTTGGTGTTAAGGATCCTAAACACTATCGTGACAAAGCTCGTAATAAAGCAATTGACAATGCTAAAGCGCAAGCAGAAGCGTTAGCGGCAGGATTTAATGTTAAACTAGGAAAAGTTTATAGTATTAATTATCGAGCACCTGATGCAACACCTTATCCAATGCCAAGAATGAAGGCTATGAACCAAATGGTGGCTGCCTCTGCCAGTGATAGCAATAAAACTTATGAACAACAGAGTATTGATTTTACCGATCAAGTTGACGTTGTTTTTGATTTGAAACGTTAATTGTTATTTGCCACATTATCATTATCTGCTTGTTTTAATATCTGGCGTCCACTTTTTACCAGGGCGTCAGTCACCTTTCTCATTGTCCTACTTTCAGGCGAAAAGCGGTGCCAATATAGCATTCTATGCTGACATAATCCGGGCGTAAGGTCGACTAGTTCACCTGAATTTAATTCATTAATAATTTGTAAATGTGGGATCATACAACAGGTTGAGCCTTGCTTAGCAAGTTGAACAAATGCCTCTGATGAATTCACAATATGGCAAGGTACACTACCCGGAGATAGGTTAAAATTCTGTTGCACAAAAGCTTGATGCATATCATCTAGATGATCAAAAGCGACAGCTGGTGCTCTTAACAGTGAGACTTTTGTTACCCCAGTAGGGAAATAACGCTCAGCAAAAGTAGGTGAGGAAACGAATAAATAATCCAGTGCACCCAGTTTATCTACCAGGCAGCCAGGTAAAGGCTCTGGTTGAATACTAATCGCGCCAACGACCTCTCCTCTACGTAAAAGCTCTTGAGTCCGGGTTTCATCTTCGACTTGAATATTAAGGCGAATAGGACTGTCATGTAGTACTGGATTAAGAGCCGGCAGGAACCAAGTTGCTAAACTATCAGCATTGACTGCCACTGATAGCAACAACGGAGTTGTGCCATTACTTTCGTCACTAAGCCATTGCTCTTCTAGTAATTCCACTTGATGTAATAGCGCGAGTAGTTTTTGCCCTTGCTCAGTTGGTTGAGGAGGGATCGTCCTCACTAATAATGGCTGACCAAATAGGTTCTCAAGCTGCTTAATTCGTTGGGAAACGGCAGATTGAGTGATACATAACTTTTGCGCAGCGCGCTCAAAGCCGCGTTCACGGATCACAGTATCCAATGCTTGTAGTGCTCGATAGTCAGGGCGTTTAATCACGAAAAAATCTCTTTAAAATTCAATTCAGATGTTATTCTATATCTTACTATGCAATATTTTTCCAATCGATAGCTGGGGAAATTCCGTTATACTAATTAATTAGTAGGTTTTAGCAATAAGAAATAATAAGGCAACTAATTATGACACAGGATGAATTAAAAAAAATGGTCGGCTGGGCTGCTTTGGAATATATCAAACCCGATATGGTGGTTGGTGTTGGAACAGGCTCTACCGTTGCGCATTTTATTGATGGCTTAGCGACACAAAAGCATTTAATTAAAGGTGCAGTCTCAAGTTCTGTTGCTTCTACGGACAAATTAACCGCGTTAGCCATTCCTATTCTTGATAGTAATGATGTGGATGGTGTTGATATTTATATTGATAGTGCTGATGAATTTAATCCAGATCTAATGATGATCAAAGGGGGTGGCGCTGCTTTGACGCGTGAAAAAGTCATCGCTGCAATGGCTAAGCAATTTATCGCTATAGCTGATAAATCTAAGCAAGTTGATATTTTAGGTAAATTTCCATTACCCGTTGAAGTGATTCCGATGGCGCGCGCTTATGTCGCTCGTCAATTGGTAAGGTTAGGAGGCATGCCAGAATATCGGCAAAATGTGGTTACTGATAATGGCAATGTCATTCTTGATGTTCACAATTTAAAGATCCTCGATCCGATCTACCTTGAAAATAAAATTAATGCGATTGCCGGCGTAGTAACGGTAGGGTTATTTGCCAATCGCCCAGCAGATATTATTTTGCTGGCAAAGCCAGCTGGAGTGAACAAATTAACAGCTAAAAGCTAATTATTTGGTGGTTTTTAAAGCGCTGATCGGTTATTAAGGTAGTACTTATTGCCTCGATTAAATTTATATTTTTTTACTATCAAATTTAGTGAGTTATATCATAATAATTGATTTAGTATGACACGAGTTTCTCACCAATAAAAAAACGCTCTATTTTTAAGTTTAATTCAGCATAATATATAAATAGAAAAAACCTTATAAATTAAAAGCAACTTATTGTAATTTAAACAAATTTATACGTTTTAGTAACTTACAAATTAACCATTGCTTTTAAGCCATTTCTGGAATTTTATATGCCTGTGCGAAACTCGTGTATGATAAAAATCTTATTTTTGCCTCTTAAATTTTCTTTTTGTTCGTTATAGCGTTTTGGTTGAGATTTATTTCGTTGCTTGGGTAAATGATAGTATTGCTACTGGGAAAATTTTTGTTATGTTTGTATGAACAAAATAGGTGATAGCCGTAATCTTAATGATAGGATGGGGTAAATGGTTAATGTATCTTTACAAAAACAGAAAATTAAATTTTTGCTTTTAGAGGGTGTGCATCAAAGTGCAATTAATAATTTGCGGGCAGCAGGCTATGACAATATTGAATATCATGAAGGTGCATTATCAACAGAAGAATTAATCGCAGTGATCCCTGATGTCCACTTTATCGGTATTCGTTCCCGTACCTATCTTAGCGAACAGGTTTTAGTCGTGGCTGAAAAATTGATTGCAGTCGGTTGCTTTTGCATTGGCACCAATCAAGTTGATATTCAATCTGCGGCTAAGCGGGGCATTCCAGTTTTCAATGCGCCATTTTCCAATACACGCTCTGTGGCAGAAATGGTACTTGGCGAATTACTGTTGCTTTTACGTCGTATTCCAGAAGCGAGCATGAAAGCCCATCGTGGAATATGGAATAAACAAGCCAAAGGAAGCTATGAAGCACGGGGTAAGAAATTAGGTATCATTGGTTATGGTCATATTGGTACCCAATTAGGTATCTTAGCTGAAAATATTGGAATGAATGTTTATTTCTATGATATTGAAAATAAGTTACCGCTAGGTAATGCTTGCCAAGTTCCTACTATGACCGAATTACTCAATATGGGTGATGTAGTTAGCTTACATGTTCCTGAAACAGCGAGTACTAAGAATATGTTTGCCAAGGAACAACTAACCTTGATGAAACCCGGCGCGATTTTGATCAATGCTTCACGTGGTAGCGTAGTTGATATCCCTGCCTTAGCTGAGGCATTAAAAAGTCAGCATATCTCAGGTGCTGCAATTGATGTATTTCCTAAAGAACCAGCCAGTAATGGTGATCCTTTCAGCTCACCGTTAATAGGTTTTGATAATGTTATTTTAACCCCTCATATTGGTGGCTCAACGCAAGAAGCACAGGAAAATATTGGTTCTGAAGTGGCTAATAAGTTAGCAAAATATTCTGATAATGGCTCTACTTTATCGGCGGTCAATTTCCCTGAAGTTTCATTACCTATCCATACTGACGATACTAATCGTTTATTACATATTCATGAAAATCGTCAGGGGATGTTAAATCGTATTAATCAGATCTTTATGGAAGACGAGATTAATATAGCGGCACAATATTTGCAAACCACCGGCAATATTGGTTATGTTGTGATTGATATTACATCACAACCGGCAACGACGGCAAAAAGTTTATTACAAAAACTAAAATCTTTACCTGGTACGATCCGGACACGCCTTCTTTATTAAATTAATAAATTTTACTAATTTACTTTTTTTCAATAGATTGCCCGTTAAGGCGGGCTAATTTTTATTTACACGAGTTTCGCACAAAACTAATTTAGGTACGCTAATAAAACACGGATGTGCTCAGTAATGGCATTTTTGATTACGTCCCAATTTTGTTGATAAAGGGTTATTTTTTCAGATATACGACGTTTATGTTGTTCAAACCACGCAGAAATTGCGAGAAAAATATGATTTCTTTGCGCTCGGCTCGTGCGAGCCTGACAGCGTTCAATACCACAATTTTATTTAACTTCTCAATGATAAACTTCAACAGACCAACGGGCATCCATGATAGATTTGACGTATTGACGGGTGGGATTGTCTTTGTTTGTTACTCTGTAATCAATACGGCCGTTTTTGGCTGTAAATTTGAAAACAGTCACCCAAGCGTAGCCTCGTAAGTGTATTGGAGTTCCTTCTTCTGAGATGTCTAACTTGTTCAGTTGTTTGTTATGGTTAACAATCCTGTTTTTCCTCAGCGTGGTTACCCAGCCCCAACCATGAGAGCGAATTGATTTCAGATTATCCAGGCTAGAATACCAGGCATCCATCACTACCGCTTCTGGTATGATCCCTCTTTTTTTAGCAAGAGCGAGCATTTCGGAAAAGTGCGTGTTTTTTGTTTTTCCATCAGAATCTTTATCATAAATACGATAATCAATAGGAATTGATTCAACAGTTGTTAGATTATACCAAAGTAAATTAACTAAACCTATGCCAGCAATAACATCATGTTCATTACCTGAATATTGATAATGGACCATCTTTATTTTTTTACTACGTGTTTTGGCAATCAATGTATCATCGGCAATTAGTACGCAAGGACTTTTTTTGTCTATAGAAGGTTGAACTAATCGCCATAGGTCTTTAGCTCGAAAACATCTACTTTTAGCCATCGACTAATAGTGTCATGAGATAAAGGCGATGGGCTTACTTCTGATAACGCCAAACCAGAGTATCTTACACTGCTTACTTGTAAGGATGTTTTATAGATATTTTTAATGCATGGATAACCGGACAAAATATGAACACCCTAATTTTTTCTTGTTTTGAACTTTATACTTCTTTTTTGGAGATTGCGAAACTCGTGATTTATTGTTTATTAACATGTCTATTTTACAACAGATGAATATTTCTATAATTAATAACTTATTTATTAATATATTTAATTTAACATATTTTATTTGTGAATATAAATACAACCAATTTATTCTATTTTATACACGAGTTTCGCACAAAACTAATTTGGGTACGCTAATAAAATACGGATGTGCTCAGTAATGGCATTTTTGATTACGTCCCAATTTTGTTGATAAAGGGTTATTTTTTCAGATATACGGCGTTTAAGTTGTTCAAACCACGCAGAAATCGCGAGAAAAATATGATTTCTTTGCGCTCGGCTCGTGCGAGCCTGACAACGTTCAATACCACAATTCGTTCGCCTTGGTCAACAAACCACGCTTGCCCCCATAAGTCCATTAGGCCATTGGGTGAAGGCGTACCTGTCAAATTCACCCAGCGATGAATAAAATTTATGGGCCATTTTGGCGAGTGCTGCGGTGCGTTTACCGCCTTTGCGTAACCGGAATAATTTTAATCGGGTGCTCTCATCGCGGCGATAATTGTGCCGAAAGGCCAACTGTCCCCAAGGATATCAACCAACCAGACGAGATTGTCATAATTGACAGTAAATACACTGGCATGGGTATTTTTGAGTGCAGCCATCCGTGCTTTGGCGGTGCCAATGATGGGTTGCACTTCAATATTATGCAGGTGGTTCCATTTAAGCGCTTCATCCGGCCAAGTGGATTGCGCTACCCGTAAAGGGGCTAATACAACCTGAGTTCGGGATAAGCATTATCAATTATGCTTGAAGAGATGTTCCTGCCACCGGTATCTTTGGTTTAGATGGAATTAAACAATATGCAACCAGCCTGGCTAATAAATTCACTACAAAGTTAGCAGGAGAGCGGTGCCGCGTATGCGCTATCTGACAAAGATTTTTTAACTCATCAAATACCGTTTCAATGACAGAACGATGACGCAAGATGGCTTTGTCGAAACAAGTCTGTTCAACAGGCTTCATTTTCTTCTTGATATTCGTTATAAGGTTAATTCCCATTGTTTTCAGTTGCTGTTTCAGTGAAGCCGATAAATACCCTTTATCCGCATACAAATAACCAGAAAGATCTTTTATCAGCTCAAGTAATGGTTTCCGATCATCTGTGTTTCCTGGTGTAAGTCGAAAACTGAGTATTTCCCCCAAATGATTGATAATTACATGAAGTTTGAAACCAAAGAACCAACCTGTTGAGGTTTTTCCTCGTTCAGCTATTCCATCGAAGACTTTATGCCGGCGGATCCGTAAGTTATCACACACAGCTATCGGAATAGAATCGGCAACCGACAGACCCGTGCACTTTCCCTTAATTGACTCAAACAGTGCCGTTAAAGCTAAGGCACTGCGCGGAAGTAACTCTACGCAGCGTGAATATGATGGCAAGTTAGGAAATTCCTTCCTGAGATATAAACGGACATAATAGAGATAAAATACCTTGAATTGTCTGAATCGGAGTTGATGAAACAAAACAACCAGTGTCATCATTGGTAGTGTTCAAAAATCTGTGTCATATCTTAAACTTAAAAAAAAAGAGGTATGACATATGAGAAATCAATCAGTTAATTTTGATGAAGCGTTGAAGCAATTACAATCAGGTAAAAATTTACTCGGTACGGATGGAATACTCACACCACTCATAAAACAGCTGACCGAAGCTGCCCTGCAGGCAGAAATAGAACACTACCTATCGACAACGTCAATCGATACGCGTAAAAATGGCTATACTCGAAAAACGGTTAAATCGACATCAGGTCAATTTGAACTGAAAACGCCCAAAGACAGGTCAGGTGCTTTTGAGCCTCAGCTCATTAAGAAAAATCAGACAAAATTATCAGAGAATATTGATAACAAAATCCTATCGTTATTTGCATTAGGCATGAGTTATCGTGATATTCAAAAACATGTTGCAGAATTATATGGACTGGAAATATCAGATGGAGCTATTACGCATATTACTGACAAATTACTCCCTGAATTAAAAGCCTGGCAACAACGCCCTCTGGAGGCGCTCTACCCTTTTGTCTGGCTCGATGCCATTCATTACAAGATAAAACATTAAGGCAATCTACACAGGGCATAAGGAATTGTTAGGACTCTATATGTCACGGGTTTCGCACAGGAATATAAAATTTCAGAAATGGCTTAAAAGCAATGGTTAATTTGCAAGTTACTAAAACGTATAAATTTGTTTAAATTACAATAAGTTGCTTTTAATTTATAAGATTTTGTCTATTTATATATTATGCTGAATTAAACTTAAAAATAGAGCGTTTTTTTATTGGTGCGAAACTCGTGCTTAGTTCATGTATAAGAAATTAATACCCGAAATGGTTACTCATTAACCTGCGCCATGATGGAATCCTTTTTATTTTCTTCTAAATTTTGCCAAAATTATGTTGAAGGTTGAGATAAGGAACGGAATAGACGGTTAAAAAACGATTAATTATTGATCAATTTTGAACAAAAGGATAGATCTACCCTGTCGTGAGTTTTTATCGCCACCGCAAACAAGCCAGATCATGGTGACGTGTCATAAGTTCTTTACGATTCAATCCAAAATTCATTCCTGCGAAAAGTAATTTTTTCCCACATAAGAGACAAGTGTAGTGGCATACTAAATTTGGCCACCTAAGTTGAGGTGATATGCTTACCTCATAATTTTTATAGGTGCCGAAATGAGTAAAATAATTACTGCTGAATTTAAATGTGAAACCGCCAAATTAGTCCTTGACCAAAATTACACCTACCAGGAAGCCGCGAAAGGCATGAACGTCAGTCTTTCAGCGATTAGCCGGTGGGTAAGAGCCCTTCGTTTAGAACGTCAAGGGAAAACATCGCCTGGTCTGCCATTAACACCTGAACAAATTGAGTTCAGAGAAATGAAGAAAAAAATCCACCGGCTGGAAATGGAGAATGACATCTTAAAAAAGGCTACTGCGCTCTTAATGTCCGACTCACTGAAAAATTTTCGGTAGTTGAAAAGCTAAGAGTGCTTTATCCGGTGAAAACTTTGTGTCGTATTTTTAATGTTCACCGAAGCAGTTATCGCTATTGGTGTCGGCCTAAGGAGCTAGATATTGAGCGGACGATAAAACGTAGCCTAGTCAGCGAAGCGTGGAACGTTAGTGGCGGCTCTGCTGGCGCAAGGACTATCGCCACGATGGTTACCAATACACACAACGTGAAACTTGGGCGGTGGCTAGCGGGTAAGTTGATGAAAGAATTAATCATCGTCAGTTGCCAAGAGCGAAAACATAAATACAACCGCGGTGGAAATGAACGTATTGATATTCCAAATCTGCTCAATAGGCAGTTCGCTGTTACAAAGCCTGACCAGGTTTGGTGCGGCGATGTAACCTATATTTGGACAGGCTCACGATGGGCCTATCTGGCTGTGGTATTGGATTTGTTTGCCCGAAAACCGGTGGGCTGGGCAATGTCATTTGCACCAGACTCAGAATTAACCGCCAAAGCACTACAAATGGCTTGGGAACTACGTGGGCATCCCAAACAGGTGATGTTCCATAGTGATCAGGGAAGTCATTATACCAGTCGTCAGTATAGGCAGGCATTGTGGCGTTATCAGATGACCCAAAGTATCAGTCGCAGAGGGAATTGTTGGGATAATAGTCCGATGGAACGATTCTTCCGTAGTCTGAAGACCGAATGGGTGCCAACGACTGGCTACCAAAGCTTTAGTACTGCTCAGTCAGCCATTATTCGCTACATAACCCACTACTATAGCTAGGCGACTTAATTTTGATTACAGCATATGTATTAAAAACAGGTCATCGATAGTGCATCCTGTTTCCATCTTTTTACGTTTAGCTTGAGACCATTTATGTTCTATAGGATTTAAATCTGGTGAATACACAGGCAAATATTCTATCTGGTGTCCTGCGTTTATAATTGCCTGTTCAATATTCTTACCTTTGTGAAAGCTAGCGTTGTCCATAAAAATAACAGAATTTTCAGGAAGTTCTGGGAGCAATATTTTTGTGATCCAAACATAAAAAACATCACGATTAATATTGCAATCAAATAATCCGATAGCAAAAAGGGTTGTTCCCAATAAAGCGCCAATAACATTTGTTCTTCCCTTAGCACCCCAGTTTTTCAGGCCAAAACAACGGTGACCTTTTGGGGAATAGCCGTGAGTTCGTGGAGTGTCATGTGAAAAACCACTTTCATCAATAAAAACAACAGATTTATCTTTTTTTTCATACTGTTGTCTTTTTTGCTGATGTGCCAGCCTGTCGCTTTCGTTGGTTTTTGGATGGAATAGAGTTTTTTTTATAGGTTAATCCCAGCTTTTTAAGGGATTGCCAAATAGTCTTTTTACAAACACCGAATCGCTCTGCCCGTTCCTTTTGGTAAGCATCTGGATACTGTTCCACATCTTTTGCTAAAGCATTTTTATCGAGCTTCCTCTTACGTGGCGTTGAATTTTTTGGCTCTGGTCGTTTAAGCCAACGTACTAAAGACGCTTTTCCAATACGGAATTGTTTCGCAGTTTCTCGAATTGTTAAACCTTCGGCTTTCCTTACAGATATTACTTTACGTCGAAAATCAATTGTATAACTCATAACACACCTTGTAATCAAAATTAAGTCGCCTAGCTATATAGCGATATAAGACCTCACTGGTATAACGGTGGATTAACGCCAAACGAATCAGAGCGACTGTTCCGTGAACAGTCAGGTAGGGTGGCCAATTTTAGTTGACCACTACAGATAGACGCTTTAATTAATCAAAATCGACGGGTGCCTAACGTAAAAAATAGAGTAGATGAACAGATTGAAAGCGCTGTAGTTGAGTATGCGATTGAATACCCTGCACACGGTCAACACCGCAGTAGTAATGAACTAAGAAAAAAAGGCATTTTTGTTTCGGGGAGTAGCGTTCGCTCTATTTAGCTGCGCCATAATCTCGATAATTTTACAAAACGCCTAAAAGCGCTTGAAGATAAAATCGCAACAGAAGGAATTATCCTGTCAGAATCACAAATCAGTGCTCTAGAAAAGAAAGCGCAAGATGATGAAGCCTGTGGTGAGATTGAAACAGCGCATCCAGGTTATCTGGGTTCACAAGATACTTTTTATGTCGGTCATTTAAAAGGCGTTGGTCGTGTTTATCAACAAACTTACATTGATACTTACAGTAAAGTCGTTCATTAAAATAGTTGCTGAATAGAGAGTTGCATTTTTTGTCACGCTATAGACAATAATAAAGAGGTTTAACTTAGAAAATAACGGTTTGAAATGATCAACAAAGAGCGGTTGTTACGAGATAATCGTTTATGTAAAGCAATCATTAAAATAGTTGCTGAATAGAGACTTGCATTTTTTGTCACGCTATAGACAATAAAAAGAGGTTTAACTTAGAAAATAACGGTTTGAAATGATCAACAAAGAGCGGTTGTTACGAGATAATCGTTTATGTAAAGCAATCATTGGATTATCAGTCGAAGAATTGAAAAATTTAGCCGCTGAATTTTCAGCTTGTTATTTGATTTATCGGAAAAAGAATCGAAAAGATCACGAGCGGCAGATGGGTGCAGGGCAGAAAGGATTTATCCCAACCCCATTAGATAAACTGCTTTTTATTTTATTGTATTTAAAATGTTATCCGACCTATGATTTGCAAGGACTTCTTTTTGGTTTAGATAGAACACGGGTATGTCGCTGGGTAAAAATATTATTGCCGGTTTTAGAGATGACCTTGGGGCGAGAATGTGTTTTGCCCGCTCGTCAAATTCGCTCTGCTGAGGAATTTTTTCGCGCCTTTCCTGGAGTTAAAGACGTCTTTATTGATGGGACAGAGCGACCTGTCCAAAAGCCTAAGAATCTGCGTCGGCGAAAAAAAATGTATTCGGGAAAGAAAAGACAGACCACTCGAAAAGGGCTTATTATGACTGACGAAACGAGGAAAATTGGATTTATCCCCATGATCAAAAATGGGCGCCGTCACGATAAACGCTTACTCGATAAAGTCGATATAATTCGCCATATTCCCCCTGAGGTAACCATCTGGGCCGATACCGGTTTTCAAGGTATAGATAAACAGCATCCTAATACACAAATCCCAAAAAAAGGAACTCGAAAAAGACCTTTATCGCCTGAACAAAAACAAGAAAATAAAATAATCTCGGGCATCCGTATTACGGTTGAACACGCCATCGCGGGTATCAAGCGCCTCGGTTGTATGACCCAAATTTTACGGAATCGTAGACCCTTTATTGATGATACCTTTTTACTCCTTAGTGCCGGTCTTTGGAATTTCCATCTCAGAACAGCCTAAAATTTACTTCAATCACCGAAATACCCTTATTTCACTATTAAGCAACACGCTTATTGGATTATCAGTCGAAGAATTGAAAAATTTAGCCGCTGAATTTTCAGCTTGTTATTTGATTTATCGGAAAAAGAATCGAAAAGATCACGAGCGGCAGATGGGTGCAGGGCAGAAAGGATTTATCCCAACCCCATTAGATAAACTGCTTTTTATTTTATTGTATTTAAAATGTTATCCGACCTATGATTTGCAAGGACTTCTTTTTGGTTTAGATAGAACACGGGTATGTCGCTGGGTAAAAATATTATTGCCGGTTTTAGAGATGACCTTGGGGCGAGAATGTGTTTTGCCCGCTCGTCAAATTCGCTCTGCTGAGGAATTTTTTCGCGCCTTTCCTGGAGTTAAAGACGTCTTTATTGATGGGACAGAGCGACCTGTCCAAAAGCCTAAGAATCTGCGTCGGCGAAAAAAAATGTATTCGGGAAAGAAAAGACAGACCACTCGAAAAGGGCTTATTATGACTGACGAAACGAGGAAAATTGGATTTATCCCCATGATCAAAAATGGGCGCCGTCACGATAAACGCTTACTCGATAAAGTCGATATAATTCGCCATATTCCCCCTGAGGTAACCATCTGGGCCGATACCGGTTTTCAAGGTATAGATAAACAGCATCCTAATACACAAATCCCAAAAAAAGGAACTCGAAAAAGACCTTTATCGCCTGAACAAAAACAAGAAAATAAAATAATCTCGGGCATCCGTATTACGGTTGAACACACGCCATCGCGGGTATCAAGCGCCTCGGTTGTATGACCCAAATTTTACGGAATCGTAGACCCTTTATTGATGATACCTTTTTACTCCTTAGTGCCGGTCTTTGGAATTTCCATCTCAGAACAGCCTAAAATTTACTTCAATCACCGAAATACCCTTATTTCACTATTAAGCAACACGCTTTTTGTTGTGCAAAGCTTACAATGAACGACTTTACTGTAAGTATCAATGTAAGTTTGTTGATAAACACGACCAACGCCTTTTAAATGACCGACATAAAAAGTATCTTGTGAACCCAGATAACCTGGATGCGCTGTTTCAATCTCACCACAGGCTTCATCATCTTGCGCTTTCTTTTCTAGAGCTCTGATTTGTGATTCTGACAGGATAATTCCTTCTGTTGCGATTTTATCTTCAAGCGCTTTTAGGCGTTTTGTAAAATTTTCGAGATTATGGCGCAGCCAAATAGAGCGAACGCCACTCCCCGAAACAAAAATGCCTTTTTTTCTTAGTTCATTACTACTGCGGTGTTGACCGTGTGCAGGGTATTCAATCGCATACTCAACTACAGCGCTTTCAATCTGTTCATCTACTCTATTTTTTACGTTAGGCACCCGTCGATTTTGATTAATTAAAGCGTCTATCCCACCATCGTTAACAAGTTCCTGGTAGCGATAAAACGTATCTCGGGATACCCCCATAATCTTACAGGCTTTTGAGACGTTATTAAGCTCTTCAGCGAGGTTAAGTAACCCGACTTTATGTTTGATACATAGAATTACCTTTTATTTAATTATCTAATGATGTTAATTAAAACCGGTAACGCTCTTTTTTAAATCAGAATTGTCAGATTAAGTCAAGATTAATACAAATAATACTCATTAATTTTATACTGATTTTTATCTTGCTGATAGTAATGTGCCCAAATCAATCATGATCCCTTTTTGAA
Organism: Candidatus Arsenophonus triatominarum; assembly: GCF_001640365.1. GTDB lineage: Bacteria > Pseudomonadota > Gammaproteobacteria > Enterobacterales > Enterobacteriaceae > Arsenophonus > Arsenophonus triatominarum. Next base: position 441,749 of record NZ_LWMI01000016.1, on the reverse strand, counting down.
CTAATTTTTCCATCAACGGGTTATTCCTATTGAATTTATTTACTGGTCGCTTCAAATCTAAAAACAGACAAATAAAGTCTTTCTCATCATCCGTTAATTGGTCTATATATTTTTCGGCTTTACGCTTATATATCCAATTTAACAGTGAGTAATAAAAAGGCTTTATAAAATTGTAGGTAGCACCGAGAATGGAAGCTATAACATAGCTAACACAAAATAATAGAATGTAGAACATCCAATAACTTGGAATAATTTCAGGATTGTAAAAATTTATCCATTCTTTTATCTGTGCTGGTGTAATAATTATTAAGATTATCAAGATAATAAGCATATAAATCAATCGGTTTAGTGTTATTCCTTGCAGGAAAAAACGAATAAATTCCTGCCACCAAGTGTTGTTCATAGGCTTAATTTTCTCACTCTGTAAGGGTGAGATTATTTTAGCTTATTTCTCACTGTAGGGGTACAGGAGAAACCACTGCCGCCTGAGGTGGCTAAATAATCAGGCCATCAAATTAGTTTCAGGATGTGTGAATGCGGCTCTGCGCTCGTGGGACAGTCAACACACTATAAATTATCTTTCAAAAATAACTAAATATAGTTTGATTGCGTTTACCCGTCCGTGATGACTGTAATCGGACACCAAGAGGCACTTGGCACACATCCTAACTTTTCAGCAAATGTTAACAAGGAGTACACATAATGAGATTGGACTATCCACGCATTGTAACGGCAAAGCATCCCAATATGGGTAATCTGGTTGGGATTACTAATGGTAGTCGTAATTTAAGCGACTCAAGATACTTAAGCAGTATTAATATATGGAATGATGGCGACAGAGAAACACGCACTTTCAAAGAAATTATACAGTGCTTAACAAAAGAAAATAAGCGTCTTAAAAAAGAGAATTTAAGACTCATGAAGATATATCGCGAAATTGGCGGGCTGTGCAGGACTTGAACCTACAACCGAGAGATTAGAAGAATTTGAGTATTGCTGTTGCAGCACTAATAGTCACAACGATTACACCACCAAGTTTTAAAAGTAGTCCAGTAGCAATAGTTTCAACATCTTTACGAATCAACGCTATTTGGCCATCTGTTTTTTCGAAACGTAAATTCATCTCAGCCGATAAGTCTTTACGAACATCAGCTATTTCAGCTGATAAGTCTTTACGAACATCAGCTATTTCAGCCGATAAGTCTTTACGAACATCAGCTATTTCAGCCGATAAGTCTTTACGAACATCAGCTATTTGAGCGTCAGTTTTCTCGAAGCGAGCATCAACTTTATCAAATCTAGCTTCTATTTCTTTGCGAACATCGTTTAAATCTCTTTTGGTGGCTACATCAGCAACCTCATGTGACTTACGTACAGCAATAGAAATTGCTTTTGCCTGCTCTTTTGGCAAACCTGCATTCTCTAATGTTTCGACAAATTCTTGTGTATCAAATGCAACCTGACCCATAGTAAATCCTCCTTTTGGGGAAGTATAACGGGTTTAGGGTTCAATCTGCAAAATCTTTCATCAATTAACTTTGAGGAATTTCTACATGCAAAATTTAATCAACATCGAAACAAAAAACATCAATGGTGAATTAATCCAGACGGTTAATGCCCGTGATTTACATACTTTAAGCATGTTGCTCAATAGTGAAATAAAGTTGCTTAAAATAAAAACAAGTTAGATACATCTAAAAAATACAAAAATAGTTTATTTTTTAATCTTACATAGGTTATTTTTAATGCAAAAATTGATGATTTTATCATCATCGGCTGGTTTTTTTGTAAGTCATAATTAATTTTGCTATTGAGCAACAGGCTTTTTTTTGGAAAGTAAGCAAGACTTTTCTACATGGATAAAAAAGCGAATTTCAGATTAGGGATTTGTTGAAAATATCGACTATATAGTTTTCCATAATTCTGTGGAAAACTCCTTCGGAGGCTGTTCGGCAAAGGAATATCAAATTTCACTCGATATGGCAAAAGAGCTATCAATGGTTGAGCGCAATGAAAAAGGTAAACAGGCCAGACAGTACTTCATTGAATGTGAAAGACGAATTTTACAATCACAATTACCCAATTACCCAATTACCCAATTACCCAATTACCCAATTACCCAATAACCCAACAACTTTAGGCTTACCCAATTTCCTTGACCCTGCTGAATCTGCGATTGCCTGGGCGGAGCAGCATAAAAAAGTTCAACTGTTAGGTGTACAGGTTCAACAACTTGAAACAGAACGGGATTGCCTTAAAAATCTCTTCAAAGAAGGCATGACCCCTACCCAATTTAGCAAAATGCTTAATGGGGTGAATATTCCACGAGTTTCGCACAGGCATATAAAATTCCAGAAATGGCTTAAAAGCAATGGTTAATTTGCAAGTTACTAAAACGTATAAATTTGTTTAAATTACAATAAGTTGCTTTTAATTTATAAGATTTTGTCTATTTATATATTATGCTGAATTAAACTTAAAAATAGAGCGTTTTTTATTGGTGCGAAACTCGTGTATTCAACAGATAAATCAATTCCTTGCTGAGCGGAAGTGGCTCTACAACGAAAGTTAATCAGGCATACGCTGGCGTGTTGCTTCTTATGCACGGGATAAATATTTAACCGAAAAACAAAACGAAATAAGCCCTCATGGTGCTGACAGATTCATCAGTTATCAACCTGTCTTGCTCAAAAAAGGTGCGCAGCGTCTTTATGATTTATATCTGAATTACAAGCTGCCCATGAAGTTAACCTGGAATGGAACACATACTCATGACAAGTCCATCCAGGGTATTTACCTGAAACACTAATTACTTTTCTCTGTTCAATCTTCAATTAACCAAGAGCTAAAAATATGAACTAGCTTAAACAGCAGGAGCTTCGCTATATCGTAAATAGTGACAGCTTCGTTAGAAAAGACACCATAAAAATTATCCCCCACCTTGCTAATCATCGCGTTGGCAAGCCTCGTTTTACTCTTAGCAAGATAGGAATAACCCATGACCTTGTTTGAATTGACACAGTTGCTCAATGAGCGAAGAAAAAGCAATGAGCTTAACGAGCATAACTATAGTGGTCAACTAAAATTGGCCACCCTACCTGACTGTTCACGGAACAGTCGCTCTGATTCGTTTGGCGTTAATCCACCGTTATACCAGTGAGGTCTTATATCGCTATAGTAGTGGGTTATGTAGCGAATAATGGCTGACTGAGCAGTATTAAAGCTTTGGTAGCCAGTCGTTGGCACCCATTCGGTCTTCAGACTACGGAAGAATCGTTCCATCGGACTATTATCCCAACAATTCCCTCTGCGACTGATACTTTGGGTCATCTGATAACGCCACAATGCCTGCCTATACTGACGACTGGTATAATGACTTCCCTGATCACTATGGAACATCACCTGTTTTGGATGCCCACGTAGTTCCCAAGCCATTTGTAGTGCTTTGGCTGTTAATTCTGAGTCTGGTGCAAATGCATTGCCCAGCCCACCGGTTTTCGGGCAAACAAATCTAATACCACAGCCAGATAGGCCCATCGTGAGCCTGTCCAAATATAGGTTACATCGCCGCACCAAACCTGGTCAGGCTTTGTAACAGCGAACTGCCTATTGAGCAGATTTGGAATATCAATACGTTCATTTCCACCGCGGTTGTATTTATGTTTTCGCTCTTGGCAACTGACGATGATTAATTCTTTCATCAACTTACCCGCTAGCCACCGCCCAAGTTTCACGTTGTGTGTATTGGTAACCATCGTGGCGATAGTCCTTGCGCCAGCAGAGCCGCCACTAACGTTCCACGCTTCGCTGACTAGGCTACGTTTTATCGTCCGCTCAATATCTGGCTCCTTAGGCCGACACCAATAGCGATAACTGCTTCGGTGAACATTAAAATACGACACAAGGCTTTCACCGGATAAAGCGCTCTTAGTTTTTCAACTACCGAGAATTTTTCAGTGAGTCGGACATTAAGAGCGCAGTAGCCTTTTTTAAGATGTCATTCTCCATTTCCAGCCGGTGGATTTTTTTCTTCATTTCTCTGAACTCAATTTGTTCAGGTGTTAATGGCAGACCAGGCGATGTTTTCCCTTGACGTTCTAAACGAAGAGCTCTTACCCACCGGCTAATCGCTGAAAGACTGACGTTCATGCCTTTCGCGGCTTCCTGGTAGGTGTAATTTTGGTCAAGGACTAATTTGGCGGTTTCACATTTAAATTCAGCAGTAATTATTTTACTCATTTCGGCACCTATAAAAATTATGAGGTAAGCATATCACCTCAACTTAGGTGGCCAAATTTAGTATGCCACTACAATCCCACCATCGTTAACAAGTTCCTGGTAGCGATAAAACGTATCTCGGGATACCCCCATAATCTTACAGGCTTTTGAGACGTTATTAAGCTCTTCAGCGAGGTTAAGTAACCCGACTTTATGTTTGATGATAGGATTATTTGTTTGATACATAGAATTACCTTTTTATTTAATTACCTAATGATGTTAATTAAAACCGGTAACGCTCTTTTTTAAATCAGAATTGTCAGATGAAGTTAAGACTAATACATGTAAAGTCATGGCCTGCTGAATCATGGCTACAGGTATACGGTATCAATCTGAAATCATTATTTGCTAATAGCCAAAGTATTCACTAGAAATTGACAGCTATTTGGTATTTCCGCATCACTAAAAAAAAGACCAGCGCAAGACTGGCCAACACCAGGGAAAATGTTGCTGTTAACTAACACACAACGCCAACAATGCTACCATAAATAATTCATAAATGATCACTTTTTTATCAACATTTGCATTCATTTAATCAATAAAGATAAGAATTTTACACTGGTATTTTATCAATAACCGGATAAATATTATGAATAACGGCCATGAATACCGAACAACGTTACATCATGTCAAAGCAGGGTGCAAGTTATTTATCATGGTGAGGTGATGAAAATAATTAGATTGAAGGAAAAAAAATTAACAAACAAAGGACTGATATATCAATTCGATACCGATGGAGAAAGCGGAATATTAACCGGAAATGGCGGTAATAAAATCACTGTCTTAGAAAAAATAGACGACTTACATAAAAGTAAAAGCTGGTATATTTAACAGGAGATGAAGTGAAGTATGACCTGATACTCGCAGACCCACCTTGGCAATACCAAAAAAAGCATCAAACAACGCAGCAAATAAATCCTAATACTCTACCCCGCAAATTATATCCCTAACCTAACAAAGAACGAAGATAACCATTCGTGTTTCGTTATTGATTTTTGTGGGGCAATCAAGCGCCTGAGAATAGTGTGAGTTTTTGGATGAGGAATGTAATAAAATAGTTGCTGAATAGAGAGTTGCATTTTTTGTCACGCTATAGACAATAAAAAGAGGTTTAACTTAGAAAATAACGGTTTGAAATGATCAACAAAGAGCGGTTGTTACGAGATAATCGTTTATGTAAAGCAATCATTGGATTATCAGTCGAAGAATTGAAAAATTTAGCCGCTGAATTTTCAGCTTGTTATTTGATTTATCGGAAAAAGAATCGAAAAGATCACGAGCGGCAAATGGGTGCAGGGCAGAAAGGATTTATCCCAACCCCATTAGATAAACTGCTTTTTATTTTATTGTATTTAAAATGTTATCCGACCTATGATTTGCAAGGACTTCTTTTTGGTTTAGATAGAACACGGGTATGTCGCTGGGTAAAAATATTATTGCCGGTTTTAGAGATGACCTTGGGGCGAGAATGTGTTTTGCCCGCTCGTCAAATTCGCTCTGCTGAGGAATTTTTTCGCGCCTTTCCTGGAGTTAAAGACGTCTTTATTGATGGGACAGAGCGACCTGTCCAAAAGCCTAAGAATCTGCGTCGGCGAAAAAAAATGTATTCGGGAAAGAAAAGACAGACCACTCGAAAAGGGCTTATTATGACTGACGAAACGAGGAAAATTGGATTTATCCCCATGATCAAAAATGGGCGCCGTCACGATAAACGCTTACTCGATAAAGTCGATATAATTCGCCATATTCCCCCTGAGGTAACCATCTGGGCCGATACCGGTTTTCAAGGTATAGATAAACAGCATCCTAATACACAAATCCCAAAAAAAGGAACTCGAAAAAGACCTTTATCGCCTGAACAAAAACAAGAAAATATAAATAATCTCGGGCATCCGTATTACGGTTGAACACGCCATCGCGGGTATCAAGCGCCTCGGTTGTATGACCCAAATTTTACGGAATCGTAGACCCTTTATTGATGATACCTTTTTACTCCTTAGTGCCGGTCTTTGGAATTTCCATCTCAGAACAGCCTAAAATTTACTTCAATCACCGAAATACCCTTATTTCACTATTAAGCAACACGCTTAATGAACAAAACGACTTTAACGCGGCAAGAAGCAGCGAAAATAATAGGAATAAGTGAATACACACTGACTAATTGGTGCAAGCTTGGAATCATTAGTTATCAACGCAAAAATCCGTACAAAAAGAAATCACCTTATTTATTTACAAAAGAAGCTTGTATTGAAGCCGTTGAAAATTCGAACAATACTCTCGCCGAGAGCGAGATTGATGTCATCAGGAGTAAAAAATGTCAATCTTCAAACGTGGTAAAATTTGGTACGGCAACTACTCGACACCGTGCGGAAAAAGAATTAAAGAATCACTTGGCACAGAGGACAAAAAACAAGCTCAGGAGTTACACGATAAACGAAAAACTGAATTATGGAGAATAGCAAAGTTAGATGATTTTCCTAATGTCACATTTGACGAAGCTTGCTTGAGATGGATCGAAGAGAAGGTTAACAAAAAATCTTTAGACGATGACAAAGGTAGACTTAGTTTTTGGCTACTGCATTTCAGTGGTACCCGATTAAAAGATATTACAGAGGCAAAAATATATAGTACTATTAGCAAAATGAAAAGGAATAGAAATACCCGTTTATAAAGAAAAAGAAGTTTCTATCGCAACAAAAGCTAAGCATTTAGCACTACTTAAATCAATAATGAGATCTGCTGAAAAAGATTGGAAATGGATAGAAAAATCACCGGTTATTAAGGTTCCATCGGCTAGAGAAAAACGGATTAGATGATTAGAACCGGATGAAGCAGAAAGGTTAATAAATGAATGTCCTGAACCCCCTTAGATCGACGGTAGAATTTGCGCTTGCAACAGGTTTACGTCGTTCAAATATCATTAATTTAGTATGGTCACAAATTGATATGCAAAGAAAAGTTGCCTGGATAGAGCCAGAAAACAGCAAATCGGGAAAAGCTATAGGCGTAGCTCTAAACGATACAGCTTGCTGTATTCTGACGCGACAATTGGGTAATCATCAAAAATGGGTATTCGTACATACAATGTCAGCAAAACGATCTGATGGCTCACAAACAAATTCGATTAGAAAAATGCGGATCGATTCTAACACCGCATGGAGAGCGGCACTGAAACGAGCCGGAATAGAAAACTTTCGTTTTCATGACCTGAGGCATACCTGGGCTAGTTGGTTAATTCAATCTGGTGTTCCACTTTCAGTTCTACAAGAAATGGGTGGATGGGAATCAGTGGAAATGGTAAGGCGATATGCACACTTAGCGCCTAATCATCTTACTGAACACGCCAAACAAATTGACGGCGTTTTTGACAGATTTAATAGAAAAATCTCAAACCATGTCCCAAAATTGTCCCACTTAAAAATACTAAAAGGCTGAATATCATATAACCCATTGATTTTATTGGCGCGCCCTGTAGGACTCGAACCTACGACCTACGGCTTAGAAGGCCGTTGCTCTATCCAGCTGAGCTAAGGGCGCTTAGAAAAACGCTTATTCAATAATAAAATAATGTCGTTGGATTATACGGTTGCTGAACACTGAGTCAACGTCTTTTCAATGACAAATTATCTATCTGCTCATTTTCTGACTACTAATAAAACTGACAGCATCGCTTTCTTCTGACAAAATAGCAGTATCACAATGTTTTTATGGATTAATGAAATAAATGTCAGCAAAAATTATTGACGGAAAAATGATTTCCGAAACAATCAGACAGGAAATTGCCGAAAAAGTTAAATTGAGACTTTTACTAGGCAAGCGAGCTCCCGGACTTGCAGTCATTTTAGTCGGTAATGATCCGGCTTCACAGATCTACGTAAACAGTAAACGTCGTACTTGTGAAGCGGTTGGTTTTATTTCTCGCTCATATGATTTAGCGGAAAAAACCACTGAGTCTGAACTTTTACAATTAATTGATCAACTTAATAATGACAATGCAATTGATGGCATCCTGGTTCAATTACCACTGCCCAAAACTATTGACTATATCAAGATATTAGAACATATACATCCAGACAAAGATGTTGACGGTTTTCATCCTTATAACATAGGCCGTCTTTGTCAACGTGCCCCAAGACTACGCCCTTGTACACCTCGCGGCATTATTACCTTACTTGAGCGCTACCAAATTAATCTACTTGGTTTAAATGCGGTTATCGTTGGTGCTTCAAATATCGTAGGTCGCCCGATGAGCCTGGAATTACTACTTGCTGGTTGTACAACTACTGTCACCCACCGCTTTACTACTAATTTACGTCAACATATAGAGCAGGCTGATTTGCTAGTTGTGGCTATTGGTAAACCAAATTTTATTCCCGGTGAATTGATAAAACCGGGTGCCATTATTATGGATGTGGGAATTAATCGGCTTGAAAATGGCACAGTTACCGGCGATGTCTGCTATCAAGAAGCACAACAACGCGCTAGCTGGATCACTCCTGTGCCTGGTGGCGTTGGCCCAATGACAGTGGCAACACTCATGCAAAATACCTTACAAGCTTGTGAAGAATATCATGATATTCAAAATACTAACCAATAGGCGATAAAATGGAAATCTTTCATCTAAATGGGCAGCCTTATATTAAATTATGTGATTTATTGAAATTACAAGGTTGGGTGGATAGCGGCGGCGCAGCAAAAGCGCTTATCGCCCAGGGTGATGTAAAAGTTGATGGTGAAATTGAAACCCGTAAACGCTGTAAAATTAGCAAAAATAATATTGTCACTTTAATTAATAGCAGCGTAATAGTTAAAGAGTAATCATCAATTATAAAAAAATATTTAGCAATGCCCCATATAACGGGGCTAACCTTCTGCTTAATTTTTACTTATTTTTAAGTAATGACTTACTGCTTTTAAAGCTAATGAGTGAATATTTCATAATATTATTCTTATCAGATAACAATAGTAAAATTTTCTTCTGTCTCTGGAGCAGAAATTATTCTGGCTAAACATTTCTAATGTTTTAAAGTACAAGAACATCTTATATTTTGACATTGATAATAAGATTCCTTAGTTTTGTTAGTTAAGTAACGGCTCGTTCTAGTATGAGCGGTATTTTTACAAACTGGGCAACGCATCATATACACCCGTTATAAATCTCTACCTTTTACTTCAGTACTAACGCTATTTAAATCAATATCCATTGAAAAATGGAACACCAACTCGTTATACCAAGGTTAGACACGAGTTTCGCACAGGCATATAAAATTCCAGAAATGGCTTAAAAGCAATGGTTAATTTGCAAGTTACTAAAACGTATAAATTTGTTTAAATTACAATAAGTTGCTTTTAATTTATAAGATTTTGTCTATTTATATATTATGCTGAATTAAACTTAAAAATAGAGCGTTTTTTTATTGGTGCGAAACTCGTGTTTATTTCTTATCCCGAACTCAGGTTAACATATACCATGGGTAAATAGGACCAAATATTTGTTGTTGTGCAGGCATTATGACTCCTAAGCAGACAACTATTGCATGAAAACAGTAAGCTTAACAATAAACTGGCTTGTTGTTTTTATTTTCACTCATCGTGTCGTGGGGAATGCATTAATTTTGTGTTTAGCCATCCAATACTATCGTTATATTCACTAGGAAGTAAGGTTTGTATTGTATTTAATGAGTTTTTTATCGCCTGCCGATTGTTACTACACAAATTTAGATGGCCTACTTTGCGCGCTGGACGAACGTCTTTTTGATACCAATGTAGGTGAACTAAAGGTAATGACAACCATGCAGGATTTAATGCTGTACCTATCAAATTAATCATGACTGCCGTAGTGTCTATATTAGGGGTAGGAATTGGTAGATTTGAAATGGCTCGCAGATGGAGTTCAAATTGACTGATAGATGCGCCATTTTGCGTCCAGTGACCGCTATTATGAACACGTGGCGCTAATTCGTTAATTAGCAGTTTATCATTTAAAATAAAACATTCCATTGCCATCACACCCACATAATTTAATTTTGTCATAATGGTCGACAGCATCAATTCTGCCTGAGTTTGCAATTTTTTATCTGGCTGAGGAAAAGCGATACTTGCTCGTAGTATGCCTTCTTGATGCAGATTGTGTGTTAACGGGTAAAAAACACATTGGCCATTTATATTACGTGCACCGACAAGTGAAACTTCTCCTAAAAAAGGAATGGCTTTTTCAACAATTGCTTGGCCATAAATCTTAGCTGGTAGTATTGATAGGTTATCCGGTGTGATACGCCATTGTCCACGGCCGTCATAACCACCAGTACGACATTTAACAATAACAAAATCGCCTAACTCGGTAAATAATTGTGGCCATTGTGTTTGATTGGTAAGAGGTTGCCAGGGAGCCGTCGTTAAGGCTAAAGAATCTAGCAATTGCTTTTGTGGCAACCGGTCGGCCAGTTGCGGAAAGATATCGCGATTAATAAAGCTAGCTTGGCGAGCTAATTCACAGGTAAGCGGAGTTTCTGGCCAGCGCTCAATTTCGGCTGTTATAATGCTGTGTTGATAGGGTATAGTTTCTAATTTATCATCGATACCGATAGGATAGACACTAATACCTAACGGCTCTCCTGCTTGGCGTAACATGCGGCCTAACTGGCCATTACCAAGGACGCAAATCGATTTCATTCCACCTCCCGTGGATCGGGATTGCTTAAGACGTCATTAGTTTGTTTTAAACGCCAGATTGATAAACGCTCATAAAGTTCACTATCTGTACCAGCAAGAAATTGGGCTGCCAGTAATGCCGCATTGGCTGCCCCAGCTTTACCAATTGCAAAGGTAGCCACCGGAATACCCTTTGGCATTTGAACAATCGAATAAAGACTATCAATACCATTAAGTGTCGCTGTTACAACAGGAACGCCAAAAACAGGAACTAACGTTTTAGCTGCTAGCATACCGGGTAAATGTGCGGCTCCACCAGCACCGGCAATGATAATTTGCAATCCTTTTTCCTTTGCTTGTTCAGCAAAGGTGAAGAGTTTGTCTGGCGTGCGATGAGCAGAAACAATTTCTACTTGATAGGGTAGTTCTAGTTCACTAAGTATATCGGCCGCATATTTCATCGTGCTCCAGTCGCTTTTGGAGCCCATTACTATGGCAATTTTGGCTTTAGAATGTGACGGTTTCTGTGCATCAAATTGAGCGATCATTAATTTGTTGCTCCTGGATTTAAGTCATTTATTGATGGCAAATTAAGAGAGATCGTATCATGGCCGATAAAGAAGGAAAACGTTTACCTAAATTTTTCATCATAGGATTAAGCTGAGATGGGAAACGTTAATAAAAAGGGAAATGCAGCAGTTCGATGGTTTTAGGCGTTATTTTGATCACTGAGCCATTTTGATCCCAGGCACCTAACACTGCTCGGTGTAATATTTTACCATTAACATTAATTTTATGGATAGCAGGTCGATGCATATGGCCATGGATCATCCAATCGACTTGATATTTTCGAAATTTTTCAATTACTGTTTGTTCATTAACATCGGTAATATACTCTGGCTTAAGTTGGGTAGCAGATTGGCTATTCTTACGCATTCTTTCAGCGATGCGGTGGCGGGTAGATAATGGAAGCGCTAGAAATATCCGTTGCAACCAGCCATTATATACTCGTTTTCGATAACGCTGATAGAAAATATCATCAGTACAAAGTGTATCACCGTGTAAAATGAGGATATTATGGCCATGTAGCGTTAATACTTTCTCTGCTGGTAATAAAATCATGCCACTTTCTTTAGCAAATTTCTTACCCAGTAAAAAATCACGATTACCATGAATAAAGTAGCATGGAACACCTTTACTTTGCAGTTCCTTAAGTTCTTGAGCTATAGCTTCATGTAGCAGGCTGGGATCATCATCACCGATCCAATAATCAAAAAAATCACCTAAAATATACAAAGCCTTAGCTTGGCTCGCTTGTTCGCGTAAGAAATGCAGAAAACCGGCAGTGATAGCCGGCTCTTTTTCACTTAAATGTAAGTCAGCAATAAATAAGATTGCCATAGTTTGTAATTATTCGTTAACCGTTATGCGTTTGATGATAACATCTTCAACTGGTACATCTTGATGTAAGCCACTACGACCTGTTTCGACTCCTTTAATTTTATCAACAATATCCATTCCTTCAACTACTTCGCCAAAAACACAGTAACCCCAGCCATTTTGCTGTTCTGAACGGAAATTTAGAAAGTCGTTGTCGACAACATTAATAAAGAATTGTGCTGTGGCTGAATGTGGATCATTGGTTCTAGCCATCGCGAACGTACCACGGTTATTTTTTAATCCGTTATTCGCTTCATTTTTGATTGGATCCTTGGTCGTTTTTTGCTGCATTCCGGGTTCAAAACCGCCACCTTGGATCATAAATCCATTAATAACGCGATGAAAAATCGTGTTATCGTAAAATCCATCACGACAATAGTTTAAAAAATTTTTTACCGTTATGGGCGATTTTTCATCAAAAGTTTTAATGACAATATCGCCTAAATTGGTGTGAAAAGTTACCATAATCACTATCCTGATAAATCGTTATAAGTAATGTAAAAATCAAAAAGCAAAGTAATCAATTTAAAGTAGATCAACTATTTTATACCATATTGGGCTGATTGCGTCAGTATTTGTGGAATATTGAATAATTTCCTTGCGCCTTGTAGTTGCATAACTCAGAATATAAGGCTCCAATAGTTGTGTTTATTGGTAGCAATGGCCTCTTGCATAGTCTTGTAATTAAAATAAACCATTTACCGCATGTACCGGCTGATGATGGAAAAAGTCTCAATGTTAAAAATTTATAATACACTAAGTCGTCAAAAAGAAGAGTTTAGACCAATTACCCCAGGCAAAATTGGCATGTACGTGTGTGGTGTTACTATTTATGATTTATGTCATATTGGTCATGGCAGAACCTTTGTCGCTTTTGATGTGATTAGCCGTTATTTACGTTATTTGGGTTATGACCTGACTTATGTACGTAATATTACTGATGTGGATGATAAGATCATCAAACGGGCAGCTGAAAATAATGAAACATGCGACGCTTTGACATCACGCATGTTGGCTGAAATGTATAAGAATTTTGATGCGTTAAATATTTTGCGCCCTGATTTTGAACCAAGAGCAACTGACCATATTAAAGAAATTATTGATTTGACTGCGCGACTAATTGGGCGTGGCCATGCTTATATTGCAGAGAATGGTGATGTCATGTTCGCTATTAATAGCGATCCTGATTATGGACTATTATCCCGCCAAAATCTCGAGCAATTACAAGCTGGAGCGCGGGTTGAAGTTACGGATGCCAAGCGTAATCCATTAGATTTTGTGCTATGGAAAATGTCTAAACCTAATGAGCCAAGTTGGTCTTCTCCTTGGGGAGATGGGCGGCCAGGTTGGCATATAGAGTGTTCAGCCATGAATGGTAAACAACTGAGTGAACATTTTGATATCCATGGTGGTGGGGCAGATTTGATGTTTCCTCATCATGAAAATGAAATAGCTCAATCATCCTGTGCCCATAATGGCCCCTATGTAAACTATTGGATGCATACTGGAATGGTTATGGTAGATCGGGAGAAAATGTCGAAATCATTAAATAATTTCTTTACCATTCGTGATGTATTGACACATTATGATGCCGAAACGGTGCGTTATTTCTTATTATCAGGGCATTACCGTAGTCAATTAAATTATACCGAAGAAAATTTAAAGCAAGCTCGCACCGCGCTTGAGCGTCTTTATACCGCTTTACGAGATACTGATACTAATAATGTTATATCTACTGATAATGAAATATTTAAGCGGCGTTTTATGCAAGCAATGAACGATGATTTTAATACGCCGGAGGCTTATTCAGTTCTATTTGATTTGGCAAGAGAAATTAATCGACTGAAAGTCGATGATATGGTAATGGCGAATGGATTAGCAGTACAATTACGCCAATTGGCCAATATCTTGGGGTTATTAACACAAAATCCTGAACAATTCTTACAAAGTGGAGCACAAATTTCTCACAGCGCTGACATAGAAAAAATTGAGGCACTAATTAAGCAACGTAATGATGCACGCGAAAACAAATTATGGGCACAGGCTGATTCAGCGCGTTATGAACTGACTAAAATGGGCATTATATTAGAGGATAGTCCGCAAGGAACCGTATGGCGTCGTAAGTAAAAAACAGGTTCAAATTTTAGTCTATATATGGTTGTTAGATTGATTGTTTTTAGCTGAGTTTTGGTTTATTGTGTAAATATAGCTAGGCGACTTAATTTTGATTACAGCATATGTATTAAAATGTATTAGTCTTAACTTAATCCGACAATTCTGATTTAAAAAAGAGCGTTACCGGTTTTAATTAACATCATTAGATAATTAAATAAAAGGTAATTCTATGTATCAAACAAATAATCCTATCATCAAACATAAAGTCGGGTTACTTAACCTCGCTGAAGAGCTTAATAACGTCTCAAAAGCCTGTAAGATTATGGGGGTATCCCGAGATACGTTTTATCGCTACCAGGAACTTGTTAACGATGGTGGGATAGATGCTTTAATTAATCCACGAGTTTCGCACAGGCATATAAAATTCCAGAAATGGCTTATAAAAGCAATGGTTAATTTGCAAGTTACTAAAACGTATAAATTTGTTTAAATTACAATAAGTTGCTTTTAATTTATGAGATTTTGTCTATTTATACTATTATGCTGAATTAAACTTAAAAATAGAGCGTTTTTTATTGGTGCGAAACTCGTGTCAAGAAGAAAATGAAGCCTGTTGAACAGGCTTGTTTCGACAAAGTCATCTTGCGTCATCGTTCTGTCATTGAAACGGTATTTGATGAGTTAAAAAATCTTTGTCAGATAGAGCATACGCGGCACCGCTCTCCTGCTAACTTTGTAGTGAATTTATTAGCAGGGCTGGTTGCATATTGTTTAATTCCATCTAAACCAAAGATACCGGTGGCAGGAACATATCTTCAAGCATAATTGATAATGCTTATCCCGAACTCAGGTTAATTTAATAGTTAACAACTAGTTAGCCACTTTTTCACTCTCTGCTTTAGGATTGTGCGTGATAAACATGGCATCACCATAACTAAAAAAACGGTACTTTTCTGCGATTGCTTTTTGATAAGCATTCATCGTATTTTGATAACCAGCAAAAGCAGATACCAACATAATCAATGTAGACTCAGGTAAATGGAAATTAGTAATTAATGCATCAACAATTTGAAAATGAAAGCCTGGGTAAATAAAAATTCGAGTATCATCAAAAAAGGGGGCAATGATACCTTCTTTACACGCACAAGCCGCGCTTTCTAATGATCGAATCGAAGTTGTGCCAACCGCAATAACCCGTTTACCTCTCGCTTTACACGCCAATATTGCATCAACAGCCTGTTGCGATACTTCAACATATTCTGCATGCATGGTATGTTCAGCAACATTTTCAACCCGCACAGGTTGAAATGTGCCGGCACCAACATGTAGCGTCACAAACGCCATTGCTACCCCTTTTTGCCGCAGCGCCGCTAGTAATGATTCATCAACATGTAATCCTGCCGTCGGCGCAGCAACGGCACCAGGCCGTTGGCCATAAACCGTTTGATAAAGTGTTCTATCAACCTCTTCATCAGGGCGGTCAATGTAAGGTGGTAATGGCATATGACCAATATCATTTAAAATAGCTAACACATCTCGCTTATCCTGAAAATCAATTTCAAATAGCGTATCGTGTCTTGCCAACATAATGGCTTTGACACTTTCATCATCACCTAATAATAATTCAGTTCCCACCTTGGGTGCTTTAGAAGCACGAATATGCGCCAACACCCGATGACTTCCCAATATGCGCTCAATCAATACTTCAATTTTGCCGCCAGACATTTTACGACCATAAAGACGAGCCGGTATAACCTGAGTATTATTGAAAACCAGCAAATCACCTAATTCTAATTTATCAACAATATCAGTAAATATACCATGTGCCAGTTCACCTGTTGAACCGTTTAAAGAAAGTAGCCGGCAATGACTACGTTTGGCTAAGGGATAATGGGCTATTAACTCATCAGGTAATTTAAAAGCAAAATCAGAGACACGCATTTCTTTACACTATTTGATCAAAACAAGCGCACTAGTCTAGTGCGGCGATAAAAACAGTGCAACATAATAAGTATCACGAAAATTAAAAATTCACTTATAATGACACTATGAATTTTCTTGCACACTTACATTTAGCTCAACGAGCACAAAGTTCCTTATTAGGAAATTTAATGGCGGATTTCGTTCGCGGTGATCCTGAAGGCTTGTATTCACCAGATGTTGTGGCCGGGATCAGAATGCATCGTCAGGTAGATAAATTCACCGATCAGCACCCCATTGTGATTAATGCGAAGCAACTTTTTCGACCGCCATACCGCCGAGTCTCAGCGATCACTCTCGATTTAGTTTGGGATCATTTTCTCGCTTTATATTGGGATCAAATCGAAGCAAAACAGACTCTACCCCAATTTGTTCATTATGCTCGCCAACAAATTGAACCAAACCTATATTATACCCCAGAAAAATTTCAAGAATTAAATGAGTATTTATGGTCACAAAACTGGCTGATCCATTATGCAGAACCTGAATATATTAATAATGTATTAAACAGCATGGCGCGCAGACGTCCTAAACTGGTTAATTTAATCGGCTCCTTTGATGATTTTATTCTGCATTACCACGATTTTTCTGCTTTTTTTTGGCAACTTTATCCAGCAATGATCGCTTTTGCCGAAACTCTATCAGACACGAGTTTCGCAATCTCCAAAAAAGAAGTATAAATTTAAAAACAAGAAAAAATTAGGGTGTTCATATTTTGTCCGGTTATCCATGCATTAAAAATATCTATAAAACATTCTTACAAGTAAGCAGTGTAAGATACTCTGGTTTGGCGTTATCAGAAGTAAGCCCATCGCCTTTATCTCATAACACTGTTAGCCGATGGCTAAAAAGTAGATGTTTTCGACCTAAAGACTTATGGCGATTAGTTCAACCTTCTATAGACAAAAAAAGCCCTTGGGTACTAATTACCGATGATAGATTGATTAAAATAGTTGCTGAATAGAGACTTGCATTTTTTGTCACGCTATAGACAATAAAAAGAGGTTTAACTTAGAAAATAACGGTTTGAAATGATCAACAAAGAGCGGTTGTTACGAGATAATCGTTTATGTAAAGCAATCATTGGATTATCAGTCGAAGAATTGAAAAATTTAGCCGCTGAATTTTCAGCTTGTTATTTGATTTATCGGAAAAAGAATCGAAAAGATCACGAGCGGCAGATGGGTGCAGGGCAGAAAGGATTTATCCCAACCCCATTAGATAAACTGCTTTTTATTTTATTGTATTTAAAATGTTATCCGACCTATGATTTGCAAGGACTTCTTTTTGGTTTAGATAGAACACGGGTATGTCGCTGGGTAAAAATATTATTGCCGGTTTTAGAGATGACCTTGGGGCGAGAATGTGTTTTGCCCGCTCGTCAAATTCGCTCTGCTGAGGAATTTTTTCGCGCCTTTCCTGGAGTTAAAGACGTCTTTATTGATGGGACAGAGCGACCTGTCCAAAAGCCTAAGAATCTGCGTCGGCGAAAAAAAATGTATTCGGGAAAGAAAAGACAGACCACTCGAAAAGGGCTTATTATGACTGACGAAACGAGGAAAATTGGATTTATCCCCATGATCAAAAATGGGCGCCGTCACGATAAACGCTTACTCGATAAAGTCGATATAATTCGCCATATTCCCCCTGAGGTAACCATCTGGGCCGATACCGGTTTTCAAGGTATAGATAAACAGCATCCTAATACACAAATCCCAAAAAAAGGAACTCGAAAAAGACCTTTATCGCCTGAACAAAAACAAGAAAATAAAATAATCTCGGGCATCCGTATTACGGTTGAACACGCCATCGCGGGTATCAAGCGCCTCGGTTGTATGACCCAAATTTTACGGAATCGTAGACCCTTTATTGATGATACCTTTTTACTCCTTAGTGCCGGTCTTTGGAATTTCCATCTCAGAACAGCCTAAAATTTACTTCAATCACCGAAATACCCTTATTTCACTATTAAGCAACACGCTTATTGCCAAAACACGTAGTAAAAAAATAGAGATGGTCCATTATCAATATTTAGGTAATGAACATGATGTTATAGCTAGGCGACTTAATTTTGATTACAAGGTGTGTTATGAGTTATACAATTGATTTTCGACGTAAAGTAATATCTGTAAGGAAAGCCGAAGGTTTAACAATTCGAGAAACTGCGAAACAATTCCGTATTGGAAAAGCGTCTTTAGTACGTTGGCTTAAACGACCAGAGCCAAAAAATTCAACGCCACGTAAGAGGAAGCTCGATAAAAATGCTTTAGCAAAAGATGTGGAACAGTATCCAGATGCTTACCAAAAGGAACGGGCAGAGCGATTCGGTGTTTGTAAAAAGACTATTTGGCAATCCCTTAAAAAGCTGGGATTAACCTATAAAAAAAACTCTATTCCATCCAAAAACCAACGAAAGCGACAGGCTGGCACATCAGCAAAAAAGACAACAGTATGAAAAAAAAGATAAATCTGTTGTTTTTATTGATGAAAGTGGTTTTTCACATGACACTCCACGAACTCACGGCTATTCCCCAAAAGGTCACCGTTGTTTTGGCCTGAAAAACTGGGGTGCTAAGGGAAGAACAAATGTTATTGGCGCTTTATTGGGAACAACCCTTTTTGCTATCGGATTATTTGATTGCAATATTAACCGTGATGTTTTTTATGTTTGGATCACAAAAATATTGCTCCCAGAACTTCCTGAAAATTCTGTTATTTTTATGGACAACGCTAGCTTTCACAAAGGTAAGAATATTGAACAGGCAATTATAAACGCAGGACACCAGATAGAATATTTGCCTGTGTATTCACCAGATTTAAATCCTATAGAACATAAATGGTCTCAAGCTAAACGTAAAAAGATGGAAACAGGATGCACTATCGATGACCTGTTTTTAATACATATGCTGTAATCAAAATTAAGTCGCCTAGCTATATTGCTGGCATAGGTTTAGTTAATTTACTTTGGCATAATCTAACAACTGTTGACTCAATTCCTATTGATTATCGTATTTATGATAAAGATTCTGATGGAAAAACAAAAAACACGCACTTTTCCGAAATGCTCGCTCTTGCTAAAAAAAGAGGGATCATACCAGAAGCGGTAGTGATGGATGCCTGGTATTCTAGTCTGGATAATCTGAAATCAATTCGCTCTCATGGTTGGGTCTGGATAACCACGCTAAGGAAAAACAGGATTGTTAACCATAACAAACAACTGAACAAGTTAGACATCTCAGAAGAAGGAACTCCAATACACTTACGAGGCTACGGTTGGGTGACAGTTTTCAAATTTACAGCCAAAAACGGCCGTATTGATTACAGAGTAACAAACAAAGACAATCCCACCCGTCAATACGTCAAATCTATCATGGATGCCCGTTGGTCTGTTGAAGTTTATCAGCGAGAAGTTAAACAAAATTGTGGTATTGAACGCTGTCAGGCTCGCACGAGCCGAGCGCAAAGAAATCATATTTTTCTCGCTGTTTCTGCGTGGTTTGAACAACATAAACGTCATATATCTGAAAAAATAATCCTTTATCAACAAAATTGGGACGTAATCAAAAATGCTATTACTGAGAACATCCGTGTTTTATTAGCGTACCCAAATTAGTTTTGTGCAAAACTCGTGTCAGAAAAAAGAGCGCCATTAATGAAAACAACACGAGTTTCGCACAGGCATATAAAATTCCAGAAATGGCTTAAAAGCAATGGTTAATTTGCAAGTTACTAAAACGTATAAATTTGTTTAAATTACAATAAGTTGCTTTTAATTTATAAGATTTTGTCTATTTACTATATTATGCTGAATTAAACTTAAAAATAAAGCGTTTTTTTATTGGTGCGAAACTCGTGAACCAAGATGGTCGCCTATGGCGACGACTTGTCATTACTTGTTAGTACTGGTATAACCCGATACCTATTGTCTCAATCTTTTGGTCCCTTTTATGTCACCGCGTTTTAGTCATGTTTTTCAATTTGGTCAACGCTGGCTCAATTGGCTTAATTGCCAACCCCCTGATAGTGTCTGCACTGTTGTGATGGAAACCATGGTAAAGCGGCACTTCGCTTATGGGGTGGTCAATTTGGCGCTGCCCTAACCTTCAATGTAATTCTGAGAAACGGGTTAAATTTACCTGCAAAAGTCGAAGCTGCCCCCATTGTGGCGTCAAAGCTTGCCTACAATGGATTAACAATACGCTAGCTTGGTTACCCGAAGCTCCTTGGCAGCACATCACTTCTACCATGCCTTGTGAATATTGGCCTATTATTCGCGCCAACCGTTGGCTTCTCGGTGAAATGAATCGATTAGCCGCTGATGTGATATTAACCATCTGCCGTGACCTCAATATCACCCCGGGCGTTTTCACTGCCATCCATACCTGGGGACGAGACCAAAATGGCATCCGCATATTCATTTTTCAACCACAGCCGGCGGGGTGACTAAAAAGAATACCTGGCGGGATATCAGCTTTTATCGCGAAAACATTATTACACGCTCACCATTCCCGATGAGCTTAAAGCTGAAGGAAGAAGTAAAGCATCATGGAATCAATTATTTAACACTCACTACAAGCGCGGGTGGAATATTAATCTTTCTGATATTCTTTCCAATATTACCCATGTCACCCTTTATCTCGGATTTTATCTAAAGAAACCCCCTGTCTCGCTCAGTCGCTTACGGCGAAGATAACATCACGTTACGCTATAAGAGCCACCGCACGAAAAAACAGGAAGACCTGATCATGACATCCGATGAATTTATTACCCAGTTTGCGTCTCATGTGCCAGAAAAATGGTTTCACATGATCCGCTATTACGGCTTTTTAAGTCCATCAGCACGGATGCGAAAAATGTTAACGGAGGTTGTTTATCCTTTAGCCCAGCAAGATAAAAAACCCGCTAAAAAAGTCACCTGGCGAAACATGTATCAACACGTCTTTAAAGTCGATCCACTTGCTTGTCTCTTATGTGGGAAAAAATTACTTTTCGCAGGAATGAATTTTGGATTGAATCGTAAAGAACTTATGGCACGTCACCATGATCTGGCTTGTTTGCGGTGGCGATAAAAACTCACGACAGGGTAGATCTATCCTTTTGTTCAAAATTGATTAATAATTAATCGTTTTTTAACCATCTATTCCGTTCCTTATCTCAACCTTCAACATAATTTTGGCAAAATTTAGAAGAAAATAAAAAGGATTTCATCATGGCGCAGGTTAATGAGTAACCATTTCGGGTATTAATTTCTTATACATCTAGCTGATTGGAGGCTAGGGTTTATTTCCGATTAAATAACACTCTTTAGGTATCTCGCTTTATATCAGTGTTGTTTAGTACTAATACGATCATAGAATGCAAAAATCACTAAAACGATTAATGAAGGTACCAACCAGGCTAAATCATGAACATAAAGTGGTAATTTCTTCGCAATATCAGGAATAAATGCTTGCAAAAGCTCAGAAGATTTCATCGCACCTAATAAGCCAAAGATTAGACTGGTCAACATAGTTGGCGCAACTACCCTGGATGGGCACTTCCACCATTTCAAGGTAAAACTCATTAAAATCAATACAATACATGGTGGATAAATCGCGATTAATACAGGCATAGAAAATCCAATCAGTTTACTCAATCCTAAATTCGAGATCACCATAGAAAAGATGCCAAGTATCCAGACTAATTTACGATAAAAAATTGGCACATAAAGCGCAAAAAATTCCGCACAAGCACAAGTGAGTCCAACCGCAGTTACCAGACAAGCAACAAAAATGAGTATCGCTAAAAAAAAGCTACCAAAATTACCAAAAGTATGTTGCACATAGGCATGCAAAACATCAGCACCATTGCTGGCATTAGGTAATAAGGTGCCGCTATTCTCACCCAGTTTAAACAGTAAAACATAAACCAATGTTAATAACACGCCGGCAATTAATCCAGCCCACATGGTATAACGGGTTAAAAGAGCAGAATTTTCGACACCACGTGAACGGGCAGCATTAACAATAACAATGCCAAACACCATTGCACCCAAGGTATCCATTGTCAGATAACCATTAATAAAACCATTAGAAAATGCCATTTCAGTATATGATGGCGTTGATATAATGGGTTCACCCGCCGGCCAAAGTACCGCAGCAATGCCCAAAACAGCCAATGCAATCATTTTTATTGGCGCTAAGATATGTCCTACGCTATCGAGTAGTCGTCCTGGATAGAGTGAAATAGCTATCACCACAGCAAAATAAACTAGGCTATAGATAAACAATGAAATCGATGAAACACCTCCTACTAGTGGGGCAATTCCGACTTCATAAGAAACTGTTGCAGTACGAGGTGTGGCAAATAATGGCCCAACAGATAAATAGGCGACAATAGCTAACAATAACCCCGCACATTTACCAATTGGAGCACTAAGCTGTTCGATGCCACCACCTACTTTTGCTAGCGCAATAACTGTAATAACAGGCAAACCGACACCTGTTAGCAGAAATCCAGCTGCCGCTGTCCATACTTGTTCACCAGCTTGCAATCCAACCATAGGAGGAAAAATAATATTTCCTGCCCCTGCAAACAACGCAAAGGCCATAAACCCTAACGCTAAAATATCTCTAGATGTTAAACGATATGCCATAATTATTTGTTAATTTGTTGTTATTTATAATTCAACTTAAGTAGAATCAAAACCTAAACCACTTACTTATTGACGCTGATCTCTGCTGATTTTTAATCAATAAGAATATTTAATTAACCTGATAAATTTAGTAAAAGCAGAAAAATCCACCAATAACAGATTACAACACGAGTTTCGCACCAATAAAAAAACGCTCTATTTTTCAGTTTAATTCAGCATAATATAGTAAATAGACAAAATCTTATAAATTAAAAGCAACTTATTGTAATTTAAACAAATTTATACGTTTTAGTAACTTGCAAATTAACCATTGCTTTTAAGCCATTTCTGGAATTTTATATGCCTGTGCGAAACTCATGTACAAGTAAAACTTATATAATGATAAAAGGCAATAGTAAATCGAAAAAGCAGAATAAAAATCTGAAATAATTTTTATTTAGTCATTGATTTTAGTGTTTACTCAATATACATTACATGATTTGTATAAGATTTAATCAACACTAACATCTATTCATGCAAATGCATTATTTAGTTAAATCTGTTTAACTAAAATTCAGCAAATGAAATTTAATTTTGGCCATTTTTTGTTGTTACAATTAAACTAGACGGTAAAATAAAACTAAACACCGACCCCTTACCTAATTGACTTTCAATATCTAATTGGGAATGCTGGTGTATTAATGCATGTTTGACAATTGCCAATCCCAATCCGCTACCGCCCCCATTCATTCGACGTGAACGCGGTTTATCTGCTCGATAAAAACGTTCAGTTAACCGAGTAAAATGCACTGAAGCAATTACCGGACCATTATCGTGAATAGAAAAAGTGCTCCCTGTTTAATCTGTTGCTAACCAATATGAATAGATGTTTCAACCGGTGTATGGTTAATCGCATTATAGATAAGATTTGAAATGGCGCTTCTCAGTTGCTCTTCGTTACCATAAACTTGTAATTTTTTATCTACCACGAGTTTCGCACAGGCATATAAAATTCCAGAAATGGCTTAAAAGCAATGGTTAATTTGCAAGTTACTAAAACGTATAAATTTGTTTAAATTACAATAAGTTGCTTTTAATTTATAAGATTTTGTCTATTTACTATATTATGCTGAATTAAACTGAAAAATAGAGCGTTTTTTTATTGGTTCGAAACTCGTGTTTATTTCTTATCCCGAACTCAGGTTAAATCTAAATTTAAAACAAATTCATTAACCGGATTGTTAACAATATTTCATGTGCGTTTGGTGCTTTTTGCATTGTACGGTTATCGAAAACAAACAGGGAATGACAACGATGAGAAATAATTTATGATCCCTTTAAGGGATCTATTACTGTTTTTTGATTGAGATAATAATGCTTTAACAATTAAAAAAGAGCCATGTGCTTTTTGACTCTATCACTAATAATAAAAATGCATTCCAATACTAGGGAAAACACAACCAGTCACAAGAACTGATTTTAATATCAGAATATTAAATTCTAAAGGGGAGATTTCTCCCCTTCAACTATAGCAATCCCTTTAGTAAAAATGGCGGGATGTAATTATCAAAGCCTTCAGCGATACCATAATCTCTCAGTTGTTTTCGTGAGTAAATATCAATCTTTCTATATATCTGTTGTATTATTTGCTCTACAACACAAGAATAGGTACCTAAACGCAATGCGATTTCTTGATTACTCATAAGTTTCATCGCGAAAAAAAGCACATTAAGTTCTTCAGTAGTAAATGAATTATTCGGTGGGTGATTTGTTAAAAAAGAAAAAGTGGTCGGTTGTTTAAAAAAATATTTTGATACTAATAGGGGGTGTATCTTTTTCGCATGAAATATAGTCCCTGTAATTTTATTCTGGTTGTAATAGGGAATATGTTTAATGAAAGAAGATTCCGATATATTCTCTTTATACTTCCATGTTGTATACGTACTAATATAAAGCATTGGCTTAGCTAACTTCAGAGCTATTTGGTCATACTTATCGAATGTATCTGCATATTCATTCCATGAAGCAGGACATTCAGAAGCTAGTTTTCCTTCAATATTGAAGTTTATTGGCAAACAAGAATCAAGAATGACAGTTTTATTAGCGTAGATAAAACGAGATTCAGTATCTTTCATACCCCAACTTTCTACCTGTCTTCCCATAAACGAGATAATGTGATTTGTTAATACATTGCTTATATTCATAATTTTAACATGTTAATAAATCAATAACCTCAATTAATAGTATTTTTTTATAAAACGCAAGAAGCAGCAAAAAATTAAAATTGACGAAAGAAGAAATCATACGCTATAGTTTATTTGCATCTGCAAAATCAGATGTCGGGATTGACCTCCTGCTGAAGTTAACCGCGAGGGTGTTCATAATTCTGTGTCAGGGGATTTTATATTTTGATTATACCATCTAGGCGCCCTTTAAAATAGATGGACAATTGAGCAATGGTTAACGCCCAGTTACTAATCGGCATAGTCCATTTGTTGGATACCTGATTGATGCCAATATAAAGTAATTTTAATAAGCTGTTTTCATTAGGAAAAGCCCCTTTGGTTTTAGTTAATTTCCTAAACTGCCGATGAACCGCCTCTACTGCATTGGTCGTATAAATGGGTTTTTAATGGCTTTAGGGTATCGAAAATAAGCACTGAGCAACTCCCATTTACTTCGCCAGGATTCTAGCACTATCGGGTATTTTTCATCCCATTTCGTTTCCAGTTCATCAAGGGCAAGCTCAGCAGCCGCTTTAGTATCTGCACGATAAACCGGCTTAAAATCAGCCATAAAGGCTTTTTGGTCTTTACTGGCAATATAACGTAAGCTATTGCAAATTTGATGAACTACGCATAGCTGAACTTCTGTCTGCGGGAAAATACTGGCTATCGCTTCTGGAAACCCTTTTAATCCGTCAATACAAGCGATTAAAATATCTTGTATACCACGGTTATGTAAGTCAGTCAGAACGCTCAGCCAATGATGTGCTCCTTCTGTTTTAGACATATAGAGTCCTAACAATTCCTTATGCCCATCGGTGGTTAGTCCAAGTACTGTGTAGATTGCCTTATTGATATAGTGACCATCATGTTTTATCTTGTAATGAATGGCATCGAGCCAGACAAAAGGATAGAGCGCCTCCAGAGGGTGTTGTTGCCAGGCTTTTAATTCAGGGAGTAATTGTCAGTAATATGCGTAATAGCTCCATCTGATATTTCCAGTCCATATAATTCTGCAACATGTTTTTGAATATCACGATAACTCATGCCTAATGCAAATATAACGATAGGATTTTGTTATCAATATCCTCTGATAATTTTGTCTGATTTTTCTTAATGAGCTGAGGCTAAAAAGCACCTGACCTGTCTCTGGGCGTTTTCAGTTCAAATTGACCTGATGTCGATTTAACCGTTTTTCGAGTATAGCCATTT
Source organism: Candidatus Arsenophonus triatominarum (assembly GCF_001640365.1). Taxonomy (GTDB): domain Bacteria; phylum Pseudomonadota; class Gammaproteobacteria; order Enterobacterales; family Enterobacteriaceae; genus Arsenophonus; species Arsenophonus triatominarum. Next base: position 415,235 of record NZ_LWMI01000016.1, on the reverse strand, counting down.
TTACGCGTATCGATTGACGTTGTCGATAGGTAGTGTTCTATTTCTGCCTGCAGGGCAGCTTCGGTCAGCTGTTTTATGAGTGGTGTGAGTATTCCATCCGTACCGAGTAAATTTTTACCTGATTGTAATTGCTTCAACGCTTCATCAAAATTAAATGATTGATTTCTCATATGTCATACCTCTTTTTTTGAGTTTAAGATATGACACAGGTTTTTGAACACTACTTAAGTTGCTTTTAATTTATAAGATTTTGTCTAATTTATATATTATGCTGAATTAAACTTAAAAATAGAGCGTTTTTTTATTGGTGCGAAACTCGTGAACATATTACGCTCTCAATTTCCCGACGGGTAATTATCCCTTTCCAAATTTCGCCTTTCACATAAACCCACCGCTTCATTTCATCACATGCCCCTTTTCGGTCATTGTTGTTGAGCTTTTTGAGCAAGGTCGATTTGGCAAAATTGCCCACGCCCACGTTATAGCTAGGCGACTTAATTTTGATTACAGCATATGTATTAAAAACAGGTCATCGATAGTGCATCCTGTTTCCATCTTTTTACGTTTAGCTTGAGACCATTTATGTTCTATAGGATTTAAATCTGGTGAATACACAGGCAAATATTCTATCTGGTGTCCTGCGTTTATAATTGCCTGTTCAATATTCTTACCTTTGTGAAAGCTAGCGTTGTCCATAAAAATAACAGAATTTTCAGGAAGTTCTGGGAGCAATATTTTTGTGATCCAAACATAAAAAACATCACGATTAATATTGCAATCAAATAATCCGATAGCAAAAAGGGTTGTTCCCAATAAAGCGCCAATAACATTTGTTCTTCCCTTAGCACCCCAGTTTTTCAGGCCAAAACAACGGTGACCTTTTGGGGAATAGCCGTGAGTTCGTGGAGTGTCATGTGAAAAACCACTTTCATCAATAAAAACAACAGATTTATCTTTTTTTTCATACTGTTGTCTTTTTTGCTGATGTGCCAGCCTGTCGCTTTCGTTGGTTTTTGGATGGAATAGAGTTTTTTTTATAGGTTAATCCCAGCTTTTTAAGGGATTGCCAAATAGTCTTTTTACAAACACCGAATCGCTCTGCCCGTTCCTTTTGGTAAGCATCTGGATACTGTTCCACATCTTTTGCTAAAGCATTTTTATCGAGCTTCCTCTTACGTGGCGTTGAATTTTTTGGCTCTGGTCGTTTAAGCCAACGTACTAAAGACGCTTTTCCAATACGGAATTGTTTCGCAGTTTCTCGAATTGTTAAACCTTCGGCTTTCCTTACAGATATTACTTTACGTCGAAAATCAATTGTATAACTCATAACACACCTTGTAATCAAAATTAAGTCGCCTAGCTATAGCGTGTTGATATTGACCTTAATCAACGGGTCAACATAACGTTTAACGGCTTTTAAATCGTCATTAAGCCACTTATCGCAGTCTTCTTGCGTGTACATCCGGTTACGCACAATATCCTTGCCTGTATGACCATAACAAACAGAGAGTACACCACCTCCATCGAAGTAAGGTTTAAATTTTAATCCTTCAAAATGCGTTATCATCGTTGAGGCTAAAAACAACGCACTACCGCCCGTTGCCATCAATATTTTTTTCGGTATCTTCATACTGACGTTCCTTGAGTTTGTACTCCTTTTTGCGGTAGTACACGTTGATAAAAAATGTCCCTATCGTGCAGACAATACCCATCACAGCTACCCACTGCTCAAGGGTAAAAAAACCTAAGATAGTTGTCATAATGCTCCAGAGGTAGGCCGTCGGGGTTGAGTATTTTTCAGACATACGCATATACCCTACCTTTGAGGGTTCCATTGCTTTAAATTAACAGGGAGCCAACCGCCTTACTTGTTTAGACTATTTGATTTGTGAGTATTGCCGTGGCGTAAATAAAAACGCCCCGCAAAAGCGAGGCCTTATTAATTTTTTGGTGAGTACGATATTAAAAGTGAAATTAGTTAAAAATATTATTTATTATTATATTTAACCATATTTTCCAAACCAACTTTATGGTCGTAAGGGTAAGGATCTTTAAAGGGCTGATCATGTCCAAAAGCAGCCCTTAGCCCATATAATTTTGCTTGCTTATCTACAGCGCGTCTGTACTCCTGTACTGTAACATGTAATTTAGTGCTTTTATTCTCATTCTTGTCTGCACTAAAATGATAGATTACCGGAATGTCATCAAATTTCACGGTCTTATTATTAACATTATTTTTTGTTAAAAATGCTTTATCTCTCTCATTTTTTGAGAATAACACGAGTTTCGCACCAATAAAAAAACGCTCTATTTTTAAGTTTAATTCAGCATAATATATAAATAGACAAAATCTTATAAATTAAAAGCAACTTATTGTAATTTAAACAAATTTATACGTTTTAGTAACTTGCAAATTAACCATTGCTTTTAAGCCATTTCTGGAATTTTATATGCCTGTGCGAAACTCGTGAATGATTCCGCTGATGATATGGATGCAAATTGGCTAGGACAACTTGTGCTTATATTCATAATTACCTCCCCATAAAAATTACTATTGAAAGTATTGTAACAATATGATAAAAAAACACACGATGAAATACTTTCAATAATTTTAGCTAAAATTGAATAATCCCACAAAAAGCAGACTGAAGTAAGTTAACTGACGTTGTTGTCACTCTTATCACAATATCAGGATTTTTACGATCGTAAAGTATTTTTAGGCTATTTTTCTACATCCGGATCCATTTCCAATTTTATGTTCAGCAGCATCAACATACCTTCAATCACGTCTTCCGTTTTTTGTGGTTTTTTCCCTATATGTGTGTCTGAGCAATGGTGTTCATCAGCTAATTGGATAAACGTTTTACCAAATACATAGTATTCAAAGAGTAAATCGTGGATATCACTGTTTTTCTGATTTAGTTTAGCCATACAACTTGAAATAATCATGGCATCATCTTCGCAGCACTGGGGTTTGGATTTTATTTTAAGCGGAATTAGCCCCTTAAATCCTGCTGCTACAGGTGACCAATACACATCTTCTCTATTATCAGCTACCCATGCTCCCCAGCGAGCTAATACCTGCTGAATGTTCCGCATTCATTCCCCTCCGGCAATAAAATATGAATACACGAGTTTCGCACAGGCATATAAAATTCCAGAAATGGCTTAAAAGCAATGGTTAATTTGCAAGTTACTAAAACGTATAAATTTGTTTAAATTACAATAAGTTGCTTTTAATTTATAAGATTTTATCTATTTATATATTATGCTGAATTAAACTTAAAAATAGAGCGTTTTTTTATTGGTGCGAAACTCGTGTGAATAGTGGCATGGTCTCAATGCCCTGCGTTGAATGTTCATGATTGTTTAGCGTTTGTGGGCTATTTCTTCGCCCATTCGAAAGGTAATGCCTGCCTGATACCAATCCGGTAAGAAAAACTCAATACGTCCTGAAAAACCTTGAAGTCGCATCGTTTTTATTCGTTTTAGCTCACTTTTCATTTGACGGTAGATTTCATCCATTTCACCCACCTTAAGTCTGACGGTCATATTTGCCAGCATCGCTATTTTGGCAATCGTCATCTCACCATAGCACGAGTTTCGCACAGGCATATAAAATTCCAGAAATGGCTTAAAAGCAATGGTTAATTTGCAAGTTACTAAAACGTATAAATTTGTTTAAATTATAATAAGTTGCTTTTAATTTATAAGATTTTGTCTATTTATATATTATGCTGAATTAAACTTAAAAATAGAGCGTTTTTTATTGGTGCGAAACTCGTGCATAGGTAATCTCTGCATGAGCGGTAACTCGTAAGGGTATTCTCCTAGCTTAACGATAACAGGCTATACAGTGCGCAAAATATTACAAGAGCGATAACAAGTAGCTTTTTCCATCTTGATTTAGAATATTTATATTCTATTTTGACATAAAATATATTATTTTATAATGCTATATAAGGAGTGAATTATGATAGGAGAATATGATAATGGATCATTTCAACTTTTTTCTTTACCAAAGGCTAATATCGATAATCAGATTCTATCTATAACTAATTTATCTAAAAATAAGATATTTACTACCGAAGATAAATATAAAGAAGAACTTTATGCTATCTGGGAAAATTGGGAAAATGACATACCAACATACAATGGAGAGTACCGTGAAATAGCTGTATTAAGACTAAAAGAATGCTTAGATAAAAATAATCATTGGCTTAGTTTAGATCATTTAAACTTAAGTTCATTACCTGAATTGCCTATTTTCATAAATTCATTAAATATTTCAGGAAACAAGTTAACTAATCTGCCTATGTTACCTGATTCATTAAGTTACATTGATATTTCTCAAAATCAACTAATGGATCTACCCCAATTACCTACCTCCTTAAAAACTCTTCAAGCTTGTAATAATAATTTCACAAATATATCAGAACTACCAATCAGATTAAACTTTCTTTGTCTTTCTGGCAATAATCTTGCAAATTTATCTGAATTACCTAATTCACTAAGTTATTTAAATGTATTAAATAACAAATTAACTGCTCTGCCTAACCTCCCTGATTTTTTAGTTGAACTTTATGTTTCAGATAATCACTTAGCACATTTACCAAAATTACCATCTAGCTTAACAAAAATTGTAGCATGTAATAATCAATTGACGAACTTACCTGAATTACCTAATTCACTAAATTATTTAAATGTCTCAAATAACAAATTAACAGAATTAATTAATGTTCCTGTTTCCATTAAATATTTAGATATATCAAATAATAAATTTAAACAATTTCCTAAGCTATCTAATTCCATCGAATATTTTGATTTTTCTTCCAATAAGCTCAACCCTTTATATGGATTGGCTAATAATAATTTAACTCTTTCAAATTATTATTTTTTTGAAAAAGAAAAACAAAGAAGATACTCATATTAAAATATCTTATAACACTGCCAATACACAGGTGCGCAACCATCCTTAACAATGATTGCTTTGATAAGGTATTTCATTGGGGGGCCTGCTTGTTTGATGAGGGTATTTAAGTAATAAAAATCAATCTGTTGAGACGTTTTGATTCATCCAAACCTGGTCATAGTCGTTGTTTGGCATATTTGCTATATAATTGTAAGGGCTTGTGTTTTCTTCTGCTAAAAATTGATGAGCCTCTTTATTTAGATACAGTGAGATTTTTCCTTCCCACCCTTCCCCATTTCACTGTTTTTCCAGACACAATATGGAGGATGGCTCTTTTAAATACTCCTGCTCTTTTTCAGTTAATATTTGACTAGCCTCGAGCTTCTGTAACGCTCGTTCTCTGCGTTTATTGCGCCAGATGATGAAAAAGGTTATCAGCAAGGTCAGTGATTGAACTAGAGCCTTTTACGTCCATTTTCCCTGTGGGTTTTTCTTCACTTTCCGATTTACGACTGTGTGTCACTAAAATAACATGGCTTGAGGTTTTGTTTTTAAAATCACACAACGCATCCATAAAGGCTTTTTGCCCATTGCAATCATCATCGGCAAGCCCACATTTCATCAGGCTGTCAATGATAAAAAGATTGATACCATATCGGCGGTTCGCATATCTAAATATTTCCAGTAAACGTGATGACTTAGCTGTCCCTGTTAAGCCAAATAACCAGAGCCTATCATCATAAAACTTAAAATCGGACTCAATTTCTAATTGTGAAGGTAGGCTGGTGCATGTTGCCTGACGGGTTAGGCGAGTAGTGTTCAAAAATCTGCGTCATATCTTAAACTCAAAAAAAGAGGTATGACATATGAGAAATCAATCATTTAATTTTGATGAAGCTTTGAAGCAATTACAATCAGGTAAAAATTTACTCGGTACAGATGGAATACACCACTCATAAAACAGCTTACCGAAGCTGCCCTGCAGGCAGAAATAGAACACTCCCTATCGACAACGTCAATCGATACGCGTAAAAATGGCTATGTAGTGGCCAATTTTAGTTGACCACTACACACACAACGTGAAACTTGGGCGGTGGTTAGCGGGTAAGTTGATGAAAGAATTAATCATCGTCAGTTGCCAAGAGCGAAAACATAAATACAACCGCGGTGGAAATGAACGTATTGATATTCCAAATCTGCTCAATAGGCAGTTCGCTGTTACAAAGCCTGACCAGGTTTGGTGCGGCGATGTAACCTATATTTGGACAGGCTCACGATGGGCCTATCTGGCTGTGGTATTGGATTTGTTTGCCCGAAAACCGGTGGGCTGGGCAATGTCATTTGCACCAGACTCAGAATTAACCGCCAAAGCACTACAAATGGCTTGGGAACTACGTGGGCATCCCAAACAGGTGATGTTCCATAGTGATCAGGGAAGTCATTAAGCGTGTTGCTTAATAGTGAAATAAGGGTATTTCGGTGATTGAAGTAAATTTTAGGCTGTTCTGAGATGGAAATTCCAAAGACCGGCACTAAGGAGTAAAAAGGTATCATCAATAAAGGGTCTACGATTCCGTAAAATTTGGGTCATACAACCGAGGCGCTTGATACCCGCGATGGCGTGTTCAACCGTAATACGGATGCCCGAGATTATTTTATTTTCTTGTTTTTGTTCAGGCGATAAAGGTCTTTTTCGAGTTCCTTTTTTTGGGATTTGTGTATTAGGATGCTGTTTATCTATACCTTGAAAACCGGTATCGGCCCAGATGGTTACCTCAGGGGGAATATGGCGAATTATATCGACTTTATCGAGTAAGCGTTTATCGTGACGGCGCCCATTTTTGATCATGGGGATAAATCCAATTTTCCTCGTTTCGTCAGTCATAATAAGCCCTTTTCGAGTGGTCTGTCTTTTCTTTCCCGAATACATTTTTTTTCGCCGACGCAGATTCTTAGGCTTTTGGACAGGTCGCTCTGTCCCATCAATAAAGACGTCTTTAACTCCAGGAAAGGCGCGAAAAAATTCCTCAGCAGAGCGAATTTGACGAGCGGGCAAAACACATTCTCGCCCCAAGGTCATCTCTAAAACCGGCAATAATATTTTTACCCAGCGACATACCCGTGTTCTATCTAAACCAAAAAGAAGTCCTTGCAAATCATAGGTCGGATAACATTTTAAATACAATAAAATAAAAAGCAGTTTATCTAATGGGGTTGGGATAAATCCTTTCTGCCCTGCACCCATCTGCCGCTCGTGATCTTTTCGATTCTTTTTCCGATAAATCAAATAACAAGCTGAAAATTCAGCGGCTAAATTTTTCAATTCTTCGACTGATAATCCAATGATTGCTTTACATAAACGATTATCTCGTAACAACCGCTCTTTGTTGATCATTTCAAACCGTTATTTTCTAAGTTAAACCTCTTTTTATTGTCTATAGCGTGACAAAAAATGCAACTCTCTATTCAGCAACTATTTTATTATACCAGTCGTCAGTATAGGCAGGCATTGTGGCGTTATCAGATGACCCAAAGTATCAGTCGCAGAGGGAATTGTTGGGATAATAGTCCGATGGAACGATTCTTCCGTAGTCTGAAGACCGAATGGGTGCCAACGACTGGCTACCAAAGCTTTAGTACTGCTCAGTCAGCCATTATTCGCTACATAACCCACTACTATAGCGATATAAGACCTCACTGGTATAACGGTGGATTAACGCCAAACGAATCAGAGCGACTGTTCCGTGAACAGTCAGGTAGGGTGGCCAATTTTAGTTGACCACTACAACACCGCAGTAGTAATGAACTAAGAAAAAAAGGCATTTTTGTTTCGGGGAGTGGCGTTCGCTCTATTTGGCTGCGCCATAATCTCGAAAATTTTACAAAACGCCTAAAAGCGCTTGAAGATAAAATCACAACAGAAGGAATTATTCTGTCAGAATCACAAATCAGTGCTCTAGAAAAGAAAGCGCAAGATGATGAAGCCTGTGGTGAGATTGAAACAGCGCATCCAGGTTATCTGGGTTCACGAGATACTTTTTATGTCGGTCATTTAAAAGGCGTTGGTCGTGTTTATCAACAAACTTACATTGATACTTACAGTAAAGTCGTTCATTGTAAGCTTTACACAACAAAAAGCGCGATAACGGCGGCAGATTTATTAAATGACAAGGTTCTCCCTTTTTATTCCCAGCATGGGTTACCGGTGTTACGTATACTGACGGACAGAGGCAGTGAGTATTGTGGTAAAGTTGAACATCACGATTATCAACTTTATCTCGCTATCAATGATATTGATCATACAAAAACTAAAGCTCGTTCACCTCAAACTAATGGGATTTGTGAACGCTTTTATAAAACTGTATTACAAGAGTTCTATCAGGTGGCTTTTCGTAAGAAAATCTATAGGGTTTTAGATGAATTACAAGCTGATTTAGATAAATGGTTAGCGGAATATAATAACCAACGCACTCATCAAGGAAAAATGTGTTGCGGTCGAACTCCTATGGCAACTTTACACGATGGAAAACAACTTTGGAGAGAGAAAGATTTAAATCAAATTTAACCTGACAGGTACTGCATAAATAACCGGTAACCGTCAGATCAAGTCTGAGCTACTATATGGCGATTAGTTAAACCTTCTATAGACAAAAAAAGCCCTTGCGTACTAATTGCTGATGATACATTGATTGCCAAAACACGTAGTAAAAAATAGAGATGGTCCATTATCAATATTCAGGTAATGAACATGATGTTATTGCTGGCATAGGTTTAGTTAATTTACGTTGGCATAATCTAACAACTGTTGAATCAATTTCTATTGATTATCGTATTTATGATAAAGATTCTGATGGAAAAACAAAAAACACGCACTTTTCCGAAATGCTCGCTCTTGCTAAAAAAAGAGGGATCATACCAGAAGCGGTAGTGATGGATGCCTGGTATAGCTAGGCGACTTAATTTTGATTACAGCATATGTATTAAAAACAGGTCATCGATAGTGCATCCTGTTTCCATCTTTTTACGTTTAGCTTGAGACCATTTATGTTCTATAGGATTTAAATCTGGTGAATACACAGGCAAATATTCTATCTGGTGTCCTGCGTTTATAATTGCCTGTTCAATATTCTTACCTTTGTGAAAGCTAGCGTTGTCCATAAAAATAACAGAATTTTCAGGAAGTTCTGGGAGCAATATTTTTGTGATCCAAACATAAAAAACATCACGGTTAATATTGCAATCAAATAATCCGATAGCAAAAAGGGTTGTTCCCAATAAAGCGCCAATAACATTTGTTCTTCCCTTAGCACCCCAGTTTTTCAGGCCAAAACAACGGTGACCTTTTGGGGAATAGCCGTGAGTTCGTGGAGTGTCATGTGAAAAACCACTTTCATCAATAAAAACAACAGATTTATCTTTTTTTTCATACTGTTGTCTTTTTTGCTGATGTGCCAGCCTGTCGCTTTCGTTGGTTTTTGGATGGAATAGAGTTTTTTTTATAGGTTAATCCCAGCTTTTTAAGGGATTGCCAATAGTCTTTTTACAAACACCGAATCGCTCTGCCCGTTCCTTTTGGTAAGCATCTGGATACTGTTCCACATCTTTTGCTAAAGCATTTTTATCGAGCTTCCTCTTACGTGGCGTTGAATTTTTTGGCTCTGGTCGTTTAAGCCAACGTACTAAAGACGCTTTTCCAATACGGAATTGTTTCGCAGTTTCTCGAATTGTTAAACCTTCGGCTTTCCTTACAGATATTACTTTACGTCGAAAATCAATTGTATAACTCATAACACACCTTGTAATCAAAATTAAGTCGCCTAGCTATATTCTAGTCTGGATAATCTGAAATCAATTCGCTCTCATGGTTGGGTCTGGGTAACCACGCTGAGGAAAAACAGGATTGTCAACCATAACAAACAACTGAACAAGTTAGACATCTCAGAAGAAGGAACTCCAATACACTTACGAGGCTACGGTTGGGTGACTGTTTTCAAATTTACAGCTAAAAACGGCCGTATTGATTACAGAGTAACAAACAAAGAGAATCCCACCCGTCAATACGTCAAATCTATCATGGATGCCCGTTGGTCTGTTGAAGTTTATCATCGAGAAGTTAAACAAAATTGTGGTATTGAACGCTGTCAGGCTCGCACGAGCTGAGCGCAAAGAAATCATATTTTTCTCGCTATTTCTGCGTGGTTTGAACAACATAAACGTCGTATATCTGAAAAAATAACCCTTTATCAACAAAATTGGGACGTAATCAAAAATGCTATTACTGAGCACATCCGTGTTTTATTAGCGTACCCAAATTAGTTTTGTGCGAAACTCGTGTTAAACAAAAAAGTGCTCACAGTTTTTGTTATCGTGATTTTGACATTATCAAATTGCCTAGAAAAATAATAAATCCCATTACACGTTATAGCTAGGCGACTTAATTTTGATTACAGCATATGTATTAAAAACAGGTCATCGATAGTGCATCCTGTTTCCATCTTTTTACGTTTAGCTTGAGACCATTTATGTTCTATAGGATTTAAATCTGGTGAATACACAGGCAAATATTCTATCTGGTGTCCTGCGTTTATAATTGCCTGTTCAATATTCTTACCTTTGTGAAAGCTAGCGTTGTCCATAAAAATAACAGAATTTTCAGGAAGTTCTGGGAGCAATATTTTTGTGATCCAAACATAAAAAACATCACGATTAATATTGCAATCAAATAATCCGATAGCAAAAAGGGTTGTTCCCAATAAAGCGCCAATAACATTTGTTCTTCCCTTAGCACCCCAGTTTTTCAGGCCAAAACAACGGTGACCTTTTGGGGAATAGCCGTGAGTTCGTGGAGTGTCATGTGAAAAACCACTTTCATCAATAAAAACAACAGATTTATCTTTTTTTTCATACTGTTGTCTTTTTTGCTGATGTGCCAGCCTGTCGCTTTCGTTGGTTTTTGGATGGAATAGAGTTTTTTTTATAGGTTAATCCCAGCTTTTTAAGGGATTGCCAAATAGTCTTTTTACAAACACCGAATCGCTCTGCCCGTTCCTTTTGGTAAGCATCTGGATACTGTTCCACATCTTTTGCTAAAGCATTTTTATCGAGCTTCCTCTTACGTGGTGTTGAATTTTTTGGCTCTGGTCGTTTAAGCCAACGTACTAAAGACGCTTTTCCAATACGGAATTGTTTCGCAGTTTCTCGAATTGTTAAACCTTCGGCTTTCCTTACAGATATTACTTTACGTCGAAAATCAATTGTATAACTCATAACACACCTTGTAATCAAAATTAAGTCGCCTAGCTATATCACGTCTGGTATGGCAAAGACTCTTTGGGCATGTTTGATGCGATGGCTCAGGCAATCCACTATATCGATAAATTATACAAGGGGATAAATATAATGAGAAATCCTAGCTTAAGAGTCAAAGCGACAAGACTGGCTTATGTGATGGCATTGATGAACTTTCCGTTGTGCCCGCCTGTGACGGTAAATTATTACGATTGTATCTTCATGATCATTTACTGATACAGATTGAATTATCACCAGAAATTAAAGATTGGCAATTCAATCAAAATAAAACTTTTAGAACAATTAATCATTAAAAATATAACTAATTATTTTTTATTTAACACCAGGGAAATTTACAACTTTGCTACGGCGAGTGACGAAATCACGAGTTTCGCACCAATAAAAAAACGCTCTATTTTTAAGTTTAATTCAGCATAATATATAAATAGACAAAATCTTATAAATTAAAAGCAACTTATTGTAATTTAAGCAAATTTATACGATTTAGTAACTTGCAAATTAACCATTGCTTTTAAGCCATTTCTGGAATTTTATATGCCTGTGCGAAACTCGTGGAAATGAAAGTATCGTCACCACATAGTACACAAACGCATTTAAAGAGGTAACCCGATGTCACTACTTAGGAATGCCACCGCCGATGAAAGCAATCATTTGTTCCCATCGCGTAAGGGGGTGTTCAGCTTCTCTATCAACACCGTACAACGCAATACTTGCCCTTTTTTTGGCGGGATGATAAAGCGCGGTCAAGGGTTGTGTGTCGGTCTCTTCAATCTCTCGCATCCTCGCTTTAATCTGGTTTTCATCCAGTTGCGGAAGTTCATCCGCCAGCCTTCGGTAACGTCTGACTTGGGATTTTGCGCTACCGCCTTTTTCACCAAATTTAACAACAAACTGAATGGCGGAAGTCAAGGCAATCAGAAAACCCAACAACCATTCGTGTTGAATACCACCAAAAATAGCTGCCCCGAAAAGTATTTGCCAAAAGGTACAAAACTGATTAATCCGGCGATTAAAGATTTCTGTCATTTCGGCAAGGTAAATCGAGTAATTGACTTCAAATTTAATGTGTTCGGATGGCTGTTCCATTTTGGGACTCCTTATTTTTTATCGTTATCCCCTGTCTTTTGTTCTTCTTGCTGTGACGGGGCAGGTTTATGTAATCGGGTATCGTCTTTGCTTTCTTGGGACATGGACTTCACGCCTTGTTGTTGGATTTTATGCCCAACGCTCACTGCAAAGAAAAAGTGGGCATAAGCACTATACCACAACACCCTGTTTTCGGTCAGGGCATAAAAACCGACTCACTAATCTAATTTTTAAGAGGGTAACCATGGCAGTCTATTATCAAGTAATCGCACATCTTACTGAACATGCTAAAAAGTTTGGAATAAATAACCTTCACGGCCTCGCCTTTGATGGTAATCACATTGAGTTATTTACACGAGTTTCGCACCAATAAAAAAACGCTCTATTTTTAAGTTTAATTCAGCATAATGTATAAATAAACAAAATCTTATAAATTAAAAGCAACTTATTGTAATTTAAACAAATTTATACGTTTTAGTAACTTGCAAATTAACCATTGCTTTTAAGCCATTTCTGGAATTTTATATGCCTGTGCGAAACTCGTGATTTAATGACGATAAAAAATTTGCCGAATTATCCATATTGAATATTATCAAAAAAAGGATAACGAGGAAAAATTAGCGCTAGAGGCTAAACCGTTAGATCAATTAGTCATTAATACCATTCATTCACTTTTTTCGGGAGACTTCCTGAAGAAAATAAAAAACAGGAGATAAAAAACCTTACTCCGAAAGAAAAATTAGCACTCATGATAGCTATCATCAATGCGATAAAAGAAATGCAATTAAATGTTGGTATTATTTTTGAACGGGATCTTAACTCTATTTTTCAGGCCGTTATCGAAATTCTTGGAAAACATCCTCAAGAAATTAAAACATCGCCATAATAATTTTATGTTGGGGATTTCTTGAAATAACGCAATTAAAAAATCTTATTTCTTTTTCTCACGAGTTTCGCACAGGCATATAAAATTCCAGAAATGGCTTAAAAGCAATGGTTAATTTGCAAGTTACTAAAACGTATAAATTTGTTTAAATTACAATAAGTTGCTTTTAATTTATAAGATTTTGTTTATTTATACATTATGCTGAATTAAACTTAAAAATAGAGCGTTTTTTTATTGGTGCGAAACTCGTGTTTCTATCATCGCAATAAAACCGATAACTTAATGAGGATACTATGCCTAAATCTAATCAGCACTACCCTTATCGATTAACTGGCGAGTCCGTTAAAAACTAACCTAGTAATAAATAAGAACAAAAAACTGACATTAATACACGAGTTTCGCACAAAACTAATTGGGTACGCTAATAAAACACGGATGTGCTCAGTAATAGCATTTTTGATTACATGCCAATTTTGTTGATAAAGGGTTATTTTTTCAGATATACGACGTTTATGTTGTTCAAACCACGCAGAAATAGCGAGAAAAATATGATTTCTTTGCGCTCGGCTCGTGCGAGCCTAACAGCGTTCAATACTACAATTTTGTTTAACTTCTCGATGATAAACTTCAACAGACCAACGGGCATCCATGATAGATTTGACGTATTGACGGGTGGGATTGTCTTTGTTTGTTACTCTGTAATCAATACGGCCGTTTTTGGCTGTAAATTTGAAAACAGTCACCCAACCGTAGCCTCTTAAGTGTATTGGAGTTCCTTTTTCTGAGATGTCTAACTTGTTCAGTTGTTTGTTATGGTTAACAATCCTGTTTTTCTCAGCGTGGTTACCCAGACCCAACCATGAGAGCGAATTGATTTCAGATTATCCAGGTAGAATACCAGGCATCCATCACTACCGCTTCTGGTATGATCCCTCTTTTTTTTTAGCAAGAGCGAACATTTCGGAAAAGTGCGTGTTTTTTGTTTTTCCATCAGAATCTTTATCATAAATACGATAATCAATAGGAATTGATTCAACAGTTGTTAGATTATAGCTAGGCGACTTAATTTTGATTACAGCATATGTATTAAAAACAGGTCATCGATAGTGCATCCTGTTTCCATCTTTTTACGTTTAGCTTGAGACCATTTATGTTCTATAGGATTTAAATCTGGTGAATACACAGGCAAATATTCTATCTGGTGTCCTGAGTTTATAATTGCCTGTTCAATATTCTTACCTTTGTGAAAGCTAGCGTTGTCCATAAAAATAACAGAATTTTCAGGAAGTTCTGGGAGCAATATTTTTGTGATCCAAACATAAAAAACATCACGATTAATATTGCAATCAAATAATCCGATAGCAAAAAGGGTTGTTCCCAATAAAGCGCCAATAACATTTGTTCTTCCCTTAGCACCCCAGTTTTTCAGGCCAAAACAACGGTGACCTTTTGGGGAATAGCCGTGAGTTCGTGGAGTGTCATGTGAAAAACCACTTTCATCAATAAAAACAACAGATTTATCTTTTTTTTCATACTGTTGTCTTTTTTGCTGATGTGCCAGCCTGTCGCTTTCGTTGGTTTTTGGATGGAATAGAGTTTTTTTTATAGGTTAATCCCAGCTTTTTAAGGGATTGCCAAATAGTCTTTTTACAAACACCGAATCGCTCTGCCCGTTCCTTTTGGTAAGCATCTGGATACTGTTCCACATCTTTTGCTAAAGCATTTTTATCGAGCTTCCTCTTACGTGGCGTTGAATTTTTTGGCTCTGGTCGTTTAAGCCAACGTACTAAAGACGCTTTTCCAATACGGAATTGTTTCGCAGTTTCTCGAATTGTTAAACCTTCGGCTTTCCTTACAGATATTACTTTACGTCGAAAATCAATTGTATAACTCATAACACACCTTGTAATCAAAATTAAGTCGCCTAGCTATATTGTGGCGGGCGGTGTGTTTTCTGTATTTAAATAAGCACGGTTTTAATGGCCTCTGTCGGTATAATCAAAAAGGCCAATTTAATGTTCCGGCGGGAAAATATAAAACGGTCTATTTCCCCGAAAAAGAAATCAATCGATTTATCGGCCGTCAATCGCAATCAATGACCTTGTGCTGTCGTGACTGGTCAGAAACCCTGTCATTAGTTAAAAGCGGGGATGGGATTTATTGTGATCCACCTTATCTGGATCATAAAAACGGGTTTACTCAATACTGCCCTGAGAAATTTACCGAAGCGGAACATAAAAAGTTAGCCAAAAGGCTAAAAAAAATTAATACCCATCAGGGAAACCCTATCACCGTTTCTAATTCAATTGCCGCAAAATCACTTTATGTCAATCTGGGATTTACGGTTCATGAAATATCCGCACCACGGGCAATCTCGGGTAAGCGGCAGCTCGCAAAAGAAATCATTGCCGTACTCGGAGGCAAGTCATGAGCCCGTTAGACCCCAAAACGGGCGTTTATATTTTTGGCACCCGCTTTGCCATTTCGTGCCAGCAAAATTCACACACCCATAAAATGGAATGGCGCTTATTGGAAGCGAATCCTTCCTCACGGTGTTACGAAGTTGTCTGTCTTCATGCCGATCCGGTGCGACTCGTAATGGATTTAATTTCACATCATACGCTAAGAACAAATGCCAACGAGATAAGTACCCTTGATCACCATCGGGAAACCGTCGAGATCTTATCGCGCCGTTGTGAAACTGCGATTAATCTGCTTGATCCCGATAAATTAGGGGGGTGCATGTCAATGAGGCATGCCACTATTGATTTTACTGTCTCACCAGTGACCTATTCACCCCAGATGGCATTTAAGTATTGGTGGAATCATCCCCGACATGAAGCAGTTTCCTATCCGAAACCGCTTACCCGTGAGATAGTTCAGGGGCAAGCGATTTTAAACGATATCGCATCGTTACCTCAGCATTTACGTTACCGTTATCAAAAACGTTATCAATCGTTAATCAGTGAAAAGGGCTTGCATGAGGCGCATCACTTTCTTTATTTTAGTTTCATCAAAAAATCTGGCCACGACTGCCAGCTGTCAATCAACGTTATGAAATGCTTGTTGAAAACTGGCCCGTGCCCCTTATCGATACCCCAGATATTCTTGATTTCAATTTGCTGCTTGACATGAATAATACACGGATTAAACAGTTAGCCAGCAACCTGTCAGGTTTTTTTCAATTTCTCACGAGTTTCGCACCGACAAATAAACAAGTTATTTTTAAGTTCAATTCAACATAATATATAATTCGCAAAAATTGCTAATTAAAATATAACTTATTGAAATAAATATATATTTTATATTATTTAATATCTTGCGGATAAAACATTATTTTAGCTATTTTTAGAACTTTATATGTCTGTGCGAAACTCGTGTTTCTATGAAAGTTGTTGTGATCAAATCATCAAATCACATCAGGGCGATAGAAACCGGATTTTTGATGAGACTGTCCAAACCGATATTTATGGCCGTTTGGCGGAATTGGCGCGAGGGTTACATGTCACCCCAGAATACTATTCATCCTATCAAAAAACATTACGTCAGCGTACGCAGGGAAAAGATCATCAAGCGATGCCCCTTCGCCAGGTGTATGCAGCTGTTGCACGTTTAATCAGTCGAGATTACTGCACGAGTTTCGCACCAATAAAAAAACGCTCTATTTTTAAGTTTAATTCAGCATAATATATAAATAGACAAAATCTTATAAATTAAAAGCAACTTGTTGTAATTTAAACAAATTTATACGTTTTAGTAACTAGCAAATTAACCATTGCTTTTAAGCCATTTCTGGAATTTTATATGCCTGTGCGAAACTCGTGTACCCTTTATCCGCATACAAACAACCAGAAAGATCTTTTATCAGCTCAGGTAATGGTTTCCGATCATCTGTGTTTCCTGGTGTAAGTCGAAAACTGAGTATTTCCCCCAAATGATTGATAATTACATGAAGTTTGAAACCAAAGAACCAACCTGTTGAGGTTTTTCCTTGTCCAGCTATCCCATCGAAGACTTTATGCCGGCGGATCCGTAAGTTATCACACACAGCTATCGGAGTGGAATCGGCAACCGACAGACCCGTGCACTTTCCCTTAATTGACTCAAACAGTGCCGTTAAAGCTAAGGCACTACGCGGAAGTAACTCTACGCAGCGTGAATATGATGGCAAGTTAGGAAATTCCTTCCTGAGATATAAACGGACATGATAGAGATAAAATACCTTGAATTGGCTGAATCGGAGTTGATGAAACAAAACAACCAGTGTCATCATTTCAGCCAATGAAAGCTGAGTAGACCGTCTACGACGCTTACTACCGTTATTCAGCAAAATTTCATGCATTGGCTCGAAGTCTTTACAAAAATCATCCATCAGGCAATAAAGTTCAGTAAGATTTTCCATAATTGTTTAACAATGCTCTACGCTTTAACCAGATTGTTAGAGTATTTTAACAAAATATGCGCATTCAACTATTTGAATAGCAAGACTTTCACTTTATTTCTTATCCCGAACTCAGGTTATTTTTAGATGAAGTGGGCGATATGCCACTGGAACTTCAATCTAAGCTGTTGAGGGTATTACAAGAACAAGAATTTGAACGCCTAGGTGGTAACCGGCTCATCCACACAGATGTACGTCTTATTGCCGCCACTAACCGTGACCTTAGGCAAATGGTTGCCGATCGTGAATTTAGAGCCGATCTCTATTATCAACTGAATGTTTTTCCTATCTACCTTCCCCCATTACGGGAACGGCCCAAATACATTCCATTACTGGTGAAAGCTTTTACTTTTAAAATTGCCAACCGCCTCGGACGCAATATTGACAGCATTCCTGCGCAAACTTTACAGCTATTAAGTAAAATGGATTGGCCAGGCAATGTGCGAGAGCTAGAAAATGTGATTGAACGTGCCGTTTTATTGACACGAGGCAATGTACTTCAGCTCTCATTAGCGGAAATGAATTTCAATGCCAGTGAACCAAAAATTCCGGTAAAGGGCGTAAATAGTGAATTTCATCCTGTAGAAGATGCGTATCAACGTATCGTCCGTGTCCTAAAAGAAACCAATGGTGTTATTACCGGTTCTAAAGGCGCAGCACTACGACTGGGGCTAAAACGCACAACATTATTATCACGCATGAAACGCCTTGGTATTGATAAAAATAACCTTTTCTAATGCTATTTTTTGTTTAACAATTAAGGCCGTTAATCAATCTTACGGCAATATAAACAACAATGCGTGGCAAACTTATTTTGCATTTTAATTCAATATGATAAGTCATAACAAATTACCTGCTATTTCATCTGGCTATTAATAATAGCTAACTTAATAGCATTATTCTTCGGTCATTGAAACTTAATCAACCAAATGTTATTGAAATGTTAAATAATGAACGTATTATTAATACCAATTCTATCACTTCATAGTCGAGATCATTGATGAAATTTTTTAATAACACACTTATTGTTCTTATGTTCACGAGTTTCGCACAGGCATATAAAATTCCAGAAATGGCTTAAAAGCAATGGTTAATTTGCAAGTTACTAAAACGTATAAATTTGTTTAAATTACAATAAGTTGCTTTTAATTTATAAGATTTTGTCTATTTATATATTATGCTGAATTAAACTTAAAAATAGAGCGTTTTTTTATTGGTGCGAAACTCGTGACTACGTGTTTTGGCAATCAATGTATCATCGGCAATTAGTACGCAAGGGCTTTTTTTGTCTATAGAAGGTTGAACTAATCGCCATAGGTCTTTAGGTTGAAAACATCTACTTTTTAGCCATCTACTAATAGTGTTATGAGATAAAGGCGATGGGCTTACTTCTGATAACACCAAACCAGAGTATCTTACACTGCTTACTTGTAAGAATGTTTTATAGATATTTTTAATGCATGGATAACCGGACAAAATATGAACACCCTAATTTTTTCTTGTTTTGAATTTATACTCCTTTTTTGGAGATTGCGAAACTCGTGTTAATATTTGATAATTGAACAATATCACCTTGTAGACTAATATCGGCAGTATCACCATAGTAATAATGGAATAACATTCATATTATCGAGACTGGTTATTAATAATCGATCCTGATAGCGTTCGATAGAAAATTGGTCTGTCAGAAATTCATACTCAATTAGTAAGAAGAAAAGAGATAACGTTATAACTTATAATACAAATAGAAATTATCAATTATTGATAAATAACATATACAAAAACCCAGCTAATAAGCTGGGTATTGATGTGGACTATTACAAATCAAACCACAATCTAGCTATTATTTTTTACCATAACCTTGTGGATTCTGGCATTGCCAACGCCATCCATCAGCAGCCATCTGTTGAATCGAGCGAGTGGCTTTCCATCCCAGATCACGTTCAACTTTAGCAGAGCTTGACCAACATTCAGCAATATCACCTGGTCGGCGAGGACTAATTTCATAGGCGATTTTTTTACCACAAGCTTCTTCAAATGCTTTCAGCATCTCTAATACACTTGTCCCATTACCTGTACCTAAATTGTAGATGTGTAAACCAGGCTTAAAACCAACTGATTTAAGTGCCGCAATATGCCCATCAGCGAGATCCATGACATGAATATAATCACGCACTCCTGTGCCATCTGGGGTAGGATAATCAGCACCAAAAATCATCAGTTTCTGCTGCCGGCCAATAGCTACCTGAGTGATATAAGGCGTCAAATTATTAGGTATACCTTGCGGATCTTCCCCCATCGTGCCGGATGGATGTGCCCCAACCGGATTAAAATAGCGAAGCAGGGTAACCGACCAACTATTATCAGCATACTGGAGATCCGATAAACAGCGCTCTACCATAATTTTACTGCTACCATACGGATTAGTGGTATTGCCAATCGGAAACTCTTCGGTGATAGGCACCGTTGCCGGATCACCATAAACGGTGGCAGAAGAGCTAAAAATAATATTTTTTATACCAGCCCGATGCATACTACGCGCTAATACCAGCGTGCCATTGACATTATTATCATAATATTCAAGAGGCTTAGTAACCGATTCACCAACCGCTTTTAACCCAGCAAAATGAATAACGGCTTTAATAGTATGGTTGGAAAAAATGGTGTCTAATAATTTTTCATCACGTACATCTCCATGATAAAAAACCGGACGACAACCCGTTAATGTTTCTATTCGCGCCAATACTTCACTACTGGCATTACACAAATTATCTAAAATAACAGGCTGCATACCCGCTGCCAACATCTGAACGCAAGTGTGACTACCAATATAACCCATACCGCCTGTTACTAATATTTCCACATTAACCTCTTTTTCAACCTTAATTAAATTAGGATATTGCCTGGATGACCCAATAAGCCATGAACATAATATTATGCTATGTAAGCGATGATATATCGATAAACATCACATTTTAGCTAACTAATATATCACACCATTCAATAATATAATCTTTGATAAAGAAAATTAGCGATAATATTCATAAGTATTATGAAACTAATAAACTTAGTAGCGGCAATGATATTTATCGATTGCTATTTATTATCAATCAGGAAATGAGCTATTGCATTTCAACCGAATCCACATGGATCATGACATTTAAGATAGTGGGATTTTCAAGTAATTTTTTTCGCGCTGAAACAGCAATTTGATGGCCTTGTTCTACCGTTAAAAGGCCATTAACTTCAAGATGAACATCAACTAGTAAATAATCACCAGATTTACGGGTCTTAAGATCATGAATATCAATCACTCCGCCCATTGCCAACAGCTGTTTACGGATAGCCGCTAGAGTCTGTTCATCAGCCCCCTTATCCATCAGATCGTTAAACGCTTGATAAGTAAACTTATACCCCATTTTAATAACCAGAACACCAACAATTAAGGCCGCAATAGGATCAAAGATCTTAAAACCGCATAAACTAGCAATGATACCAATGGCAACTACTAAAGATGAAGCTGCGTCTGAACGTGCATGCCATGCATTAGCAACTAACATATTTGAATTAACCTTATCTGCCACAAAAAGCATATAACGAAATAGACCTTCTTTAACAATAAGTGATAATAGCGCAACAACCAGAGCAATAATATGCACATCGGGAATTTCAGCTGGATTTAGCATTTTTTCAATCGCTTTCCATATCATGCCACCGCCGACCACTAACAAAATCGTTCCCAGTACTAAAGATGCTCCATTTTCATAGCGAAAATGACCATAAGGGTGATCGGCATCAGGTTGTTTATGACTATATTTATTCGCAATCAACACCACAAAATCTGCCAATAAATCTGATAATGAGTGAAGACCATCAGCAATCAAACTTTGGGAATGTGCCAAAAAGCCGATAATAATTTGCCATAAAGAGAGAAAAAAATTGACAACGATACTAATGATCGTGCTCTTTTTGGAAGCTCTAAATTTTATTTGCTGCTCATCGGAAACAAAAAGTGTGTTTTTTTCTTCGCGGTGTTTAGTCTGTGTCATAATCAAATTCTAAAGTTAATTATTTTTAGTAAAATAAGGAAAAAATGATAGTAAACCTTAAAAACAATATTGTTATTATTAATGCTAATTTTATTCAAAAACAAATATTAATTTACCTTCCTATAAGATGACATAAAAAATTATATTTGTCTTGATTTTTCATTTTCATAATCATTTATTTTAATAAAGTGCAATTGATAATTATTTACTTATTTATTATCTACCACTATCTATAATGAAATAGAAATAATATTTATTTTCAATTAGAATAATTGATTAAAATAACACGCTTATTTTAAATATTTTTTATATTAAGTTAATTATTCCAAATAACGAGCAAATAAAAATATCACGACATCATTTTTTACTATTGCTACAATATAATTAGATGACAATATGATGCGAGGGTATCATGTATAATAAGATCTTAGTTCCTATCGATATTGTTGAAGATGAATTGAATCAAAAAGTGATTAAGCATGTTGAAACACTGGTCTCATTTAACCAACCTAGCAAACCAGAAATCCACTTCCTATCTGTGCTGCCCAATTTAGAAATATTTTTTGGTATTGAAATTGCGGTCCTACCAGAGAGCCAACAAGATTCTGAAGAGCGCAGCCGAGTCGCACTCGAACTACTTAAAGATATCATTAAAAAAGTAAACATTCCTAATGGGCAAATTACTTGTAAAATAGGCATTGGCCCGACAAAAGAGGAAATTTTAAGCTATGCATCAGATATTGACGCCGATTTAATTCTTATTGGCTCTCATAGCCCCAATTCTACCAGTTACCTGCTAGGATCAACCGCAGCTAGCATTGTTCGTCATGCGAAAATAACTGTTTTAGTCACTCGCTAAAATAATAAACCAAGCACACATCTAGCCATCTCACAGGAGATGGCTTGTTGGTTAAATTAAACCATTATTTGATCTTCGCACTGTTAAGTTCTTCTGGTGCTGACCACACGCGATATTTAACTGCCATATCGTTAGGAACATATACCACTATCGGTAATTTACTATTATAGCGAACGATATTATTGCCTTCCCCGAGATGAGTGGTATAGCTAGGCGACTTAATTTTGATTACAGCATATGTATTAAAAACAGGTCATCGATAGTGCATCCTGTTTCCATCTTTTTACGTTTAGCTTGAGACCATTTATGTTCTATAGGATTTAAATCTGGTGAATACACAGGCAAATATTCTATCTGGTGTCCTGCGTTTATAATTGCCTGTTCAATATTCTTACCTTTGTGAAAGCTAGCGTTGTCCATAAAAATAACAGAATTTTCAGGAAGTTCTGGGAGCAATATTTTTGTGATCCAAACATAAAAAACATCACGATTAATATTGCAATCAAATAATCCGATAGCAAAAAGGGTTGTTCCCAATAAAGCGCCAATAACATTTGTTCTTCCCTTAGCACCCCAGTTTTTCAGGCCAAAACAACGGTGACCTTTTGGGGAATAGCCGTGAGTTCGTGGAGTGTCATGTGAAAAACCACTTTCATCAATAAAAACAACAGATTTATCTTTTTTTTCATACTGTTGTCTTTTTTGCTGATGTGCCAGCCTGTCGCTTTCGTTGGTTTTTGGATGGAATAGAGTTTTTTTTATAGGTTAATCCCAGCTTTTTAAGGGATTGCCAAATAGTCTTTTTACAAACACCGAATCGCTCTGCCCGTTCCTTTTGGTAAGCATCTGGATACTGTTCCACATCTTTTGCTAAAGCATTTTTATCGAGCTTCCTCTTACGTGGCGTTGAATTTTTTGGCTCTGGTCGTTTAAGCCAACGTACTAAAGACGCTTTTCCAATACGGAATTGTTTCGCAGTTTCTCGAATTGTTAAACCTTCGGCTTTCCTTACAGATATTACTTTACGTCGAAAATCAATTGTATAACTCATAACACACCTTGTAATCAAAATTAAGTCGCCTAGCTATAAGATGTCGTTAGGAGCATCCCAGTAATGGAAAGGTATATTTATTCATTGCCACATCCTACTTTATAAATAGTGATAAAAGTGATATTAACTATAACTGATAACAATAATTTTTATACTTAGCTAATTCAAGCATCTTTTTTAGTATAACTGTCGTGTCAAAAAGTAAAAAATCGTAAAGAGTAAAACAACCAATTAATTTGCAAATATTATTAAAAATCAAATAATTATATATAACATTTAACAATGTAAATTATTGTGTTCGCCGTTGCTAAATTTTAATTATTGTTATACTTAAATTAACTCTCAATAATTTTGCCGGAGGTTATATGTTGCTGTCTGATCATGAGTTATTTTCTCACCTAAAACGCTTTCATCCACGCTTCCAATCACTATTTGAAAAACACCATCAACTGGATAAACAGATCACTGAATTAGAAGGCCCAAATGGCGCAGGCTATAATGATAACGTCATCAAATTAAAAAAAGAAAAGCTTCATATAAAAGATGAAATGCAGCGTATTATTCACCAACAAATTAGGCTTAAATAACGCCACCTCGCCTGCTGGAATAGCAGGCGAATTAACTCTAACGAAATAGTTTAGCTGTCAATTAGGGCTATTTCTTAACCACTGCTGCTGATTGAGCCGATAAAGAATATGTTCCTGTAAGGGATGAGCCGATGGTAACGCTGGATGTAAAAAATTATGCGCATCTTTTTACCATTGTTAATTTTTTCATCAAATTTTCAGAGGGACGATTAATTTTAGCGGTAACAAAGAGACAATTTCCGGCATTTCTTGCTGCAAAAAAGCAAAATCTAATACGCTTCGAGCAGCTTCATAAGCCAATCCTTGCCGCCAAAATGGCTTAGCTAATCGCCAGCCAATTTCAGTACAAGGCATAAAAGGTAGATCATATGCGGGAATATTGAGCCCAACAAATCCAATAAATTGCTTCTGTGCTAACAACTCTACGGCCCACAATCCCCAACCTTGCTGTTGGATAAATTTCTGTCTAATACTTTCAGTGAAAGCATCGCTTTGTTTTTTTTTAAAGTAAATGTAGGAATAACGCATAACATCAGGATCACTATTAAGACGATAAAAAGGGAGCCAATCAGCTTCTCGCCATTCCCATAAAATTAAACGAGGAGTCTTTAGGATAATAACCATGCATTACCAATTGAAAAAGATTTTACTATCAATATAACACCGCATTCTATCACGTTAGCAAAAAATGCTCATTTACTTTTGGGTATCTCTTCAATGGCTTCTAATTTTATTACTTTTTCCGATTGATGCTCAATTTTCTCAGACTGGCCTATGAATATACCACCACGCTTAATTGACATATGACTGATCCCTCGCAATTCACCATGTTCCAGGATATCCAGGTTATTTCCCAAGCAAGCTCCATCTACCAAACCATCAATAATCATAGACAACAATTTTCTCTAACACTAAATGTTTTCATTCTTATCTAATAAACTCATCAAGGATACCTAACCAAAATTATGAAACTAAACTACTAGTATAGAATATCAACTGGCTCTGGTATTGATATAGTGATTAAAACAACAGAAAGGTAATTTATATTGAAATTAATAGCAGACCAAGGCGTAATTGAAACTAACGGTAAACAGAGTAAAAATCCGCATTCCCTATTAGGATACACATAAATCCTTATGCCATATTTAGCTCTGAATACCGTTAAGGCACTCACTATACAATGATTTAGTGCAATGAAATATCAAGTTTGCCGTAAAGATTTATTATATTCCGCTAGCTTTAGTGAAATTAGCTAAAAATTGATCTAATTAGCCCAGTTTGTTAATAAAAGAAGTTAAAATAATACTAATTAAGTAGCAATATTTTACTTCTCGCCAAGTCAACACCATCGCCAATAATAAACAAGATGAAAGCTACTATCGTGTATTAAAGTCACATCGTTATGTTAGCCTAGCGGGTTGCTGCGAGGATTATTCGGTGCTGATAAGACGTTTACCAACATTTGCCCACAACAAGCGTTCTTATTTTCAGTGAAAAATTACCCAATCACTGATGAAATAAAATATGATGGCTGCGGTCAATGTCAAATTGCGGGTATACTTGGATTGCTGATTTTAAAACCCAGTCTACCGCAATTGAGCAAAATTTAACTTCATAGCCCTTAAACCAAAATCATAGACTTTAATATAACTAACTTTATAGCAAGGAAAAATATATGCATACACGAGTTTCGCACAGGCATATAAAATTCCAGAAATGGCTTAAAAGCAATGGTTAATTTGCAAGTTACTAAAACGTATAAATTTGTTAAATTATAATAAGTTGCTTTTAATTTATAAGATTTTGTCTATTTATATATTATGCTGAATTAAACTTAAAAATAGAGCGTTTTTTTATTGGTGCGAAACTCGTGTTTAAATAACTATTTACCCAATATTGATGTTTACATGTCAGTGAATGAGCATAACTGTATTACCGGCTTTATGGCGACTAAAGAAAATCGGTTAGAAATGCTATTTATCTCGCCCATTTCACGCGGTAAGGGTATTGACAAAGCATTGCTACAATATGCTGTGACTAACTTTGCCGTCAATGAAGTCGATGTTAATGAACAAACACGAGTTTCGCAATCTCCAAAAAAGAAGTATAAAGTTCAAAACAAGAAAAAATTAAGGTGTTCATATTTTGTTCGGTTATCCATGCATTAAAAATATCTATAAAACATTCTTACAAGTAAGCAGTGTTAAGATACTCTGGTTTGGCGTTATCAGAAGTAAGCCCATCGCCTTTATCTCATGACACTGTTAGCCGATGGCTAAAAGTAGATGTTTTCGACCTAAAGACTTATGGCGATTAGTTCAACCTTCTATAGACAAAAAAAGCCCTTGCGTACTAATTGCCGATGATACATTGATTGCCAAAACACGTAGTAAAAAATAGAGATGGTCCATTATCAATATTCAGGTAATGAACATGATGTTATTGCTGGCATAGGTTTAGTTAATTCACTTTGGCATAATTTAACAACTGTTGGATCAATTCCTATTGATTATCGTATTTATGATAAAGATTCTGATGGAAAAACAAAAAACATGCACTTTTCCGAAATGCTCGCTCTTGCTAAAAAAAGAGGGATCATACCAGAAGCGGTAGTGATGGATGCCTGGTATTCTACCTGGATAATCTGAAATCAATTCGCTCTCATGGTTGGGTCTGGGTAACCACGCTGAGAAAAACAGGATTGTTAACCATAACAAACAACTGAACAAGTTAGACATCTCAGAAAAAGGAACTCCAATACACTTAAGAGGCTACGGTTGGGTGACTGTTTTCAAATTTACAGCCAAAAACGGCCGTATTGATTACAGAGTAACAAACAAAGACAATCCCACCCGTCAATACGTCAAACTATCATGGATGCCCGTTGGTCTGTTGAAGTTTATCAGCGAGAAGTTAAACAAAATTGTGGTATTGAACGCTGTCAGGCTCGCACGAGCCGAGCGCAAAGAAATCATATTTTTCTCGCTATTTCTGCGTGGTTTGAATAACATAAACGTCGTATATCTGAAAAAATAACCCTTTATCAACAAAATTGGGACGTAATCAAAAATGCTATTACTGAGCACATCCGTGTTTTATTAGCGTACCCAAATTAGTTTTGTGCGAAACTCGTAACAAAATAAACAAGCGATAGGTTTTTATCAACGGCAAGGTTTTCGGATTTATGATCGCTCTGAATTAGATGGCGAAGGCAACCCTTTTCCGCTGTTACATATGCGACTAGTCGATACTAATATTGACAATCAGGATAACAGGGTTTCGGCTGCAGATTGATAGTAAGCTTTTTTTCATTATCGATGACTTGTTGGTAACACGAGTTTCGCACAGGCATATAAAATTCCAGAAATGGCTTAAAAGCAATGGTTAATTTGCAAGTTACTAAAACGTATAAAATTGTTTAAATTACAATAAGTTGCTTTTAATTTATAAGATTTTGTCTATTTATATATTATGCTGAATTAAACTTAAAAATAGAGCGTTTTTTTATTGGTGTGAAAC
The DNA here is from genome assembly GCF_001640365.1 of Candidatus Arsenophonus triatominarum. Taxonomy (GTDB): domain Bacteria; phylum Pseudomonadota; class Gammaproteobacteria; order Enterobacterales; family Enterobacteriaceae; genus Arsenophonus; species Arsenophonus triatominarum. The sequence goes on along the minus strand of NZ_LWMI01000016.1, from coordinate 387,536 downwards.
GCGTGTCCTAATCCAGCTAAATGCGTTTTGCCTACACCGCTTGGGCCAAGCAACACTACATTTTCATTACGCTCAATAAACGTTAATGCGCTTAATTCCTGTATTTCACGAGTTTCGCAAGCTCCAAAAAAGAAGTATAAAGTTCAAAACAAAAAAAAATTAGGATGTTTATATTTTGTCAGTTTATCCATGCATTAAAGATATCTACAAAACATTCTTACAGGTGAACAGTAGATACTCTGGTTTGGCGTTATCAGAAGTAAGCCCATCACCTTTGTCTCATGACACTATTAGTCGATGGCTAAAAAGTAGATGTTTTCGACCTAAAGACCTGTGGATATTAGTTGAAACATCTATAGACAAAAAAAGTCCTTGTGTACTAATAGCTGACGATACACTAATTGCCAAAACACGTAGTAAAAAATAGAGATGGTTCATTATCAGTATTCAGGTAACGAACATGATGTTATTGCTGGCATAGGTTTAGTTAATTTACGTTGGCATAATCTAACAACTGTTGAATCAATTCCTATTGATTATCGTATTTATGATAAAGATTCCGATGGAAAAACAAAAAATACGCATTTTTCCGAAATGCTTGCTCTTGCTAAAAAAAGAGGGATCAAACCTGAAGCGGTAGCGATGGATGCTTGGTATTCTAGCCTGGATAATCTGAAATCAATTCGATCTCATGGTTGGGTTTGGGTAACTACGCTGAGAAAAAATCGGATTGTTAACCGTAACATACAACTGAACAAGTTAGACATCTCAGAAGAAGGAACCTTAATACACTTACGAGGTTACGGTTGGGTGACTGTTTTCAAATTTACAGCCAAAAACGGCCGTATTGATTACAGAGTAACAAACAAAGACAATCCCTCCCGTCAATACGTCAAATCTATCATGGATGCCCGTTGGTCTGTTGAAGTTTATCATCGAGAAGTTAAACAAAATTGTGGTATTGAACACTGTCAGGCTCGCACGAGCCGAGCGCAAAGAAATCATATTTTTCTCGCTATTTCTGCTTGGTTTGAACAACATAAACGTCGTATATCTGAAAAAATAACTCTTTATCAACAAAATTGGGACGTAATCAAAAATGCTATTACTGAGCACATCCGTGTTTTATTAACGTATCCAAATTAGTTTTGTGCGAAACTCGTGTTGTTTTGAACTTTATACTTCTTTTTCGGAGCTTACGAAACTCATGACAGGTTTAGTTAATTTACTTTGGCATAATCTAACAACTGTTGAATCAATTCCTATTGATTATCGTATTTATGAGAAAGATTCTGATGGAAAAACAAAAAATACGCATTTTTCCGAAATGCTTGCACTCGCTAAAAAAAGAGGGATCAAGCCTGAAGCGGTAGCGATGGATGCTTGGTATCCTAGCCTGGATAATCTGAAATCAATTCGATCTCATGGTTGGTTTTTGTTAACTACGCTGAGAAAAAATCGGATTGTTAACGTAATATACAATTGAACAAGTTAGACATCTCAGAAGAAGGAACCTTAATACACTTACGAGGTTATGGTTGGGTGACAGTTTTCAAATTTACAGCCAAAAACGGCCGTATTGATTACATAGTCACGAGTTTCGCACCAATAAAAACGCTCTATTTTTAAGTTTAATTCAGCATAATATATAAATAGACAAAATCTTATAAATTAAAAGCAACTTATTGTAATTTAAACAAATTTATACGTTTTAGTAACTTGCAAATTAACCATTGCTTTTAAGCCATTTCCGGAATTTTATAGCTAGGCGACTTAATTTTGATTACAAGGTGTGTTATGAGTTATACAATTGATTTTCGACGTAAAGTAATATCTGTAAGGAAAGCCGAAGGTTTAACAATTCGAGAAACTGCGAAACAATTCCGTATTGGAAAAGCGTCTTTAGTACGTTGGCTTAAACGACCAGAGCCAAAAAATTCAACGCCACGTAAGAGGAAGCTCGATAAAAATGCTTTAGCAAAAGATGTGGAACAGTATCCAGATGCTTACCAAAAGGAACGGGCAGAGCGATTCGGTGTTTGTAAAAAGACTATTTGGCAATCCCTTAAAAAGCTGGGATTAACCTATAAAAAAAACTCTATTCCATCCAAAAACCAACGAAAGCGACAGGCTGGCACATCAGCAAAAAAGACAACAGTATGAAAAAAAAGATAAATCTGTTGTTTTTATTGATGAAAGTGGTTTTTCACATGACACTCCACGAACTCACGGCTATTCCCCAAAAGGTCACCGTTGTTTTGGCCTGAAAAACTGGGGTGCTAAGGGAAGAACAAATGTTATTGGCGCTTTATTGGGAACAACCCTTTTTGCTATCGGATTATTTGATTGCAATATTAACAGTGATGTTTTTTATGTTTGGATCACAAAAATATTGCTCCCAGAACTTCCTGAAAATTCTGTTATTTTTATGGACAACGCTAGCTTTCACAAAGGTAAGAATATTGAACAGGCAATTATAAACGCAGGACACCAGATAGAATATTTGCCTGTGTATTCACCAGATTTAAATCCTATAGAACATAAATGGTCTCAAGCTAAACGTAAAAAAGATGGAAACAGGATGCACTATCGATGACCTGTTTTTAATACATATGCTGTAATCAAAATTAAGTCGCCTAGCTATATATGCCTGTGCGAAACTCGTGTTGTGGTAAAGTTGAGCATCACGATTATCAACTTTATCTCGCTATCAACGATATTGATCATACAAAAACTAAAGCTCGTTCACCTCAAATCAATGGGATTTGTGAACGCTTTCATAAAACTGTATTACAAGAGTTCTATCAGGTGGGCTTTTCGTAAAAATCTTCGGTAATTTAGCCGAATTACAAGCTGATTTAGACAAATGGTTAGACGAATACAATAACCAACGCACTCATCAAGGAAAAATGTGTTGCGGTCGAACTCCTATGGCAACTTTATACGAGGGAAAACAACTTTGGAGAGAAAAAAGATTTAAATCAAATTTAACCTGACAGATACTGTATAAATAACCGGCAACTGTCAGATCAAGTCTGAGCTACTAAAGATTAACTAATTGTTTTTCAATGTTAACCTAATTTTAAATAGCTAATCGGCTTAATAGCGTCAAAATAGTTAGTAACCACTCGGTATAAACGAATTATTTACGTTAAAAAAAATGGTTTTCCGAATTGTATGTATTAGCATAAAATTAATTAAGCTAATTAACACTGAGGTTATAGTAATGACAGCAATTATACGACGGTTTTTAAAGTTAGAAGCAGCAAGTGGGGGGCTGTTAATTATTGCTACCATCTTAGCTTTGATTATGGCTAATACACCATTGCAAGGTATTTACCAGCAATTTCTTAATATTCCCATTGCGGTTAAAATCAGCGTATTAGATATTGATAAACCTTTTTTATTGTGGATCAACGATGGTTTAATGGCCATTTTCTTTTTGGTTGTTGGCCTGGAAGTTAAACGAGAACTGATAGAAGGCTCGTTAGACGGTCGTGATAAAGCAATATTTCCCGCTGTTGCTGCGGTAGGCGGTATGTTATTACCTGCTCTGGTATATCTATTTTTTAATGCGAATGATGAAATTGCCCTGCAGGGGTGGGCGATCCCAGCGGCGACAGATATTGCATTTGCATTGGGTATCATGGCGCTATTAGGTAAACGTGTACCAACAGAGTTAAAAGTATTTCTACTGGCATTGGCGATTATTGATGATCTTGGCGTGATTATCATCATTGCTCTCTTTTATACTAAATCTGTTTCTATCATGGCATTAGGGTTAGCTATGCTTTCTTTATTGGTATTAATATGGATGAATTGGCGTAAAGTTGAAAATACTTCTGCTTATTTGATTGTTGGCATCATTTTATGGGTCTGTATATTAAAATCAGGTATTCATGCAACGTTAGCTGGTGTCATTGTGGGCTTTTTGATACCGCTTAAAGGGGGACAAAATAATTCACCCTCTGAACAATTAGAACATCTTTTACATCCTTGGGTTGCTTATTTAATTTTGCCATTATTTGCCTTTGCTAATGCAGGCATACAACTTGATGGTGTTACCCTAACTAATTTTGCCAGTGCTTTACCGATCGGTGTCGCGTTAGGCTTATTAATTGGTAAACCAACAGGTATTTTTCTGTTTAGTTGGCTTGCGTTGAAATTAGGTGTTGCAAAATTACCCGCCAAAATTAACCTTAAGCAGATATTTGCTGTTTCAGTACTCTGTGGTGTTGGCTTTACCATGTCAATTTTTATTGCCAGTTTAGCATTTGAAGGTTTAGATAATTTTAGTACTTATGCACGATTGGGGATCCTAATCGGTTCGACGCTAGCTGCTATCTTAGGATTATTATTATTGAATAGTGTATTACCTAAAAAGCCAATTAGCACTAAAACAGCTAATCAGGCAGGATAACGTTAATTTTAAGTTATATTTACGTGAAATAAATAGTATTTTTGTGTTCGCGATACAATATTTTATTTTTGTAGCGAGAGTATCTTATTTAGGTAAAATGAAATGAATCGCTTATCTTCTGGTGTTCAGAAAATAACGAATATAAACAGTTATCGGTGGTACAAAAAGGAATCGATATGAGAGTGTCGCATCTCAATTTTAATCATCTCTATTACTTCTGGCATGTTTGTAAAGAGGGATCGGTTGTTGGCGCCGCTGAAGAACTTTATTTAACGCCTCAGACAATAACAGGTCAGATTAAGGCATTAGAAGAACGTTTGAATGGTAAATTATTTAAAAGGCAAGGCAGAGGGCTGGTTCCTTCAGAACTAGGGCAACTGGTTTTTCGTTATGCTGATAAAATGTTTGTGCTAAGCCAGGAAATGCTAGATATTGTTAATTATAGCCGTGAAACGAATTTGCTATTTGATGTTGGTGTTGCTGACGCTTTATCGAAACGGCTGGTAAGCCGTGTCCTTGAAACAGCTATTGTTGAGCATGAGCGGATCCATTTACGCTGTTTTGAATCGACACACGAGCTTTTATTGGAGCAATTAAGTCAACATAAGTTAGACATGATCTTATCTGATTGCCCGGTTGATTCGTCCCAACAAGAAGGGTTATTTTCCGTCAAGCTTGGAGAGTGTGGCGTTAGTTTTTTCTGTCGCAAACCAATACCAGAGAAACCTTTTCCACTGTGTCTAGAGGAGCGGCGATTATTGATCCCAGGTCGGCGTTCTATGTTAGGTCGTCACCTGCTTTCTTGGATCCAGAATAATAATTTGCAGGTAGAAATCCTGGGTGAGTTTGATGATGCTGCGTTGATGAAAGCATTTGGCATGTATCATAACGCAATATTTGTTGCGCCATCGCTCTATGCTAGTGAGATTTTTTTAGATAATGAAGTGGTTGAAATTGGTCATATGGATAAAGTAAAAGAAGAATATTATGTTATTTTTGCTGAACGTATGATTCAGCATCCAGCAGTACAACGTGTCTGTAATAAGGATTTTTCTGGTCTATTTGATCAAAGCTTTTATAAACAATAAGAACCATTTTTAATAATAAAAAAAACCGGCTTCAGCCGGTTTTTTAGCAAAATCAAAATAAATTTACATTGATTTGATTTGCGCTGCTAAATTTGCTTTATGACGTGCAGCTTTATTTTTGTGGATCAAGCCTTTGCTAGCATAGCGATCAACAATAGGTTGCATGTCGTTAAATGCTTTTTGTGCTGCTTCTTTATCGCCAGTGACGATAGCGGCATAAACTTTTTTGATAAAAGTACGCACCATAGAACGACGGCTAGCATTATGCTGACGGCGTTTCTCTGATTGTATAGCACGTTTCTTAGCTGATTTGATATTAGCCAAGGTTCAACTCCCAAATATTTATTCTATCGAGGACAATCTAAAGGTCGAGGAATATGCCTTTTTAACCTTCATTTGTCAATGAATTTGTGTAAATGAGCATCGTGTACAGCAATGCGATCTGTTGTGATGACCTAGGATTTTATCAGTTTACTGAGTGCGAATACAGTTTTAAATGTGAAAAACCGGATGAAATTGTAGGAAAGTGGTTAGATTAAGTATTTTTTTACTGACAAACAACCATTTATTATCTTTGTTATAAATATTAATCAAATGGTGACTTAACCTTCAGGGTAGTAAGCGGTATAATCCAGCAATTTTTATTATATTGAGCAGATTATGAAGTTAGTACGTGGTATACATAATATTCGCGCATATCATCATGGTTGTGTGTTGACTATTGGCAATTTTGATGCTGTTCATCGAGGGCATCAGGCATTATTGAAACATTTAAAACAACAGAGTGAGCGTCTCGGGCTGCCAACGATGGTCATGATTTTTGAACCTCAACCATTGGAGTTTTTTTTGGGCGCAAATGCGCCAGCACGTTTAACGCGTTTACGTGATAAGATAAAATACTTTACCGAACATGGCGTTGATTATTTACTGTGTGTTAAATTTAATCCAACATTTGCTTCATTGACACCGCAGGCTTTTGTTTCACAATTGCTGGTGGAAAAATTGGGGGTTAAATTTTTGGCGATCGGTGATGATTTTCGCTTTGGCAAAAATAGACAGGGTGATTTTAAATATCTTCGTGAGGCAGGGGAACAATATGGTTTTGAAGTGGCCAATACTGAAAGTTTTTGTGACGCCGGCCAGCGAGTTAGTAGTACGGCTGTCAGACAAGCACTGCTAAGTGATAATCTTACCCTTGCTGAGAATCTTATGGGACACCCTTACCGATTAAGTGGTCGAGTGGTACATGGTCGCCAGCTTGGTAGTGCGATCGGTTTCCCAACCGCGAATATACCATTTAAATGTTTAGTCATGCCTGTTAAAGGCGTTTATGTGGTAGAAGTATATGGATTAGCCGATCACCCATTGCAGGCAGTGGCAAATATTGGCACACGGCCAACCGTGAATGGGGTAGATCATCAAATTGAAGTTCATTTGATGGATGTGCATATGGATATATATGGACGTCATATTGATGTTGTATTGCGTAAAAAATTGCGTAACGAGCAGCGATTTGCTTCTATTGATAAATTAAGACAGCAAATCGGTAAGGATATGATGGCTGCGAGACAATTCTTCCAGTCGTCATAATTTAGATATTTAGCAGAAAATTGGAACTGAAAATTTAGATGAGTGACTATAAAAATACCCTGAATTTACCGAAAACAGGGTTCCCTATGCGCGGTGATCTCGCTAAACGAGAACCACAAATGTTAGCCCGTTGGTATAAAGAAGGGTTGTACCAAGCTATTCGCCAGGCCAAAACAGGCAAACAGATGTTTATACTGCATGATGGTCCTCCCTATGCAAATGGTAGTCTTCATATTGGTCACTCAGTTAATAAAATTCTCAAAGATATTATCATTAAATCTAAAGGACTGGCCGGATTTGATTCGCCATATATTCCTGGTTGGGATTGTCACGGTTTGCCAATTGAACATAAAGTTGAACAAATTATTGGTAAACCCGGTGACAAGGTCTCTGCAGCTGTTTTTCGTGAAGAGTGTCGCAAATATGCCAAAGAACAAATTGAGGACCAGAAAGCTGATTTTATCAGAATGGGCGTACTTGGTGATTGGGAACAGCCTTATTTAACCATGGATTTTAGTACCGAAGCCAATATTATTCGTGCGTTAGGTAAAGTGATTGAAAATGGCCACTTAGTGAAAGGTGCTAAACCGGTTCATTGGTGTACTGCTTGCGGTTCTTCTTTAGCGGAAGCGGAAGTTGAATATTATGATAAATCATCACCTTCCATTGATGTACGTTTTAGCGCGGTGGATGCTAACGCTGTTTATAGTAAATTTGGCGTAAAATCGTCGGCTTTGCCGGTTTCAGCCGTGATCTGGACGACAACACCTTGGACGTTACCCGCCAACCGTGCGATTGCGGTTAACGCTGATTTTGAATATCAATTAGTGAAAGTCAATAATAATGAATGTTTAATTTTGGCAAAATCACTGGTTGAAACAGTAATGCAGCGTATTGCAGCAACAGAGTGGCAAATTTTAGCACAATGTAATGGCTCTGAATTGGAATTACTGCGCTTTCATCACCCATTTATGAATTTCGATGTGCCTGTTATTTTAGGCGATCACGTTACTTTAGACGCGGGTACAGGGATTGTACATACGGCACCAGGCCATGGTCCGGATGATTATATTGTTGGGCAGAAATATAAACTTGAAATAGCAGATCCCGTCGGTCCAAATGGTTGTTATTTACCTAATACTTATCCTGGTTTGGATGGTGTTTTTGTATTTAAAGCAAATGAATTAATTATCGAACTTTTAGCGGCAAAAGGGGCATTGCTACATAAAGAAATATTACAGCATAGTTATCCTTGTTGCTGGCGGCATAAGACACCGATTATTTTTCGTGCCACACCTCAGTGGTTTGTCAGTATGGAAAAAAATGGTTTACGTGAACAATCGCTAAAAGAGATTAACGGGGTTAAATGGATCCCAGATTGGGGACAAAGCCGGATTGAATCTATGGTTGCAAATCGTCCAGATTGGTGTATTTCTCGTCAGCGCACCTGGGGTATGCCGATGGCATTATTTGTGCATAAGCAGACAGAAGAATTACATCCGCGGACGTTAGAATTGATTGAAGAAGTCGCTAAACATGTTGAAAAAGCAGGTATCCAGGCGTGGTGGGATCTTGACCCCGTTGCCCTATTAGGAAGTGATGCTGCTGATTATGTTAAAGTCCCCGATACGCTTGATGTCTGGTTTGATTCTGGTTCTACACACTATGCCGTTGTAGATGTTCGTCCTGAATTTAAAGGCCATTCTGCTGATTTATATTTGGAAGGCTCTGATCAACATCGTGGTTGGTTTATGTCGTCTCTAATGCTATCAACTGCGATGAAAGGAAAAGCGCCTTATCGAGAAGTATTAACCCACGGTTTTACGGTTGATGGACAAGGCCGTAAAATGTCAAAATCTTTGGGTAATACCATTAGCCCACAAGACGTCATGAATGATTTAGGGGCTGATATTCTACGGCTATGGGTTGCTTTAACCGACTATACTAGTGAAATTGCTGTTTCAAATGAGATTTTAAAACGTTCTGCCGACAGCTATCGGCGTATTCGTAATACAGCACGCTTCTTATTAGCCAATTTGAACGGTTTTGATCCTGCTTCACATCAAGTTAAACCAGAAGATATGGTGATATTAGATCGCTGGGCAGTAGGGCGGGCGAAAGCCGCTCAAGCGGAAATCGTTATGCATTATGCTAATTATGATTTTCATGCAGTCGTTCAGCGTTTGATGCAGTTTTGTTCAGTTGAAATGGGTTCTTTCTATTTAGATATTATAAAAGATCGTCAATATACGGCAAAAAGTGATAGCTTGGCACGTCGTAGTTGTCAAACAGCCTTATTTCATATCATAGAAGCATTGGTACGCTGGATTGCGCCGATCCTTTCTTTCACGGCCGATGAAATTTGGCAGCAATTGCCTGCTGCTAGACAGAGCAAATATGTCTTTACTGAGGAATATTATGCTGACTTGTTTGGCTTGGATGTTAATGAAACGCTTAATGGTGAATTTTGGAATAAGTTATTAATTATCCGTAGTGAGGTTAATAAAGTTCTCGAACAAGCGCGTGCAGACAAACTTATCCGCAGCTCGTTGGAGGCCACAGTGATTTTATATGCTGATACAGAACTGGCTGAAATACTTAATCGTTTAGGTGATGAGTTACGTTTTGTATTGTTAACTTCACAGGCTAAAGTAATTTATATTAGCCAAGCTCCAGTTCAGGCACAGAATAGTGAACTGAGTGGATTGAAAATTGCTTTCCAGCAGGCGGAAGGTGATAAATGTCCTCGGTGTTGGCATTATGCAACGGATATTGGTCGGGAGGCGGAGTATGCAGAATTATGCGGCCGCTGTGTTACTAATGTAGCCGGTAACGGTGAAATACGTAAGTTTGCCTAATGAAAAATCCTATTTGCTCTACTGGCTTACGCTGGTTATGGTTAACGGTTGTGATATTAATTGTTGATCTTGGTAGTAAGCAACTCATTTTGAATAATTTTCAATTATATGAGTCGATACCATTAATGCCTTATTTCAATTTGGCTTATGCTCAAAACACTGGTGCAGCATTTAGTTTTCTAGCTGATAAAGGGGGATGGCAGCGTTGGTTCTTTGCCTTTGTTGCGATTGTCATTTGTGTGGTGCTTATCGTAATGATGTATCGCCAAAGCGTGAATAAAAAATTGAGTAATATTGCTTATGCATTAGTTATTGGTGGAGCACTAGGGAATTTGTGCGACCGCTTAGTCCATGGCTTCGTAGTTGACTTTATTGATTTTTATGTTGGTGACTGGCATTGGCCAACATTTAACATTGCGGATATGGCGATTTGTATTGGTGCGGCACTCATCATTCTCGACAGTTTTATCAATGCAGATAAAAAAGCGAGTGGATCTTAGTTTATCGTTCGTTTACGTTGATAACAGGTTGATTTATTTCTAACAGTGGGTTTTTATTGTCATGTTAACCTTAGTACAAGCAAATAGTGCCGTGTTGCTGCATTTCACGATCAAGCTTGAGGATGGTTCAATTGCTGATTCAACCTATAATCAGGATAAACCGGTACTTTTTCGCCTTGGCGATAAAAGCCTCTCGCTAGTACTTGAAAAACAATTAATTGGTTTAAGTGTTGGTGAAAAAAAGACATTTACTTTAGGCGGAGAGGACGTTTTTGGTAAACCAAACCCAGATATGATCCAATACTTTATGCCAAAAGATTTTATTCAGGTCGGTATACCTGAAGTCGGTGCCATCATATTATTTACCACGATAAATGGCAGTGAAATGCCAGGGATCGTAACAGCAGTGACGGAAGAGTCTATCACTGTTGATTTTAATCACCCATTAGCGGCTCAGAATATCATTTTTAACATTGAAGTGTTGGACATTGGCCCGAAATGGGAGGAATTAAATGCAAATATTGCTGGCTAACCCTCGGGGTTTCTGTGCAGGTGTTGATCGGGCAATTAGTATTGTTGATAGAGCACTGGCGCTTTATGGTGCGCCGATTTATGTTCGTCATGAAGTTGTCCATAACCGCTATGTGGTTGACAATTTACAGCAACGTGGTGCGATTTTTATTGAACAAATTTCTGAAGTCCCTGATGGTGCTATTTTGATCTTTTCTGCACATGGTGTTTCTCAAGCAATTCGGCAGGAAGCTAAGCAACGTCATCTGACCATGTTATTTGATGCAACTTGTCCATTGGTGACTAAAGTACACATGGAAGTTGTATGTGCCAGTCGTAAAGGTAAAGAAGCGATTTTAATTGGTCATGTTGGGCATCCTGAAGTAGAAGGCACAATGGGGCAATATAATAATCCGGCTGGAGGTATGTATCTGGTTGAATCGCCGGAGGATGTCTGGAAATTACAAGTAAAAGATGAAAATAACCTCTGTTTTATGACCCAGACTACCTTATCGGTTGATGATACTGCTCATGTTATTGACGCGCTAAATACTCGTTTTCCAAATATTATCGGGCCACGCAAAGATGATATCTGTTATGCGACAACCAATCGTCAGGAAGCAGCGCGTGAATTGGCTAATAAGGCTGATATTGTACTAGTTGTCGGCTCTAAAAATTCTTCTAATTCCAATCGTCTTGCTGAATTGGCTCAAAGAGCAGGCAAGCAGGGTTACCTGATTGACTCTGCTGATGATATTCAAGAAGATTGGCTGGAAAATATGCAGATTATTGGGCTTACTGCTGGCGCATCTGCACCAGATATTCTTGTTCGTCAGGTTATTGAACGTTTAAAGGTTTTAGGTGCCAGTGAAATGATCGAACTTGCTGGTCATGAAGAAAATATTGTTTTTGAAGTACCAAAAGAGCTACGTGTTGGAATCAAGCAAATATAATAATAGCTATTTTGGTATTTTATTAAATGAATTTTTTAGTGCAGCAATTTATCTATTAATTAAGCCAACTTTAATGGCTTTTTTTTGTCACTGACGGTTGTTGTAAGCGTTAAGCTAGGATGAATGTTAATCTTATCGAACTCAGGATATTTAATCTGCTTTTAACCAAGAGAGATAAACAATGACTAATTCAGATATTCGTGTTGCCATTGTTGGTGCGGGTGGCCGCATGGGACGTGAACTAATCAAAGCAGTTTCACAACAGAATGGCGTTGTTTTAGGGGCTGTATTAGAAAGAAAAGGTTCAAGTATAGTAGGTACTGATGCTGGTGAATTAGTCGGTATTGGCCGTTTAAATGTTATAATTAGTGATGAACTAATTAATGTTTTAGATAAATTTGATATTTTGATCGATTTTACCCGTCCCGAAGGTACGCAATATTACCTGTCAGTTTGTAAAAAATATGCCAAAGCGATGATTATTGGTACTACAGGTTTTAATGAAACTGAACAGAAGTCGATTGAAGAAGCGGCGAAAACGATCCCTATTATATTAGCAGCCAATTTTAGTGTCGGCGTTAATTTGATGTTGAAGTTATTAGAAAAAGCCGCAAAAGTGATGGGCGAATATAGTGATATTGAAATTATTGAAGCTCACCACAGGCATAAAGTCGATGCGCCCTCAGGAACAGCCTTAGCAATGGGCGATGTTATTGCCAAGTCAATTGGCCGTGATTTAAAAGATTGTGCAGTGTATGGTCGCCAAGGTATTACTGATGAAAGAGAAAATAACAGCATTGGCTTTGCAACGATTAGAGCTGGCGATATTGTTGGCGAGCATACGGCGATTTTTGCTGATATAGGTGAAAGAATAGAGATAACTCATAAAGCATCAAGTCGGATGACGTTTGCAAATGGGGCTGTGAAGGCCTGTTTGTGGTTAAAAGGGGAAAAAAGTGGTTTATATAGCATGAAAGATGTATTAAATTTAGAAAATATTTAATTTTTTATTTATCTATTCGTTTGATAAATAAAAATTAATTTTAAATTTGTGATTTTTTTCTGGCCGTTATTAAGTTTTTTATTTGATAACTTTTATTTCTATTATTTAAAATAAAAATTTTATTGACTTAAGATGATTTTTTGCGCATTTACTATAATGAAATTTATCTAAACCATACTTTTACAATTATTATGCTATGCAATCGATTATTTTGCTAAGATAATTTATCATTTTACTAGTTACATTGATTTTTTATTATAAATTAACTAAAAAAGCAATAAAAAATTATTTTTTACTAGACAATCACTCTTCTCATCATTAGAATACGCACAATTTGTCAAAAATTTGCTTAAATTCCATTTTGGCACGAATTTATTGGCTTACGCATGAATAAATATGCTCAATACGTCATTTTTTATTCTTCTGGAGGGTATTTTGATTAAGCCAGCTATATTGGTTCTGGAAGACGGAACCCAGTTTCATGGTCATTCCATTGGGGCTGAAGGAATTGCTGTTGGAGAAGTAGTTTTTAATACATCAATAACTGGATATCAAGAAATTCTCACTGATCCTTCCTACTCCCGCCAAATTGTTACACTCACTTATCCCCATATTGGAAACACAGGAATTAACCCAGATGATGAAGAGTCCGCCATCATTCATGCCCAAGGGCTTGTTATACGTGATTTACCGTTAATTTATAGTAACTTTCGTGGAAAAGATAGTTTATCTGATTATTTAAAACGCCATAAAACAGTCGCCATTGCTGATATTGATACCCGTAAGCTTACGCGGCTATTAAGGGAAAAAGGCGCGCAAAATGGTTGCATTATTACTGGTGAAAATTTATACATCGATTTGGCATTAGAAAAAATTAAGTTATTTGGTGGAATAAAAGGGCTGGATTTAGCTAAAGAAGTTGCTACTAAAGACATTTATACTTGGCAGCAACAGAGTTGGCATCTTGGTGCCGATGGATTATCGGCAACTAAGGCACGGGAGCAACTGCCTTATCATGTCGTTGCTTATGATTTTGGTGTTAAACGAAATATTTTACGTTTACTCGTTGATCGTGGCTGTTATTTGACGGTTGTGCCAGCAACAATAGCGGCTGATGAAGTATTAAAAATGGCACCTGATGGCATTTTTCTTTCTAATGGCCCGGGTGATCCAGCAGCCTGTGATTATGCAATTAAAGCAATTAAACAGTTTTTAACAACAGAAATACCTATTTTTGGTATTTGCTTAGGTCACCAATTACTGGCATTAGCCAGTGGGGCTGATACCGTTAAAATGAAATTTGGCCACCATGGCGGTAACCATCCAGTAAAAGATTTAGTTAATAATCGCGTCATGATCACCACACAAAATCACGGTTTTGCAGTCGATGAAGCAACATTATCTGACAAATTGCGCGTGACCCATAAATCACTGTTTGATGGAAGTTTACAAGGCATACATCATACCGAGAAGCCTGTATTTGGATTTCAAGGGCATCCCGAAGCAAGTCCAGGCCCTAAAGATGCAGAATCCCTATTTGATTATTTTATTGAATTGATTAAAAAATATCATCAAACAAATTTAGATACTCAAGTTGATTGATCAGGAGCAAAAAATGGCGAAGCGGACAGATATCAAAAGCATCCTGATTTTAGGTGCGGGTCCAATTGTTATTGGCCAAGCTTGTGAATTTGATTATTCAGGTGCACAAGCGTGTAAAGCACTACGTGAAGAGGGTTATCGAGTTATTTTAGTTAATTCCAATCCGGCGACAATCATGACGGATCCGGATCTAGCTGATGCTACTTATATTGAGCCGATTCAGTGGGAAGTGGTACGCAAAATTATTGAAAAAGAACGTCCTGATGCGATTTTGCCTATGATGGGAGGGCAAACTGCTTTAAACTGTGCTTTAGAATTAGAGCGTAAAGGCGTATTAAAAGAATTTGCTGTTACCATGATTGGCGCAACTGCTGATGCAATTGATAAGGCAGAAGATCGTCAGCGATTTGATAAAGCAATGAAGAAAATTGGCCTTGAAACTGCACGTTCAGGAATTGCTCATTCCCTGGAAGAAGCGTTAGGCGTAGTAGCAAAAGTAGGTTTCCCATGTATTATTCGCCCTTCATTTACTATGGGCGGCTCGGGTGGTGGTATTGCATATAACAGTGAAGAGTTTGAAGATATTTGTCTGACAGGTTTAGATCTTTCACCGACCAACGAATTATTGATAGATGAATCGCTGATTGGTTGGAAAGAGTATGAAATGGAAGTGGTGCGTGACAAAAATGATAATTGCATCATTATCTGTTCTATTGAAAATGTCGATGCAATGGGGATCCATACGGGAGATTCTATCACTGTCGCACCCGCTCAAACTTTAACTGATAAAGAATATCAAATCATGCGCAATGCATCGATGGCGGTGTTGCGAGAAATTGGTGTAGAAACTGGTGGTTCAAATGTTCAATTTGCCGTAAATCCTAAAACTGGCCGCTTAATTGTTATTGAAATGAATCCACGAGTATCACGTTCTTCGGCCTTGGCATCTAAAGCAACCGGTTTTCCTATTGCTAAGGTTGCAGCAAAACTTGCCGTAGGTTATACACTTGATGAATTAATGAATGATATTACCGGAGGACGGACACTTGCTTCTTTTGAACCTTCTATTGATTATGTCGTGACTAAGATCCCACGCTTTAACTTTGAAAAATTTCCTGGTAGTAATGATCGTCTGACAACACAGATGAAATCTGTTGGTGAAGTAATGGCTATTGGGCGAACTTTTCAAGAATCAATGCAAAAAGCATTGCGTGGACTAGAAGTTGCCGCAACGGGTTTTGATCCTAAAGTAGATTTAGATGAATTCGACTCGTTAACAAAAATTCGCCGAGAATTGAAAGATGCTGGAGCTGAACGTATCTGGTATATAGCCGATGCTTTCCGCGCAGGTATGTCTGTGGATGGTGTATTTAATCTAACCAATATTGATCGTTGGTTCTTGGTACAAATTGAAGAGCTTGTTCGTTTAGAAGAGAAAGTTGCTGAGTTTGGCATTAATGGCTTATCGGCAGAATTCTTGCGGCTCTTGAAACGAAAAGGGTTTGCTGATATTCGTTTGGCTAAATTAGTCGGTGTTTCTGAAGCTGAAATCCGTAAATTACGCCAAAATTATAAACTGCATCCTGTTTTTAAGCGAGTTGATACTTGTGCAGCAGAGTTTGCCACAGATACCGCTTATCTCTATTCCACTTATGAAGATGAATGTGAAGCCAACCCTGGCAATAGTAAATCTAAGATTATGGTACTTGGTGGTGGACCAAACCGTATTGGTCAAGGAATTGAGTTTGATTATTGCTGCGTTCATGCTGCGTTGGCGTTACGTGAAGATGGCTATCAGACAATAATGGTAAACTGTAATCCTGAAACGGTTTCTACTGATTATGATACATCTGATCGTCTTTATTTTGAACCAGTAACGTTAGAAGATGTATTAGAAATAGTCAGGGTCGAACAACCTGAAGGTGTAATTGTGCAGTATGGTGGCCAGACACCTTTAAAATTGGCGCTTGCCTTAGAAAAAGCGGGTGTTCCAATTATTGGCACTAGCTCGGATGCGATTGATCGCGCTGAAGATCGTGAACGTTTTCAACAAGTAGTGGCCCGTTTAGGACTTAAGCAACCAGAAAACGCCACGGTTACGACAATTGAACAGGCTATAGAAAAGGCTCACAGTATTGGTTATCCATTAGTTGTGCGTCCTTCCTATGTTTTAGGCGGGCGGGCAATGGAAATTGTCTACGATGAAACTGACTTACGTCGGTACTTTCAGACAGCGGTAAGTGTTTCCAATGATGCGCCAGTATTGCTCGATCATTTCCTGGATGATGCCATTGAGGTTGATGTAGATGCCATTTGTGATGGGGAAACCGTATTAATTGGTGGTATTATGGAGCATATTGAACAGGCGGGCGTTCACTCTGGTGATTCGGCCTGTTCCTTGCCACCTTATACTTTGAGTCAGAATATACAAAATGTCATGCGTGAACAGGTAAAAGAACTGGCCTTTGAACTACGCGTTCGAGGATTAGTGAATGTTCAATTTGCGGTTAAAGATAATGACGTCTATTTAATCGAGGTGAATCCACGTGCTGCGCGTACAGTGCCTTTTGTATCAAAAGCAACAGGAATACCACTGGCAAAAGTGGCTGCTCGTGTCATGGTCGGGCAATCTTTAGCTAAACAGGGTGTAACGAAAGAAATTATTCCCCCTTATTATTCGGTAAAAGAAGTCGTATTACCATTTAATAAATTCCCTGGCGTTGATCCTATTTTAGGGCCAGAAATGCGTTCCACCGGTGAAGTTATGGGTATTGGTCGCACTTTTGCCGAAGCATTTGCTAAAGCTATGCTTGGTTGCTCTTCTACTATGAAAAAATCTGGCCGCGCATTACTTTCAGTAAGAGAGAATGATAAAGCCAAGGTTGTTGATTTAGCGGCTAAATTAATTGCTCATGGTTTTGAGTTAGATGCAACTCATGGTACCACAATTGTGCTTGGTGAGGGCGGAATTAACCCGCGTTTAGTTAATAAAGTGCATGAGGGACGCCCTCATATTCAGGATAGAATAAAAAATGGTGAATACAGTTATACTGTCAATACTACCGCGGGCCGTTGTGCAATAGAAGATTCGAAGCTGATTCGTCGTAGTGCATTACAATATAAAGTAAATTATGATACCACTATCAATGGCGGTTTTGCGACCGCGATCTCTCTCGATGTCGATCCTACAGAGCAGGTTATCTCTGTCCAAGAGATGCATAAAATGATCCAGCATTAACTATTACTGACTATTTGACACGAGTTTCGCACAGGCATATAAAATTCCAGAAATGGCTTAAAAGCAATGGTTAATTTGCAAGTTACTAAAACGTATGAATTTGTTTAAATTACAATGAGTTGCTGAGTTGCTTTTAATTTATAAGATTTTGTCTATTTATATACTATGCTGAATTAAACTTAAAAATAGAGCGTTTTTTATTGGTGCGAAACTCGTGTTTGAAATGGCCTATTTAACAGGGCCATTTTCTTATTCTGCGCGAATAAAATCCATAATATTTAATTGCTTTTTTTATGTTTCCAATATACGACAAGTGAGCCAATAAATCCACTAATGAGTAGCAGTATCGGTAAAAGTATTAAAATATTCATAACGATATTCTCATGGCGTTTTATAAAAGAAATTTGATTTATTGCGTAACCTAGAGAAACAATGATCCCAATCCATAATAGGCCGCTAAGCCAATTGAATAGTTGAAAGCGCCGGTGGCTCAAAGTCGAAAGTCCTGCTAAAACTGGCAATAGTGTTCGCACAAAAGCTAAAAAACGACCGATCAAAAGCGCATATAAGCCTTGGTTATTAAATAATCGGTTTGCACGATCGTGATACTCTTGTGGGATCTGTTTTAACCATTGTTTTACTAAATGGGTATCACTAAGCCAGCGTCCTTGTAAAAAACCTAACCAGCAACCTAAGCTAGCAGCAATAGTTAAAATAATAATTGTGGGAATAAAGGAAAGAACACCTTTTGCAATCAAAGCACCGGAAAGAATAAGCAACGTATCTCCTGGCAGAAATGCGGCAGGAAGAATACTGTTTTCTAATACAATAATGGTAAAAAGTACAGCATAAATAATCCATAAAATATCGGGATTATTTAGTTTAGCAAAATCATGATGCCAAATTGCCATCACGATCTCATTGAGAACTTGCATAGCTTACCCTGTTAGGAACAACCAAATGAAGAATCGATATAGTTGCCAGTTTACCTTAAAAAACTGAATTATGTTGGATTTATTCAAGCGTTAAGTATAAAAGCCAGTTAGATAAAAAATGTTTATTTGACACGAGTTTCGCACAGGCATATAAAATTCCAGAAATGGCTTAAAAGCAATGGTTAATTTGCAAGTTACTAAAACGTATAAATTTGTTTAAATTACAATAAGTTGGTTTTAATTGAGGGTGTTCATAATTCTGTGTCAGGGGATTTTATCTTTTGATTATACCATCTAGGCGCCCTTTAAAATAGATGGACAATTGAGCAATGATGGTTAACGCCCAGTTACTAATCGGCATAGTCCATTTGTTGGATACCTGATTGATGCCAATATAGAGTAATTTTAATAAGCTGTTTTCATTAGGAAAAGCCCCTTTGGTTTTAGTTAATGTCCTAAACTGCCGATGAACCGCCTCTACTGCATTGGTCGTATAAATGGGTTTTCTAATGGCTTTAGGGTATCGAAAATAAGCACTGAGCAACTCCCATTTACTTCGCCAGGATTCTAGCACTATCGGGTATTTTTCATCCCATTTCGTTTCCAGTTCATCAAGTGCAAGCTCAGCAGTCTTTAGTATCTGCACGATAAACCGGCTTAAAATCAGCCATAAAGGCTTTTTGGTCTTTACTGGCAATATAACGTAAGCTATTGCGAATTTGATGAACTACGCATAGCTGACTGTCTGCGGGAAAATACTGGCTATAGCTAGGCGACTTAATTTTGATTACAGCATATGTATTAAAAACAGGTCATCGATAGTGCATCCTGTTTCCATCTTTTTACGTTTAGCTTGAGACCATTTATGTTCTATAGGATTTAAATCTGGTGAATACACAGGCAAATATTCTATCTGGTGTCCTGCGTTTATAATTGCCTGTTCAATATTCTTACCTTTGTGAAAGCTAGCGTTGTCCATAAAAATAACAGAATTTTCAGGAAGTTCTGGGAGCAATATTTTTGTGATCCAAACATAAAAAACATCACGGTTAATATTGCAATCAAATAATCCGATAGCAAAAAGGGTTGTTCCCAATAAAGCGCCAATAACATTTGTTCTTCCCTTAGCACCCCAGTTTTTCAGGCCAAAACAACGGTGACCTTTTGGGGAATAGCCGTGAGTTCGTGGAGTGTCATGTGAAAAACCACTTTCATCAATAAAAACAACAGATTTATCTTTTTTTTTCATACTGTTGTCTTTTTTGCTGATGTGCCAGCCTGTCGCTTTCGTTGGTTTTTGGATGGAATAGAGTTTTTTTTTATAGGTTAATCCCAGCTTTTTAAGGGATTGCCAAATAGTCTTTTTACAAACACCGAATCGCTCTGCCCGTTCCTTTTGGTAAGCATCTGGATACTGTTCCACATCTTTTGCTAAAGCATTTTTATCGAGCTTCCTCTTACGTGGCGTTGAATTTTTTGGCTCTGGTCGTTTAAGCCAACGTACTAAAGACGCTTTTCCAATACGGAATTGTTTCGCAGTTTCTCGAATTGTTAAACCTTCGGCTTTCCTTACAGATATTACTTTACGTCGAAAATCAATTGTATAACTCATAACACACCTTGTAATCAAAATTAAGTCGCCTAGCTATATCGCTTCTGGAAACCCTTTTAATCCGTCAATACAAGCATTAAAATATCTTGTATACCACGGTTATGTAAGTCAGTCAGAACGCTCAGCCAATGATGTGCTCCTTCTGTTTCAGACATATAGAGTCCTAACAATTCCTTATGCCCATCGGTGGTTAGTCCAAGTACTGTGTAGTGTAGTGGTCAACTAAAATTGGCCACCCTACCTGACTGTTCACGGAACAGTCGCTCTGATTCGTTTGGCGTTAATCCACCGTTATACCAGTGAGGTCTTATATCGCTATAGTAGTGGGTTATGTAGCGAATGATGGCTGACTGAGCAGTACTAAAGCTTTGGTAGCCAGTCGTTGGCACCCATTCGGTCTTCAGACTACGGAAGAATCGTTCCATCGGACTATTATCCCAACAATTCCCTCTGCGACTGATACTTTGGGTCATCTGATAACGCCACAATGCCTGCCTATACTGACGACTGGTATAATGACTTCCCTGATCACTATGGAACATCACCTGTTTGGGATGCCCACGTAGTTCCCAAGCCATTTGTAGTGCTTTGGCGGTTAATTCTGAGTCTGGTGCAAATGACATTGCCCAGCCCACCGGTTTTCGGGCGAACAAATCCAATACCACAGCCAGATAGGCCCATCGTGAGCCTGTCCAAATATAGGTTACATCGCCGCACCCCTGGTCAGGCTTTGTAACAGCGAACTGCCTATTGAGCAGATTTGGAATATCAATACGTTCATTTCCACCGCGGTTGTATTTATGTTTTCGCTCTTGGCAACTGACGATGATTAATTCTTTCATCAACTTACCCGCTAACCACCGCCCAAGTTTCACGTTGTGTGTATTGGTAACCATCGTGGCGATAGTCCTTGCGCCAGCAGAGCCGCCACTAACGTTCCACGCTTCGCTGACTAGGCTACGTTTTATCGTCCGCTCAATATCTGGCTCCTTAGGCCGACACCAATAGCGATAACTGCTTCGGTGAACATTAAAAATACGACACAAAGTTTTCACCGGATAAAGCACTCTTAGCTTTTCAACTACCGAAAATTTTTCAGTGAGTCGGACATTAAGAGCGCAGTAGCCTTTTTTAAGATGTCATTCTCCATTTCCAGCCGGTGGATTTTTTTCTTCATTTCTCTGAACTCAATTTGTTCAGGTGTTAATGGCAGACCAGGCGATGTTTTCCCTTGACGTTCTAAACGAAGGGCTCTTACCCACCGGCTAATCGCTGAAAGACTGACGTTCATGCCTTTCGCGGCTTCCTGGTAGGTGTAATTTTGGTCAAGGACTAATTTGGCGGTTTCACATTTAAATTCAGCAGTAATTATTTTACTCATTTCGGCACCTATAAAAATTATGAGGTAAGCATATCACCTCAACTTAGGTAGCCAAATTTAGTATGCCACTACAGTAGATTGCCTTATTGATATAGTGACCATCATGTTTTATCTTGTAATGAATGGCATCGAGCCAGACAAAAGGATAGAGCGCCTCCAGAGGGTGTTGTTGCCAGGCTTTTAATTCAGGGAGTAATTTGTCAGTAATATGCGTAATAGCTCCATCTGATATTTCCAGTCCATATAATTCTGCAACATGTTTTTGAATATCACGATAACTCATGCCTAATGCAAATAACGATAGGATTTTGTTATCAATATCCTCGGATAATTTTGTCTGATTTTTCTTAATGAGCTGAGGCTCAAAAGCACCTGACCTGTCTCTGGGCGTTTTCAGTTCAAATTGATCTGGTGTCGATTTAACCGTTTTTCGAGTATAGCCATTTTTACGCGTATCGATTGACGTTGTCGATAGGTAGTGTTCTATTTCTGCCTGCAGGGCAGCTTCGGTCAGCTGTTTTATGAGTGGTGTGAGTATTCCATCCGTACCGAGTAAATTTTTACCTGATTGTAATTGCTTCAACGCTTCATCAAAATTAAATGACACGAGTTTCGCACAGGCATATAAAATTCCAGAAATGGCTTAAAAGCAATGGTTAATTTGCAAGTTACTAAAACGTATAAATTTGTTTAAATTACAATAAGTTGCTTTTAATTTATAAGATTTTGTCTATTTATATATTATGCTGAATTAAACTTAAAAATAGAGCGTTTTTTTATTGGTGCGAAACTCGTGTTACCATGTAATCAATACGGCCGTTTTTGGCTGTAAATTTGAAAACAGTCACCCAACCATAACCTCGTAAGTGTATTAAGGTTCCTTCTTCTGAGATGTCTAACTTGTTCAGTTGTTTGTTATGGTTAACAATCCTGTTTTTCCTCAGCGTGGTTACCCTGACCCAACCATGAGAGCGAATTGATTTCAGATTATCCAGGCTAGAATACCAGGCATCCATCACTACCGCTTCTGGTATGATCCCTCTTTTTTAGCAAGAGCGAGCATTTCGGAAAAGTGCGTATTTTTTGTTTTTCCATCAGAATCTTTATCATAAATACGATAATCAATAGGAATTGATTCAACAGTTGTTAGATTATGCCAAAGTAAATTAACTAAACCTACGCCAGCAATAATATCATGTTCATTACCTGAATATTGATAATGGACCATCTCTATTTTTTTACTACGTGTTTTGGCAATCAATGTATCATCGGCAATTAGTACGCAAGGGCTTTTTTTGTCTATAGAAGGTTGAACTAATCGCCATAAGTCTTTAGGTCGAAAACATCGACTTTTTAGCCATCGACTAATAGTGTCATGAGATAAAGGCGATGGGCTTACTTCTGATAACGCCAAACCAGAGTATCTTACACTGCTTACTTGTAAGAATGTTTTATAGATATTTTTAATGCATGGATAACCGGACAAAATATAAGCACCCTAATTTTTTCTTGTTTTTAAATTTATACTTCTTTTTTGGAGATTGCGAAACTCGTGTTTATTTAACTGCTATCAATAAGTTTTGCTGCAATTTGACTTGTTTTAATAACTGATAATCGCAACAGATATTTGCCATTTTTAATATTTGCTTCTCTCAAACACGAGTTTCGCACCAATAAAAAAACGCTCTATTTTTAAGTTTAATTCAGCATAATATATAAATAGACAAAATCTTATAAATTAAAAGCAACTTATTGTAATTTAAATAAATTTATACGTTTTAGTAACTTGCAAATTAACCATTGCTTTTAAGCCATTTCTGGAATTTTATATGCCTGTGCGAAACTCGTGATAAATAAAAAATTCATCAAATAGTAATGATAATTACTATCAAATGATTTAATGTCTGGTATGATCACTCAGTTTTTCATAATGTAAGCGTGGTAAATCAAAATTTACTACCAATAGACTAGCTGGCATAAGTTATGATCAGCTAAAAGGATCACGTTAAATAACCGAAGAGTGATAGCCAACTGATGCGTAAATTGATAGCTTCTATTTTATTGGCAATGAGTTTGATAAATATAACATTCGCCGAGACAAATCCGGCAGGTCTGTCTGAGCAGTTTCAGCCTGTTAATACACTTAATCAGCAAGATATATCCACTACAAATCAAATCCAAACGACTTCAGCTAATGAAGAGCAATCGAGCGAGAAACAGCTTGCTGCGGAAAAAAATTTAGTGAGTCTACAACAGGAACCTAATTTATTAACTGCACAAGGAGGATTTGATCAAGATCTTTCGGTTTGGAGTATGTATCAGCATGCTGACATGGTTGTAAAGGTAGTAATGCTAGGATTAATTGTTGCTTCAATCATTACCTGGGCACTGTTTTTCTCAAAAAGCATCGAATTGATTGGAGCATACCGACAGCTACGAAAAGAACAACAAAAACTATCTAAAGTAAAATCACTCGATGATGTGGTAGAAATTGCTGCAACATTTAAAAAAAGTAGTGTTACTAGAAAATTATATGATGAAGTTGTGGCGGAAAAAACATTATCAGCTGGCAGTCATGATTCAAATGGAACCAAAGATCGTGCCAGTTTTCGCCTTGAAAGAGTGGTTGCTTCAATTAGTCGTTACATGGGACGAGGTAATGGTTATTTAGCAACCATAGGGGCAATTTCTCCCTTTATCGGTTTATTTGGTACGGTTTGGGGAATTATGAATAGCTTTATTAGTATAGCCCATTCTCAGACGACTAATTTAGCAGTTGTTGCGCCCGGTATAGCAGAAGCTTTGTTGGCCACAGCAATAGGGCTGGTAGCTGCGATACCGGCGGTGGTTATTTATAATTTATTTGCACGCATGATTAATACTTACCGTGGTCAACTGGGTGATGTAGCTGCTCAAGCGACGGTATTATTAGGTAGAGATTTGGATTTAGCTGATAGTAAAAAAGAAAGGTAAGTGCTTATGGCGATCCGTTTAAACGATGATTTAAATGATAATGGTGAAATGCATGAAATTAATGTTACACCATTTATTGATGTAATGTTGGTTTTACTGATTATTTTCATGGTTGCTGCACCTTTAGCGACAGTAGATATTAAAGTTGATTTACCGGCTTCTGCAGCTAAACCCCAACCTAGACCGGAAAAACCGTTATTTTTAACAGTGAAAGCGAATGGTCAAATGTATGTTGGAGAGCAAAATGTCTCTCAGGAACAATTGGCATCAGCATTGGATCTAATAACCGGTACAAATAAAGAAACCACTATTTTTTTTCAAGCAGATAAAACAGTAAATTATGAAAAGATAATGGATGTAATGAACTTATTACGTAAATCTGGCTATCTTAAAGTGGGATTAGTTGGCATAGAAATGTCACAGAGTACAAAATAGAGTATTGCTAATAATGTCAAAACTGGGTAATTAAATACCCAGTATTTATTCAATTAGGTTAGTAATAAATCAATAGTGTTATATATTTTTATATTTCATATCCATGTTAATTATATGGTTAATAAGTAATATAATTAATAATTCCAAATTTATTAATGTAGTAAAATAATAAACTATTAATTGAAGTTAAGATATAACAACAAAAAATTTATATTCATATTTTATATTATTTATGGTTATTAATTTCATTTTTCTTAAGCTAATAAATTGGAAGTAAACATTAGCAATTTTTTATTATATACTAGTTAAATTCTATTTATAATATATATAATTCTAATGAATACACTAAGTAAGATCAGTTTTAATGTACAGTATAATTACCTATAAAAAATAAGGTAATTTAATTGCGTTATAAATTGACAAAATAATTTAACAAAAAAATACTTGCATCAAAATAGAGTTTAATTATAGAATAAATATTAGATAATATATTATTAATATTGTAGATAATCACTATTGATAGCAGAATTTTTGTATTTATTTGTATAAACAATATAGTTATGTTTACAATAGAATTTATATCTAATTGTATTTATTAGCTAATTAACATGAGCATTTCCTAAGCTAGCTATGATTTACAGCTATTTTTTAGAAATTTTAATGGGCTGACTGATTTGATAACTACATACAGCAAAGTATATCAATAATATTTAACTATATTAGTATTAACGTTATCTAGCCAAAATAACGTTTTTTTTAATCTATCACGAGTTTCGCACAAGAATATAAAATTCCAGAAATGGCTTAAAAACAATGGTTAATTTGCAAGTTACTAAAACGTATAAATTTATTTAAATTACAATAAGTTGCTTTTAATTTATAAGATTTTGTCTATTTATATATTATGCTGAATTAAACTTAAAAATAGAGCGTTTTTTTATTGGTGCGAAACTCGTGTCTATTTAATATTTTCAATATAAAAATCGGTATATTCAATTCTCTGTTAAGTAAATAAGAAAAATTCTTATTTGCTTTTTAATATATTTATATTATTGATTTTAATAAAACTCCCTGCCTTATATAACTGAAACAGTTATTGCTATTATTTTTAGCGATAAAATCCTAATCTGAGAATCATAAATAATAATCTATATGGTTGGCAATTTTGTAATAAAAAGTATATAAGTTATTACAAATAATTATATTTATTCATTTAAACAAATAAAGGTATAGTGATATGAGTTTATTTATCATTCAGCCAGGGAAGGGGGAATTTACCTAATCGATAAAATTAAATTGGCGATTAAAAATCGCCATTCCCAATGGTTTTAGTGCATTACTAAGCCAATCACATTAAGTATTCATTTCTGCACTTAAAGCATCAATTAGGCATTTTATCAACGCACTTATTTTGTTTGTCATCAAGATATAATCAGCATCAAAACGTTGGGCAAAATCTGTTTTATCAATATCATCATTTTGTTCTTTTATTAGATCACTAAATTTTAGTCTTTTAACAGTTCCGTCGTCCGAAAGAATGAATTGAATACGCTCTTCCCATTCTAATGCTAATTTTGTTACCCGTTTTTTAGCTTCAATATGGGCAATAATTTCATCGCAGCATAAATCTTGTTTTTTACAACGGATCACGCCATCTTCTTCAACAGGTGCTTTTAATTCAGCTTCGTCCAATAAACTAAAACCATTGGCTGGTTGGCCCGAGCGTACCCACTCAGTTAATGTCAGTTCGATCGGATTTTGATAACTTAAAGGTACAACTGGCAGCGAACCTAATGTTTTACGTAAAAAAGCCAGGTTATCTTCAGCACGCTTAGTACTGGCTGCATCTACGATAATCAGGTTATTGATTATATCTAACCAGATATAAGTATGACTGATTTTACTAAAAGCTCTGGGCAAAAGCGCATGAATTACTTCGTCTTTCAATGGATCTTTTTCGCTTTTTTTCAGTTTTCGCGCCTGAGCTGTTTCTAGTTTTTTAATTTTTGCTTGTAACTCTTGTTTGATAACTTGTGCTGGCAGCAGTTTTTCTTCCTTCTGTGCACAAAGTAGAATTTGATTATTAACCGAGTGTATTAGCGCTTCACTGTGAGGCTCCATCGGTGACGTCCAACCTATTTTCATCATATCTTGGCTTCCGCATGGGCTATAAGCCAGTGTGGCAAGTTGTTTTTCAAGCTTATCGACGGATAATGTAAATTCCCGATTTAAGCGGTAGATCATTAAATTTTTAAACCACATCTCAAGGCTTCCTCGTTATTCCTTTTCAAAAAATCGTGGATATAATAACGGATCACACACTTCGACCCTAGTTTTCAATTGCAATTTTTACTGCTTAAGTCAATTTTAATGGGGTTTATCCATCTGGATATGTCACTTTTATCTTAAATAATAATGTATTTATAGTGATAAATTGATTCTAAAATTAAACTTTTACAATATAAGGTAATATTTTGTTATCCATTATGATTAAAATAAACTTCTAACAATAAAAGGATAATTTTAATAATAGAAAAAAGAATAAAAATAATATCTTATTTTACTGATTAAATTTACTAAATAGGTTGATTAATTTTGACATAAGGTTTTATGGCAAAAAATAGAATATAAATATAATGTTATTTTTATTGTACTATTACATTTGCTTTATTAGTAACTTGCTGATTTTATTTATTAGTTTCTCATTTCGTTGGTGGTGATATTTTAATAAATCCTTATTCTTTATTTCACGAGTTTCGCACCAATAAAAAAACGCTCTATTTTTAAGTTTAATTCAGCATAATATATAAATAGACAAAATCTTATAAATTAAAAGCAACTTATTATAATTTAAACAAATTTATACGTTTTAGTAACTTGCAAATTAACCATTGCTTTTAAGCCATTTCTGGAATTTTATATGCCTGTGCGAAACTCGTGATTTAGCCGAATTACAAGCTGTAGTGGCATACTAAATTTGGCCACCTAAGTTGAGGTGATATGCTTACCTCATAATTTTTATAGGTGCCGAAATGAGTAAAATAATTACTGCTGAATTTAAATGTGAAACCGCCAAATTAGTCCTTGACCAAAATTACACCTACCAGGAAGCCGCGAAAGGCATGAACGTCAGTCTTTCAGCGATTAGCCGGTGGGTAAGAGCCCTTCGTTTAGAACGTCAAGGGAAAACATCGCCTGGTCTGCCATTAACACCTGAACAAATTGAGTTCAGAGAAATGAAGAAAAAAATCCACCGGCTGGAAATGGAGAATGACATCTTAAAAAAGGCTACTGCGCTCTTAATGTCCGACTCACTGAAAAATTTTCGGTAGTTGAAAAGCTAAGAGTGCTTTATCCGGTGAAAACTTTGTGTCGTATTTTTAATGTTCACCGAAGCAGTTATCGCTATTGGTGTCGGCCTAAGGAGCCAGATATTGAGCGGACGATAAAACGTAGCCTAGTCAGCGAAGCGTGGAAGGTTAGTGGCGGCTCTGCTGGCGCAAGGACTATCGCCACGATGGTTACCAATACACACAACGTGAAACTTGGGCGGTGGTTAGCGGGTAAGTTGATGAAAGAATTAATCATCGTCAGTTGCCAAGAGCGAAAACATAAATACAACCGCGGTGGAAATGAACGTATTGATATTCCAAATCTGCTCAATAGGCAGTTCGCTGTTACAAAGCCTGACCAGGTTTGGTGCGGCGATGTAACCTATATTTGGACAGGCTCACGATGGGCCTATCTGGCTGTGGTATTGGATTTGTTTGCCCGAAAACCGGTGAGCTGGGCAATGTCATTTGCACCAGACTCAGAATTAACAGCCAAAGCACTACAAATGGCTTGGGAACTACGTGGGCATCCCAAACAGGTGATGTTCCATAGTGATCAGGGAAGTCATTATACCAGTCGTCAGTATAGGCAGGCATTGTGGCGTTATCAGATGACCCAAAGTATCAGTCGCAGAGGGAATTGTTGGGATAATAGTCCGATGGAACGATTCTTCCGTAGTCTGAAGACCGAATGGGTGCCAACGACTGGCTACCAAAGCTTTAGTTGTAGTAGCTCAGACTTAATCTGACAGTTATCGGTTATTTATACAGTACCTGTCAGGTTAAATTTGATTTAAATCTTTCTCTCTCCAAAGTTGTTTTCCATCGTGTAAAGTTGCCATAGGAGTTCGACCGCAACACATTTTTCCTTGATGAGTGCGTTGGTTATTATATTCCGCTAACCATTTATCTAAATCAGCTTGTAATTCATTTAAAGCCCTATAGATTTTCTTACGAAAAGCCACCTGATAGAACTCTTGTAATACAGTTTTATGAAAGCGTTCACAAATCCCATTAGTTTGAGGTGAACGAGCTTTAGTTTTTGTATGATCAATATCATTGATAGCGAGATAAAGTTGATAATCGTGATGTTCAACTTTACCACAATACTCACTGCCTCTGTCCGTCAGTATACGTAACACCGGTAACCCATGCTGGGAATAAAAAGGGAGAACCTTGTCATTTAATAAATCTGCCGCCGTTATCGCGCTTTTTGTTGTGTAAAGCTTACAATGAACGACTTTACTGTAAGTATCAATGTAAGTTTGTTGATAAACACGACCAACGCCTTTTAAATGACCGACATAAAAAGTATCTTGTGAACCCAGATAACCTGGATGCGCTGTTTCAATCTCACCACAGGCTTCATCATCTTGCGCTTTCTTTTCTAGAGCACTGATTTGTGATTCTGACAGGATAATTCCTTCTGTTGCGATTTTATCTTCAAGCGCTTTTAGGCGTTTTGTAAAATTTTCGAGATTATGGCGCAGCCAAATAGAGCGAACGCCACTCCCCGAAACAAAAATGCCTTTTTTTCTTAGTTCATTACTACTGCGGTGTTGACCGTGTGCAGGGTATTCAATCGCATACTCGACTACAGCGCTTTCAATCTGTTCATCTACTCTATTTTTTACGTTAGGCACCACCCGTCGATTTTGATTAATTAAAGCGTCTATCCCACCATCGTTAACAAGTTCCTGGTAGCGATAAAACGTATCTCGGGATACCCCCATAATCTTACAGGCTTTTGAGACGTTATTAAGCTCTTCAGCGAGGTTAAGTAACCCGACTTTATGTTTGATGATAGGATTATTTGTTTGATACATAGAATTACCTTTTATTTAATTATCTAATGATGTTAATTAAAACCGGTAACGCTCTTTTTTAAATCAGAATTGTCGGATTAAGTTAAGACTAATACACTTTAGTACTGCTCAGTCAGCCATTATTCGCTACATAACCCACTACTATAGCGATATAAGACCTCACTGGTATAACGGTGGATTAACGCCAAACGAATCAGAGCGACTGTTCCGTGAACAGTCAGGGTGGCCAATTTTAGTTGACCACTACACACCGCCTAGCGTACGCTCAACTTCTTGCACAGAATCACCTTTGCTATTATGAAGATGAACTTCTAACTGATTAAAAGCAATATTGATATTTTGTTCTCGACATAAGCGATCAATCAGTCGATTAACTTCGTCCAAGGTTGTGCTTCTATCCGCTATCTGGCGAACATAAAAACGTAATTCATGATTAAGAGTACTGTCGCCAAAATCAGTAAAAAATACTAATGGCGCAGGATCTGACATGATCTTATTATTACTTTGCGCTGTCTGTAATAAAATCGCCTTCACTTTATCAAGATCAGAACCATAGGCAACGCCTAGCTTGATAATAATACGGGTAATAGTATCTGTTAACGACCAATTTATTAAACGTTCAGTCACAAATGCTTTGTTAGGAATAATGACTTCTTTGCGATCAAAATCAGTTATGGTGGTTGCTCGAATACGAATTTTACTCACTGTGCCTGAAAAATTACCAATCGTAACAGTATCACCAATTCTGACCGGCCGTTCAAACAGAATAATAATACCCGAAACAAAGTTGGCAAAAATTTCTTGTAGACCAAAACCTAAGCCAAATGTTAATGCTGCCGCTAGCCACTGTAGCTTATTCCAAGTAACACCTAACATTGCTAATACAATAATTGTACCAATACCGATGATAATATAGGTCAGCATCGTCGTGATCGCATAGCTTGATCCCTGCCGAAGCTTAAGCCGGGACAATACTAAAACCTCTAACAAACCGGGTAGATTTCGCGTCATCACTAAAGCGACAATAAAAATAATAATCGCCAAAATTAAATTAGCTAGGGTAACTGCTTGTAAAGTATGACCAGCCTCACTTTGTACATTCGTATGCCAAAGTTGAATACCATCTAAAAATGAGAAAATAGTAATGAAATCTGACCAAATCCAATAAAAAGCGACGATAAAGATCAAAAACAATACCATACTGGTTAAACGTAGAGATTGTTGACTAATCAATTCAATTGACATTGGTGGTTCGGTGATCGGTTCATTTTCTTGTTCTTCTCGCGTCATATTATGACGGCGCTCTAACGCCCTTTTATAAGCAAGCTTGCGCGCTGCTATCGATAATCCACGAATACAACTATGGTAAATAATATACCAAAGGAGTAATAAGTAGAGACTATCAATCCAACGACTTGAAAGCCGAAGAGTAGTGTAATAATAACCGACCATCATTAAACCAATTAGTACTAATGGAGAAAAAGCCAATATGGTAATAACAATAGTGCGAGTTAAATGCCCACCTTTTAGTTGCCAGATCCGACGGCAAAACGGCAAAGTAAATAGAAAAACCAAAAACAGAAATATTAGAACAATCAATTGTCCGATGACGTCATCCGCCAACCGCAAAGGATACATGACGCCATAACTTGACCAATAAATCAACACAATTAACGGCAACATCAAATTTATCAAATGTTGGCGTAACCAGGTATTCTCTTTTTTAGCAATTAAAAAATGATTTTCTGCAATACCATCAGGCTTAAGAATATTAATACACCATCTAAATAAAACCCAAAATAAAGCCAATTGCAGGGCAAAACTCCAAACAAAATCACCATGAGGATTACCTGTTTTTAAAAACCAGTAACCGACAACGAGTACAATAAAAGCACCAGGAAACGTCATCATTAGGGTTAAAATTAACGCTACAGGGGTATGTAATTGGCTATCTTTTTTGAACACTCTAACTTCCTCATTGATTTCTTTTAAACGCTGTTTAAACTTGCGATTCATCCCAAAAAAGAACAGACAAGCCAACAAAAGGGGAATCGTGACAACAGAAGAGTTAATTAACCCTTTGACTATGCTAACTAATGGTAATTTAAAATTAAAAGCGGTAATTTCTGCTTTCGCCGCATCAGGAAAAGAAGTTAGCCATGTCAGATCAATCGGTTTATTACTATTTACCCAAAAAATTTGCTGAGCTAATGTCTGTTCTAAAGAATCAATGACACCCAGTAATTGTTGTTGATCTAACTGTAAATTAATCGCCTGAGAAATCTGATTACCCAGTTGAATATTTAACTGTTCTAAAAGGTCACGGCGTATATCAATCAGTGACTCCAAAGCCCGCCAGACTTCCTTCGAAAGTGGCATGGTCTTAGTCTTATCTACTATTGAATCATTTATTGTATCGGCCAACTTATTAATATAATTAGAAGACTGATATAACTGATCACGCTCTTGGTTAATATCAAACTGTTCCAGCCGTAAATCGGCAATTAAGATGGGCAGATTTTTTGTCAGTATATTCGGTGGCAAATTAATCTGTTTTTGAAAAAGGATGCGTGAAAGTAATAGACTTCCTCGTAAAACAGTAATTTGCTCTTTTAAATTACTCTCTACTTGTATGGCTCTTTCTAGCCAAGATTTAATCCTTATTCCTTTTTGTACTAATTGGTTACTATCTTGAGTTACTGAGATCAAACGTTCACTCAGTGCTTTATTAATCGCTTTTTCATGTTTAATTACCGGATATTCTTCCACCTCCTGACTATTTATCGTTGAGCGTTGCGCTTCTTTAGCGGTTTCCTCAGAATAATTTAAGCGTTTATTATTAATAGCAGCCTGAATATATTGTATATCACTTTGAATTAACTCAAGATAAGTTGCTGTATAATCACGTTGCTTCTGTAGCACATCCTGTAATTGAGTATTAGCTTGTAATGAGTGTTGCTGAAATTTATTTTGCTGCTGCAGGTATAATTGTTCCACTTGCAATAATACTTGCAAAGAAGGCCGAATATCGTCATTGGAAGAGAAATCATTATTTAGTTGGTAACGAATATCTTGTAGCCGCCGAGCATTTTCTAGCATAATATTCATTGCTCGCTCTGGCTGGGTTTGTAATGAAACTAAGTTGTTATTAATATTGGCCAGATTTTCCTGCTGGTTTTGTAATATTTCTAATTTATTTTTTAACTGGCTCTCGAGTTGCCATAATGATAAATGCTGATATTCAGTTTTAGTCTGCTCACTTTGTTGTTGCTCACGTTTAATTTTAGCTAAATTATCAAGTGCATATCGCGCTTCTCTTGGCGCTTGCATCACTCTTTTTTGCATTAATTCAGCTTGTTTTTCTAATCCAGCTAATTCATCATAAAATTGGATGGCTTTTTTGTAGTCAGATAAAGCTAGCGTTTCATACGCAGTTAAATTGCTACGATTACTTAAGGCATTTAATTGGTTTTGAATAGTTTGCCTTGAAGTTATATTGGTTAAGGTAGCACTCTCAACTAACGTTGCATTAAAAAGAAAGAATAAACCACAAGATAAGGACAAGAAAGAAACTAACCACTGGCAACATGTTCTGGTTTGCAACCTTGGACTAAATGAAAACATAGTAGTATCCACTAAGTTAGATTAAAAATAAGAAAATGAGGGTGTTCATAATTCTGTGTCAGGGGATTTTATCTTTTGATTATACCATCTAAGCGCCCTTTAAAATAGATGGACAATTGAGCAATGGTTAACGCCCAGTTACTAATCGGCATAGTCCATTTGTTGGATACCTGATTGATGCCAATATAGAGTAATTTTAATAAGCTGTTTTCATTAGGAAAAGCCCCTTTGGTTTTAGTTAATGTCCTAAACTGCCGATGAACCGCCTCTACTGCATTGGTCGTATAAATGGGTTTTCTAATGGCTTTAGGGTATCGAAAATAAGCACTGAGCAACTCCCATTTACTTCGCCAGGATTCTAGCACTATCGGGTATTTTTCACCCCATTTCGTTTCCAGTTCATCAAGGGCAAGCTCAGCAGCCGCTTTAGTATCTGCACGATAAACCGGCTTAAAATCAGCCATAAAGGCTTTTTGGTCTTTACTGGCAATATAACGTAAGCTATTGCGAATTTGATGAACTACGCATGGCTGAACTTCTGTCTGCGGGAAAATACTGGCCATCGCTTCTGGAAACCCTTTTAATCCGTCAACACAAGCGATTAAAATATCTTGTATACCACGGTTATGTAAGTCAGAACGCTCAGCCAATAAAATAGTTGCTGAATAGAGACTTGCATTTTTTGTCACGCTATAGACAATAAAAAGAGGTTTAACTTAGAAAATAACGGTTTGAAATGATCAACAAAGAGCGGTTGTTACGAGATAATCGTTTATGTAAAGCAATCATTGGATTATCAGTCGAAGAATTGAAAAATTTAGCCGCTGAATTTTCAGCTTGTTATTTGATTTATCGGAAAAAGAATCGAAAAGATCACGAGCGGCAAATGGGTGCAGGGCAGAAAGGATTTATCCCAACCCCATTAGATAAACTGCTTTTTATTTTATTGTATTTAAAATGTTATCCGACCTATGATTTGCAAGGACTTCTTTTTGGTTTAGATAGAACACGGGTATGTCGCTGGGTAAAAATATTATTGCCGGTTTTAGAGATGACCTTGGGGCGAGAATGTGTTTTGCCCGCTCGTCAAATTCGCTCTGCTGAGGAATTTTTTCGCGCCTTTCCTGGAGTTAAAGACGTCTTTATTGATGGGACAGAGCGACCTGTCCAAAAGCCTAAGAATCTGCGTCGGCGAAAAAAAATGTATTCGGGAAAGAAAAGACAGACCACTCGAAAAGGGCTTATTATGACTGACGAAACGAGGAAAATTGGATTTATCCCCATGATCAAAAATGGGCGCCGTCACGATAAACGCTTACTCGATAAAGTCGATATAATTCGCCATATTCCCCCTGAGGTAACCATCTGGGCCGATACCGGTTTTCAAGGTATAGATAAACAGCATCCTAATACACAAATCCCAAAAAAAGGAACTCGAAAAAGACCTTTATCGCCTGAACAAAAACAAGAAAATCAAATAATCTCGGGCATCCGTATTACGGTTGAACACGCCATCGCGGGTATCAAGCGCCTCGGTTGTATGACCCAAATTTTACGGAATCGTAGACCCTTTATTGATGATACCTTTTTACTCCTTAGTGCCGGTCTTTGGAATTTCCATCTCAGAACAGCCTAAAATTTACTTCAATCACCGAAATACCCTTATTTCACTATTAAGCAACACGCTTAATATCATGATAACTCATGCCTAATGCAAATAACGATAGGATTTTGTTATCAATATTGTAGTGGCCAATTTTAGTTGACCACTACAGCATCATGTTGGGATAGTGATGATTTAGTCATATAGCTAGGCGACTTAATTTTGATTACAGCATATGTATTAAAAACAGGTCATCGATAGTGCATCCTGTTTCCATCTTTTTACGTTTAGCTTGAGACCATTTATGTTCTATAGGATTTAAATCTGGTGAATACACAGGCAAATATTCTATCTGGTGTCCTGCGTTTATAATTGCCTGTTCAATATTCTTACCTTTGTGAAAGCTAGCGTTGTCCATAAAAATAACAGAATTTTCAGGAAGTTCTGGGAGCAATATTTTTGTGATCCAAACATAAAAAACATCACGATTAATATTGCAATCAAATAATCCGATAGCAAAAAGGGTTGTTCCCAATAAAGTGCCAATAACATTTGTTCTTCCCTTAGCACCCCAGTTTTTCAGGCCAAAACAACGGTGACCTTTTGGGGAATAGCCGCGAGTTCGTGGAGTGTCATGTGAAAAACCACTTTCATCAATAAAAACAACAGATTTATCTTTTTTTTCATACTGTTGTCTTTTTTGCTGATGTGCCAGCCTGTCGCTTTCGTTGGTTTTTGGATGGAATAGAGTTTTTTTTATAGGTTAATCCCAGCTTTTTAAGGGATTGCCAAATAGTCTTTTTACAAACACCGAATCGCTCTGCCCGTTCCTTTTGGTAAGCATCTGGATACTGTTCCACATCTTTTGCTAAAGCATTTTTATCGAGCTTCCTCTTACGTGGCGTTGAATTTTTTGGCTCTGGTCGTTTAAGCCAACGTACTAAAGACGCTTTTCCAATACGGAATTGTTTCGCAGTTTCTCGAATTGTTAAACCTTCGGCTTTCCTTACAGATATTACTTTACGTCGAAAATCAATTGTATAACTCATAACACACCTTGTAATCAAAATTAAGTCGCCTAGCTATAAAAGCTCTTTCTGGTTGTTTGTATGCGGATAAAGGGTATTTATCGGCTTCACTGAAACAGCAACTGAAAACAATGGGAATTAACCTTATAACGAATATCAAGAAGAAAATGAAGCCTGTTGAACAGACTTGTTTCGACAAAGCCATTTTGCGTCATCGTTCTGTCATTGAAACGGTATTTGATGAGTTAAAAAATTTTTGTCAGATAGCGCATACGCGGCACCGCTCTCCTGCTAACTTTGTAGTGAATTTATTAGCCGGGCTGGTTGCATATTGTTTAATTCCATCTAAACCAAAGATACCGGTGGCAGGAACATATCTTCAAGCATAATTGATAATGCTTATCCCGAACTCAGGTTAGTTATTATCCGAAAGATGCCGGTTTTACGCTAACAATCCGCGCTACTAGCCGGACTATTTGGCAAATCGTGCAACAAATTGG
Source organism: Candidatus Arsenophonus triatominarum (assembly GCF_001640365.1). Taxonomy (GTDB): domain Bacteria; phylum Pseudomonadota; class Gammaproteobacteria; order Enterobacterales; family Enterobacteriaceae; genus Arsenophonus; species Arsenophonus triatominarum. Next base: position 350,525 of record NZ_LWMI01000016.1, on the reverse strand, counting down.
TGGCAAAAGAGGATGTTTCTACGCCAATATTTTATGGCAATTACGCGCCTTGATTTATGATTCAATGCTCAACAAAGTAAAATATGGCCGCCCTAAACATGAAGAATTATATTTAGGCAACATGATCGATAGCTGGAAAGTGATTAATATCAAACCCAGACATCAATTAACCCTATTATTTGGTATGAAAGCACAGGGACTAGGGCGTTTAATTTTTACCATCAAGGATTGTGGCAAATATCGAACGTTAGATGTCAGAGCATGGTGGCATCCTGCCGGTTTTTCAGGACTAATGTATTGGCTAATCATGAGCCCAATTCATTGTTTTATATTTAAGGGCATGGCTAAACAATCAATAAAATTGCATTAATGATGCATAAAAAACAACAAAATAAGCTTAATAAAGCCAAAAATCCTTACAAAACATCAATGTTAGTCTATTTATAGAAATTACATATTGCATAATTATTCCATTAAGATTATCATTGTTTAACTTGTTTATTTATTCAGATTTTTATCATGATTATTCAATTAAAACAAATTAATTGCTTTTATGGTGAAGAGCAAGCCCTACACAATATCAATTTGACATGTGAAACGGGTGAAACGATGGTATTACTTGGCCCAAGCGGTGCTAGCAAAAGCTCATTATTACGTGTCTTCAATTTACTAGAGATGCCCCGTTCAGGCCAACTGAACATCGCTGGGTACCATTTTGATTTTTCACGCCAAACCAAAAAAAATGAAATCAGAGCGTTAAGACAAAAAGTGGGGATGGTATTTCAACAATATAACTTGTGGCCACATTTGACCGTAATGGAAAATCTGATTGAGGCGCCTTGTTTAGTATTAGGTTTAACTAAGGCAACAGCTAAAGAAAAAGCAGCAAATTTATTGCACCGTTTACGGTTAACTGAATTTGCTAATCGCTTCCCATTGTATCTTTCTGGAGGTCAGCAACAGCGAGTGGCAATTGCCAGAGCATTAATGATGGAGCCTGAAATACTGTTATTTGATGAACCAACAGCCGCTCTCGATCCTGAAATTACAACCCAAGTAGTTAATATTATACAGGAATTATCAAAAACGGGCATCACCCAACTGATAGTGACTCATGAAATTGATTTTGCCCGTAAAACAGCGAGCAAGATAGTTTATATGGAAAAAGGGGTAATTGTGGAACAAGGCGATATTGATCGTTTCACTAGACCACAAACTCAAGGCTTGGAAAATTATCTATCCCATTCATCTCATTGAGAATAACGTAATGAAAAAATCACTGTTAGCTATTATCTTATGCAGCCTATCCATATCAGTACTAGCCTCACCAAAGGAGACGATACGCTTTGCAACTGAAGCAACATATGCCCCATTCGAATCAATTGATGCCAATAATAACATTGTCGGTTTTGATATTGATCTGGCCAATGCCATATGTAAAAAACTCAATGCCAACTGTACATTTACTCACCAATCCTTTGATAGCTTAATCCCCAGTTTGAAAATGCGTCGATTTGATGCTTTGATGGCCGGAATTGATATTACCCCAGAGAGGCAAAAACAAGTTGATTTTACTGATAGTTATTACAATAATTCAGCAACATTTATCGCGGTAAAAAATAAAATTAATAAAATATCATTATTAAAAGGTAAAAAAGTTGGCGTGCAAAATGGAACCACCCATCAAAAATATATTATCCAACAGCATAAAGAGATGCAAGCTGTCCCGTATGATAATTACCAAACTGCTATCCTCGATTTACAAAATGGCCGTATAGATGCTGTGTTTGGAGATACCGCTGTCACAACGGAATGGTTAAAAACAAAAGGTAACGAAAACCTTGCCGCCGTGGATGAAAAAATAACAGATGCTAATTATTTTGGTGTGGGTCTTGGTATTGCGGTACGCAAAGGAAACAAAACGCTGCTAGATAAATTAAATAAAGCGATGGCACAAGTAAAACAAGATGGCACCTACGATGCTATCTATCAAAAATGGTTGCAAAAATAGTCGATTATCGTGATGAATAATCTGTTGTTTCTAATAAATGCCGCCGGTTTGACGATTACTCTTGCTGGTATCGCTTTGATACTAGGGCTGTTATTAGCCCTGTTATTTACTGCTTGGGAATCTGTTCGCTGGCGGCCTGTAGCCTTGCTTGGTTCTTGCTGGGTGACTTTAATTCGCGGATTACCTGAATTATTAGTTGTGCTGTTCGTTTACTATGGCACATTACAATTTATTATGTTGTTAGGTGACGGCATTAATATTAATTTCATTTTCTGGCAAACAACCTGGCAAGTTGATCCTGAATGGTTCTTCCCACAAAATAGTGAATTCGATTTTATCCCTTTTTTTTGTGGTGTTGTTGCTCTTGCTCTACTCTATGCCGCCTATGCATCGCAAACCTTAAGAGGCTCCCTAAAAGCGATACCATCCGGCCAATGGGAATCAGCTCATGCATTGGGTCTCAATCGAAATATTGCTTTCCTACGGCTTATTATGCCCCAAATGTGGCGTCATGCATTACCTGGCTTAGGCAATCAATGGCTGGTATTGCTAAAAGATACTGCATTGGTTTCACTGATTAGCGTAAATGACTTGATGTTACAAACCAAAACTATTGTCAATCGTACTCAGGAACCTTTTACTTGGTACTTAATTGTGGCATTAATCTACCTGGTTATCACCCTAGTAAGTCAATTTATTTTACGGCGCATAGAATTACGCACAACTCAGTTTGAACGGGGAGTTGCAAAATGATCGATTTAATCATTTCATTGCTACCAGGCTTACCAACCAGTCTATCGTTAACATTATACGCGTTACTCATTGCCTTTTTGTTAGCACTATTTTTGACTATTATTTTATCGTTAAAAACAGCGATTTTTTCAGCTATTATTCAAGGTTACATTACGCTATTTACCGGTACTCCTTTGCTGGTTCAATTTTTTTTGATTTACTATGGACCCGGTCAACTTCCAGCACTAAAAGAGTACCCTGCATTATGGGCATTGATTTCTACTCCATGGGTTTGTGCCCTGTTAGCGTTAGCGCTTAATAGTGCCGCCTATTCCACCTTATTATTTCATGGTGCAGTAAAAGCAATTCCTAAAGCTAGCTGGCAATCTTGTCAGGCGTTAGGTATGTCAAATTACCAAACCCTAAGAATTATTTTGCCTTACGCGCTTAAACGTGCACTTTCATCCTATTCTAATGAGGTGATCCTTATCTTTAAAAGCACTTCACTAGCAAGTACCATAACGCTATTAGAAATTATGGGATATAGCCAACAAATTTTTGGCCAAACTTATAATGTCGATGTTTTTATTGCAGCGGGAATTATCTATTTATGCGTGAATAGTATTTTAACTTTATTAATGCGTTGGCTTGAACAATACACTTTATCTTTTGAAAAAATTTAACCAAATAAATCTAGCCTTCTAATAAAGAAAACTATATTTATTGTAATTTTTTAACTAATTACGCAAAGACTTGCTAATCTTTAACGTCTAAAATCTATAATATGTAAGATATCAATAACACTGAACACCACTTGATAAACGTTTTTTTGTTTAATGCAATATACCCATCAAGAGACTGAGAGTTTTTACAATTAAAATAATCACTCCATTTTGTAAGATAGCAAACTACCCTAGCTATTAAGAATAAATGGCGGGCTAAATATATTGCCTTATTCGTTTATAGTAAGTCAGTTGGAGAGATTATTTTTTATACTATACCTCTTTTGTATATTTCGTTTGTATTGGACATATTTCAGCCATTATTTTTCCTTGTGCTAATTTACCGTCTAAATTACACGAGTTTCGCACAAAACTAATTTAGGTACGCTATAGCTAGGCGACTTAATTTTGATTACAGCATATGTATTAAAAACAGGTCATCGATAGTGCATCCTGTTTCCATCTTTTTACGTTTAGCTTGAGACCATTTATAGCTAGGCGACTTAATTTTGATTACAAGGTGTGTTATGAGTTATACAATTGATTTTCGACGTAAAGTAATATCTGTAAGGAAAGCCGAAGGTTTAACAATTCGAGAAACTGCGAAACAATTCCGTATTGGAAAAGCGTCTTTAGTACGTTGGCTTAAACGACCAGAGCCAAAAAATTCAACGCCACGTAAGAGGAAGCTCGATAAAAATGCTTTAGCAAAAGATGTGGAACAGTATCCAGATGCTTACCAAAAGGAACGGGCAGAGCGATTCGGTGTTTGTAAAAAGACTATTTGGCAATCCCTTAAAAAGCTGGGATTAACCTATAAAAAAAACTCTATTCCATCCAAAAACCAACGAAAGCGACAGGCTGGCACATCAGCAAAAAAGACAACAGTATGAAAAAAAAGATAAATCTGTTGTTTTTATTGATGAAAGTGGTTTTTCACATGACACTCCACGAACTCACGGCTATTCCCCAAAAGGTCACCGTTGTTTTGGCCTGAAAAACTGGGGTGCTAAGGGAAGAACAAATGTTATTGGCGCTTTATTGGGAACAACCCTTTTTGCTATCGGATTATTTGATTGCAATATTAACCGTGATGTTTTTTATGTTTGGATCACAAAAATATTGCTCCCAGAACTTCCTGAAAATTCTGTTATTTTTATGGACAACGCTAGCTTTCACAAAGGTAAGAATATTGAACAGGCAATTATAAACGCAGGACACCAGATAGAATATTTGCCTGTGTATTCACCAGATTTAAATCCTATAGAACATAAATGGTCTCAAGCTAAACGTAAAAAGATGGAAACAGGATGCACTATCGATGACCTGTTTTTAATACATATGCTGTAATCAAAATTAAGTCGCCTAGCTATATTGGCGCTTTATTGGGAACAACCCTTTTTGCTATCGGATTATTTGATTGCAATATTAATCGTGATGTTTTTTATGTTTGGATCACAAAAATATTGCTCCCAGAACTTCCTGAAAATTCTGTTATTTTTATGGACAACGCTAGCTTTCACAAAGGTAAGAATATTGAACAGGCAATTATAAACGCAGGACACCAGATAGAATATTTGCCTGTGTATTCACCAGATTTAAATCCTATAGAACATAAATGGTCTCAAGCTAAACGTAAAAAGATGGAAACAGGATGCACTATCGATGACCTGTTTTTAATACATATGCTGTAATCAAAATTAAGTCGCCTAGCTATAAAACGTATAAAATTGTTTAAATTACAATAAGTTGCTTTTAATTTATAAGATCTTGTCTATTTATATATTATGCTGAATTAAACTTAAAAATAGAGCGTTTTTTTATTGGTGCAAAACTCGTGATATGCAACCAGCCCTGCTAATAAATTCACTACAAAGTTAGCAGGAGAGCGGTGCTGCGTATGCGCTATCTGACAAAGATTTTTTAACTCATCAAATACCGTTTCAATGACAGAACGATGACGCAAGATGGCTTTGTCGAAACAAGTCTGTTCAACAGGCTTCATTTTCTTCTTGATATTCGTTATAAGGTTAATTCCCATTGTTTTCAGTTGCTGTTTCAGTGAAGCCGATAAATACCCTTTATCCGTATACAAACAACCAGAAAGATCTTTTATCAGCTCAGGCAATGGTTTCCGATCATCTGTGTTTCCTGGTGTAAGTCGAAAACTGAGTATTTCCCCCAAATGATTGATAATTACATGAAGTTTGAAACCAAAAAACCAACCTGTTGAGGTTTTTCCTCGTTCAGCTATCCCATCGAAGACTTTATGCCGGCGGATCCGTAAGTTATCACACACAGCTATCGGAGTAGAATCGGCAACCGACAGACCCGTGCACTTTCCCTTAATTGACTCAAACAGTGCCGTTAAAGCTAAGGCACTGCGCGGAAGTAACTCTACGCAGCGTGAATATGATGGCAAGTTAGGAAATTCCTTCCTGAGATATAAACGGACATAATAGAAATAAAATACCTTGAATTGGCTGAATCGGAGTTGATGAAACAAAACAACCAGTGTCATCATTTCAGCCAATGAAAGCTGAGTAGACCGTCTACGACGCTTACTACCGTTATTCAGCAAAATTTCATGCATTTTTGGCTCGAAGTCTTTACAAAAATCATCCATCAGGCAATAAAGTTCAGTAAGATTTTCCATCATTGTTTAACAATACTCTACTCTTTAACCAGATTGTTAGAGTATTTTAACGAAATATGCGCATTCAACTATTTGAATAGCAAGACTTTCACTTTATTTCTTATCCCGAACTCAGATTAAATACGATAATCAATAGGAATTGATTCAACAGTTGTTAGATTATGCCAAAGTAAATTAACTAAACCTATGCCAGCAATAACATCATGTTCATTACCTGAATATTGATAATGGACCATCTCTATTTTTTTACTACGTCACGAGTTTCGCACAGGCATATAAAATTCCAGAAATGGCTTAAAAGCAATGGTTAATTTGCAAGTTACTAAAACGTATAAATTTGTTTAAATTACAATAAGTTGCTTTTAACTTATAAGATTTTGTCTATTTATATATTATGCTGAATTAAACTTAAAAATAGAGCGTTTTTTTATTGGTGCGAAACGCGTGAAAAACATCCATTTTTACTTGCAACGTATACCATATAAGAACCACCAGAATCATCCAAAACTTTCCAGCTGTTATCCGGATCCTTTATTTGCATAACACTCTCACAATTTTTTGATAGGCTATTTGTTGAAGCATTGTTGTGAAACAATGCAAAAAGTGCTTACCCCTAAATTTTTAGCAATATCATAGATACAGCCAATACCTTCAGGAGTCGCGCAGGCAACAATAAGTAAATTATGAATCCCATGCTCATCAATATTTTGTTTTATCTCTTTTGTTATATAGTCTTATAATTTTTCTGTATTTTCATATCCCATCCCAGAAAATCCACTAAAAACCAATCCAAATTTATTGTCGATTTTTTTATCGATTTCTACTTTTATCGGATCAAAATCAGGACTGGAAGCAACGGAAGATTCAATATTACACGAGTTTCGCAAGCTCCGAAAAAGAAGTATAAATTTAAAAACAAGAAAAAATTAGGATGTTTATATTTTGTCCGGTTATCCATGCATTAAAGATATCTACAAAACATTCTTACAGGTGAGCAGTGTGAGATACTCTGGTTTGGCTTTATCAGAAGTAAGCCCATCACCTTTGTATTAGTCGATGGCTAAAAGCAGGTGGTTTCGACCTAAAGACCTGTGGAGATTAGTTGAAACAACTATAGACAAAAAAAGCCCTTGTGTACTAATTGCCGATGATACATTGATTGCCAAAACACGTAGTAAAAAAATAGAGATGGTCCATTATCAATATTCAGGTAATGAACATGATGTTATTGCTGGCATAGGTTTAGTTAATTTACTTTGTAGTAGCTCAGGCTTAATCTGACAGTTACCGGTTATTTATACAGTACCTGTCAGGTTAAATTTGATTTAAATCTTTCTCTCTCCAAAGTTGTTTTCCATCGTGTAAAGTTGCCATAGGAGTTCGACCGCAACACATTTTTCCTTGATGAGTGCGTTGGTTATTATATTCCGCTAACCATTTATCTAAATCAGCTTGTAATTCATTTAAAGCCCTATAGATTTTCTTACGAAAAGCCACCTGATAGAACTCTTGTAATACAGTTCTATGAAAGCGTTCACAAATCCCATTAGTTTGAGGTGAACGAGCTTTAGTTTTTGTATGATCAATATCATTGATAGCGAGATAAAGTTGATAATCGTGATGTTCAACTTTACCACAATACTCACTGCCTCTGTCCGTCAGTATACGTAACACCGGTAACCCATGCTGGGAATAAAAAGGGAGAACCTTGTCATTTAATAAATCTGCCGCCGTTATCGCGCTTTTTGTTGTGTAAAGCTTACAATGAACGACTTTACTGTAAGTATCAATGTAAGTTTGTTGATAAACACGACCAACGCCTTTTAAATGACCGACATAAAAAGTATCTTGTGAACCCAGATAACCTGGATGCGCTGTTTCAATCTCACCACAGGCTTCATCATCTTGCGCTTTCTTTTCTAGAGCACTGATTTGTGATTCTGACAGGATAATTCCTTCTGTTGCGATTTTATCTTCAAGCGCTTTTAGGCGTTTTGTAAAATTTTCGAGATTATGGCGCAGCCAAATAGAGCGAACACCACTCCCCGAAACAAAAATGCCTTTTTTTCTTAGTTCATTACTACTGCGGTGTTGACCGTGTGCAGGGTATTCAATCGCATACTCGACTACAGCGCTTTCAATCTGTCCATCTACTCTATTTTTTACGTTAGGCACCCGTCGATTTTGATTAATTAAAGCGTCTATTGTAGTGGTCAACTAAAATTGGCCACCCTACCTGACTGTTCACGGAACAGTCGCTCTGATTCGTTTGGCGTTAATCCACCGTTATACCAGTGAGGTCTTATATCGCTATAGTAGTGGGTTATGTAGCGAATAATGGCTGACTGAGCAGCACTAAAGCTTTGGTAGCCAGTCGTTGGCACCCATTCGGTCTTCAGACTACGGAAGAATCGTTCCATCGGACTATTATAGCTAGGCGACTTAATTTTGATTACAGCATATGTATTAAAAACAGGTCATCGATAGTGCATCCTGTTTCCATCTTTTTACGTTTAGCTTGAGACCATTTATGTTCTATAGGATTTAAATCTGGTGAATACACAGGCAAATATTCTATCTGGTGTCCTGCGTTTATAATTGCCTGTTCAATATTCTTACCTTTGTGAAAGCTAGCGTTGTCCATAAAAATAACAGAATTTTCAGGAAGTTCTGGGAGCAATATTTTTGTGATCCAAACATAAAAAACATCACGGTTAATATTGCAATCAAATAATCCGATAGCAAAAAGGGTTGTTCCCAATAAAGCGCCAATAACATTTGTTCTTCCCTTAGCACCCCAGTTTTTCAGGCCAAAACAACGGTGACCTTTTGGGGAATAGCCGTGAGTTCGTGGAGTGTCATGTGAAAAACCACTTTCATCAATAAAAACAACAGATTTATCTTTTTTTTCATACTGTTGTCTTTTTTGCTGATGTGCCAGCCTGTCGCTTTCGTTGGTTTTTGGATGGAATAGAGTTTTTTTTATAGGTTAATCCCAGCTTTTTAAGGGATTGCCAAATAGTCTTTTTACAAACACCGAATCGCTCTGCCCGTTCCTTTTGGTAAGCATCTGGATACTGTTCCACATCTTTTGCTAAAGCATTTTTATCGAGCTTCCTCTTACGTGGCGTTGAATTTTTTGGCTCTGGTCGTTTAAGCCAACGTACTAAAGACGCTTTTCCAATACGGAATTGTTTCGCAGTTTCTCGAATTGTTAAACCTTCGGCTTTCCTTACAGATATTACTTTACGTCGAAAATCAATTGTATAACTCATAACACACCTTGTAATCAAAATTAAGTCGCCTAGCTATATGACCCAAATTTTACGGAATCGTAGACCCTTTATTGATGATACCTTTTTACTCCTTAGTGCCGGTCTTTGGAATTTCCATCTCAGAACAGCCTAAAATTTACTTCAATCACCGAAATACCCTTATTTCACTATTAAGCAACACGCTTAATGTGGTTACGGTATGTTTGCTACCATCTTCAGTGGCAATAAAATCAAATTCTGCTTTAACGGTGACATAAAATAAGCTTCCGCCATTTCTTGTTTGTCTCTCTTGTCACATTGCGTTCAATAATGCGAGGTAAAATAAGCAATCCGTGCTTAACAAGAGCCGGAGAGAGGGCGTTATAGCTAGGCGACTTAATTTTGATTACAGCATATGTATTAAAAACAGGTCATCGATAGTGCATCCTGTTTCCATCTTTTTACGTTTAGCTTGAGACCATTTATGTTCTATAGGATTTAAATCTGGTGAATACACAGGCAAATATTCTATCTGGTGTCCTGCGTTTATAATTGCCTGTTCAATATTCTTACCTTTGTGAAAGCTAGCGTTGTCCATAAAAATAACAGAATTTTCAGGAAGTTCTGGGAGCAATATTTTTGTGATCCAAACATAAAAAACATCACGATTAATATTGCAATCAAATAATCCGATAGCAAAAAGGGTTGTTCCCAATAAAGCGCCAATAACATTTGTTCTTCCCTTAGCACCCCAGTTTTTCAGGCCAAAACAACGGTGACCTTTTGGGGAATAGCCGTGAGTTCGTGGAGTGTCATGTGAAAAACCACTTTCATCAATAAAAACAACAGATTTATCTTTTTTTTCATACTGTTGTCTTTTTTGCTGATGTGCCAGCCTGTCGCTTTCGTTGGTTTTTGGATGGAATAGAGTTTTTTTTATAGGTTAATCCCAGCTTTTTAAGGGATTGCCAAATAGCCTTTTTACAAACACCGAATCGCTCTGCCCGTTCCTTTTGGTAAGCATCTGGATACTGTTCCACATCTTTTGCTAAAGCATTTTTATCGAGCTTCCTCTTACGTGGCGTTGAATTTTTTGGCTCTGGTCGTTTAAGCCAACGTACTAAAGACGCTTTTCCAATACGGAATTGTTTCGCAGTTTCTCGAATTGTTAAACCTTCGGCTTTCCTTACAGATATTACTTTACGTCGAAAATCAATTGTATAACTCATAACACACCTTGTAATCAAAATTAAGTCGCCTAGCTATATTCCATCCAAAAACCAACGAAAGCGACAGGCTGGCACATCAGCAAAAAAGACAACAGTATGAAAAAAAAGATAAATCTGTTGTTTTTATTGATGAAAGTGGTTTTTCACATGACACTCCACGAACTCACGGCTATTCCCCAAAAGGTCACCGTTGTTTTGGCCTGAAAAACTGGGGTGCTAAGGGAAGAACAAATGTTATTGGCGCTTTATTGGGAACAACCCTTTTTGCTATCGGATTATTTGATTGCAATATTAATCGTGATGTTTTTTATGTTTGGATCACAAAAATATTGCTCCCAGAACTTCCTGAAAATTCTGTTATTTTTATGGACAACGCTAGCTTTCACAAAGGTAAGAATATTGAACAGGCAATTATAAACGCAGGACACCAGATAGAATATTTGCCTGTGTATTCACCAGATTTAAATCCTATAGAACATAAATGGTCTCAAGCTAAACGTAAAAAGATGGAAACAGGATGCACTATCGATGACCTGTTTTTAATACATATGCTGTAATCAAAATTAAGTCGCCTAGCTATATTATAAAAATTAACCCTGTATCTCAAACAAAAACTCCAAAAATTAAAATTCAGCGAGCAAGGTTGTCTCTGAATGACTTTAATATTATTTTAAAGTTAATAAACGATGACAATCATTGGTTAAATCATGCAATGAAACTGGCTTTAGTTACCGGTCAGAGAGTGTCTGATATTTCAAAAATGAAATGGAAAGATATTTATGATGGGAAACTATGGGTTATTCAACAAAAAACTGAAACTAAAATAGCTATTCCGCTTGATATTAAAATTGAATCTATTAGTTTAAATAAAACTCTGGAAAAAATTAATCATGACGCGGATTTTGTTATTACAAAAAATAAAAAACAAATTACAGTAGCAAGAATATCAACCGAATTTACAAGATTTAGGGATAAAACAAAATTAACATGGGAAGGATCACCACCGTCTTTTCATGAAATTAGAAGCTTGTCGGCAAGACTGTATACTGAAAAAATGGGTAGTAATTTTGCTCAAAAATTATTAGGTCATAAGTCTGCTGAAATGACAGCTAAATATCAGGATGATAGGAGTAATAGTTGGATTGAAATTTAAAATTTATAGTGAGTGAATAGTGAATTATAGTGACAATTTCTTTTTATCTCTTTGATATATAAGTATTTTTATTTTATAAAACTTAACTCCATAAGATAGATAACAGCTTGACGATAGTCCAATATTTCATCACCTGTTTTGTAGTAATCAAATCAGGCGCGGTTAATGCATCAATTTGTATTGCTTGTAGTTCATTTAAATGGTGGGATTGTAAAATGTAGCGTTCCTTTGTATAAGGATTGACTTGCTCACCTAAATACTGCTCAAACAAATCAAAAGGGCGTACCGCTGGATTTACAACCACAGCGGGTAAATTAAATTTCTGCGATAACCAAATAGCAAAATAACCGCCCAATGAAGAACCTAACAACCCAATCGGCTCTTCCGCATGGGCTGCTACGAGATTCTGTAATAACTCAATCGCTTCTGCTGGATAACAAGGAAGCTGGGATATCAACATATTAACTTCTGGATGTTGTCGCTGTAGTCAAGTTTTTAAGCTATTTGCCTTTTGCGATAAGGGGGAACTATTAAAACCATGTATATAAATTAATGTTGACATTAATAACCACCTGAGTCGAAATCTAGGCGAAATTTATCACTATCCAATCTGAAAACTTGTGTATCCAACACATCTTCACCGTCATCATTGATAGAAAGATCAAGATAACGCCACCCCGGTGCCATTGTATCTAATGTAAAATTAGTACAATGAGGTTTAAATTGTATACAGGTTGATGGTGTTGCCATCATGCGAACCCCTTGCCAATATTCATCTATTTCTTGATGAATATGTCCACATAAAATCGCTTTAACTTGTTGATATTGACTTAAATAGTCAGCCAAAATATGAGAGTTACGCAAGCTATGTTGATCAAGCCAGGTACAACCCGAAGGCAAAGGATGATGATGTAACATCAATAAATGACTACGTTCCGTGTATGCATCAAAACAGCGTTTCATCCATAACAGCTGTTGCTTAGATAATTTTCCATGCACAGCACCTTGAATTTGGCTGTCCAACATAAGGATTTGCCAATTATCATTAATTAGCACCTGCTTAGAGGGTAAAATTCCTGCTTTTGCTAAAGTAGCAACCATTGCCGGTTGATAATCGTGATTGCCCGGCAACCAAACACAAGGAGCAGATAACCGTTTGATCCCTTCAGTAAAATGCTGATAAGCTGATGCCGATTGATCTTGAACCAAATCACCGGTAGCAACAACCAAGTCAACATTTTCATTGCGCGCTAAAATTGCATCAATTACTGCATGAAAACTACCAAAAGTATTGACGCCAAGTAGAGTATCATCAACATTAGCAAAAAGGTGAGTATCGGTAATTTGCAAGATCCTCACCAGGCTTTTTTGCTTTGTTGTTAATTTAAACAGACTATCCAAGCAATTTCCTTAGTTTCTACCTACTTTATACGTTATTTTAATATTAATACTTTATTAATATCTGTAGGCTGATACACACTTCTTTTTCATGTTATGACAAACCGCTATTTTAAGTTCTTCAACCAGTTATTTTTCAACCTAAGATGATTTAATTGTAACCATTGTATTGCGATTACGGTAGCCGCATTATCAATTACCCTAACTCCACCCATTGATAAGCTTGTTCACGACTAACAACATGGACACGAATATCTTCATTTTCACTGCTTAATCCATATACACTGCCGGGTTTGATAGCGGATGCATCAATTTCACCGATATGAACATAAATACGCTCAGTTGTACCCCCGGGGGGCTGGTAAGATAACTTAGTGCATAGTAACAATGCTGAATGGTAATATCCGCTTCTTCTTTTGCTTCACGACGAACTAGCCGTTCTAAGTTTTCATTTTGTTCTACCATGCCAGCAATAACTTCTAACAACCACGGTGTTTCGCTCGTATCCATCGCAGGGATCCGTACTTGTTCAACTAACACTACCTTGATCATAGGGTAAAATAACGCCGGCATTACCCCGTTCCAAAACTTCTCGCCGAATTTCCTTGCTCCAACCACCATTAAACAACTTATGTCGAAAACGGTATTCGACAAAACGAAAAAAACCATTATAAAGATCGAATTTAGCCGTAATTTCCACATCATTTTGGCTAAACTTGAAGGGTAAATTTTTTTTATCGCTCATAGAAATTCTCTGAATTTATATGCACTAACTGACAAAAAGTGAGACTTGTATAATGTTTTTTAAGGAAATTAGCTTATAAATAATGTAGCATTGGCCAGATTTAACATGATAGATGGCACAAACAGCTACCATGGAATAATGACATATTCTGCTAAAATTAGCGGTGTTCATGTTTTTCTGAGATAACTAAAGCAAAAAATTGTATAATCAAGGAATCAGAATGAAAAAATTTATCTCTCTTTTTATCACCATTAGCCTAGTTGGACTAAGTGCCACTGGGCAAGCTGAAAATTTATTGCAAGTCTATCAGAAAGCAAAAGAAAGTAATCCGGATTTACGTAAATCGCTAGCAGAACGTAATCAAGCATTTGAAAAAATTAATGAATCTCGTAGTCCTTTGCTACCACAATTAGGTTTAGGCGCAAATTTCACCTATAACAGCGGTTATCGTGATAATCATGACACGGAAAACAACCAACTTGGCGCCAATCTTAAACTCACCCAAACCATCTTTGATATGTCAAAATGGCAACAGTTAGACGTGCAGGAAAAAACCGCCGGTATTGCATATGTCACTTATCAAACTAACCAACAAAAATTAATTCTTGATACCGCCACAGCTTATTTTGACGTATTACATGCTATTGACTTATTAGACTATATTGAAGCACAGAAAAAAGCCGTTTATCGCCAGTTAGATCAAACAATCCAACGTTTCAACGTAGGATTAGTCGCGATTACCGATGTACAAAACGCCCGCGCTAATTATGACAGCGTATTAGCTCAAGAAGTATCGAGCCGTAATCAATTAGAAAATTCGCTGGAAAAGTTACGTCAAGTTAGCGGCATCTATTACAGTCAATTAGCGGCTTTAGATATTGCTCATTTCAGTACCCAGACACCCGCACGAGTAGAGAAGCTATTAAAAGATGCTGAAACGCGCAACTTAAGTTTACTTAGTGCCCGTTTATCACAAGATCTGGCGCGAGAAAATATTCGCTATGAACAATCAGGACATTTACCTACCCTTGGATTAGAAGCGTCAACCGGTGTTAGTAACACCCATTATCATGGTAGTGCTAATCAACAAATATGGAATAAAAATGGTCCTAGCTATACTGGCCAAAATAGTGTCGGACTAACGTTGAGTGTGCCTTTATATACTGGTGGCCGAACTAACTCACGCGTTGAGCAAGCACAGTATGGTTATATTAGTGCCAGTGAACAGCTTGAGAGTACTTATCGCAATGTTATTCAGATAGCACGCTCTTCCTATAATAATGTTATTTCTTCTATTAGTAGCATCAAAGCCTACCAACAATTGGTTGTTTCAGCACAAAGTTCGCTAGATGCGATGGAAGCAGGCTATCAGGTCGGCACTCGGACTATCGTGGATGTATTGAACGCAACAACAGCCCTTTTTCAGGCGAAACAGAATTTAGCCAATGCACGTTATGATTATCTGATTAATGATCTAAAAATTCAGTATGCCCGTGGGACTTTAAATGAAGGCGATCTGCTCCGTTTAAATAGTAGCTTAGGAAAAACATTATCCACCTCACCGGATGCTATTATCAATCCGATGAGTGTTCCGCAAATACACTAAATAAATGACCCACTATTAATACCCATATATTGTGGGTATTTTTTATTGTAACGAAATTTAATTAGAAAAGTTGTATTTTTACCACTTAAAATAAATAATCAGGTTGATAGCCATCTTTCTACCCGCTTTATGCTTTAATTTCCAGCGTAATTACCCTATTCTATCCTAGTTTCACGATTTTTATTTCGACCTTTAGGATAACCTGAGTTCGGGATAAGCATTATCAATTATGCTTGAAGAGATGTTCCTGCCACAGGTATCTTTGGTTTAGATGGAATTAAACAATATGCAACCCGCCCGGCTAATAAATTCACTACAAAGTTAGCAGGAGAGTGGTGCCACGTATGCGCTATCTGACAAAGATTTTTAACTCATCAAATACCGTTTCAATGACAGAACGATGACGCAAGATGGCTTTGTCGAAACAAGTCTGTTCAACAGGCTTCATTTTCTTCGAGGGTGTTCATAATTCTGTGTCAGGGGATTTTATATTTTGATTATACCATCTAGGCGCCCTTTAAAATAGATGGACAATTGAGCAATGGTTAACGCCCAGTTACTAATCGGCATAGTCCATTTGTTGGATACCGGATTGATGCCAATATAGAGTAATTTTAATAAGCTGTTTTCATTAGGAAAAGCCCCTTTGGTTTTAGTTAATTTCCTAAACTGCCGATGAACCGCCTCTACTGCATTGGTCGTATAAATGGGTTTTCTAATGGCTTTAGGGTATCGAAAATAAGCACTGAGCAACTCCCATTTACTTCGCCAGGATTCTAGCACTATCGGGTATTTTTCACCCCATTTCGTTTCCAGTTCATCAAGAGCAAGCTCAGCAGCCGCTTTAGTATCTGCACGATAAACCGGCTTAAAATCAGCCATAAAGGCTTTTTGGTCTTTACTGGCAAATAACGTAAGCTATTGCGAATTTGATGAACTATAGCTAGGCGACTTAATTTTGATTACAGCATATGTATTAAAAACAGGTCATCGATAGTGCATCCTGTTTCCATCTTTTTACGTTTAGCTTGAGACCATTTATGTTCTATAGGATTTAAATCTGGTGAATACACAGGCAAATATTCTATCTGGTGTCCTGCGTTTATAATTGCCTGTTCAATATTCTTACCTTTGTGAAAGCTAGCGTTGTCCATAAAAATAACAGAATTTTCAGGAAGTTCTGGGAGCAATATTTTTGTGATCCAAACATAAAAAACATCACGATTAATATTGCAATCAAATAATCCGATAGCAAAAAGGGGTGTTCCCAATAAAGCGCCAATAACATTTGTTCTTCCCTTAGCACCCCAGTTTTTCAGGCCAAAACAACGGTGACCTTTTGGGGAATAGCCGTGAGTTCGTGGAGTGTCATGTGAAAAACCACTTTCATCAATAAAAACAACAGATTTATCTTTTTTTTCATACTGTTGTCTTTTTTGCTGATGTGCCAGCCTGTCGCTTTCGTTGGTTTTTGGATGGAATAGAGTTTTTTTTATAGGTTAATCCCAGCTTTTTAAGGGATTGCCAAATAGTCTTTTTACAAACACCGAATCGCTCTGCCCGTTCCTTTTGGTAAGCATCTGGATACTGTTCCACATCTTTTGCTAAAGCATTTTTATCGAGCTTCCTCTTACGTGGCGTTGAATTTTTTGGCTCTGGTCGTTTAAGCCAACGTACTAAAGACGCTTTTCCAATACGGAATTGTTTCGCAGTTTCTCGAATTGTTAAACCTTCGGCTTTCCTTACAGATATTACTTTACGTCGAAAATCAATGGTATAACTCATAACACACCTTGTAATCAAAATTAAGTCGCCTAGCTATACGCATAGCTGAACTTCTGTCTTCGGGAAAATACTGGCTATCGCTTCTGGAAACCCTTTCAATCCGTCAACACAAGCGATTAAAATATCTTGTATACCACGGTTATGTAAGTCAGTCAGAACGCTCAGCCAATGATGTGCTCCTTCTGTTTCAGACATATAGAGTCCTAACAATTCCTTATGCCCATCGGTGGTTAGTCCAAGTACTGTGTAGATTGCCTTATTGATATAGTGACCATTGTAGTGGCATACTAAATTTGGCCACCTAAGTTGAGGTGATATGCTTACCTCATAATTTTTATAGGTGCCGAAATGAGTAAAATAATTACTGCTGAATTTAAATGTGAAACCGCCAAATTAGTCCTTGACCAAAATTACACCTACCAGGAAGCTGCGAAAGGCATGAACGTCAGTCTTTCAGCGATTAACCGGTGGGTAAGAGCCCTTCGTTTAGAACGTCAAGGGAAAACATCGCCTGGTCTGCCATTAAAATAGTTGCTGAATAGAGACTTGCATTTTTTGTCACGCTATAGACAATAAAAAGAGGTTTAACTTAGAAAATAACGGTTTGAAATGATCAACAAAGAGCGGTTGTTACGAGATAATCGTTTATGTAAAGCAATCATTGGATTATCAGTCGAAGAATTGAAAAATTTAGCCGCTGAATTTTCAGCTTGTTATTTGATTTATCGGAAAAAGAATCGAAAAGATCACGAGCGGCAGATGGGTGCAGGGCAGAAAGGATTTATCCCAACCCCATTAGATAAACTGCTTTTTATTTTATTGTATTTAAAATGTTATCCGACCTATGATTTGCAAGGACTTCTTTTTGGTTTAGATAGAACACGGGTATGTCGCTGGGTAAAAATATTATTGCCGGTTTTAGAGATGACCTTGGGGCGAGAATGTGTTTTGCCCGCTCGTCAAATTCGCTCTGCTGAGGAATTTTTTCGCGCCTTTCCTGGAGTTAAAGACGTCTTTATTGATGGGACAGAGCGACCTGTCCAAAAGCCTAAGAATCTGCGTCGGCGAAAAAAAATGTATTCGGGAAAGAAAAGACAGACCACTCGAAAAGGGCTTATTATGACTGACGAAACGAGGAAAATTGGATTTATCCCCATGATCAAAAATGGGCGCCGTCACGATAAACGCTTACTCGATAAAGTCGATATAATTCGCCATATTCCCCCTGAGGTAACCATCTGGGCCGATACCGGTTTTCAAGGTATAGATAAACAGCATCCTAATACACAAATCCCAAAAAAAGGAACTCGAAAAAGACCTTTATCGCCTGAACAAAAACAAGAAAATAAAATAATCTCGGGCATCCGTATTACGGTTGAACACGCCATCGCGGGTATCAAGCGCCTCGGTTGTATGACCCAAATTTTACGGAATCGTAGACCCTTTATTGATGATACCTTTTTACTCCTTAGTGCCGGTCTTTGGAATTTCCATCTCAGAACAGCCTAAAATTTACTTCAATCACCGAAAAATACCCTTATTTCACTATTAAGCAACACGCTTATTAACACCTGAACAAATTGAGTTCGGAGAAATGAAGAAAAAAATCCACCGGCTGGAAATGGAGAATGACATCTTAAAAAAGGCTACTGCGCTCTTAATGTCCGACTCACTGAAAAATTTTCGGTAGTTGAAAAGCTAAGAGTGCTTTATCCGGTGAAAACTTTGTGTCGTATTTTTAATGTTCACCGAAGCAGTTATAGCTAGGCGACTTAATTTTGATTACAGCATATGTATTAAAAACAGGTCATCGATAGTGCATCCTGTTTCCATCTTTTTACGTTTAGCTTGAGACCATTTATGTTCTATAGGATTTAAATCTGGTGAATACACAGGCAAATATTCTATCTGGTGTCCTGCGTTTATAATTGCCTGTTCAATATTCTTACCTTTGTGAAAGCTAGCGTTGTCCATAAAAATAACAGAATTTTCAGGAAGTTCTGGGAGCAATATTTTTGTGATCCAAACATAAAAAACATCACGGTTAATATTGCAATCAAATAATCCGATAGCAAAAAGGGTTGTTCCCAATAAAGCGCCAATAACATTTGTTCTTCCCTTAGCACCCCAGTTTTTCAGGCCAAAACAACGGTGACCTTTTGGGGAATAGCCGTGAGTTCGTGGAGTGTCATGTGAAAAACCACTTTCATCAATAAAAACAACAGATTTATCTTTTTTTTCATACTGTTGTCTTTTTTGCTGATGTGCCAGCCTGTCGCTTTCGTTGGTTTTTGGATGGAATAGAGTTTTTTTTATAGGTTAATCCCAGCTTTTTAAGGGATTGCCAAATAGTCTTTTTACAAACACCGAATCGCTCTGCCCGTTCCTTTTGGTAAGCATCTGGATACTGTTCCACATCTTTTGCTAAAGCATTTTTATCGAGCTTCCTCTTACGTGGCGTTGAATTTTTTGGCTCTGGTCGTTTAAGCCAACGTACTAAAGACGCTTTTCCAATACGGAATTGTTTCGCAGTTTCTCGAATTGTTAAACCTTCGGCTTTCCTTACAGATATTACTTTACGTCGAAAATCAATTGTATAACTCATAACACACCTTGTAATCAAAATTAAGTCGCCTAGCTATATCGCTATTGGTGTCAGCCTAAGGAGCCAGATATTGAGCGGACGATAAAACGTAGCCTAGTCAGCGAAGCGTGGAACGTTAGTGGCGGCTCTGCTGGCGCAAGGACTATCGCCACGATGGTTACCAATACACACAACGTGAAACTTGGGCGGTGGTTAGCGGGTAAGTTGATGAAAGAATTAATCATCGTCAGTTGCCAAGAGCGAAAACATAAATACAACCGCGGTGGAAATGAACGTATTGATATTCCAAATCTGCTCAATAGGCAGTTCGCTGTTACAAAGCCTGACCAGGTTTGGTGCGGCGATGTAACCTATATTTGGACAGGCTCACGATGGGCCTATCTGGCTGTGGTATTGGATTTGTTTGCCCGAAAACCGGTGGGCTGGGCAATGTCATTTGCACCAGACTCAGAATTAACCGCCAAAGCACTACAAATGGCTTGGGAACTACGTGGGCATCCCAAACAGGTGATGTTCCATAGTGATCAGGGAAGTCATTATACCAGTCGTCAGTATAGGCAGGCATTGTGGCGTTATCAGATGACCCAAAGTATCAGTCGCAGAGGGAATTGTTGGGATAATAGTCCGATGGAACGATTCTTCCGTAGTCTGAAGACCGAATGGGTGCCAACGACTGGCTACCAAAGCTTTAGTACTGCTCAGTCAGCCATTATTCGCTACATAACCCACTATTATAGCGATATAAGACCTCACTGGTATAACGGTGGATTAACGCCAAACGAATCAGAGCGACTGTTCCGTGAACAGTCAGGTAGGGTGGCCAATTTTAGTTGACCACTACAGGGCAAGCTCAGCAGCCGCTTTAGTATCTGCACGATAAACCGGCTTAAAATCAGCCATAAAGGCTTTTTGGTCTTTACTGGCAATATAACGTAAGCTATTACGAATTTGATGAACTACGCATAGCTGAACTTCTGTCTGCGGGAAAATACTAGCTATCGCTTCTGGAAACCCTTTTAATCCGTCAACACAAGCGATTAAAATATCTTGTATACCACGGTTATGTAAGTCAGTCAGAACGCTCAGCCAATGATGTGCTCCTTCTGTTTCAGACATATAGAGTCCTAACAATTCCTTATGCCCATCGGTGGTTAGTCCAAGTACTGTGTAGATTGCCTTATTGATATAGCGACCATCATGTTTTATCTTGTAATGAATGGCATCGAGCCAGACAAAAGGATAGAGCGCCTCCAGAGGGCGTTGTTGCCAGGCTTTTAATTCAGGGAGTAATTTGTCAGTAATATGCGTAATAGCTCCATCTGATATTTCCAGTCCATATAATTCTGCAACATGTTTTTGAATATCACGATAACTCATGCCTAATGCAAATAACGATAGGATTTTGTTATCAATATCCTCTGATAATTTTGTCTGATTTTTCTTAATGAGCTGAGGCTCAAAAGCACCTGACCTGTCTCTGGGCGTTTTCAGTTCAAATTGACCTGATGTCGATTTAACCGTTTTTCGAATATAAAGCATGTTGCTCAATAGTGAAATAAAGTTGCTTAAAATAAAAACAAGTTAGATACATCTAAAAAATACAAAAATAGTTTATTTTTTAATCTTACATGGGTTATTTTTAATGCAAAAATTGATGATTTTATCATCATCGGCTGGTTTTTTTGTAAGTCATAATTAATTTTGCTATTGAGCAACAGGCTTATAGCCATTTTTACGCGTATCGATTGACGTTGTCGATAGGTATAGCTAGGCGACTTAATTTTGATTACAGCATATGTATTAAAAACAGGTCATCGATAGTGCATCCTGTTTCCATCTTTTTACGTTTAGCTTGAGACCATTTATGTTCTATAGGATTTAAATCTGGTGAATACACAGGCAAATATTCTATCTGGTGTCCTGCGTTTATAATTGCCTGTTCAATATTCTTACCTTTGTGAAAGCTAGCGTTGTCCATAAAAATAACAGAATTTTCAGGAAGTTCTGGGAGCAATATTTTTGTGATCCAAACATAAAAAACATCACGATTAATATTGCAATCAAATAATCCGATAGCAAAAAGGGTTGTTCCCAATAAAGCGCCAATAACATTTGTTCTTCCCTTAGCACCCCAGTTTTTCAGGCCAAAACAACGGTGACCTTTTGGGGAATAGCCGTGAGTTCGTGGAGTGTCATGTGAAAAACCACTTTCATCAATAAAAACAACAGATTTATCTTTTTTTTCATACTGTTGTCTTTTTTGCTGATGTGCCAGCCTGTCGCTTTCGTTGGTTTTTGGATGGAATAGAGTTTTTTTTATAGGTTAATCCCAGCTTTTTAAGGGATTGCCAAATAGTCTTTTTACAAACACCGAATCGCTCTGCCCGTTCCTTTTGGTAAGCATCTGGATACTGTTCCACATCTTTTGATAAAGCATTTTTATCGAGCTTCCTCTTACGTGGCGTTGAATTTTTTGGCTCTGGTCGTTTAAGCCAACGTACTAAAGACGCTTTTCCAATACGGAATTGTTTCGCAGTTTCTCGAATTGTTAAACCTTCGGCTTTCCTTACAGATATTACTTTACGTCGAAAATCAATTGTATAACTCATAACACACCTTGTAATCAAAATTAAGTCGCCTAGCTATAGTGTTCTATTTCTGCCTGCAGGGCAGCTTCGGTCAGCTGTTTTATGAGTGGTGTGAGTATTCCATCTGTACCGAGTAAATTTTTACCTGATTGTAATTGCTTCAACGCTTCATCAAAATTAAATGATTGATTTCTCATATGTCATACCTCTTTTTTTTTTTGAGTTTAAGATATGACACAGATTTTTGAACACTACCAATTTATAGCCAAAAACGGCCGTATTGATTACTTAGTAACAAATACACGAGTTTCGCACCAATAAAAAAACGCTCTATTTTTAAGTTTAATTCAGCATAATATATAAATAGACAAAATCTTATAAATTAAAAGCAACTTATTGTAATTTAAACAAATTCATACGTTTTAGTAACTTGCAAATTAACTATTGCTTTTAAGCCATTTCTGGAATTTTATATGCCTGTGCGAAACTCGTGACTTCATGTAATTATCAATCATTTGGGGGAAATACTCAGTTTTCGACTTACACCAGGAAACACAGATGATCGGAAACCATTACCTGAGCTGATAAAAGATCTTTCTGGTTGTTTGTATGCGGATGAAGGGTATTTATCGGCTTCACTGAAACGGCAACTGAAAACAATGGGAATTAACCTTATAACGAATATCAAGAAGAAAATGAAGCCTGTTGAACAGACTTGTTTCGACAAAGTCATCTTGCGTCATCGTTCTGTCATTGAAATGTAGTAGCTCAGACTTGATCTAACAGTTACCGGTTATTTATACAGTACCTGTCAGGTTAAATTTGATTTAAATCTTTCTCTCTCCAAAGTTGTTTTCCATCGTGTAAAGTTGCCATAGGAGTTCGACCGCAACACATTTTTCCTTGATGAGTGCGTTGGTTATTATATTCCGCTAACCATTTATCTAAATCAGCTTGTAATTCATTTAAAGCCCTATAGATTTTCTTACGAAAAGCCACCTGATAGAACTCTTGTAATACAGTTTTATGAAAGCGTTCACAAATCCCATTAGTTTGAGGTGAACGAGCTTTAGTTTTTGTATGATCAATATCATTGATAGCGAGATAAAGTTGATAATCGTGATGTTCAACTTTACCACAATACTCACTGCCTCTGTCCGTCAGTATACGTAACACCGGTAACCCATGCTGGGAATAAAAAGGGAGAACCTTGTCATTTAATAAATCTGCCGCCGTTATCGCGCTTTTTGTTGTGTAAAGCTTACAATGAACGACTTTACTGTAAGTATCAATGTAAGTTTGTTGATAAACACGACCAACGCCTTTTAAATGACCGACATAAAAAGTATCTTGTGAACCCAGATAACCTGGATGCGCTGTTTCAATCTCACCACAGGCTTCATCATCTTGCGCTTTCTTTTCTAGAGCACTGATTTGTGATTCTGACAGGATAATTCCTTCTGTTGCGATTTTATCTTCAAGCGCTTTTAGGCGTTTTGTAAAATTTTCGAGATTATGGCGCAGCCAAATAGAGCGAATGCCACTCCCCGAAACAAAAATGCCTTTTTTTCTTAGTTCATTACTACTGCGGTGTTGACCGTGTGCAGGGTATTCAATCGCATACTCGACTACAGCGCTTTCAATCTGTTCATCTACTCTATTTTTTACGTTAGGCACCCGTCGATTTTGATTAATTAAAGCGTCTATCCCACCATCGTTAACAAGTTCCTGGTAGCGATAAAACGTATCTCGGGATACCCCCATAATCTTACAGGCTTTTGAGACGTTATTAAGCTCTTCAGCGAGGTTAAGTAACCCGACTTTATGTTTGATGATAGGATTATTTGTTTGATACATAGAATTACCTTTTATTTAATTATCTAATGATGTTAATTAAAACCGGTAACGCTCTTTTTTAAATCAGAATTGTCGGATTAAGTTAAGACTAATACACATAATAGGAATCTTGACACTTCTTGGCATAAAGAATTTTGGCGAGTTGTTGACCTAAGTCATAGAGTGCATTATTGAAACCAGGAGTAGTTTGGATTGCGAGAAGAGACTCATCATAATTATCTTCGTAGATAAAGATTTGCTGTGATAAGACGTGAGCAAGATACCCGTCATTTAACGATTCATAAATGCGTTCGCCTTCTTTATCGCAGGCCTCGAGTTGTTCTTGTGTCAAGTTTTTGATTATTCGTAAAATCTTGTTCTCGGTTGCCAGATCCATTACGTCTCCTTCTGCGAGGATAACGGTTCTTCACCGTATAAAGATAAGTTTTTGTTAGACAGCGGTTGTTGATACTGTCTGTGGGGTGTCTGTCTAATTGATGTTTAAATGCAACAAGCAGGTTCACAATAGCATTTTCTTGTGTATGATGTTCGCTCCATACACGATTAATGATTTCTTCGGTGGAGCGTTTTTTTAGTAAATTTAATCTTATTGTGCGTATTCTACACTGATCTCTATAGCGCATCTGCCGACGTTCACGGCAACGTTGTCGAGCATTCATGGATAAATGGCTCCTCTATAAGAAGATTTATGCTAAGCACGAAAAATACTTACTACAAATCCACCTATTGGTTATTTGGGGTTTGTGTACACCTGTATCGGCATACTCCGGCTGGAAAGTCCCTACGATAGTAGGCTCAACTCCGCTTCGCATAAACAACCTGCGAAGCTATCAGCAAATTACAGGCGCAACTTCCCTGCCATCCGTTTCACAGACTTTTTTTTGCTGATACCAAAATGTTAAAGAGCAGTTCCGCAGCAAACGCTGGCTATGAACTTTCGTTTAGACTTCTTGCCTGGTCATCACAACCCAAGCCATTTAAGCCAAGCATCACGTTCTTCTGCAGGACGGTTGTAATAAGCTTCAAGGACTCTACGATTAAATTCTGAGATGACTACCCAGCGTTCTCCAACACGCGCCGCAGCTGCATCAGGATCGGTTAACTTGTAGTGGCCAATTTTAGTTGACCACTACAATCGCAAAAGTGTTGAAATCGCAAGGCTCCCGAAGATGAGGAGGCAAATGCACTTCCAGAAAGTCCCGAGCTACGGCGATATCGCCTAGGAACTTTTTAAAGAGTGAATCATGTTGGGATAGTGAAGATTTTGTCATGGGTGTATTATACCGCGTTAAGGGGATAGTCTACCATTGAAATTACTGAACCTCTAATAAGCCGGATCGCTTCTGATGGATGTCACCAACAGCTATCTAGCATTGACGGAGTTTTTAACTTAGTAAACTGTTGATTGTTGAATGATTTTAGCTGCATAATGCACACAAGCAAATAATTATATCTAAATATAACTATGTGTGGTTACTATGACTGCTGGCGGGCATTTCATCTTTGCTTTAGCAAACGCTATTTTTGCGAAAAAATTGGCGTTATCACCAGCATTAGCTCAAGGGAACTGGGGGCATATCATTATTGGCGGAATATTAACCTGCCTGCTACCAGACATCGATCACCCCAAGTCTTTTTTAGGCCAACGATTAAAACGGCTTTCGATACCCATTGCCAAAGTGTTCGGTCATAGAGGTATAGCTAGGCGACTTAATTTTGATTACAAGGTGTGTTATGAGTTATACAATTGATTTTCGACGTAAAGTAATATCTGTAAGGAAAGCCGAAGGTTTAACAATTCGAGAAACTGCGAAACAATTCCGTATTGGAAAAGCGTCTTTAGTACGTTGGCTTAAACGACCAGAGCAAAAAAATTCAACGCCACGTAAGAGGAAGCTCGATAAAAATGCTTTAGCAAAAGATGTGGAACAGTATCCAGATGCTTACCAAAAGGAACGGGCAGAGCGATTCGGTGTTTGTAAAAAGACTATTTGGCAATCCCTTAAAAAGCTGGGATTAACCTATAAAAAAAACTCTATTCCATCCAAAAACCAACGAAAGCGACAGGCTGGCACATCAGCAAAAAAGACAACAGTATGAAAAAAAAGATAAATCTGTTGTTTTTATTGATGAAAGTGGTTTTTCACATGACACTCCACGAACTCACGGCTATTCCCCAAAAGGTCACCGTTGTTTTGGCCTGAAAAACTGGGGTGCTAAGGGAAGAACAAATGTTATTGGCGCTTTATTGGGAACAACCCTTTTTGCTATCGGATTATTTGATTGCAATATTAATCGTGATGTTTTTTATGTTTGGATCACAAAAATATTGCTCCCAGAACTTCCTGAAAATTCTGTTATTTTTATGGACAACGCTAGCTTTCACAAAGGTAAGAATATTGAACAGGCAATTATAAACGCAGGACACCAGATAGAATATTTGCCTGTGTATTCACCAGATTTAAATCCTATAGAACATAAATGGTCTCAAGCTAAACGTAAAAAGATGGAAACAGGATGCACTATCGATGACCTGTTTTTAATACATATGCTGTAATCAAAATTAAGTCGCCTAGCTATATTACTCACAGTTTTCTGGCTATTGTAGGGTGCAGCATATTTCTTTCTTCAGACTTGTTGTCACGAATTATCATTCCGATATCGGTAGATTTTGTCCATGCCATGGTCGTTGGTTATATTAGCTACGTTGTAGCTGATATGTTAACACCAGCAGGAATACCGTTACTATGGCCATATCGTCGACGTTTCTGTATGCCAATATTGAACCCCAGTAAATATCCTAAGTGGGAACGAATATTTTGTGCATTGGTACTGGTATGTGCTGTTCTGTATCCCTTTGACATATTAATAAGTAATAAATTATTGATTACTGATTCTATACAGAATATATGCAATGGGGACGTAACAATTTGATTTAAAATCGATTTTTACATAAGATATTGCTTCTAAGTGATCAAATTCATATCTATGAATACTAACAAATCTGAGTCACAGATTGATATCAATTACATAGCCTCAAGTTGAATATTGCGGGTTTCGCGAGCAAATAGATAAACGATAGAACCGATAAAAAAAATAAACGAAAATATGAGGAAGGGTACGAACACGACATCTTCAGAAAAATTTTTGCCATCGATGAGACCGCCGAGAAAAACAGGACCAACAATTTTAGCTGTGGCACCTACACCATAACCGAGTCCAAGACAGGTCGAGCGTACCTGATTAGAAAACATTTCTCCACCAAATGCATTGATAATCCCAAATGCACCATCGCCAAACATCATAGCAATAAGAGTGCCAACAAAGAAAATCCAGCCTGAAGATATCATATTCAAATTTAAAAAATGCACGATTGTGCTGATCTGTACAGACAGTGTTGCAATCATACATCCAAGCGCACCAATAAGACCGAATAAAAAGAGTGTTCGACGTCTTCCAAGATAATCGGAAAGCCATGCTGAAAATAATCGGCCAACTAAATCCCCTAAAGAAAGTATCATGAATAAATTTGCTACAACATTAATACTAAAATGGAAAACCTGATTCAATAATATCTGTCCCCATGACTGAATAGCGAAACTTCCAAGTATAAAAGAAAATGAACCAATAGCGACAATAGTAAGTTGTTTTGGATAGTGTCTTATTATATTTAGATAAGACTTTTTGCTAATCGATATATCTTCAGGTAAATGCCCCACATTAGTTACAGGGATATTCATCGCCCAGGAGTAAGCTTCACGGGCATCCTGAAAACGTCCTTTAGATACTAAATATCGTGGTGATTCTGGAATGAATTTTCTCCATGCTAATAAAATAACAGGAAGACAACCAATAATTAAAAGTCCTCTCCAACCAAGCGGTTCAGCCAGATAACGAGTGGCGAATGATCCAAGAAATAGACCCAATGGTACAAATGCTGAAGTCAGACCAGTAAATAACCCTCTTTTTTTAGATGGCACAAATTCTTGAACATAAGGTACAGAAGTCACATTAAGCCCGCCAACGGCTATACCTACGCAAACTCGCATGATTGACAAAAATAACCAATTATTTTCAGGCGTTAGCGCAGCCAGTCCGGTAAATATTACAAGTAATAAAATACATGAGAAAAATGATTTCTTACGGCCATATTTATCAGCAAGCCACCCCCAAAAAATTGCGCCGATGACAGTTCCAAATCCTGCTCCAGCGAGGATTAAACCTGACTGTATTGTGCTTAATGACCACCGTTGATCTTGCATAAGCAGGGTAATGACAAAACCGACTAGAAATAAATCAAAAAATTCGAGAATATTTCCAATAGTAAGCATACATATAAGGGATTTTTGATTTTTTGTTAGGGGAGATGAATCCAGTTGTTGTATAGCAGTGATACCTACTTTTACTGATTGCATACTTGCTCCTTTTGTATCCGCAAAAGAGTATTCCTAGCGGTATAAGGCCTTATATTTCTAATCTATTAGCAGTTCATAGCTGATAGCTAATCTATGTAAAATTATATCCATCATAAAGCAAGTAATTTTTTTCCCACTGTTCAATTATTTCTCGTTTTTTTCTTAGATAATCATACCTATCGTAATGTTTTGCTGACACGCCAGGCCTTTTGTGATTTTGAAGTCTATCACGCATTTCTGCACTAATGCCCATATTTCCTGCCAAGGTTTTGGAGGTACGGCGAATATCTCTGGGGGTGAATTTATTAAAACCGGTTAATTTACAGAATTTACGGAGTTGTTTACTGTACTCAGCGGACAGCAAATGCCCTTCTTTTGTATTTCCCGGAAAGAGAAACAGCGCGTCTGGATATTTTTTTCTCTGCCGTTTCAGAATCTCAGTGGCGCTTTGATTCAGTGGGATAATGTGGAAATCACTATTTTTTGATATGTGAGGCGGTACTGTAAGGGTTTTATTTTTTTCATCCCATTGATCACGAGTATTGGTCATTATTTCCCAAGGGCGCTGCCCGCCGCTAAAGATACACAGAAGGGTCAATTGAGCGAAGTCTGGCTGAATGGGGCAAGCTGATTCCGTTACTAAGAGCAATCTTAATAGCTCGCTGAGTTCGTCCCATGACAAAAAACGATCAAGCGCCTTATCTACCCGTTTTTGCGGTGGAATGACACTGACTGGATTTCGGTCAAGCCCGTAAATGGTTTTTTCGTTAATGTTGGCCGGATCGTTATCCGCGAATAACCCAAAATTGAATACGGCATGAAGGTTAGCTCTAATCTTATTTGCTCCGGCGTTTGCCCCACGTTCTATAAACTCTGCAAGAACACGCTTGATCTGAACGGGTGTTATTTCCTTAGCGGGTGTAGCAGGATCAATGTACTTACTGGTTAACACTTGGTTGAGTCTGTTTTTTGTTTTGTCATAAGAGCGATTACCTTGTTTTTTTGAGTGGTGATGTAATCGTCAAACAATTGTTTTATAGTGGCGTGTTCAGCAATAGACGTTTCTGGCGTGGTGATATTGGCAGCGGCGGTGAGGGCTTTTGCGGTTGCTTCTGCGAGGGTTACCGTGGGATAATCTCCCAGTGAAAGGAATTTTCGAGCACCCTCTTTATGGTACTTGTAAACAAAAATCTTTCTGCCGGAAGGGTAAACTTTCAGACCCAAGCGCCCTGTACCTCTGGTGGCTGATGACTGCCATACGTAATACGCTTGCTCTTTTGGTTTAATACCTTTGATCTTGCTGTCAGTGTCAGTGAGTAATATTCCTGCCATTACGGGTGCTCTTACGGGTGTCGTTATGGTGAAATACTATGTTATAAAGTGAAATCATACAACATGTAAAATTCTTTTTATTACAGCAAGTTGAAACTGAATGAAATCATTTGTTATGAGTTAAAATAAGAAGTTATCGCCCTTCTAAGCCGTAGGTCGTAGGTTCGAGTCCTACAGGGCGCGCCAATAAAATTAATGGGTTATGTGGCTTTCCCTCCTCAAATCAAAAATAACAGGTGCTTTAACGGGTGTTGTTATCTCTTTAGGAGTCAACCCATTCTTCATAATCTTTTTCAGGCCAGCCTAAGAAAGTACCGCTTCTACTTTTTTGTGGAGCAGGAAAGTCTTTCTTTTTTGCCCACATTCTCCAAAGTGTAGGGTGACTCTTACCGGTTAATTGACACATTTCTTTAAGTCCGATATAACGGGTTGCCATTTTTATAAACCTCTTTTTAAGCTGCTTCACTATTGGTCATAACAGTGAGTAGTCGGTGAATCATAGGAATGGGCTTTGTGGTGATGTGATGAAGGAGAGTTAGTCTGTCGCTATCAATCTATTTAACTTGGCATCCTTGTATCTTTGAATTCAGCAGACCATTATGTTGATCTGCCTAATGTGAAAAAAAGAATGCATTAATAAGGGTTGTTGCTTAAAAATCGCTTTAGCAACGTAGTAAAACCGGTTTTTTTAAAGCCATCGCTCAATCGAACGTATAGGCATTCCTGGCGATGTAAAACAGAAATCTCTACTTTGATCTCCAATGTCATGATCAGCCGTATCTTAAAACGGCCATTTTTACTCTTGATGCATTAGTTTTACATTGCTAAGTGGATCATTTTTGTATAGGTAGGGATAGTAATTCACTAAGGTTAACAACTTCCCCCAACGCTGCTAATATTATGCTTCTATGATTGAGTCACTTGTAAATGTGCCTGAGGAAAATATGTTAGAAATTGATAAATTAGTAACAAAAGTTATTAATTTAGAAAATGAGAAATTACGTTATTCAGATGATGTATTTAACATTGCTTATGGAGTAGACAAAAACTTTCTATTTGGTACTGGAGTCTCTATCGCCTCGATACTAATGCATAACAAAAATATGAATTTTCATTTCCATATTTTTACTGATTTTTTTGATAATAAACAAAAAAGTTTGTTCTCACAGTTAGCTAAACAATATAATACCAAAATAACAATATATCTTCTTAAATGTGATGAAATAAAAAAGTTACCAACAACCCAAAATTGGTCATATGCTATTTATTTTAGATTTATAGTTGTTAACTATTTATTTTTAAAGGTTAATAAAGTGCTTTATCTTGACGCAGATATCTTTTGTAATGGAAATATAAGTCAATTAACTAAAATCACTTTCCACAATAATGAAATTGCAGCTGTCATACAGGAAGGTGGAAAAAATAAATTTAAATCAATAGATGTCAGTAGTACAGGTGAAAAATATTTCAACTCTGGATTTTTATTAATAAATATTCAACAATGGCAAAAAGAAAATATATCAACTCAGGCCATTAATTTGTTATTAAAGAAAAAACTCCCGTTTCCTGATCAAGATGCGCTTAATTTGTTATTAGTTGATAAACTCGTTTTCTTGGATAAAAAATGGAATAAAATTTACAGTCTTGATGATGAAATGAAAGGCAACAAAAAAAGAGAAATATGTAATAACGATTTATTAATACACTATAATAGGACATACAAAACCTTGGCATAAATGGGCAAACCCATCATCAACACAAGCCTTCATCGTGGCTAAAAACGCCTCTCCCTGGAAAGATATTGCATTGAAAAGCGCTACAGGCGCCCATTTGCTGAAATATCAATTTAAACATGCACTATATCAGAAAAATTATTTGTCAGCATTTAGTGCTTATATTAAGTATTTATGGAAAAGATTACATGCTATTAAGTATAAATAAGTTAGAAAGAATAAAAAATTATAGTATTGATTTTTACCTAAAATTATCATTGCTGCTGATATTATTTTCTGTAATTCACTATGCTCTTGGGTATGTTCCAAGAATACAGTACACGATAGGTATTGTTTCACTATTATTGATATTAAATTCCTACAGGGCAATATATTTTATTTTTATATTAATGTTTTCACTTGCTGGTGCTGTCTATTTTCCCGTAAGCTTTTTATATGGTTCTCCTTCTCTAACAATAACTACATCGTTAAGTTACACAAATTTAAATGAGACAATAGATTTTATTTTCAGTATTCCTAATTATTTATTACTAATATCATCATTAATTTTGGTAATAGGATATATTTGCACAATATTTAAATTAAAAACAAATAGAAAAAAATAATCGCTTTTTGTATTTTTATTTCAGTTCTCCTCTATGGCCCAATAAAAGATTATAAGAATGAAGGTTATTTTAATATTTTGAATACCGGTTACCCTGAACTTAAATTTATAAAAGATTTTTATTATGCCCAAGAAGAGACTAAAAAACTTTTTAGTTTAATATCCGAAAAAGATGAATTTCAACCAAGCAATGTTACCACTTTATTCAATACCTATGTTGTTGTGATTGGCGAAAGTGCCAGACGCGACTTTATGCATGCTTATGGGTTTCCTATCAATAATACACCCTTTATGAATTCTGCTAATGGGATACTCTTTACGCATTACATTTCTGCCGGAGCAACCACTCAGCATTCACTTATCAATTCCCTTTCAATACCCCCAAAAATAGCCAATAA
The DNA here is from genome assembly GCF_001640365.1 of Candidatus Arsenophonus triatominarum. Classification (GTDB taxonomy): domain Bacteria; phylum Pseudomonadota; class Gammaproteobacteria; order Enterobacterales; family Enterobacteriaceae; genus Arsenophonus; species Arsenophonus triatominarum. The sequence continues at coordinate 317,702 of NZ_LWMI01000016.1, read as the reverse complement.
CATCATTTCATTAGCAAAAAAAAGAGGATTTATGACTTATTGGTTATCTAATCAGGGCGCTGTAGGATTTAACGATACTCCCGTTGCCGCTATAGGAAAAAAAGCAGATTATTCAGTTTTTCTGAAAAAAGGTAATTTTTCTGATAGTAGAGCATCAAACGATGCTGAATTACTTCCTGAAATCGCTAAAGCAATAAATTCATCTCAACAAAAAAAAAGTTATCGTTATTCATTTAATGGGCAGTCACCCCAGAGCATGTAGCAGAACAAACGGTCAATATGATACTTTTTACAAAAACAAAGAAATTTCATGCTATGTTCAAAGTATAAAAAATACCGACAAATTATTGGCCGCCATTCATCAATATTTAGCTGAAAGTCATTCAAAATGGTCTATGATGTATTTTTCCGATCATGGTCTTGGTTTCTCTGGAAAAAATAATTCTGAAGAATTAAGGCTTATGCATGAAGATCGTTATAAACAAGGTTTTGAAATACCGCTATTTATTACTGCGTACAACGCCAAAGAAAGACAATATATAACCGCTCAAAGAAGTGCGTTAAATTTTTTCAGTCTATTCTCTCAATGGTCAGGAATAGGTGATAACCGTATAGACAATTCATGTACGATGATTTCAAATGATAAATGTAAAAATCAGAACCATGTCCTTAATTTTAACGATAAACTTGTTGATTATACAAAATTACCGATTGATTTACCGCCTTAAGGCTATATTAATACGGTTTTGCAGGCCAAACTATATTATCTGTAGTTGATGTTTCTATACGATTAACTAGTACACGATATTTTTTCCAGGCTATCAGTCGTTTTTTCTCCTCTTCGGTCGCCATATCTAAATCTATGGCATCTTGAAGAGGGGCAATTTCACCAGTGGCATCATATAATTTTTGTTGTTTGATGCCTTCCAATTTATATCTTTTTGCTAAATTTTCAGCTTCAACATCCTTGACACACTTTTCACCGTTCCAGGCATCATATTCACTTTGAGGAGCTAATGGTGTCAAATTCTTCGGCACTTTCCCCAGTTTTTCAAGGGTGACAGATTGACGGTTTTTCGTATCAAACAAAACCAAGCCTCGATGATCTTCCTGATATTCCCATTCCTGACTTTGTTCGTTAAAAACAACGGCAAAACCTTGCCTTTTATCAAGCGGTTTCTTCTCAGTATGAAAAGGCAGTATCTTATGAAATTCATCCGTGTAAGCATCGCAAGAACCAAACAACTCACCGGTATCACTCGTGTAATTATAGGCTTTGAAAATTCTGAACATTTTTATTCCTTAGCTAATTCCGTACCAACCCATCAAAGTAACAAAAGCATTGGTGATATTAATTTCGCTACCATTTCCCATCTTTCCGGTTGTACCTGAAACCGTATGTGAATGTGGACCAAGAGTAACAGTATGGGCGTGGTTACCGGCTTGGGTGGTTGTTTTAGTACCAACTTCCCATTGATTTCTAGAACCACTTTGTCCGGCAGCTTTCCAGTTATCCGGTACTATTCCCTGAAAATTATGTGAATGATTACCTGTTATATTGGTATTTTTATTACCATAATCATAGCTACTGGTAGTTGCTGAAAAAGCGTGCCCATGAGCGGGTAATTGTGCTTCTGTTAGCTTAATAGCGTCAGACCCACCGGTGGTTAATACATTAGAGCCATCTGCTTTCGCTAACCGAATGGTTTTATTTTCACCAATGTATTGCCACTTTGTATTAGGAAATAAGGTATTGGGATTGTTGTTTTCGTGCAAACCAAACAACAATTCCTACCGGATAAATCCCATCAACTGTCGAGGTTTTTCTTAATTCATCGGTCAAGGTTTTTTGACTCACGACATCTGTGCTTGAATCACCCAGGGTTTGCTTTATTCTCCCACCAAAAGCCGTTCCGGCTAATTTTATAATTGCCTGGGTAAGCTGGTCGTCAATCTCAGGGTCTTGTTTAATATTGGCTTTTAACAGGACATTCAATACTTCTCGCTGCAATGAGTTAAGCCACTCGCCTTCCAGAATGGTCGGCGCAATGCCGGCCGCGACATTCCCATTAGTGAATTCGCCCGCTTGCGTTGCGGTAGGGGTAACATCCCCAATTTTTTTCATAACAAATCCTCACCATAACGTGATAGCGTAAAAAGGGTAAAAACAGAAAATTATTGGTCGTAACCGACCTGTAGAATGGTGTGAGAAGGAGCTATCTGATTAAACTGACATTCCAGTTGTTTATCACCCCAGGCGCGCAGCGGGTCACCGCAATAACTCCTACCCGCACGGGCAGATAATACGACCGTTTTACCCGCGTGCATTCGCCAGACAAAGGGCCATGCCTCACCATTTAGCGCATGCCCACAGGCCGAGAGTCCAGCTCTCGCCTGTCGAAATTCAGTAATAGTCACCTGATAATCGGTCTCTGCTGCGAGCGCGATAAAATAATTTTTTGATTGACCACCCGTCCGTAATAGTTTCGCTAATGCTATCCCTTGGCGTTTGGGTAAGGTATCAGGCGGTGCGGTCATACATTTATCCGGTAAACCTAACGTCGCTTCCCATTCCGGTAAAAATGACGTGGCGGTTTTAGGGAAGCTGGTGACTAATAACCGTATCGCTTCATTAAGCGTGTTGCTTAATAGTGAAATAAGGGTATTTCGGTGATTGAAGTAAATTTTAGGCTGTTCTGAGATGGAAATTCCAAAGACCGGCACTAAGGAGTAAAAAGGTATAGCTAGGCGACTTAATTTTGATTACAAGGTGTGTTATGAGTTATACAATTGATTTTCGACGTAAAGTAATATCTGTAAGGAAAGCCGAAGGTTTAACAATTCGAGAAACTGCGAAACAATTCCGTATTGGAAAAGCGTCTTTAGTACGTTGGCTTAAACGACCAGAGCCAAAAAATTCAACGCCACGTAAGAGGAAGCTCGATAAAAATGCTTTAGCAAAAGATGTGGAACAGTATCCAGATGCTTACCAAAAGGAACGGGCAGAGCGATTCGGTGTTTGTAAAAAGACTATTTGGCAATCCCTTAAAAAGCTGGGATTAACCTATAAAAAAAACTCTATTCCATCCAAAAACCAACGAAAGCGACAGGCTGGCACATCAGCAAAAAAGACAACAGTATGAAAAAAAAAAGATAAATCTGTTGTTTTTATTGATGAAAGTGGTTTTTCACATGACACTCCACGAACTCACGGCTATTCCCCAAAAGGTCACCGTTGTTTTGGCCTGAAAAACTGGGGTGCTAAGGGAAGAACAAATGTTATTGGCGCTTTATTGGGAACAACCCTTTTTGCTATCGGATTATTTGATTGCAATATTAACCGTGATGTTTTTTATGTTTGGATCACAAAAATATTGCTCCCAGAACTTCCTGAAAATTCTGTTATTTTTATGGACAACGCTAGCTTTCACAAAGGTAAGAATATTGAACAGGCAATTATAAACGCAGGACACCAGATAGAATATTTGCCTGTGTATTCACCAGATTTAAATCCTATAGAACATAAATGGTCTCAAGCTAAACGTAAAAAGATGGAAACAGGATGCACTATCGATGACCTGTTTTTAATACATATGCTGTAATCAAAATTAAGTCGCCTAGCTATAGCGATAAGAAAAGGAATTCTTGACGCACCGATAGAAAATATTTCTACTAAAATAATCAGCGACTTTATTTATTCCTATTTAATAAAAGATAAACCTTCGGCTGCTAAACAAATAAGGGGAACTTTGAATGATATTTTCAAGGAAGCTCTTTACACGGATATTATAAAGATTAACCCTGTATCTCAAACAAAAAATCCAAAAATTAAAATTCAGCGAGCAAGGTTGTCTCTAAATGACTTTAATATTATTTTAAAGTTAATAAACGATCACAGTCATTGGTTAAATCATGCAATGAAACTTGCTTTAGTTACAGGTCAGAGGGTATCTGATATTTCAAAATTGAAATGGGAAGATATTCATGATGGGAAATTATGGGTCATTCAGCAAAAAACTGAAACTAAAATAGCTATTCCGCTTGATATTGAAATTGTCTCTATGAGACTAAATGACACTCTGGAAAAAATTAATCATGAAACTGATTTTGTTATTACAAAAGACAAAAAACAGATTACAGTAACAAGAATATCAAACGAATTTGCGAAATTTAGGGATAAAGCTAAATTAGCATGGGAAGGATCTCCCCCGACTTTTCACGAGATAAGGAGTTTGTCTGCCAGATTGTATACAGAAAAAAATGGAAGTGAATTTACTCGTAAATTATTAGGCCATAAATCAGCAGAAATGACAGCTAAATATCAGGATGATAGGAATAATAGTTGGATTGAAATTTAAAATTAACAGTGAGTATATAGTGAACTATAGTGATAATTGTTTTTTATCTGTCTGATATATAATGATTTTAATTATATAAAACTTAAAATTAAAAGCAACTTATTGTAATTTAAACAAATTTATACGTTTTAGTAACTTGCAAACTAACCATTGCTTTTAAGCCATTTCTGGAATTTTATATGCCTGTGCGAAACTCGTGTGTTTATTAGTTGTTATCAGTTTGCTTTACTGATGGTTTACGACGTTTGCCAATATTTTTACTATCGCGATGGCGTTCTTTGGTTTTTTTCTTTTTTTGTTGGTCAATTTTTTTCTTTTCTTGTCGTTTTAGCTGGATTTTTTTCGATAGTTTGGGTTTACGTAGTGAACCTTCAGCCGGTGCTTTGGTGGTAGGCCGAAGGCTATCAATGACGCGTATTTTTAATGGTTCTTTAAGATAACGGTTAATTTTACCTAATAGCGGTTGATCATGGGCTTCTACTAAGCTAATTGCAATCCCCTTTCGCCCCGCGCGTGCGGTTCTACCAATTCGATGCAGATAAACATCAGCAGTACGCGGTAAGTCGAAATTGAATACGTGACTAATATCGTCAATATCAAGGCCACGTGAGGCAACATCGGTCGCGACTAAGACGTTAATTTGCCCACTATTTAGGCGTTTAACCGCTTCAGTCCGCTTTGCTTGAACCATTTCTCCTTCAAGTAACCAGGTTTTTATTTTGGCTTGCTGTAACCATTGAACTAACTCATGTGCTCTTTCGCGTTTACGGACAAAGATAATAGATTTAGTGGCATCGGGTTGTTTTAAAAGATGGCAAAGTAGCACAGTTTTATGTTCGAGGTTATCAGCGCGATAATAGTATTGTTGGATCTTTTTTCGTTCACGCCTTGAAGGATCAGCATCAATTTCATAAGGATTATTCAGTAATCGATTAGCAAAATCGTGAATGACGTCACCGGCTAGTGTTGCTGAAAATAGCATAGTTTGTTTGCGCCAGCGTGTTTCTCCGGCAATGGTTTCAATGTCGTTGGCAAATCCCATATCAAGCATTCGATCGGCTTCATCTAAAATTAATGTTTCGATCGCCCGACAATCAAAATTTTCTTCTTTGATATACTGTAGTAAGCGTCCTGTGGTTGCGACCACAATATCTTGGTTTTCACTAAAAATTTCAGCGTGGTTAATATAAGATACCCCGCCAGTAATGGTTGCGATATCAAGATGGGTGTATTTGGCTAATTCTTTTGCTTGTTCAGCTACTTGCATTGCCAGCTCACGGGTTGGCGCTAGTATGAGAATACGCGGTGGTCCAGATCGTTTACGTGGAAAATCAAGTAAATGTTGGATCACTGGCAGTAAGTAAGCGGCAGTTTTTCCTGTTCCTGTGGGCGATGAACCTAAAATATCGCGTCCTTCCATAGCGGCAGGGATAGTTGCAAGCTGAATGACTGTCGGGCGGTCATAGCCTTTATCATCCAGTGCATTGAGAAGACTTTGGTCTAACTCAAGTTCAGAAAATGTGGTTGCAGTCATTGTATACCTCTGGTTAGGCAATAAGCATGTTGCTTAATAGTGAAATAAGGGTATTTCGGTGATTGAAGTAAATTTTAGGCTGTTCTGAGATGGAAATTCCAAAGACCGGCACTAAGGAGTAAAAAGGTATCATCAATAAAGGGTCTACGATTCCGTAAAATTTGGGTCATACAACCGAGGCGCTTGATACCCGCGATGGCGTGTTCAACCGTAATACGGATGCCCGAGATTATTTTATTTTCTTGTTTTTGTTCAGGCGATAAAGGTCTTTTTCGAGTTCCTTTTTTTGGGATTTGTGTATTAGGATGCTGTTTATCTATACCTTGAAAACCGGTATCGGCCCAGATGGTTACCTCAGGGGGAATATGGCGAATTATATCGACTTTATCGAGTAAGCGTTTATCGTGACGGCGCCCATTTTTGATCATGGGGATAAATCCAATTTTCCTCGTTTCGTCAGTCATAATAAGCCCTTTTCGAGTGGTCTGTTTTTTCTTTCCCGAATACATTTTTTTTCGCCGACGCAGATTCTTAGGCTTTTGGACAGGTCGCTCTGTCCCATCAATAAAGACGTCTTTAACTCCAGGAAAGGCGCGAAAAAATTCCTCAGCAGAGCGAATTTGACGAGCGGGCAAAACACATTCTCGCCCCAAGGTCATCTCTAAAACCGGCAATAATATTTTTACCCAGCGACATACCCGTGTTCTATCTAAACCAAAAAGAAGTCCTTGCAAATCATAGGTCGGATAACATTTTAAATACAATAAAATAAAAAGCAGTTTATCTAATGGGGTTGGGATAAATCCTTTCTGCCCTGCACCCATCTGCCGCTCGTGATCTTTTCGATTCTTTTTCCGATAAATCAAATAACAAGCTGAAAATTCAGCGGCTAAATTTTTCAATTCTTCGACTGATAATCCAATGATTGCTTTACATAAACGATTATCTCGTAACAACCGCTCTTTGTTGATCATTTCAAACCGTTATTTTCTAAGTTAAACCTCTTTTTATTGTCTATAGCGTGACAAAAAATGCAAGTCTCTATTCAGCAACTATTTTAATGGATTATAAACAGAACGCCCAAATTGTTCATCTATTAAAATGTTTTGTTGAATGTTTGAGTGATGATATAAATAATTATTAATAATTAATGGCAATTCGGTAGCATTTTGTCCGCCATATATAAAAGAGGGTTAATTATATTCCCCTCTCTAGTTCACGAGTTTCGCAATCTCCAAAAAAGAAGTATAAAGTTCAAAACAAGAAAAAATTAGGGTGTTCGTATTTTGTCCGGTTATCCATGCATTAAAAATATCTATAAAACATTCTTACAAATAAGCAGTGTAAGATACTCTGGTTTGGCGTTATCAGAAGCAAGCCTATCGCCTTTGTCTCATGACACTATTAGTCGATGGCTAAAAAGTAGATGTTTTCGACCTAAAGACTTATGGCAATTAGTTCAACCTTCTATAGACAATAAAAAGCCCTTGCGTACTAATTGCCGATGATACATTGATTGCCAAAACACGTAGTAAAAAAATAGAGATGGTCCATTATCAATATTCAGGTAATGAACATGATGTTATTGCTGGCATAGGTTTAGTTAATTTAACCTGAGTTCGGGATAAGAAATAAAGTGAAAGTCTTGCTATTCAAATAGTTGAATGCGCATATTTCGTTAAAATACTCTAACAATCTGGTTAAAGAGTAGAGCATTGTTAAACAATGATGGAAAATCTTACTGAACTTTATTGCCTGATGGATGATTTTTGTAAAGACTTCGAGCCAAAAATGTATGAAATTTTGCTGAATAACGGTAGTAAGCGTCGTAGACGGTGAGGGTGTTCATAATTCTGTGTCAGGGGATTTTATATTTTGATTATACCATCTAGGCGCCCTTTAAAATAGATGGACAATTGAGCAATGGTTAACGCCCAGTTACTAATCGGCATAGTCCATTTGTTGGATACCTGATTGATGCCAATATAGAGTAATTTTAATAAGCTGTTTTCATTAGGAAAAGCCCCTTTGGTTTTAGTTAATGTTCTAAACTGCCGATGAACCGCCTCTACTGCATTGGTCGTATAAATGGGTTTTCTAATGGCTTTAGGGTATCGAAAATAAGCACTGAGCAACTCCCATTTACTTCGCCAGGATTCTAGCACTATCGGATATTTTTCACCCCATTTCGTTTCCAGTTCATCAAGGGCAAGCTCAGCAGCCGCTTTAGTATCTGCACGATAAACCGGCTTAGCCATAAAGGCTTTTTGGTCTTTACTGGCAATATAACGTAAGCTATTGCGAATTTGATGAACTACGCATAGCTGAACTTCTGTCTGCGGGAAAATACTGGCTATCGCTTCTGGAAACCCTTTTAATCCGTCAATACAAGCGATTAAAATATCTTGTATACCACGGTTATGTAAGTCAGTCAGAACGCTCAGCCAATGATGTGCTCCTTCTGTTTCAGACATATAGAGTCCTAACAATTCCTTATGCCCATCGGTGGTTAGTCCAAGTACTGTGTAGATTGCCTTATTGATATAGTGACCATCATGTTTTATCTTGTAATGAATGGCATCGAGCCAGACAAAAGGATAGAGCGCCTCCAGAGGGTGTTGTTGCCAGGCTTTTAATTCAGGGAGTAATTTATCAGTAATATGCGTAATAGCTCCATCTGATATTTCCAGTCCATATAATTCTGCAACATGTTTTTGAATATCACGATAACTCATGCCTAATGCAAATAACGATAGGATTTTGTTATCAATATCCTCTGATAATTTTGTCTGATTTTTCTTAATGAGCGGAGGCTCAAAAGCACCTGACCTGTCTCTGGGCGTTTTCAGTTCAAATTAACCTGATGTCGATTTAACCGTTTTTCGAGTATAGCCATACGCGTATCGATTGACGTTGTCGATAGGTAGTGTTCTATTTCTGCCTGCAGGGCAGCTTCGGTCAGCTGTTTTATGAGTGGTGTGAGTATTCCATCCGTACCGAGTAAATTTTTACCTGATTGTAATTGCTTCAACGCTTCATCAAAATTAAATGATTGATTTCTCATATTGTCATACCTCTTTTTTTGAGTTTAAGATATGACACAGATTTTTGAACACTACCTAGACGGTCTACTCAGCTTTCATTGGCTGAAATGATGACACTGGTTGTTTTGTTTCATCAACTCCGATTCAGCCAATTCAAGGTATTTTATCTCTATTATGTCCGTTTATATCTCAGGAAGGAATTTCCTAACTTGCCATCATATTCACGCTGCGTAGAGTTATTTCCGCGCAGTGCCTTAGCTTTAACGGTACTGTTTGAGTCAATTAAGGGAAAGTGCACGGGTCTGTCGGTTGCCGATTCTACTCCGATAGCTGTGTGATAACTTACGGATCCGCCGGCATAAAGTCTTCGATGGGATAGCTGAACGAGGAAAAACCTCAACAGGTTGGTTCTTTGGTTTCAAACTTCATGTAATTATCAATCTTTTGAGGGAAATACTCAGTTTTCGACTTACACCAGGAAACACAGATGATCGGAAACCATTACCTGAGCTGATAAAAGATCTTTCTGGTTGTTTGTATGCGGATAAAGGGTATTTATCGGCTTCACTGAAACAGCAACTGAAAACAATGGGAATTAACCTTATAACGAATATCAAGAAGAAAATGAAGCCTGTTGAACAGACTTGTTTCGACAAAGCCATCTTGCGTCATCGTTCTGTCATTGAAACGGTATTTGATGAGTTAAAAAATCTTTGTCAGATAGAGCATACGCGGCACTACTCTCCTGCTAACTTTGTAGTGAATTTATTAGCCGGGCGGGTTGCATATTGTTTAATTCCATCTAAACCAAAGATACCGATGGCAGGAACATATCTTCAAGCATAATTGATAATGCTTATTCTGAACTCAGGTTAAATTATGACATTGATACGAGTTTCGCACCAATAAAAAAACGCTCTATTTTTAAGTTTAATTCAGCATAATATATAAATAGAAAAAATCTTATAAATTAAAAGCAACTTATTGTAATTTAAACAAATTTATACGTTTTAGTAACTTGCAAATTAACCATTGCTTTTAAGCCATTTCTGGAATTTTATATGCCTGTGCGAAACTCGTGGTTTTATCTGTTTTGCCGCAGACCATCTATAGACGAGACACTCTAATAATGAATTGGATGCTAGTCGGTTGGCACCATGTAACCCTGTATAACTGACTTCATCAATAGCATATACACGAGTTTCGCACAGGCATATAAAATTCCAGAAATGGCTTAAAAGCAATGGTTAATTTGCAAGTTACTAAAACGTATAAATTTGTTTAAATTACAATAAGTTGCTTTTAATTTATAAGATTTTTTCTATTTATATATTATGCTGAATTAAACTTAAAAATAGAGCGTTTTTTTATTGGTGCGAAACTCGTGTTCATGATCAATGGCACGGGCAACTATATCACGAGGGGCGAGTTCCGCTATTTTATCAAAATCAGGCATAGATCGCTTAAGATAGGCACCTTCACCTCGTAACGCTTCAGTTAGTAGAAAATTGCGTGCTTTTGTGGATGATAAAGGCAAGTCGGATGAAATTGATTAAATTCAAGATTGGCTACACGGCAACCTGTTCGCCAGGCCATTGCAATTCCATCGCCTGATGAAATATCAGGATTGGTAGTATATTGATATACTTTTGCGGCTCCTTCGGTTGCTAAGACTGTCACTTTTGCATGGCAAATAACGATTTGTTGTTGATTGAGATCCCAAATGTAAGCACCGATAATTGTTGCTGGATCTTTATCTGAGCGGATCAAATCGATGGCGTTATACTGCTCCTTAATAGTGATATTCGGATGCTTGATGGCTTTTTCAACCAAGGTTGTTTCTACTTGTTTGCCTGTTGCATCGGCATGATGAAGAATACGGCGATGGCTATGGCCACCTTCTTTTGCAAGATGATATTGTTCTTTACCGGCCCAATTTAGCTCTTTATCAAATAAAACACCTTGATTAATAAGCCATTGGACAGAATGGCGGGCATTACAGGCGACAAATTCAACGGTTTTTTTATCACACAGCCCTGCACCGGCAATTAAAGTATCATTAACGTGGGCTTCTATACTATCGGTTTGATCAAAAACCGCTGCAATTCCACATTGAGCATAGTTAAGATGCACCTTCAGTTGAAATGTTTTTATGAGTATCGTTATTTGGTATTGTGGCGCTAATCGAAGTGCTAACGATAGACCGGCGATGCCACTACCAATGATTAAAATATCCGTATAATATTGTGTTGATGGCATAATATTTTATTACTAAGGTTTTGGAATAGAGTAAATTACCATGTTAGCCTATTCTTTTATTTAGAGTAAATACGATGACCTTGAAAGAACTTTTCTTATGGTTTAGCTTAGATTAAATATAAATAATTTAAATTGACTGGAACTTTGCTAGTTTTTGTCACTCAAAAAAATGCTTGCTTACAAATGAGAGAAAACATGGCGGGTTCAAATAAGGAAAAAATGAGGCTTATTTTCGGGAGAAATGACCTCGAATGAGCGAGCAGTTAACAGACCAGGTGCTGGTTGAACGGGTACAAAAAGGGGATAAAAAAGCTTTTAATTTACTGGTTATTAGATACCAGAATAAAGTTGTGAGCCTTGTTTCTCGTTATGTGCCGCAGGGAGATGTACCGGATGTAGCTCAAGAGGCATTTATTAAAGCTTATCGCGCTATCAGTTCATTTCGTGGTGAAAGCGCATTTTATACTTGGCTTTACCGGATCTCAGTAAATACAGCAAAAAATTATCTTATATCCCAAGGACGTCGACCGCCATCGAGTGATTTGGATGTAGTTAATGCAGAGAATTTTGAGGCTTCTAATGCATTAAAAGAAATTTCGAACCCTGAGAATTTAATGTTGTCAGAAGAATTGAGAAAAGTAGTCTTCCGGACTATAGAATCACTTCCTGAAGATTTACGTTTGGCAATTACGCTTAGGGAGTTAGATGGACTAAGTTATGAGGAGATAGCGCTTATTATGGATTGTCCTGTTGGTACAGTTCGTTCGCGCATTTTTCGAGCAAGAGAAGCTATTGATAATAAACTGCAACCGCTAATACGAAATTAAATGTGGTTCACATTTTACTGAAGGGTACTTTGGCATGCATAGAGAGAGACTTTCCGCTTTAATGGATGGAGAGATCTTTGATTCAGAATTGATCCATACCATTTTACAAGATGTTTCGTTACAGAAACGATGGGAGAGCTACCATCTTATCCGCGACAGTTTGAGAGGCGATATCAACGAAGTTATCCATCTTGATATTAACGACAAAGTAGAGCAGGCGCTGGCAAGTGAGCCTATCCAAATTGCGCTTAATGCAATACCGGAGTCACAACCTGCGCCTGCTAGCTGGTGTTTAATGCCTTTTTGGCGTAAGCTTCGCCCTTGGGCTAACCAGATGACGCAAGTTGGTGTCGCAGCGAGCGTTGCCGTAGCTGTTATTGCTGGTGTTCAGAATTATAATACGTCTAGCATAGAAGCTGATGTCAAATCTGACTCACCCATATTTAATACGGTACCTATCATGAGTGCTGCGTCGCCTGTGAGTTTAAATGTATTTAATGATCAATTGGTTGCTCATCCACAAACCGAGCAGCTAGAACAACGTAATCGCCGACTTGGTCTGATGTTACAACAATATGAGCTTGAGCGTCGTTTAACGCTGAATCAAAGTGTAACATCATCTTCACCAGTAGCAGAAAAATCTTACTCAGGAGCAGAATAGTAGTAATGAAGCATTGGTTATCCGCCCTCTTTTTTTTGCTGGGCGGTTTATTGTTGCCTTTACATTCCTATGCGAAAGAATTATCGGCTGAAACTTTATTAACTGATATGGGTAATGCAGTAAAGTCTTTACCTTACGAATTATCATTTATTATTGTCAATCCACAAGGTATAACGCCGATCAGATATCGTCATGTCATTATTGACAATAAACCAATTGCTCAAATGATGCAGATGGATAATTCTCGTCGTGAAATTATTCAGAAAGGTAATCAAATTAGCTACTTTGAGCCAGGATTTGATTCTTTTAGCTTAGAGGGCGCTTATATCGTTGATTATTTGCCGTCGGTAGTTTTTGCTAATTTTACTAAACTGCAATCCTATTACAATTTCATTAAGCTAGGCAGAACGCATATTGGTGATATAAGCTGTCAGGTTATTCGTGTTATACCGAAAGATAATTCACGTTTTAGCTATATCTTATTAATTGATGAAAAAAGCAAGTTACCATTGTGCATTGATCTTTTAGATAGTAAGAATGAAATATTAGAGCAATTTAGAGTTGTCTCTGTGGCTTTTAATAGTCAAGCGTTGCTGAAATCAATGCATGTGATCGCATCGTTGAATATGCCTCCCTTATTACTTATTCCCAAATCGATCACTAAGCGATTTAACTGGCAAATAAACCAACTGCCGTTGGGATTTGAAGAAATTTCTCGTAGTTGTAAAGAGATTGCTGCTAATGAATCTTTAGAAGCCATGTTATTTAGTGATGGGTTATTTAGTTTTTCTATTAATGTTACTAAAGCAGGTGAGCGTCAACTTAGTGAAAAACCATTTCGTAAAGGTGGTTTAACTATTTATACGGTAATAAAGGGACAATACGAAGTGACGGTTATTGGCCAGTTACCATTGTTAACTGCTAGCCAGATTGCAGCTAATGTTAGTTTTAAAGAGGCAAGTAATGGTTAAAGAGTGGGCAACGGTTGTGTATTGGCATAATGGTCGAGCTGTTTTACGATATGGTTCTAATTCCGGTTGTGGCAGTTGTGCTGCTCGCTCAACTTGCGGATCTTATATTCTCAATAAAATAGGACCGAAAACTGAGTATCAATTAGAACTTGAGATCAGTCAGCCTCTGATAGTTGGTCAGAAAATTGAAGTCGGGATCCCTGAAGCCAGTTTATTACGTTCAGCAATGCTTGTTTACCTTACCCCATTACTTGGCCTTTTTATCGGCAGTGGGGTTATGCAATTTCTTTTTTTTAATCAATTTATTATTTTTTTAGGTGCAGTTATTGGTGGCAGTGTTGGCTTTTTTCTGGCAAAAAAAATTGCGCACTATTGGGAAAAAGAGACGCTATATCAACCGATCATTTTACAAATAGGTTTACCGCCTGATGAATTAAAACAGCAAGTATGAATGACATAGTAAGCCTAAATGTCTATCATTAGTAATTACATATCGTCACTAATCTATGCCTATAACCGCCTTATTTATAAAAACGACTTTTTCATTATCACATGAGTTTCGCACAGGCATATAAAATTCCAGAAATGGCTTAAAAGCAATGGTTAATTTGCAAGTTACTAAAACGTATAAATTTGTTTAAATTACAATAAGTTGCTTTTAATTTATAAGATTTTGTCTATTTATATATTATGCTGAATTAAACTTAAAAATAGAGCGTTTTTTTATTGGTGCGAAACTCGTGGAGTTGTTTGTCGCTTATATGTAAAATGCATTCCCAAGATTGTTATAACAGCTTTTATTAGTTTTAGCTTTGTAGGGCTAAGCTATCGCTAAAACTGATTTTATAAGGCCATTTAGAAGAAGATATAACCTTGAAAATCAAACATATAAGAAATTTTTCCATCATCGCTCACATTGATCATGGTAAATCAACTCTGTCGGATCGTATTATCCAGATCTGTGGTGGCCTTTCTGATCGTGAAATGGCAGCCCAGGTATTAGATTCTATGGATTTGGAGCGGGAACGAGGGATCACAATAAAAGCGCAGAGTGTTACCCTGAATTATAAAGCCAGTGATGGTGAAACTTATCAGCTTAATTTTATTGATACACCTGGCCATGTTGACTTCTCTTATGAAGTATCCCGTTCATTAGCTGCTTGTGAAGGTGCATTACTGGTTGTTGATGCAGGGCAAGGTGTGGAAGCGCAAACCCTTGCTAATTGTTATACCGCTATTGAAATGGATTTAGAAGTTGTTCCTGTACTTAATAAAATCGATTTACCTGCGGCAGAGCCTGATCGGGTAGCTGAAGAAATTGAAGATATTGTTGGCATCGATGCTCATGATGCTGTTCGATGTTCGGCAAAAACTGGATTAGGGGTACAAGACGTAATTGAACGGCTGGTTAAAGAGATCCCACCACCAGAAGGTGATCCGACAGCGCCTTTGCAGGCATTAATTATTGATTCGTGGTTTGATAATTATTTAGGTGTTGTTTCGCTGGTACGGATTAAAAATGGTACGCTTTGTAAAGGCGATAAAATTAAAGTGATGAGCTCTGGCCAACTTTATAATGTTGATCGCTTAGGAATTTTCACACCCAAACGAATTGATCGTCAACAACTAAATTGTGGTGAAGTCGGTTGGTTGGTCTGTGCCATAAAAGATATTCACGGCGCGCCGGTTGGCGATACATTAACTGGTGCTCGTCATTCTGCAATACAGGCGTTGCCTGGTTTTAAAAAAGTAAAACCGCAGGTTTATGCCGGTTTATTCCCCGTTAGCTCTGATGATTATGAAGCATTTCGTGACGCTTTAGCTAAATTAAGCTTGAATGATGCTTCGCTATTTTATGAACCAGAGAGTTCAACTGCATTAGGTTTTGGATTTCGGTGTGGTTTCCTTGGTCTACTTCATATGGAGATTATCCAGGAGCGTTTGGAACGTGAATATGATTTGGATCTTATTACAACTGCGCCTACAGTTATTTATGAAGTTGAGTTAACAAATGGTGATGTCATCTATGTTGATAGTCCCTCTAAATTACCAGCACTTAATAATATAAATGAATTACGCGAACCAATTGCAGGATGTAACATGCTAATGCCTAAGGAATATCTTGGTAATGTTATTACGCTCTGTGTAGAAAAACGCGGTGTTCAGACTAATATGGTTTACCATGGTAATCAGGTCGCATTAACCTATGAAATTCCTATGGCTGAGGTGGTGTTAGATTTCTTTGATCGATTGAAATCTACTTCACGAGGATATGCTTCATTGGATTATGGCTTTGCCCGCTTCCAGGCGGCTGATATGGTGCGTGTAGATGTGTTAATTAATGGCGAAAGAGTGGATGCCTTAGCATTGATTACTCATCGTGCAAATGCACCATATAGTGGTCGTGAGCTGGTAGATAAAATGAAAGATCTGATTCCGCGCCAACAGTTTGATATTGCAATCCAGGCTGCAATTGGTACCCATATTATAGCGCGTTCAACGGTGAAACAATTACGTAAAAATGTATTAGCTAAATGTTATGGTGGTGATGTTAGCCGTAAGAAAAAATTACTACAGAAACAGAAAGAAGGTAAGAAACGAATGAAGCAGGTTGGTAATGTTGAACTACCACAGGAAGCGTTCCTTGCTATTCTTCACGTAGGTAAAGATAACTAACCGTTGTAAGGAGTCATAATGGCTAACACTTTTTCTTTGATCTTGACGCTGGCGACCTTGATTACAGGGATTATCTGGGGTATTGATCGTTTTAAATTAGCACCTGCTCGTAAGAAAAAAATGGCGCAGCAGCAAAAAGTTACTGAGGGAAGCGTAGAGCAGACGCATTTAGCTGAAAATATTCATAAATCATCATGGGTTGATACTTGTTCATCTATTTTTCCGATATTAGCGATTGTATTAGTGATACGTTCGTTTATTTATGAGCCATTTCAAATCCCGTCAGGTTCAATGATGCCTACCTTATTGGTCGGTGATTTTATACTAGTAGAAAAGTTTGCTTATGGATTAAAAGATCCTGTTACCCAAACGACATTATTGGAAACAGGAAAACCTAAACATGGTGATATTGCGGTATTTAAATATCCTAAGGATCCTAGTGTAGATTTTGTTAAACGTGTTATTGGTCTACCTGGTGATAAAATTGTTTATGATCCTGAACAAAAAGAGTTACGTATATATCCGAATTGTTCAATTTCAAACTGTGTTCGAGCGTTACCAATTATCTATTCTTCATTAAAAGAGGGTGAATGGGCTTTATTTTTTAATATTGACTCTATGGTCGAAAGTCAGAAAGGAAGTTATCAAATTCCATTGGGCGAACCAGTACCAAGTAACGCATTACGCCAAGCGGAAAGAATCGAAAAATTAGATGGTACTAGCCATGAAATCTTAGTGATCCCACAAGTATATACCCGGTCACGTTATCAACAGCCCGGTTTACCAGACAATGAATGGATTGTTCCTCCTAAGCACTATTTTATGATGGGAGATAATCGGGATAATAGTGCAGATAGTCGTATGTGGGGTTTTGTACCAGAAGAAAATTTAGTTGGGCGTGCAGTTATTATCTGGTTTAGCCTTGATAAGCACGAGGGTGAATGGCCAACTGGAGTGCGTTTGAGTCGTATTGGTGCAATCAACTAATAAAATAATGAGATAAACTAATCATTAATGCTAAATTGATTTATATCCTAATCGATATAGAATATAGCACGATAATCAAAAATGATGGTTTCTTGAACGATATCAGGAAACCTGCCAACGCAACAGTTTTGTAAAAATTTATTTTGCAGATCTGTTGCGTATGCTTTTTGTAATTTAATAATGAAATAATTGGTAGCACATGAATTCTTCTTTAATTGAGTGGTCAGAGCGGCAAGAAATTAAACAGCTACAGCGTAAGCTTGGCTATACTTTTAAACAAATTGAATTATTAAAGCAAGCGGTAACTCATCGTAGTGCCAGTAGTAGTCACAATGAGAGATTGGAGTTTTTAGGCGATTCAATTCTTAGTTTTGTGATTGCCAATGATCTTTATCATCGTTTTCCTAAAGTTGATGAAGGCGATATGAGTCGTATGCGAGCAACATTGGTCAGGGGTAATACACTGGCTGAGCTTGCACGAGAGTTTGATTTGGGAGAATATTTGCGTTTAGGGCCAGGTGAATTAAAAAGCGGTGGTTTTCGTCGAGAATCAATATTAGCAGATACTATCGAAGCGTTAATTGGCAGTATTTTTTTAGATAGTGATATTCAAACGACTGAACAAATTGTTTTAGCTTGGTATGACACTCGATTAATAGAAATTAGCCCCGGCGATAAACAAAAAGATCCTAAAACACGTTTACAAGAGTATTTACAGGGACGCCATTTACCTTTACCAAGTTATTTGGTAGTTCAAGTTCGCGGTGAAGCGCACGATCAGGAATTTACTATTCATTGTCAGGTTAGTGGTATAAATGAACCGGTTGAAGGAGTGGGTTCAAGTCGTCGTAAGGCTGAACAAGCCGCAGCTGAACAGGCATTAAAAATATTGGAGCTTGAATGAGCAAACAGAAAACCTATTGTGGATTTGTAGCCATTGTAGGGCGCCCAAATGTGGGTAAATCAACATTATTGAACCAATTACTCGGGCAAAAGATTTCTATTACTTCACATAAACCACAGACAACCCGTCATCGCATCATGGGCATTGAGACAGAAGGTAATTATCAAACAATTTATGTCGATACTCCAGGATTGCATGTAGAAGAAAAGTGCGCAATAAATCGTTTAATGAATCGGGCAGCAAGTAGCTCAATTGGTGATGTGGAACTAATTATTTTTGTTGTTGAAGGCACACATTGGACAAGCGATGATGAGATGGTAATAAATAAACTGCGTCATTTGCCTTGCCCTGTATTATTAGTGATCAATAAAATTGATAATGTGGTGGATAAAACCCGTTTGCTGCCCCATATTGAATTTCTTAGCAAGCAAATGAATTTTCTGGATATTGTGCCAATTAGTGCAGAAAAAGGTATCGGTATCGATATTATTACTAAAATTGTCCGCCAACATATGCCAGAAGCAGCACATCATTTTCCAGCGGACTATATCACCGATCGCTCACAACGTTTTATGGCTGGTGAAATTATTCGTGAGAAGTTAATGCGTTTTCTCGGCGATGAACTCCCCTATTCGGTCACAGTTGAAATTGAACAATTTGTGGTAAATGAACGCGGTGGCTATAACATTCATGGCCTGATTTTGGTTGAAAGAGATGGTCAGAAAAAAATGGTTATTGGCAATAAAGGTAGCAAAATTAAGAAAATTGGCATTGAAGCTCGGATGGATATGGAAAAACTTTTTGCTACTAAGGTTCATCTTGAACTTTGGGTGAAAGTTAAAGCCGGATGGGCCGATGATGAACGTGCACTGCGTAGTTTAGGTTATATGGACGATCTTCATTAAGGCGGGTTTCCGTGGACGGTTGGCAACGTGCATTTGTACTTCATACTCGCCCTTATAGTGAAACGAGTTTATTGTTAGATTTTTTCACCGAAAATGAGGGCCGTATTCGACTATTAGCCAAAGGTGCTCGTAGCCGTCGATCTAATTTAAAAGGCTGTTTACAACCCTTTACGCCATTGCTGATCCGTTGGGGAGGCAAGGGAGAAATGAAAACGTTGCGTGGCGCAGAACCGATTTCTCTAGCGCTACCATTTACCGGTACCGTACTGTATAGCGGTCTATATGTTAATGAATTGCTTGCGCGAGTTTTAGCCCAAAATATCCCTTATCAAACCCTATTTTTTGAATATCTTACCTGTTTGCAGGTATTGGCTGGTAGTGAATATACGCCGGAACATGCATTGCGCCGTTTTGAATTATCATTGCTATCTCATTTAGGTTATGGTGTTGATTTTTTACACTGTTCCGGTAGTGGTGAACCAGTGACAGATAGTATGACTTACCGTTATCGAGAAGAGAAAGGCTTTATTGCCAGTTTGGTTATTGATCACTTAAGTTTTACTGGCAAGCAACTTAAGGCATTTGCCGCTCGTCAGTTTCCTGATGTCGATACATTAAGAGCAGCCAAGCGTTTTACGCGTATTGGGCTAAAGCCTTATCTGGGGGGAAGTCCATTAAAAAGCCGCGAGCTTTTTTACCAGGTTATATTGCTTAAAACGCGTTGAAGTGTGGTTATTAAAACCTATTTGAATATATTATGATTGCATGGATAAACGAAATTCAAACTATGAAATGGATAACTGGAGTTAAATATGGCAGAGTTATTATTAGGCGTTAATATTGATCATGTTGCCACGGTGCGTAATGCACGGGGAACACAATATCCCGATCCGCTACATGCAGCATTTCTTGCTGAACAAGCTGATGCAGATGGGATCACTGTTCATTTGCGTGAAGATCGCCGTCATATTACTGATCGTGACGTTAAGCTACTTCGCCAGACGTTACAAACCCGGATGAATTTGGAGATGGCAATAACGGATGAAATGGTCAATTTTGCATGTCAGATCAAACCTCAATTTTGCTGCTTGGTACCAGAGCGACGTGAAGAAGTTACGACAGAAGGTGGGCTTGACGTTGTTGGGCAACGAGCATTAGTCGCAACGGCGGTCAAACGATTAACCGAAGCAGGTATCACGGTTTCTTTGTTCATTGATGCTAAAGAACAACAAATTGATGCAGCAGTGGAAATTGGTGCGCCCTTTATTGAAATTCATACCGGTGCCTATGCTGATGCTAAGAGCGAGTTAAAACAGCAAGAAGAGTTTAAACGTATCAAGCAGGCGATAAGTTATGCCACTGCAAAAAAACTTAAGGTCAATGCGGGTCATGGGTTAACTTATCATAATGTTCAACGTATTGCTCAATTGCCTAATATATATGAACTTAATATTGGCCATGCGATTATTGGGCGAGCACTTTTTAGTGGCATGGCGACAGCCGTGAGTGATATGAAGAAAATTCTTCGTGAGGCGCGTTGTTAATGGCGATTATTGGATTAGGTACTGATCTGGTTGAAATTGTACGTATTGAGCAAATTATCAAGCGTTTAGAGGAACGTCTGGCAAAGCGTATATTGTCCGCGCAAGAGTGGCGACAATATCAACATCATTCTCAGCCAGTCCGTTTTTTGGCTAAGCGTTTTGCGGTCAAAGAAGCAGCAACAAAAGCTTTAGGCACGGGGATCCGAAACGGTTTAGCGCTTAATCAATTTGAAGTTTTTAATGATCAATTAGGTAAGCCAGGGCTTAATTTATTAGGACAAGCAAAAATATTGGCTGATTCTTTAGGTGTGCAACATATCCATGTATCATTATCTGATGAACAAAATTATGCTTGTGCCACTGTGATTATGGAAAGTTAAATTTTATCGGCATGATGTAATAAGACAAATTTATCCCATAATTGTTCTTCTGTTTCAGGATTATTAGGATCTTTTAAAATGGTATTGTTGATCGGACAAACGGATTGGCAAGTTGGCTTATCATAGTGTCCAATGCATTCAGTGCAAAGATTGGGATTGATTTGGTAAAATTCTTCTCCCATTGAAATCGCTTCATTTGGGCATTCTGGTTCACACATATCACAGTTGATACATCGATGAGTAATTAATAAAGACATATCAATACCTTATAATTAATTTAAATAAATATCAATAATTTAAGTATGATAAATATTAGTTACTTTTATCTATAACTTGTAATTTCATACAGTATACATTACATTGAAAAACCTAATTCTGTAACACAAAATAGCAACACATACTGTTTTTATATCTAAAAATATTAAGTGTGTGAGCATTACATTCAATATTTTGTTTTAAAAGGTAAATTACAATGGCCGCCATGGCAACACAAAAATACTTATTCTGATGAATATTTAGAAGCTTTAAAGCGTTGGGAATCCCGCCATCCGACTAAAGAGATTGCGAGTTCGTTCATCTCGTTGTTGTTGTTCACCTTTTAATAGGGACAGTAAAAACTCTCCGTAGCTTTTGTCTTGGGCGATGCACTGTTCGGCAAGTGATGACCAATGAGTCGGAACAGAATTTAATTTCAATGACTCACACAGGTGTTCAATTTGTTCATGCAATAATATGTTCACCTCCCAGCAATGCTTCATATACGCTGATTGAGTGTTGCAAATTGACAGATTCAAGGGGCGGTACGATACGGACATTAAGCGTATTAGTCTGCGAGATAGATTGGCAAACCCTTGCTGGTAAGGGAAGAAGATACTTAACTTCCTTAGCTAATCTGTTTGCTGGCTTTTCTAAGGTTGTTCCATGAATCCGCTGATGTGTGACTCGTTCTAACCATGGACCCACTTTTGCATTGGCTATCTCGATATCCAGTTCAAGATTATGAGCACGAAGTGCGGTATTTAATGGTATCATAACCTGAGTTCGGATCAATTATGCTTGAAGATATGTTCCTGCCACAGGTATCTTTGGTTTAGATGGAATTAAACAATATGCAACCCGCCCTGCTAATAAATTCACTACAAAGTTAGCAGGAGAGCGGTGCCGCGTATGCTCTATCTGACAAAGAAACTCATCAAATACCGTTTCAATGACAGAACGATGACGCAAGATGACTTTGTCAAAACAAGTCTGTTCGACAGGCTTCATTTTCTTCTTGACACGAGTTTCGCACAGGCATATAAAATTCCAGAAATGACTTAAAAGCAATGGTTAATTTGCAAGTTACTAAAACGTATAAATTTGTTTAAATTACAATAAGTTGCTTTTAATTTATAAGATTTTGTCTATTTATATATTATGCTGAATTAAACTTAAAAATAGAGCGTTTTTTTATTGGTGCGAAACTCGTGCTTGATATTCGTTATAAGGTTAATTCCCATTGTTTTCAGTTGCTGTTTCAGTGAAGCCGATAAATATAGCTAGGCGACTTAATTTTGATTACAAGGTGTGTTATGAGTTATACAATTGATTTTCGACGTAAAGTAATATCTGTAAGGAAAGCCGAAGGTTTAACAATTCGAGAAACTGCGAAACAATTCCGTATTGGAAAAGCGTCTTTAGTACGTTGGCTTAAACGACCAGAGCCAAAAAATTCAACGCCACGTAAGAGGAAGCTCGATAAAAATGCTTTAGCAAAAGATGTGGAACAGTATCCAGATGCTTACCAAAAGGAACGGGCAGAGCGATTCGGTGTTTGTAAAAAGACTATTTGGCAATCCCTTAAAAAGCTGGGATTAACCTATAAAAAAAACTCTATTCCATCCAAAAACCAACGAAAGCGACAGGCTGGCACATCAGCAAAAAAGACAACAGTATGAAAAAAAAGATAAATCTGTTGTTTTTATTGATGAAAGTGGTTTTTCACATGACACTCCACGAACTCACGGCTATTCCCCAAAAGGTCACCGTTGTTTTGGCCTGAAAAACTGGGGTGCTAAGGGAAGAACAAATGTTATTGGCGCTTTATTGGGAACAACCCTTTTTGCTATCGGATTATTTGATTGCAATATTAATCGTGATGTTTTTTATGTTTGGATCACAAAAATATTGCTCCCAGAACTTCCTGAAAATTCTGTTATTTTTATGGACAACGCTAGCTTTCACAAAGGTAAGAATATTGAACAGGCAATTATAAACGCAGGACACCAGATAGAATATTTGCCTGTGTATTCACCAGATTTAAATCCTATAGAACATAAATGGTCTCAAGCTAAACGTAAAAAGATGGAAACAGGATGCACTATCGATGACCTGTTTTTAATACATATGCTGTAATCAAAATTAAGTCGCCTAGCTATATGAAGCTTTTCAGCAAGGTTAAGTAACCCGACTTTATGTTCGATGATAGGATTATTTGTTTGATACATAGAATTACCTTTTATTTAATTATCTAATTGGTGTTAATTAAAACCGGTAACGCTCTTTTTTAAATCAGAATTGTCAGATTAAGTTAAGACTAATACACTTATTCTCATAATCTTTTTTTACAATATCAAGCGCTTTGAGTGCTGTAGTGGGTTCTATTTGATTAATTTCTAGAATATAAATTAAATCAATGGCAACTTGGATTTCTATTGGAGCATTCTCTAAATTCATTAAATATCACCTATATTATTTTTTATTCGATACTTTGATTTTCATAGCGTTCAATTGCCCTTTCTATGCTTGAAAGAGCCTGACGGCATCTCACTAATCTTCCAGTTAATGCAGCTATTTCTTGTTGCAGCTTCTGGCAAGCAACGTATGACTGCTGTTTATATAATTGTTGCTCTCGATCATTTATCATTGCGATTAGGCGACGTTCATAATCTTGGTGTTGAACTAAACGTTCGTAAAGATCTATGGTTTTTTCTTTTTGGCTATGTTGGCTTTCTTGTTCTCTTAAAGTTTGGGTTGCAGATTCTCGCGTTATAGCACCAATTTGAGCAATAATTTTTTCTGTCAAAAAAGTAACCTGTTCTGAACGTGACGTAATAACCGCATGTTTTAATTGATTAAAATGTTGCTTAATTTCAAATAAACATTCGCTTAATTGATGGCTTTTTCGATGAAATAATTTTTGATCAAAACGCAATGTTATAAAAGAAGAGTGTGCAATTGGTTTTATTTTTTCTGCCAATGCTTCAATTTGCTCTTCAAGAGCGTTTAGCAACTTTTGTGTTTTCATATATTAAGCCATAATAATAAAATATGTGATTGAGATTTGACTTCTTACAGTAAAAACGCGCATATTGGTAAGCTAGTTATTGCATTTTTATAGTAGTTTTCATAGATTGTAACGTTTGATTATTTTATCTATGATGATAATTATGATGGTTAATGAAAAAAATATAATTTATAAAAGATAGTATTGAAACAATTCCTGATTATCCGATACCAGGCGTATTGTTTCGTGATATTACAACCTTATTGGATAATCCGGACGCTTATCAGGCCACAATTGATCTACTCGTTTAGCATTATAAAAATAAAGGTATTACTA
Organism: Candidatus Arsenophonus triatominarum; assembly: GCF_001640365.1. Taxonomy (GTDB): domain Bacteria; phylum Pseudomonadota; class Gammaproteobacteria; order Enterobacterales; family Enterobacteriaceae; genus Arsenophonus; species Arsenophonus triatominarum. The sequence goes on along the minus strand of NZ_LWMI01000016.1, from coordinate 293,051 downwards.
AAATTATTGGCACTGAAGCGAGAGGATTTTTATTTGGGTGCCGCTTGCTTTGCGTTTAGGTGTAGGATTTGTACCAGTACGTAAAGAAGGAAAATTACCGCGCGCCACATTACGACAAAATTATGAGCTAGAATATGGTACCGATGAACTAGAGATCCATAAAGATAGTATTTCAGCCAAAGACAATGTTTTAGTTGTTGATGATTTACTTGCTACAGGTGGAACGATTGAAGCGACAGTACGCTTGATCCGGCAGCTTGGTGGTAAAGTTAATGAAGCGGCATTTATTATCTGTTTGCCTGACGGTGGTATCGAACGTTTAAAAAAGCAAGGGGTCAATTGTTTTAATTTGGCTGAATTCCCAGGGAGTTAATGCGCAAAATTTTCTAGTAAAATGTGCTGACTAGCGAACAGCGATATGTTGGCGAATCTCTATATATTTAACGTCTAATAAGAATCATGAGCTACCAGGTACTTGCCCGTAAATGGCGCCCACAAACATTTACCGATGTTGTTGGGCAACAACATGTTTTGACCGCGCTGGCAAATGGTTTGCAACAGCAGCGGCTCCATCATGCCTACTTATTTTCTGGTACACGTGGAGTTGGAAAAACGACCATTGCGCGGCTGTTTGCGAAAGGGCTTAACTGTGAGGTAGGGATAAGCCAAAACCCTTGTGGTAAATGTGCTAACTGCCTAGAGATAGCGGATGGGCGATTTGTTGATTTGATTGAAATTGATGCCGCTTCGCGCACTAAAGTTGAGGATACCCGCGAGCTACTAGATAATGTCCAGTATGCACCGGCACGCGGTCGATTTAAAGTGTACTTAATCGACGAAGTTCATATGCTATCTCGTCATAGCTTTAATGCTTTACTCAAGACGCTGGAAGAACCACCAGAACATGTAAAATTTCTATTAGCAACGACAGATCCACAGAAATTACCGATAACGGTTTTATCACGTTGCCTTCAATTTCATTTAAGATCACTTGATATTGACCAAATAAGCAGTCAACTTGAACGCATTTTAGCGGCTGAGCAAATATCTAGTGATAAACATGCCCGCCAATTAATCGCTAGAGCTGCCGAAGGTAGTTTACGTGATGCATTAAGTTTAACCGATCAAGCTATTGCTATGGGGCAAGGGCAAGTATCGGCAGATTCAGTTAGCCAAATGCTAGGCATATTAGATGATGAACAGCCGCTAGCGATCATTGAAGCGATTGTGCATGCTGATGGTCCAAAAATCATGGCTTTAGTAGAAGATATTGCTTTGCGAGGCGGTGACTGGGAAAGCGTATTGATTGAAATGTTATCATTAATTCATCGTATTGCGATGGTCCAGCTTTTACCTGTGAAGATGCAAAATACTGCATCACCTATAGACGAGCGTCTACGTTTACTTGCGCGCTTGATTACGCCAACGGATTTACAGCTCTATTATCAAACCTTGTTAGTCGGACGTAAAGAGCTTCCCTATGCGCCAGAAAGGCGAATGGGAGTTGAGATGACATTGTTACGTGCATTAGCATTTCATCCTAAGTGTGTTAATGATATTGAAATTCCATTGGTGTCATCACCAAGTCTCTCTGAAACAACTACTATAGCCAATGATATTGATAATCATGTCGATATTTCTGCTAACTTAAAAGATAAAAAAAAAATCACCAATAAAGCAACAAGCTCATCGGATGAAAAATTAATTAGTATGCCTACATTGCAATTATTGCAAGCAAAAGCATCGCTAAATAAAGCACAAGAAAAAACGCCGTTAAAAAAGTCTGAAACAGCATCACCAAAGACAAAAACGCCACTAGCGATGTCGGCGCTAGAAAGGTTAGCTACCGTTTCGGCACAGCATCAGCTCTCTGTTTTAAATCAGCCCAAACCAGCTAATAAAAATGAAAAAAATCAAAAGGGTAAATCTTATCAATGGCGCCCGCAAAATGTTTCTGAACAAAAAGTAGAGCGAGTAACCACGCCTGGCAATATTAAACAAGCATTGGAATATGAAAGGACGCCGGAACTTGCCAATAAAATTGCGCTTGAAGCTCGAGAACGTGACCACTGGTCGGCAGAAATTTGTCAGTTAAAAATGCCAAAATTGATAGAACAAGTTGCGTTAAATGCTTATAAAGAAGCGTTAAGTGAAACGGAAATTTGTTTACATTTACGCTCAACGCAACGGCATTTGAATACTAAACCGGCGCATAAAACATTAACAAAAGCCTTGAGTGAGTTATATGGTAAGCCGATAAAACTGGTTATCATTGAAGATGATAATTCAGCCGTCAAGACACCTTTGGAATGGCGGCAGGTAATTTATGAAGAGAAGCTAGCACAGGCTCGTCAATCTATTATAGTGGATAAAACGATTCAGACTTTGCGCACGCTGTTTGACGCGCAGTTAGATGAAGAAAGTATTCGGCCGGTATAGCCGAATGCATACCTTTAAGTATAATGTTGCAATGTTAAAATCTATTTTTGTAACAGATCAGAAAGAGAGAATATTATGTTTGGTAAAGGTGGGCTGGGTAACCTGATGAAACAGGCTCAGCAAATGCAAGAAAAGATGCAGAAAGTACAAGAAGAGATTGCTAACATGGAGATTACCGGCGAATCGGGTGCAGGTCTTGTTAAAATAACCATTAATGGCGCGCATAATTGTCGTCGGATTGAAATTGATCCTAGTTTAATGGCAGATGACAAAGATATGTTAGAAGATCTTATTGCTGCTGCATTTAATGATGCTGCGCGTCGTATAGAAGAAGCCCAAAAAGAAAAAATGGCCAATGTATCCAATGGCATGCAATTACCTCCAGGCTTTAAGATGCCATTTTGATGCAAACGAGCCCCCTTCTTGAATCTTTAATGGAAGCGCTACGCTCTTTACCTGGTGTAGGACCAAAATCGGCGCAACGTATGGCTTTCCATCTTCTGCAACGTGATCGTAGTGGTGGCATGCAATTGGCTCAGGCATTGACATGTGCAATGTCGGAAATTGGCCATTGTCAGGGTTGTCGAACATTTACTGAAAAAGATCACTGTTCTATTTGTACTAATCCGAGGCGTCAACAAACTGGCCAAATTTGTGTAGTTGAAAGCCCTGCTGATATTTATGCAATTGAACAAACAGGACAGTTTGCCGGGCGTTATTTTGTTTTAATGGGGCATTTGTCGCCATTAGATGGTATTGGACCTAAGGATATCGGTCTTGAAAGCTTAGCCGATAAACTCGCGACTGAGACGCTATCAGAAGTGATCCTGGCGACCAATCCAACAATTGAAGGGGAAGCAACCTCTAATTATATTGCTGGCATATGTGCTCAATATGGGGTGATGGCCAGTCGTATTGCTCATGGTATTCCTGTTGGCGGTGAGCTTGAAATGGTTGACGGAACCACGTTATCACATTCAATTATTGGCCGTCAGAAAATTAATTATTGATAGTATAAGCGTAATATAAAATAAACATATGCAGAGGTTAAAGACTCTGCTTATTTTTTTGTGAAAAAGTTAATCATATCGGCTATCAAGCACGCTTTTCACGACGGTGAACTTGAAATTTTCAAGTTATATCCCCATCTGAGTTTCATAACCATTCAACCTAATAAAATTATTCTAAAATTGAGGCTATTTAATGAGTATGAAAGGACAAGAAACTCTTGGATTTCAATCAGAAGTAAAACAGTTATTGCAATTGATGATCCATTCTCTTTATTCCAATAAAGAAATCTTTCTACGCGAGCTGATTTCAAACGCATCTGATGCAGCGGATAAATTACGTTTTAAAGCACTATCACAATCTGATCTTTATGAAAATGACGGTGATTTAAGAGTTAGAATTGCTATTGATAAAGACAAAAAAACCTTAACGATTAGTGATAACGGCATTGGCATGACGCGCGAAGAGGTTATTGATAATTTAGGGACTATTGCTAAATCTGGTACCAAGGCTTTTTTACAGTCTTTAGGCAACGAACAAGCGAAAGATAGCCCATTAATCGGTCAGTTTGGTGTTGGTTTCTATTCAGCTTTTATTGTTGCAGATAAAGTGACAGTGCGTACTCGGGCAGCGGGCGTGGCCGCCGATAAAGGGGTTTTCTGGCAATCTCAGGGTGAGGGTGAATATACCGTTGCTGATATTGAAAAAGCAGAGCGTGGGACTGAAATTACCTTGCATTTACGTGAAGACCAAACGGAATTCTTAGATGACTGGCGTTTACGTTCAGTGATCAGCAAATATTCAGATCATATTGCCCTGCCAGTGGAAATTGAAGCCAAGAACGAAGAAAATGATACTGTTATTTGGGAAAAAATTAATAAAGCCCAGGCGCTATGGACACGTAACAAAAACGATATTACGGCTGAAGAATATAAAGAGTTTTATAAGCATGTTTCCCATGATTATGCAGATCCTTTAATATGGAGTCATAATCGGGTAGAGGGTAAACAAGAATATACCAGCCTACTTTATATACCGACTAAAGCGCCTTTTGATTTATGGAATCGTGATAATAAACATGGTTTAAAGCTTTATGTTCATCGTGTTTTTATTATGGATGAAGCAGAGCAATTTATGCCAAATTACTTACGTTTTGTACGTGGGTTAGTTGACTCCAATGACTTACCATTAAATGTTTCGCGCGAAATTTTACAAGATAGTGATATCACTCGTAGTTTGCGCAGTGCATTAACCAAACGCGCATTGCAAATGTTGGAAAAATTAGCTAAAAGTGAACCTGAACAGTATCAACAATTCTGGCAAGAATTTGGACTAGTGTTGAAAGAGGGGCCAGCGGAAGATACAACTAATAAAGAAGCGATTACTAAATTATTACGCTTTGCATCAACGCATAATGAGAGTAATTTACAGAATGTTTCTTTAGAAGATTATGTTAGTCGTATGATTGAAGGGCAGGAAAAGATCTATTACATTACTGCAGATAGTTATGCCGCTGCGAAAAATAGCCCGCATTTAGAACTATTCCGTAAAAAAGGGATTGAGGTTTTATTATTGTCTGAGCGGATTGATGAGTGGATGATGAACTATTTGCCAGAGTTTGAAGGCAAATCCTTTCAATCTGTTAGTAAGACAGATGAGTCATTAGAAAAATTGGCTGATGAAGATAAGAAAGAGCAAGAAGAGACCGATAAAAAACTGGAGCCTTTCGTTGAGCGGGTAAAAAAATTATTAGGCGAGCGGGTGAAGGAAGTGAAGTTAACACACCGTTTAACAGACACGCCGGCAATCGTGACGACCGATGCGAATGATATGAGTACTCAGATGGCAAAACTTTTTGCTGCGGTGGGTCAATCAGCGCCGGAAATAAAATATAATTTTGAACTTAATCCTGAACATCCATTAGTTAAAAAAGCGACAGAGCTAACTGATGATGGCTTATTTTCTGAGTGGATAGAGATATTATTAGATCAGGCGTTGTTTGTTGAACAAGGTAGCCTAGAAGATCCCAATCTATTTATTCGCCGTATGAATAAGTTACTTTTGGGCTAAAATTTATTTAATAAATTGTATTAGTCTTAACTTAATCCGACAATTCTGATTTAAAAAAGAGCGTTACCGGTTTTAATTAACATCATTAGATAATTAAATAAAAGGTAATTCTATGTATCAAACAAATAATCCTATCATCAAACATAAAGTCGGGTTACTTAACCTCGCTGAAGAGCTTAATAACGTCTCAAAAGCCTGTAAGATTATGGGGGTATCCCGAGATACGTTTTATCGCTACCAGGAACTTGTTAACGATGGTGGGATAGACGCTTTAATTAATCAAAATCGACGGGTGCCTAACGTAAAAAATAGAGTAGATGAACAGATTGAAAGCGCTGTAGTCGAGTATGCGATTGAATATCCTGCACACGGTCAACACCGCAGTAGTAATGAACTAAGAAAAAAAGGCATTTTTGTTTCGGGGAGTGGCGTTCGCTCTATTTGGCTGCGCCATAATCTCGAAAATTTTACAAAACGCCTAAAAGCGCTTGAAGATAAAATCGCAACAGAAGGAATTATCCTGTCAGAATCACAAATCAGTGCTCTAGAAAAGAAAGCGCAAGATGATGAAGCCTGTGGTGAGATTGAAACAGCGCATCCAGGTTATCTGGGTTCACAAGATACTTTTTATGTCGGTCATTTAAAAGGCGTTGGTCGTGTTTATCAACAAACTTACATTGATACTTACAGTAAAGTCGTTCATTGTAAGCTTTACACAACAAAAAGCGCGATAACGGCGGCAGATTTATTAAATGACAAGGTTCTCCCTTTTTATTCCCAGCATGGGTTACCGGTGTTACGTATACTGACGGACAGAGGCAGTGAGTATTGTGGTAAAGTTGAACATCACGATTATCAACTTTATCTCGCTATCAATGATATTGATCATACAAAAACTAAAGCTCGTTCACCTCAAACTAATGGGATTTGTGAACGCTTTCATAAAACTGTATTACAAGAGTTCTATCAGGTGGCTTTTCGTAAGAAAATCTATAGGGCTTTAAATGAATTACAAGCTGATTTAGATAAATGGTTAGCGGAATATAATAACCAACGCACTCATCAAGGAAAAATGTGTTGCGGTCGAACTCCTATGGCAACTTTACACGATGGAAAACAACTTTGGAGAGAGAAAGATTTAAATCAAATTTAACCTGACAGGTACTGTATAAATAACCGGTAACTGTCAGATTAAGTCTGAGCTACTACATAAAACCACGTTTTAGTTATTTTAAGACGTGGTTTGTTTTTTTAACGAAAATAATTTGATTATTCAATGGTTATCTGTTTTCTTGAGTTATAGGTATGCCTAATGATAAGGTAACTTTTCTTTCAAATTATAAAAATGAAATAGCAAGGGGTTTACGCAATGCGTATTATTTTGCTCGGCGCGCCAGGCGCAGGTAAGGGGACTCAGGCACAATTCATCATGGAAAAGTATGGTATTCCACAAATTTCTACCGGTGATATGCTACGTGCTGCCGTAAAGGCGCGTTCAGAGTTGGGTCTACAAGCGAAAGAATTAATGGATAACGGTAAACTTGTTACTGATGAATTAGTTATTGCTTTAGTTAAACAGCGTATAGCACAGGATGATTGCCGAAACGGCTTCTTACTAGATGGATTTCCTCGCACTATCCCACAAGCAGACGCAATGAAAAATGCGGGTATTGCGGTAGATTATGTGTTGGAATTTGATGTACCAGATGACATTATTGTTGAACGCATTGTTAGTCGTCGAGTCCATATGCCTTCGGGGCGTGTTTATCATATTAAATTTAACCCACCGAAAATAGCAAACAGAGATGATGTTACCGGTGAAGAATTAAGCATTCGCAAAGATGATCAAGAAGAAACGGTTCGCAAGCGATTAGTGGAATATCATCAGTTAACTAAGCCTTTAATTGCTTATTATCGTCAAGAAGCTGCTGCTGGTCATACTAGGTACTTTAAATTGGATGGTACCCGTAAGGTTACTGAAGTCAGTGAAGAGTTGGTTAACATTTTAGGTTAGCTGTTAGTTGATAAAATAGGCATCCAATTTGGGTGCCTATTTTTTATTTATGGCTAATTAGTGGAAATAAAAATATCTCACGAGTTTCGCACCAATAAAAAAACGCTCTATTTTTAAGTTTAATTCAGCATAATATATAAATAGACAAAATCTTATAAATTAAAAACAACTTATTGTAATTTAAACAAATTTATACGTTTTAGTAACTTGCAAATTAACCATTGCTTTTAAGCCATTTCTGGAATTTTATATGCCTGTGCGAAACTCGTGTATCTAATAAGTTCACGAGTTTCGCAATCTCCAAAAAAGAAGTATAAATTTAAAAACAAGAAAAAATTAGGGTGTTCATATTTTGTCCGGTTATCCATGCATTAAAAATATCTATAAAACATTCTTACAAGTAAGCAGTGTATAGCTAGGCGACTTAATTTTGATTACAGCATATGTATTAAAAACAGGTCATCGATAGTGCATCCTGTTTCCATCTTTTTACGTTTAGCTTGAGACCATTTATGTTCTATAGGATTTAAATCTGGTGAGTACACAGGCAAATATTCTATCTGGTGTCCTGCGTTTATAATTGCCTGTTCAATATTCTTACCTTTGTGAAAGCTAGCGTTGTCCATAAAAATAACAGAATTTTCAGGAAGTTCTGGGAGCAATATTTTTGTGATCCAAACATAAAAAACATCACGGTTAATATTGCAATCAAATAATCCGATAGCAAAAAGGGTTGTTCCCAATAAAGCGCCAATAACATTTGTTCTTCCCTTAGCACCCTAGTTTTTCAGACCAAAACAACGGTGACCTTTTGGGGAATAGCCGTGAGTTCGTGGAGTGTCATGTGAAAAACCACTTTCATCAATAAAAACAACAGATTTATCTTTTTTTTTCATACTGTTGTCTTTTTTGCTGATGTGCCAGCCTGTCGCTTTCGTTGGTTTTTGGATGGAATAGAGTTTTTTTTATAGGTTAATCCCAGCTTTTTAAGGGATTGCCAAATAGTCTTTTTACAAACACCGAATCGCTCTGCCCGTTCCTTTTGGTAAGCATCTGGATACTGTTCCACATCTTTTGCTAAAGCATTTTTATCGAGCTTCCTCTTACGTGGCGTTAAATTTTTTGGCTCTGGTCGTTTAAGCCAACGTACTAAAGACGCTTTTCCAATACGGAATTGTTTCGCAGTTTCTCGAATTGTTAAACCTTCGGCTTTCCTTACAGATATTACTTTACGTCGAAAATCAATTGTATAACTCATAACACACCTTGTAATCAAAATTAAGTCGCCTAGCTATAAGATACTCTGGTTTGGCGTTATCAGAAGTAAGCCCATCGCCTTTATCTCATGACAGTGTTAGCCGATGGCTAAAAAGTAGATGTTTTCGACCTAAAGACTTATGGCGATTAGTTCAACCTTCTATAGACAAAAAAAGCCCTTGCGTACTAATTGCCGATGATAGATTGATTGCCAAAACACGTAGTAAAAAAATAGAGATGGTCCATTATCAATATTCAGGTAATGAACATGATGTTATTGCTGGCATAGGTTTAGTTAATTTACTTTGGCATAATCTAACAACTGTTGACTCAATTCCTATTGATTATCGTATTTAAGATAAAGATTCTGATGGAAAAACAAAAAACACGCACTTTTCCGAAATGCTCGCTCTTGCTAAAAAAGAGGACACGAGTTTCGCACAGGCATATAAAATTCCAGAAATGGCTTAAAAGCAATGGTTAATTTGCAAGTTACTAAAACGTATAAATTTGTTTAAATTACAATAAGTTGCTTTTAATTTATAAGATTTTGTCTATTTATATATTATGCTGAATTAAACTTAAAAATAACCTGAGTTCGGGATAAGCATTATCAATTATGCTTGATGTATAAGAAATTAATACCCGAAATGGTTAGTCATTAACCTGCGTCATGATGAAATCCTCTTTATTTTCTTCTAAATTTTGTCAAAATTATGTTGAAGGTTGAGATAAGGAACGGAATAGATGGTTAAAAAACGATTAATTATCAATCAATTTTGGACAAAAGGATAGATCTACCCTGTCGTGAATTTTTATCGCCACCGCAAACAAGCCAGATCATGGTGACGTGCCATAAGTTCTTTACGATTCAATCCAAAATTCATTCCTGCGAAAAGTAATTTTTTCCCACATAAGAGACAAGCAAGTGGATCGACTTTAAAGACGTGTTGATACATGTTTCGCCAGGTGACTTTTTTAGCGGGTTTTTTATCTTGCTGGGCTAAAGGATAAACAACCTCCGTTAACATTTTTCGCATCCGTGCTGATGGACTTTAAAAGCCGTAATAGCGGATCATGTGAAACCATTTTTCTGGCACATGAGACGCAAACAGGGTAATAAATTCATCGGATGTCATGACCAAGTCTTCCTGTTTTTTTGTGCGGTGGCTCTTATAGCATAACGTGATGTTATCTTCGCCGGAATAATGTTTTAAGCGACTGAGCGAGACAGGGGGTTTCTTTAGATAAAATCCGAGATAAAGGGTGACATGGGTAATATTGGAAAAAATATCAGAAAAATTAATATTCCACCCACGCTTGTCGTGAGTGTTAAGTAATTGATTCCATGATGCTTTACTTCTTCCTTCAGCTTTAAGCTCATCGGGAATGGTGAGCGTGTAATAATGTTTTCTCAATAATGCCGTTATCGCCACATTGTCATAATGTTTTCGCGATAAAAGCTGATATCCCGTCAGGTATTCTTTTTAGTCACCCCGCCGGCGGTGGTTGAAAAATGAATATGCGGATGCCATTTTTGGTCTCGTCCCCAGGTATGGATGGCAGTGAAAACGCCCGGGGTGATATTGAGGTCACGGCAGATGGTTAATATCACATCAGCGGCTAATCGATTCATTTCACCGAGAAGCCAACGGTTGGCGCGAATAATAGGCCAATATTCACAAGGCATGGTAAAAGTGATGTGCTTAGGGTAACCAAGCTAGCGTATTGTTAATCCTTTGTAGACAAGCTTTGACGCCACAATGTGGGCAGCTTCGACTTTTGCAGGTAAATTTAACCCGTTTCTCAGAATTACATTGAGGGTCAGGACAGCGCCAAATTGACCACCCCATAAGCGAAGTGCCGCAAGCCATAATCTTTACCATGGTTTCCATCACAACAGTGCGGACACTATCGGGGGGTTGGCGATTAAGCCAATTGAGTCAGCGTTGACCAAATTGAAAAACATGACTAAAACGCGGTGACATAAAAGGGACCAAAAGATTGAGACAATAGGTATCGGGTTATACCAGTACTAACAAGCAATGACAAGTCGTCGCCATAGGCGACCATCTTGATAAACAAAATCCATACAGTTTATTGAGTAATTCAAAAGAATTTCTTTCATGGAAATATAGGCCCGTACCATTTGTATATAAAAATGATCAAAATATTAACAGGCTATTATAACAAAACGTTATTACTAGTTAACTGCAACCCATTTGGTTCTGTTGTATCATCACAGAACTAAAATGGAATTAGGTGGGCAATAATTTATTATTAGCTATGCTATACACGAGTTTCGCACAGGCATATAAAATTCCAGAAATGGCTTAAAAGCAATAGTTAATTTGCAAATTACTAAAACGTATAAATTTGTTTAAATTACAATAAGTTGCTTTTGATTTATAAGATTTTGTCTATTTATATATTATGCTGAATTAAACTTAAAAATAGAGCGTTTTTTATTGGTGCGAAACTCGTGCTATATTTTTTATTGCATAAAAAGAGTGAAATATTGCTAAAACTTATTTGACTAGATCACGAGTTTCGCACAGGAATATAAAATTCCAGAAATGGCTTAAAAGCAAGGTTAATTTGCAAGTTACTAAACGTATAAATTTGTTTAAATTACAATAAGTTGCTTTTAATTTATAAGATTTTGTCTATTTATATATTATGCTGAATTAAACTTAAAAATAGAGCGTTTTTTATTGGTGCGAAACTCGTGTAGATGAAAGGATCTATTTTATTTATCAGCTGGATCTAAGTAGCATTACTATTAGGCTGTATCAATTTAATTGATATAAGAAATTGTACGTTTATATAATTAATAAAAAATTGAAATATGAAAATAAATTTTATTATTTTAACTAGTTGATTTACTTTATCGTTGCATTAAAGAAAATAAGAATAATTCTGCTCATGAATATTATTACTAATATCACTATATTGAATACCACTATTAATAATAAGCCATGATCTATGTGTAATTTCAAATTTCCTTCATTAACTAAATGTATTAACTTGTTTTTTGTAGCAATTCTTTGATTGTCATTTCAATAGCATGTTTGATTGCAAGATTACCTTGTATTAGTATGGTACCGTTCTTATATAAATAGATGCTTACTCCCTGCGGTAGTAGATAACAAAAGCAATATCCTTTTGAGATTAATTCTATTTCACCTAAACCACATTTAGCTAAAAAATTGGTAAAGCTATCAAAGCCATATGGATATTTTAACATTGTTTTTACCTCCTTATAGAATAACCTAATTTACAAAATAAATTATCATCTTTAAGTAATATTATGATAATAAAATGTTAGTTTTATGTGTTAACTAAATAATATTTGTTATTGGCTATCCAGATCTAATTGATAAACTGTTAATTAACTGGGCTATATTATTATTTATCTAATTCTAACATTATTGTTATTAATTTTATAAGAATCTACTCTATTTAGCTTTTTTTGTTGTATATCGAAATTAACTGATAGTGAGAATTTCAATATATGGTGTAGATGATTTTATATTATTTAATAAGATAAAAATTATAAACGGTGATAAAAATAAATGTTTATCACCGCCAACGTTATATTATTAATCACGTTATTATATTTGGGTAAACAATAAAAATTAAGCAATGGTTATTTTTTTATTTAAATAAACATCTTGCACGGCATTAATAAGAGCTATACCTTCTTTCATCGATTTTTTAAACGCTTTTCTACCGAGAATTAATCCCATACCACCAGCACGTTTATTGATCACTGCGGTACGAACTGATTCTTTTAGGTCGTTTGAACCAGCAGCACCGCCTGAATTAATTAATCCAGCACGACCCATATAGCAATTTGCTAATTGATATCTAACTAAATCAATCGGATGATCGGTTGTTAAATGGCTATATACCCGCTCATCGGTATAGCCAAAACCAACAGCCTTGTAGCCACCATTATTTTCAGCCATTTTTTGTTTAATAATGTCAGCACCAATCGTTGCCGCCAAATGGTTTGCTTGGCCAGTAAGATCGGCACTAGTATGATAATCATTTTTTCCTTTCTGAAAAGCTGAATTGCGTAAATATGCCCATAGTACTGTCACCATACCCAGTTCGTGAGCACGTTCAAAGGCAGCGGAAATTTCTTCAATCTGACGTCGGGACTCCAATGAACCATAATAAATGGTAGCTCCAACCGCAACCGCTCCCATTTCAAAAGCTTGCTCAACACTGGCATAAAGCGTTTGATCATATTGAGTTGGATAGCTAAGTGTTTCATTGTGATTCAGTTTTACTAAAAAGGGTATTTTGTGTGCATAACGACGTGAAACTGCGGCTAAAACGCCGTAGGTGGAGGCGACACAGTTACAGCCGGCTTCAATAGCCAGTTCGACAATATTTTTAGGATCGAAATAAAGTGGATTAGCCGCGAATGAGGCAGCCGCCGAATGTTCTACACCTTGATCTACAGGGAGAATTGAAAGGTAGCCACTACCTGCGAGTCTGCCGTGATCAAATAGGGTTTGCATCGAGCGTAAAACTGGGTTTGGACGGTTATTATCTATCATAACGCGATCAATAAAATCAGTGCCGGGTAGGTATAATTTTTCTTGGGCGATGGTTTGGCAGCGATGCTGTAATAGATTGTCAGCTTCCGCGCCTAGCAATGTCTCGATATCGGTCATAATTTACTCCCGTTTATTGACGTTGTGATTGATTGTTATCCATTATAGTGTGAAAAACAAGCTAGATCGCTTCAGTTTAATGTTAGTTTTAGCGTAGGTTATTAAAATGATGGATACTATTTTATTAACTATTTATTGTTATTTATTAACAATAGTTGCTGATAAAAAGAGTGGAATTTTATTGGCCACAAAAAAAAAGCTAACTTAAGGGAGATTGAGTTAGCAAAGAAGGTGGGTTCCTAGTCTTACTATTAATTTTTAGTTCTACATTTTTCGCTAACTATCTTATGATAATGAATATTATATTGCTGTGATCTAATACATAAAAATGGAATTTTTCCTTAAATTATGTATTGTTATTATCCCTACTTAAGGTTACTAAAATTGCTCATAACTAAAGCAAACATATTACTGTTTACTTTAGTTTTTGAACTTACTTTATCGTTTGAATCTGTTGTTTGTTATGGGAGTTTCTGGTCGTTGTGCCAGCCAAATTGCGAATTAATAGCGCAAACTGCAGATCAACATCCTCAGGGATCGGGAGATAAACTTTATAGCCATTGCCTGGTGCAACTTGAATAGGTAGGTTTTTTTTATCAAATAAGTCAGTTAAGGTAAATTGAATATTACCTGCTGGTGTCATTAACTCTAAGTTATCACCCAGACTGAATTTATTTTTCACGTCCACTTCTGCCAGCCCATCTTTGCGTTGGCCGGTGAATTCACCAACAAATTGTTGGCGATCCGAAACAGAATAACCATATTCATAGGTTTGGTACGCATCATGGTTATGTCGACGTAAAAAACCTTCGGTATAACCTCGGTGAGCTAAGCCTTCTAGTGTAGTTAGCAATGAGGGATCGAAAGGTTTACCCGCAACGGCATCGTCAATCGCCCGACGATAAACCTGGGCAGTTCGAGCACAATAGTAGAAGGATTTGGTGCGACCTTCAATTTTTAAAGAATGAACGCCAATTTGAGTTAAGCGTTCAACATGTTCGATTGCCCGTAGATCTTTCGAATTCATAATATAGGTGCCATGCTCATCTTCAAAAGCGGTCATATATTCACCGGGACGTTTGCTTTCTTCAATTAAAAAAACTTTGTCGGTAGACTGTCCACTACCTAATGTCGGCTGAATATTTTTTATCTTAATCGGTTGATGATGAACAATATTACCGATTGCGTCTTCTTTTCCTTCTTGTACTTTATATTCCCAACGGCAAGCGTTGGTACAGGTGCCTTGATTGGGATCGCGCTTATTAATATAACCGGATAGTAAGCAACGCCCAGAATAGGCCATACAAAGTGCACCGTGAACAAAAATTTCTAATTCAATATCAGGTACCTGTTGACGAATTTCGGCAATTTCTTCAATAGAGAGCTCACGAGACAAAATAATTCGGCTTAATCCCATTTGTTGCCAAAATTTTACTGTTGCCCAGTTAACAGCGTTTGCCTGGACAGAAAGATGGATCTCCATTGCTGGAAATGTTTCTCTCACTAGCATAATTAGGCCAGGATCGGACATAATTAAAGCATCAGGTTGCATTTCGATGACCGGAGTAAGATCACGAATAAAGGTTTTTAATTTAGCATTATGTGGTGCAATATTAACCACTACATAAAAACGTTTTCCCATTTTATGGGCTTCTTTAATGCCTTTAGCTAAATTTTCATGATTGAATTCGTTGTTACGAACACGTAGGCTGTAGCGCGGTTGTCCGGCATAAACAGCGTCCGCACTATAGGCAAAAGCATAACGCATGTTCTTCAGGGAACCTGCGGGAGAAAGTAATTCTGGCGTAAACATATAATTTCTCAATCTGATAACAAGTCAGTACTTATTTCTTAATCGGATAAGTTTTAAGTAGCTAATTCTAACGCCTTATGTGATGAAATCCAAATCAACCGGCGAGCGGATTAGCAAAATTTAATTAAACTAATTCCCAACGATAACCTAAACCGTATACTGAACGGATAAATTGCCGCTCTTTATCTAATTGTTTCAGCTTATAGTAGCTCAAACTTGATCTGACAGTTACCGGTTATTTATACAGTACCTGTCAGGTTAAATTTGATTTAAATCTTTTTCTCTCCAAAGTTGTTTTCTCTCGTATCAAGTTGCCATAGGAGTTCGACCGCAACACATTTTTCCCTGATGAATGCGTTGGTTTATATTCCGCTAACCATTTGTCTAAATCAGCTTGTAATTCATCTAAAGCCCTATAGATTTTCTTACGAAAAGCCACCTGTGTAGTGGTCAACTAAAATTGGCCACCCTACCTGACTGTTCACGGAACAGTCGCTCTGATTCGTTTGGCGTTAATCCACCGTTATATAGCTAGGCGACTTAATTTTGATTACAAGGTGTGTTATGAGTTATACAATTGATTTTCGACGTAAAGTAATATCTGTAAGGAAAGCCGAAGGTTTAACAATTCGAGAAACTGCGAAACAATTCCGTATTGGAAAAGCGTCTTTAGTACGTTGGCTTAAACGACCAGAGCCAAAAAATTCAACGCCACGTAAGAGGAAGCTCGATAAAAATGCTTTAGCAAAAGATGTGGAACAGTATCCAAATGCTTACCAAAAGGAACGGGCAGAGCGATTCGGTGTTTGTAAAAAGACTATTTGGCAATCCCTTAAAAAGCTGGGATTAACCTATAAAAAAAACTCTATTCCATCCAAAAACCAACGAAAGCGACAGGCTGGCACATCAGCAAAAAAGACAACAGTATGAAAAAAAAGATAAATCTGTTGTTTTTATTGATGAAAGTGGTTTTTCACATGACACTCCACGAACTCACGGCTATTCCCCAAAAGGTCACCGTTGTTTTGGCCTGAAAAACTGGGGTGCTAAGGGAAGAACAAATGTTATTGGCGCTTTATTGGGAACAACCCTTTTTGCTATCGGATTATTTGATTGCAATATTAACCGTGATGTTTTTTATGTTTGGATCACAAAAATATTGCTCCCAGAACTTCCTGAAAATTCTGTTATTTTTATGGACAACGCTAGCTTTCACAAAGGTAAGAATATTGAACAGGCAATTATAAACGCAGGACACCAGATAGAATATTTGCCTGTGTATTCACCAGATTTAAATCCTATAGAACATAAATGGTCTCAAGCTAAACGTAAAAAGATGGAAACAGGATGCACTATCGATGACCTGTTTTTAATACATATGCTGTAATCAAAATTAAGTCGCCTAGCTATATGGCAAGAGCAAGAAATATCAAACCTGGTTTTTTCAGCAATGATGATTTAGCTGAGTGCGAACCATTAGCAAGACTTTTGTTCGCGGGATTATGGACGATTGCGGATAGAGAAGGTCGTCTTGAAGATAAGCCCCGTAAAATAAAAGCAATGGTATTACCTTATGATGAAGCGGATTGTGAAAAGTTATTGTCCCAGTTACACAGTAAAAATTTTATCACTCGGTATTCAGTTGATGGGAATGACTACATCCAAATTAATAATTGGAAAAAACATCAAAATCCTCATTGTAAAGAGTCACCCAGTGAAATCCCTGAACAGATTACTCAATTTATTGATAATAAAGCGGCATCAGAAAAGCACCATACTAATACAGTGCAAGAATCTGACAAGCACTTAAAACCTAAAACCCAACAAACGAACGAACAAAATTTAAACACTTCTCATGTTGGTTATAATCAATCGACATTGACTTCTAAACAGGATGAACAGCCAAACAATTTGTCGCCGACTGTTGTTCAGGAACATGATGGATTATTTCAAACTACTGAAAAAAAAGATAAAAAAGAAGAGTACCGTACAAGTACAGTGCAAGCACCATACAAGCACAGTTTTAATCCTGCTGATTCCCTTAACCTGATTCCTGATTCCCTTAACCTGATTCCCTATAACACCCAAGCCGAAAAAATGGCTTGTGAGGATGAAGGGGAAGAAATATCTGCTGATGTTCATTCGATGTCAGAAAAATATGCGTTTGAGGGAAAGGTGATACGCCTGAATCACAAAGACTTCGCTGATTGGCAAAAACTTTACCCCAATCTCGATCTGCCCAGTGAATTACTGAGGCTGGATATTGAATATCAACACGACAAACCGAAGAAATGGTTTATCACCACGAGTCAGAAACTGAATTACCAGAATAAACAGGCTGTAAGAAATCCTGTTCGAAAGGTTTCAGGTATGGTGACTAATTTTTCGCATTTTGATTATGGTCAAACCGAAATTCCATCATGGGCGGAGGTGTAACATGGGTTATCGAACAAAAATCGAATCATTGAAAATTCGGTTGGAAGATACACTTCAAAAACCGAAAGTGATAGAAAATACTGTCGTGCAGGAGATAACTGTCACTTGTGAAAAACACGGAGAATATCAAACTTACAAGCGAAAATTGTTGAGTCTGAGAGGGATGGAAACACAAGGTGAATGTCCTGAATGCCTGAGAGAAAAAATAATAGCGCTAGAGCAGGAGTATCAAGCGGTTGAGCTCAAGCGAGTTCATCAAGAAAAGCTTAATTTACTAAAATTTTTCAATGTTCCGAAACGGTTTGATATGGCTTCACTGGATAACTATGAACCCATCAATAGTTACGCCAGACAGTGTTTAGCTGTTTGTAAGTCCTATGCTGCAAAATGGCCTGAAAGGTTGAAACAAGGCGGAGGATTGGTTATGTGTGGTAAGCCAGGGACAGGAAAAAACCATTTGGCAATTGGAATAGGGAAATCGATTATTGAAAACTTCATGGCTTCGGTCAGGCTGACATCAGCTATTAAAATTGCCCGAAACTTTAAGGCAACATGGACGAAGGATTCAGAAGAACGTGAGTCAGATGTAATTGAAATGTACGCTTCACCAGACCTGCTTATTATCGACGAGGTGGGTGTCCAATTCGGTAGTGATGTGGAAAAAATGATTTTATTTGAAATTATTAACTGTCGTTATGAAAATTTAAAACCAACGATATTAATTAGTAATTTGCTCAAGGAAGAATTAGCAACCTTTGTTGGCGAGCGAGTTATGGACAGGATGAATGACGGAGGGGGTTGTACACTCACGTTCACTTGGGAAAGCTACCGTTCACGCAAAAAAGCCGCTTAGTTTACTGTTAGATTATTCGTATCAGGACACCCCCAATGAAATGCCAAATTGAAGCAACCATTATTAAGTGTGGTGGCGAGCCTGTGCATTGGTATCGCTTTAGCGACAAAGCACTATCAGAACAGGATTGCCTGAAAATGTTATCGATACGTGACGAAAATCAATTTAACAGACCTAGAAAGGATGAAATAAAAATAAGACTAGAGCAGTTTTGTTGTAGAAAAGTTAAACGATAATCAATCCCTTAAAACCCACCAAATAAAAATCAAATAGGCAAAATCATGAAAATTCAACGCATAGCAAATAGTCGTGAGGGATACCCTCGTACCCAAAGTGAGAACCACAATATCTTTAACCTCCGAAAAGCGGTTACTTCGGGCAACTGGTTAGCCATTAACAACGGTATTTGCACATTAACGGATTTGGGACTAAGACACGATGGCAATGGGTTAGTGTGGCTTAATTCGGGGATTTCCGTTCATGAGGCAGATAGCGATATTGGACTAACAGGTCAGGATAAAAAATCTTATGATTATCATTCAGAGGTGCGCACAACTAATAGATTGAAAAATAATGATTATTATGAATTTGTGCAGTATGCAAAGCAACCAACGAAAGCCTTTAAACATATCCTTGTCGATGGTGAATACCGTTATGTTTATGAAGACCACATCCACTTTTTGACGAAAAAGCGTCAACGAATAGCAGGTAAACAGTTAACCGGTTATACCGCTAAAGGGGTGGAGATGAGAGAGATTAAGCTATGAATGAAAACTTATAACATCACCGTTCCTTTCCCACCTTCTGTCAATCACTACTGGTATCACGCCAAACACAAACACTTCATCACCACAAAAGGCAAATTATATCGTCAGTCGGTAGTCGCTGAAATAATGCGTCAAAAGCTCTGTAAACGATTACCTCAACGTTTGGGGGTTGAGATAGGAGTATATCCACCTGACCGTCGTAAGCGAGATTTAGATATAGCTAGGCGACTTAATTTTGATTACAGCATATGTATTAAAAACAGGTCATCGATAGTGCATCCTGTTTCCATCTTTTTACGTTTAGCTTGAGACCATTTATGTTCTATAGGATTTAAATCTGGTGAATACACAGGCAAATATTCTATCTGGTGTCCTGCGTTTATAATTGCCTGTTCAATATTCTTACCTTTGTGAAAGCTAGCGTTGTCCATAAAAATAACAGAATTTTCAGGAAGTTCTGGGAGCAATATTTTTGTGATCCAAACATAAAAAACATCACGATTAATATTGCAATCAAATAATCCGATAGCAAAAAGGGTTGTTCCCAATAAAGCGCCAATAACATTTGTTCTTCCCTTAGCACCCCAGTTTTTCAGGCCAAAACAACGGTGACCTTTTGGGGAATAGCCGTGAGTTCGTGGAGTGTCATGTGAAAAACCACTTTCATCAATAAAAACAACAGATTTATCTTTTTTTTCATACTGTTGTCTTTTTTGCTGATGTGCCAGCCTGTCGCTTTCGTTGGTTTTTGGATGGAATAGAGTTTTTTTTTATAGGTTAATCCCAGCTTTTTAAGGGATTGCCAAATAGTCTTTTTACAAACACCGAATCGCTCTGCCCGTTCCTTTTGGTAAGCATCTGGATACTGTTCCACATCTTTTGCTAAAGCATTTTTATCGAGCTTCCTCTTACGTGGCGTTGAATTTTTTGGCTCTGGTCGTTTAAGCCAACGTACTAAAGACGCTTTTCCAATACGGAATTGTTTCGCAGTTTCTCGAATTGTTAAACCTTCGGCTTTCCTTACAGATATTACTTTACGTCGAAAATCAATTGTATAACTCATAACACACCTTGTAATCAAAATTAAGTCGCCTAGCTATAACCTGATGAAAGCACCGATTGATGCACTTTGTCATGGCAGTTTGATAGTTGATGATTCTCAGATAGATGTGTTGCACGTTGAGCGAAAGGAAATCGTTAAGGGCGGAAAATTAATTATCACCATTTGGGAAATCAAATAATCAAGAAACCACCATTACTATTCAACGCAGGGCATTGAAACCATGCCTCTATTCATATTTTATTGCCGGAGGACAGATGAGGGCGGTTAAGTCGCTGGAATTAACAAAAGCACAGTATGACTGGGTAAATGGTTGGCTTGAGTTGTGGGGGGCGTGGGTATGCTCAGGAGAACTTGATAAATGGCAATTCAATATCATCTGGCGATTCATGCAAAAGGCGAAAGGGGAAGTGATACCTTCGAGGCCAATGTGTAACGATGATGAAGGATTGCTCATTTCTCAAGTGGTTGATGCTGTTATGCGTATTGATGAGAAAGCCTACCAGATTCTATTAAGTTATTACGTTTACGGAAAGTCAAAATTAAGCATAGCCAACTATTATCACAAAATAGCGAAACCCAGAAGGATGATGACCAGGGCGGGGGGAAGATGGAAAAGACCATCACCTAGAACATGCAGAAGGGAGATTGATGATATTTTCAATGCCAGTTTGTATTTAATACACAATCCGCTATTAACTGTCATGAAAAATCAAAACTCTGTGGCTAAAGTGGTTAATTTTACCAAATTATGACTTGACTTTAATGGATAAATGGCCAATAATTTTAAGGTAAGCTGATACAGTTATATAAAAAATCATAGAGCCTCGCTTTTTGCGGGGTTTTTTATTGTGTTATTAACGAAATAATTATATCTTGCTAGCGCACTACTTTTTATAAGCTCGTATGGTATATAAGGTATAGCTAGGCGACTTAATTTTGATTACAAGGTGTGTTATGAGTTATACAATTGATTTTCGACGTAAAGTAATATCTGTAAGGAAAGCCGAAGGTTTAACAATTCGAGAAACTGCGAAACAATTCCGTATTGGAAAAGCGTCTTTAGTACGTTGGCTTAAACGACCAGAGCCAAAAAATTCAACGCCACGTAAGAGGAAGCTCGATAAAAATGCTTTAGCAAAAGATGTGGAACAGTATCCAGATGCTTACCAAAAGGAACGGGCAGAGCGATTCGGTGTTTGTAAAAAGACTATTTGGCAATCCCTTAAAAAGCTGGGATTAACCTATAAAAAAAACTCTATTCCATCCAAAAACCAACGAAAGCGACAGGCTGGCACATCAGCAAAAAAGACAACAGTATGAAAAAAAAGATAAATCTGTTGTTTTTATTGATGAAAGTGGTTTTTCACATGACACTCCACGAACTCACGGCTATTCCCCAAAAGGTCACCGTTGTTTTGGCCTGAAAAACTGGGGTGCTAAGGGAAGAACAAATGTTATTGGCGCTTTATTGGGAACAACCCTTTTTGCTATCGGATTATTTGATTGCAATATTAATCGTGATGTTTTTTATGTTTGGATCACAAAAATATTGCTCCCAGAACTTCCTGAAAATTCTGTTATTTTTATGGACAACGCTAGCTTTCACAAAGGTAAGAATATTGAACAGGCAATTATAAACGCAGGACACCAGATAGAATATTTGCCTGTGTATTCACCAGATTTAAATCCTATAGAACATAAATGGTCTCAAGCTAAACGTAAAAAGATGGAAACAGGATGCACTATCGATGACCTGTTTTTAATACATATGCTGTAATCAAAATTAAGTCGCCTAGCTATAAATAAGGCAGTAGTGCATAGCCCCATGTGAAAGCGTGGGGTTTATTTTTTGATTTTGCTGAAATTCGGATTTTCATCCTTTGATTTTGCATTTATATGTTGCTAAATGCAACAAAATGACGTAATCTTAATTTGCTCACTATTGAGTATGCGTCTCGCCCGCGTGTAGTACAATCACAGAGGAAATAAGAAATGGCTACAAGTATACGTTTAGATGATGACTTCGTAAGCGAAGTGAAGAGTCATGCACTCACTTTCAGTAGAAGTGTGCCAAAGCAGATTGAACATTGGGCTAAGATTGGTCGGATGGCTGAAGACAATCCGGATTTACCGTACGCTTTTATTCTTGATTCTTTGCTGGCTAAAAATGAAGTCGATAACGGTAAGGTGTCGCAATATGTCAGAAGGACAAAAAAGTCAGAAGATTAATGTTTACGAAACAAGGCGTTTCACAAAAGCATTAAGTAAATTACCCGATCAGCTTCTTTCTTTGGTAGAAGACGAGATTCAAAAAATATTAGATAATCCAAAAATTGGCGAGCAAAAAAGGGGTGATTTAAGTTTCCTTAGGGTGCATAAATTTCAACTCAATAAACAGTTAACATTGCTTGGTTATTGTTGGTTGGAAGATAAAATAGAATTATATCTTTTAAATTTAGGCTCTCATGAAAATTTCTATCAAGTACAAAAGCAATACCGAAGTAATGACTTAAAACTCATTAAATCACAGTAACTTTTAATTTTAATTAAGCCACTTAATGTGGCTTTTTTCATTTACGCCCCCGCCATACTCACAAAGCCAGAAACCTAAACGAGTAAGGCGGTTTGGCGCCCTGTTTAATTCAAAGCAATGGAACCCTCAACGGGAGGGTATATGCGCATGTCTGAAAAATACTCAACACCCACCGCCTACCTTTGGGGCATTATGACCACTATTTGGGGTTTCTTCACCCTTGAGCAGTGGGTAGCCGTAGTCGGTATTGTCTGCACGATAGGGACATTCTTTATCAACGTGTACTACCGCAAAAAGGAGTACAAACTCAAAGAGCGTCAGTATGAAAATACCGAAAAAAATATTGATGGCAACGGGTGGTAGTGCGTTGTTTTTAGCCTCAACGATGATAACGCATTTTGAAGGATTAAAATTTAAACCTTACTTCGATGGAGGTGGTGTACTCTCTGTTTGTTATGGTCATACAGGCAAGGATATTGTGCGTAACCGGATGTACACGCAAGAAGACTGCGATAAGTGGCTTAATGACGATTTAAAAGCCGTTAAACGTTATGTTGACCCGTTGATTAAGGTCAATATCAACACGCTAACACAGGCAGCCCTTTACTCATTTGCTTATAACGTGGGCGTGGGCAATTTTGCCAAATCGACCTTGCTCAAAAAGCTCAACGACAATGACCGAAAAGGGGCATGTGATGAGATGAAGCGGTGGGTTTATGTGAAAGGCGAAGTTTGGAAAGGGCTAATTACCCGTCGGGAAATTGAGAGCGTAATATGTTATGGCGACCTTACACATTTATCGTAGTGATTGTTGCTGCATTGATTTTATCACTCATTTTCATCAACTTTCGTTACCAAATCGTCAAGCAAGATTACCAAACGTTAAAACAGCAATATCGCGCACAAATTGAAGCCGTGAAATTACAGCAGCAAAAGATTGATTCTTTGCACCAACTCGATATTCAACACACGGAGAAATTAAATAATGCCAAAGCTGAAATTGCTAAGCTCAATGATGCTGTTCGTGCTGGCACTAAGCAGTTGCACGTCAATGCCGTGTGTCCAATACCCAAAACCGCTACCACCCAGAGCCGACATAATGAAGCCACCCCACAACTTAGTAAGGCAGCTCGAGAAGATTATTTCCGTCTCAGAGCGATGATAGCTGAGAACGAAAAGCAGACGGAATATCTACAGCAGTACATCAAAACACAGTGTCACTGAATCGGTCATTGGCACGTTCAAATCTTAACAATCTCAGCGCCACGCACGCGCATCAATAAAACACAGAACCTTATAGAAAGTCGAGCCTGAAGAACGCCGTTTAAAATGGTGCTTTTCTGTGGGCGGCTGTTCTGTGCGCGCAGGTTCGATTTTCTATAAGGAAAAGTACGATGAAATTAGTAACAACTAAAAATGACAATTTTTTAGTAACAGAAATGCCAACAATGACCAGTCTGGAAATGGTGGATTACATTAATGCTGACCGGAAATCAAAAGCGGAAGCAGAAGCATTAACGTTTCCTTGCAAAAAATATCGTAAATTACAGCACAATAATTTTATGGCAAAAGTACCCAAAGTTCTTGGAGAAACATCTGCTAAATTTTTAGCTGATGATATTTTCACCACTGGAAACGGTGCCCAGTCTATTCGAAAAATTTACCGATTTCCAAAACGTGAAGCCTGTCTAATGGCAATGAGCTACAGCTATGAGTTACAGGCTAAAATCTATGACTACATGACGGAGTTGGAAGAAAATAAAGGATTAGCTTTTACTATTGAGCAATTACAAAATATTGTTGCTACAGCCAGAAAAGAGTCTGATAAAGACTCTTCGGATGCTGGTCGTCGATTACGTAAGCGTCAAGATGATTTACCCATTCTTAAAAAAGCTGAAAAAACAGTAATGGAGTTATCTCAAATCTCCCTTGATTTAATTGGTGGGAGCATGAGGTTAGAAGGATGACTCCTGAGCAATTCATTGAAACCAATGTCAAGGCCGAGTTAATCAAGCTCGGCTTTTCTACCTCTGTCGCCAGCTTAGCCACCCGTGAAGCCATCCGCTATTATCGCAAACAGCCAGCTAGTAGAAGAGGCAAGATGATAGCGGATTGTCTCAATCAGGCTAAGCGATGGGCGATGAGTGCGGCTAAACATAAATATTAATTCGAAATAAATAGGTGAAATGATGAAAGAAATAACCGCAGAACAACAAGTGCGTCTTGATATTTTAAGATTGGTATTACTTGATACAGCAGCAGCACAAATCACCATCGATTTTGTGAAAGACGAGAAGCTGAAATTTGAGATATTTAAGGATTTATGGCACGAATCCGGCGCAGAAAGTACACCTGTCGCCCGTGCGCAAAAGTCAATTCAAAAAGGGAAAGAGGCTTTACTCCTTTTCCAGTAAACCTAGAGAGTAACTTATGGTGAGCAAAAAGAAAATTGGACGCCCAAGTAAGTTAGCCATGAGTCTTGAAAAGGCCAAGGCCTATTTAATGGGCGAATATAAAACAGTAGGGGATGTTGTGCCTAATATCGCTGGTTTAGCTTGTTATCTCAATATTTCTCGATCGACAATTTATGAATGGTCATCAACAAATGTTGAATTTTCGGACATCGTTGAAGGAATTCTCGCATTGCAAGAAAATAAATTGCTAAATTCTGGTTTGAAAGGGGAATTCAATCCTACTATTGCCAAATTGATGTTAAGTAAACATGGATATGCTGACAAGCAAGAAACTGAATTGTCAGGTAAAAATGGCGGCGCAATTGAAACGGACAACAAAATTAGTATTGAATTTATAGGAATGACTATAAGTGAAGGTGCAAATTAGTGAAAAGTTCGCGCCAATGTTTAAACCGAAACGCATAAAAGTTTACTTTGGTGGTCGTGGCGGCATGAAAACGCTTTCTTTTGCTAAGATAGCATTAATAACAGCATCGATTAATAGGCGCAGATTTTTGTGTTTGCGTGAATTTATGAATTCTATAGAAGATTCTGTACACGCTGTTTTACAAGCAGAGGTAGAAACGCTGAGGTTACAAAATCGGTTTCGTATTCTTGATAATTGCCTTAAAGGTATCAATGATTCTATTTTCAAATATGGACAGTTAGCACGTAATATTGCTTCTATCAAGTCAAAGCATGATTTTGATGTTGCATGGGTAGAAGAGGCTGAAACAGTATCCGAAAAAAGTCTTGATATACTTATTCCAACCATCCGTAAGTCAGGTTCTGAGCTGTGGTTTTCATTTAATCCGGCAGAAGAAGATGGCGCTGTATATAAGCGTTTCGTTAAGCCTTACAAGGAAATAATTGATGTTCAAGGCTATTACGAAGATGATGAAATATATGTCGGTAAAGTGAGTTATCTGGATAATCCTTGGTTACCAGAAGAACTCAAAAATGATGCTGAGAAGATGAAACGTGAAAACTATAAAAAATGGCTTCATGTTTACGGTGGCGAGTGTGATGCTAATTATGATGATGCATTAATTCAGCCTGAGTGGGTGGATGCTGCGATCGATACTCACATCAAGTTAGGACTTAGGCCAAGAGGCATTCGTGTTGTTACCTTTGACCCTGCCGATTCTGGTCAGGATGAAAAAGCATTATCAAAACGCTATGGCGTTCTTGTTGAGGATTGTGTGAGTTGGTCAGAAGGTGATGTGGCAGATGCAACTATTAGGGCTTTTGATGAAGCATTTGACTATCGAGCTGATGATTTTATTTATGACAACATTGGTTTAGGTGCGGGTACAGTAAAAACTCATCTAAGACAGAGTAACGATGGTAATAAGATGGTTGTAACTGGCTTTGGCGCTGGTGATTCTCCTGATTATCCTAATGAAATATATGTTCCAGGGAATGGTGAATATATTTCATCAACAAATAATGATGACAGAACTAACCGTGATACGTTTAGAAATAAACGCGCGCAATATTGGGTCTATTTAGCTGACCGATTTTATAAAACTTGGCGAGCAGTAAAAAAGAGAGAATATATTGATCCGGATGAGTTGATAAGTCTATCATCAAAAATAAAAAAACTATCACAACTTAAGTCTGAATTGGTTAAACAACAACGAAAACGCACCGCGGGTAATCGATTAATCCAATTGATTAGCAAAGAGGAGATGAGATCAAAAGGAATAAAATCACCCAATATGGCTGATACCCTCATGATGTCATTTGCTAATCCCATTCGTTTAAAAGAAGACACTGAAATATTCGTTCCCTCATCTTCTAGTTGGTAATTATGGCTGAAACATTACATAAAAGACATGAGCAAATTATGCTCAGATTTGACCGTGCGCATTCATCGCAAGGAGAAGTAAGAAGTAAATGTATTGAGGCGACAAGATTTGCGCGAGTTCCTGGTGGGCAATGGGAAGGTGCAACGGCCGCTGGCTCTGAAGTAAAAAAACATTTTGAGAAATATCCCAAATTTGAAATCAATAAAATATCTAATGAATTAAACAGAATCATTAGCGAATATCGCAATAATCGAATTACGGTGAAATTTAGGCCTGGTGACAAGGAAGCTAGCGAAGAATTAGCCAATAAATTAAATGGCTTATTTCGTGCTGATTACGAAGAAACCGACGGTGGTGAGGCATGTGATAATGCATTCGATGATGCAGCGACAGGTGGATTTGGTTGTTTCAGGCTGACGACAAATTTAGTCAATGAACTTGAACCCATGGATGAAAGACAGCGTATTTGCTTGGAGCCAATATATGATCCTGCCCGCTCCGTTTGGTTTGATCCTGACGCAAAGAAATATGATAAGTCTGATGCTGAATGGGCTTTCTGTATGTATTCACTGTCAGTTGATAAATACAAAACTGAATACAATAAAGATCCGTCGACGTTAGATAGCAGAATTGAGAGAACTTGGGATTATAAGTGGTTTGATAATGATATTGTTTATATTGCCAAGTATTATGAAGTAAAAAAAGAATCCGTCGATGTTATTAGTTTTAGAAATCCCTTCACTAATGAAAAAGTCACCTATGACAGTGATCAACTTCAACTTGTTCAGGATGATCTTGAAGACATAGGCTTTATTGAGGAAGCTCGGCGAACCATAAAGCGCAAACGTGTTTATGTCTCAGTGATTGATGGTGATGGATTCCTCGAGAAAGCTCAACGAATACCAGGTGATCATATTCCGTTAATTCCAGTCTATGGTAAGCGGTGGTTTATCGATGATATTGAGCGAGTTGAGGGGCATATAGCAAAAGCCATGGATGCACAACGATTGTATAACTTACAAGTGTCGATGCTGGCAGATTCTGCGACTCAGGATACGGGCTCAATTCCGATTGTTGGTAAAAGTCAGATAAAAAAACTGGAGAAATATTGGGAAACTAGAAATAAGGACAGACCCGCTTTTTTACCATTAAAATAGTTGCTGAATAGAGACTTGCATTTTTTGTCACGCTATAGACAATAAAAAGAGGTTTAACTTAGAAAATAACGGTTTGAAATGATCAACAAAGAGCGGTTGTTACGAGATAATCGTTTATGTAAAGCAATCATTGGATTATCAGTCGAAGAATTGAAAAATTTAGCCGCTGAATTTTCAGCTTGTTATTTGATTTATCGGAAAAAGAATCGAAAAGATCACGAGCGGCAGATGGGTGCAGGGCAGAAAGGATTTATCCCAACCCCATTAGATAAACTGCTTTTTATTTTATTGTATTTAAAATGTTATCCGACCTATGATTTGCAAGGACTTCTTTTTGGTTTAGATAGAACACGGGTATGTCGCTGGGTAAAAATATTATTGCCGGTTTTAGAGATGACCTTGGGGCGAGAATGTGTTTTGCCCGCTCGTCAAATTCGCTCTGCTGAGGAATTTTTTCGCGCCTTTCCTGGAGTTAAAGACGTCTTTATTGATGGGACAGAGCGACCTGTCCAAAAGCCTAAGAATCTGCGTCGGCGAAAAAAAATGTATTCGGGAAAGAAAAGACAGACCACTCGAAAAGGGCTTATTATGACTGACGAAACGAGGAAAATTGGATTTATCCCCATGATCAAAAATGGGCGCCGTCACGATAAACGCTTACTCGATAAAGTCGATATAATTCGCCATATTCCCCCTGAGGTAACCATCTGGGCCGATACCGGTTTTCAAGGTATAGATAAACAGCATCCTAATACACAAATCCCAAAAAAAGGAACTCGAAAAAGACCTTTATCGCCTGAACAAAAACAAGAAAATAAAATAATCTCGGGCATCCGTATTACGGTTGAACACGCCATCGCGGGTATCAAGCGCCTCGGTTGTATGACCCAAATTTTACGGAATCGTAGACCCTTTATTGATGATACCTTTTTACTCCTTAGTGCCGGTCTTTGGAATTTCCATCTCAGAACAGCCTAAAATTTACTTCAATCACCAATACCCTTATTTCACTATTAAGCAACACGCTTATTAAATGAGATTGTTGACAAACAAGGCAATATTATTGCTCCACCAACGCCAATAGGATACACCCAACCGCAGCCACTCAATCAGGCAATGGCGGCATTATTACAACAAACTAGTAGTGATATTCAAGAAGTAACCGGTTCAAGTCAGGCTATGCAACAAATGCCAAGCAATATAGCTAAAGAGACGGTTAATAATCTGATGCATCGTTCTGATATAGCTAGGCGACTTAATTTTGATTACAAGGTGTGTTATGAGTTATACAATTGATTTTCGACGTAAAGTAATATCTGTAAGGAAAGCCGAAGGTTTAACAATTCGAGAAACTGCGAAACAATTCCGTATTGGAAAAGCGTCTTTAGTACGTTGGCTTAAACGACCAGAGCCAAAAAATTCAACGCCACGTAAGAGGAAGCTCGATAAAAATGCTTTAGCAAAAGATGTGGAACAGTATCCAGATGCTTACCAAAAGGAACGGGCAGAGCGATTCGGTGTTTGTAAAAAGACTATTTGGCAATCCCTTAAAAAGCTGGGATTAACCTATAAAAAAAACTCTATTCCATCCAAAAACCAACGAAAGCGACAGGCTGGCACATCAGCAAAAAAGACAACAGTATGAAAAAAAAGATAAATCTGTTGTTTTTATTGATGAAAGTGGTTTTTCACATGACACTCCACGAACTCACGGCTATTCCCCAAAAGGTCACCGTTGTTTTGGCCTGAAAAACTGGGGTGCTAAGGGAAGAACAAATGTTATTGGCGCTTTATTGGGAACAACCCTTTTTGCTATCGGATTATTTGATTGCAATATTAATCGTGATGTTTTTTATGTTTGGATCACAAAAATATTGCTCCCAGAACTTCCTGAAAATTCTGTTATTTTTATGGACAACGCTAGCTTTCACAAAGGTAAGAATATTGAACAGGCAATTATAAACGCAGGACACCAGATAGAATATTTGCCTGTGTATTCACCAGATTTAAATCCTATAGAACATAAATGGTCTCAAGCTAAACGTAAAAAGATGGAAACAGGATGCACTATCGATGACCTGTTTTTAATACATATGCTGTAATCAAAATTAAGTCGCCTAACTATATGTCCTCATTTATTTACCTTGATAACATGGCCAAAAGTCTTAAGCGAGCAGGTGAAGTTTGGTTATCGATGGCACGTGAAGTCTATGGTTCAGACAGAGAAGTCCGTATTGTTAATGATGATGGCACTGATGATATAGCGTTAATGTCGGTTGCCATCAAAGATAAGCAGACAGGAAAAGTGGTAGCGATGAATGACTTATCGACGGGTCGTTATGATGTCACCGTTGATGTGGGGCCATCTTATACCGCGAGACGTGATGCTACTGTTTCAGTTCTGACTAATCTGTTGGCTGGAATGTTACCGCAAGACCCAATGCGTGCAGTTGTTCAGGGGATTATTCTAGACAATATGGACGGGGAAGGGCTCGACGAGTTCAAAGATTACAATCGCAAGCAGTTATTAACTCAAGGCGTTGTTAAGCCTCGTAATGCAGAAGAAGCCCAAGTTGTTGATCAGGCTCAACAGCAAGCCCAACAACCTAATGCTGAACTTGTAGCCGCTCAAGGGGTATTGATGCAAGGGCAAGCTGAAGTTCAGAAAGCGAAGAACGAAGAGTTGTCTATTCAAGTTAAAGCTTTTCAGGCTGTAGTAGCTCAGACTTAATCTGACAGTTACCGGTTATTTATACAGTACCTGTCAGGCTAAATTTGATTTAAATCTTTCTCTCTCCAAAGTTGTTTTCCATCGTGTAAAGTTGCCATAGGAGTTCGACCGCAACACATTTTTCCTTGATGAGTGCGTTGGTTATTATATTCCGCTAACCATTTATCTAAATCAGCTTGTAATTCATTTAAAGCCCTATAGATTTTCTTACGAAAAGCCACCTGATAGAACTCTTGTAATACAGTTTTATGAAAGCGTTCACAAATCCCATTAGTTTGAGGTGAACGAGCTTTAGTTTTTGTATGATCAATATCATTGATAGCGAGATAAAGTTGATAATCGTGATGTTCAACTTTACCACAATACTCACTGCCTCTGTCCGTCAGTATACGTAACACCGGTAACCCATGCTGGGAATAAAAAGGGAGAACCTTGTCATTTAATAAATCTGCCGCCGTTATCGCGCTTTTTGTTGTGTAAAGCTTACAATGAACGACTTTACTGTAAGTATCAATGTAAGTTTGTTGATAAACACGACCAACGCCTTTTAAATGACCGACATAAAAAGTATCTTGTGAACCCAGATAACCTGGATGCGCTGTTTCAATCTCACCACAGGCTTCATCATCTTGCGCTTTCTTTTCTAGAGCACTGATTTGTGATTCTGACAGGATAATTCCTTCTGTTGCGATTTTATCTTCAAGCGCTTTTAGGCGTTTTGTAAAATTTTCGAGATTATGGCGCAGCCAAATAGAGCGAACGCCACTCCCCGAAACAAAAATGCCTTTTTTTCTTAGTTCATTACTACTGCGGTGTTGACCGTGTGCAGGGTATTCAATCGCATACTCGACTACAGCGCTTTCAATCTGTTCATCTACTCTATTTTTTACGTTAGGCACCCGTCGATTTTGATTAATTAAAGCGTCTATCCCACCATCGTTAACAAGTTCCTGGTAGCGATAAAACGTATCTCGGGATACCCCCATAATCTTACAGGCTTTTGAGACGTTATAGCTAGGCGACTTAATTTTGATTACAGCATATGTATTAAAAACAGGTCATCGATAGTGCATCCTGTTTCCATCTTTTTACGTTTAGCTTGAGACCATTTATGTTCTATAGGATTTAAATCTGGTGAATACACAGGCAAATATTCTATCTGGTGTCCTGCGTTTATAATTGCCTGTTCAATATTCTTACCTTTGTGAAAGCTAGCGTTGTCCATAAAAATAACAGAATTTTCAGGAAGTTCTGGGAGCAATATTTTTGTGATCCAAACATAAAAAACATCACGATTAATATTGCAATCAAATAATCCGATAGCAAAAAGGGTTGTTCCCAATAAAGCGCCAATAACATTTGTTCTTCCCTTAGCACCCCAGTTTTTCAGGCCAAAACAACGGTGACCTTTTGGGGAATAGCCGTGAGTTCGTGGAGTGTCATGTGAAAAACCACTTTCATCAATAAAAACAACAGATTTATCTTTTTTTTCATACTGTTGTCTTTTTTGCTGATGTGCCAGCCTGTCGCTTTCGTTGGTTTTTGGATGGAATAGAGTTTTTTTTATAGGTTAATCCCAGCTTTTTAAGGGATTGCCAAATAGTCTTTTTACAAACACCGAATCGCTCTGCCCGTTCCTTTTGGTAAGCATCTGGATACTGTTCCACATCTTTTGCTAAAGCATTTTTATCGAGCTTCCTCTTACGTGGCGTTGAATTTTTTGGCTCTGGTCGTTTAAGCCAACGTACTAAAGACGCTTTTCCAATACGGAATTGTTTCGCAGTTTCTCGAATTGTTAAACCTTCGGCTTTCCTTACAGATATTACTTTACGTCGAAAATCAATTGTATAACTCATAACACACCTTGTAATCAAAATTAAGTCGCCTAGCTATACTAAGCTCTTCAGCGAGGTTAAGTAACCCGACTTTATGTTTGATGATAGGATTATTTGTTTGATACATAGAATTACCTTTTATTTAATTATCTAATGATGTTAATTAAAACCGGTAACGCTCTTTTTTAAATCAGAATTGTCGGATTAAGTTAAGACTAACACACTCCCACCTGGTGGCTAAATCATCAGGCAATTAATCAGTTTTAGGATGTGTGAATGCGGCTATGCGCTCGTGGGACAGTCAACATACTATAAATTATCTTTCAAATAGCTAAATATAGTTTGATTGCGTTTACCCGTCCGTAATGACTGTAATCGGACACCAAGAGGCACTTGGCACACGTCCTAACTTTTCAGCAAATGTTAACAAGGAGTACACATAATGAGATTGGACAATCCACGCATTGTAACGGCAAAGCATCCCAATATGGGTAATCTGGTTGGGATTACTAATGGTAGTCGTCATTTGAGCGATGCAAAATACTTAAGTAGCATTGATATATGGAATGACGACGACATGGAAACAAGAACTTTGAAAGAAATTATACAGTGCTTAACTTAACAAAAGAAAATAAGCGTCTTAAAAAAGAGAATTTAAGACTGATGAAGATATACCGTGAAATTGGCGGGCTGTGCAGGATTTGAACCTGCAACATAGGGACTAGAAGAATTTGAGTATTGCTGTTGCAGCACCGATAGTCAAAACTATCACACTACCCAGCTTTAAAAGTAGTCCTGTAGCAATATGTTCAACATCCTTACGAATTAAGGCTATCTGAGCGTCAGTTTTTTCAAAACGTGCTTGTATCTGAGCTTCGTTCTTCTCAAAACGAGCAGCCATATCTTTGCGAACATCAGCTATTTCAGCAGATAAGTCTTTACGAACATCAGCTATTTCAGCAGATAAGTCTTTACGAACATCAGCAATATTGCGATTTACCTCAACAATATCAGCTTTGGTCGCTACATCCGCAACTTCATGCGATCTACGTACAACAAGTGAAATAGCTTTAGCTTGCTGACTAGTAAGTCCAGCCGTTTGAAGCTCTTCAGATGCTTGTAGTGTATCAAATGCAAACTGACCCATAGGGAATCCTCCTTTTTGGTAAGTATAACGGGTTTAGGGTTCAATCTGCAAAATCTTTCACGTTAATACCTTAATTCGTTTCATTACGGAGAAATATTTTTATGTCTAAATTAGTTGTTATTGAAAATACCGTTGTCCGTCAAGATGCTTTCGGGCGTTATTGTCTGAATGATTTACACCGTGTGGCAGTTGCACAAGGTAAAGCAACTGAGTCTCAGCGGCCATCTGTGTTTCTGAGAAGCGAGGGTATCAGCACTTTTGCGCAAAAAGTAAGCGAAGCATCGCAGAGTGCTTCGGTCAACATCATCAAAGGTGGACTTGAATCTGGCAGCTGGGCAGTTGAAATTATCGCCATTCGATATGCAGCATGGATAGACCCCGCTTTTGAAGTTCAGGTTTATGAGCGATTTCGTGATTCGGTAAAAAGCAATAACGGAATACTTGTCGAAAAAGTACAAGCTGGTTTAGCCATGATCGCTTTTTATAAGCAAGAGCTACGTATTGCGCCTTCCGCCATGTTGGGAGCGATGAAAAAACTCCAATCTTCCCTTGGAATGCCGGATATAGCTAGGCGACTTAATTTTGATTACAAGGTGTGTTATGAGTTATACAATTGATTTTCGACGTAAAGTAATATCTGTAAGGAAAGCCGAAGGTTTAACAATTCGAGAAACTGCGAAACAATTCCGTATTGGAAAAGCGTCTTTAGTACGTTGGCTTAAACGACCAGAGCCAAAAAATTCAACGCCACGTAAGAGGAAGCTCGATAAAAATGCTTTAGCAAAAGATGTGGAACAGTATCCAGATGCTTACCAAAAGGAACGGGCAGAGCGATTCGGTGTTTGTAAAAAGACTATTTGGCAATCCCTTAAAAAGCTGGGATTAACCTATAAAAAAAACTCTATTCCATCCAAAAACCAACGAAAGCGACAGGCTGGCACATCAGCAAAAAAGACAACAGTATGAAAAAAAAGATAAATCTGTTGTTTTTATTGATGAAAGTGGTTTTTCACATGACACTCCACGAACTCACGGCTATTCCCCAAAAGGTCACCGTTGTTTTGGCCTGAAAAACTGGGGTGCTAAGGGAAGAACAAATGTTATTGGCGCTTTATTGGGAGCAACCCTTTTTGCTATCGGATTATTTGATTGCAATATTAACCGTGATGTTTTTTATGTTTGGATCACAAAAATATTGCTCCCAGAACTTCCTGAAAATTCTGTTATTTTTATGGACAACGCTAGCTTTCACAAAGGTAAGAATATTGAACAGGCAATTATAAACGCAGGACACCAGATAGAATATTTGCCTGTGTATTCACCAGATTTAAATCCTATAGAACATAAATGGTCTCAAGCTAAACGTAAAAAGATGGAAACAGGATGCACTATCGATGACCTGTTTTTAATACATATGCTGTAATCAAAATTAAGTCGCCTAGCTATATACTACCCGCTTACGCCGTTGATGCACCAGAAGGGAGTTTAACAGGTTCAAGCGAAGTGACGCACTCTTTTACTGAGCTTTTACTACTGCATGGCAAGTGTAGTGGTCAACTAAAATTGGCCACCCTACCTGACTGTTCACGGAACAGTCGCTCTGATTAGTTTGGCGTTAATCCACCGTTATACCAGTGAGGTCTTATATCGCTATAGTAGTGGGTTATGTAGCGAATAATGGCTGATTGAGCAGTACTAAAGCTTTGGTAGCCAGTCGTTGGCACCCATTCGGTCTTCAGACTACGGAAGAATCGTTCCATCGGACTATTATCCCAACAATTCCCTCTGCGACTGATACTTTGGGTCATCTGATAACGCCACAATGCCTGCCTATACTGACGACTGGTATAATGACTTCCCTGATCACTATGGAACATCACCTGTTTGGGATGCCCACGTAGTTCCCAAGCCATTTGTAGTGCTTTGGCGGTTAATTCTGAGTCTGGTGCAAATGACATTGCCCAGCCCACCGGTTTTCGGGCGAACAAATCCAATACCACAGCCAGATAGGCCCATCGTGAGCCTGTCCAAATATAGGTTACATCGCCGCACCCCTGGTCAGGCTTTGTAACAGCGAACTGCCTATTGAGCAGATTTGGAATATCAATACGTTCATTTCCACCGCGGTTGTATTTATGTTTTCGCTCTTGGCAACTGACGATGATTAATTCTTTCATCAACTTACCCGCTAACCACCGCCCAAGTTTCACGTTGTGTGTATTGGTAACCATCGTGGCGATAGTCCTTGCGCCAGCAGAGCCGCCACTAACGTTCCACGCTTCGCTGACTAGGCTACGTTTTATCGTCCGCTCAATATCTGGCTCCTTAGGCCGACACCAATAGCGATAACTGCTTCGGTGAACATTAAAAATACGACACAAAGTTTTCACCGGATAAAGCACTCTTAGCTTTTCAACTACCGAAAATTTTTCAGTGAGTCGGACATTAAGAGCGCAGTAGCCTTTTTTAAGATGTCATTCTCCATTTCCAGCCGGTGGATTTTTTTCTTCATTTCTCTGAACTCAATTTGTTCAGGTGTTAATGGCAGACCAGGCGATGTTTTCCCTTGACGTTCTAAACGAAGGGCTCTTACCCACCGGCTAATCGCTGAAAGACTGACGTTCATGCCTTTCGCGGCTTCCTGGTAGGTGTAATTTTGGTCAAGGACTAATTTGGCGGTTTCACATTTAAATTCAGCAGTAATTATTTTACTCATTTCGGCACCTATAAAAATTATGAGGTAAGCATATCACCTCAACTTAGGTGGCCAAATTTAGTATGCCACTACAAAGCCTTATAGTCCACAATCTGGCTTTAAACGGTTACAACTTCTCGGAATCGTCGAGCGTAAATCGCGCCCAAGTACTAAACATCCTGACAAAGAAAAACTATTTTGGTCATTGACGGAAAAAGGACTACAGTTTGGTAAAAATCTGACTGACCCTAATAATCCCCGTCAGACTCAACCCCATTTCTACGATAACCAGTTTCCTAGATTGTTAGGTGTCATGATGAACGAGATTGCAGCTGCATAATAAACCATTGACCTTTTAAATAACCATTGACGGAAGAAGAAATCATGCGCTATATTCTAAATTAGGTGCTCAAAACACCTTCGTAAGCGGTTCCCACACTCGAAAGCCATGTGGTTTTTTTATGTCCATAGTATTTTGATATGATCGGGCGTGAGGCTAATACAATACCCGAAAGGGAAATATGCCCGCCGACTTACGACGGTTTTGAGCGCCCGACCAACCCCATCAAAAGGGGGAATTCAAAAATATCGTAAGGACGTAAAATATGAAACCTTCAATAATCTGTATTAGTCTTAACTTAATCTGACAATTCTGATTTAAAAAAGAGCGTTACCGGTTTTAATTAACATCATTAGATAATTAAATAAAAGGTAATTCTATGTATCAAACAAATAATCCTATCATCAAACATAAAGTCGGGTTACTTAACCTCGCTGAAGAGCTTAATAACGTCTCAAAAGCCTGTAAGATTATGGGGGTATCCCGAGATACGTTTTATCGCTACCAGGAACTTGTTAACGATGGTGGGATAGACGCTTTAATTAATCAAAATAGAGTAGATGAACAGATTGAA
This sequence comes from Candidatus Arsenophonus triatominarum, assembly GCF_001640365.1. Classification (GTDB taxonomy): domain Bacteria; phylum Pseudomonadota; class Gammaproteobacteria; order Enterobacterales; family Enterobacteriaceae; genus Arsenophonus; species Arsenophonus triatominarum. Next base: position 255,367 of record NZ_LWMI01000016.1, on the reverse strand, counting down.
AGCGCTGTAGTTGAGTATGCGATTGAATACCCTGCACACGGTCAACACCGCAGTAGTAATGAACTAAGAAAAAAAGGCATTTTTGTTTCGGGGAGTGGCGTTCGCTCTATTTAGCTGCGCCATAATCTCGAAAATTTTACAAAACGCCTAAAAACGCTTGAAGATAAAATCGCAACAGAAGGAATTATCCTGTCAGATCGTGTTTATCAACAAACTTACATTGATACTTACAGTAAAGTCGTTCATTGTAAGCTTTACACAACAAAAAGCGCGATAACGGCGGCAGATTTATTAAATGACAAGGTTCTCCCTTTTTATTCCCAGCATGGGTTACCAGTGTTACGTATACTGACGGACAGAGGCAGTGAGTATTGTGGTAAAGTTGAACATCACGATTATCAACTTTATCTCGCTATCAATGATATTGATCACACAAAAACTAAAGCTCGTTCACCTCAAACTAATGGGATTTGTGAACGCTTTCATAAAACTGTATTACAGAGTTCTATCAGGTGGCTTTTCGTAAGAAAATCTATAGGGCTTTAGATGAATTACAAGCTGATTTAGATAAATGGTTAGCGGAATATAATAACCAACGCACTCGTCAAGGAAAAATGTGTTGCGGTCGAACTCCTATGGCAACTTTACACGATGGAAAACAACTTTGGAGAGAGAAAGATTTAAATCAAATTTAACCTGACAGGTACTGTATAAATAACCGGTAACTGTCAGATCAAGTCTGATCTACTACGTATTATTATGTCGTTAGTTTTTCGCCTGATTAATATTATTCGTCCGGAAAAAACTTATATAACTACTAAGCTTGAGTCGGTAGAGCCGATTAAAAAATAGCTAATTTTTACTGGGATAGTAGGTAAATTATTAGTTCCATCGGATGATATTGTTTGAGTTCATCTAATTACAACTTTTGTGTTAAGCTGTATGTGTTTTCTTACTCTATACAGAAAGAGGTGCTTCTGAATACGCCGTCGCAGCTTTCATTACCTTTATCTACGCCTGATGATGAAACCTTTGCCAGTTTTATTACTGGCGAAAATGGTATTTTATTAGCGGCTATCAAATCTGCTATTAACCAATCCCATAGCAGCTATATTTATTTTTGGTCTCAGCAAGAAGGTAGTGGAAAAAGTCATTTATTACACGCTGCATGTAGTGAATTGTCACAAAAAGGCGAGGCAGTTGGTTATGTTCCTCTGGATAAACGTAGCTATTTTGTCCCTGATGTTTTAGACGGTATGGAACATTTAGCTCTGGTTTGCATTGATAATGCTCATTGTATTGCCGATGATGAAGAGTGGGAAATAGCACTTTTTAATTTATATAATCGTATCTTGGAAAACGGCAAAAGCTGTTTATTGATAACCGGTGATAGGCCGCCTAGATTAATTGATTTAGCATTACCTGATTTAGCATCCAGACTTGATTGGGGACAGATTTATAAACTTCATCCACTTAGTGATGAAGATAAGATCCAGGCACTGCAATTACGCGCTAAATTACGCGGTTTCCAGTTATCTGAAGAGGTTAGTCGTTTTGTTTTAAAGCGTTTGGATAGGAAAACCCGCACATTATTTACTATGTTAGATGAGTTAGATCATGCTTCGATTGTTGCTCAACGCAAACTGACTATTCCCTTTGTTAAGGATATTCTTAAACTTTAATTTAAGAGGTAAACTTACTTTACTTCTTAAAGATGCAGGATTATTTAAATAGCTTTTTTACTTGTTCTGGTGGACGTCCGTCCTAGCTGAGCATGGTTATCAACGACAACGATAGGTCGCTCAATCAATATTGGGTTATCATGAATTGCTTGCAGTAATATATAATCTGATAACGAGCTGTTTGATAAATTGTTTCGTTGCTTCTCATTAATTGACGCGGTTCAGTGAAACCCAGTTGTGAAAGTAAAGTTTTCAAGCTATTGATACTTGGAGGTGTTTTAAGATATTCAATGATGCGTGGTTTAACCCCCATATCTTCTAATAGCTGTAGGGTCTGTCGACTTTTTGAACAACGAGGATTATGGTAAATCGTCACTTGTTGAGACATAAGGTAATTTCCTTAGCGTTTTTGTAATTGTTTATCACGTGTTTGTAACTGGCGTAGTGTATCAATACGGGCATCATATCTTGCTTGATCATAACTACCGGTTTTTGTTAGCCGACTGGCATCGGTAAGATATTGAATGGCAGTACCATAATTACCACGCAAAGCCATGCCTTCAGCATAAGCTGCTAACTGTTCACTACGCTTACCTTGCTTAGCTGAAACTTCTGCCAACAAAGTCCAACCATTTAAGTCATTGGGGTTATCGAAGGTGTATTTACGCAATAATTGACTGCCTTGATCATACTGATTATTAGCAATATAGGCATTTGCCAGATCAATTTGTAGAATTGGGTCATTTGGTGTTTTGGTTAGTGCATTTTGTAAACGAGAAATAGCCTTTAGTGGTTGATTTGACCCTATATCTATATAGGTCATTAGATCAATAAACCAGGGATTAGCAGGTTGCTTAGCCAAAAGTAAGTGTACAATATTGCCAGCAGCCTGATATTTTTTATCTTCATTAAGCTGTAGCGCATGACCATAATCAGCCGCCATTCTTTCTTTAGTATCACCTTGGCTATACTGAGATAAAATTTGTTCAAGAACCGGTTTTTGCCCGTCTGTACACATGGCAAGAATGCGTACCCGAGCCAGCATAAAATTCAACGATGGTGGGAGATTCACTTTCGGATATTGATTTGAACGATTTAGTGCATCCGCTAAACGACTATCTGGTAGTGGATGGGTTAATAGCATCTCAGGTAGTTTTGACATATAATGGCTCTGCTCGGCTGAAATTTGCATAAAATCAGACATGGCGCGCGGATCGAATCCGGCGCGACGTAAAATCTGTATACCAATTCGGTCAGCTTCTTGCTCGTTAGATTGAGTAAAGCTTATTATACCTTGTTGCACACCAGCTAATGTTCCTGTCAGTGTCGCAATACCTGCTTGTGGATTAGCCATCACTAACAGTGCTGAACCAATGGCGCCTATCCAGGCTAATGGTGCATTCCGTTCACGATCTTCTAGCATACGGGCAAGATGTCTTTGTGTTACATGAGAAATTTCATGGGCGATCACTGAGGCCAGCTGACTTTCATTTTGGCTATAACGAAACAGGGCAGAATGGAGAACGACGTTACCACCAAAATAAGCGTAAGCATTAATATTAGGATTATTTATCAGGTAAAAATGGAACGGAGTTTTTACTGAGTGGGTATTTTTTACTAAGCGCATGCCAAGATGATTAATATATTGATTTAACAAGGGATCGTAAATAAGTGGTATGCTAGCACGTAATTGGCGTATTAGTGCGTCACCGATAATGATCTCTTGATCAATAGTTAGTGTACCACCTGCTGTGGTACCAATATCGGGCAAATTATCTTCAATAGCGGTATAAACAGGCTTCATAGGAACTGCTAACATTATTGTTATTACAAGAGTAATGAGTGGTTTAGTAAATTTTGTATTCATAAACCGGAAGTATCCCTTACGATTGATTATATTGTTAAATGATATTTTTTATGATAGCAAACTTTACTAGGATAGTATGTCAATTGGTATTATTACCATAGTAATATATCTGGTTTTAGTACCGCTGATGGTATTTTTTTACTGAAAGATAAAACTAGAATGATACGTGGATTGCAGCGTATTTTACCTCGTGATCGGTTATTAGTCGGACAAGTTTGGCAGGAAATGAACAAACAGATCACTAACTATATCCTTGGTAAAGTTATTGAAATTGTTATTGTTGGTATCTGTACTTCATATCGCGTTTGTTTTTTTAGGTTTACGCTACTCGCTATTTTTGTCAGTACTAGTTGGTATTTCTGTTTTGATCCCCCTATATTGGTGCTGTGGTAGTTACCATCCAAGTAGTTTTAGTTGCTCTTTTTCAATGGGGTATTGGACCTGACTTTGGGACTTTACTAATCGCTTATTTAATTGTTCAAGGGCTTGATGGCAACTTATTGTGGTGCCCATTTTATTCTCTGAAGCGGTTAATTTGCATCCGTTAGTTATTATTTTATCTGTTGTAGTATTTGGTGGGCTTTGGTTTTTTTGGGGGGTATTTTTTGCCATTCCATTGGCTACTTTAATTAAAGCCGTTATGCATGTCATGTGTGGCCAGAAGATAATCTAGTAACTGAAAAATAATTTTTTAATTGTTAATTGCCACCAAAACAGGCAGGGGCAATTAACAATCGATTTTAATCACGGATGAGTATTAAGATAATTCAGTATAATTTGGTGATGATCACTGGTTTTGAATTTGTCAAACACATGTTCAATCTCACCTTTTGCATTAATCAGAAAACTGATGCGATGAATGCCATCAAACGTTTTTCCCATAAATTGCTTTGCTCCCCATACACCGAATTTTTCCGCTACCTCGTGCTTGTGATCCGATAGTAATGTAAAATTTAGCATCTCTTTTTCAGTGAAACGTAATAACTTTTCTGCTTTATCAGTACTTATACCAAAAACTTCAACACCCATTTGTTTTAATTTATCCATTTCGTCACGTAATCCACAAGCTTGTATTGTACAGCCGGGAGTCATTGCTTTAGGATAAAAATAAATCAAAATTCGTTGACCAAGATAATCAGATAAATTGATTATTTCGCCATCTTGGTCAGGAAGGCTAAATTGGGGGGCCTTATCACCGGCTTTCAATGGGCTCATTAGATTCTCTCCGTTTAATTCTATATGTTATTGCGATTTGCTGATAATGCTAATTGTACATTTAATTTTGTGCACAATTTGTTTAAATCTATTTTGTTAATTCACTCATTATCACTAATAAAACTTTGGGCATTCATATGAATTTCAAGTTGTTGATCATATTTGTTTGTCGCTGGTTGTATTTTTGCAACCAGTTTGGTTAGGTTGAAGTTATGAGTGATAAATAAACAAGTAAATTGTTCAACTATAGCGGGAGCGACATTAACAATAACATTGGCAATTATTATTGAAAAATATTCTTTATAAACGCCAGAAGTGGTTTTTTGCATAATAGATAATAATTTTAATTCAGTATCATGCTTAAGCAACATTGCTTCTATTAAAGAAATTGATTGCTTGCTATCTGATAACATCATAATAAAGAAGAATTGTTTGCCAAATATAGCCATACAGCTATCTTCAATATTACATTGACATTTGCTGACCAGTTGGATAACGGTATTAATCTTACCTAGATGATCTGCAACAAGTACAATAATAATGATTGATTGTTGTTCACTATGTGGCAAGTCGTTTTCCTTATAAATTTATGATTTCTGAATATCTTATGGTAACCATAAAAAAAAGTTCCTGCCAAGATAAAAAAACAAATATATCAATATAATAAGTTTACATACTGAGTAGTGATAAAATGATATTTAATGGAATGAAATGATCACATTTTTGCTGATTTTTTAATTTTAAAAGATTTATTTGCTGATAAAATAATAAATTGAGCGAGAAAAATAAACTGGAAATAGAATGATAATCATTATTTATTTTTCTTAAAACAGAGTGGTTATTAATAAGTTTCATTAAATTTTGTGTAGTAAGAAGGTTTTTTTCTTTAGACTGAAAAAGTACCATAATTTTAATGTCTCATTTAGGAAAAAGGTTATGGTTAATAATTCTATTAAATATCGGAATTTTTTGCGTGGCAGTCTTGCTGCGATTGTTACCCCAATGGATATAAAAGGGCAAATAGATAAACCCAGTCTGAAAAAACTGATTGATTATCATGTTAATAATGGCACAACCGCGATTGTATCTATTGGCACAACTGGAGAATCAGCAACACTTGATCATAACGAGCACTTGGATGTGGTATTGACGACATTAGAGTATGCTGATGGCAGAATTCCTATTATTGCAGGCAGTGGCGCAAATGCTACCAAACAAGCTATTGCATTAACTAAATCTTTGGAAAAAACGGGGGTTGTTGCCTGTTTGGCGGTAACACCTTACTATAACAAACCTTCACAAGAAGGACTTTATCAGCATTTTAACGCCATTGCCGAACAGACAAATTTACCGCAAATCTTATACAATGTTCCTTCGCGCACCGGATGTGATTTATTGCCCGAGACAGTTGCCAGATTAGCAAAGTTAGGTAATATTGTTGCCCTTAAGGAAGCTAGTGGTGATTTAAGTCGTGTGAATCGCATTCGCAGATTAATTAATGATGAAAATTTTATTTTGCTTAGCGGTGATGATGCAACTGCGTTAGAATTTATGCAATTAGGTGGGCAAGGAGTAATTTCAGTAACAGCCAATATTGCCGCCAAATTAATGGCTGAAATATGCAAATTAGCATTATCAGAAAAGTATGCCGAAGCGCATAAGTTAAATTATCGACTAAGTGAATTGCATCATCAATTATTTATCGAGCCTAATCCGATTCCAGTTAAATGGGCTTGCTATCAGTTAGGACTTATTAATTCTGATACATTGCGCTTACCGATGACACCATTAACACTGACCGGTCAGATAGCGGTACAAAAGGCGCTAAAGATCGCTGATTTACAAAAAATTTAGGGAAATTTAATGGCAACAATATTGTACAAATCAAAGGCTATTAAGCTTGCAGGGCTGTCACTCGCTATATTTTTGGTAGCCTGCACAAGCAATCAACGTTATAAGCGTCAAGTCAGTGGTGACGAATCATACTTAAATACACCCCCGTTAAAAAATTTGACGATCCCTCAAGGTATATTGTTACCGTTACAAAACGGTGAATATGATATTCCGCCAGCTAATCAAAATGGCGCTGTAGGTAAAGCATTAGATATTCGTCCTCCTATTCAAACACTTTCGTTACTTAGTGATACCCATACTGAAAATAGCCTAACAGCGAGTCGCTTATTTTTAACTAATACAGCTGAAAACAGCGCCCTTTGGTCGCAAATTAACGCTATTTTGCAACAAAAAATGATTAAAGTTAGGCAAAAAAATGATCCCGACTACTCCTTAATTACAGATTGGATTACCTGGCCGAGAGGAGATGAAGATATTGCGATACAAACCCGGCAGAAAATTCAGCTTAACCCACAAAATAATCAAATAGTCATCACGGTAACTAATGAAGGTATAAAGCAGGGTGAAGAGAGCATCACCGATCAGGCAGAAATACAGCGCTATAATATTTTAATGTTAAATGAGTTGATTGATTCAATAAATAAACTACGTAGTACCACAACCAGTTCTGGTGCCCAAGGTCGTTATGCCATTATTGATGTGCAAACGGGTAGTGATAGCAGTGGCTTACCTCAAATCATTGTACGTGCGCCTTATGATGTTGTTTGGGATAGATTACCCTCTGTGCTTGAAAGCATTGGTATGCAAGTTGGTGACCGTAGTCGTTCGACCGGATCAATTACCCTCACTTTTAATGGTATGAGTGATAGTGATTGGCAAGCGATTGGCGTCGATAATCCAACCATGACAAAAGGGGATTATAAATTACAAGTTGGCGATATGAATAATCGCAGTAGTCTGCAATTTATGGCGGTAAAAGGGACAACCTTAACACAAAAACAAAATGATGAAATGGTCGCGGCATTAAAAGCGGCATTTAGTAAAGTGAGTAGTAATTAGTTAATAAAACTGGGTTTATTACGATTAGCTATAACATTGCTTATATAAATAATGGATGGTTGGTAGTGATTTATTCACTATGGATCATCTTTTTTTTGTTTTGCTCGGTCAGTTTTTAGGCTAATTAAAATGTTTCCAGTAAAGTAATTTAATTAACATAAATAACCGCTAATCTGTTATTCTCCTTTTCCTAACAAAGTAAACGTTTGCGTCTTGCGTTAATGCCATATTTAAGCGTTTTTTTATTAAAATGATCAAATTTCGGAGTAAATAAAATGCAGAAAAAAGCTGAGTTGTATCGTGGAAAAGCGAAAACCGTATATTTTACGGATGATCCTAATTTATTAGTATTAGAATTCCGCAATGATACATCGGCACTAGATGGTAAGCGTATAGAGCAGTTTGAACGTAAAGGAATGATAAATAATAAATTTAATCATTTCATTATGCAAAAACTGGGGCAAGCTGGCATTCCAACCCAAATGGAACGATTACTGTCAGATACTGAATCATTAGTAAAAAAATTAACCATGATCCCGATTGAATGCGTTATTCGTAATCGATCAGCTGGTTCTTTAGTTAAACGGCTTGGTATCGAAGAAGGTACGTTGCTTGAGCCACCTATTTTTGATTTGTTTTTGAAAAATGATGCGCAGCATGATCCCATGATTAATGAATCTTACTGTGAAACTTTTGGTTGGGTTAGTAGAGCGCATCTAAGCGAAATGAAACGATTAAGTTATAAAGCGAACGAAGTATTGAATGCGCTTTTTGATAAAGCGGAGTTGATTTTGGTCGATTTTAAACTGGAGTTTGGTTTATTTAATGGTCAAGTTGTTTTGGGTGATGAATTTTCGCCAGATGGCAGTCGCTTATGGGATAAAAAAACCAAGGATAAATTAGATAAAGATCGTTTTCGCCAGAGTTTAGGGGGATTAATTGAAGCTTATGAAGAGGTTGCTAAGCGCATAGGTGTTTGCTTAGATTAAAGAAGTTTTTTGCTAGCAAAAGATGTCGAGTAAAGATTGGCTTAGAAAAACTTTATTTTATTGATAGCTAGTCATTAGTTATTAATTTACTTTTATTAAAACATACATAAGAGCAGCTTAAATATTAATTAGCTGCTACGCGATTTTATTAAATTAAGTCGCTGAATAGACTATATTGTGAATTACTATAGTAAAATTTTAATCTTATTTTATAAAGATGAAATGAAAACAGTTGAATTGTATTAATTAAATTCGATTAAGTTAAGTAGATGGTTAATTATTAAAGATATGGAATAATTTTAATATTAAATTATTAACTAAAATTATGGCAGAATTAAACGGCTATTAGATAACTAGATAGTTAATAATGTATACAATAGTTATGAAAAAAATCACTTTAACCTATTTGGCAATGATATCGATTGGTCACAATATGATGGCCGCTACAAGAGTGATTATACAGATAATCAATAGAGTCGTAGTATTAATATTTACTGCTTCGCTGTGACCTGCCACCGATTTTTGCTAGTTTTTTCTTATAACTATTTTCTATTTAATCAGTAGCATTGAAATGAATTTATTAAATTTTACACCACTGTGAGATAATAATTACACAAGAATGACGATGATTCGCTATAATCCCAACAAGGGCTAATTATTCATGTCATATTGGGAGATTATTATGCGCTGGCGGGATCATCGCAGGAGCGATAATATTGAAGACAGACGAAATCAATCGGGTAGAATGGGATCACCTTTTGGTGGCGGTAGTATGCGATTGCTGTTACGTGGGAAAAGTGGTTTATTCATTTTAGTGGTTGTTCTCGTTGCCGGCTATTATGGTATCGATTTAACCAGCTTTATCACCGGCGGATCCAGCATTAACTCCTCTCAACAAGCAAATTACTAACCGATCAGTGCTAAAGATCAACAATTAGCTGATTTTACCTCAGTTATATTAGCGTCAACTGAAGACGTCTGGTAAAAAGAGTTTAGTCGCTTGGGGTGTAGTTATACTTATCCTAAATTAGTGCTTTATCGAGATTATACTACCACTGCTTATGGTACTGGTCAGGCAATTATGGGGCCATTTTATTGTCCTGCTGATCAAAAAGTTTATATTGATCTGTCATTTTATGAAGAGATGAAAAATAAGCTTGGTGCAGGTGGTGATTTTGCGCAAGGCTATGTTGTAGCACATGAAGTAGGTCATCATGTTCAACATTTACTAGGCATTGATTCAGAAAGTTAAAGAGGCTCAATAAAGTATGAGTCGTACTGATGCTAATAAACTTTCGGTTAAGCTTGAACTGCAAGCTGACTGTTTTGCTGGTATTTGGGGCAATAAAATGGATGAGCAAAGTCTGCTAGAAGAAGGCGATTTACAACAAGCATTAGCGGCGGCCCAGGCAATTGGTGATGATCGTTTACAGCAACAAAGCCAAGGACGTATTGTGCCCGATAGTTTTACCCATGGTACCTCTGAGCAGCGTTATACTTGGTTTAAAAAAGGCTATGATAGCGGGGATTTTAAAAGTTGTAATACTTTTGGCGCACTATATATAGCGCGATAAAAGTTGCCTCGAGTTAGCATAATTTTAGCGGCTAATAGGTTTTATTATTTATTTTGATCAGTCATGATTTTTTGATAGGATAAATTAATTATATATTTTTATGGGTAAATAATTTTATGGGTAATTTTGATCCAACATTACTTATTTTATTAGTGTTGACCGGCTTAGGAATAATTAGTTATAACATGACGGTGACATTGGCGATGCTATTTTTGCTAGTTGTTCGCATTACGCCGCTTAATAATTTTTTCCCTTGGGTTGAAAAATATGGCTTAACCACCGGTATTTTGATTTTAACTATTGGTGTAATGGCCCCTATCGCGAGTGGCAAGATCTCGCCACAAGATGTTATTAACTCTTTTTTTAACTGGAAATCGTTATTGGCGATTGTGATTGGAATTTTGGTCTCTTGGCTTGGCAGTAGAGGCGTCTCTTTGATGTCTAATCAACCGTCAACAGTTGCCGGATTATTGGTTGGCACAGTGATAGGTGTTGCTGTTTTCCGTGGTGTTCCAGTTGGTCCATTAATAGCAGCAGGTCTTCTCTCGTTACTAATTGGTAAGTTTTAGTGACTATTACAAGCCTGATTAATTTACAATCTCAGTTGCGCATTCAGGGGCAACGCCGCTTACTCGTGCTAAGCGGTAATAGCAACTGGATCATTGAACAGCTAATTGCACTTAGGCAGGGGATAATTGGCGATTGGCAAACCATTTCACCACATTGGCTTGATGCTATACCACCACAAAACGCGGTGTCACTATTAGGACAAGAGTTCTTACATGGCGTTTTTGATGCCACTAAGGGTTTTAATACTGAAGCATTGCTGATGTTGGCAGGGACATTAAAAGCGGGTAGTTATCTCATTCTTTGCCTGCCTGAGTGGAGGACTTGGTCTCAACAGCCGGATCAAGATAGTCAACGCTGGAATGAAGTGGCGTCGAAAATAGCAGTGCCAAATTTTGTCTGTTGGTTAAAGTATCATCTACAACATGATGCTAATGTTTTGCTGTGGTGTGAAGGTAAACCTTTTACCGCTAATATGCTACCACAATTAACTGCCTGGCATCAGCCGAATGGAGAACCAACGATTGAACAACAAAAAATTTTGCAGCGCCTGCTGACTGGTAAGGTGGGAGTTTGGGCATTAGTTGCCCCGCGTGGTCGTGGAAAATCTGCGTTAGCAGGTATGTTAATTGAACGTTGGCAGAGGGAATGTTGGGTTTGTGCGCCGGCAAAATCAGCGTCAATGGTATTAACTCACTATACCGACAAAAAAATTCGCTATTGGTCAATTGACCATTTATTGGCTGATTGTCGATTACAAAAACCACGCAAGGTTGATTGGTTAATTATTGATGAAGCGGCGATGATCCCGATTGCGCAACTAAATCAATTAACGTACTATTTTTCACGTTTACTCTTTACTACCACTGTTGATGGCTATGAAGGCACAGGGCGTGGATTTTTGCTAAAACTTTGTGCGCAATTAGCGCAATGTCACATTTTCACTTTAACCACGCCGATCCGCTGGGCATCAAATGATCCGTTGGAAAATTGGTTAAACAATAGCTTGTTATTAAAAGAATATTTACCAAAATCAACAACGGTAACTAAATTAAATAACCATCACATGGCGTTGTTACCTATATCGCAGTCTTCATTAATTGAAAAGCCAAAATTATTATCAGCAATATATGGCTTGCTGACTAATGCGCATTATCGTACCTCACCGCTTGATTTAAGACGATTATTGGATGCGCAAGGGATGCATTTATTGGTTGCACAGCAAAAGGAAAATTTGTTAGCTGTGTTATGGTTAGTGGATGAAGGTGGATTATCTGCGCCGCTTGCCCATGAAGTATGGGCTGGACGGCGTCGACCTAGAGGTAATTTAGTTGTTCAATCTTTAGCAGCACATAGCTATTTTCCGCAAGCGGCACAAATGAATTCTCAGCGAATCAGCCGTATAACCGTTGCTGCAGCTTTTCGTCGTCAGGGTGTGGCAACAAAATTACTCACTTTTTATAAGCAGCAGGCGATGAAAGAGGGGAAAGATTTTCTTTCTGTTAGCTTTGGCTATTGTGAGCAGTTGCAGTCATTATGGCAGCAAAATGGTTTTCATTTGGTCAGAGTTGGCAGCCGTAAAGAAGCGATCAGTGGATATTATACCGCTATGGCGGTATTGCCTTTATCAACAGAGGCTAAACAGTTGGTGTCACGGGCACAATATTTGTTAAAGCGGGACGCTTTTTATATCAATCAGTTAACCGGTTTAACACTAACAGCAATTAGCGATGATCAATTAAGTGATGAAGATTGGCAGGTTTTGGCAGGTTTTGCTTACGGTAATAGAAGTTTTTCATCTAGCTATCCAGCGATCCGACGGTTATTAATGCAGTCGTCACTGGTTTTAGCAGCGACTAGAATTCACTGTGAACATAATTTATCTATTGAGATATGCTGTCAGCAGTTAAAATTGACAGGTCAAAAAATGTGGTTAAAACAGGTACGCAACGATATTGCTGCAGCATTATCAGAATTGGACTGTCAGCGAGCAGAAAAACTTAAATCATGGGTTAATGCTTCTTTTGCTTAGGCCAGTCATCTTCATCATCCCATTTGTCGTTAAAATTACGGTGAGGAGGAAGTTTCGGTTTGTTATCTAAAAAACGTTTAAGATCAATTCTTTGCATCTGTTTGATGGCACTCCAAATGATACCAATCAGAAGCAAAATAATAATAATCCACCAGTAATCAGTTATCCAATGCATAGCTGTTTTTTCATTAGCAAATGTAGTAAATAAAGTATACTCTTTTTTCCTTTCATCGTATAACTATTATAGATTTCAGTATGCGTTTACAACGAATTTTACTCATTATTGTTGGCTGGTTTCGCATTATCTTAGCGATATTGGGTATACTTTTGCCATTATTACCCACTACCCCTTTTTTGTTATTAGCCGCCTGGTGTTTTTCTCGCTCATCGCCACGTTTTCTGTAGTAGCTCAGACTTGATCTGACAGTTACCGGTTATTTATACAGTACCTGTCAGGTTAAATTTGATCTAAATCTTTTTCTCTCCAAAGTTGTTTTCCATCGTGTAAAGTTGCCATAGGCGTTCGACCGCAACACATTTTTCTTTGATGAGTGCGTTGGTTATTATATTCCGCTAACCATTTATCTAAATCAGCTTGTAATTCATCTAAAGCCCTATAGATTTTCTTACGAAAAGCCACCTGATAGAACTCTTGTAATACAGTTTTATGAAAGCGTTCACAAATCCCATTAGTTTGAGGTGAACGAGCTTTAGTTTTTGTATGATCAATATCATTGATAGCGAGATAAAGTTGATAATCGTGATGTTCAACTTTACCACAATACTCACTGCCTCTGTCCGTCAGTATACGTAACACCGGTAACCCATGCTGGGAATAAAAAGGGAGAACCTTGTCATTTAATAAATCTGCCGCCGTTATCGCGCTTTTTGTTGTGTAAAGCTTACAATGAACGACTTTACTGTAAGTATCAATGTAAGTTTGTTGATAAACACGACCAACGCCTTTAAATGACCGACATAAAAAGTATCTTGTGAACCCAGATAACCTGGATGCGCTGTTTCAATCTCACCACAGGCTTCATCATCTTGCGCTTTCTTTTCTAGAGCACTGATTTGTGATTCTGACAGGATAATTCCTTTTGTTGCGATTTTATCTTCAAGCGCTTTTAGGCGTTTTGTAAAATTTTCGAGATTATGGCGCAGCCAAATAGAGCGAACGCCACTCCCCGAAACAAAAATGCCTTTTTTTCTTAGTTCATTACTACTGCGGTGTTGACCGTGTGCAGGGTATTCAATCGCATACTCGACTACAGCGCTTTCAATCTGTTCATCTACTCTATTTTTTACGTTAGGCACCCGTCGATTTTGATTAATTAAAGCGTCTATCCCACCATCGTTAACAAGTTCCTGGTAGCGATAAAACGTATCTCGGGATACCCCCATAATCTTACAGGCTTTTGAGACGTTATTAAGCTCTTCAGCGAGGTTAAGTAACCCGACTTTATGTTTGATGATAGGATTATTTGTTTGATACATAGAATTACCTTTTATTTAATTATCTAATGATGTTAATTAAAACCAGTAACGCTCTTTTTTAAATCAGAATTCTCAGATTAAGTTAAGACTAATACACATTAACCACCGCTATGCTTGATCGTTTACTTCATCATTCGCATGTACTGCAATTGAGCGGTGAAAGCTATCGATTGAAAGATAAGCGGCGCTCAGGAGCAATAACCGAGTAAAATAGTGGATCAATTTTGATTGATCGTATTTAGCTAAAAAGTGGGATCAGTTTTCGGTGATCGTAGACAAGCGCAAAGAAATCATATTTTTCTCGCTATTTCTGCGTGGTTTGAACAACATAAACGTCGTATATCTGAAAAAATAACCCTTTATCAACAAAATTGGAACGTAATCAAAAATGCTATTACTGAGCACATCCGTGTTTTATTAGCGTACCCAAATTAGTTTTGTGCGAAACTCGTGTATATTCGTCATTGGCAACAATATAGAGCGCTGCCTAAAGGGGTTAAAATTAAGATAATTGTTATTATTTTATTTAGTTTTATTTTTTCGCTTTGGTTTGTAGAAAGTTGGTGGATCAGGGGGCACTCCTCATTATCTTAGCGATATTGCTCGCTTATCTATTAAGGTTGCCACAAATCGATGGGAAAAAATTAACCCAATTTATTATTTAGTTAATGATATAGCTAGTGAATTTAAATTTTGTGTTCATAATAATATTTTTTGCATAATTTCCTGATAAAAAAGACTTAATTTCTGAAGATCAGCAACACTAACACATTCATCAACTTTATGAATGGTTGTATTTAAAGGGCCTAATTCAACAATTTGTGCCCCCATTTTAGCAATAAAACGGCCATCAGATGTTCCTCCATCAGTTGATAGCTGAGGTTGATAGCCGCAATATTGTTTTATCACCTGGCTGACAATATTAATTAATTTACCTTTTTCTGTTAAAAAGGGATGGCCGGATAATGACCACTCAATTTTATAATTGAGTTGATATTTTTCTAGTATTGCTTCAACTTGGTGGCGAATTTGTTGCTCGGTGAGCTCGTTGCTAAAGCGAAAATTGAATTGTATAACTATCTCGCCAGGAATAATATTGTTACTGCCAGTACCAGCATGAATATTGGAAATCTGCATGCTGGTGGAAGGAAAATAAGCATTGCCTGCATCCCATTTTTTATTAACTAGTTCATGTAAAAAAGGCAATGAACTATGTATTGGATTATTGGCTAAATGGGGGTAGGCAATGTGCCCTTGCGTTCCTTGGATGGTGAGTTTGGCGTAGAGTGATCCTCGACGACCATTCTTGATAATATCACCAATCTTAATCTGGCTAGATGGTTCACTAACTATGCAATAATCAATTTGTTCATTACGTATCATTAATTCATTAACCACTTTTACCGTACCATTAGTGGCTTTAGCCTCTTCGTCAGAGGTAATTAAGAAGGCTAATCGGCCAGAATGGTTGGGAAAATCGCTAATAAATCTTTCGGCGGCAATAATCATTGCAGCAAGGGAACCTTTCATATCGGCTGCTCCTCGGCCATAGAGCAGTCCATTATTTAATGTTGGTATAAAAGGAGGATAACGCCAATTGTGAGTTGCACCTGGCGGAACAACATCGGTATGTCCAGCAAAAGCCAGCGTTTCGCCTTGTCCGCCATGATATGCCCATAGATTGGTGGTATCGTCAAAGGGCATGACTTCAATTGAAAAACCAAGTTTTTTCAATCGATTAATTAAAATTGTTTGACAGCCATTATCATCGGGGCTAACAGAGGGTTGTTGAATAAGTTGTTGAGCAAGCTTAAGAACAGGACAAATCATAGTTAGCCTCTGTGATGAATAAATTGTTGGTATTCGTCTATAGAAAAACCGAGTAGATAATGGTTACCAGTAGTTGTTAATAATGGGCGTTTAATAATTGCTGGATATTTTAACATTAACTCTTTAGCACTAGCGACATCAATAATATTAACTTTTTGCTCATCGGACAATTTTTTCCAGGTCGTACCACGTTTATTGATCAAGGCTTCCCAGTCTAAGTATTGAATAAAAATTTCGAGTAATTCACTTGATATCCCATCCGTGCGATAATCATGGAATTGATAGATTATATGGTGATTATCCAGCCATTGACGTGCCTTTTTAATAGTATCACAATTTTTTATACCATAAAGTATGTAACTTGCTGATGTTGACATCATAATTTCCTTTTTTGATATGTAGCAAAGATCTCTATAATGCTGCAAAATGCGATAATAATCTATATAGGGCTACTATTAAGTAGAATACTTATTAAATTTATTAGAAATCGATTATAAAATAATTCAATAAAATATATTCTACATCACATAAAATGATGTGTTAATTAAGCAATGCATATAAATATACTATATGTTAGATGATGATGTTTTAATAAATCATTTCTTCATCCTTTAATGATATTTTATCTATGTTAAGTTTATTTAGCGCGCACATAAACTAGGCTGGCTTCTAAGCGAGAACGCACATTAAGTTTTTTCAGCAAATTACGAATATGTACTTTGACTGTTTCTTCAGAAACAAAAAGAGATTTAGATATTTCTCTATTTTTTAATCGATTAGCAATTTCACGTAATACTTTAAATTCACGTTTTGTTAATAGAAGAAAGTGGATCTTGATATTGATGACGATTATTTAAATGCTGATGAATTTGATTGCTAAAAACTGGCAAACCATTTGTGGCGCTTTTCAGGCTATTAAGTAACATATCTAATTCGCAATTTTTTAACAAATAACCGTTAGCACCAGCATCGATAGCATTATAAACATCAATTCTATTAGCAGAAAAAGAGAGAATTAATATATAAGATTTAATCCCCCTCTTTTCTAATTTGACGAATAACTTCAAGACCATACATGTTAGATATATTAATATCCATCATAATAATATCTGGCTTTAATTGATTGGCTATATTAATAACATCAACGCCATTACTTACTTCACCGGCGACACTAAATTCATCTGCAGCTTTAATGAGTTGTTTTAAACTATGACGTATTAGGGAATGTTCATCAACCAACATTATTGAATGATTAGACATAGTATATTCCTTTTTAAATACCTGTAGAAATAAATGGGTTTTTACAACTGATTTTAATTATTAGTCTTTAAAGTTTTTTGAAAAAATAAAACATTGCAAGAATATAAGAAAAACAATATTAATGAAATAACCAAAAGGTAATTATCTTAAATAAAAAACACATTGAATTTTATAATTTTAAATTCAATAGTCTTAAATTTTATGATTATAAAAAATTTAATAATATAAAGGTCACCAGTTTTATATTTTAATTTCAATATTACACGAGTTTCGCAATCTCCAAAAAAGAAGTATAAATTTAAAAACAAGAAAAAATTAGGGTGTTTATATTTTGTCAGTTTATCCATGCATTAAATATATCTACAAAACATTCTTACAAGATACTCTGGTTTGGCGTTATCAGAAGTAAGCCCATCACCTTTGTCTCATGACACTATTAGTCGATGGCTAAAAAGCAGGTGTTTTCGACCTAAAGACCTGTGGAGATTAGTTGAAACATCTATAGACAAAAAAAGCCCTTGCGTACTAATAGCTGACGATACACTAATTGCCAAAACACGTAGTCACGAGTTTCGCACAGGCATATAAAATTCCAGAAATGACTTAAAAGCAATGGTTAATTTGCAAGTTACTAAAACGTATAAATTTGTTTAAATTACAATAAGTTGATTTTAATTTATAAGATTTTGTCTATTCATATATTATGCTGAATTAAACTTAAAAATAGAGCGTTTTTTATTGGTGCGAAACTCGTGAACAGGTTGGTTCTTTGGTTTCAAACTTCATGTAATTATCAATCATTTGGGGGAAATACTCAGTTTTCGACTTACACCAGGAAACACAGATGATCGGAAACCATTACCTGAGCTGATAAAAGATCTTTCTGGTTGTTTGTATGCGGATAAAGGGTATTTATCGGCTTCACTGAAACAGCAACTGAAAACAATGGGAATTAACCTTATAACGAATATCAAGAAGAAAATGAAGCCTGTTGAACAGACTTGTTTCGACAAAGCCATCTTGCGTCATCGTTCTGTCATTGAAACGGTATTTGATGAGTTCTTTGTCAGATATAGCTAGGCGACTTAATTTTGATTACAAGGTGTGTTATGAGTTATACAATTGATTTTCGACGTAAAGTAATATCTGTAAGGAAAGCCGAAGGTTTAACAATTCGAGAAACTGCGAAACAATTCCGTATTGGAAAAGCGTCTTTAGTACGTTGGCTTAAACGACCAGAGCCAAAAAATTCAACGCCACGTAAGAGAAAGCTCGATAAAAATGCTTTAGCAAAGGAACAGTATCCAGATGCTTACCAAAAGGAACGGGCAGAGCGATTCGGTGTTTGTAAAAAGACTATTTGGCAATCCCTTAAAAAGCTGGGATTAACCTATAAAAAAAACTCTATTCCATCCAAAAACCAACGAAAGCGACAGGCTGGCACATCAGCAAAAAAGACAACAGTATGAAAAAAAAAGATAAATCTGTTGTTTTTATTGATGAAAGTGGTTTTTCACATGACACTCCACGAACTCACGGCTATTCCCCAAAAGGTCACCGTTGTTTTGGCCTGAAAAACTGGGGTGCTAAGGGAAGAACAAATGTTATTGGCGCTTTATTGGGAACAACCCTTTTTGCTATCGGATTATTTGATTGCAATATTAATCGTGATGTTTTTTATGTTTGGATCACAAAAATATTGCTCCCAGAACTTCCTGAAAATTCTGTTATTTTTATGGACAACGCTAGCTTTCACAAAGGTAAGAATATTGAACAGGCAATTATAAACGCAGGACACCAGATAGAATATTTGCCTGTGTATTCACCAGATTTAAATCCTATAGAACATAAATGGTCTCAAGCTAAACGTAAAAAGATGGAAACAGGATGCACTATCGATGACCTGTTTTTAATACATATGCTGTAATCAAAATTAAGTCGCTTAGCTATAGAGCATACGCGGCACCGCTCTCCTGCTAACTTTGTAGTGAATTTATTAGCAGGGCTGGTTGCATATTGTTTAATTCCATCTAAACCAAAGATGCCGGTGGCAGGAACATATCTTCAAGCATAATTGATAATGCTTATCCCGAACTCAGGTTATTTAGTTATATTGATTTTGTTGATATAGCTAGGCGACTTAATTTTGATTACAGCATATGTATTAAAAACAGGTCATCGATAGTGCATCCTGTTTCCATCTTTTTACGTTTAGCTTGAGACCATTTATGTTCTATAGGATTTAAATCTGGTGAATACACAGGCAAATATTCTATCTGGTGTCCTGCGTTTATAATTGCCTGTTCAATATTCTTACCTTTGTGAAAGCTAGCGTTGTCCATAAAAATAACAGAATTTTCAGGAAGTTCTGGGAGCAATATTTTTGTGATCCAAACATAAAAAACATCACGATTAATATTGCAATCAAATAATCCGATAGCAAAAAGGGTTGTTCCCAATAAAGCGCCAATAACATTTGTTCTTCCCTTAGCACCCCAGTTTTTCAGACCAAAACAACGGTGACCTTTTGGGGAATAGCCGTGAGTTCGTGGAGTGTCATGTGAAAAACCACTTTCATCAATAAAAACAACAGATTTATCTTTTTTTTTCATACTGTTGTCTTTTTTGCTGATGTGCCAGCCTGTCGCTTTCGTTGGTTTTTGGATGGAATAGAGTTTTTTTTTTATAGGTTAATCCCAGCTTTTTAAGGGATTGCCAAATAGTCTTTTTACAAACACCGAATCGCTCTGCCCGTTCCTTTTGGTAAGCATCTGGATACTGTTCCACATCTTTTGCTAAAGCATTTTTATCGAGCTTCCTCTTACGTGGCGTTGAATTTTTTGGCTCTGGTCGTTTAAGCCAACGTACTAAAGACGCTTTTCCAATACGGAATTGTTTCGCAGTTTCTCGAATTGTTAAACCTTCGGCTTTCCTTACAGATATTACTTTACGTCGAAAATCAATTGTATAACTCATAACACACCTTGTAATCAAAATTAAGTCGCCTAGCTATAGAATATTCAAGTTTAGCTAGTTTCTGCCGAAATTGTTGTATATGTCATGATTTCATTGATAGAGATTACTATAATGGGGATGTTTTTCTAATAAAAATTCTCTAAGGACACACAATGGATGAAAAATTAAAACAAAGTGCGCTAGATTTTCATGAGTTTCCCCAACCAGGTAAAATTGAAGTTACACCGACTAAGCCATTAACGGCACAACGAGATCTGGCCCTCGCATATTCTCCCGGTGTTGCTTATCCTTGTCTTGAAATTGCAGCTGATCCTTTGACTGCTTACAAATATACAGCTAAGGCTAATTTAGTGGCCGTAGTTTCTAATGGTACCGCAGTGTTAGGACTGGGAAATATTGGTGCTTTGGCTGGTAAACCGGTTATGGAAGGAAAAGGTGTTTTATTTAAAAATTTTTCCGGCATTGATGTATTTGATATCGAAATAGACGAATCTAACCCTGATAAACTGATCGATGTTATTGCCGCATTGGAGCCAACCTTTGGCGGAATCAATTTGGAAGATATTAAAGCACCAGAATGTTTTTATATTGAGAAAAAACTGCGTGAAAAAATGCAAATCCCTGTTTTCCATGATGATCAGCATGGTACTGCCATTATTTCAACCGCCGCAATATTGAATGGTTTACGCATTGTTAATAAAAAAATTGACCAGGTTCGCTTAGTTGTTTCAGGTGCAGGTGCGGCTTCTATCGCCTGCATGAATTTATTGGTTGCATTAGGTCTTAATCGTAGCAATATTATTGTCTGTGACTCAAAAGGCGTTATTTATCGTGGTCGCGATGAAGTGATGGATGAGACTAAAGCCGCTTATGCAACTGAAGATAATGGTTTACGTACTCTAGCTGATGTTATCCCAGGCGCGGATATTTTCTTAGGCTGCTCAGCGCCGGGTGTGTTGACTGCGGAAATGGTAAAATCGATGGCTAATGCACCGCTTATCTTAGCATTAGCCAATCCGGAACCAGAAATTCTTCCTTCAATAGCAAAAGCAGCACGACCTGATGCGATTATCTGCACTGGGCGTTCTGACTATCCTAATCAGGTAAACAATGTACTCTGTTTTCCTTTTATCTTTCGCGGCGCGCTGGATGTTGGGGCAACCACGATTAATGAAGAGATGAAACTAGCCTGTGTTCAGGCAATTGCTGATTTGGCATTAGCCGAGCAGAATGACGTTGTTATTTCCGCTTACGGTGATCGGGAGTTGAAATTTGGTGCTGATTATATTATTCCAAAACCTTTTGATACGCGCTTAATTGTTAAAATTGCGCCAGCAGTCGCTAAAGCGGCAATGGAATCTGGTGTAGCAACACGACCAATTACAGATTTTGATTCTTATATAGAAAAACTTAATGAGTTTGTTTATAGCACCCATCTATTTATGAAGCCGATTTTTTCTATGGCCCGCAAAGAAAAAAAACGGATTGTATTAGCGGAAGGTGAGGAAAAACGAATATTGCATGCAACACAAGAATTAATATCCTTAGGTTTGGCTTATCCCATTTTAATTGGTCGACCCAGTGTGATTGAAAAGCGGATTGAAAAGCTTGGGTTACAAATTAAAATTGGTGAAGATTTTGAGTTGATTAACAATGAAAATGATCCGCGTTTTAAAACCTATTGGCAACAATATTATCAATTAATGAAACGCCATGGTGTTTCGCAGGAAATGGCGCGTAGAGAAGTGATCAATAACCCAACCTTAATTGGTGCGTTGATGATCCGCCAAGGTGAAGCCGATGGCATGATTTGTGGTACTGTTGGTAGTTATAATCAACATTTTACCATTATAAAAAATGTGCTTGGCTTCCGGCAGAATAGTTCAGTAGCGGGTGCAATGAATGCCTTGATGTTGCCAACGGGAAATACTTTTATTGCAGATACCTATGTGAATGACAATCCAACCACTGAGGAGCTGGCGGAACTTACTTTGATGGCGGCACAGGCGGTAAGGCGTTTTGGTATTGAGCCTAAAGTGGCACTATTATCTCGCTCAAGTTTTGGTTCTTCAGACTGTCCATCAGCACAAAAAATGCGTAAAACATTGGCATTAGTCAAACGTGCCGATCCTGAGTTGGAAATTGATGGGGAAATGCACGGCGATGCAGCATTAGTTGAAAACATTCGGCGAGATATTATGCCGGATAGTACATTAAAAGGATCGGCTAATTTGCTGATTATGCCTAATATGGAAGCTGCGCGTATTAGTTATAACTTACTTCGTGTTACCAGTTCTAATGGCGTCACTGTGGGGCCGGTATTAATGGGAGTAGCAAAACCAGTACATATATTAACACCGATTGTATCGGTACGACGTATCGTTAATATGGTTGCGCTAGCTGCAGCGGAAGCACAAACTCAGCCATTAATAGAATAAAATTAACCACAAATTTAGACCTCTGTTACTCACGACAACAGAGGTTTTTTATATTATGGCAAGATAAAATATAGCCGTTAATTTTGTTGATTAATTGTTTAAATATTTATTTAAAATAGTTGTTTTATCGATTAGTATCATAGGCCTTTATTTATTAATTTTGTGTTATTAAATAACTAAAAATTTGCCAACAGGATGTTCATGGTTAGGAAATTGAATCGCACTTAAGGTGAGGAGTAAAAGCCATCCATTATTGCTAAAAGGAGAGAGAATCGGTTTATTGGAACTGTTGCAGGTCGAATTTTCATCAGATAGTGTCACAAGTTTCGCACCAATAAAAAAACGCTTTATTTTTAAGTTTAATTCAGCATAATATATAAATAGACAAAATCTTATAAATTAAAAGCAACTTATTGTAATTTAAACAAATTTATACGTTTTAGTAACTTGCAAATTAACCATTGCTTTTAAGCCATTTCTGGAATTTTATATGCCTGTGCGAAACTCGTGGATGGAACAAAAGTGCCAGTTTCGTTGGTATATCGTAAAGGATCGATGGCAAAAAAGCAAAAATCCGATTTTGATTTATGGCTATGGTGCTTATGGTATCAATGTGGATCCGGTTTTTAGTTCGCCGCGTTTGAGTTTATTGGACACGAGTTTTGCACAAAACTAATTGGGTACGCTAATAAAACACGGATGTGCTTAGCAATAGCATTTTTGATTACGTCCCAATTTTGTTGATAAAGGGGTATTTTTTCAGATATACGACGTTTATGTTGTTCAAACCACGCAGAAATAGCGAGAAATATATGATTTCTTTGCGCTCGGCTAGTGCGAGCCTGACAGCGTTCAATACCACAATTTTGTTTAACTTCTGGATGATAAACTTCAACGGACCAACGGGCATCCATGATAGATTTGACGTATTGACGGGTGGGATTGTCTTTGTTTGTTACTCTGTAATCAATGCGGCCGTTTTTGGTTGTAAATTTGAAAACAGTCACCCAACCGTAGCCTCGTAAGTGTATTGGAGTTCCTTCTTCTGAGATGTCTAACTTGTTCAGTTGTTTGTTATGGTTAACAATCCTGTTTTTCCTCAGCGTGGTTACCCAGACCCAACCATGAGAGCGAATTGATTTCAGATTATCCAGGCTAGAATACCAGGCATCCATCACTACCGCTTCTGGTATGATCCCTCTTTTTTTAGCAAGAGCGAGCACTTCGGAAAAGTGCGTGTTTTTTGTTTTTCCATCAGAATCTTTATCATAAATACGATAATCAATAGGAATTGATCCAACAGTTGTTAGATTATGCCAACGTAAATTAACTAAACCTATGCCAGCAATAACATCATGTTCATTACCTGAATATTGATAATGGACCATCTCTATTTTTTTACTACGTGTTTTGGCAATCAATAAGCCTGTTGCTCAATAGCAAAATTAATTATGACTTACAAAAAAACCAGCCGATGATGATAAAATCATCAATTTTTGCATTAAAAATAACCCATATAAGATTAAAAAATAAACTATTTTTGTATTTTTTAGATGTATCTAACTTGTTTTTATTTTAAGCAACTTTATTTCACTATTGAGCAACATGCTTAATGTATCATCGGCAATTAGTACGCAAGGGCTTTTTTTGTCTATAGAAGGTTGAACTAATCGCCATAGGTCTTTAGGTCGTAGCCATCGACTAATAGTGTCATGAGATAAAGGCTATGGGCTTACTTCTGATAACGCCAAACCAGAGTATCTTACACTGCTTACTTGTAAGAATGTTTTATAGATATTTTTAATGCATGGATAACCGGACAAAATATAGACACCCTAATTTTTTCTTGTTCACGAGTTTCGCACAAGCATATAAAATTCCAGAAATGGCTTAAAAGCAATGGTTAATTTGCAAGTTACTAAAACGTATAAATTTGTTTAAATTACAATAAGTTGCTTTTAATTTATAAGATTTTGTCTATTTATATATTATGCTGAATTAAACTTAAAAATAGAGCGTTTTTTATTGGTGCAAAACTCGTGTTGTTTTGAACTTTATACTTCTTTTTTGGAGATTGCGAAACTCGTGTTGGATAGGGGATTTGTCTATGCAATAGTGCATGTTCGTGGTGGTGGCGATTTAGGCAAAGCCTGGTATCAATAAGGTAAGGTTGAAAATAAAGCCAATAGTTTTAGTGATTTTATTGATGCAACCAAAATATTGATTGCAAAGGAGTATGGTGATCCCAAACGGGTATATGCAATGGGTGGTAGTGCTGGTGGTTTATTGATGGCGGAGGTAATTAACCAGGCACCGGAACTCTATCGAGGCGTTGTCGCTCAGGTTCCTTTTGTCGATGTTGTGACAACCATGCTTGATCCTTCTATTCCATCAACAACTGGTGAATATGATGAATGGGGTAATCCTGCTGCTCAAGACGCTTATTTTCGACTAAAATCTTACAGCTCCTATGACAATATTAAATCTCAACGTTACCCCAATTTATTGGTTACGACGGGGTTATATAGCTAGGCGACTTAATTTTGATTACAGCATATGTATTAAAAACAGGTCATCGATAGTGCATCCTGTTTCCATCTTTTTACGTTTAGCTTGAGACCATTTATGTTCTATAGGATTTAAATCTGGTGAATACACAGGCAAATATTCTATCTGGTGTCCTGCGTTTATAATTGCCTGTTCAATATTCTTACCTTTGTGAAAGCTAGCGTTGTCCATAAAAATAACAGAATTTTCAGGAAGTTCTGGGAGCAATATTTTTGTGATCCAAACATAAAAAACATCACGATTAATATTGCAATCAAATAATCCGATAGCAAAAAGGGTTGTTCCCAATAAAGCGCCAATAACATTTGTTCTTCCCTTAGCACCCCAGTTTTTCAGGCCAAAACAACGGTGACCTTTTGGGGAATAGCCGTGAGTTCGTGGAGTGTCATGTGAAAAACCACTTTCATCAATAAAAACAACAGATTTATCTTTTTTTTCATACTGTTGTCTTTTTTGCTGATGTGCCAGCCTGTCGCTTTCGTTGGTTTTTGGATGGAATAGAGTTTTTTTTATAGGTTAATCCCAGCTTTTTAAGGGATTGCCAAATAGTCTTTTTACAAACACCGAATCGCTCTGCCCGTTCCTTTTGGTAAGCATCTGGATACTGTTCCACATCTTTTGCTAAAGCATTTTTATCGAGCTTCCTCTTACGTGGCGTTGAATTTTTTGGCTCTGGTCGTTTAAGCCAACGTACTAAAGACGCTTTTCCAATACGGAATTGTTTCGCAGTTTCTCGAATTGTTAAACCTTCGGCTTTCCTTACAGATATTACTTTACGTCGAAAATCAATTGTATAACTCATAACACACCTTGTAATCAAAATTAAGTCGCCTAGCTATATAGGATTTAAATCTGGTGAATACACAGGCAAATATTCTATCTGGTGTCCTGCGTTTATAATTGCCTGTTCAATATTCTTACCTTTGTGAAAGCTAGCGTTGTCCATAAAAATAACAGAATTTTCAGGAAGTTCTGGGAGCAATATTTTTGTGATCCAAACATAAAAAACATCACGGTTAATATTGCAATCAAATAATCCGATAGCAAAAAGGGTTGTTCCCAATAAAGCGCCAATAACATTTGTTCTTCCCTTAGCACCCCAGTTTTTCAGGCCAAAACAACGGTGACCTTTTGGGGAATAGCCGTGAGTTCGTGGAGTGTCATGTGAAAAACCACTTTCATCAATAAAAACAACAGATTTATCTTTTTTTTCATACTGTTGTCTTTTTTGCTGATGTGCCAGCCTGTCGCTTTCGTTGGTTTTTGGATGGAATAGAGTTTTTTTTATAGGTTAATCCCAGCTTTTTAAGGGATTGCCAAATAGTCTTTTTACAAACACCGAATCGCTCTGCCCGTTCCTTTTGGTAAGCATCTGGATACTGTTCCACATCTTTTGCTAAAGCATTTTTATCGAGCTTCCTCTTACGTGGCGTTGAATTTTTTGGCTCTGGTCGTTTAAGCCAACGTACTAAAGACGCTTTTCCAATACGGAATTGTTTCGCAGTTTCTCGAATTGTTAAACCTTCGGCTTTCCTTACAGATATTACTTTACGTCGAAAATCAATTGTATAACTCATAACACACCTTGTAATCAAAATTAAGTCGCCTAGCTATATGATTCACAAGTCCAATATTGGGAGCCGGCTAAATGGGTGGCTAAACTAAGACACGAGTTTCGCACCGATAAAAAAACGCTCTATTTTTAAGTTTAATTCAGCATAATATATAAATAGACAAAATCTTATAAATTAAAAGCAACTTATTGTAATTTAAACAAATTTATACGTTTTAGTAACTTGCAAATTAACCATTGCTTTTAAGCCATTTCTGGAATTTTATATGCCTGTGCGAAACTCGTGTAAGAGAGTATATAGCTAGGCGACTTAATTTTGATTACAAGGTGTGTTATGAGTTATACAATTGATTTTCGACGTAAAGTAATATCTGTAAGGAAAGCCGAAGGTTTAACAATTCGAGAAACTGCGAAACAATTCCGTATTGGAAAAGCGTCTTTAGTACGTTGGCTTAAACGACCAGAGCCAAAAAATTCAACGCCACGTAAGAGGAAGCTCGATAAAAATGCTTTAGCAAAAGATGTGGAACAGTATCCAGATGCTTACCAAAAGGAACGGGCAGAGCGATTCGGTGTTTGTAAAAAGACTATTTGGCAATCCCTTAAAAAGCTGGGATTAACCTATAAAAAAAACTCTATTCCATCCAAAAACCAACGAAAGCGACAGGCTGGCACATCAGCAAAAAAGACAACAGTATGAAAAAAAAGATAAATCTGTTGTTTTTATTGATGAAAGTGGTTTTTCACATGACACTCCACGAACTCACGGCTATTCCCCAAAAGGTCACCGTTGTTTTGGCCTGAAAAACTGGGGTGCTAAGGGAAGAACAAATGTTATTGGCGCTTTATTGGGAACAACCCTTTTTGCTATCGGATTATTTGATTGCAATATTAATCGTGATGTTTTTTATGTTTGGATCACAAAAATATTGCTCCCAGAACTTCCTGAAAATTCTGTTATTTTTATGGACAACGCTAGCTTTCACAAAGGTAAGAATATTGAACAGGCAATTATAAACGCAGGACACCAGATAGAATATTTGCCTGTGTATTTACCAGATTTAAATCCTATAGAACATAAATGGTCTCAAGCTAAACGTAAAAAGATGGAAACAGGATGCACTATCGATGACCTGTTTTTAATACATATGCTGTAATCAAAATTAAGTCGCCTAGCTATAAAGTGGGTAATGCTGTCTTATTGCTGGAAATAAATATGGAAGCTGGCCATGGTGGTAAATCGGGTCGATTTAACCGTCTAAAAGATACAGCATTGGAATATGCTTTTATTTTGATGCTAGATGATAATAAAAAATATTTCCCTGATTTTGATGTTCAATAAATTTTTGTCGCCTTATTATGATAATTAATATAAGGCTAATAAATCATATTTATAGATGATAATTTGTTTGGATTAAGCAATTTTATTGATCGATAAGATTTTACTTTCAAGCCAACCGTCTTGTAAGCGAGTTTTTAATGTTTCTCCAATATGTATTTGTTGTGTTTTGGTTAAAATCTGGCCATTAGGTGATTCGCTGATACTATAACCACGGGCTAATGTTGCTAATGGACTTACTGCTTCAAGGCGGGAGCAACTGACACTAAATTTTTCACGATATTGGCTTAGTATTTGAGTAATTAATTGTTTTAATTGAAATTGCTGCTGAATATAACGTTGGCGACAATTTTGTAGTTGTGGCCGCGGATCACATAGTATTAAACGTTGTTCAAGGTTATATTGCTGACGATTTATTTGCTGCAAATATTGTTGTGTGGCGTTAACAAGTTTTTGTTGTAATTGGATCAGATAATTGTGTTGGCGCGTTATCCGTAGTTCAGGATGTTGCTGCTTTAATTTATGTTGTAATTGACTAAAGACACTTAGTTTACGCGCCATGAAATAGTCCATCGCCATTTCTAATCGCTGTTTTTGTTCAAGTAGCTGACGGAGTAATTCTTGTTGATTGCGACTCACTAATTCTGCCGCAGCTGAGGGTGTTGGGGCTCGTAAATCGGCAACAAAATCAGCAATAGTTACATCGGTTTCATGACCAACCGCAGCAATAATCGGTAACTGACTAGCAAAAATTGCTCGGGCGACCCTTTCATCGTTAAAAGCCCACAAATCTTCCAATGAACCACCACCTCGGCCGACAATGAGCACATCACACTCTTGCCGATGATTGGCCAAGTCAATAGCACGAATAATTTGTCGTGGTGCATCTTCTCCTTGCATGGCGGTGGGATAAATAATGACAGGTAATGAAGGATCGCGGCGTTTTAAGATATTTAAAATATCATGTAGTGCGGCGCCTGTTGCTGAGGTAATAACACCCAAGCGTTTGGCTGGCATTGGTAGCGCTTGTTTGTAATGTTGTGCGAATAGTCCTTCAGCTGAAAGTTTCTGTTTCAATATCTCAAATTGTTGTTGTAATCGTCCGTTACCCACAGGTTGCATATTTTCGATAATTAATTGGTATTCTCCTCTTGGCTCGTACATGGTAACAGTCGCTCGAACTAACACTTGTTGACCATTTTGTGGTCGAAAAAATTGACTCGAATTATTTTGGCCGCGAAACATCACAGCACGTAGCTGTGCTTTTTCATCTTTTAAGGTGAAATACCAGTGGCCGGAAGCTGGCTGAGAAAAATTAGAGATTTCTGCATTAAGCCAAATTCTGCCAATTTGAAGTTCAAGTAATTGCCGAACCGATTGATTAAGTTGGCTAACCGAATAAATTCCACTATTTTCTGAAGTTAACATGTTAAGTTAGCAACACCTTGTAAATAAAATTAATGGCTAAATATTAGCAACGATTATTTCTATTATACATAGAATCAAAATAGAGCGTTCATGTTGTTCAATATTGGCGGTGTACATTCGAACAGTGAAACTTTTATTATCCACGAGTTTCGCTATCTCCAAAAAAGGAGTATAAAGTTCAAAACAAGAAAAAATTAGGGTGTTCATATTTTGTCCGGTTATCCATGCATTAAAAATATCTATAAAACATTCTTACAAGTAAGCAGTGTAAGATACTCTGGTTTTGGCGTTATCAGAAGTAAGCCCATCGCCTTTATCTCATGACACTGTTAGCCGATGGCTAAAAAGTAGATGTTTTCGACCTAAAGACTTATGGCGATTAGTTCAACCTTCTATAGACGAAAAAAGCCCTTGCGTACTAATTGCTGATGATACATTGATTGCCAAAACACGTAGTAAAAAAATAGAGATGGTCTATTATCAATATTCAGGTAATGAACATGATGTTATTGCTGGCATAGGTTTAGTTAATTTACTTTGGCATAATCTAACAACTGTTGGATCAATTCCTATTGATTATCGTATTTATGATAAATATTCTGATGGAAAAACAAAAAACACGCACTTTTCCGAAATGCTCGCTCTTGCTAAAAAAAGAGGGAGCGGTAGTGATGGATGCCTGGTATTCTAGCCTGGATAATCTAAAATCAATTCGCTCTCATGGTTGGGTCTGGGTAACCACGCTGAGGAAAAACAGGATTGTTAACCATAACAAACAACTGAACAAGTTAAACATCTCAGAAGAAGGAACCTTAATACACTTACGAGGCTACGGTTGGGTGACTGTTTTCAAATTTACAAGCAAAAACGGCCGTATTGATTACAGAGTAACAAACAAAGACAATCCCACCCGTCAATACGTCAAATCTATCATGGATGCCCGTTGGTCTGTTGAAGTTTATCATCGAGAAGTTAAACAAAATTGTGGTATTGAACGCTGTCAGGCTCGCACGAGCGCCGAGCGCAAAGAAATCATATTTTTCTCGCTATTTCTGCGTGGTTTGAACAACATAAACGTCGTATATCTGAAAAAATACCCCTTTATCAACAAAATTGGCATGTAACCAAAAATGCTATTGCTGAGCAGATCAGGGGTTTATTAGTATACCCAAATTAGGTTTGTGCGAAACTCGTGTTAAAAATAAGACACGAGTTTCGCACAGGCATATAAAATTCCAGAAATGGCTTAAAAGCAATAGTTAATTTGTAAGTTACTAAAACGTATAAATTTGTTTAAATTACAATCAGTTGCTTTTAATTTATAAGATTTTGTCTATTTATATATTATGCTGAATTAAACTTAAAAATAGAGCGTTTTTTTATTGGTGCGAAACTCGTGTAAGATAGGGTTTGAATAATCTCTGGCCAGTACTGGTTTGATAAATATTGGCTGACAGAAAAGGAAAAGTTGCCCATTGTTGTTGTTTGTGTAAGATCGTCAAAGGTTTATCAAACTCATGATTACCAATTGCCATTGCGTCATAACCAATCATATCCATGCCTTTAATATCTGGTTCAGCATCTTGCAAATCGGATTCAGGCACACCTGTGTTAATATCTCCACCGGAAAGCAGTAAAACAATTCCCCCTTCTTTTGCAACTTCATGGCGAATTTCTGCAACTAATGTTTTTTGCGCTGCTAACCCATATTCTCCGTTTTTGTTATGCCAAAAATGACCACGATGATCATTGGTATGTAATATTGTGATAGAGTAAGTTTTATCTTTTTGCCATGCAATTGCGGTTGGACTTAATAACAACCATAAAAATAACATTATCCCACCCTGGGAAGTCTTAAGTGACAATCGCATATCTATCTCCACACCATAAAAATTTATACCCTCTGTATTTCATCAAATAATTTATTTTATATCCTGTAAAAATAAGTCTCTATTTTGTTATTTACTAAATATTTTATTTGATTATTACAACATAAATCGTTCTGGCCATTACGCAAGATAAAAGTATTGCTAGTCATAATCTCAATTAAATAACAAAATAGAGACTGAATCGCTATTACTAAAGGAATAGTGGATAATGATTATTTTAATTCAGTTAATCCACTAAAAAATATAATAAAATTATATAAAAAACATTAGATAATCGATGTTATTGTTAGCCAAAATGGCAATAAAAATGCTCAGTCAAATAAATAATCAATCAATTCATTTTGATTTTTGCAAATTTTTTTATTTTAATAGCATAAATAACTACTATACTTGTTATTTGATACATCATTTTGCTGATTATATCCAAAATATAAAAGTATCAACCTAATGATTCTATTGTTGAGATGATTGATAAATACGCTTTGCATTAATCTTTGGAGACAATTGACATCGTTTCAGCAGTTAAAATTATATTACACATAAAGTGTATTGAATTAATTCAACCTGGATTTTTTATCATTATCATTTTTTGTGACCACATAATTACCAAATATGAATAAAAAAAGAATAATAGTTTATATTATAATATATTAAAAAATAATAAATTATAGTTATAATAGTTAATATGGTTATTTACTTGGCATTTTTATAAAAAAACAAGCTATTTGTTTTCTTTTTATCGTCAACCGTTTTTTTATTATTTATAACGTAATTTTTTAGCGCTTTTTTAGTCTATAGCAGATAAAATAAGCTTGAATTCTACATGACGTATTTTGTCATCCCAAAAAGAGGAGATTTAATGGATCATTCAGCAGCATCCCTCATCACAACAATTGTTGGTGATTTAGCTCTTGCCTATCTATTTGGTATGATTGCACAACGGCTAAGAATATCACCGTTAGTCGGCTATTTATTGGCCGGTGTTCTTATTGGTCCATTTACGCCAGGTTTTGTTGCAAATACAAATTTAGCTAGTGAACTCGCCGAAATTGGTGTTATATTATTGATGTTTGGTGTTGGCTTACATTTTTCCTTGAAAGATCTTTTAGCCGTAAAATCGATTGCTATTCCTGGTGCTATCGCTCAAATAATTACTGCCACCTTATTAGGTCTTGGTTTAGCCATGCTATTTGGTTGGGGTATTTTTGCTGGTATTGTTTTTGGGCTTTGTCTTTCAACAGCCAGTACTGTAGTGCTATTAAGAGCATTAGAAGAACGTCAACTGATCGATAGTAAACGAGGCCGAATTGCCATTGGCTGGCTGATTGTCGAAGATTTAGTCATGGTCTTGACCCTGGTATTGCTGCCAGCAATTGCCGGTATTCTCGATAGTAATAATGCTAGTTTTAGTGAGCTCGCAATTAAATTAACCATTACCGTTAGTAAAGTAGCTATTTTTATCATCATTACCCTTTTCATCGGTCGCAAACTTATTCCATGGATGCTAGCCCGTACTGCGGCAACCGGTTCTCGTGAATTATTCACACTAGCGGTTTTAGTATTAGCACTCGGTATTGCCTATGCCGCGGTAACTCTATTTAATGCTTCTTTTGCCCTTGGCGCATTTTTCGCCGGTATGATCCTAAATGAATCTGAATTAAGTCATCGAGCTGCACAAGATACACTACCTTTGCGGGATGCATTTGCGGTTCTGTTTTTTGTATCGGTTGGTATGCTTCTAGACCCTATCACATTAATAGAACATCCACTCGCCGTATTGGCGGTTTTAGCAATTATTACTATTGGTAAATCACTCGCCGCATTACTGTTAGTGAGACTATTTGGTCATAGCCGTCGAACCGCCTTAACTATCGCAATAAGTCTGGCACAAATCGGTGAATTCTCTTTCATCCTGGCCGGAATGGGAATAACACTCAATGTATTTGATAGTCAAGCGCCAAACCTGGTTTTAGCTGGTGCTATCGTCTCTATTATGATTAATCCATTACTATTTAGCTTACTTGACCGTTATCTGAAAAAAACCGAAACAACAGAGGAAGAATTATTAGATGAAACGCAGGAAGAAGTCGCACAAATTCCTGTCGATATTTGCGGTCATGCAATTATTGTTGGTTACGGTCGTGTTGGTACTATTCTGGCTGAAAAATTACGCCAAAAAGATATCCCGATTGTCGTTATCGAAAATACACGCGCTCGATTTGAAGAATTAGCTAAAAATGGCTTCCGTTCACTAATTGGCAATGCCGTAAATAAAGCACTAATGAAGCTGGCTCGCATAGATTGTGCCCAAACACTATTAGTCACCGTTCCAAATGGTTATGAAGCTGGGCAAATTATTGAGAAGGCTAGGTCATTAAACCCTGATATCACTATTATTGTTCGTGCCCACTATGATGATGAAGTTAGATATATTCGTGAACGTGGCGCAAATCATATCGTTGTTGGTGAACATGAAATAGCCAAAACCATGGCACATTTCCTGTCTAAAAAGAAAACCGTAGGCTGTACCATTAATAATAATGACGATAATTTATTATCAGGCACTAAAGATTTAGATAAATACTTAAAACGTGACGCCTCTAACTAGCCGATAAAATTAATCAGGGGAAATATTGGTCTTCTCCTGATTTTATTTAATTACCGTTCCCAGTAAGACTCCTCTAGACTATCTTACACGAGTTTCGTACCAATAAAAAACGCTCTATTTTTAAGTTTAATTCAGCATAATATAGCTAGGCGACTTAATTTTGATTACAAGGTGTGTTATGAGTTATACAATTGATTTTCGACGTAAAGTAATATCTGTAAGGAAAGCCGAAGGTTTAACAATTCGAGAAACTGCGAAACAATTCCGTATTGGAAAAGCGTCTTTAGTACGTTGGCTTAAACGACCAGAGCCAAAAAATTCAACGCCACGTAAGAGGAAGCTCGATAAAAATGCTTTAGCAAAAGATGTGGAACAGTATCCAGATGCTTACCAAAAGGAACGGGCAGAGCGATTCGGTGTTTGTAAAAAGACTATTTGGCAATCCCTTAAAAAGCTGGGATTAACCTATAAAAAAAACTCTATTCCATCCAAAAACCAACGAAAGCGACAGGCTGGCACATCAGCAAAAAAGACAACAGTATGAAAAAAAAGATAAATCTGTTGTTTTTATTGATGAAAGTGGTTTTTCACATGACACTCCACGAACTCACGGCTATTCCCCAAAAGGTCACCGTTGTTTTGGCCTGAAAAACTGGGGTGCTAAGGGAAGAACAAATGTTATTGGCGCTTTATTGGGAACAACCCTTTTTGCTATCGGATTATTTGATTGCAATATTAACCGTGATGTTTTTTATGTTTGGATCACAAAAATATTGCTCCCAGAACTTCCTGAAAATTCTGTTATTTTTATGGACAACGCTAGCTTTCACAAAGGTAAGAATATTGAACAGGCAATTATAAACGCAGGACACCAGATAGAATATTTGCCTGTGTATTCACCAGATTTAAATCCTATAGAACATAAATGGTCTCAAGCTAAACGTAAAAAGATGGAAACAGGATGCACTATCGATGACCTGTTTTTAATACATATGCTGTAATCAAAATTAAGTCGCCTAGCTATATATAAATAGACAAAATCTTATAAATTAAAAGCAACTTATTGTAATTTAAACAAATTTATACGTTTTAGTAACTTGCAAATTAACCATTGCTTTTAAGCCATTTCTGGAATTTTATATGCCTGTGCGAAACTCGTGTTGTAAAGACTTCGAGTAAAAATGCATGAAATTTTGCTGAATACGGTAGTAAGCGTCGTAGACGGTCTACTCAGCTTTCATTGGCTGAAATGATGACACTGGTTCATGAGTTTCGCACAGGCATATAAAATTCCAGAAATGGCTTAAAAGCAATGGTTAATTTGCAAGTTACTAAAACGTATAAATTTGTTTAAATTACAATAAGTTGCTTTTAATTTATAAGATTTTGTCTATTTATATATTATGCTGAATTAAACTTAAAAATAGAGCGTTTTTTATTGGTACGAAACTCGTGTATTTAAAACAATTAGTTATAGCGGTAAATTTAAATATGTAATAGCATTACAATCACTAAAATAGCCTTTAGTTTTAGCTAGATTTCCATTTAAATAATTGCTAAATCTCTGACTAATTCAGCCATTAACATAATATGACTCTCAGAGGCATTAAGCGCAGGTATATAATGATATTTTTCGCCACCAGCAGCATAAAATAATTTCTTATTCTGCTCAGCAATCTCTTCTAGAGTTTCCAAACAGTCCACCGAAAAACCTGGGCACAACAGATGAACGTGTTTTATTCCATGCTTTGCCAACCTTTTTAAGGTAATGTCTGTATAAGGTGTAAGCCAAGGCTCACGGCCAAAGCGTGACTGATAAGTCATGATGATTTTATCAGCAGGGAAATTAATTAATTCACTGAGTAAACGGGTTGTCAGTTCGCATTCCTGCGGATAAATATCACCTGTTTCTGCGTGCCGTTTAGGTATACCATGATAAGAAAGCAATAATCGATCTGGTTTACCATAGCGTTCAAAACTTAACTCAACCGACCTTTTTAATGCATCAATATAAGAAGGGTGATCAGCATAACTACGAATAAAGTTAAGCCCGGGTATCGTTCGATATTTTTTTAACGCTCGGCTAATCGTATCAAAAACTGCCGCTGTGGTTGAACAAGAATATTGTGGATAAAGCGGTAACACAATAATATTTTCAACCTGCTGAATTAATAGTTTATCAATTGCTTCGGCAATAGCAGGCGAACCATAACTCATACCTAATTCCACAGGAATATCGGGCAGTTGTTTTGCCAGCGCAGCCTGCTGTTGCAAACTATAATTTAGCAATGGGGAACCGGCTTCGGTCCAAATTGACCGATATAATTTAGCTACTCTTGGCGAGCGTAATGGTAAAATAACTAAATGTAATAGCGGTTTCCAAATTATCCTCGAAATATCAATAACTCTTACATCACTAAGAAATTCTGCCAAAAAACGTTTCACTGCTGTAGGCGTTGGTACATCAGGCGTCCCTAAATTAACTAATAAAACACCATACTTCTTAATGCTCATGCCACTTGGCTCCATTTTATTTATCGCTAATTATAATTATTTATAACTCACGAGTTTCGCACAAGCATATAAAATTCCAGAAATGGCTTAAAAGTAATGGTTAATTTGCAAGTTACTAAAACGTATAAATTTGTTTAAATTGCAATAAGTTGCTTTTAATTTATAAGATTTTGTCTATTTATATATTATGCTGAATTAAACTTAAAAATAAAGCGTTTTTTTATTGGTGCGAAACTCGTGTAACTTTATCATAACTTCACGAGTTTCGCACAAAACTAATTTGGGTATACTAATTAAACCCCTGATCTTCTCAGCAATAGCATTTTTGATTACGTCCCAATTTTGTTGATAAATGGTTATTTTTTCAGATATACGACGTTTATGTTGTTCAAACCACGCAGAAATAGCGAGAAAAATATGATTTCTTTGCGCTCGGCTCGTGCAAGCCTGACGGCGTTCAATACCACAATTTTGTTTAACTTCTCGATGATAAACTTCAACAGACCAACGGGCATCCATGATAGATTTGACGTATTGACGGGTGGGATTGTCTTTGTTTGTTACTCTGTAATCAATACGGCCGTTTTTGGCTGTAAATTTGAAAACAGTCACCCAACCGTAGCCTCGTAAGTGTATTGGAGTTCCTTCTTCTGAGATGTCTAACTTGTTCAGTTGTTTGTTATGGTTAACAATCCTGTTTTTCCTCAGCGTGGTTACCCAGACCCAACCATGAGAGCGAATTGATTTCAGATTATCCAGGCTAGAATACCAGGCATCCATCACTACCGCTTCTGGTATGATTCCTATATAGCTAGGCGACTTAATTTTGATTACAGCATATGTATTAAAAACAGGTCATCGATAGTGCATCCTGTTTCCATCTTTTTACGTTTAGCTTGAGACCATTTATGTTCTATAGGATTTAAATCTGGTGAATACACAGGCAAATATTCTATCTGGTGTCCTGCGTTTATAATTGCCTGTTCAATATTCTTACCTTTGTGAAAGCTAGCGTTGTCCATAAAAATAACAGAATTTTCAGGAAGTTATGGGAGCAATATTTTTGTGATCCAAACATAAAAAACATCACGGTTAATATTGCAATCAAATAATCCGATAGCAAAAAGGGTTGTTCCCAATAAAGCGCCAATAACATTTGTTCTTCCCTTAGCACCCCAGTTTTTCAGGCCAAAACAACGGTGACCTTTTGGGGAATAGCCGTGAGTTCGTGGAGTGTCATGTGAAAAACCACTTTCATCAATAAAAACAACAGATTTATCTTTTTTTTTCATACTGTTGTCTTTTTTGCTGATGTGCCAGCCTGTCGCTTTCGTTGGTTTTTGGATGGAATAGAGTTTTTTTTATAGGTTAATCCCAGCTTTTTAAGGGATTGCCAAATAGTCTTTTTACAAACACCGAATCGCTCTGCCCGTTCCTTTTGGTAAGCATCTGGATACTGTTCCTTTGCTAAAGCATTTTTATCGAGCTTCCTCTTACGTGGCGTTGAATTTTTTGGCTCTGGTCGTTTAAGCCAACGTACTAAAGACGCTTTTCCAATACGGAATTGTTTCGCAGTTTCTCGAATTGTTAAACCTTCGGCTTTCCTTACAGATATTACTTTACGTCGAAAATCAATTGTATAACTCATAACACACCTTGTAATCAAAATTAAGTCGCCTAGCTATACGAGTTTCGCACCAATAAAAAAACGCTCTATTTTTAACCTGAGTTCGGGATAAGAAATAAACACGAGTTTCGCACAGGCATATAAAATTCCAGAAATGGCTTAAAAGCAATGGTTAATTTGCAAGTTACTAAAACGTATAAATTTGTTTAAATTACAATAAGTTGCTTTTAATTCATAAGATTTTGTCTATTTATATATTATGCTGAATTAAACTTAAAAATAGAGCGTTTTTTTATTGGTGCGAAACTCGTGATAAAGTGAAAGTCTTGCTATTCAAATAGTTGAATGCGCATATTTCGTTAAAATACTCTAACAATCTGGTTAAAGAGTAGAGCATTGTTAAACAATTATGGAAAATCTTACTGAACTTTATTGCCTGATGGATGATTTTTGTAAAGACTTCGAGCCAAAAATGCATGAAATTTTGCTGAATAACGGTAGTAAGCGTCGTAGACGGTCTACTCAGCTTTCATTGGCTGAAATGATGACACTGGTTGTTTTGTTTCATCAACTCCGATTCAGACAATTCAAGGAATTTTATCTCTATCATGTCCGTTTATATCTCAGGAAGGAATTTCCTAACTTGCCATCATATTCACGCTGCGTAGAGTTACTTCCGCGCAGTGCCTTAGCTTTAACGGCACTGTTTGAGTCAATTAAGGGAAAGTGCACGGGTCTGTCGGTTGCTGATTCTACTCCGATAGCTGTGTGTGATAACTTACGGATCCGCCGGCATAAAGCCTTCGATGGGATAGCTGAACGAGGAAAAACCTCAACAGGTTGGTTCTTTGGTTTCAAACTTCATGTAATTATCAATCATTTGGGGGAAATACTCAGTTTTCGACTTACACCAGGAAACACAGATGATCGGAAACCATTACCTGAGCTGATAAAAGATCTTTCTGGTTGTTTGTATGCGGATAAAGGGTATTTATCGGCTTCACTGAAACAGCAACTGAAAACAATGGGAATTAACCTTATAACGAATATCAAGAAGGAAATGAAGCCTGTTGAACAGACTTGTTTCGACAAAGCTATCTTGCGTCATCGTTCTGTCATTGAAACGGTATTTGATGAGTTAAAAAATCTTTGTCAGATAGAGCATACGCGGCACCACTCTCCTGCTAACTTTGTAGTGAATTTATTAGCCGGGCGGGTTGCATATTGTTTAATTCCATCTAAACCAAAGATACCTGTGGCTGGAACATATCTTCAAGATGGTCGCCTATGGCGACGACTTGTCATTGCTTGTTAGTACTGGTATAACCCGATACCTGTTGTCTCAATCTTTTGGTCCCTTTTATGTCACCGCGTTTTAGTTATGTTTTTCAATTTAGTCAACGCTGGCTCAATTGGCTTAATCGCCAACCCCCTGATAGTGTCCGCACTGTTGTGATGGAATTATGGCTTGCGGCACTTCGCTTATGGGGTGGTCAATTTGGCGCTGTCCTGACCCTCAATGTAATTCTGAAGAACGGGTTAAATTTACCTGCAAAAGTCGAAGCTGCCCACATTGTGGCGTCAAAGCTTGCCTACAATGGATTAACAATACGCTAGCTTGGTTACCCGAAGTTCCTTGGCAGCACATCACTTTTACCATGCCTTGTGAATATTGGCCTATTATTCGCGCCAACCGTTGGCTTCTCGGTGAAATGAATCGATTAGCCGCTGATGTGATATTAACCATCTGCCGTGACTTCAATATCACACCGGGCGTTTTCACTGCCAATCCATACCTGGGAACGAGACCAAAAATGGCATCCGCATATTCATTTTTCAACCACAGCCGGCGGGGTGACTAAAAAGAATACCTGGCGGGATATCAGCTTTTATCGCGAAAACATTATGACAATGTGGCAATATCGGATAACGGCATTATTGAGAAAACATTATTACACGCTCACCATTCTCGATGAGCTTAAAGCTGAAGGAAGAAGTAAAGCATGATGGAATCAATTACTTCACACTCACTACAAGCGCGGGTGGAATATTAATCTTTCTGATATTCTTTCCAATATTACCCATGTCACCCTTTATCTCGGATTTTATCTAAAGAAACCCCCTGTCTCGCTCAGTCGCTTAAAACATTATTCTGTAGTGGTCAACTAAAATTGGCCACTACACTCCTTAGGCCGACACCAATAGCGATAACTGCTTCGGTGAACATTAAAAATACGACACAAAGTTTTCACCGGATAAAGCACTCTTAGCTTTTCAACTACCGAAAATTTTTCAGTGAGTCGGACATTAAGAGCGCAGTAGCCTTTTTTAAGATGTCATTCTCCATTTCCAGCCGGTGGATTTTTTTCTTCATTTCTCTGAACTCAATTTGTTCAGGTGTTAATGGCAGACCAGGCGATGTTTTCCCTTGACGTTCTAAACGAAGGGCTCTTACCCACCGGCTAATCGCTGAAAGACTGACGTTCATGCCTTTCGCGGCTTCCTGGTAGGTGTAATTTTGGTCAAGGACTAATTTGGCGGTTTCACATTTAAATTCAGCAGTAATTATTTTACTCATTTTGGCACCTATAAAAATTATGAGGTAAGCATATCACCTCAACTTAGGTGGCCAAATTTAGTATGCCACTACAAATGAGTGCTTTTGCGTTATCACACAATACTTGTTGTGCACACCACCAAAATAGTCGAAAGCTTCTTTATAAACCTTGTTGCCAGGCTTCTGTCCGCTCATTATCAAAGAACTTTACATTGCTATAGCTAGGCGACTTAATTTTGATTACAGCATATGTATTAAAAACAGGTCATCGATAGTGCATCCTGTTTCCATCTTTTTACGTTTAGCTTGAGACCATTTATGTTCTATAGGATTTAAATCTGGTGAATACACAGGCAAATATTCTATCTGGTGTCCTGCGTTTATAATTGCCTGTTCAATATTCTTACCTTTGTGAAAGCTAGCGTTGTCCATAAAAATAACAGAATTTTCAGGAAGTTCTGGGAGCAATATTTTTGTGATCCAAACATAAAAAACATCACGGTTAATATTGCAATCAAATAATCCGATAGCAAAAAGGGTTGTTCCCAATAAAGCGCCAATAACATTTGTTCTTCCCTTAGCACCCCAGTTTTTCAGGCCAAAACAACGGTGACCTTTTGGGGAATAGCCGTGAGTTCGTGGAGTGTCATGTGAAAAACCACTTTCATCAATAAAAACAACAGATTTATCTTTTTTTTCATACTGTTGTCTTTTTTGCTGATGTGCCAGCCTGTCGCTTTCGTTGGTTTTTGGATGGAATAGAGTTTTTTTTATAGGTTAATCCCAGCTTTTTAAGGGATTGCCAAATAGTCTTTTTACAAACACCGAATCGCTCTGCCCGTTCCTTTTGGTAAGCATCTGGATACTGTTCCACATCTTTTGCTAAAGCATTTTTATCGAGCTTCCTCTTACGTGGCGTTGAATTTTTTGGCTCTGGTCGTTTAAGCCAACGTACTAAAGACGCTTTTCCAATACGGAATTGTTTCGCAGTTTCTCGAATTGTTAAACCTTCGGCTTTCCTTACAGATATTACTTTACGTCGAAAATCAATTGTATAACTCATAACACACCTTGTAATCAAAATTAAGTCGCCTAGCTATAGCACGCGAGTAGCCAAGCGTTGCAACAAACGCTTTTAGTGATCGTTTGCCTCGCCGGATGGTCGTGAAGTCGATTTGCATTTGTTGACCTAGCTGTGTTTCAAAACGGACGACAGGTTCGGGAACAATGCTTGGTTTAAATTGACAAACAAATCGACGTAACTGAGCAATACCGCCTTGATAGCCTCTTTCAGCTACCTCATCAAATAGGACTGTTGCAGGGATCCAATCAGGTTTAGCCAATTCAATTCGCTGAAGCAAATAAGGTTTAAAGGGTGCCAGGTTACTCGATTGTTGACTTTTTTAGCATAAGTTGGCATCTCCTGCTGTTGTAAATGATGTTTTACGGCGTTACGGGAAATGCCCAGTTCACGGGCCATTTTTCGAATGCTTTGTCCTTGTGCAAAGCGAACATGAATATCCACAAATATCTCCTTGGTTAACATAAATTACCCGTACAAAAATGTACGAATAATACCAAGTGGATCAGTTTTGCATGATCGGTAACAGCCACCTAATTAAGGTGGCTTTTTTTTATCTTAAAAATAACTATATTCAATATAAAACTTGCATAACAACTTTAATACTAATGCAATTTTTTGTATCAATAATAAAAGTGATATTTATATTAATTTTAATAATTTCATTTGTTCATAATTAATTATGCGAATTATCTTGTAATATATTTATTTGATATTAGCGACATTATTATTCCATTTTTTCAACAAAATTGAGCCTATAAACATTTATCTATTGAATATTTTATATAAGATTAAATAACCTCATGATTAAGGTAAATATATGTTAGCTGAACCGATGCTAAGTATTGTTGTTGCTGTATTTAATGGCGAACCATTCTTGCCAAAATTTTTTAATTGTCTTGAACAACAAAAATTAGAAAACTGGGAGCTTATTTTAGTCAATGATGGTTCAACGGATAATAGCGCTTTATTATTAGAGGAACGTATAGAGCAATTTCCGAATACTAAGATTTTACATCAGGAAAATCTCGGCGTATCTGTCGCACGTAATGTGGGAATGAATATTGCTACAGGTAAATATATAGCCTTTCCTGATATTGACTATATTATTCATTTAGGTATGTA
The DNA here is from genome assembly GCF_001640365.1 of Candidatus Arsenophonus triatominarum. Taxonomy (GTDB): domain Bacteria; phylum Pseudomonadota; class Gammaproteobacteria; order Enterobacterales; family Enterobacteriaceae; genus Arsenophonus; species Arsenophonus triatominarum. The sequence goes on along the minus strand of NZ_LWMI01000016.1, from coordinate 212,218 downwards.
TAACCGTTTATTAACGTTGGCAAAATTGGGTAATTTAGATGTTGCGATGTGTAATGGTACTTATGTTTATATGGATGGCTCACCTTCTAAATTAATTTTTCCCTTAAAAAAAGTTCCATCGACAGGCATAATTTCAGGGACCGAATGGTTACAAAAAGGTTTAAGTTCAGGTAAATTTTTACACGTGACTTGGCTGAATATTTATAAGTTAAGTTTTATTCGTGAACATCAGTATCAGTTTGAGCCGCAACTTCATCATCAAGATATCCCTTTGGACAACAGAAATATTACTTAATGCAAAACGCGTTCAGTTTATTAATAAATCTTATTATGATTATTTTATTCATAGTAAATCAGTTTCTCATTCGTTATGCGGTGATGCTTTACGCGTACGTAAGGTTAATACTTATTTGAAAATTATTGATATGTTAATGGATATATATAAAAAATATCCTAATGCGGTAAATCAAACTCCAGCTTGTTGGTGGCAGATTAGTAAGGAAGGTTTTGGTGTTGTATTGTCTATTCAAGCGATTAAATCGCCAAAAATTAAATATGAGATGGTTAAGCGCTTTTTTGGCGAAGGATATTGGCACATTACCTGGCAACATGCGACAACTCTAAAATTAAAATGGCGACTGAGCCGACGTTATTTAAAACTAAAATCGTTACTTAAATACAAAACGTAGTATTATGTAAAAAAGGCTTTAGTAATGAGAAAATATTATAATGCTCATTATTATTTTAAAATAAATCGATGATATAGATATTAAACTTATACCAGAGTTTAGCATTCTTACTCGACAAATGTGATGCATTTAATGGATCAAATAGTTTTTTGCTTTACAATGAAATATTCTATGGATATTAAATAAATTTCCCAAGTAATGAATAATGTTTGCCACTGTTTGTTTAAACAAACAGTGGCAATTTTTTGTATCAGCATTAGAAAGAAAGTTGATATCATTTTTATTAAAACACGAGTTTCGCACCAATAAAAAAACGCTCTATTTTTAAGTTTAATTCAGTATAATATATAAATAGAAAAAACCTTATAAATTAAAAGTAACTTATTGTAATTTAAACAAATTTATACGTTTTAGTAACTTGCAAATTAACCATTGCTTTTAAGCCATTTCTGGAATTTTATATGCCTGTGCGAAACTCGTGTAAAAGAAAAAAATAACATTTTTTAATAAAGAATTTAAATAAAGCGAACAAATGGTTGCAAATGCTAATATAAAAGAGTCAATATGAATATAATGAGTTGTAGACAAATAGCATGGATAATTAATGTTAACATTAATTGAATTATTATCATCAGTGGCTTTATTGGTATGGGGCACATATATTGTCCGAACTGGTATTATGCGGGTTTTCGGTAGCGATTTACGCCGAATATTAGGCAAAAGTATCGGTAAAAAATCGCGTGCATTTTTAGCGGGTATTGGTGTCACTGCTTTAGTACAAAGTAGTAATGCGACAGCATTATTAGTTATTTCTTTTGTGACACAAGGTTTAATTTCTATCACGCCAGCTATGGTTATTATGTTGGGTGCTGATGTCGGTACTGCGATAATGGCCCGGGTGTTAACTTTTGATTTGGCATGGTTATCATCATTGTTAATTTTATTTGGTGTTATTACTTTTCTTAGTCAGAAAAAAAATCGTTCTGGTCAATTAGGGCGAGTTGCGATTGGCCTAGGTCTGATTTTATTAGCTTTAAAGCTTATTGTTGGTTCAGCAACACCAATTACTCATTCGTCCGCTATCCAAGCAATTTTTACCTCTTTAAGCGGTGATACCATTCTAGCACTACTAGTTGGTGCGGTATTTGCTATGCTCACCTATTCCAGTCTGGCAGCGGTTTTGTTGACAGCAACATTAAGTGTAGCAGGACTCGTACCGCTTTATATTAGCCTCTCGATTGTTATTGGCTCTAATATCGGTAGTGGTTTATTAGCTATGATAGGTAGTAGCCAGCAAAGCGGATCGGCACGGCAAGTGGCTTTAGGCAGTTTATTATTCAAGCTTATTGGCGCGATAATGATTTTACCCTGGATTAAACCATTAGCTGCCTGGATTGGTCATTATAATTTTAATGTCTCTGAAGTGGTGATCTATTTTCATGTGTTTTATAATTTATTGCGTTGCTTAGTTATGCTGCCATTTGTCGAATTCATGTCGCGTTTATGCCAACGTTTTATTCCTATTTCTCCTGTAGAGGTCGAGGTTTTTGCACCTCGTTATTTAGATAAAGCGGCGTTGGAGACACCTTCATTAGCGATTGCCAATGCGGTAAGAGAGACACTACGTATGGGGGATATTGTTGAGCAAATGGTTCAACGTTTGGCTGAAGTTCTAAAGGGCAATAAAATACAGCGGCGTTATATTGCACACCTGGAAGAAGAGATCGATATGCTACATAGTAGTATTAAACTCTATTTGGCTCAAATTCAGCAAAATCAATTAGGGGAAGCTGATTCTCGTCGCTGGGCTGAAATTATTGATACTGCTTTGAATTTACAGCAATCAGCCACCATTATTAATCGTATGGCAACAGAAGTGGTTAAAAAAATATTTGATAAGCAACATTTTTTCTCCCCTTCAGGTACTAAAGAACTGAATACTCTGATGGAACGATTACAGAATAATTTGAGTTTAGCTACGTCGGTATTCGTATCTGGAGACATAGATAATGCGCGTCGATTACGAAGAGCTAAACATCGATTCCGATTATTAAATCAACGTTATGCTTATGCGCATGTTGAGCGCCTACATAAGCAAAATGTACAAAGTCTCTATACCAGCAACTTACATGTTAGTTTACTTGGGGATATGAAAAGATTAAATTCGCTTTTTTGTGCGATCGCTTATCATGTATTAGAAGATTTAAGTGAAAACCGTGCTGAACAAATTAATCCTGAAAGTGATAAAAATATATAATTAGTTATTCATTAAATAATAACACGAGTTTCGCAATCTCCAAAAAAGAAGTATAAATTTAAAAACAAGAAAAAATTAGGGTGTTCATATTTTGTCCGGTTATCCATGCATTAAAAATATCTATAAAACATTCTTACAAGTAAGCAGTGTAAGATACTCTGGTTTGGCGTTATCAGAAGTAAGCCCATCGCCTTTATCTCATGACACTGGTTAGCCTATGGCTAAAAAGTAGATGTTTTCGACCTAAAGACCTATGGCGATTAGTTCAACCTTCTATAGACAAAAAAAGCCCTTGCGTACTAATTGCCGATGATACATTGATTGCCAAAACACGTACACGAGTTTCACACCAATAAAAAAACGCTCTATTTTTAAGTTTAATTCAGCATAATATATAAATAGACAAAATCTTATAAATTAAAAGCAACTTATTGTAATTTAAACAAATTTATACTTTTTAGTAACTTGCAAATTAACCATTGCTTTTAAGCCATTTTTGGAATTTTATATGCCTGTGCGAAACTCGTGACGTAGTAAAAAAATAGAGATGGTCCATTATCAATATTCAGGTAATGAACATGATGTTATTGCTGGCATAGGTTTAGTTAATTTGCTTTGCCATGATCTGACAAGTGTTGAATCAATTCCTATTGATTATCGTATTTAACCTGAGTTCGGGATAAGAAATAAAGTGAAAGTCTTGCTATTTAAATAGTTGAATGCGCATATTTCGTTAAAAAACTCTAACAATCTGGTTAAAGAGTATAACATTGTTAAACAATGATGGAAAATCTTACTGAACTTTATTGCCTGATGGATGATTTTTGTAAAGACTTCGTGCCAAAAATGCATGAAATTTTGCTGAATAACGGTAGTAAGCGTCGTAGACGGTCTACTCAGCTTCCATTGGCTGAAATGATGACACTGGTTGTTTTGTTTCATCAACTCCGATTCAGCCAATTCAAGGTATTTTATCTCTATTATGTCCGTTTATTTCTCAGGAAGGAATTTCCTAACTTGCCATCATATTCACGCTGCGTAGAGTTACTTCCGCGCAGTGCCTTAGCTTTAACGGCACTGTTTGAGTCAATTAAGGGAAAGTGCACGAGTCTGTCGGTTGCCGATTCTACTCCGATAGCTGTGTGTGATAACTTACGGATCCGCCGGCATAAAGTCTTCGATGGGATAGCTGAACGAGGAAAAACCTCAACAGGTTGGTTCTTTGGTTTCAAACTTCATGTAATTATCAATCATTTGGGGGAAATACTCAGTTTTCGACTTACACCAGGAAATACAGATGATCGGAAACCATTACCTGAGCTGATAAAAGATCTTTCTGGTTGTTTGTATGCGGATAAAGGGTATTTATCGGCTTCACTGAAACAGCAACTGAAAACAATGGGAATTAACCTTATAACGAATATCAAGAAGAAAATGAAGCCTGTTGAACAGACTTGTTTCGACAAAGCCATCTTGCGTCATCGTTCTGTCATTGAAACGGTATTTGATGAGTTAAAAAATCTTTGTCAAATAGAGCATACGCGGCACCGCTCTCCTGCTAACTTTGTAGTGAATTTATTAGCAGGGCGGGTTGCATATTGTTTAATTCCATCTAAACCAAAGATACCGGTGGCAGGAACATATCTTCAAGCATAATTGATAATGCTTATCCCGAACTCAGGTTATTTATGATAAAGATTCTGATGGAAAAACAAAAAACACGCACTTTTCCGAAATGCTCGCACTTGCTAAAAAAAGAGGGATCATACCAGAAGCGGTAGTGATGGATGCCTGGTATTCTAGCCTGGATAATCTGAAATCAATTCGCTCTCATGGTTGGGTCTGGATAACCACGCTGAGGAAAAACAGGATTGTTAACCATAACAAACAACTGAACAAGTTAGACATCTCAGAAGAAAGAACTCCAATACACTTACGAGGCTACGGTTGGGTGACAGTTTTCAAATTTACAGCCAAAAACGGCCGTATTGATTACAGAGTAACAAACAAAGACAATCCCACCCGTCAATATGTCAAATCTATCATGGATGCCCGTTGGTCTGTTGAAGTTTATCATCGGGAAGTTAAACAAAATTGTGGTATTGAACGCTGTCAGGCTTGCACAAGCCGAGCGCAAAGAAATCATATTTTTCTCGCTATTTCTGCGTGGTTTGAACAACATAAACGTCGTATATCTGAAAAAATAACCCTTTATCAACAAAATTGGGACGTAATCAAAAATGCTATTACTGAGCACATCCGTGTTTTATTAGCGTACCCAAATTAGTTTTGTGCGAAACTCGTGTTTTTAACCCATTAAAATCAAATACCGTTTCAATGACAGAACGATGACGCAAGATGGCTTTGTCGAAACAAGTCTGTTCAACAGGCTTCATTTTCTTCTTGATATTCGTTATAAGGTTAATTCCCATTGTTTTCAGTTGCTGTTTCAGTGAAGCCGATAAATACCCTTTATCCGCATACAAACAACCAGAAAGATCTTTTATCAGCTCAGGTAATGGTTTCCGATCATCTGTGTTTCCTGGTGTAAATCGAAAACTGAGTATTTCCCCCAAATGATTGATAATTACATGAAGTTTGAAACCAAAGAACCAACCTGTTGAGGTTTTTCCTCGTTCAGCTATCCCATCGGAGACTTTATGCCGGCGGATCCGTAAGTTATCACACACAGCTATCGGAGTAGAATCGGCAACCGACAGACCTGTGCACTTTCCCTTATTTGACTCAAACAGTGCCGTTAAAGCTAAGGCACTGCGCGGAAGTAACTCTACGCAGCGTGAATATGATGGCAAGTTAGGAAATTCCTTCCTGAGATATAAACGGACATAATAGAGATAAAATACCTTGAATTGGCTGAATCGGAGTTGATGAAACAAAACAACCAGTGTCATCATTTCAGCCAATGGAAGCTGAGTAGACCGTCTACGACGCTTACTACCGTTATTCAGCAAAATTTCATGCATTTTTGGCTCGAAGTCTTTACAAAAATCATCCATCAGGCAATAAAGTTCAGTAAGATTTTCCATCATTGTTTAACAATGCTCTACTCTTTAACCAGATTGTTAGAGTATTTTAACGAAATATGCGCATTCAACTATTTGATAGCAAGACTTTCACTTTATTTCTTATCCCGAACTCAGGTTACTTAAAACGAAAGTGGTAACAATGTTGTTCAAATAATTAATTATTTTGCTAAAAACTTATCGTATCAGATTTAACGAAATTTGCTGGCTTGATAAACCTTGAATTTACCTGTTTGGGCAAGTATTTCATGGCGACCAAAAGCTTTATCTAACCAATCTGGATAAGGTAAGAAGGCATTGGCAACCATTTTAAATTTTCCACCTGGTTTTAGATGATTTGATGCTTGTTTGATGATTGCTTCAGCGGCTGAATAATCCGTTTTTAATCCATCATGAAACGGTGGGTTGCAAATTATCCAGTCGTAACTATCTTCAATCGCAGAGTAGATATCACTTGGTATAACATCGCCAGTTAAGCCATTTATTTTTATAGTTTCAATAGAGGATGTGACCGCTGCAGCATGAGTATCGCAGAGAGTCAATTTTATGCCAGGGTTTCTCTTGCCAATAACCGTTGCAAGCACACCGGAGCCGGATGCGATATCTAATAATTTACCCTTAATGGGTTTATCAAATGTAGAAAGAAGTAGTTGACTACCGGCATCCAGCGCTTGTTGACTAAATACGCCAGGTAGGGTTTTGATAGTTATATCAGCGACCTTATAGATATTCCACCAATCATTTAAATGAAAGTGTGGTTGTTTTTCTAGCTGGCAATAATAGAGGCTACAGCGCCGAGCTGCATCAATTTTGCGTACACTGCCTATTTCTTCTAGAATTTTATCGGCGCTGTTTACACCACTACGATTTTCACCAACAATAAAAATATCACTACCTACTGGTAAAACTGAGCAAATATTGTGTAGTTGAAAATGGGCTTCTTGCTTGTTTTTAGACCAAAAATAGATCAGTGTATTAAATTGTATTGCCACTGCTTTTTCAAGCATTAAGTCATAATGGGCTCTTTCGCCTAGCGCTTTGTTAAATGATAGCCAGTAGTGATATTGATTAGTTAAAATATGTAAAATTTCAGCGCTCATTTCTGTGCTAGTATTATCTTGTAAGTTACCAGCGATTAAAACACGACGGCCGATAAAGTATTCATCATGGCGTAAAATCACTTCACTAGCGGGCGTCAGTGAAGACATAAATGCTGGCTCCTGTATTAGATTAGGTTTCCTTTTACCAACTATAAAAGGAAAATATTCACCGTAAGCGTAAAAAATATCGCTCATAGAATCGTAAATTTTGATAAATTTGTGAGATATGAACTTATTATCGCAATTGTATCACTATTATTAGATTTCAATCCAATGGTTACTTGTTATCTATTATTTAGTGATCATATTGTTTCTTGATAACTTAATAATTTGTATATTTACCCTATTTATTTGCAGTTTAGATTCAGCAAATAAATATAGTTAGAGAGAAAGAGTAATTGTGTTTATATTGCTAGGTTTTGCAATGTTATTATTTTGATTTATATAGCTTGGTTTGATAAGGTGGCACGGTATATATTGTGATGGAGTAGTTTGATGACGATTAGAGATCAATTACTAAAGCAGATGGGAATTGTGCAATGGGCATTACGCGATCCTGCGCTACTACGTGGTGAACATGCAGTGTGTATTCCTGACGCTACCCAATTAATTATCATCGCTGATGAACGCATTGATTTAGGTAACCTTTTTGTCAAAGATATTTTACGAGCGATGATGATAGACAGTCGTCAGGTATGCTGTTTATTAACTAAAGAGGTATCGCTGTTGTTACCAAAAGAAATTCTTTGGCCTTGTTGGATCATAGGTAAGCAATTACCTGTTAGTTCAAAAACATGGGTTATCCATACTTTACCATTGCAAGAAATTTATTCTGATCCTCAGTCAAAACGCGCTTTGTGGGCGCAAATATGCCAGCATGAAAATAATTTCGAATTTAGAACAAACTGATTTAGTCTCTGCTTTTGCTATTGAAAACATGAGTCATGCTTTTCCCTGGAGTGAAAAGGTATTCTACAGTAATAAAGGAAAGCAATATATTAATTTAAAAATCAGTCTTGAAAATCAATTGGTTGGTTTCGTTATCACACAATATCTGCTTGGTGAGGCAACCCTGTTTAATATTGCTATTCATCCTGATTATCAAGGACAAAGTTATGGTGAGTGTTTACTACGCTATTTGATCGAACATTTGGCAACCAAAGATATCAAAACTTTATGGTTGGAAGTCCGGCAATCAAATCATGCGGCAATTCAGCTATATGAAAAACTGGGTTTTCATATTGTCACAATAAGAAAAAATTATTATCCGGCGGCAAAAAAACGTGAAGATGCAGTGGTTATGGCGTTAACTATTTTGCCTGATAGTATGCCTGCCTTATAAATTTAAATACCTTAATTAAGATAAAAAAATAGTTTAGATTCGATAGTAGTACCATTGATAGGCGCTATTAAGTGGTAATTTGTGTATCAATATTCGCTTAATAGGCCTATTTGTAATGAAACAATATAGAGAAATTATCCCGCTTTTTTATAAAAAATTTAAATGTATAGGCGATCAGTGTTTGTCTCATTGTTGTCGTGGTTGGACGATTAACATTGATAAGAAGACTTATAAAAAATATAAAACTGCACATCAAATTGAGATCAAAGAGATCACTGATAAACATCTGATTAAATATCCTAAAGGTAGTGGTACTAACAAATACTCTTTTATTGCACTTGATAAAGATGACAAATGTCCATTTTTTTATCGTAACAAATTGTGTCGGATTTACAAAACGTTAGGACCCAGCGCATTAAGCTGCATTTGCCAGACTTACCCAAGATTAAAAACTCAATTTGATGGTTATACGCAACATTCGTTGAGTTTTTCTTGCCCAGAGGTAGTTCGTTTAGTGTTATTTCAGCCAGATTCGATGAAATATAAAGAGAACACCGTGATTGAAAAAGTTAGAATTACACGAGTTTCGCAATCTCCAAAAAAGAAGTATAAAGCTCAAAACAAGAAAAAATTAGGGTGTTCATATTTTGTCCGGTTATCCATGCATTAAAAATATCTATAAAACATTCCTACAAGTAAGCAGTGTAAGATACTCTGGTTTGGCGTTATCAGAAGTAAGCCCATCGCCTTTATCTCATGACACTATTAGTCGTGGCTATTTTCGACCTAAAAACCTATGGCGATTAATTCAACCACAAAAAACACGCACTTTTCCGAAATGCTCGCTCTTGCTAAAAAAAGAGGGATCATACCAGAAGCGGTAGTGATGGATGCCTGGTATTCTAGCCTGGATAATCTGAAATCAATTCGCTCTCATGGTTGGGTTCGGGTAACCACGCGGAGGAAAAACAGGATTGTTAACCATAACAAACAACTGAACAAGTTAGACATCTCAGAAGAAGAAACTCCAATACACTTACGAGGCTACGGTTGGGTGATTGTTTTCAAATTTACAGCCGAAAACGGCCGTATTGATTACAGAGTAACAAACAAAGACAATCCCACCCGTGAATACGTCAAATCTATCATGGATGCCCGTTGGTCTGTTGAAGTTTATCATCGAGAAGTTAAACAAAATTGTGGTATTGAACGCTGTCAGGCTCGCACGAGCCGAGCGCAAAGAAATCATATTTTTCTCGCTATTTCTGCGTGGTTTGAACAACATAAACGTCGTATATCTGAAAAAATAACCCTTTATCAACAAAATTGGGACGTAATCAAAAATGCTATTACTGAGCACATCCGTGTTTTATTAGCGTACCCAAATTAGTTTTGTGCGAAACTCGTGTAACAATATGGTTAAAGAGTAGAGCATTGTTAAACAATGATGGAAAATCTTACTGAACTTTATTGCCTGATGGATGATTTTTGTAAAGACTTCGAGCCAAAAATACATGAAATTTTGCTGAATAACGGTAGTAAACGTCGTAGACGGTCTACTCAGCTTTCATTGGCTGAAATGATGACACTGGTTGTTTTGTTTCATCAACTCCGATTCAGCCAATTCAAGGTATTTTATCTCTATCATGTCCGTTTATATCTCCGGAAGGAATTTCCTAACTTGCCATCATATTCACGCTGCGTAGAGTTACTTCCGCGCAGTGCCTTAGCTTTAACGGCACTGTTTGAGTCAATTAAGGGAAAGTGCACGGATCTGTCGGTTGCCGATTCTACTCCGATAGCTGTGTGATAACTTACGGATCCGCCGGCATAAAGTCTTCGATGGGATAGCTGAACGAGGAAAAACCTCAACAGGTTGGTTCTTTGGTTTCAAACTTCATGTAATTATCAATCACTTGGGGGAAATACTCAGTTTTCGACTTACACCAGGAAACACAGATGATCGGAAACCATTACCTGAGCTGATAAAAGATCTTTCTGGTTGTTTGTATGCGGATAAAGGGTATTTATCGGCTTCACTGAAACAGCAACTGAAAACAATGGGAATTAACCTTATATAGCTAGGCGACTTAATTTTGATTACAAGGTGTGTTATGAGTTATACAATTGATTTTCGACGTAAAGTAATATCTGTAAGGAAAGCCGAAGGTTTAACAATTCGAGAAACTGCGAAACAATTCCGTATTGGAAAAGCGTCTTTAGTACGTTGGCTTAAACGACCAGAGCCAAAAAATTCAACGCCACGTAAGAGGAAGCTCGATAAAAATGCTTTAGCAAAAGATGTGGAACAGTATCCAGATGCTTACCAAAAGGAACGGGCAGAGCGATTCGGTGTTTGTAAAAAGACTATTTGGCAATCCCTTAAAAAGCTGGGATTAACCTATAAAAAAAACTCTATTCCATCCAAAAACCAACGAAAGCGACAGGCTGGCACATCAGCAAAAAAGACAACAGTATGAAAAAAAAGATAAATCTGTTGTTTTTATTGATGAAAGTGGTTTTTCACATGACACTCCACGAACTCACGGCTATTCCCCAAAAGGTCACCGTTGTTTTGGCCTGAAAAACTGGGGTGCTAAGGGAAGAACAAATGTTATTGGCGCTTTATTGGGAACAACCCTTTTTGCTATCGGATTATTTGATTGCAATATTAACCGTGATGTTTTTTATGTTTGGATCACAAAAATATTGCTCCCAGAACTTCCTGAAAATTCTGTTATTTTTATGGACAACGCTAGCTTTCACAAAGGTAAGAATATTGAACAGGCAATTATAAACGCAGGACACCAGATAGAATATTTGCCTGTGTATTCACCAGATTTAAATCCTATAGAACATAAATGGTCTCAAGCTAAACGTAAAAAGATGGAAACAGGATGCACTATCGATGACCTGTTTTTAATACATATGCTGTAATCAAAATTAAGTCGCCTAGCTATAACGAATATCAAGAAGAAAATGAAGCCTGTTGAACAGGCTTGTTTCGACAAAGTCATCTTGCGTCATCGTTCTGTCATTGAAACGGTATTTGATGAGTTCACGAGTTTCGCACCAATAAAAAAACGCTCTATTTTTAAATTTAATTCAGCATAATATATAAATAGACAAAATCTTATAAATTAAAGGTAACTTATTGTAATTTAAAAATTTATACGTTTTAGTAACTTGCAAATTAACCATTGCTTTTAAGCCATTTCTGGAATTTTATATGCCTGTGCGAAACTCGTGGAGATTAAAAAATCTTTGTCAGATAGCGCATACGCGGCACCGCTCTCCTGCTAACTTTGTAGTGAATTTATTAGCAGGGCGGGTTGCATATTGTTTAATTCCATCTAAACCAAAGATACCGGTGGTAGGAACATATCCACGAGTTTCGCACAGACATATAAAGTTCTAAAAATAGCTAAAATAATGTTTTATCCGCAAGATACTAAATAATATAAAATATATATTTATTTCAATAAGTTATATTTGAATTAGCAATTTTTGCGAATTATATATTATATTGAATTGAACTTAAAAATAACTTGTTTATTTGTCGGTGCGAAACTCGTGATATCTTCAAGCATAATTGATAATGCTTATCCCGAACTCAGGTTATTCATACGGTAGTTTTATTAAAAATTCATTCCTTGATATAGGAATAAATATGTTTGATGTTTCTCATCTTCCATTGCGACAGTTGAATAAACTTTTTGTAAAAGAAAAAGAGAATGATGGGCTTGTAGGACGTTATAGTATGCGGTTAGGTTAATTAATCCGTGATGATTATAATATGGATCATTTTGATATCGTTAATCAAATTGCTGGATTTGTTTCAAATAAATATGATGTCCCCGAAATTTTTGGCAATCATGCACAGATATTAGCAAAGAAAGGCTTATAAAATAGTAGAGAACACCATTAGGTAATAATATTAATCGATTATTTATTAAAATTATTCTTAATAGCTATTAATGATATGTATTATAAGAGTAATATGTTAATATCTGACGTATTATGTAAAAATTTTTCATTTAATAGTCTTACTTTATTCTAATAAATATTTTAATTAGTGACTTTAATATAATCAGTAATAGGTTTTCTGATTTAATTAAATAATCTATATTTAGCTAAAAACAATTTTCTTTACTTTTTTTCTATTTAATTTTATCGGCTAACTGAAAAATATTTTTTAATGAGTTAGTAATTGTTTTCAAAATGGCTTTGTCGGTGTAGAATTCTTGCCAATTTTTTATACATCATGTTGTGTATGTTGGGTTGTTATAATGAAAGAGAATAATTTTTGTCAGAAAATAGCACGGCGTAGAACCTTTGCTATCATTTCTCACCCTGATGCAGGGAAAACCACGATCACAGAAAAAGTACTATTGTTTGGCCAAGCTATTCAAAAAGCTGGCACAGTGAAGGGGCGTGGTTCGAATCAACATGCAAAATCTGACTGGATGGAAATGGAAAAACAGCGCGGGATCTCGATTACCACTTCGGTAATGCAATTTCCTTACCTAAATTGCTTGATTAATTTGCTAGATACCCCAGGGCATGAGGATTTTTCGGAAGATACTTATCGGACTTTAACGGCGGTCGATTGTTGTTTGATGGTGATTGATGCAGCTAAAGGTGTTGAAGATCGTACGCGTAAATTGATGGAAGTAACACGGCTACGTGATACACCTATTTTAACCTTTATGAATAAATTGGATCGCGATATTCGCGATCCAATGGAATTAATGGATGAGGTTGAAAGTGAATTGAGTATCGCTTGTAGCCCGATTACCTGGCCAATTGGTTGTGGCAAGTTATTTAAAGGGGTTTATCATCTTTATCGTGATGAAACTATTTTATATCAGAGTGGGCAAGGGCATGCTATTCAAGACGTTGTTATTATTAAAGGATTAAATAATACCGAATTGGACAAAGTTATTGGAGACGATTTTGCTGCTCAGCTACGAGAAGAGCTTGAACTGGTAAAGGGTGCTTCTCATGAATTCAATTTAGACTCATTTTTACAAGGCAAGTTAACACCCGTCTTTTTTGGCACCGCTTTGGGTAATTTTGGGGTTGATCATATGTTAAATGGTTTGGTCAATTGGGCACCAAGCCCCATGCCTCGGCAGGCTGATAGGCGTATTGTTAATGCCCAGGAAGAAAAATTTTATGGTTTTGTGTTCAAAATACAAGCCAATATGGATCCAAAACATCGTGATCGGGTGGCTTTTTTGCGGATTGTGTCTGGTTGTTATCAAAAGGGTATGAAACTTTATCAGGTACGAAATAAAAAAGAGGTGGTTATTTCAGATGCGCTTACTTTTATGGCGGGTGATCGTTCCCATGTTGAAGAAGCGTTTCCAGGTGATATCATTGGCTTGCATAATCATGGTACTATTCAGATTGGTGATACTTTTACCCAGGGAGAAGCGTTAAAATTTACCGGTATTCCCAATTTTGCACCTGAACTATTCAAACGCATCCGTTTACGTGATCCGTTAAAGCAGAAACAGTTACTTAAAGGATTGGTTCAGTTATCCGAAGAGGGTGCGGTTCAGGTATTTCGCCCTTTAGCCAATAATGATCTTATTGTTGGTGCTGTTGGTGTGCTTCAGTTTGATGTGGTGGTAGCGCGCTTGAAGAGTGAATACAATGTTGAAGCTATTTATGAGCCAGTAAATGTGTCAACCGCACGTTGGATCGAATGTGATGACGTAAAAAAATTAGAAGAGTTCAAACGTAAAAATGAACAAAACCTGGCTTTAGATGGTGGTGATAACCTCAGTTATATTGCACCAACGATGGTAAATCTTAATCTAACCCGCGAACGCTACCCTGAAATTCGGTTTTGCAAAACGCGTGAGCATTAATTTAACCTGAGTTCGGGATAAGCATTATCAATTATGCTTGAAGATATGTTCTTGCCACAGGTATCTTTGGTTTAGATGGAATTAAACAATATGCAACCAGCCCTGCTAACAAATTCACTACAAAGTTAGCAGGAGAGCGGTGCCGCATATGCGCTATCTGACAAAGATTTTTTAACTCATCAAATACCGTTTCAATGACAGAACGATGGCGCAAGATGGCTTTGTCGAAACAAGTCTGTTCAACAAACAGGCTTCATTTTCTTCTTGGCACGAGTTTCGCACAGGCATATAAAATTCCAGAAATGGCTTAAAAGCAATGGTTAATTTGCAAGTTACTAAAACGTATAAATTTGTTTAAATTACAATAAGTTGCTTTTAATTTATAAGATTTTGTCTATTTATATATTATGCTGAATTAAACTTAAAAATAGAGCGTTTTTTTATTGGTGCGAAACTCGTGCTCGATATTCGTTATAAGGTTAATTCCCATTGTTTTCAGTTGCTGTTTCAGTGAAGCCGATAAATACCCTTTATCCGCATACAAACAACCAGAAAGATCTTTTATCAGCTCAGGTAATGGTTTCCGATCATCTGTGTTTCCTGATGTAAGTCGAAAACTGAGTATTTCCCCCAAATGATTGATAATTACATGAAGTTTGAAACCAAAGAACCAACCTGTTGAGGTTTTTCCTCGTTCAGCTATCCCATCGAAGACTTTATGCCGGCGGATCCGTAAGTTATCACACACAGCTATCGGAGTAGAATCGGCAACCGACAGACCCGTGCACTTTCCCTTAATTGACTCAAACAGTGCCGTTAAAGCTAAGGCACTGAGCGGAAGTAACTCTACGCAGCGTGAATATGATGGCAAGTTAGGAAATTCCTTCCTGAGATATAAACGGACATGATAGAGATAAAATACCTTGAATTGGCTGAATCGGAGTTGATGAAACAAAACAACCAGTGTCATCATTTCAGCCAATGAAAGCTGAGTAGGCCGTCTACGACGCTTACTACCGTTATTCAGGAGGGTGTTCATAATTCTGTGTCAGGGGATTTTATATTTTGATTATACCATCTAGGCGCCCTTTAAAATAGATGGACAATTGAGCAATGGTTAACGCCCAATTACTAATCGGCATAGTCCATTTGTTGGATACCTGATTGATGCCAATATAGAGTAATTTTAATAAGCTGTTTTCATTAGGAAAAGCACCTTTGGTTTTGGTTAATGTCCTAAACTGCCGATGAACCGCCTCTACTGCATTGGTCGTATCAATGGGTTTTCTAATGGCTTTAGGGTATCGAAAATAAGCACTGAGCAACTCCCATTTACTTCGCCAGGATTCTAGCACTATCGGGTATTTTTCACACCATTTCGTTTCCAGTTCGTCAAGGCAAGCTCAGCAGCCGCTTTAGTATCTGCACGATAAACCGGCTTAAAATCAGCCATAAAGGCTTTTTGGTCTTTACTGGCAATATAACGTAAGCTATTGCGAATTTGATGAACTACGCATAGCTGACTGTCTGCGGGAAAATACTGGCTATCGCTTCTGGAAACCCTTTTAATCCGTCAACACAAGCGATTAAAATATCTTGTATACCACGGTTATGTAAGTCAGTCAGAACGCTCAACCAATGATGTGCTCCTTCTGTTTCAGACATATAGAGTCCTAACAATTCCTTATGCCCATCGGTGGTTAGTCCAAGTACTGTGTAGATTGCCTTATTGATATAGTGACCATCTGTAGTGGCATACTAAATTTGGCCACCTAAGTTGAGGTGATATGCTTACCTCATAATTTTTATAGGTGCCGAAATGAGTAAAATAATTACTGCTGAATTTAAATGTGAAACCGCCAAATTAGTCCTTGACCAAAATTACACCTACCAGGAAGCCGCGAAAGGCATGAACGTTAGTCTTTCAGCGATTAGCCGGTGGGTAAGAGCCCTTCGTTTAGAACGTCAAGGGAAAACATCGCCTGGTCTGCCATTAACACCTGAACAAATTGAGTTCAGAGAAATGAAGAAAAAAATCCACCGGCTGGAAATGGAGAATAACATCTTAAAAAAGGCTACTGCGCTCTTAATGTCCGACTCACTGAAAAATTTTCGGTAGTTGAAAAGCTAAGAGTGCTTTATCCGGTGAAAACTTTGTGTCGTATTTTTAATGTTCACCGAAGCAGTTATCGCTATTGGTGTCGGCCTAAGGAGCCAGATATTGAGCGGACGATAAAACGTAGCCTAGTCAGCGAAGCGTGGAACGTTAGTGGCGGCTCTGCTGGCGCAAGGACTATCGCCACGATGGTTACCAATACACACAACGTGAAACTTGGGCGGTGGTTAGCGGGTAAGTTGATGAAAGAATTAATCATCGTCAGTTGCCAAGAGCGAAAACATAAATACAACCGCGGTGGAAATGAACGTATTGATATTCCAAATCTGCTCAATAGGCAGTTCGCTGTTACAAAGCCTGACCAGGTTTGGTGCGGCGATGTAACCTATATTTGGACAGGCTCACGATGGGCCTATCTGGCTGTGGTATTGGATTTGTTTGCCCGAAAACCGGTGGGCTGGGCAATGTCATTTGCACCAGACTCAGAATTAACCGCCAAAGCACTACAAATGGCTTGGGAACTACGTGGGCATCCCAAACAGGTGATGTTCCATAGTGATCAGGGAAGTCATTATACCAGTCGTCAGTATAGGCAGGCATTGTGGCGTTATCAGATGACCCAAAGTATCAGTCGCAGAGGGAATTGTTGGGATAATAGTCCGATGGAACGATTCTTCCGTAGTCTGAAGACCGAATGGGTGCCAACGACTGGCTACCAAAGCTTTAGTACTGCTCAGTCAGCCATTATTCGCTACATAACCCACTACTATAGCGATATAAGACCTCACTGTAAGATTAGCATAAGGCTGTGTAATATTTGTTATAGAAATAATAATAGCAAATATAATCCAGTGGATGAGTGTGTTGATAATACCGATTGAAAAGTATTTAGTGAAATGTGTCACAAAATTTATCTATGATTAAATTTGATTAAGAAGTTTATCATATAGCAAAGTTGATATTTACTGTGAATAATTACAGTTTAATAAGATGAAAATAAAAAACCAGCAAGATTGGTTAAATATTTTTTGATGTTAAAAGGTGTATAAAAATTATCCATAAAAATATCAAAAAAACCAGTAATTGTCACTCACTATAAGCCGTAAGTAATTGATTTATAGTGAGTGAAATCGCTTGTTTTTACGTGTAAATGCGTATAATAAATGAGCTATATTTTTATAAGTAATTGATAAATAATTTTTTTATTTTTATTTACCTTATTATAGTTAGTAATACGCTTAATTTTATTGACTGGGAGACTAAACATATTATCAAATCCATTCAGTATTAGTGTTATTTCCCGTGATATTTATGAATGACAAACTCGATAAAATCCTGAATTTCTTCTTTTGCTGACCAGGGTAATTCAGCAAATTTTTTATGGTCATATTTCAGGACGTTATTATCATCAGGGGCAACATTAACTCATACGGTTTACGCCCTAAAGCTTTTGCTATGGCTTCAAGGCTATCTATGGTTGCACTCGCTTCATTTTTAACGATACGGTTGATGGTTGACTGTCCCAGTTTGGATTTTACTGACAGTTGTGCTTGAGATTTTACGCCATGTAGTAGCTCAGACTTAATCTGACAGCTACCGGTTATTTATACAGTACCTGTCAGGTTAAATTTGATTTAAATCTTTCTCTCTCCAAAGTTGTTTTCCATCGTGTAAAGTTGCCATAGGAGTTCGACCGCAACACATTTTTCCTTGATGAGTGCGTTGGTTATTATATTCCGCTAACCATTTATCTAAATCAGCTTGTAATTCATCTAAAGCCCTATAGATTTTCTTACGAAAAGCCACCTGATAGAACTCTTGTAATACAGTTTTATGAAAGCGTTCACAAATCCCATTAGTTTGAGGTGAACGAGCTTTAGTTTTTGTATGATCAATATCATTGATAGCGAGATAAAGTTGATAATCGTGATGTTCAACTTTACCACAATACTCACTGCCTCTGTCCGTCAGTATACGTAACACCGGTAACCCATGCTGGGAATAAAAGGGAGAACCTTGTCATTTAATAAATCTGCCGCCGTTATCGCGCTTTTTGTTGTGTAAAGCTTACAATGAACGACTTTACTGTAAGTATCAATGTAAGTTTGTTGATAAACACGACCAACGCCTTTTAAATGACCGACATAAAAAGTATCTTGTGAACCCAGATAACCTGCGCTGTTTCAATCTCACCACAGGCTTCATCATCTTGCGCTTTCTTTTCTAGAGCACTGATTTGTGATTCTGACAGGATAATTCCTTCTGTTGCGATTTTATCTTCAAGCGCTTTTAGGCGTTTTGTAAAATTTTCGAGATTATGGCGCAGCCAAATAGAGCGAACGCCACTCCCCGAAACAAAAATGCCTTTTTTTCTTAGTTCATTACTACTGCGGTGTTGACCGTGTGCAGGGTATTCAATCGCATACTCGACTACAGCGCTTTCAATCTGTTCATCTACTCTATTTTTTACGTTAGGCACCCGTCGATTTTGATTAATTAAAGCGTCTATCCCACCATCGTTAACAAGTTCCTGGTAGCGATAAAACGTATCTCGGGATACCCCCATAATCTTACAGGCTTTTGAGACGTTATTAAGCTCTTCAGCGAGGTTAAGTAACCCGACTTTATGTTTGATGATAGGATTATTTGTTTGATACATAGAATTACCTTTTATTTAATTATCTAATGATGTTAATTAAAACCGGTAACGCTCTTTTTTAAATCAGAATTGTCGGATTAAGTTAAGACTAATATATATTATCCACCTTCTTTAAATTGTAATATATTGTCGATAAAACAATATGAAAGAAGGGAAAGAGTCACCAACTATTCAAGATGCTATTAACTAATCAAATTTTTGCTAACCAGCTTTTTATGGGTGTTTTTATTGTTTTATTAACCAAATAATTATATCTTATTTCACGCACTACTTTTTATAAGCTCGTATGGTACATATAAGGTAATTAAGGCAGTAGTGTATCGCCCCATGTGAAAGTGTGGGGCTTTCTTCTAAATGTAATATTTTACCACTTTAATATGGTCGCAGAAGTTGTCGTCCTTTCTGTCTCTGGCGTTATAGGTTTATTATGCTTTGATTCAGGTTTACACGCATACCCTTTACAGTGAGAGGTCTTCTGGTCAAATATTCCAACTTCTAAACTTGAACATCCAGATAATACGATTAATCCAAAAATCGCCAATAAGATTTTTATCATCCTTGCTTCACCTTTATTAAAATTAATTGAGTAGCGGATGATATTAAGTTTTGAATTTTATTACTGCAACCATTTCGTTTTAAGCAACGGCAGTACTCATAATCTCAATCATGAAAGCGAGTAAGCGGCTGGCTCCGTATTCAACTTATAGCAACGGAACCCTCACAATGAGGGTATATGCGTATATTCTAAAAATATAAGTTAATTCATCAAAAATATGGAAAAGTTAAATTTAATTCCATACCAAAGGATTTAACGCTTAAACATTATTGCTGGTTAAATGTTGCATATCCACACGATGAACATTTATAGAAATTCCGATTAACCCCTACATCACTAAATGTTGGATCAGGTTCTGTTCTATCAAGTCGGTAGGTCATATCTCCACATTTGGGACATTTATCGCCTGGTTTACTGTTAATTATTTTTTCGAGTTCAATGACTCGCCTTTTCAAATCTTCGACCTCAGAGGGAACGGATTTTAGCTTTTTCCACAATGGTATTTTTTCAAGCAGATTATCTAATTCGGAGAGTATTCCCATGAATGACCTCATTAATAAGACAATTTTAATCGAAGAGGGTTTAACCATATGCAAACCCTCAATCTATGGACTGAGCATTATAGACGATAAACAGTCAGGAAAAGTAATAAGAATATCGCATAGTGGCGATAACATTATTGAGTTTCCACTAACGGAAATACAGTGTAGAGCATTGGCAGGAAAACTCATGGATTAATTAAACTTTTTAAGTCATCCAACTAATCACTTAAAGCAATGGAACCCTCAGCGGGAGGGTATATTGTATTAGTCTTAACTTAATCTGACGATTCTGATTTAAAAAAGAGCGTTACCGGTTTTAATTAACATCATTAGATAATTAAATAAAAGGTAATTCTATGTATCAAACAAATAATCCTATCTCAAACATAAAGTCGGGTTACTTAACCTCGCTGAAGAGCTTAATAACGTCTCAAAAGCCTGTAAGATTATGGGGGTATCCCGAGATACGTTTTATCGCTACCAGGAACTTGTTAACGATGGTGGGATAGACGCTTTAATTAATCAAAATCGACGGGTGCCTAACGTAAAAAAATAGAGTAGATGTGTAGTGGTCAACTAAAATTGGCCACCCTACCTGACTGTTCACGGAACAGTCGCTCTGATTCGTTTGGCGTTAATCCACCGTTATACCAGTGAGGTCTTATATCGCTATAGTAGTGGGTTATGTAGCGAATAATGGCTGACTGAGCAGTACTAAAGCTTTGGTAGCCAGTCGTTGGCACCCATTCGGTCTTCAGACTACGGAAGAATCGTTCCATCGGACTATTATCCCAACAATTCCCTCTGCGACTGATACTTTGGGTCATCTGATAACGCCACAATGCCTGCCTATACTGACGACTGGTATAATGACTTCCCTGATCACTATGGAACATCACCTGTTTGGGATGCCCACGTAGTTCCCAAGCCATTTGTAGTGCTTTGGCGGTTAATTCTGAGTCTGGTGCAAATGACATTGCCCAGCCCACCGGTTTTCGGGCAAACAAATCCAATACCACAGCCAGATAGGCCCATCGTGAGCCTGTCCAAATATAGGTAACATCGCCGCACCAAACCTGGTCAGGCTTTGTAACAGCGAACTGCCTATTGAGCAGATTTGGAATATCAATACGTTCATTTCCACCGCGGTTGTATTTATGTTTTCGCTCTTGGCAACTGACGATGATTAATTCTTTCATCAACTTACCCGCTAACCACCGCCCAAGTTTCACGTTGTGTGTATTGGTAACCATCGTGGCGATAGTCCTTGCGCCAGCAGAGCCGCCACTAACGTTCCACGCTTCGCTGACTAGGCTACGTTTTATCGTCCGCTCAATATCTGGCTCCTTAGGCCGACACTAATAGCGATAACTGCTTCGGTGAACATTAAAAATACGACACAAAGTTTTCACCGGATAAAGCACTCTTAGCTTTTCAACTACCGAAAATTTTTCAGTGAGTCGGACATTAAGAGCGCAGTAGCCTTTTTTAAGATGTCATTCTCCATTTTCAGCCGGTGGATTTTTTTCTTCATTTCTCTGAACTCAATTTGTTCAGGTGTTAATGGCAGACCAGGCGATGTTTTCCCTTGACGTTCTAAACGAAGGGCTCTTACCCACCGGCTAATCGCTGAAAGACTGACGTTCATGCCTTTCGCGGCTTCCTGGTAGGTGTAATTTTGGTCAAGGACTAATTGGCGGTTTCACATTTAAATTCAGCAGTAATTATTTTACTCATTTCGGCACCTATAAAAATTATGAGGTAAGCATATCACCTCAACTTAGGCGGCCAAATTTAGTATGCCACTACAATGAACAGATTGAAAGCGCTGTAGTCGAGTATGCGATTGAATACCCTGCACAGGGTCAACACCGCAGTAGTAATGAACTAAGAAAAAAAGGCATTTTTGTTTCGGGGAGTGGCGTTCGCTCTATTTGGCTGCGCCATAATCTCGATAATTTTACAAAACGCCTAAAAGCGCTTGAAGATAAAATCGCAACAGAAGGAATTATCCTGTCAGAATCACAAATCAGTGCTCTAGAAAAGAAAGCGCAAGATGATGAAGCCTGTGGTGAGATTGAAACAGCGCATCCAGGTTATCTGGGTTCACAAGATACTTTTTATGTCGGTCATTTAAAAAGCGTTGGTCGTGTTTATCAACAAACTTACATTGATACTTACAGTAAAGTCGTTCATTGTAAGCTTTACACAACAAAAAGCGCGATAACGGCGGCAGATTTATTAAATGACAAGGTTCTCCCTTTTTATTCCCAGCATGGGTTACCAGTGTTACGTATACTGACGGACAGAGGCAGTGAGTATTGTGGTAAAGTTGAACATCACGATTATCAACTTTATCTCGCTATCAATGATATTGATCACACAAAAACTAAAGCTCGTTCACCTCAAACTAATGGGATTTGTGAACGCTTTCATAAAACTGTATTACAAGAGTTCTATCAGGTGGCTTTTCGTAAAAAATCTATAGGGCTTTAGATGAATTACAAGCTGATTTAGATAAATGGTTAGCGGAATATAATAATCAACGCACTCATCAAGGAAAAATGTGTTGCGGTCGAACTCCTATGGCAACTTTACACGATGGAAAACAACTTTGGAGAGAGAAAGATTTAAATCAAATTTAACCTGACAGGTACTGTATAAATAACCGTTAACTGTCAGATCAAGTCTGAACTACTACAGTTAACCCGACTTTATGTTTGATGATAGGATTATTTGTTTGATACATAGAATTACCTTTTATTTAATTATCTAATGATGTTAATTAAAACCGGTAACGCTCTTTTTTAAATCAGAATTGTTAGATTAAGTTAAGACTAATACAATTAATGGCTATTTAAATTGACCGATTAATAGCGTTTGCTGTTCCGTTGCTCCCCAACCCCCGATCTAGTTATTCTCAATAAGTGCTCGCAGGTGGTTAACAAATCCTGACATAGGACGAACGAATTTAGATAATTGAGTATGATTGGTATGCCGTGCTAAGGTAGGATCATCATCAGGCAAATAGAATAAATGGCCATTTCCACCAAGCAATGCCAACTTATCATCAGATAAATCTTTTGAATAAGTTATGACGTGCAAGAAACTTGCTATTTTATAGCGCCCCATACTTGCCATGTCCGCACTACTTACTTGCTTCCATCGCTCCCTTAGAGTTCGTTTACACGAAATTCCAATATAGAATTTTCGTTTAGTCATTATCCATTTATCTACTTCTATATCAGCCTGAAAATGAGATGGTGCTGCGCAGGAATGAAATTGGAAATGATCGAGAATCATTGAAGTTACATCTTCAAGACTTCTTCCACCTCTTCCTTTCCTTTTTTGTCCAAGTCTTCTCTCCATTTCTTGGACACAAGCTGTAAGGGTTAGCGCAACTCCATCTTCGTCGATATACTCTATCGCCGAAAGATCCTTTTTTAGTAGCTTATAAACATTTACGACTTGAGTTCTTTCCACCTCCAAACATCCGCGAACACCCAAGTCATCCCAGGTATTAATTAATAT
The DNA here is from genome assembly GCF_001640365.1 of Candidatus Arsenophonus triatominarum. Lineage (GTDB taxonomy): Bacteria > Pseudomonadota > Gammaproteobacteria > Enterobacterales > Enterobacteriaceae > Arsenophonus > Arsenophonus triatominarum. The sequence goes on along the minus strand of NZ_LWMI01000016.1, from coordinate 188,503 downwards.
TTTTAATCCATTGGCTCCTTGCGATTCTAAGATGGATTTACCGATTTCCTCAGTAAATTCCTTATCGTCAGACGGAACCATGTCGAGCGCGATATTCGACATTGAAACTACTTTTGTACAAGTATAAGCAAATACAAATGCGTCAATTTTTGTTGTAATATATTTTTCAATATCTGAAACGAAGTTCTCTATGCAAACTCTTAGTTTTGTTCCTTCTTTTTTTCCATCTAAAAAACTTTTTTTAATACAGGTATGTATGATGGGAATCAAAGCAAAATCATTTTCTGTTTGATTGTAGTCAAGAAGGGTTGTGATTTCCGTTCCCACTTTAAGTAAACGTGCCGAATCTTTTCCAATACCCGAATATTGGTCACTATTCAGTAACATTCGCGCAAACCAATAAACCTTACTCCAAGGATTATTAATAAGGCCTTTTGTTAGTGTGGTAAAGTCTTCTTGGCTAGAGGGCGGCTCTGAGCTCTTTTGGTTTTGTTTGTCCATTAAGATTTTTTAACTCTTGTTTATGATTTTTTATTCGTGTTGTTGCCATACGACAATAATTTTCTGAAAGTTCAATACCTATATAATTCCAACCATGATTAATAGCTGAAATTGCTGTAGTGCCGGATCCCATGAAAGGATCAAGTACTACTTCACCAAGACAAGAGCCAATAATTCTATCGGTTAACTCTACAGGGAAGGGAGCTGGATGCTCATTTTTAAACTCTTGAGGGATTTCCCAAACATCACCTAATGCATTAGCTTTGGGAGCTAGCTTAAAGTCTTTCTTCGCTATTAAGTAAATAACCTCAAAGGTCGGTAAGAAATATCCGGCATTAAAATTTATCCCACCCTTCCTACGCCAAATGATAATTTGTCGTACGGGAAAACCCTGAACAATATCATGCCTATTTTGTAGAAGTCCTTTTTGTACTCTCCATTTATGGTTATAAAAAATTGCACCTGAGTTTTTTGTAACTCTCAACATTTCTGTTAAACAATTTCTTTGCCATTCTACATATTTTTCATGAGGCATACAGTCATGATGTTCCGCATACCCATTTAGCAAAGCGGCATTAGACCACTTGCCACCTCTACCATCCTTCATTCCATTACCGGAAGAGTTTTTTAAGTTATAGGGAGGAGATGTAACGATCAAATCAACACATTGATCTGGCATATCTTTCATTGCATGCAGTGAATCATCCTTCACTACTTTATTAAGAAACGCATTAGGAAAACTTTTTTTTATTCTTCGGATTGAGTCTGTCATTTTACACCCTATTTGACGACGGAGTTGTGTCAAATAAATCTTGTTGCCTTAAATTTTTATATTTCTCTACGTGCTTTTTCATTAACTCTCTGAAAACTTGAGCTGCAGGGATATCCATTTCAGAGCAGATATAAATAAACTCTTTTTTAATTGTTCATTTACTCGAATTTTAAAAGCTACGTTTTTCTTCATCACAGGTAGGTTCCATTGTGAGTAGATTGTATGCTCATGATGAAGTTAATTCTAGCTATCAAAAGCTTAGAAATAAAGTGAATTAATGAAACTAGTTGATATTATTGATCCTCAAATCTAGCCCGTTCGCAAATATCGATAAATAGTCTCTCTCGACTGCCGTTTGGCTTTAATATCCGCTGGAATTCAACAAGGTAATCATCTAGCCACGTTAGATACTGATTGGTTGTTTTCCATTGCCTGTCCCATGCACAGGATTTAACACGGTAGTATGGCGTGTCAGTCAATATCAGGTCGATATAGCTAGGCGACTTAATTTTGATTACAGCATATGTATTAAAAACAGGTCATCGATAGTGCATCCTGTTTCCATCTTTTTACGTTTAGCTTGAGACCATTTATGTTCTATAGGATTTAAATCTGGTGAATACACAGGCAAATATTCTATCTGGTGTCCTGCGTTTATAATTGCCTGTTCAATATTCTTACCTTTGTGAAAGCTAGCGTTGTCCATAAAAATAACAGAATTTTCAGGAAGTTCTGGGAGCAATATTTTTGTGATCCAAACATAAAAAACATCATGATTAATATTGCAATCAAATAATCCGATAGCAAAAAGGGTTGTTCCCAATAAAGCGCCAATAACATTTGTTCTTCCCTTAGCACCCCAGTTTTTCAGGCCAAAACAACGGTGACCTTTTGGGGAATAGCCGTGAGTTCGTGGAGTGTCATGTGAAAAACCACTTTCATCAATAAAAACAACAGATTTATCTTTTTTTTCATACTGTTGTCTTTTTTGCTGATGTGCCAGCCTGTCGCTTTCGTTGGTTTTTGGATGGAATAGAGTTTTTTTTATAGGTTAATCCCAGCTTTTTAAGGGATTGCCAAATAGTCTTTTTACAAACACCGAATCGCTCTGCCCGTTCCTTTTGGTAAGCATCTGGATACTGTTCCACATCTTTTGCTAAAGCATTTTTATCGAGCTTCCTCTTACGTGGCGTTGAATTTTTTGGCTCTGGTCGTTTAAGCCAACGTACTAAAGACGCTTTTCCAATACGGAATTGTTTCGCAGTTTCTCGAATTGTTAAACCTTCGGCTTTCCTTACAGATATTACTTTACGTCGAAAATCAATTGTATAACTCATAACACACCTTGTAATCAAAATTAAGTCGCCTAGCTATAGAATCATCAGAAAGTGTTTTGACGTATGGCAAAGCATCGCCGTTAACCAATATCGGCTGATTTGAAAAAGTCATCGTTTTACCTTGGATTTAAAATGGGATTGACCTTGTTGGGTGTTGATGATTTTTTAGTCAGCTACGGTTAACAATATTCATCAATGACGACGACACACTTTCCACCTTTCATGCCGCTATTGTTATCAATTTTTTTAACAGTCATCACGCGTACCTGACTATCATCATCCCAAATGCCAGCATTGCTAAGCGCATCAAGAATAACTTTGGCACGAGTTTCGCACAGGCATATAAAATTCCAGAAATGGCTTAAAAGCAATGGTTAATTTGCAAGTTACTAAAACGTATAAATTTGTTTAAATTACAATAAGTTGCTTTTAATTTATAAGATTTTGTCTATTTATATATTATGCTGAATTAAACTTAAAAATAGAGCGTTTTTTATTGGTGCGAAACTCGTGTTTGGAATAATTATCCACGTCACGTTTGATTTTATCAGGCAGATAAAGATCGATTGACACAGACACTTCACCGTGAAATTTATGACAACCCTGTTTCAGGCATGATTTTGCTACAGCGAGATGGGTCAAATGTTTAAATATTTTCGCTTCCTTGCTGAGGTAAACGCGAAGATGATTTCGTTTCCAGTAATGATTAACACTTGGCGGGAAAGGGAGTTCGATTATCATGTTTTCATCCAGGCTTTATTTGTTCCTGTAAAACTAATGTAATGAGTTTTGGTGGTGTGTGCCGGAGGTATCCGGTTTATATTGACAGCCATATTGGTAGTACCCTGATGTTGGTTTTAACTTAGTGACTGTATTTTGGTTGTTTTATACACCCCAAAACCAACTGTTTGGGTGTTTTATAGTTCCATTTTTCATATTCCTCAGAAATCACTCTGATGACAGGAGATTTGCTTTTTACTGGGTGTTTTTCCGATGGAAGGTGTTAGATAGGGTATTCTTGATTATTTAACCACCAAGCGGGAGTAATTTCTCTTGTACCCCTACAGAAAGAAATAGCGTAAAAAACTTCTTTCTTTGACATTACCCCTACCGCCTCATTCAGCCTTACAGGGAAATATGTATCTGGCACGAGTTTCGCACCAATAAAAAAACGCTCTATTTTTAAGTTTAATTCAGCATAATATATAAATAGACAAAATCTTATAAATTAAAAGCAACTTATTGTAATTTAAACAAATTTATACGTTTTAGTAACTTGCAAATTAACCATTGCTTTTAAGCCATTTCTGGAATTTTATATGCCTGTGCGAAACTCGTGTCTGGGAATTTTTGAATAGATAAAATTTGTAGTAGTTCAGACTTGATCTGACAGTTACCGGTTATTTATACAGTACCTGTCAGGTTAAATTTGATTTAAATCTTTCTCTCTCCAAAGTTGTTTTCCATCGTGTAAAGTTGCCATAGGAGTTCGACTGCAACACATTTTTCCTTGATGAGTGCGTTGGTTATTATATTCCGCTAACCATTTATCTAAATCAGCTTGTAATTCATCTAAAGCCCTATAGATTTTCTTACGAAAAGCCACCTGATAGAACTCTTGTAATACAGTTTTATGAAAGCGTTCACAAATCCCATTAGTTTGAGGTGAACGAGCTTTAGTTTTTGTATGATCAATATCATTGATAGTGAGATAAAGTTGATAATCGTGATGTTCAACTTTACCACAATACTCACTGCCTCTGTCCGTCAGTATACGTAATACCGGTAACCCATGCTGGGAATAAAAAGGGAGAACCTTGTCATTTAATAAATCTGCCGCCGTTATCGCGCTTTTTGTTGTGTAAAGCTTACAATGAACGACTTTACTGTAAGTATCAATGTAAGTTTGTTGATAAACACGACCAACGCCTTTTAAATGACCGACATAAAAAGTATCTTGTGAACCCAGATAACCTGGATGCGCTGTTTCAATCTCACCACAGGCTTCATCATCTTGCGCTTTCTTTTCTAGAGCACTGATTTGTGATTCTGACAGGATAATTCCTTCTGTTGCGATTTTATCTTCAAGCGCTTTTAGGCGTTTTGTAAAATTTTCGAGATTATGGCGCAGCCAAATAGAGCGAACGCCACTCCCCGAAACAAAAATGCCTTTTTTTCTTAGTTCATTACTACTGCGGTGTTGACCGTGTGCAGGGTATTCAATCGCATACTCAACTACAGCGCTTTCAATCTGTTCATCTACTCTATTTTTTACGTTAGGCACCCGTCGATTTTGATTAATTAAAGCATCTATCCCACCATCGTTAACAAGTTCCTGGTGGCGATAAAACGTATCTCGGGATCCCTCATAATCTTACAGGCTTTTGAGACGTTATTAAGCTCTTCAGCGAGGTTAAGTAACCCGACTTTATGTTTGTGATAGGATTATTTGTTTGATACATAGAATTACCTTTTATTTAATTATCTAATGATGTTAATTAAAACCGGTAACGTTCTTTTTTAAATCAGAATTGTCAGATTAAGTTAAGACTAACACAAATTAAAGTTCAGTAAGATTTTCCATAATTGTTTAACAATGCTCTACTCTTTAACCAGATTGTTAGAGTATTTTAACGAAATATGCGCATTCAACTATTTGAATAGCAAGACTTTCACTTTATTTCTTATCCCCAACTCAGGTTAAAATAATATTCAAACTTAATAAGATTGGTATCTCTATCCAATCTTTATTAGCTCTCAATAACTATAATTAATAAAAAATAGCATAAACAATAAATGTCACTTGGTACCAAATATCTTATCGCCCGCATCACCCAAACCAGGAACAATATAACCATGTTCATCCAAATGATCATCAATAGATGCGGTATAAAGTTCAACATCGGGATGAGCAGCTTCCAGTGCCTTAATACCTTCCGGTGCGGCAACTAGTACCAATATTTTGATAGCATGACAACCCTCTTTTTTAAGTAAATCAATCGTGGTAATCACTGAACCGCCTGTTGCCAACATCGGATCAACAACCAATGCCATGCGTTCATTAATATTTGAAGCCAGCTTTTGAAAATATGGGATAGGCTCCAGCGTCTTTTCATCACGATAAACACCCACAACACTTATACGGGCACTGGGGATATTTTCCAACACCCCATCCATCATTCCCAATCCGGCACGTAAAATTGGCACGACGGTAATTTTTTTTCCTTTTATTTGCTCGATGTTTACCTGACCACACCATCCTTCTATTGCAATTGCTTCTGTTTCTAAATTTGCTGTTGCTTCATAAGTTAACAGACTGCCCACTTCTGAGGCCAATTCACGAAAACGTTTAGTGCTAATATCTTTATCCCGCAATAAGCCCAATTTATGTTTAACTAACGGGTGTTTTACCTCAACGATTTTCACGCTACTCTCCTTCAGTACAAACCATCTACAAATAAAAAATTATCAGATTATAGCGCTTTTTCAGACCTGTTCCACTGATAGATTAAGGTTTTTCTTGCAGGGAATTCACTTTTGCTGGCTTTTGAGTTTTATTCCTGGTTTCGAACCAACAAAAAAACGCTCTATTTTTAAGTTTAATTCAGCATAATATATAAATAGACAAAATCTTATTAATTAAAAGCAACTTATTGTAATTTAAACAAATTTATACGTTTTAGTAACTTGCAAATTAACCATTGCTTTTAAGCCATTTCTGGAATTTTATATGCCTGTGCGAAACTCGTGTTATTATGAAAACCAATAATAAGTATCTCGCAAACGTTTGCTTATGCTGGTAGAATTATTTCTGTTTCCATCTATTTTACTAAATGCAATCGCCTTGGGAGCTTGCTGTGACAGATAAAATTTCTCTCAGCTATAAAGATGCTGGTGTCAATATTGATGCAGGTAATACACTGGTCGAACGTATTAAAGGTGCTGTTAAAGAAACCCGCCGCCCGGAAGTAATGAGAGGATTAGGCGGATTTGGCGCACTGTGTGCCTTACCACAAAAATATCGTGAGCCAATCTTAGTTTCAGGCACAGATGGTGTCGGAACAAAACTGCGATTAGCAATGGACTTAAAACGCCATGATACAATTGGCATTGATTTAGTTGCTATGTGCGTTAACGATTTGATTGTTCAAGGTGCCGAGCCACTCTTTTTTCTCGATTATTACGCCACCGGTAAGCTAGAAGTCGATACAGCGACTAGCGTAATCAAAAGCATTGCGGCAGGCTGCAAACAGTCAGGTTGTGCCCTAGTCGGGGGTGAAACAGCAGAGATGCCTGGTATGTATCATGGTGAAGATTATGATATAGCAGGTTTTTGTGTTGGTGTGGTCGAAAAAACAAAAATTATTGATGGCAGCAAAGTTAAAGCTGGCGATGCCCTAATTGCGTTAGTCGCTAGTGGCCCCCATTCTAATGGTTATTCATTAATTAGAGAAATTTTACAGTTAAACCAAATAGATCCAGCCACAATACAACTAGAAAATAAGTCACTGGCTGATCATTTATTAGCCCCAACACGCATCTATGTTAAAAATATTCTAGCGTTAATTGAAAAACAGAATATTCATTCCATTGCTCATATAACCGGTGGTGGTTTTTGGGAAAATATTCCACGGGTTTTACCCGCCAATACCCAAGCGCAGATCGATAGCGCTAGCTGGCAATGGCCGGCCATATTTAGTTGGTTACAACAAACCGGTAATGTATCGACCCATGAAATGTACCGCACCTTTAATTGTGGTGTTGGCATGTTAATTGTTTTACCCGCAGAAGAAGTCTCTGATGCATTACAACTGCTCAATCAACTGGGTGAAAAAGCCTGGCAAATTGGTAAAATTGTCGAGATCAACGCGGATGAACCGCAGGTAACAATCAGCTAATGAAAAATTTTGTAGTATTAATTTCTGGCAATGGCAGTAATTTACAAGCCATTATTGATGCTTGCCAAAAACAAAGTATTGCCGCAAAAATTAGTGCGGTTTTCAGTGATAATCCAACTGCGTATGGTTTAGAACGGGCTAAGCAAGCCGCTATCCCAACTGTCGTGATGCAAAAAACGGATTACGCGGATAGCCATGCTTATGATGCTTCACTCATGACCGAAATAGCACGATATCAGCCAGATCTGATCGTGCTGGCAGGTTACATGCGCATTCTCACGCCACGCTTTGTCAGCCATTATTTAGGTAAAATAATTAATATTCACCCTTCCTTATTGCCTAAGTATCCCGGATTAGATACCCACCGTAAAGCGCTGGCAAACGGAGATAAAGAGCACGGTACTTCGATTCACTTTGTCACTGAGAAATTGGATGCAGGTCCAATTATTTTACAAGCTAAAGTGCCTATTTTTGCCGAAGATCAACCGCAAGATATTGTTGCGCGCGTTCAAACACAAGAGCATCGTATTTATCCATTAGTTATTAATTGGTTTGTTAAAGGCCGCTTAGCTATGGTTAATAATTCAGCCTTCCTGGATGGCTGTAAACTACCTGAATACGGTTATGCTAATGAAGATTAGCAGTATCTTCCCCTATGTGATGACAATGGCATCACAGTTTTGTATAATGATGGTAACCCATATTGATACAAATTCTAATTGATAATTTTGTAGTAATAATCAACCAATGCTTAACTAATTAGTTATCGAAAACTGAGTTTATTGCTAAAATATAATTGCTCTCATTTATCACTCAGCTTGATTCTGCTATTCTTTACTAACAAAATCGACTAAAAATATAGAACATCCATAGTAACTATTTTAATATGCTAAGTTTTACTCCCAATCGAGGTATCCTATGCCTACTGGCAAAAAAATGAGTCAATTACACTACGACCTTTAGAACGTGAAGATCTCCCATTCGTCCATCAATTAGATAATAACGCCAGTGCTATGCGTTATTGGTTCGAAGAGCCTTATGAAGCTTTTGTTGAAATTAAGTGATCTGTATAACAAACACATTCATGATCAGTTAGAGCGTCGGTTTATTATTGAAAATGAAGGCACTAAAATTAGATTGATTGAATTTGTAGAAATAAATTATATTCATCGTCGAGCTGAAATTGGCATTATTATCGATCCGACCTTTCAAGGTAAAGGATATGCCGCTAAAGCCACCAATCTAGCGATGGATTATGCATTTTCGGTGTTAAATCTCTATAAAGTCTACTTGATTGTGGATAAAGAAAATACCAAAGCGCTGCATATTTATAAAAAATTGGGCTTTCATATTGAAGGCGATTTTGTTGATGAATTTTTTATTAATGGTCAATATCGTACCGTCATTCGGATGAGTATTTTTCAACATCAATACAGTGAAATGAAAAAAAATCCCACTAGAGGCCAATAAAACACCTGAAAAATCATCAGTAATCAGATAAGCTGGCAAGTATCAATATCCTGTATTACTAAATAACAATATTGGTTATGGAGTAAAGATGTCTCAAGATCGGCTCTATACTGAAAAAGAGATCAGTTGGTTATCATTCAATGAGCGAGTTTTGCAAGAAGCAGCAGATAAACGTAATCCGCTGATTGAACGCATGCGATTTTTAGGTATTTATTCCAATAACCTTGAAGAATTTTATAAAATTAGATTTGCTGATGTTAAGCGACGTATATTAATTAATGAAGAACGAGGAACCGCATCTAGTTCACGCCAGCTACTAAAGCGAATTGAAAACAAAGTTGCAAAACTCGATCAAGAATTTGACTCATTATATAACGAGTTATTACTTGAAATGGCGCGTAACCAAATTTTCTTAATTAACGAACGGCAAATTTCGCCAAACCAACAAATTTGGTTACGACAATTTTTTCGCCAACAACTTCGTCAACATATTACGCCTATTCTGATCACGCCGGAAACTGATTTAGTTGAATTTTTAAAAGATGATTATACCTATTTAGCCGTTGAAATTATCAAGGGACAAAATATTCAATATGCCTTACTAGAAATTCCAGCGGGCAAACAACCTCGATTTGTTCATTTACCGCCTGAAATGCCAAAACGCAGGAAATCAATGATCCTACTAGATAATATTTTGCGTTATTGTCTAGACGAGATATTTAAAGGCTTTTTTGACTATGACCAATTAAACGCCTACGCGATGAAAATGACGCGCGATGCGGAATATGATTTAACTACTGAGATGGAATCCAGCATGCTAGAGTTGATGTCATCCAGTTTAAAACAGCGTCTTAATGCCGAACCGGTTCGTTTTGTTTATCAACGCAATATGCCTGATGAAATGGTAGAACTGCTGAGAAAAAAACTCGGACTATCAAGTGATGATTCAGTCATTGCCGGCGGCCGTTATCATAACTTTAAAGATTTCATTAAATTTCCGAACGAAGGTAATAAAAATTTACTGAATAAACCACTGCCGCGTTTACGTCATCGTCGTTTTGATAACTTCCGTAATGGCTTTGATGCGATCCGAGAAAAAGATGTTCTCCTCTATTATCCATATTACACTTTTGAGCATACGATAGAATTATTACGCCAAGCCTCTTTTGATCCCAACGTATTGACAATCAAAATCAATATTTATCGTGTAGCCAAGGATTCGCGCATTATTGAATCGATGATCCATGCCGCGCATAACGGTAAAAAAGTCACCGTGGTGGTTGAATTACAAGCGAGATTTGATGAAGAAGCCAATATTCATTGGGCTAAGCATCTTACCGAAGCCGGAGTACATGTCATTTTCTCTGCACCTGGCCTTAAGATCCACGCTAAACTTTTTATTATTTCTCGCCTCGAACAAGGTGAAATTATTCGTTATGCTCATATTGGCACCGGAAATTTTAACGAAAAAACCGCTCGCCTTTATACCGATTATTCCTTATTAACAGCAAATCAAGAAATTACCAATGAAGTAAGGCGGGTATTTAACTTTATTGAAAATCCTTACCGACCTGTCAATTTTGAAAATCTAATGGTTTCGCCGCAAAATTCACGCACTCGGCTGACTCAACTGATCGATCGGGAAACTACCAACGTTCAAGCGGGAAAAGCGGCCGCTATCTTGCTAAAGATTAATAACTTAGACGACAAAGAGTTAATTAATCGTCTTTATGATGCCTCCAATGCTGGCGTAAAAATTCGTCTGCTGATCCGCGGCATGTGTTCGCTAGTTCCCGGCCAAGCTAGTTTTAGTGAAAATATTCAAGTTACTAGCATTGTCGACCGTTTTCTTGAGCATGATAGAGTTTATGTATTTAGTAATAATGGCAACGAAGAAGTCTTCATCTCATCAGCTGACTGGATGACCCGCAATATCGATTTTCGTATTGAAGTGGCTGTTAAATTGGTTGATCAACAACTGAAACAACGCGTGCTCGACATTCTTGAATTACAATTTAATGATACCGTTAAAGCTCGTTATATCGATAAAGAGTTAACTAATCGTTATGTACCACGCGGTAATAAACGCAAGATCCAGGCACAGTTTGCTGTCTACGATTATCTAAAATCACTAGAACATCCAGAAACAAGAGTTTAACACTATGCCATTAATAAAACCTTCAGCATCGAGGCCGATGGAAATTGCTGCCATAGATCTTGGCTCTAATAGCTTTCATATGATTGTTGCGCGAATTGTTAATAGTGCCTTACAGATTTTAACCCGCATCAAAAAACGTGTTCATCTGGCTGACGGTTTAGATGAGCATAACAAATTAAGCGAAAAATCAATTCAGCGTGCCTTGACCTGCTTAGCGCTTTTTGCTGAACGTTTACAAGGGTTTACCGCTGATAATGTTTGCATAGTTGGGACTCATGCTTTACGAGAAGCTGTTAACGTCAAAGAGTTTCTTCAACGAGCTAAAGCCATTATACCCTACCCAATTGAAATTATTTCAGGCCAGGAAGAAGCGCGACTGATTTTTATGGGGGTTGAGCATACCCAGTCAGAAAAAGGCCGAAAGTTGGTAATTGATGTTGGCGGTGGCTCAACGGAACTTATTATTGGTGAAGATTTTAAGCCTCTATTAATGGAAAGCCGTAAAATGGGCTGCATCAGCTATGCCCGCCAATTTTTTGCTAATAATCTAATTAATGAAACTAATTTTGCGCGCGCCTATTTTGCTAGCCGACAAAAGCTGGAAAATCTTGCTTGCCAATATCAAATGCAAGGTTGGGACTATGCCTTTGGTGCTTCAGGAACCATAAAAGCAATTCATGAAGTACTTTGCCAGTTGGGTGATTCAGATGGCATCATCACCCATGAGCGCTTAGTTAAACTAAAAAAATTAGTACTAAAGTATAAAAATTTTAAGTCACTCGATCTACCCTGCTTATCGGCAGAGCGTGCTCAAATTTTTGTTCCGGGATTAGCCATTTTATGTGGCATATTTGATTCTCTGCAAATCAAACAATTAACGCTCTCTAACGGTGCTTTACGTGAAGGGGTTCTCTATGAAATGGAAGGACGTTTTCGTCATCAAGACATTCGTCAGCGCACTGCATTAAGTTTAGCTGAACACTATAATATTGACCGAGAACAAACGCAGCGAGTATCAAAAACCATCGAGATCCTTTATCAACAATGGGCAAAACAAAATCCCAAGTTGGTTAACACACAATTGAAAGTGCTACTTATCTGGGCCGCCATGCTGCATGAGGTTGGATTAAATATCAATCATAATGGCTTACATCGTCATTCTGCCTATATTTTATACAACACCAATCTGCCAGGATTTAACCAAGAGCAACAGTTATTACTAGCGACATTGGTCAGGTATCATAAAAAAAGTATCAAAGCTGATGAGTTCCCTAAGTTAAATCTATTTAAGAAAAAACAATATTTACCCATCATCCAACTATTACGGTTAGCTACACTACTTAATAATCAACGTCAATCGACAACCACGCCAAACTCACTACGTTTGAAAACCGATCAAAATCATTGGACACTCTATTTTCCTCCTCACTATTTACAGCAAAATGCGTTAATGCTGCTAGATTTAGAAAAAGAACAAAAATATTGGCAAAATGTTCCTAGCTGGAAATTAAAAATTAAAGAGGAATCTGCTTGATGTATAAGAAATTAATACCCGAAATGGTTACTCATTAACCTGCGCCATGATGAAATCCTTTTTATTTTCTTCTAAATTTTGCCAAAATTATGTTGAAGGTTGAGATAAGGAACGGAATAGATGGTTAAAAAACGGTTAATTATTAATCAATTTTGAACAAAAGGATAGATCTACCCTGTCGTGAGTTTTTATCGCCACCGCAAACAAGCCAGATCATGGTGACGTGCCATAAGTTCTTTACGATTCAATCCAAAATTCATTCCTACGAAAAGTAATTTTTTCCCACATAAGAGACAAGCAAGTGGATCGACTTTAAAGACGTGTTGATACATGTTTCGCCAGGTGACTTTTTTAGCGGGTTTTTTATCTTGCTGAGCTAAAGGATAAACAACCTCTGTTAACATTTTTCGCATCCGTGCTGATGGACTTAAAAAGCCGTAATAGCGGATCATGTGAAACCATTTTTCTGGCGCATGAGACGCAAACTGGGTAATAAATTCATCGGATGTCATGACCAAGTCTTCCTGTTTTTTCGTGCGGTGGCTCTTATAGCTAGGCGACTTAATTTTGATTACAGCATATGTATTAAAAACAGGTCATCGATAGTGCATCCTGTTTCCATCTTTTTACGTTTAGCTTGAGACCATTTATGTTCTATAGGATTTAAATCTGGTGAATACACAGGCAAATATTCTATCTGGTGTCCTGCGTTTATAATTGCCTGTTCAATATTCTTACCTTTGTGAAAGCTAGCGTTGTCCATAAAAATAACAGAATTTTCAGGAAGTTCTGGGAGCAATATTTTTGTGATCCAAACATAAAAAACATCACGATTAATATTGCAATCAAATAATCCGATAGCAAAAAGGGTTGTTCCCAATAAAGCGCCAATAACATTTGTTCTTCCCTTAGCACCCCAGTTTTTCAGGCCAAAACAACGGTGACCTTTTGGGGAATAGCCGTGAGTTCGTGGAGTGTCATGTGAAAAACCACTTTCATCAATAAAAACAACAGATTTATCTTTTTTTTCATACTGTTGTCTTTTTTGCTGATGTGCCAGCCTGTCGCTTTCGTTGGTTTTTGGATGGAATAGAGTTTTTTTTATAGGTTAATCCCAGCTTTTTAAGGGATTGCCAAATAGTCTTTTTACAAACACCGAATCGCTCTGCCCGTTCCTTTTGGTAAGCATCTGGATACTGTTCCACATCTTTTGCTAAAGCATTTTTATCGAGCTTCCTCTTACGTGGCGTTGAATTTTTTGGCTCTGGTCGTTTAAGCCAACGTACTAAAGACGCTTTTCCAATACGGAATTGTTTCGCAGTTTCTCGAATTGTTAAACCTTCGGCTTTCCTTACAGATATTACTTTACGTCGAAAATCAATTGTATAACTCATAACACACCTTGTAATCAAAATTAAGTCGCCTAGCTATATAACGTAACGTGATGTTATCTTCGCCGGAATAATGTTTTAAGCGACTGAGCGAGACAGGGTGTTTCTTTAGATAAAATCCGAGATAAAGGGTAACATGGGTAATATTGGAAAGAATATCAGAAAGATTAATATTCCACCCGCGCTTGTAGTGAGTGTTAAGTAATTGATTCCATCATGCTTTACTTCTTCCTTCAGCTTTAAGCTCATCGGGAATGGTGAGCGTGTAATAATGTTTTCTCAATAATGCCGTTATCCGATATCGCCACATTGTCATAATGTTTTCGCGATAAAAGCTGATATCCCGCCAGGTATTCTTTTTAGTCACCCCGCCGGCTGTGGTTGAAAAATGAATATGCGGATGCCATTTTTGGTCTCGTCCCCAGGTATGGATGGCAGTGAAAACGCCCGGGGTGATATTGAGGTCACGGCAGATGGTTAATATCACATCAGCGGCTAATCGATTCATTTCACCGAGAAGCCAACGGTTGGCGCGAATAATAGGCCAATATTCACAAGGCATGGTAAAAGTGATGTGCTGCCAAGGAACTTCGGGTAACCAAGCTAGCGTATTGTTAATCCATTGTAGGCAAGCTTTGACGCCACAATGTGGGGGGCAGCTTCGACTAAATTTAACCCGTTTCTCAGAATTACATTGAGGGTCAGGACAGCGCCAAATTGACCACCCCATAAGCGAAGTGCCGCAAGCCATAATCTTTACCATGGTTTCCATCACAACAGTGCGGACACTATCAGGGGGTTGGCGATTAAGCCAATTGAGCCAGCGTTGACCAAATTGAAAAACATGACTAAAACGCGGTGACATAAAAGGGAGCAAAAGATTGAGACAATAGGTATCGGGTTATACCAGTACTAACAAGCAATGACAAGTCGTCGCCCTAGGCGACCATCTTGAAACCACGCAGAAATAGCGAGAAAAATATGATTTCCACGAGTTTCGCACAGGCATATAAAATTCCAGAAATGGCTTAAAAGCAATGGTTAATTTGCAAGTTACTAAAACGTATAAATTTGTTTAAATTACAATAAGTTGCTTTTAATTTATAAGATTTTGTCTATTTATATATTATGCTGAATTAAACTTAAAAATAGAGTGTTTTTTTATTGGTGCGAAACTCGTGAAAGATTCCGATGGAAAAACAAAAAACACACACTTTTCCGAAATGCTCGCTCTTGCTAAAAAAAGAGGGATCATAGCAGAAGCGGTAGTGATGGATGCCTGGTATTCTAGCCTGGATAATCTGAAATCAATTCGCTCTCATGGTTGGGTCTGGGTAACCACGCTGAGGAAAAACAGGATTGTTAACCATAACAAACAACTGAACAAGTTAGACATCTCAGAAGAAGGAACTCCAATACACTTACGAGGCTACGGTTGGGTGACTGTTTTCAAATTTACAGCCAAAAACGGCCGTATTGATTACAGAGTAACAAACAAAGACAATCCCACCCGTCAATACGTCAAATCTATCATGGATGCCCCTTGGTTTGTTGAAGTTTATCATCGAGAAGTTAAAAAAATTGTGGTATTGAACGCTGTCAGGCTCGCACGAGTCGAGCGCAAAGAAATCATATTTTTCTCGCTATTTCTGCGTGGTTTGAACAACATAAACGCCGTATATCTGAAAAAATAACTCTTTATCAACAAAATTGGCATGTAATCAAAAATGCCATTGCTGAGCAGATCAGAGGGTTATTAGTATACCCAAATTAGGTTTGTGCGAAACTCGTGCTTTAATTACTAAAACTAATTAAACATATTCATTTCTTTGTTAAGTAACTATTATCAACAGAATACATTTCACTTTAAGCAGATAAAAAAACAAACATAACCGAATAAATGAGAATTTTTATCTATTTACAATCAGCAACTCTTGTATGTTAACAGATAAATAATAATAGAGGCTTAACGTTTATATTTTTCATATAAATTACATTAGTGCCTATTTTAATTTAAATACAATATTTTATGACACAAAAAATCATATAATTTAAGTAATAATCTTTATAATAGCTTTATTTCGATTTTGACGTGTATCAACAAAAGTCATTTTTTTAGGTGGTAAATAGCCTTTTAGGTGTTATATTGCTGTTAACATAAAATGAGAAAAGAATTGTTTAGTAAATTTCTTTTAGGTTCGGCATAATTGTTTTTTTGTTACAAAAAAATTATATGAACTTTAATGATATTCGCTAAGCTTTCATTAGTATTATAAAATGAAATTAGAGAAAGCATGCTCTTGAAACATTAGTGTGTAAATCTGGTAATTTATATTGTAGAGAGTTAGGTAGCACATATGCAAACCCCACATATTTTGATTGTTGAAGACGAGATTGTCACACGCAATACCTTAAAAAGCATTTTCGAAGCAGAAGGCTATATTGTACATGAAGCTACTGATGGAGCCGAAATGAACAATATTTTATCTGATAATGATATTAACCTGGTCATTATGGATATTAATTTGCCAGGCAAAAATGGTCTGCTACTTGCGCGCGAATTACGTGAGCAAGCTCATGTTGCGCTGATGTTTCTTACCGGGCGTGATAATGAAGTTGATAAGATATTAGGATTAGAAATTGGGGCCGATGATTATATAACTAAGCCTTTCAACCCTCGCGAATTAACAATTCGTGCCCGAAATTTACTTTCGCGCACAATGAATCTTTGCCAAATCAGTGGTGAACGCCGCCAGGTAGAAAGTTATAAATTTAATGGCTGGGAACTGGATATTAACAGTCGCTCTTTAATCAGCCCGATTGGTGATCAATATAAATTACCACGTAGTGAATTCAGAGCTATGTTACATTTTTGTGAAAATCCAGGTAAAATTCAAACACGTGCAGAACTATTGAAAAAAATGACCGGACGTGAATTAAAGCCCCACGATAGAACTATTGATGTGACTATCCGCCGTATTCGTAAACACTTTGAATCGATAGTCGATACACCAGAAATTATTGCCACCATCCATGGTGAAGGTTATCGCTTCTGTGGTGATATTGAAGAATAAATATAACATATTAAACCCCTTTTATTTAGGTGTTGGGGGTTTAATAAATATATTAATGCCATGGCATAATTGGCACAGCACTAATAGCATTTTTAGGCGATCCATCAATTATTTTGTCTGAATAAGTTAAATAAATAAGTGCATTACGTTGTTTATCGTAGAAACGTACTACTTGTAGTTTTTTGAAAATCAATGAAGTACGTTTTTGAAAAACAACTTGCCCCTTTTTATTATTTAATTTTATTTTGTCATCTATAATTATTGGCCCAACCTGTTGACAGGAAATTGCCGAATCAGCAGTATCTTCTGCCAGGCCGAGACCTCCTTTAATACCGCCTGTTTTTGCTCGACTCAGATAACAAGTTATATTATTAATATCCGGATCGTCAAATGCTTCAATAACAATTTTATTATCAGGACCAAAAAGTTTAAAGACCGTATCAACAGAACCGATTTCTTCTGCCAATATTGAATTTGGTAGAAAAAATATTATTAAAATAGATAGTAATTTTGATAAATTTCGCATGATATCAATTTTCCTTAATAACACTCATTAAATAATAAAATTATTTTTACATTATTAATATCCATAAAAAATAATAAAATAGCTATATAAACCAATTTAGTATTAAATGGATGTTTATTATAAAGTCTTTATACTATTTATAGGTGATTATTTAAACCAGGTACTTCTATGGATCAAAACAATATTATCCGCGATTTACTGTATTGGATAGACACACATCTAGATCAACCGCTATTTCTCGATAACGTCGCAGCTAAAGCCGGTTATTCAAAATGGCATTTACAGCGGATGTTTAAAAACATTACTCAGCAAGCTATTGGCTCTTATATCCGTGCTCGCCGACTTTCCCGTACGGCTGTTGCTCTTAGGCTGACTAGTCGGCCAATTCTTGATATTGCACTGCAATACCGTTTTGATTCACAGCAAACCTTTACTCGTGCGTTTAAAAAACAATTTGGCATTACACCAGCTCTCTATCGTCGCAGTGAAGAGTGGTGTGCTACAGGTATGCAACCACCAATCACTCTAGAAGAACAAAAATTACCTAATGTATCCTTTGTCACACTAGCACCGAAACATTTAATGGGAATAGAACAAACTTGCTCATATATATTAGAAAAATGGTCTACTGCTTGTGCTGAAATGCGCCAATATTTTTGGCAACATTATCAAGATAAAACAAAAATTATACCTAATGAAGTTTATGGATTATATCGTGTCGTGCATAGCTCAGAAAAGGATGATGAACAAACGGTTTCATATATAACTGCAGTCGAACCGCAATATGCTGATAATGAAAATAATTTATACCATTCAGTTATCATCGAAGGCGGTGATTATGCCCACTTTACTTTTGACGGAAAACCAACAAAAAGTGATCTACAACAGTTTTTATATATGATTTATGGTGTTTATATGCCTAATCTCAATCTAACCCGTCGCGCTGGACACGATATAGAACATTATCATCTGAAAGATCCTAATAATCCTGAATGTAACTACAATAATCCAGAAAACCATATGGTCTCATTTGATTATTTTGTGCCGATTAAAAGAACGCCTTCCTCCAGCTAAAACGAATTGATTATAATATGTAGTAGCTCAGACTTGATCTGACAGTTACCTGTTATTTATACAGTATCTGTCAGGTTAAATTTGATTTAAACACGAATTTCGCACCAATAAAAAACGCTCTATTTTTAAGTTTAATTCAGCATAATATATAAATAGAAAAAACCTTATAAATTAAAAGCAACTTATTGTAATTTAAACAAATTTATACGTTTTAGTGACTTGCAAATTAACCATTGCTTTTAAGCCATTTCTGGAATTTTATATGCCTGTGCGAAACTCGTGTTAAATCTTTCTCTCTCCAAAGTTGTTTTCTATCGTGTAAAGTTGCCATAGGCGTTCGACCGCAACACATTTTTCCTTGATGAGTGCGTTGGTTATTATATTCCGCTAACCATTTATCTAAATCAGCTTGTAATTCATCTAAAGCCCTATAGATTTTCTTACGAAAAGCCACCTGATAGAACTCTTGTAATACAGTTTTATGAAAATCCCATTGGTTTGAGGTGAACGAGCTTTAGTTTTTGTATGATCAATATCATTGATAGCGAGATAAAATTGATAATCGTGATGTTCAACTTTACCACAATACTCACTGCCTCTGTCCGTCAGTATACGTAACACCGGTAACCCATGCTGGGAATAAAAAGGGAGAACCTTGTCATTTAATAAATCTGCCGCCGTTATCGCGCTTTTTGTTGTGTAAAGCTTACAATGAACGACTTTACTGTAAGTATCAATAAAATAGTTGCTGAATAGAGACTTGCATTTTTTGTCACGCTATAGACAATAAAAAGAGGTTTAACTTAGAAAATAACGGTTTGAAATGATCAACAAAGAGCGGTTGTTACGAGATAATCGTTTATGTAAAGCAATCATTGGATTATCAGTCGAAGAATTGAAAAATTTAGCCGCTGAATTTTCAGCTTGTTATTTGATTTATCGGAAAAAGAATCGAAAAGATCACGAGCGGCAGATGGGTGCAGGGCAGAAAGGATTTATCCCAACCCCATTAGATAAACTGCTTTTTATTTTATTGTATTTAAAATGTTATCCGACCTATGATTTGCAAGGACTTCTTTTTGGTTTAGATAGAACACGGGTATGTCGCTGGGTAAAAATATTATTACCGGTTTTAGAGATGACCTTGGGGCGAGAATGTGTTTTGCCCGCTCGTCAAATTCGCTCTGCTGAGGAATTTTTTCGCGCCTTTCCTGGAGTTAAAGACGTCTTTATTGATGGGACAGAGCGACCTGTCCAAAAGCCTAAGAATCTGCGTCGGCGAAAAAAAATGTATTCGGGAAAGAAAAGACAGACCACTCGAAAAGGGCTTATTATGACTGACGAAACGAGGAAAATTGGATTTATCCCCATGATCAAAAATGGGCGCCGTCACGATAAACGCTTACTCGATAAAGTGTAGTAGCTCAGACTTAATCTGACAGTTACCGGTTATTTATACAGTACCTGTCAGGTTAAATTTGATTTAAATCTTTCTCTCTCCAAAGTTGTTTTCCATCGTGTAAAGTTGCCATAGGAGTTCGACCGCAACGCATTTTTCCTTGATGAGTACGTTGGTTATTATATTCCGCTAACCATTTATCTAAATCAGCTTGTAATTCAT
Organism: Candidatus Arsenophonus triatominarum; assembly: GCF_001640365.1. GTDB lineage: Bacteria > Pseudomonadota > Gammaproteobacteria > Enterobacterales > Enterobacteriaceae > Arsenophonus > Arsenophonus triatominarum. The sequence continues at coordinate 168,147 of NZ_LWMI01000016.1, read as the reverse complement.
TTAGATTTTCTTACGAAAAGCCACCTGATAGAACTCTTGTAATACAGTTTTATGAAAGCGTTCACAAATCCCATTAGTTTGAGGTGAACGAGCTTTAGTTTTTGTATGATCAATATCATTGATAGCGAGATAAAGTTGATAATCGTGATGTTCAACTTTACCACAATACTCACTGCCTCTGTCCGTCAGTATACGTAACACCGGTAACCCATGCTGGGAATAAAAAGGGAGAACCTTGTCATTTAATAAATCTGCCGCCGTTATCGCGCTTTTTGTTGTGTAAAGCTTACAATAAGCATGTTGCTCAATAGTGAAATAAAGTTGCTTAAAATAAAAACAAGTTAGATACATCTAAAAAATACAAAAATAGTTTATTTTTTAATCTTACATAGGTTATTTTTAATGCAAAAATTGATGATTTTATCATCATCGGCTGGTTTTTTTGTAAGTCATAATTAATTTTGCTATTGAGCAACAGGCTTAATGAACGACTTTACTGTAAGTATCAATGTAAGTTTGTTGATAAACACGACCAACGCCTTTTAAATGACCGACATAAAAAGTATCTGTGAACCCAGATAACCTGGATGCGCTGTTTCAATCTCACCACAGGCTTCATCATCTTGCGCTTTCTTTTCTAGAGCACTGATTTGTGATTCTGACAGGATAATTCCTTCTGTTGCGATTTTATCTTCAAGCGCTTTTAGGCGTTTTGTAAAATTTTCGAGATTATGGCGCAGCCAAATAGAGCGAACGCCACTCCCCGAAACAAAAATGCCTTTTTTTCTTAGTTCATTACTACTGCGGTGTTGACCGTGTGCAGGGTATTCAATCGCATACTCGACTACAGCGCTTTCAATCTGTTCATCTACTCTATTTTTTACGTTAGGCACCCGTCGATTTTGATTAATTAAAGCGTCTATCCCACCATCGTTAACAAGTTCCTGGTAGCGATAAAACGTATCTCGGGATACCCCCATAATCTTACAGGCTTTTGAGACGTTATTAAGCTCTTCAGCGAGGTTAAGTAACCCGACTTTATGTTTATGATAGGATTATTTGTTTGATACATAGAATTACCTTTTATTTAATTATCTAATGATGTTAATTAAAACCGGTAACGCTCTTTTTTAAATCAGAATTGTCGGATTAAGTTAAGACTAATACAGATAAAGTCGATATAATTCGCCATATTCCCCCTGAGGGTAACCATCTGGGCCGATACCGGTTTTCAAGGTATAGATAAACAGCATCCTAATACACAAATCCCAAAAAAAGGAACTCGAAAAAGACCTTTATCGCCTGAACAAAAACAAGAAAATAAAATAATCTCGGGCATCCGTATTACGGTTGAACACGCCATCGCGGGTATCAAGCGCCTCGGTTGTATGACCCAAATTTTACGGAATCGTAGACCCTTTATTGATGATACCTTTTTACTCCTTAGTGCCGGTCTTTGGAATTTCCATCTCAGAACAGCCTAAAATTTACTTCAATCACCGAAATACCCTTATTTCACTATTAAGCAACACGCTTAATGTAAGTTTGTTGATAAACACGACCAACGCCTTTTAAATGACCGACATAAAAAGTATCTTGTGAACCCAGATAACCTGGATGCGCTGTTTCAATCTCACCACAGGCTTCATCATCTTGCACTTTCTTTTCTAAAGCACTGATTTGTGATTCTGACAGGATAATTCCTTCTGTTGCGATTTTATCTTCAAGCGCTTTTAGGCGTTTTGTAAAATTTTCGAGATTATGGCGCAGCCAAATAGAGCGAACGCCACTCCCCGAAACAAAAATGCCTTTTTTTCTTAGTTCATTACTACTGCGGTGTTGACCGTGTGCAGGGTATTCAATCGCATACTCAACTACAGCGTTTTCAATCTGTTCATCTACTCTATTATTTTTTACGTTAGTGTAGTGGTCAACTAAAATTGGCCACCCTACCTGACTGTTCACGGAACAGTCGCTCTGATTCGTTTGGCGTTAATCCACCGTTATACCAGTGAGGTCTTATATCGCTATAGTAGTGGGTTATGTAGCGAATAATGGCTGACTGAGCAGTACTAAAGCTTTGGTAGCCAGTCGTTGGCACCCATTCGGTCTTCAGACTACGGAAGAATCGTTCCATCGGACTATTATCCCAACAATTCCCTCTGCGACTGATACTTTGGGTCATCTGATAACGCCACAATGCCTGCCTATACTGACGACTGGTATAATGACTTCCCTGATCACTATGGAACATCACCTGTTTGGGATGCCCACGTAGTTCCCAAGCCATTTGTAGTGCTTTGGCGGTTAATTCTGAGTCTGGTGCAAATGACATTGCCCAACCCACCGGTTTTCGGGCAAACAAATCCAATACCACAGCCAGATAGGCCCATCGTGAGCCTGTCCAAATATAGGTTACATCGCCGCACCAAACCTGGTCAGGCTTTGTAACAGCGAACTGCCTATTGAGCAGATTTGGAATATCAATACGTTCATTTCCACCGCGGTTGTATTTATGTTTTCGCTCTTGGCAACTGACGATGATTAATTCTTTCATCAACTTACCCGCTAACCACCGCCCAAGTTTCACGTTGTGTGTATTGGTAACCATCGTGGCGATAGTCCTTGCGCCAGCAGAGCCGCCACTAACGTTCCACGCTTCGCTGACTAGGCTACGTTTTATCGTCCGCTCAATATCTGGCTCCTTAGGCCGACACCAATAGCGATAACTGCTTCGGTGAACATTAAAAATACGACACAAAGTTTTCACCGGATAAAGCACTCTTAGCTTTTCAACTACCGAAAATTTTTCAGTGAGTCGGACATTAAGAGCGCAGTAGCCTTTTTTAAGATGTCATTCTCCATTTCCAGCCGGTGGATTTTTTTCTTCATTTCTCTGAACTCAATTTGTTCAGGTGTTAATGGCAGACCAGGCGATGTTTTCCCTTGACGTTCTAAACGAAGGGCTCTTACCCACCGGCTAATCGCTGAAAGACTGACGTTCATGCCTTTCGCGGCTTCCTGGTAGGTGTAATTTTGGTCAAGGACTAATTTGGCGGTTTCACATTTAAATTCAGCAGTAATTATTTTACTCATTTCGGCACCTATAAAAATTATGAGGTGAGCATATCACCTCAACTTAGGTGGCCAAATTTAGTATGCCACTACACTCCTTAGGCCGACACCAATAGCGATAACTGCTTCGGTGAACATTAAAAATACGACACAAAGTTTTCACCGGATAAAGCACTCTTGGCTTTTCAACTACCGAAAATTTTTCAGTGAGTCGGACATTAAGAGCGCAGTAGCCTTTTTTAAGATGTCATTCTCCATTTCCAGCCGGTGGATTTTTTTCTTCATTTCTCTGAACTCAATTTGTTCAGGTGTTAATGGCAGACCAGGCGATGTTTTCCCTTGACGTTCTAAACGAAGGGCTCTTACCCACCGGCTAATCGCTGAAAGACTGACGTTCATGCCTTTCGCGGCTTCCTGGTAGGTGTAATTTTGGTCAAGGACTAATTTGGCGGTTTCACATTTAAATTCAGCAGTAATTATTTTACTCATTTCGGCACCTATAAAAATTATGAGGTAAGCATATCACCTCAACTTAGGTGGCCAAATTTAGTATGCCACTACAATGATATTGATCATACAAAAACTAAAGCTCGTTCACCTCAAACCAATGGGATTTTCATAAAACTGTATTACAAGAGTTCTATCAGGTGGCTTTTCGTAAGAAAATCTATAGGGCTTTAGATGAATTACAAGCTGATTTAGATAAATGGTTAGCGGAATATAATAACCAACGCACTCATCAAGGAAAAATGTGTTGCGGTCGAACTCCTATGGCAACTTTACACGATGGAAAACAACTTTGGAGAAAGAAAGATTTAAATCAAATTTAATCTGACAGGTACTGTATAAATAACCGGTAACTATCAGATCAAGTCTGAGCTACTACTGATAAACTGATAAAATATAAACATCCTAATTTTTTCTTGTTTTGAACTTTATACTTCTTTTTCGGAGCTTGCGAAACTCGTGTACAAAAGTGATCTATCGGGTGCGATACTCAACCGACGTGCTTGATCGCCTGCTGTATCACGAAAGCACTTTGGAAATTACAGAGCATTACACCGATACTGCAGGCTTCACTGAACATATTTTACAAATTAGACTCTTTCATCATTAAACGGATTTAATTTTTCATCATACTTATTAGCAGAAGACTTTAATTTATTACTATATTCATCACTAAATGGATTTAACTCTTCATTGTATTCGTTACTGAACGGATTTAATTTTTCATTATACTTATTAGTAGAAGACTCTAATTTATTATTAGATTCATCATTAAATGAATTTAACTCTTCATTGTATTCGTCACTAAACGGATTTAATTTTTCATCATACTTATTAGCAGAAGACTCTAATTTATTATTAGATTCATCACTAAATAGATTTAACTCTTCATTGTCTTTATTAATAGATGATATTTTATGGTTATCAATTTCTGATGAGTTTTTATTTTCAATAAAATTAGACTTTTTATTTTTTTCTCTAGGTAGCCATGTATCGTATAACCAGCTTTTTCTCTCTCCGATATTCCATAATTTTGTCAATGTGGTGTTTCCAACTTTTATATGAGATAATTCCTTATGGAAAACTTCCTTTTCTTTTTCGTCAAAATAGAGGTTATTTTGTTTAATCTGATAATACACAATATTGTCCGTAATAGTTCGTTTAAATAAGCTATCTTGCTCAGTTATATGATTACTTAATATTAGTTCACTCAAACTTTTATAATTACTGTTCTCTAAAAGACGTCTTAGCGTCAATCCACGTAATTCAGAATTAATAGGCGCAATGTTGGAAAATTCTATTTCTTTTCCGTTATTAAAGCGAGCTATGAACGTTTGTTTTTTATTGTTATTCTTACCAAAACCAATAAAATTTTCTTTGCTATAAGCAGAGTCGTACAAATTTTCTTTCAATATTCTTTGAGCTTCTTCATCGACTATCATGTCTTTAATTTTAGAGGCAATAAAAGACTCTTTATTTTCTAACTTTTCTTTAAATTTATTATAGTTTCCTTTAACTTCCATCATGATTTTTTTCGCACAAAAAATCGGAAGGTTGGCTTTTTCTTCGTAAGAATGAGTTTTTTCGAAAACTTTATCACATTCATACAATGTTAAACCATCTATCTTTAACTTATAACCCCAATCGCTGTTAACATCTTTTTCACCTATTTCTAATGTAAATTTACTTTGATGTTCTGGGTTTACTAAGCTTCTAAGTTCCATGAATTTTTCTAAACGATTAGATTCAGGATTAATTTTATCTCCATTTTTAATATCTTGAATGGAAAAGAATAAATTTTTTATTGTTTGATGTTTTACTCCTCCTTTAAACCAGTCAATAATTTTATCAATAAAATCAGACAAATTATTTATTTTGGTTGCTTCTTCTAAGGTATTAGCGGTCAAAAGTTGATGAAGTTTTGATTCATTCATTGTTAGGTTTATATGTGGTGTTGAAAAAGTGATAGACATAAAAATCCTTTTAGGGAATAAATTTGTTAGTTAGTAAGTTCGTATTTTATCTTCAGAACATGTAAAACTTACAAAGATAAGAACATAAAAAATAACAGTTAATTATTTTTATCAATTACTTGTGAATAAAAATCAGTTCAACTCCTTAATTTTTTAAGATTATTCTCCTAACGTTTTTTTAAGGATCAGGATAGCTAGGCGACATTATTTTGATTACCAAAAGATATGATCTTATCCAATATAAATTTACTGATATGATAGCAATTTATTATAATCATTTTAAAGTCGCTTAGCTATAAAAAACAACTTAATGTTTGTTAAAGTATAACATAGCAAACAGGGATTGAATTATTTTTTTTCAAATGTCCAGCATTCTAACACGTCCGGTTTTTTTAGTGTGCTCCCCTTGGGTAAAGCGGCATTGTAGGTAGCATTAATATGACTGCGTATACTTTTAATTCTAATAAAGTGCCGTTAACCGCCGTTTAATGTTAACGATATCAACAAAAGGCTCACGTTTTTCACTGGCAATCTGGATGAGCTGGTTAAAATTGATGGCAAATTCATTCTCTTTTGCGCTATGGTTTACCCCGTAAATATCTTCAGTATCCAAATAATCAAACATCGCCCAAAATTCGTTAATATCATCCGGATCATCGTGTACCGCTTTGACGCGCTCTTTGGCTAAATTAACAATAAAAGCGGTCGTTTCTTCAATGCGCTGCGGTGAAACAGAAATCACCTCTGGCAACATTTCTAAAAAAGCAATCATCTGGGCGTGGTTACGGGCAATGCGAGTGTGATGAATTTCGGGATCCACATACAAAATTTTGTCAATCTCTTCGTAACGTTCACTAGCTGCCTGGAATATTTTATCGCCTTGCATTAACACTTTAGGCACAAAACCGGATACCGCATTAATTGGGTAGCGCTCAAGTCTTGTCGCTGCTTCTTTAGTCACTTGAGAATGGTGACGCTTATCCGTTGATAAATGGATCAACCGTTCTGGAATGGCAGTGTTCTCAGTCATAATAGCACGAGTTTCGCACAGGCATATAAAATTCCAGAAATGGCTTAAAAGCAATGGTTAATTTGCAAGTTACTAAAACGTATAAATTTGTTTAAATTATAATAAGTTGCCTTTAATTTATAAGATTTTGTCTATTTATATATTATGCTGAATTAAACTTAAAAATAGAGCGTTTTTTTATTGGTGCGAAACTCGTGAATAGGTGCATTTTGACCAATAACGATAGCGCCTCTAAACACTAGTTCTTCGGTATCGTCACTTCCTCCTTTTCGCCCTCGCTACGCAATAGTCCACTATCATAGATATTTTTTAATTCATTCCAGTCAAAGGCACGTAATTTAGCATTATTTTGGTTACGATCACTTTCAATCAAACGGGAAGATTGCTGACTTGTGCAAAGCTGCGAGCGCGTCCGGCTGCAGTTGATTTCGAGGGGCAAACCCCATAAGCGCTAACCAAAAAATCATCACGATGTATAATTGCTTCTCATGATTGAGAAGAGATGATAAAAATGACATCTACTACAAATTTGGCGTTTGACGACTGGGAAAAAATAACGATGCTCCTGCCTGATGGTTGGCAAGATAAAGCTCGAGAATGCGGTGCATTGAAATTTGGACGTCAATTTACTAGTCCTGCTCTTTTGCTCAGGGTGTTACTGATTTATTTTTGTAATGATTGCTCAATGCGTGAAACTGTCGCTCGAGCAGCCGCTGCAGGCTTAGTCAATATCTCAGATGTTGCGCTTCTAAAACGTATTGATAAATGCGGTGCGTGGTTCCAATAAGCGTGTTGCTTAATAGTGAAATAAGGGTATTTCGGTGATTGAAGTAAATTTTAGGCTGTTCTGAGATGGAAATTCCAAAGACCGGCACTAAGGAGTAAAAAGGTATCATCAATAAAGGGTCTACGATTCCGTAAAATTTGGGTCATACAACCGAGGCGCTTGATACCCGCGATGGCGTGTTCAACCGTAATACGGATGCCCGAGATTATTTTATTTTCTTGTTTTTGTTCAGGCGATAAAGGTCTTTTTCGAGTTCCTTTTTTTGGGATTTGTGTATTAGGATGCTGTTTATCTATACCTTGAAAACCGGTATCGGCCCAGATGGTTACCTCAGGGGGAATATGGCGAATTATATCGACTTTATCGAGTAAGCGTTTATCGTGACGGCGCCCATTTTTGATCATGGGGATAAATCCAATTTTCCTCGTTTCGTCAGTCATAATAAGCCCTTTTCGAGTGGTCTGTATTTTCTTTCCCGAATACATTTTTTTTCGCCGACGCAGATTCTTAGGCTTTTGGACAGGTCGCTCTGTCCCATCAATAAAGACGTCTTTAACTCCAGGAAAGGCGCGAAAAAATTCCTCAGCAGAGCGAATTTGACGAGCGGGCAAAACACATTCTCGCCCCAAGGTCATCTCTAAAACCGGCAATAATATTTTTACCCAGCGACATACCCGTGTTCTATCTAAACCAAAAAGAAGTCCTTGCAAATCATAGGTCGGATAACATTTTAAATACAATAAAATAAAAAGCAGTTTATCTAATGGGGTTGGGATAAATCCTTTCTGCCCTGCACCCATCTGCCGCTCGTGATCTTTTCGATTCTTTTTCCGATAAATCAAATAACAAGCTGAAAATTCAGCGGCTAAATTTTTCAATTCTTCGACTGATAATCCAATGATTGCTTTACATAAACGATTATCTCGTAACAACCGCTCTTTGTTGATCATTTCAAACCGTTATTTTCTAAGTTAAACCTCTTTTTATTGTCTATAGCGTGACAAAAAATGCAAGTCTCTATTCAGCAACTATTTTAATGGATGACCGAAGGTTTCGTAAAGCAAACATCAGAGAATTTTGATATTCCTGAATCCATAAGCCATCGTCCACTTATTGCTGTAGATGGATCTGTGGTAAAAGAACCCTGAAGCCGTTCCCCTGAGTGGAGAATTCATTATGCAATGGATATCCGAACATTGAACTGTTACCAGTCACTGGATTACACCGATCAGTGAGGGTGAAACATTGAAGAGGTTTACACGAGTTTCGCACCAATAAAAAAACGCTCTATTTTTAAGTTTAATTTAGCATAATATGTATTAGTCTTAACTTAATCTGACAATTCTGATTTAAAAAAGAGCATTACCGGTTTTAATTAACATCATTAGATAATTAAATAAAAGGTAATTCTATGTATCAAACAAATAATCCTATCATCAAACATAAAGTCGGGTTACTTAACCTCGCTGAAGAGCTTAATAACGTCCAAAAGCCTGTAAGATTATGGGGGTATCCCGAGATACGTTTTATCGCTATCAGGAACTTGTTAACGATGGTGGGATAGACGCTTTAATTAATCAAAATCGGCGGGTGCCTAACGTAAAAAATAGAGTAGATGAACAGATTGAAAGCGCTGTAGTTGAGTATGCGATTGAATACCCTGCACACGGTCAACTGTAGTGGCATACTAAATTTGGCCACCTAAGTTGAGGTGATATGCTTACCTCATAATTTTTATAGGTGCCGAAATGAGTAAAATAATTACTGCTGAATTTAAATGTGAAACCGCCAAATTAGTCCTTGACCAAAATTACACCTACCAGGAAGCCGCGAAAGGCATGAACGTCAGTCTTTCAGTGATTAGCCGGTGGGTAAGAGCCCTTCGTTTAGAACGTCAAGGGAAAACATCGCCTGGTCTGCCATTAACACCTGAACAAATTAAGCATGTTGCTCAATAGTGAAATAAAGTTGCTTAAAATAAAAACAAGTTAGATACATCTAAAAAATACAAAAATAGTTTATTTTTTAATCTTACATAGGTTATTTTTAATGCAAAAATTGATGATTTTATCATCATCGGCTGGTTTTTTTGTAAGTCATAATTAATTTTGCTATTGAGCAACAGGCTTATTGAGTTCAGAGAAATGAAGAAAAAAATCCACCGGCTGGAAATGGAGAATGACATCTTAAAAAAGGCTACTGCGCTCTTAATGTCCGACTCACTGAAAAATTTTCGGTAGTTGAAAAGCTAAGAGTGCTTTATCCGGTGAAAACTTTGTGTCGTATTTTTAATGTTCACCGAAGCAGTTATCGCTATTGGTGTCGGCCTAAGGAGCCAGATATTGAGCGGACGATAAAACGTAGCCTAGTCAGCGAAGCGTGGAACGTTAGTGGCGGCTCTGCTGGCGCAAGGACTATCGCCACGATGGTTACCAATACACACAACGTGAAACTTGGGCGGTGGTTAGCGGGCAAGTTGATGAAAGAATTAATCATCGTCAGTTGCCAAGAGCGAAAACATAAATACAACCGCGGTGGAAATGAACGTATTGATATTCCAAATCTGCTCAATAGGCAGTTCGCTGTTACAAAGCCTGACCAGGTTTGGTGCGGCGATGTAACCTATATTTGGACAGGCTCACGATGGGCCTATCTGGCTGTGGTATTGGATTTGTTTGCCCGAAAACCGGTGGGCTGGGCAATGTCATTTGCACCAGACTCAGAATTAACAGCCAAAGCACTACAAATGGCTTGGGAACTACGTGGGCATCCCAAACAGGTGATGTTCCATAGTGATCAGGGAAGTCATTATACCAGTCGTCAGTATAGGCAGGCATTGTGGCGTTATCAGATGACCCAAAGTATCAGTCGCAGAGGGAATTGTTGGGATAATAGTCCGATGGAACGATTCTTCCGTAGTCTGAAGACCGAATGGGTGCCAACGACTGGCTACCAAAGCTTTAGTACTGCTCAGTCAGCCATTATTCGCTACATAACCCACTACTATAGCGATATAAGACCTCACTGGTATAACAGTGGATTAACGCCAAACGAATCAGAGCGACTGTTCCGTGAACAGTCAGGTAGGGTGGCCAATTTTAGTTGACCACTACACTTACAGTAAAGTCGTTCATTAAAATAGTTGCTGAATAGAGACTTGCATTTTTTGTCACGCTATAGACAATAAAAAGAGGTTTAACTTAGAAAATAACGGTTTGAAATGATCAACAAAGAGCGGTTGTTACGAGATAATCGTTTATGTAAAAGCAATCATTGGATTATCAGTCGAAGAATTGAAAAATTTAGCCGCTGAATTTTCAGCTTGTTATTTGATTTATCGGAAAAAGAATCGAAAAGATCACGAGCGGCAGATGGGTGCAGGGCAGAAAGGATTTATCCCAACCCCATTAGATAAACTGCTTTTTATTTTATTGTATTTAAAATGTTATCCGACCTATGATTTGCAAGGACTTCTTTTTGGTTTAGATAGAACACGGGTATGTCGCTGGGTAAAAATATTATTGCCGGTTTTAGAGATGACCTTGGGGCGAGAATGTGTTTTGCCCGCTCGTCAAATTCGCTCTGCTGAGGAATTTTTTCGCGCCTTTCCTGGAGTTAAAGACGTCTTTATTGATGGGACAGAGCGACCTGTCCAAAAGCCTAAGAATCTGCGTCGGCGAAAAAAAATGTATTCGGGAAAGAAAAGACAGACCACTCGAAAAGGGCTTATTATGACTGACGAAACGAGGAAAATTGGATTTATCCCCATGATCAAAAATGGGCGCCGTCACGATAAACGCTTACTCGATAAAGTCGATATAATTCGCCATATTCCCCCTGAGGTAACCATCTGGGCCGATACCGGTTTTCAAGGTATAGATAAACAGCATCCTAATACACAAATCCCAAAAAAAGGAACTCGAAAAAGACCTTTATCGCCTGAACAAAAACAAGAAAATAAAATAATCTCGGGCATCCGTATTACGGTTGAACACGCCATCGCGGGTATCAAGCGCCTCGGTTGTATGACCCAAATTTTACGGAATCGTAGACCCTTTATTGATGATACCTTTTTACTCCTTAGTGCCGGTCTTTGGAATTTCCATCTCAGAACAGCCTAAAATTTACTTCAATCACCGAAATACCCTTATTTCACTATTAAGCAACACGCTTATTGTAAGCTTTACACAACAAAAAGCGCGATAACGGCGGCAGATTTATTAAATGACAAGGTTCTGCCTTTTTATTCCCAGCATGGGTTACCGGTGTTACGTATACTGACGGACAGAGGCAGTGAGTATTGTGGTAAAGTTGAACATCACGATTATCAACTTTATCTCGCTATCAATGATATTGATCATACAAAAACTAAAGCTCGTTCACCTCAAACTAATGGGATTTGTGAACGCTTTCATAAAACTGTATTACAAGAGTTCTATCAGGTGGCTTTTCGTAAGAAAATCTATAGGGTTTTAGATGAATTACAAGCTGATTTAGATAAATGGTTAGCGGAATATAATAACCAACGCACTCATCAAGGAAAAATGTGTTGCGGTCGAACTCCTATGGCAACTTTACACGACGGAAAACAACTTTGGAGAGAGAAAGATTTAAATCAAATTTAACCTGACAGGTACTGTATAAATAACCGGCAACTGTCAGATTAAGTCTGAGCTACTGCATCTAATGAATGGCATCGAGCCAGACAAAAGGATAGAGCGCCTCCAGAGGGCGTTGTTGCCAGGCTTTTAATTCAGGGAGTAATTTGTCAGTAATATGCGTAATAGCTCCATCTGATATTTCCAGTCCATATAATTCTGCAACATGTTTTTGAATATCACGATAACTCATGCCTAATGCAAATAACGATAGGATTTTGTTATCAATATCCTCTGATAATTTTGTCTGATTTTTCTTAATGAGCTGAGGCTCAAAAGCACCTGACCTGTCTCTGCGCGTTTTCAGTTCAAATTGACCTGATGTCGATTTAACCGTTTTTCGAGTATAGCCATTTTTACGCGTATCGATTGACGTTGTCGATAGGGAGTGTTCTATTTCTGCCTGCAGGGCAGCTTCGGTCAGCTGTTTTATGAGTGGTGTGAGTATTCCATCCGTACCGAGTAAATTTTTACCTGATTGTAATTGCTTCAACGCTTCATCAAAATTAAATGATTGATTTCTCATATGTCATACCTCTTTTTTTGAGTTTAAGATATGACGCAGATTTTTGAACACTACCTTAGCTTGTAATATATCAATTTCTGTTATCCATCCAACAAAAGCAACATAGCCCTTTGAGTTGCTATGCGTTGGATTATTTTAATGGCATTTTATCAACTTAGGGACTCTTGTGACGACAACTCGTAGGGTTGAATCCTAATTTTCCGCTATGGCTACTCTGATTATGGTAACATGACATCTCTTAAGCTACATGTTTTTTTGGAGACAACGTGTTTACCTGGTTTGAAAAATTAGTTAATCCATACCCTAACGATACAGATAAATCACCCCCGAAAGATTTTTTTTCATTCATTTGGTTTTGTACTCACGGGGTACGACGCTATATCGTTGCTATGACGCTATTGAGTGCATTAATTGCCACATTTGAAGCGTTACTTTTTGCAGTTATGGGACACATTATTGACTGGCTGAGTAATATCCAGTCTGCTTTACTCTGGCAGCAAGAGCGTACAAGCTTACTAATGTTAGCCCTGATATTAATTGGTAGTACTTTATTAATTGCTTTGCAGACAATGCTTAAGCACCAAACTTTGTCTGGTAATTTTCCCATGATGCTGCGATGGAAATTTCACCGTCTAATGCTCAGGCAAAGTATGAGATTTTATCAAGAGGAATTTGCTGGTCGAGCGTCAGCAAAAGTAATGCAAACCTCATTAGCAGTACGTGATATTTCCATGATTATTGGCGATATAATCGTATTTTTAACTATTTACTTCGTTACGATGACTGCAATTATCGGAAATTTCGATCTTTGGATGTTATTGCCATTTTTTGCATGGCTGGGACTCTACATCATTGCAATGTGTTACTTTGTTCCTCGTCTGTCTAACTTGGCACGTAATCAAGCTGATGCCCGTTCTTTGATGACTGGACGTGTGACTGATGCTTACACAAATATTGTAACCGTCAAGTTATTCTCACATGCTGGCCTCGAGGCTGCTTATGCCCGAGCAGCGATGAAGGAGTTTCTAGTGACAGTGAATGGCCAGATGCGCGCAATCAGTAGTTTTGAAATAGTCAATCACTTACTTAACATGATATTGATCATGGGAGCTACCGGTGTAGCGCTATGGCTGTGGGCACAGGGGAATGTTGGTATTGGAGCCGTTGCTGCCGCCACTGCAATGTCCCTACGTTTAAACAGTTTCTCCCATTGGATAATGTGGGAGATGGCGGCTTTGTTCGAACATGTCGGTACTGTACAGGATGGCATTACCACATTGTCACATCCCAATGATGTTAATGATCTACCTGATGCCAAGCCACTGCGAGTAAAACAGGGCGAACTGCGTTTTGAGCATATCGACTTTGCTTATGGTAATACAAAATCTAATACAAATGCAGTAATTGACGACCTTACTTTACATATCAAGCCGGGAGAAAAAATCGGCTTGGTAGGACGATCTGGAGCCGGAAAATCGACGATAGTCAATTTGCTTCTTCGATTTTATGATGTCAATAAGGGACAAATTTTAATCGATGGGCAGGATATTGCGAAAGTTAGCCAAGAGAGTCTACGTTCGCAGATCGGTATGGTAACTCAAGACACTTCGTTACTGCATCGTTCGGTTCGTGATAATATTTTGTATGGACGTCCCAAAGCCAATGATGCTGAAATGATTGCTGCTGCACGCAAAGCTGGCGCGCACGATTTCATCGTTACACTCACTGATGCCAATGGGCGTAAGGGATACGATGCACATGTAGGTGAACGAGGTGTCAAGCTTTCAGGTGGACAGCGTCAGCGTATTGCCATTGCGCGCGTTATACTTAAAGATGCCCCGATCTTATTACTTGATGAAGCAACCAGTGCCCTTGATTCTGAAATAGAAATAACTATTCAAAAGAATTTGTATCAGCTCATGGAGGGGAAAACTGTTGTAGCAATCGCACATCGTTTATCGACAATTGCAGCAATGGATCGTCTCCTGGTTATCGAAGGTGGGCGTATCGTTGAGCAAGGAACTCATCAGGAGCTAATCGCCAATAATGGTCTTTATGCACGTTTATGGTTACATCAGAGTACTGGTTTCATTGGCAAAGAAATTTAATTTTAAGCCTAGATGTGTAGTAGTTCAGACTTGATCTGACAGTTGCCGGTTATTTATACAGTACCTGTCAGGTTAAATTTGATTTAAATCTTTTTCTCTCCAAAGTTGTTTTCCATCGTGTAAAGTTGCCATAGGAGTTCGACCGCAACACATTTTTCCTTGATGAGTGCGTTGGTTATTATATTCCGCTAACCATTTATCTAAATCAGCTTGTAATTCATCTAAAGCCCTATAGATTTTCTTACGAAAAGCCACCTGATAGAACTCTTGTAATACAGTTTTATGAAAGCGTTCACAAATCCCATTAGTTTGAGGTGAACGAGCTTTAGTTTTTGTATGATCAATATCATTGATAGCGAGATAAAGTTGATAATCGTGATGTTCAACTTTACCACAATACTCACTGCCTCTGTCCGTCAGTATACGTAACACCGGTAACCCATGCTGGGAATAAAAAGGCAGAACCTTGTCATTTAATAAATCTGCCGCCGTTATCGCGCTTTTTGTTGTGTAAAGCTTACAATGAACGACTTTACTGTAAGTATCAATGTAAGTTTGTTGATAAACACGACCAACGCCTTTTAAATGACCGACATAAAAAGTATCTTGTGAACCCAGATAACCTGGATGCGCTGTTTCAATCTCACCACAGGCTTCATCATCTTGCGCTTTCTTTTCTAGAGCACTGATTTGTGATTCTGACAGGATAATTCCTTCTGTTGCGATTTTATCTTCAAGCGCTTTTAGGCGTTTTGTAAAATTTTCGAGATTATGGCGCAGCCAAATAGAGCGAACGCCACTCTCCGAAACAAAAATGCTTTTTTTCTTAGTTCATTACTACTGCGGTGTTGACTGTGTGCAGGGTATTCAATCGCATACTCAACTACAGCGCTTTCAATCTGTTCATCTACTCTATTTTTTACGTTAGGCACCCGTCGATTTTGATTAATTATAGCTAGGCGACTTAATTTTGATTACAGCATATGTATTAAAAACAGGTCATCGATAGTGCATCCTGTTTCCATCTTTTTACGTTTAGCTTGAGACCATTTATGTTCTATAGGATTTAAATCTGGTGAATACACAGGCAAATATTCTATCTGGTGTCCTGCGTTTATAATTGCCTGTTCAATATTCTTACCTTTGTGAAAGCTAGCGTTGTCCATAAAAATAACAGAATTTTCAGGAAGTTCTGGGAGCAATATTTTTGTGATCCAAACATAAAAAACATCACGATTAATATTGCAATCAAATAATCCGATAGCAAAAAGGGTTGTTCCCAATAAAGCGCCAATAACATTTGTTCTTCCCTTAGCACCCCAGTTTTTCAGGCCAAAACAACGGTGACCTTTTGGGGAATAGCCGTGAGTTCGTGGAGTGTCATGTGAAAAACCACTTTCATCAATAAAAACAACAGATTTATCTTTTTTTTCATACTGTTGTCTTTTTTGCTGATGTGCCAGCCTGTCGCTTTCGTTGGTTTTTGGATGGAATAGAGTTTTTTTTATAGGTTAATCCCAGCTTTTTAAGGGATTGCCAAATAGTCTTTTTACAAACACCGAATCGCTCTGCCCGTTCCTTTTGGTAAGCATCTGGATACTGTTCCACATCTTTTGCTAAAGCATTTTTATCGAGCTTCCTCTTACGTGGCGTTGAATTTTTTGGCTCTGGTCGTTTAAGCCAACGTACTAAAGACGCTTTTCCAATACGGAATTGTTTCGCAGTTTCTCGAATTGTTAAACCTTCGGCTTTCCTTACAGATATTACTTTACGTCGAAAATCAATTGTATAACTCATAACACACCTTGTAATCAAAATTAAGTCGCCTAGCTATAAGCGGTCGATACTTACCGCTTATCTGCACAAAGCACTTGAAGAGTGTTTGATAATCAATATATTCCGGCCCACCAGCATGAAGTATACGATGCTCATTAGTTGGATGGGCTATCCAATTGCGTCAGATAGTACAGCATGTTTTCTAAAGCAATAGGACAAGATTTTGACCTTACCCAGCGTGGGGGAGTGAGAATGAAATAAGTTGTAAGTCATATCCCGAATTATTTCATAAGGCGCGGAGCCCGCACCAATAATAATTGGTGCCCGAATTTCTGTCAGAGGAATTTTACTTTCACGTAAGATTTCTCCGGTCAGTTTACGTGCCATCAGATGTTGTGAATGACAGCAATGGTTTTGTAGTGAGCTTAAATAGATAACTTGTTTTACTTGAGAGTGCTTGAGTACATTTTTAACATTATGAGCAGCTAGGCATTCTTGTTCAATAAGATTATTATTAGCCGCCATACTGTGAACAAGAAAGTAAACGATATCAATATTCGTCATAATATTGTTTAAGGTTTTTGCTGCGAGTAGATCAACATAACAATATTGAGTATTTGGCCAATTTTGTGCTCTAGCCCAATCAAGTTGACGTGTTGCTGCGGTGATCATATGTCCTTGTTTGATTAACGCTGGGATCAGATTTTGACCAGTATAACCGTTAGCACCAAGTACTAAAATCCGTTTTTTACCCATATTTGGTTACCTATTTAGCACCAGAGTGGTTGGCAGAAAATTTAGTTATCTATTAGGTGAAGAAGGCAATCAGTAATGGCGTCAATAGACTTAGTACAAAACCGTGGACAATGGCAGCAGGAACAATAGACACCCCCCCGCTACGTTGTAATATGGGTAGCGTAAAGTCCATCGATGTTGAGCCACAAATCCCCAATGCAGTAGAACGAAATTGATTGATAATAATGGGAATAAGCATAATAGCCGCTAATTCACGCATTAGATCGTTAAAGAAAGCGGTACTACCAATGACCGGCCCGTAAGCGTCGGTAAGCAGTATACCGGTTAGAGAATACCAACCGTAACCGGCTGCAATCGCTAAACCTACTTTAGTAGGTAGCCCTAATAAAAATGCAGCCAAAATACCACCAAGTAGCGCGCTGGTGGCAACAATTACCGCAATTGTCGCTCCCCTGAAATTGATTAAAATTTGCCGAAGATACATCCCACTATTACGAAGATGGCAACCCACCAATAATAATAAACAGATAAGGGTAATTTCAGTACCATGTTTGGAATAGGATAAAAATGGCCACTTTGTTAATCCTAACAAGAAACCTAGTATTAACACGCCACACAGTGGTAGTGAACTTAAAATCATTTTTAATCGAGAGAGTGGTTTATTGGTTTCCCGTTTCGCAATTTTCCACGGAAAAAGTTTATCCAATAATAATAAAGCAATCAGGTTAGCGGCAAAGGTGCAGCAAAAGAAAACCATGGTATAGATAAAAATTGCAGTAAGATGAGTACTAATATTATCCAATAATGCCAAAGTGATGCCCATTAAAAATAAAATAATGTAAACCATCACACCTAATAGGCGATGAGTAAGCGCTAAAATCTTTTTATTCTTGAAGCGAAATAGATAGCCTAGTGTTAACGGTAAAAGAATGATAAGTAGTCCTGAATACATAGTCCATCCTTATTACAATTAACGCTTTTATGGCCGTGATTTTGTGGAAATAATGTGAAAAAGATAGGCAAAATAATGATAAATATTTTATAACAGACTCAAACTAGGCGCAATATCATAGAATAATATTTAAGCGTACACGAGTTTCGCAAGCTCCGAAAAAGAAGTATAAAGTTCAAAACAAGAAAAAATTAGGATGTTTATATTTTGTCAGTTTATCCATACATTAAAGATATCTACAAAACATTCTTACAGGTGAGCAGTGTGAGATACTCTGGTTTGGCGTTATCAGAAGTAAGCCCATCACCTTTGTCTCATGACACTATCACGAGTTTCGCACAAACCTAATTTGGGTACGCTAATAAAACACGGATGTGCTCAGCAATAGCATTTTTGATTACATGCCAATTTTGTTGATAAAGGGTTATTTTTTCAGATATACGACGTTTATGTTGTTCAAACCACGCAGAAATAGCGAGAAAAATATGATTTCTTTGCGCCCGACTAGTGCGAGCCTGACAGCGTTCAATACCACAATTTTGTTTAACTTCTCGATGATAAACTTCAACAGACCAACGGGCATCCATGATAGATTTGACGTATTGACGGGTGGGATTGTCTTTGTTTCACGAGTTTCGCACCAATAAAAAAACGCTCTATTTTTAAGTTTAATTCAGCATAATATATAAATAGACAAAATCTTATAAATTAAAAGCAACTTATTGTAATTTAAACAAATTTATACGTTTTAGTAACTTGCAAATTAACCATTGCTTTTAAGCCATTTCTGGAATTTTATATGCCTGTGCGAAACTCGTGAAACAAAGACAATCCCACCCGTCAATACGTCAAATCTATCATGGATGCCCGTTGGTCTGTTGAAGTTTATCATCGAGAAGTTAAACAAAATTGTGGTATTGAACGCTGTCAGGCTCGCACTAGTCGGGCGCAAAGAAATCATATTTTCTCGCTATTTCTGCGTGGTTTGAACAACATAAACGTCGTATATCTGAAAAAATAACCCTTTATCAACAAAATTGGCATGTAATCAAAAATGCTATTGCTGAGCACATCCGTGTTTTATTAGCGTACCCAAATTAGGTTTGTGCGAAACTCGTGACGTAATTCATTTGCTCACAGTATAATCCAGTAACTATTGCTGATAGGCATAAAAAGAGGTTAACCATGTATTTGCAACAAGTGGAGATTTCTGGTTTTCGCGGGATCAATCGGCTTTCATTAACCTTAGATCATAATACTGTGTTAATTGGTGAAAACACCTGGGGTAAGTCAAGTTTGTTAGATGCGCTGACTATTTTATTATCACCTAAGCAGCCGTTATATCAATTTAGCCAACATGATTTCTATCACTTGGTAGATACAGATGAACAAGTCAATAATCCACGAGTTTCGCACCAATAAAAAACGCTCTACTTTTAAGTTTAATTCAGCATAATATATAAATAGACAAAATCTTATAAATTAAAAGCAACTTATTGTAATTTAAACAAATTTATACGTTTTAGTAACTTGCAAATTAACCATTGCTTTTAAGCCATTTCTGGAATTTTATATGCCTGTGCGAAACTCGTGTATAAAAAAAACTGTGTTAAATTTGTCAGCCAATTACAACAATTGACCCAGGCATTAATAACAGCATAACCAAAATTATCTTATGAAGAGATCGAAGATGGCTTTGTGGCAATGCAACAGTTGTTCGGTTATTATTTTGCCGAACAAAATATGCGCTTATTTAATCGACAACATCAGTCAAATATTGCCTATCACTCACCTAATAGAAGAGGCTGGCGGGTGCTGGAGGATATCAATCGTATAGTCGGTAAACCGGAACAGCATTCTATTTGGCAGCTTTTTTCATCATTTTACAATTACAGGGTGATTTTCAACTAGATAGCGATGCCTTGCCTATCCTGATTATCGAAGATCCAGAAACTCGTTTACATCCTATTATGCTTTCGGTTGCTTGGCGACTATTAAATCTTTTTTCATTGCAGCGTATTAATTCAACTAATTCAGGCGAATTGCTTTCACAAGTTCCATTGAAAAATATATGCCGCTTAGTACGTAATTCAAATCGAGTGGTTGCTTATCGGTTAAAGGCGAAGAAGTTATCACTGGAGGATATATAGCTAGGCGACTTAGTTTTGATTACAAGGTGTGTTATGAGTTATACAATTGATTTTCGACGTAAAGTAATATCTGTAAGGAAAGCCGAAGGTTTAACAATTCGAGAAACTGCGAAACAATTCCGTATTGGAAAAGCGTCTTTAGTACGTTGGCTTAAACGACCAGAGCCAAAAAATTCAACGCCACGTAAGAGGAAGCTCGATAAAAATGCTTTAGCAAAAGATGTGGAACAGTATCCAGATGCTTACCAAAAGGAACGGGCAGAGCGATTCGGTGTTTGTAAAAAGACTATTTGGCAATCCCTTAAAAAGCTGGGATTAACCTATAAAAAAAACTCTATTCCATCCAAAAACCAACGAAAGCGACAGGCTGGCACATCAGCAAAAAAGACAACAGTATGAAAAAAAAGATAAATCTGTTGTTTTTATTGATGAAAGTGGTTTTTCACATGACACTCCACGAACTCACGGCTATTCCCCAAAAGGTCACCGTTGTTTTGGCCTGAAAAACTGGGGTGCTAAGGGAAGAACAAATGTTATTGGCGCTTTATTGGGAACAACCCTTTTTGCTATCGGATTATTTGATTGCAATATTAATCGTGATGTTTTTTATGTTTGGATCACAAAAATATTGCTCCCAGAACTTCCTGAAAATTCTGTTATTTTTATGGACAACGCTAGCTTTCACAAAGGTAAGAATATTGAACAGGCAATTATAAACGCAGGACACCAGATAGAATATTTGCCTGTGTATTCACCAGATTTAAATCCTATAGAACATAAATGGTCTCAAGCTAAACGTAAAAAGATGGAAACAGGATGCACTATCGATGACCTGTTTTTAATACATATGCTGTAATCAAAATTAAGTCGCCTAGCTATACGTCGTCTTTCATTTCACATACGCATTAATCGCTCATCAGCACTATTTGCACGCTGCTGGTTATTGGTTGAAGGTGAGACCGAAATCTGGTTGATGAATGAATTAGCACGCCAACGTAATTATCATTTTGAGTCAGAAGGTGTTAAAGTGATTGAGTTTGCGCAATGCGGTCTTAAGCCATTATTAAAGTTTGCTAATAGTATGGGGATCGAGTGGCATACTTTGGTTGATGGCGATAATGCAGGGAAACAGTATGCTAGTTCAGCAATTGCTTATGTTGAAAGAATCAATGATACTCCTCGAGATAGACTAACTATATTACCTGCGTCAGATATGGAGCATTTTCTTTACCGTGAAGGTTTTAGCGATATTTATCATCAGATTGCCGCTATTCCTGATAACGGTAAAATATCACCGCATCGTGTCATTACTAAAGCAATTTATTGAACTTCTAAACCTGATTTAGCAATTGAAGTCGCCAATAGAGCGGCAGAAAAACGCGTTAATTCAATACATTCGTTGCTGCGCCATATGTTTTCACGTGTTGCATGGCTAGCCAGAGGGAAATCTTAGTAAACAGGTAAGCAATAAATATATTGTGGCATTTGTCTGCTGGTTTTAGTCAAGGTAGTAGGGGTTCCTATACGGTTTTTAACCTATTCCATATTAAAAAAAGGTATTTTTAGTATGAAATTTCTTCGCAATCAAAAAAAGAGTTTATTAGTTTTTCTGATGTTGGTATTAATTATTATCATCACCGCTGTGATGCTTTATATAATTAATTTACCAAAAAAAATAAATTATCAAACTGTACCCGTTATCAGAGGAAATATCGAAAAACATGTACTTGCCACGGGTAAGTTGGATGCGTTGAGTAAGGTAGATGTTGGCGCTCAGATTAGTGGCCAGTTACAGACCCTTTATGTAAAAGAGGGGGATATGGTAAAAAAAGGGGATTTGTTAGCGGTAATCGATCCGCAAAAGGCGCAAAATGTTGTTAAAGAATCAGAGGAGACGCTGCGTGAACATCAAGCTAATTTGGCCTTAGCGCGGGCTGAATTGAAGTTAGCAGAAATGACTTATCAGCGCTATGTCGATTTGGCAAAGCATCAGGCTATTTCACGGCAGGAGTTTGATCGAGTTAAAACTGATGTTGCGGTTAAAAAAGCGCGGGTAAAAATTTATATTGCCCAAATTAATCGTGATCAAGCCTCGTTAAATACAGCTAAAACTAATTTAAAATATACCCATCTTACTGCGCCATTAAGTGGGATTGTTACTAACATTAAAACGTTGCAGGGACAAACGGTAATAGCTTCCCAAGAAGCGCCAACTATCATGACATTAGCCGATTTGGATACAATGTTAGTAAAAGCACAAGTTTCTGAAGCCGACATTATTAATCTTAAACCGGGGCAAAAGGCTTCTTTTACTATTCTTGGCGCACCGGATAAAATTTTTGCTGGGGTTTTGAAAGATATTTTACCTACTCCGGAAGAAGTTAATGATGCAATTTTTTATTATGCACGCTTTGAAGTACCCAATCCGCATCATATTTTAAAACTACAAATGACTGCGCAAATTAAAATTCAACTTGCATTACATAAAAATGTATTGCTTTTACCACTATCTGCCTTGAGAGAAAATGTTGCTAATAATCAATATATTGTTGTAGTACTACAAAATGGGCAACAGGTGGAAAGAAGAGTCGAAGTTGCTACCCAAAATTATATTGATGCAGAAATTGTTTCCGGTCTTGCTGAAGGTGACTTAGTAATTACTAACTCTGAGATAGCAAAAGGATGAAGGAATGAGTGCATTACTTGAATTGAGTAATATCGGTCGTAATTATCGAACAGGTGAACAACAGGTAAAGGTACTAGAAAATATTTCTTTGACCATAAACGCAGGGGAAATGGTAGCGATTGTTGGCGTTTCAGGTTCTGGGAAATCAACTTTAATGAATATTCTTGGTTGCTTAGATAAACCAAGTTATGGTGAATACTATCTGGCTGGGAAAAATATAGCTGAGCTGGATGACGAGCAGCTTTCTGTTTTACGCCGCGAATATTTTGGCTTTATATTCCAACGTTATCATTTGTTACCTTATTTGACTGCCGAACAGAATGTTGAAATTCCGGCTATTTATGCTGGTACATGCCAGCAAGAGCGCCGTAAACGAGCAATTGGATTATTAGCGCGCCTTGGTTTGAGTGACCGAATTAAATATTATCCGACGCAGTTGTCTGGCGGCCAACAGCAGAGGGTCAGCATTGCTCGGGCATTGATCAATGGTGGGCAAATTATTTTAGCTGATGAGCCAACGGGGGCGTTGGATAGCCATTCCGGTGATGAAGTTATTGCTATTCTTAAACAGCTATGCCAACAGGGATATACTGTTATTCTGGTTACCCATAATATGCAGATAGCAGTGCAGGCAGAGCGGATAATTGAAATTAAAAATGGCGAAATTATCCGTCATTCCGTGCAACGCGAGCCAACAAAAATATTACCGCCGATTTTCTCTGTTAATAAGCAGCAAATTTCAATGACGCAACGACTTAATCAGTTTAGAGAAGCGTTACTAATGGCATGGCGAGCAATATTAATTAATAAAATGCGCACATTACTCACTATGCTTGGTATCATTATTGGTATTGCCTCTGTCGTTAGTATTCTTGTTATTGGCAATGCGGCCAAAAGGTCGGTATTAGCCGATATTCAGTCAATTGCGACAAATACTATTACGGTCTTTCCTGGTAAAGGATTTAGTGACGTCAGCCCACAAGATAGACGGGCGCTGACCATCAGCGATGTGGATGCGCTACAAAAGCAGCCATATGTTTTTGCTATATCAGGTAAAATGAGTACTGATGTTCGCTTACGTTATGGCAATCGGAATTCAGCAGCAAGTGCATTTGGCGTTGGAGAGTCATATTTTGATGTTTATGCCATGTCAATGAGCGAAGGCATAATTCTGACTAGCGATATGGTTAAGCACCATGGACAGGTAATTGTTATTGATAAAAATACCAAGGATATGTTTTTTCCTAAGCAGAAACAGGTTGTTGGTGAAATAATATTAGTCGGCAATATGCCTGTTACTATTGTTGGGGTGGCAGCTGAGCAGAAGTCAGTTTATGGCAATAGCAATATGCTACAGATCTGGATGCCTTATACTACGATGAGTAGTCGACTGATGAATCGCTCTTATTTTGATAATCTTTATATTAGGATCAAACAGGGGTATAGCTCGTTAGAAGCAGAACAACAATTGACGCGATTGTTAACGGTATTGCATGGAAAAAAGGATATTTTTACCTACAACTTCGATACATTGATTAAAACTATAGAAAAAACGACCAATACGCTACAGTTATTTTTAACATTAGTCGCGGTTATTTCCTTGCTAGTCGGTGGTATCGGTGTGATGAATATCATGCTGGTTTCAGTAACCGAACGGACGAAAGAAATTGGTATTCGCATAGCAATCGGTGCTCGAAATAGCGATATTATGCAACAATTTTTGATAGAGGCAATTTTTATTTGTTTGTTTGGTGGTTTTTTAGGGATCTTACTCTCTTATATCGTGGCGCTTATTGCCCGCTTACTATTACCGGATTGGCAGTTTGCTTTTAGCCTAATGCCACTGCTTGGCGCTTTAGTTTGCTCAACCATCATTGGCCTCATTTTTGGTTTTTTACCCGCCCGCAACGCGGCAAAGTTGAATCCAGTAGATGCTTTGGCAAGAGAATAAGTAATAAATATTTATATGCTCCCAAAAGAAGCTTGGGAGCAATAATTAAAATAGCAAATGATTAAAGGCAATGAAAACCAACCTATCCATTTTCTACAGGAATAATAAGGCAGGCATGGTTACCCTTAGGCCCTTTAGTTGAACTAAAATTGACCTTTTGTCCAGCTTTCAATGTACGGTACCCTTCCATCTGGATACTGGAATAGTGTGCGAAGATATCTTCGCCACCATTTTCGGGGCAGATGAAGCCAAAACCTTTAGCATTATTAAACCACTTAACTGTACCTGTCTCCATACATCATCCTTCACAATGGGGTTTTATCAAACAAGTGCCTGTGAACAGTTCACTTCATATTGCAGCGAACTAAAAATTGCTTGTTCATAAAATATACTCTATTAAAAAGATATATGGCGTCAAGCGTACTCTATTCGTAGAAACTGGTTCAGTTGCTAAAATTTGATTTAGATAGCGCTATAGGTCACTGTTTTTTTTTATTACACGAGTTTCGCACAGGCATATAAAATTCCAGAAATGGCTTAAAATCAATGGTTAATTTGCAAGTTACTAAAACGTATAAATTTGTTTAAATTACTATAAGCGTGTTGTTTAATAGTGAAATAAGGGTATTTCGGTGATTGAAGTAAATTTTAGGCTGTTCTGAGATGGAAATTCCAAAGACTGGCACTAAGGAGTAAAAAGGTATCATCAATAAAGGGTCTACGATTCCGTAAAATTTGGGTCATACAACCGAGGCGCTTGATACCCGCGATGGCGTGTTCAACCGTAATACGGATGCCCGAGATTATTTGATTTTCTTGTTTTTGTTCAGGCGATAAAGGTCTTTTTCGAGTTCCTTTTTTTGGGATTTGTGTATTAGGATGCTGTTTATCTATACCTTGAAAACCGGTATCGGCCCAGATGGTTACCTCAGGGGGAATATGGCGAATTATATCGACTTTATCGAGTAAGCGTTTATCGTGACGGCGCCCATTTTTGATCATGGGGATAAATCCAATTTTCCTCGTTTCGTCAGTCATAATAAGCCCTTTTCGAGTGGTCTGTCTTTTCTTTCCCGAATACATTTTTTTTCGCCGACGCAGATTCTTAGGCTTTTGGACAGGTCGCTCTGTCCCATCAATAAAGACGTCTTTATAGCTAGGCGACTTAATTTTGATTACAGCATATGTATTAAAAACAGGTCATCGATAGTGCATCCTGTTTCCATCTTTTTACGTTTAGCTTGAGACCATTTATGTTCTATAGGATTTAAATCTGGTGAATACACAGGCAAATATTCTATCTGGTGTCCTGCGTTTATAATTGCCTGTTCAATATTCTTACCTTTGTGAAAGCTAGCGTTGTCCATAAAAATAACAGAATTTTCAGGAAGTTCTGGGAGCAATATTTTTGTGATCCAAACATAAAAAACATCACGATTAATATTGCAATCAAATAATCCGATAGCAAAAAGGGTTGTTCCCAATAAAGCGCCAATAACATTTGTTCTTCCCTTAGCACCCCAGTTTTTCAGGCCAAAACAACGGTGACCTTTTGGGGAATAGCCGTGAGTTCGTGGAGTGTCATGTGAAAAACCACTTTCATCAATAAAAACAACAGATTTATCTTTTTTTTCATACTGTTGTCTTTTTTGCTGATGTGCCAGCCTGTCGCTTTCGTTGGTTTTTGGATGGAATAGAGTTTTTTTTATAGGTTAATCCCAGCTTTTTAAGGGATTGCCAAATAGTCTTTTTACAAACACCGAATCGCTCTGCCCGTTCCTTTTGGTAAGCATCTGGATACTGTTCCACATCTTTTGCTAAAGCATTTTTATCGAGCTTCCTCTTACGTGGCGTTGAATTTTTTGGCTCTGGTCGTTTAAGCCAACGTACTAAAGACGCTTTTCCAATACGGAATTGTTTCGCAGTTTCTCGAATTGTTAAACCTTCGGCTTTCCTTACTGATATTACTTTACGTCGAAAATCAATTGTATAACTCATAACACACCTTGTAATCAAAATTAAGTCGCCTAGCTATAACTCCAGGAAAGGCGCGAAAAAATTCCTCAGCAGAGCGAATTTGACGAGCGGGCAAAACACATTCTCGCCCCAAGGTCATCTCTAAAACCGGCAATAATATTTTTACCCAGCGACATACCCGTGTTCTATCTAAACCAAAAAGAAGTCCTTGCAAATCATAGGTCGGATAACATTTTAAATACAATAAAATAAAAAGCAGTTTATCTAATGGGGTTGGGATAAATCCTTTCTGCCCTGCACCCATCTGCCGCTCGTGATCTTTTCGATTCTTTTTCCGATAAATCAAATAACAAGCTGAAAATTCAGCGGCTAAATTTTTCAATTCTTCGACTGATAATCCAATGATTGCTTTACATAAACGATTATCTCGTAACAACCGCTCTTTGTTGATCATTTCAAACCGTTATTTTCTAAGTTAAACCTCTTTTTATTGTCTATAGCGTGACAAAAAATGCAACTCTCTATTCAGCAACTATTTTTATAAGTTGCTTTTAATTTATAAGATTTTGTCTATTTATATATTATGCTGAATTAAACTTAAAAATAGAGCGTTTTTTTATTGGTGCGAAACTCGTGTATTATTTACTTTTTTAAGGATGCTTGGTCACAAATGGGATCAAAGTGATAAACTAAGAATAATCAAGAAAAATGTATAATTAAAATATTTAACTGGATTTTTACATAATGAGTGAGTGCCAATCAGATTATCAGACGGATGTTAGGCTCAAGGAACAAGTGGAACATGCTTTACAACCACCTTCAATGTATAAGGTGATTTTGAAGAATGATGATTTCACACCAATGGATTTTGTAATACAAGTGTTAAAAAAATACTTTTCTTTTGATGAAGAGCAAGCCACACAAATCATGTTGGATGTTCATTTTCACGGGAAAGGGATCTGTGGGGTTTATACTGCTGAGGTTGCAGAAACAAAGGCCGCGCAAGTTAATATTTATGCAAGAGAACATGAATATCCATTACTTTGCACGATAGAAGAAGTCTGATTAGACTAATTTATAGGGAGGTGATTATGCTTAACCAAGAACTTGAACTTAGTCTTAATGTAGCTTTTGCCAAGGCAAGAGATAGCAGGCATGAATTTATGACGGTTGAGCATCTATTGCTGGCGTTACTCAGTAATACATCGGCCAGGGAAACCTTAGTAGCTTGCAAAGTTGACCTTGTGGTATTGCGACAGGAATTGGAGCATTTTATTTCACAAACAACGCCATTATTGCCTGAGGATGATAGTCGGGATACTCAACCTACGTTAAGTTTTCAGCGAGTATTGCAGCGTGCAGTGTTTCATGTTCAGTCATCTGGGCGTAATGAAGTTACTGGTGCTAATGTGCTGGTTGCTATATTTAGCGAACAAGAGTCTCAAGCTGCCTATTTATTGCGTAAACACGATATAAGTCGGCTTGATGTTGTTAATTTTATTTCTCATGGTATGGTCAAAGGTAGTGAGGCTGATAATAGCCATTCCGATTCTATTAATGCTGCTTATCAGAATGAAGAAGCTATTGGCGTTGAAGAACGGATGGATAGCTTTACTACCAACCTTAACCAATTATCAAAAGCCGGCAAAGTTGATCCTTTAATTGGGCGTCAGCTGGAACTGGAGAGAACGATCCAGGTTCTTTGTCGGCGGCGAAAGAATAATCCGCTATTAGTGGGTGAATCTGGGGTAGGTAAAACAGCGATTGCGGAAGGGCTAGCATGGCGTATCATACAAAATGATATCCCGGAAGTAATGAAAGATTGCACTATTTATGCCCTGGATATCGGTTCACTACTGGCGGGTACTAAGTATCGTGGTGATTTCGAAAAGCGCTTTAAAGCATTATTAAATGTGTTAGAAAAAGATGAAAAAAGTATTCTCTTTATTGATGAAATCCATACGATTATTGGTGCTGGTGCTGCATCTGGCGGACAAGTTGATGCGGCTAATCTGATTAAGCCATTACTATCGAGTGGCCGGATCCGTGTGATGGGTTCAACTACCTACCAAGAATTTAGTCATATATTTGAGAAAGATCGTGCGCTGGCAAGACGATTCCAAAAAATTGATATCGTCGAACCTTCTGCTGACGAAACGGTACAGATTATTAACGGATTACGAGCTAAGTATGAAGCTCACCATAATGTTCGTTATAGTCCCAAAGCGATTAAAGCTGCGGTTGATTTATCAGTAAAATATATCACAGATCGCCATTTACCGGATAAAGCAATCGATGTTATTGATGAAGCGGGTGCAAGAACGCGTTTGATGCCACAAAACCGACGTAAAAAAACAATTGGGGTACAGGAGATAGAATCAGTTGTTTCCCTAATTGCCCGTATTCCTGAAAAAACAATTTCTTCTAGCGATAAAGAGCGATTGAAAAATTTAGATAATAGATTGAAATTGCTAGTATTTGGCCAAGAGCAAGCTATTCAAACCCTCAGCGAAGCGATTAAAATGAATCGAGCGGGGTTAGGTAGTAGCCACAGACCTATTGGTGCATTTTTATTTGCTGGGCCAACGGGTGTCGGTAAGACAGAAGTCACTGTGCAACTGGCAAAGGCATTAGATATTAAATTGTTGCGTTTTGACATGTCAGAATATATGGAACGTCATACTGTTAGTCGGCTAATTGGTGCCCCACCAGGATATGTAGGCTTTGATCAAGGTGGTTTATTGACAGATGCGGTTATAAAACATCCTTATTCGGTCGTTTTATTAGATGAAATAGAAAAGGCACATTCTGATGTATTTAATCTTTTATTACAGGTGATGGATAATGGTACTTTAACCGATAATAATGGCCGTAAGGCTGATTTTCGTAATGTTGTCTTGGTGATGACCACTAATGCGGGTGTGCAAGAAACACAACGTAAATCGATTGGTTTTACTGAGCAGGATAATAGTACCGATGTATTATCAGAGATAAAACGAATTTTCGCGCCGGAGTTTCGTAATCGATTGGATGGCATAATTTGGTTTAATGGTTTAACACCAGAAATTATTGCCCAAGTTGTTGATAAGTTTATTGTTGCGTTACAAGCGCAACTTGATGAAAAAGGTGTGTCAATTGAAATCAGTAATGCGGCACGTCAATGGCTTTGTGCTAAAGGCTATGATAAGGTGATGGGAGCCAGGCCGATGGCAAGAGCGATCCAGGATAATCTAAAGAAACCTTTAGCTAATGAACTTTTGTTTGGGCAGTTGAGTCATGGTGGTGCTGTTAAGATCGATCTGAATAAGAAGACGCAAAAATTAACTTACCATTTTGAAGGTATGCACAAAACTAAACCAGAGAATGCAATAATTTAATTACAGATGCTTTATAACCATAGACGATATTCCAATCGTCTATGGCAAGAGCCTGAGAGAAAAGGCGATCAACGGCTACGAAAGATGATTCTGCCTTTACTCAGATCATAAGGTGTTAACTCGACAGTCACTTTGTCGCCCGTCAGAATACGGATATAATTTTTACGCATTTTGCCAGAAATATGCGCAGTAACTACGTGTCCATTTTCTAGTTCAACACGGAACATGGTATTGGGCAGAGTATCTAGTACTGTACCTTGCATTTCAATATTGTCTTCTTTGGCCATCTAATCCTCTGAGTTAATCACCAAGTTTTTTACGGGCAAGATAATGCCGAAAAACCCTCCTTATGTAAAGGAGGGTCGAGTTTAAAGTCACTTTTTCTTTTTATCAAGATACGAAAATTACAGCATTAAAGCTAAATAGTACAAAAATATACAACAAGTATACGGTTTGAACAACGCGAACGATAAAAAAATAAAATGTAATAATATCGTAGCAAACCATCTAACTTAGTTTGCAATAGGATGAATGATTCTGTCATTTATATCTTCAAATTGATGCTAAATCAGCTATCTGTTGCCTTTGTTTAGGTAGAAAAATATTTTCCAGTTAATCATTCAAAATGATTAATTTCTGCTGCACTGGGTAAACTTATGGTTTGCTTTAGCCAACATGCTTTATCGATAGGTTGATCGCGATATTGATAGAGATAATTTAAAAATTGTACTCGTGGGATCTCTTTCACACCTAAAGAGGCGATATATGCATTAATTATTTGACAATCAAACAGTTTTCCGCCGAAACGCAGGAAATGGTAATAAAAAGCAATAAGTGCATATTTAGAACCGTCACTAACACGGCTAAACATCGATTCACCACAAAAAATTTTACCAACATTAACGCCATATAGTCCACCAATTAATTTTGTGTTGTACCAAACTTCAACGGAATGAGCAACGCCCAGTTGATGCAAAGCAGTATAGGCTTCTATTATTTGGTGGGTGATCCAGGTTCCTTCTTGCCGTTGTGCGCAGGCGGCAATAACCTGTTCAAAGTCATGATTTAGCGTAATGGCATAAGCGGTTTTTCTCATTCTTTTTTTAGTTGTTCGGCTAATGTGTATTTCTGCTGGCAACAGAACTGCACGTGGATCTGGCGACCACCATAATGGGATTTCCGTTGGATTAAACCAAGGGAAAATCCCTTCATAATAGGCAGATTGTAATCTACCAACAGCCAGATCACCGCCGATGGCTAATAAACCATTGGGCTCGTGTAGAGCATATTCGGGCGCTGGAAAGATATAAGATCCATCATCAAGCTGAAACATATAACCGTCCTATTAACTAATTTTGTAATTATGTTAGTACTATTTGAGCTTGATAATATTGAAAATAGAGCCCTTTCAATTGTAATAGCTCTGCATGGGTCGCTTGCTCAATAATTTTTCCATCATCCATCACATATATTTGATCCATTTTTTCCAGACCCTGTAAGCGATGCGTAATAACTAACAAGGTTTTATCGTGGTAGTGCTGTTGCAACTGAATTAGTATCTGTTTTTCAGTTTTTACATCTAATCCTTCAGTCGGCTCATCTAATAAAATTATTGGCGCATCATAAAGTAGGGCTCTTGCGATACCTAATCGCCGTTGTTCGCCACCTGAAAGTTGTCGGCCACCTTCACCGATCCAACTATCGAGCCCTTGATTTTTAATCAGGCTGTCTAAACCGATTTGTTTTATTACTTTTGTCAGTAAGGTATCACTTGCATCATCTTTCGCTATTAGCAGATTATTACGTAAAGTATCACTAAAAATATGTGTCCGCTGTGGAACTACCGCCATTAATTTACGTAATGTTTTCTCATTATAGTGATTAATTGGGTGGCCATTTATCAAGATCTGGCCTGAGCTGACATCCCATGCACGGGTTAATAATTGTAACAGCGTAGATTTACCGCAACCAGTTTTACCTAGTAGCGCAACATGTTCACCTGCATTGAGTGTTAAAGAGATATTTTTTAATGTCGGTTGCGGTTGTTGGGGATAACTGAAGTGCACTTTTTGCAATTTGATGTCAACCTGATTATTCGTCGTTATATCTGAAGCGGGAAATGTCACGGCCGGCTTCTGATTAATTAACTCCATTAAGCGATTTGCTGAAGTAACCACTTGTCCTAAATATTGAAATGCAACCGCCACCGGCCCAAGAACTTCAAACGCAGCTAAGGTACAAAAGACGAACAGAGCAATAAGCGCACCGGGTTTATGCTGTTCACCAACACCAGTTGCTGCCATCCACATTAATAGGGTTGCGGTGAGGCCGGAGATAAAAATCATAATAGATTGTGATAGCGCGGTTAAGTTAGATTGCTGTTGTTGGCGTTTTAGCCAGTTGGTTTCTAGATCGGTCAATACTTGCCGAAAACGAGGTAATGCCCCAAAAACAGTTAGTTCCGCTTGTGCCTGAATAATATTGATTAAACAAGCGCGATATTGGCTGCGAAATATAGTGAGATCGTGTCCAATAGATTTTCCCGCCTGATAAAAAAACCAGGGTAAGGTAATCAGCAAACACAGCATAATTGTGCCCAGAGTAAGGGCAAGAAATGAGTCTAATGTGCTTAACGC
The DNA here is from genome assembly GCF_001640365.1 of Candidatus Arsenophonus triatominarum. Classification (GTDB taxonomy): domain Bacteria; phylum Pseudomonadota; class Gammaproteobacteria; order Enterobacterales; family Enterobacteriaceae; genus Arsenophonus; species Arsenophonus triatominarum. The sequence goes on along the minus strand of NZ_LWMI01000016.1, from coordinate 135,222 downwards.
CAAAGTGAGTAAAATAGTAATAACCAAAGCAGCCAAAATGGGGGAAAGCACCCGTAGATACAAGTGATCAAGACTCTCGACATCAGCTACCAGACGGTTAAGGATATCTCCTTGGCGATAGTGTGCGATACCGCCAGGTGAAAGCGGGAATAGTTTTTGAAATGTAAATATCCTTAAATGTGCTAAGACACGAAAAGTTGCATCATGGTTAACCAACCTTTCGGCGTAACGGCTGGCAGTACGGATAATTGCTGAGCCACGAACTCCTGCTGCGGGTAGCATATAATTAAAGGTATACAGTCCGGCAGCGCCTGCGAGTGCCGTTCCGGCTAAAAACCAACCTGATAGAGTCAGTAGACTAATACTCGCCAGTACCGCAATTATGGTTAATATAATGCCAAGATTAAGTAGTAACCAATGACGACGATATAGCGCAAGAAAAGGGAGTAGTACACGCATATTATATCTCCTCTGCGCGATAAGTTAGCAGGCGGCTAAAAGCTCCTTTAGTCTGGCTTAGCTTGCTGTATGTGCCTTGTTCAATAATTAAACCATTTTCCATCACCCATATTTGATCATATGCGGCAGCTTCTGCTAATAAATGTGTAACCAGTAAGGTTGTTTGTTTAGTAGAGGCCGTATTAAGTGCTGTCATCACCCGTTGCTCACTTTGCATATCAAGACTTGCTGCAGGCTCATCCAATAAAAGCAAATGACAGGGGTTTAATAACGCGCGGGCGACAGCAATTCGTTGTGCTTGTCCAACGGATAAGCGAGCGCCATTTTCGCCAATTTGGGTATCAACTCCCACTGGTAGATGTTTAATAAACTCGGTTACATAAGCATTTTCCATTGCAATATTGACTGCGGCTGCGGAAGCTTCGGCTGAATAGAGACGTATATTGTCAATGATGGTTTGTGCGGGTAAATGGGGATTTTGGCCAACCCAGCTAAGTTGTTTGCGCCAATCAGTCATATCGAGATCCCTAAGTTCGATTCCATTAACCGTTAGCGATCCACGATAGGATAGAAAACCCAGTAATGCATTTAATAATGAACTTTTGCCAGCTCCACTTTGGCCGACTAACGCGATGCGTTGGTTTGGCAATAGGATGAAATTTAACGGGCCAGCCAAGCGTATATTGTCATGAGAAAAAATTTCTAGTTGCTGTGCTGTAATAGTTAATGGTTGAGCCGGCGTCATTAGCTGATTGTTTTGCGGTAGTGGCGATGGTTGTTCTATGCTGGCTAATAATGTAAATAGAGATTCTGCTGCGCCTACTGCTTGTGCTTTAGCATGGTAATAAGTGCCTAAATCACGTAGTGGCTGAAAAAATTCAGGGGCGAGTATCAAAGCCAAAAAACCAGCAAAAAGGGTAACCGGTATGCCATAATTACCAAAATGCAATTCACCTAAATAAGAGAAACCAAAATAAACCGCGACAATGGCGATGGAGATTGACGCGAAGAATTCTAACACTGCTGAAGAGAGAAATGCCATCCGTAAGACTTCCATGGTTCTTTTACGAAACTCTTCGGTTGCTTGTTCAATATCTTTTATTTCTTTGTTGGCACGGAAAAAAAGTCGTAAGGTATCCAGTCCACGTAAACGATCGAGAAATCTACCGCTTAATCGGGCTAAAGCAACAAAATTTCGCCGATTAACATCAGTGGCGCCCATCCCAACTAATATCATAAATAAGGGGATTAAAGGTGCGGTGATAAATAAAATTAAACCAGCAGCCCAGTTAAGCGGGAAAATTGCAATCAGAATGATAATCGGGATCATAGCGGCTAAATACATTTGAGGTAAATAGCGAGCGTAATAATCCTGTATGTCCTCAATTTGTTCTAAGATGATAGTAGCCCAACTACCAGCGGGTTTATTTTTAACCCAAATAGGTCCTAATTGGTTAAGTTTATTTAGTACCATGCTACGGATCTGCTGGCGAACAATTTTGCCACAAACAAATCCAACACTTTCTCGTATAAAATTAATTATTGCTCTTACAATAAATACACAAATGAGTAATGAAAATTGAACAAGTAGTTGTTCTCTCGGTACATTGTCTATAATCAATGCTTGTAAAATGGTGGCTAAAAGCCAAGCTTGGGTAACGATAAGTAGGCCACTAATAATTCCCAGTAACATGAATAAGCGTAGCCAGTGTTTTGCTGGTGCTGATTGTTGTTTCAACCATTTGACCAGTTCAGTTTGTTTTTGTTTATCCATAGTGATGATTTTATATACCGGCGTTAAGTTAATTATTACAACGGGTTGATGTTAATTTTATCTAATATCAACTTTAGAGGTATATCACAGCTAAAAAGGCGCTATTTCGACAGCGCCTGCTAAAGAATTTTATTAAATTATTATAATTTGTAACATTTATTTGCGGTATAATGCATCTAAATAACGTTCGGCGTCAAGGGCGGCCATACAACCAGTACCTGCTGAGGTAATCGCTTGACGATAGATGTGATCCATAACATCACCGGCAGCGAAAACACCTTCAACTGAGGTTTGGGTCGCATTGCCTTTAGTCCCAGATTGCACTTGAATATAGCCATTTTCTAACACTAACTGATCGGCAAAGATACTTGTATTGGGCGTATGGCCAATAGCGATAAATACACCAGTCACGGAAAGCATCTCTATGTTGTCATTTTGGGTTGAACGTAAATTGATTCCAGTGACACCACTATTGTCACCTAATACTTCATCGAGAGTAAAATTGGTATGTAATACAATATTGCCAGTTTTTACTTTTTCCATCATCCGTTGAATAAGGATTTTTTCGGCTCGAAATGTTTCACGTCGATGAATAACATGGACTTCTGAAGCGATATTTGATAGGTAAAGAGCTTCTTCAATAGCGGTATTCCCACCCCCCACAACAGCAACTTTTTGTTTGCGATAGAAAAAACCATCACAGGTGGCACAGGCTGAAACACCACGACCTTTAAAGGCTTCTTCAGAAGGTAAACCCAGATAACGAGCTGAGGCGCCGGTAGCGATAATAAGCGCATCGCAGCTATATATTCCGTTATCGCCAGTCAGTTGGAATGGCAGTTGCCGCAGATCAACCTTATGAATGTGATCATTAATAATGTTTTCTTCTGCCGTAAATTTTTTAGTATGTTGCAGCATGCGTTCCATCAATACCGGCCCCATTAACTCGGAATGATCCCCAGGCCAATTTTCAACTTCGGTGGTTGTGGTTAATTGTCCGCCTGGTTGAACGCCGGTGATTAATACCGGACTTAAGTTTGCTCGGGCGGCATAAATAGCTGCTGTATAGCCAGCTGGGCCAGATCCTAGAATAATAACTTTACTATGATTGGTGGTGTTCATAGATGCTCCATTTTTTAAGAATATTTATTCAATGTGGCGATTGTAGGAGATTAGAAAAATTAAAAAAAGTAAATTGAATTAAAATATGATAAGGAATAGTCATTTTTATTAGCTTGTCTTTAACATTTTATTAAGGCAGCAAGTCATGAAAAAAGATTATTTTTCGTGAAATAACGTTTTAAATTGAGAATTTTCCTTATGTCTTATTGACAATTAGTTAATAAGACATTCGTTTCCATATGATGTTCTGATTTTTATTCATAATCTTTGACAATCGGTTGTGTATTTGAGAAAACATCTTGTAGGATTAATTACCTCATTTGATTAATTGAAATTGAACATCATTTAAACAAATAGATAAATATCCTACTTTTCATTATCAAATTGAAAACTAACCAGATGATTTATCTACAAGATGAATTATACTACTAAATACTAATGGTCAGGCGGAGTTTAACCTTATTGCATCTTTTCCAATTCAATCATAAGAAAAGAAAATAGGGAATGTAGTGGGTATAAAAAAATAGATAAAAGAGAGATAACGAAATGATTGATAACAAAAAGCGTCCAGGAAAAGATCTTGATCGTATTGATAGGAACATACTGAATGAATTACAAAAGGATGGTCGTATTTCTAATGTAGAGCTTTCTAAGAGAGTAGGGTTATCACCAACACCTTGTTTGGAACGCGTGCGCCGGTTGGAACGTCAAGGTTTTATTTCAGGTTATACTGCTTTATTAAATCCACACTATCTCGATGCATCTTTATTGGTTTTTGTTGAGATTACCTTGAACCGTGGTGCTGCAGATGTTTTTGAACAGTTTAATGCCGTTGTGCAAAAACTGGAGGGAATTCAGGAATGTCATTTAGTCTCTGGGGATTTTGATTATTTACTTAAAACACGGGTTCCTGATATGTCTGCTTATCGTAAATTGTTAGGAGAGACTTTACTTCGTCTTCCAGGTGTCAATGACACCCGTACTTATGTAGTAATGGAAGAGGTAAAACAGAGTAATCGTTTGGTCATTAAGACACGTTAATCAAATAGATGCAAAACTGGAAAAAGTTAGGTACACTCCTGTTTATGCATACAGTTTCAACGCTGAACATTACTCAGCGTTGTTCCTTTCAATCAACAGGAAAAACCTGGAGTGTTAGTTTTGGGCCAGGAATATACAGAAGACAAAAATATTAAGTTAAAAAAGATCAGTAATAGCAAGATACTGACAGAGATTATTTTACTTATAATTACTATCTGGGCGATTTTTTTAATGGTGGCCCTGATAAGTTTTCATCTCTCCGATCCTAGTTGGTCGCAGACCACCTGGAATGAACCGATTAAAAATTTAGCTGGCGGTATTGGTGCTTGGTCAGCGGATATTCTTTTCTCTGTTTTTGGCATTTTAGCCTATGCTATACCATTAGTTATGTTGTTAGGATGTTGGAATGTATTTAAAGATATTGATAACCAGAATTGTTTGGATTTTTTTGTCCTTTCCTTACGCCTGATCGGTGGGTTGGCGCTAATAATTACATCGTGTGCTCTTGCATCACTTAATATTGATGATTTACCTAATTTTTCCTCTGGCGGAATTATTGGTAGTGTTTTTAGTAATGCCATCTTGCCTTGGTTTAATATTTTAGGAACAACCTTAGCGTTACTTTGTATATGGGCAGTTAGTTTCACCTTATTTACCGGTTGGTCATGGTTGACGATTGCGGAAAAGATTGGTGCACTAGTTTTAGCAACCATATCACTAATCACTAATCGTACTCGTAGAAATAACAAGCATCAGGCGACAGAAGCTTATGTTTCATCTCATCCGGCTAAATTATACGATGGCAACAATGTAGATTATATCGATCCGGATGATGTACTTTTTTCAGCTTCGCCAATTAGTCAGCTAGCGAAAGAGGAATTGAGCAATAATAAAAACCATGAATTGCATGGTGATAAGGCATACACTCTGATGCCTGATGAAACTGAAGTTGGTTTTGATATTCAATCAGCAACGCTGGACAAATATGATGAAGATATTTTTAGCAAACCTTCAGGTATACCTGTTCCAATGGATGATGATGTTAATCTAAATAAACCGATAGACGCTAATACTGTTACTCAAGTTAGCGAGCAAGAAAAAACCGCAAATCTAAGTGAAACATTAATATCATCGGTAACAAAAATAGATGCCGAGGTTGACCCTAGTACTGCTTTCACGCCAGTAAAATCGCAAATTAAAAAGGGAATTGGCCCAGAATTTCCACGTCCTAATCCTGTTCGTTTACCAACACGACGTGAACTTTACGGCAATCGTCTAACGACACAAAAAGAGCAGGAATTGCCTGCAGACCAAAACGCTTATCAAAATTCAGTAACGCAACCGGATGGTGCTGAGTTTAGTATTGATGATTGGAGTGAAGATAAATTACGTGAACAGTTTTTGCAGCAGCAAAATAAACGTTATGACACTGATATAACTAACAATCTTAATCCGCCAACAGATAGAATTGATGACAAAGACAAACCGATTACATCAGATGAGGCAGAATTAAATACATCAGTTGAAAGCCAGCCGCATATAGAGCATAAATGGCCATTGGCAGAAGATGAAGAGGTATCGCAGGAGCAACTAGCAAAAGAGGTCAGCGAAATACCGCTATCTACTAAGGATAAAAAGCAAAACGTCGAACAAACATTACCCGAGCAGGGAAGTCTTTTTCATCCTTTTCTGGTACGTAGTGATCAACCATTACCAAAACCCACGACACCGATGCCATCATTAGACCTACTTGCCAGTCCACCCGCCCAAAATGAGCCGGTTGATATGTTTGCACTTGAGCAAACATCCCGTTTAATTGAAGCGCGTTTAAGCGATTATCGGGTAAAAGTGGAAGTTGTTGGTTTTTCTCCAGGGCCGGTTATTACCCGCTTTGAATTGGAGTTAGCTCCTGGCGTGAAGGCGGCACGTATTTCTAATTTATCAAGAGATTTAGCCCGTTCCTTATCAGCAACTGCCGTACGTATTGTTGAGGTGATACCGGGTAAACCTTATGTAGGATTAGAATTGCCCAATAGAAAGCGTCAGACGGTTTATCTACGCGAAGTGCTTGATTGTGATAAATTTCGGCGCAACCCCTCACCATTAACCATTGTGTTAGGTAAAGATATTGAAGGTGAACCGGTTATCGCCGATTTAGAAAAAATGCCCCATTTATTGGTTGCCGGTACCACTGGTTCGGGTAAATCGGTTGGGGTTAACGCCATGATCCTCAGTATTTTGTATAAAGCAAAGCCTGAGGATGTTCGTTTTATCATGATCGATCCTAAAATGTTGGAACTCTCTATTTATGAGGGAATTCCTCATTTGCTGACCGAAGTTGTCACCGACATGAAAGATGCAGCTAATGCACTGCGTTGGTGTGTTAATGAAATGGAACGTCGCTACAAGCTTATGTCTGCTTTAGGGGTAAGAAATTTGGTGGGCTATAACGATAAAATTAATGCTGCTGAACGTATGGGTCGCCCGATACCTGATCCATTTTGGAAGCCAGGTGATAGCATGGATAGTAGTCACCCGGTACTAAAAAAAGAGCCTTATATTGTTGTTATGGTTGATGAATTTGCCGATCTCATGATGACCGCTGGCAAGAAAGTTGAAGAGTTAATTGCACGTTTGGCACAAAAAGCGCGGGCAGCCGGTATTCACCTTGTTTTGGCGACGCAAAGGCCATCGGTTGATATCATTACCGGTTTAATTAAGGCTAATATACCCACTCGGATTGCGTTTACTGTATCAAGTAAGATAGATTCTCGCACCATCCTTGATCAAGGTGGCGCTGAATCTTTATTAGGCATGGGCGATATGCTTTACTTACCGCCTAACTCCTCTATTCCAATTCGTGTCCATGGCGCGTTTGTTCGCGATCAGGAAGTCCATGATGTGGTTAAAGATTGGAAAGCTAGAGGTAAGCCCGAGTATATTGATAACATTACTAAGACTAGCGATGAGGGTGAGGGTGGTAATGGTTATGATGGTGATGAAGAGCTTGATCCACTATTTGATCAAGCTGTTGAATTTGTGACGGAAAAGCAACGCGTCTCAATATCGGGCGTTCAACGACAATTCCGCATTGGTTATAATCGTGCCGCGAGGATTGTTGAACAGATGGAAGCGCAAGGGATCGTTAGTGAGCCAGGCCACAATCACAATGGTAATCGCGAAGTCTTAACACCACCACCAACAGGACATTGATTTAACATATTATCTTAAAACCAATAAATATGATGGATAAAAAGGTCATTACTTAATGAAAAAATTGATAATGTTCGGCTTGTTAGCGATAACTTTTCATATTAGCCAGGTATGGGCGGATGCCGCTTCTGAACTGCAAATGCGCCTAAATAAAATAAATAGTTTTCATGCCAATTTTACACAAAAGGTAACCAGTGCTGATGGTGATTTAATTCAGCAAGGTGAAGGCCAGCTATGGATCAAACGGCCAAATTTATTTAACTGGCATATGGTAGCACCGGATGAAAGTTGGTTAGTTTCTGATGGTACTAATCTTTGGTTTTATAATCCTTTTGTTGAGCAAGTTACGGTAACTTTATTGAGTCAGGCAACGACGGATACACCGTTTATGTTGATAACCCGTAATGATCCGCAGGATTGGGAACGTTATCAAATTAGCCAAAATGATAATGATTTTCTGCTGACAGCGACCCAAAATAAGGGAAATTTGAAACATTTTTCCATTACTGTTCAGTCTGATGGCACTATTCAACAATTTACAGCGGTAGAGCAAGATGGCCAGATGAGTTCATATCAGCTCAAAGGCCAGCAAAATAGCCATGTTGATGACAACAAATTTAAATTTGCTCCACCACAAGGTGTAACTGTTGATGATCAAAGGTCAAGGAGGTGAGGTGACTAATTTGCCACTTGATTTTTCATCTAATGAATTTCAACCATTGGCCGCAAAAATGCGGCCAATCAACTTAGAGCAATATATTGGCCAGCTCCATTTATTAGCTAAGGACAAGCCACTTGCGCGTGCTATTGGTGCAGGCCAACTGCATTCCATGATTTTGTGGGGGCCGCCAGGTACCGGAAAAACGACCCTGGCTGAAATTATCGGTCACTATGCGGATGCCCCCATTGAAAAGATCTCAGCCGTAATCTCAGGTATCAAAGAGATCCGCGAGGCGATTGAAATTGCTCGCCAAAATCGGCAATTAGGGCGAAGAACGATTTTATTTGTTGATGAAGTTCATCGCTTCAATCAAAGTCAACAAGATGCTTTTTTACCTCATATAGAAGATGGTACGGTAACGTTTATTGGCGCCACAACAGAAAATCCTTCTTTTGAGCTCAACTCAGCCTTACTTTCACGCGCGCGGGTTTATCTACTGAAATTGCTTTCTAATGAAGAAATTGTCATGGTTTTGCAGCAGGCAATGGAGGATAGAGAACGTGGTTATGGTGGCCAGAAAATTATTTTGCCCGATGACACCCGTGACATGATAGCCCAATTAGCCAATGGTGATGCCAGACGAGCATTAAATTTACTGGAAATGATGGTCGATATGGCTGATAACAATGATAAAGATCAGCGAATATTAGCCGTAAATTTACTAAAAGAAGTTAGTGGTGAAAGAAGCGTTCGTTTTGATAATAAAGGCGATCGTTATTATGATCTCATTTCCGCACTACATAAATCTGTCCGTGGCTCTGCCCCTGATGCAGCGCTTTATTGGTATGCCCGAATTATCACTGCTGGAGGTGATCCCTTATATGTTGCTCGTCGTCTGCTGGCTATTGCCTCTGAAGATATAGGTAATGCCGATCCGAGAGCAATGCAAGTTGCGATAGCTGCGTGGGATTGTTTCACCCGTGTTGGCCCAGCGGAAGGAAAGCGAGCCATTGCCCAAGCAATTGTCTATTTAGCTTGTGCTGCTAAAAGTAATGCCGTTTATAAGGCTTTTCAGGCCGCCATAACAGACGCAAAGCAGCAGCCAGATTATGATGTCCCCCCTCATTTACGTAATGCACCGACTAAGTTAATGAAAGAGATGGGCTTAGGTCAAGAATATCGCTATGCCCACGATGAGCTCAATGCTTATGCTGCTGGTGAAAATTACTTTCCAGCAGAGATGCAAGAAACACGTTATTATTTTCCATCAAATCGTGGTTTAGAAGGGAAAATTGGCGAAAAATTATCCTGGCTGGCAGAATTGGATCAAAATAGCTTAACAAAACGCTATCGTTAAAAATCTCAATGGGGTAATGTAGCCGGATCAGGCTAAAAAAGTGTTAAGCATCAGAGAAAACTGACAGGTTGTTTTTATTTTTAAACCATAATAATTTTACAGGTTAAGCATGCTCGATCCAAATTTACTGCGTAATGAGCTAGACGTAGTTGCTGAAAAACTGGCTCGTAGGGGATTTATTCTCGATGTAGATATGTTGTGTAAACTAGAGCAAGAACGCAAAAATTTACAAATTGAAACAGAAAGCTTGCAGGCAGAACGAAATTCCCGCTCGAAGACCATCGGTGCAGCAAAAGCGCGCGGTGAAGATGTTGAAGCTTTACGTAAGCAAGTTAACCAGTTAGGTGAAGAGCTGGATAGTGCTAAAAATAAACTAACGCAAATACAGGATGACATTCGTAATATTGCTTTAAGTTTACCCAACTTACCCGATGACAGTGTACCAGACGGCAAAGATGAAACCGACAATGTCGAAATAAGTCGTTGGGGTGAGCCGCGTCAATATGATTTTACCATTAAGGATCATGTGGCATTAGGTGAATTAACTGATGGTTTGGATTTTCCGGCTGCGGTAAAAATTACTGGTTCCCGTTTTGTGGTCATGAAAGGCCAAATTGCGCGCTTGCATCGGGCATTAGCGCAATTCATGTTAGATATACACACCGAACAGCATGGTTATACGGAAACTTATGTACCCTATTTAGTTAATCATTCAACCCTTTATGGCACTGGCCAGTTACCCAAATTTAGTGAAGATCTTTTTCATACCAAACCATTGGAAGAACAGGCATCAAATCAGCAATATGCGTTGATTCCAACCGCTGAAGTGCCGGTGACTAATTTAGTTCGGGATGAAATTTTAGCGGCAGATGGTTTACCTCTCCGCCTGACAGCGCATACTCCCTGTTTTCGTTCTGAAGCGGGCTCTTATGGCCGCGATACGCGCGGCCTGATCCGTATGCACCAATTTGATAAAGTTGAATTAGTGCAGATAGTCGAGCCAGAAAAATCGATGGCGGCACTGGAAGAATTAACCGGCCATGCAGAAAAAGTATTGCAATTGCTAAAATTGCCTTACCGTAAAATTGTTTTATGTACTGGCGATATGGGTTTTGCAGCTTGTAAAACCTACGATCTGGAAGTCTGGCTACCGGCCCAAAATACCTTCCGCGAAATCTCTTCTTGTTCAAATACTTGGGACTTTCAGGCACGTCGCATGCAAGCGCGTTTCCGTCATCAAGAGGATAAAAAAACACAGTTAGTGCATACCTTAAATGGCTCTGGTTTGGCTGTTGGTCGTACCTTGGTCGCGGTAATGGAAAATTATCAGCAAGCTGATGGACGGATTGAAGTGCCTGAAGTTTTACGTCCTTACATGAAGGGGTTAGAGTATATTGGTTAACGCAATGAGCGATGTTATTCAAATAGCAACGCTTGTGATCAACAAATAAACTTGTCTGTAATATTTAGCGAATATCAGCCAAATGAAGTCAGACATAATATAAAGCTACTGTTTAAAAGTAGTTTTATTTATTGCTGCAGACCGGCCATGACAAAAGTGCTGAGTAGATATCATATTTTAATCTTGATGGTGAGTTTTCTATTTATTTCCTGTGCCAAAGAAGATAATTTTTCCTTGCTAATCGCTTAAATTAAGTTTATTGCTGTTTATGCTTTAGTTAATTAAAAAATATCAATTGAATATGTTTAAGAAATACGTTTCCCTTACTACTGAGTTAACCTAACACTCAAAAACCAAGGAGGCAGTATGGATAACCTGAGTTCGGGATAAGGATCCTAATTTTTTATCACATATTCAAATAGTTAACTTAAAATAATTACATAAAACAGTATTAATTTTGGTTTTTTTCATGATTTTAGTAGAGAAAAATAGCTTCTTTTTTAACCTGCTATCACTAAGAATTTTCCTGCTTTTTTTATCTTATTGATTTTAAAATATTTTTTGATAAATCGGTTATTTTTATTTTCTCGCAACTATCGCTTATCCCGAACTCAGGTTATGGATGCAGTATTATTTAAAAGTATCCCCACCATCTTAGTACAAGATAATCGTGGGCTGGCCATCAGACAAATTCAATATAATCGCCATCCAGATACACCTGAGGATACCGAGACATTAATCACGCGATATCAAAATAATGAGCTAGGTTTTTTGGCTCGCAGCATAGATCCCTGTTTATATCAACAACAGCAAACTGATAATACCGTTAAACCAAATTTTAGCTACATAACATCGCTTAGTGGTGAAGTATTGTCGGTAGAGAGTGTTGATGCAGGAATGACGGTGACAATGAAAGATATTGCTCAAAGGCCCCATTTTGCGGTCAATGCCACCTCATACAGCTGTCACTGGCAGTATGAAGATAATGACTCGCTTGGGCGATTGTTGTCGATCACGGAACAACAGCCAAGTAAAGCGGCTCAGATCAGCGAACGAATAGCCAGGCAGAGAAAAGATTAAATTTAGTCGGTGCCTGTATTCGTCACTATGATACGGCTGGACTTGAACAAATCAATAGCATCGCCTTAACCGGTGCCATATTTACCCACTTCACGTCGCTTACTACAAGATAATCTGGTTGCTAACTGGCAGGGACAAGATGAATCTGACTGGGATACACAGTTATCGGCAGCGATTTATACTAACCAGTATACTCTTGATGCAACTGGTGCGATATTGACGAATACCGATGCGATCGGTAATCGCCAGCGGCAGGTCTATGACGTGGCTGGTATGTTAATGAGTAGCTTGCTGACACTAAAATCAGGTCGTGAGCAGGTCATTGTCAAATCGTTAACCTATGCCGCCAGTGGGCAAAAATTACGTGAAGAGCACACGGCAATGGGATAGTGACTAGCTATAGGTATAGCTAGGCGACTTAATTTTGATTACAAGGTGTGTTATGAGTTATACAATTGATTTTCGACGTAAAGTAATATCTGTAAGGAAAGCCGAAGGTTTAACAATTCGAGAAACTGCGAAACAATTCCGTATTGGAAAAGCGTCTTTAGTACGTTGGCTTAAACGACCAGAGCCAAAAAATTCAACGCCACGTAAGAGGAAGCTCGATAAAAATGCTTTATCAAAAGATGTGGAACAGTATCCAGATGCTTACCAAAAGGAACGGGCAGAGCGATTCGGTGTTTGTAAAAAGACTATTTGGCAATCCCTTAAAAAGCTGGGATTAACCTATAAAAAAAACTCTATTCCATCCAAAAACCAACGAAAGCGACAGGCTGGCACATCAGCAAAAAAGACAACAGTATGAAAAAAAAGATAAATCTGTTGTTTTTATTGATGAAAGTGGTTTTTCACATGACACTCCACGAACTCACGGCTATTCCCCAAAAGGTCACCGTTGTTTTGGCCTGAAAAACTGGGGTGCTAAGGGAAGAACAAATGTTATTGGCGCTTTATTGGGAACAACCCTTTTTGCTATCGGATTATTTGATTGCAATATTAATCGTGATGTTTTTTATGTTTGGATCACAAAAATATTGCTCCCAGAACTTCCTGAAAATTCTGTTATTTTTATGGACAACGCTAGCTTTCACAAAGGTAAGAATATTGAACAGGCAATTATAAACGCAGGACACCAGATAGAATATTTGCCTGTGTATTCACCAGATTTAAATCCTATAGAACATAAATGGTCTCAAGCTAAACGTAAAAAGATGGAAACAGGATGCACTATCGATGACCTGTTTTTAATACATATGCTGTAATCAAAATTAAGTCGCCTAGCTATATAAGCCAGAAACTTGTGACAACGACAGCGTGGTCTATGGTAGGATTTATATTTATGGGGTTTGTGTTGTTGGCTAATTACAGTAAAGACTAATGTTATTAGGATTATTGAGGGTGTTCATAATTCTGTGTAAGGGGATTTTATATTTTGATTATACCATCTAGGCGCCCTTTAAAATAGATGGACAATTGAGCAATGGTTAACGCCTAGTTACTAATCGGCATAGTCCATTTGTTGGATACCTGATTGATGCCAATATAGAAAAATAGTTGCTGAATAGAGACTTGCATTTTTTGTCACGCTATAGACAATAAAAAGAGGTTTAACTTAGAAAATAACGGTTTGAAATGATCAACAAAGAGCGGTTGTTACGAGATAATCGTTTATGTAAAGCAATCATTGGATTATCAGTCGAAGAATTGAAAAATTTAGCCGCTGAATTTTCAGCTTGTTATTTGATTTATCGGAAAAAGAATCGAAAAGATCACGAGCGGCAGATGGGTGCAGGGCAGAAAGGATTTATCCCAACCCCATTAGATAAACTGCTTTTTATTTTATTGTATTTAAAATGTTATCCGACCTATGATTTGCAAGGACTTCTTTTTGGTTTAGATAGAACACGGGTATGTCGCTGGGTAAAAATATTATTGCCGGTTTTAGAGATGACCTTGGGGCGAGAATGTGTTTTGCCCGCTCGTCAAATTCGCTCTGCTGAGGAATTTTTTCGCGCCTTTCCTGGAGTTAAAGACGTCTTTATTGATGGGACAGAGCGACCTGTCCAAAAGCCTAAGAATCTGCGTCGGCGAAAAAAAATGTATTCGGGAAAGAAAAGACAGACCACTCGAAAAGGGCTTATTATGACTGACGAAACGAGGAAAATTGGATTTATCCCCATGATCAAAAATGGGCGCCGTCACGATAAACGCTTACTCGATAAAGTCGATATAATTCGCCATATTCCCCCTGAGGTAACCATCTGGGCCGATACCGGTTTTCAAGGTATAGATAAACAGCATCCTAATACACAAATCCCAAAAAAAGGAACTCGAAAAAGACCTTTATCGCCTGAACAAAAACAAGAAAATAAAATAATCTCGGGCATCCGTATTACGGTTGAACACGCCATCGCGGGTATCAAGCGCCTCGGTTGTATGACCCAAATTTTACGGAATCGTAGACCCTTTATTGATGATACCTTTTTACTCCTTAGTGCCGGTCTTTGGAATTTCCATCTCAGAACAGCCTAAAATTTACTTCAATCACCGAAATACCCTTATTTCACTATTAAGCAACACGCTTAGAGTAATTTTAATAAGCTGTTTTCATTAGGAAAAGCCCCTTTGGTTTTAGTTAATATCCTAAACTGCCGATGAACCGCCTCTACTGCATTGGTCGTATAAATGGGTTTTCTAATGGCTTTAGGGTATCGAAAATAAGCACTGAGCAACTCCCATTTACTTCGCCAGGATTCTATAGCTAGGCGACTTAATTTTGATTACAGCATATGTATTAAAAACAGGTCATCGATAGTGCATCCTGTTTCCATCTTTTTACGTTTAGCTTGAGACCATTTATGTTCTATAGGATTTAAATCTGGTGAATACACAGGCAAATATTCTATCTGGTGTCCTGCGTTTATAATTGCCTGTTCAATATTCTTACCTTTGTGAAAGCTAACGTTGTCCATAAAAATAACAGAATTTTCAGGAAGTTCTGGGAGCAATATTTTTGTGATCCAAACATAAAAAACATCACGATTAATATTGCAATCAAATAATCCGATAGCAAAAAGGGTTGTTCCCAATAAAGCGCCAATAACATTTGTTCTTCCCTTAGCACCCCAGTTTTTCAGGCCAAAACAACGGTGACCTTTTGGGGAATAGCCGTGAGTTCGTGGAGTGTCATGTGAAAAACCACTTTCATCAATAAAAACAACAGATTTATCTTTTTTTTTCATACTGTTGTCTTTTTTGCTGATGTGCCAGCCTGTCGCTTTCGTTGGTTTTTGGATGGAATAGAGTTTTTTTTATAGGTTAATCCCAGCTTTTTAAGGGATTGCCAAATAGTCTTTTTACAAACACCGAATCGCTCTGCCCGTTCCTTTTGGTAAGCATCTGGATACCGTTCCACATCTTTTGCTAAAGCATTTTTATCGAGCTTCCTCTTACGTGGCGTTGAATTTTTTGGCTCTGGTCGTTTAAGCCAACGTACTAAAGACGCTTTTCCAATACGGAATTGTTTCGCAGTTTCTCGAATTGTTAAACCTTCGGCTTTCCTTACAGATATTACTTTACGTCGAAAATCAATTGTATAACTCATAACACACCTTGTAATCAAAATTAAGTCGCCTAGCTATAGCACTATCGGGTATTTTTCATCCCATTTCGTTTCCAGTTCATCAAGGGCAAGCTCAGCAGCCGCTTTAGTATCTGCACGATAAACCGGCTTAAAATCAGCCATAAAGGCTTTTTGGTCTTTACTGGCAATATAGTAAGCTATTGCGAATTTGATGAACTACGCATAGCTGAACTTCTGTCTGTGGGAAAATACTGGCTATCGCTTCTGGAAACCCTTTTAATCCGTCAACACAAGCGATTAAAATATCTTGTACCACGGTTATGTAAGTCAGAACGCTCAGCCAATGATGTGCTCCTTCTGTTTCAGACATATAGAGTCCTAACAATTCCTTATGCCCATCGGTGGTTAGTCCAAGTACTGTGTAGATTGCCTTATTGATATAGTGACCATCATGTTTTACTTGTAATGAATGGCATCGAGCCAGACAAAAGGATAGAGCGCCTCCAGAGGCCAGAGGGCGTTGTTGCCAGGCTTTTAATTCAGGGAGTAATTTGTCAGGTAATATGCGTAATAGCTCCATCTGATATTTCCAGTCCATATAATTCTGCAACATGTTTTTGAATATCACGATAACTCATGCCTAATGCAAATAACGATAGGATTTTGTTATCAATATCCTCTGATAATTTTGTCTGATTTTTCTTAATGAGCTGAGGCT
Organism: Candidatus Arsenophonus triatominarum; assembly: GCF_001640365.1. Lineage (GTDB taxonomy): Bacteria > Pseudomonadota > Gammaproteobacteria > Enterobacterales > Enterobacteriaceae > Arsenophonus > Arsenophonus triatominarum. Next base: position 118,809 of record NZ_LWMI01000016.1, on the reverse strand, counting down.
CAAAAGCACCTGACCTGTCTCTGGGCGTTTTCAGTTCAAATTGACCTGATGTCGATTTAACCGTTTTTCGAGTATAGCCATTTTTACGCGTATCGATTGACGTTGTCGATAGGTAGTGTTCTATTTCTGCCTGCAGGGCAGCTTCGGTCAGCTGTTTTATGAGTGGTGTGAGTATTCCATCCGTACCGAGTAAATTTTTACCTGATTGTAATTGCTTCAACGCTTCATCAAAATTAAATGATTGATTTCTCATATGTCATACCTCTTTTTTTTGAGTTTAAGATATGACACAGATTTTTGAACACTACCAAAGCTCGTAGACCGTCTACGATGCTTACTACCGTTATTCAGCAAAATTTCATGCATTTTGGGCTCGAAGTCTTTACAAAAATCATCCATCAGGCAATAAAGTTCAGTAAGATTTTCCATAATTGTTTAACAATGCTCTACGCTTTAACCAGATTGTTAGAGTATTTTAACGAAATATGCGCATTCAACTATTTGAATAGCAAGACTTTCACTTTATTTCTTATCCCGAACTCAGGTTATATTACGGTTAACAATCCGATTTTTTCTCAGCGTAGTTACCCAACCCCAACCATGAGATCGAATTGATTTCAGATTATCCAGGCTAGAATACCAAGCATCCATCGCTACCGCTTCAGGCTTGATCCTTCTTTTTTTAGCAAGTGCGAGCATTTCGGAAAAATGCGTATTTTTTGTTTTTCCATCGGAATCTTTATCATAAATACAATAATCAATAGGAATTGATTCAACAGTTGTTAGATTATGCCAAAGTAAATTAACTAAACCTATGCCAGCAATAACATCATGTTCGTTACCTGAATACTGATAATGAACCATCTCTATTTTTTTACTACGTGTTTTGGCAATTAGTGTATCGTCAGCTATTAGTACACAAGGGCTTTTTTTGTCTATATAGCTAGGCGACTTAATTTTGATTACAAGGTGTGTTATGAGTTATACAATTGATTTTCGACGTAAAGTAATATCTGTAAGGAAAGCCGAAGGTTTAACAATTCGAGAAACTGCGAAACAATTCCGTATTGGAAAAGCGTCTTTAGTACGTTGGCTTAAACGACCAGAGCCAAAAAATTCAACGCCACGTAAGAGGAAGCTCGATAAAAATGCTTTAGCAAAAGATGTGGAACAGTATCCAGATGCTTACCAAAAGGAACGGGCAGAGCGATTCGGTGTTTGTAAAAAGACTATTTGGCAATCCCTTAAAAAGCTGGGATTAACCTATAAAAAAAAACTCTATTCCATCCAAAAACCAACGAAAGCGACAGGCTGGCACATCAGCAAAAAAGACAACAGTATGAAAAAAAAGATAAATCTGTTGTTTTTATTGATGAAAGTGGTTTTTCACATGACACTCCACGAACTCACGGCTATTCCCCAAAAGGTCACCGTTGTTTTGGCCTGAAAAACTGGGGTGCTAAGGGAAGAACAAATGTTATTGGCGCTTTATTGGGAACAACCCTTTTTGCTATCGGATTATTTGATTGCAATATTAATCGTGATGTTTTTTATGTTTGGATCACAAAAATATTGCTCCCAGAACTTCCTGAAAATTCTGTTATTTTTATGGACAACGCTAGCTTTCACAAAGGTAAGAATATTGAACAGGCAATTATAAACGCAGGACACCAGATAGAATATTTGCCTGTGTATTCACCAGATTTAAATCCTATAGAACATAAATGGTCTCAAGCTAAACGTAAAAAGATGGAAACAGGATGCACTATCGATGACCTGTTTTTAATACATATGCTGTAATCAAAATTAAGTCGCCTAGCTATAGATGTTTCAACTAATCTCCACAGGTCTTTAGGTCGAAAACACCTGCTTTTTAGCCATCGATTAATAGTGTCATGAGACAAAGGCGATGGGCTTACTTCTGATAACGCCAAACCAGAGTATTTCACACGGCTCACCTGTAAGAATATTTTGTAGATATCTTTAATGCATGGATAAACTGACAAAATATAAACATCCTAATTTTTTCTTGTTTTGAACTTTATACTTCTTTTTCGGAGCTTGCGAAACTCGTGATAAAATTAAACAAATCAGCTTACAAATAAAAAAATAACTGATGCAATTAATGAGCATCAGTTATTTCTGATGGAGCATTCTGCACTTCATCCTATGAAATAGCAATATTTTTTTAATTTTTTAACTCAAAATGATTTTAAAAGTTATAATTTAATCCTAAATTGTAACGGCGGCCATCCATCTAATAAGGCTTTATCATTATCCACTAAACGCCTATCTAAAATATTATAACCCCCTGTGAATAAAAGAAAGATTTTTTGCTCAGCGCGTAATTTATTCCCAGATCAACAAAGGTATAACACGAGTTTCGCACCAATAAAAAACGCTCTATTTTTAAGTTTAATTCAGCATAATATATAAATAGAAAAAATCTTATAAATTAAAAGCAACTTATTGTGATTTAAACAAATTTATACGTTTTAGTAACTTGCAAATTAACCATTGCTTTTAAGCCATTTCTGGAATTTTATATGCCTGTGCGAAACTCGTGACCTACTCAGATTCTGAGCAACTAAGTGGCAATTTTAAGGGCCAAGCCTTTAGTCAAACACCTAAGCATATGGCGAATGCATCGTTAAGCTGGCAGGCAACCAGTGAATTAGAAACTTGGACACGGGTAAATTTCCGTGGTAGAACCAATCAATATCTTTCTCGCTCATCGATGGCGAATGAATTACCCTCTTATACACGAGTTTCGCACAGGCATATAAAATTCCAGAAATGGCTTAAAAGCAATGGTTAATTTGCAAGTTACTAAAACGTATAAATTTGTTTAAATCACAATAAGTTGCTTTTAATTTATAAGATTTTTTCTATTTATATATTATGCTGAATTAAACTTAAAAATAGAGCGTTTTTTATTGGTGCGAAACTCGTGACAATAATGGTATCACTATCTTTAGCAGCATAACCGGCAGCAAAAATAAACGTGATAATAATAATTAACGTTAATTTATTTTTATTAAAAATAATTCATTCCCTATTCCCTAAAAAATACCAGGATTATTTATTAGTCAGATAATCGACATACACTCAAATGCCAGTGAAATTAATTTCCCCTGTCTTTTTATTAATTTTTTATTTCACTTGAAAAGCACAGCCTAATTAATTTGATATTTTTAATTAGAATAAATTAGCGACTAATCCATCGATTAATACTTGAGGAACCCCTTGCGAACAGTGCTCAATGCGTCCAACTACACCATAAACATCAGCCAGATTTTCAGGTGTAATAACCTCTCGAGCCGCACCTTCTGCAACCAAACGACCTTCTTTTAACATTAATATGTGTTCACCGTGTCTTAAGGCAATATTAATATCGTGCACAACAACGATAGTAATAATATCTCTGCGTTTAGTTTCTTTAGCAATTAAATCCATAACATGAAATTGATAATTTAAATCCAGCGCACTTAATGGTTCATCGAGTAACAACAGCTTTGGTTGCCGAATAAGTGATTGTGCCAAACCCACTAGCTGCTTTTGTCCACCTGACAGCTGATCTAAATAACACAGTGCCAGATGCTCTATGCCTAATTGCCGTAGTAGTTTCACAACCTCTAATTGGCAAATTTGATCACAATTTCCGCCGGCAGCACGTTGAGCAACAATAATCGATTCCAGCACATGTAAATGAACACTATTTGGTAATGATTGCGGTAAATAAACCACTTGTTTGGCACGTTGAGCAAAATTTATCGCCATTAGATCCTGCCCATTCAACCATAACTGGCCAGCAGCGCTATTTAATCCAGCAAAAGAACGTAATAGCGTAGATTTACCACTACCATTTGGCCCAAGTAAAACGGTAATTTTTCCAGTTGGTAAAATATCGGTGAATAAATTTTGGATCACCGGACATTTAGGATAACCTGCATTAAATTGATTTATTCGTAACCCTTTTATCATTAAATATTACCTCTATGTCGCAAGATCATACTTAAGAAAAAGGGGACGCCAACCAAAGAAGTGACAATACCAACAGGTATAATGACGCCTGGAATAATGTTCTTTGATGCAATCGAAGCTAGCGATAACACTAAAGCACCAATTAAGGCACTGGCAGGTAAATAAAATCGATGATCTTCGCCAAACATCATGCGAGCAATGTGGGGAGCGACTAAACCAATAAAAGCAATAGGGCCGACAAAAGCAACGGATAAAGCCGCCAATATACTAATTCTTAATAATGTCGCCAAACGCAACCGACGGACATCAATACCAAAACTGATTGCACGATCTTCGCCTAAACGTAGTGCAGTTAACTTCCAGGCACTCATGATGGAAATGGGAAAAATGACCGCAAAAATGGCGGCCATCATTGCCAGCTTAGTCCAGGTTGCCTTTGCCAAACCGCCCATTGTCCAGAAGACTAGTCCCTGTAAGGTATCTTCCGTGGCAATAAATTGCATCATCGAAACTAATGCATTAAAGGTAAATACTAATGCAATACCAAATAGTACCACGCCAGAAGTTGCAATACGGGTCCAACGGGTGATCGCATCTAGCATTAAGACCGCTAGTAAAGCAAAAATAAAAGCATTAACCGAAATAAACCATTGTTCAGGGATACCTGCAATGCCAATGCCAGAAACGATCGCTAATGCGGCGCCAAAAGAAGCGGCACTAGAAACACCTAATGTAAAAGGACTGGCTAGCGGATTATTTAAGATGGTCTGCATTTCAGCACCCGCCAGTCCAAGTGACATACCAACAATGACAGCCATTAATGCATAGGGTAAGCGAATATCCCAAACAATCACCTGAGTACCAATATCAACACTGGCTGGTGAGACCAATGTTTGCCATAACTTGGCTAGTGAAAGACCTGATGGCCCCAAGGTAAAATCAATCACTAATGACAGCACAATTAACATGATGATTGCCATCATCAATATAATACGGCGTTTCAATATATATTGATAATGAGCCTTAATATTTATGCCATCATGACTAGCTTTCTGCTTAATAGCTGACATAGGTTCAGTTGTCATACTCATTAAAAATAATTACCTGCTTTTTAATGAGTCTTGACTAACCCAGTAGATACCCGTTGGCTCTATCGCTAAAAATTGACGATATAACTCTTTTATCGTAGTTTGCGGATCCAGATCGGCAAATTTATCTGGATAGAACCATTTAGCAAAAACTTGTGTCAGGATAACGTTATAGGGCGAATTATAATAATTGTGCCAAATAGCATAACTGCGACCATTTTTAACAGCTGTAAGGGTATTGATACCTTTACGCTCGGTTATTTTGCTTAAACTGGTTATGGCTGCTTGCTCTGACGATAAAGCACCTAATTGTACTCCTAGCTCTTTGCTGCCAGGCATCTTGGCTCCATTGGCAATATAAATTGCAGGATCATCATCAATGACCTTCTCAAGGTTCATCATCCCTAATGGCCCGAGTAACGCATTTTTGGCAATATTTATCCCACCGGCTAAATCAATAAAATTGCCCATATTACCGTTTCCTGCCGTACCACAGCAGTCTTCGGACGAGCCCGCTCTTAATTCAATAAAAACAGTGGGTTTTTTATCGTTAGCAATTTTATTGGTAATATCCGTTACTAACTTAAGATTTTTTTCATAGAAATTAGCGTATTTTTCAGTCTGTTGTTCCTGATGCAAAGCCTTACCTAATAAGCGAATACTCAGTAAAGTATTTTTTAGTGGCTCACTACGAAAATCAACAAAAACAACTGGCACACCAGCCTTTTCGAGTTGCATGACCAATTCACTATTTTTGCCTGGGCCGTGCCCGGATAGGCCAAAAATAGCAATATCAGGATTTAACGTTAATACTTTTTCCGCACTAACACTTTCAGCACTGGTATTACCAATTAAAGGAATTTTGTCAATTTCTGGAAACTTGGCTTTGTAAACCGCATATGATTGTGGATCAAGTTTACGAAAATCACCTTGCCAGCCAACAATGCGCGCTAAAGGTTTATTTCCTTCCAGTAAAGCAATCGCATGAAATAAGCGTCCTTCTCCCAACAGAATGCGATTTACCTTCTCCGGTACCTGAACAGTGCGACCCGCTACATCAGTAACCGTTACTGGCCATGCGGCAAACGATGTCATTAACGTTACACCCGCTAATAAACAACCATTAACGCCCTTGGTGATAAAACTATACGCAAACTTCACTTGATTGCCTCTCCATTCAACTGATCCGATTTGCTCGCAATAATAAAGTAAATAATAATCATTATCAATACGATTGTTACTAACGTTACTTTTTTATTTATTCTTTGACCTAAGCACGAGTTTCGCACAGGCATATAAAATTCCAGAAATGGCTTAAAAGCAATGGTTAATTTGCAAGTTACTAAAACGTATAAATTTATTTAAATTACAATAAGTTGCTTTTAATTTATAAGATTTTGTCTATTTATATATTATGCTGAATTAAACTTAAAAATAGAGCGTTTTTTTATTGGTGCGAAACTCGTGCTAAGTAAAAAAATAACGCTCGGCACACACCCATAAAATGCGTGTGCCTGGATAAAGAATTGATAGGATTATTGACAATTATTTGTTTAGATTTTCATCATATTCAGGAAAATCCATCTGCCGATAATGAACAAAATGGGTTTTATTGACGAGTTTATAACCAAACCATATAACCAGGAATAAAGGGATACCGATATAGGTGGCAATAACACCATACCAGTCAATCTTGTCCGCTAAAAATGCCTGATAATTTTGGCCTAATGTAATGACTAAACAGAGAACAAAAGCAAAAATAGGGCCAATAGGAAAAAAGCCTGAGCGATAGGGTAATTTATTTAAATCATAGCCTTGCAACATATAACCTTTACGAAAACGATAATGGCTAATAGCAATCCCTAACCAGGCAATAAATCCGGTCATACCTGAAGTATTCAGTAACCATAAGTAAACAACCTGGTTGCCAAACATTGAACTTAAAAAACAGAGTGTTGCCACAACGGTAGTTGCAGTCAAGGCATAGCGAGGAACCCCTCCCTGTGATAAGCGTGAAAAGATTTTTGGTGCTTTTCCTTCTTTGGCCAAGGTAAATAGCATTCGGGTAGAAGCATACATCCCTGAATTACCAGCGGATAATACTGCCGTTAAAATAACCGCGTTCATGACGGCAGCCGCGGATAATAATCCTGCATTTTCAAAAACCAAGGTAAAAGGACTAACACTAATATCAGCCACCTCATTACGCAGCAAGCGTGGATCCGTATATGGGATAATTAAACTGATCACCAATATAGCAAAAACATAAAATAACAAAATCCGCCAAAATACTTGGCGCACCGCTTTAGGAATATTTTTACCTGGATCTTTAGATTCACCAGCGGCAATACCAATTAATTCCGTACCCTGAAAAGAAAAACCGACGATCATAGCAACCCCAATCATTGCCGAGAAGCCTCCCACAAAAGGCGCTTCACCAATCTGCCAGTTATGCCAGCCAGCATTTTCTGCTCCACGAAAAATGCCAATAATCATTAATACGCCAACCACAATAAAAACAATGACGGTAATGACTTTAATTAAAGAAAACCAATACTCTGCCTCACCAAATCCTTTGACAGAAATATAATTAAGCATAAAAATGATAAACAGAAAAATCGCACTCCAAATCCAGCCATCAATCTCAGGAAACCAGTATCCCATCACTAACTGCGCTGCAACTAAGTCAACAGCGATAGTGACCGCCCAGTTATACCAATAATTCCAGCCAAGAGCGAAACCAAAGCCTTCATCAACGTATCGAGAACCATAAGTAGAAAACGAGCCAGAAACGGGTGAATAAGCCGCAAGCTCGCCTAAACTGGTCATCAAAAAATAAACCATTAAACCAATAATAATATAAGATAATAAAGCACCACCTGGCCCCGCTTGCGCTACCGTTGCGCCGGAAGCAACAAATAATCCGGTACCAATAGAGCCGCCAATAGCTATCATCGTCAAATGACGTGCTTTTAGTTCCCGACGCAATTTTGTTGTAGCGCCCTGTGATGTATGTGTTGATTGTTTTGACATTAATGACCTTTTATTCAACGTGGATCTTAACGCCAGTGATTGTAACAGACAGTGTTACTATAAATAAGCATCTATTCTCAGTTATAAGATACCTTCATAATTGACTAAAAATTATTAGTGTTGCGCAGGATCTTGATATTAAAACTTCACTGATAATATTCTAACAAAAATAATAACGCCTTAGATAAATGCTTATTTTGATGATGAATTAAATATAATGTACGTGAAAGTTCAAGTTTATCGATATTTAACGCAACCAATGAGCCATTTTTTAATTGCTCTTCAATCGTGAGTGAAGATAAACAACTTATTCCCATGCTATTCATAACAGCATGCTTATAATCCTAAGTCAACCTTGAATTCTTGTACCGCTTTAATCACTTCCGCAGTATTATTTATTAATAATTCAAAAGGAATGGTCGGATTATCATGACGATAATGTACCAATTTCCCTGGCAATATATAGTTACCAATTTTACGGCACCTAAGCCTTTTTTTGAAATCTGTTCAACTTCTGTCGCCTGTTCAAGTATCGCGAATACTTTTGGATATAATAGCCGACCATATTCATTAGTAACTAAACGTTTACCAACTCTATCAAATAACTGCACCTCAAGTTGGGACTCCAAATCTGTTAAAGCAGCAATTACAGCTTATTGGGATAATACCAATGATTGAGCAGCCTGTGTTGTTGAGCCACATTGTAAAATTTCAATAAAAACTTCAAGTTATCTAAGGGATATTCGCATAACAATGCTCACTTTATTAATTACACGAGTTTCGCACAGGCATATAAAATTCCAGAAATGGCTTAAAAGCAATGGTTAATTTGCAAGTTACTAAAACGTATAAATTTGTTTAAATTACAATAAGTTGCTTTTAATTTATAAGATTTTTTCTATTTATATATTATGCTGAATTAAACTTAGAAATAGAGCGTTTTTTTATTGGTGCGAAACTCGTGAATTAATCACATAAATCAAGCTATCATAATAATCTAGCCAACTATTAATTTACCACTTTTATTAATAGATGATATAAAAATAATCCATTTTCAAGATAGATGATAATGATATATGCTTATAACAGAATGAGATATTGCATAAACCTATGGATAAAACAGTTATGGCAACACCTATTAAGCATAAAAATTTTAAATTTATACCTGGCTTATTATTAACGGGTTTTGTAACTACTATTGCCGTTTATCTTGGTAATAACGAATGGTTTGCAAATATTGGACTAAGTGCTCTAAGCCTTGCGATTTTATTGGGCATTGTGATTGGAAACATCGTTTATTTTGCCGTAAAACCTGCTTGTGACGAAGGGATCAAATTCGCTAAACATTATTTATTAAGAATAGGAATTATTTTGTACGGTTTTCGTTTAACATTTCAACAAATTATGGATGTAGGCACGATTGGTATTATGACCGATTTAATTATGCTAACTTCTACATTCTTAATTGCGCTGTTAATAGGCAAATATTTTTTGAAGTTGGATAGTCAAACCACCATTTTGATTGGAGCCGGTAGTAGCATTTGCGGAGCAGCTGCGGTTTTAGCAACAGAGTCTGTCATCAAAACATCGGCAGATAAAGTTGCCATTGCGGTAGCAACCGTCGTTATTTTTGGTACCTTGGCTATTTTTCTCTATCCGTGGTTTTATCATTTAAATCAAATTCATCACTGGTTTTCACTTGATCCGGCTCAGTTTGGTATTTTTGTTGGCTCTAGCGTCCATGAAGTTGCTCAAGTGGTTGCTGTTGGCCATGCGATCAGCCCTGAGGCAGAAAACAGTGCTGTGATCAGTAAAATGATCCGCGTTATGATGTTAGCACCATTTTTATTGATATTATCAGGTTATCTAAATCGCAAAATGATAACTAGCAATTTATCGCAATCAAAGCCCGCTATTGTGATCCCTTGGTTTGCAATAATTTTTATTATCATTGCATACATAAACTCTTTTCATTTATTGCCACAAATTTTAGTTCAATCCATTATTACCCTTGATACTATTCTATTATCTATGGCGATGACTGCACTTGGATTAACTACACATATAAGTGCAATTCGACAAGCAGGGATCAAACCACTGGTGATGGCTATGTGTCTTTTTGGCTGGCTAACTATCGGTGGGTTATTTATAAATTCATCGATGCAATCTATTTTTCAATAACATTCGATAAAATTTTGTTTTTTTATCTCTCCTGTCGTTAGCAAACAGACATTATTAATGCCTAAATGACTTAAGCCTATGCATTTCATTTTTTAAGCCAATAGTGTCATAATTAAAATAAAATTAGGAGAAAAAAATGAAATTTGTTGGAGCCCACGTCAGTGCTGCTGGCAGTGTTGATCAAGCCGTACTCCGTGCCCACGAAATCAATGCCACAGCCTTTGCTCTTTTCACAAAAAATCAGCGTCAATGGCAAGCTCCGCCACTAAAACCGGAAACAGTTGAACAATTCAAACTAAATTGTGAAAAATATGGTTTTGACCAACAGCAAATTCTGCCACACGACAGCTACCTTATTAATTTAGGCCATCCTGAAACTGAAGCACTGAAAAAATCACGCGCCGCTTTTCTGGATGAAATGCAACGCTGTGAGCAATTAGGTATTACTTTGCTCAATTTTCACCCGGGTAGTCATCTGAATAAAATTAGCGTTGATGTATGCCTCGCCCGTATTGCTGAGTCAATCAATATTACTTTAGCGCAAACTAAAAATGTTATTGCTTTGATTGAAAATACTGCCGGTCAAGGCTCTAATTTAGGATTTAAATTTGAGCATCTGGCAGCGATAATTGAAGATATTGAAGATAAACAGCGAGTTGGTGTTTGTTTAGATACTTGTCATGCTTTTGCTGCAGGTTACGACTTACGAACAAAAGAAGCTTGCGATAATACTTTTACCCAATTTAATAAAATTGTCGGTTTTCAATATCTACGAGCAATGCATTTAAATGATGCCAAAAGCCAATTTGCCAGCCATGTTGATCGCCACCAAAGCCTAGGAGAAGGTAATATCGGTTACACAGCTTTCAGCTATATTATGAAAGATAACCACTTCAATAATATACCTTTGATCCTAGAAACCATAAATCCTGAGCTCTGGCCTCAAGAAATTGCCTGGTTAAAGTCGCAACAATAACGAATCTTCAGCAAATTTATCGTTCTTACAATAGATGAAAATTGATCTAGTACGGCTATTTTTTATTGGTAAATAGCCGTAATGTATAACTATTATTGTGATTTTATGATGTAAAAAAATAGATCAATATTGCATTATTGTCTGTTTAATCGTCATCTCACTAGGCAATTATTTGTAAAGCTGAAAACAAAATTAGATCAATAAGTTAGCAGAAACCTTTTTATTAATTTATCAAAATCAATCCTCGATCAAATACAGCATCCTAACACTAGGGTTAAAACCAATTTTAACTAACTGGCAAAAATATTAATTTACTTAAATATCATACCTAATGTATCATCAAGCTAGTACGAAAAATCAATAATAAAAGAGGCAATTATAGTATATAGTAATGGCTAACGAAGTAATACAAAATCTTAAACGCCCTTCCATACTTGGTGGTGCTATGATCATCGCTGGCACTGTCGTCGGTGCCGGTATGTTCTCCATTCCTATTGTCACTTCTGGCGTCTGGTTTACCGGTTCAATCATTTTATTAGTTTATACTTGGGCATGTATGTTTTCTTCTGGTTTAATGATCTTAGAAGCCAACATGAATTACCCTTCTGGTGCAAGCTTTCATACCATGGTTAAAGATTTACTTGGCACACGCTGGAATTTGCTAAATAGCATTTCAATTGCATTTGTTCTTTATATCTTAACTTATGCTTATATTTCAGCCGGTGGATCGATCATTACACATAATCTTAATAAGATCATCCCCATAAATCACCCTATGGCCGGTTTATTATTTAGCTTATTGATCGCTTTTGTTGTTTGGCTATCGACTAAAGCGGTTGATCGTCTAAGTACAAATTTGATTGGTGGAATGGTTATTACTTTTATCATGTCTGTCAGTGGCATGTTTAATAGTGCTTCATCCACCATCTTATTCAACAAAAATAGTCTGGATACAGATTATTTACCTTATGCATTTATTGCTCTACCTTATTTACTGACCTCTTTTGGCTATCATGGTAATGTGCCCTGCTTAGTAAAATATTATCATAAGGAAAGTAAAGCGGTTGTTCTTAGTTTGTTATATGGCACTTTTATTGCTTTAGTTATTTATATCTTATGGCAATATGCTATTCAAGGTAATATACCTCGCACTGCCTTTAAACAAATCATTACTGAAGGTGGTAATATTGACTCGCTATTAAAACAAATGGATCACAGCACTAATAACAATATTATAAAACAGTGTTTAAATCTGTTTTCTTATATGGCACTTGCTAGTTCATTTTTAGGTGTGGCACTTGGGCTCTTTGATTTCATTGCCGATTTTTTCAAATTCAAAGATAATAATCTAGGCCGTTTAAAATCCGCTTTGATAACCTTCATTCCTCCTACCCTTTTAGCTTTATACTACCCTGATGGTTTTATTCATGCTATTGGTTTTGCTGGTCTAGCGGCAACTATATGGGCAGTAATTATCCCGGCAATGATGGCTAAAGCTAGCCGGAAAAAATTTCCTCATGCGGTTTATCATGCACTTGGCGGTAATCTATTAATTTATTTTGTTATATTATTTGGCTTGATTAACGCAGTTATCCATATATTAGCGCTATTCAATATTTTGCCTGTTTATAAGTAGTGCTTCCATTGCCAAGATTGATTTCAACGCCTCATACTTCGTGCTGATATAGCTAGGCGACTTAATTTTGATTACAAGGTGTGTTATGAGTTATACAATTGATTTTCGACGTAAAGTAATATCTGTAAGGAAAGCCGAAGGTTTAACAATTCGAGAAACTGCGAAACAATTCCGTATTGGAAAAGCGTCTTTAGTACGTTGGCTTAAACGACCAGAGCCAAAAAATTCAACGCCACGTAAGAGGAAGCTCGATAAAAATGCTTTAGCAAAAGATGTGGAACAGTATCCAGATGCTTACCAAAAGGAACGGGCAGAGCGATTCGGTGTTTGTAAAAAGACTATTTGGCAATCCCTTAAAAAGCTGGGATTAACCTATAAAAAAAACTCTATTCCATCCAAAAACCAACGAAAGCGACAGGCTGGCACATCAGCAAAAAAGACAACAGTATGAAAAAAAAGATAAATCTGTTGTTTTTATTGATGAAAGTGGTTTTTCACATGACACTCCACGAACTCACGGCTATTCCCCAAAAGGTCACCGTTGTTTTGGCCTGAAAAACTGGGGTGCTAAGGGAAGAACAAATGTTATTGGCGCTTTATTGGGAACAACCCTTTTTGCTATCGGATTATTTGATTGCAATATTAATCGTGATGTTTTTTATGTTTGGATCACAAAAATATTGCTCCCAGAACTTCCTGAAAATTCTGTTATTTTTATGGACAACGCTAGCTTTCACAAAGGTAAGAATATTGAACAGGCAATTATAAACGCAGGACACCAGATAGAATATTTGCCTGTGTATTCACCAGATTTAAATCCTATAGAACATAAATGGTCTCAAGCTAAACGTAAAAAGATGGAAACAGGATGCACTATCGATGACCTGTTTTTAATACATATGCTGTAATCAAAATTAAGTCGCCTAGCTATAGTTGTCATGAGGCAAATTCTTAGTAAGCTTCACTTTGTATTCTAATTGCCGGTAATTTTATTATAAAATTGGGATTATAATTACTTAATGAAAGGAACTCATATGGCTAGAGCCAATGAAATAAAACGAGGCTATGCGGTAAGCTTAAATGGTAGTTGCTATTAGTAAAAGATATTGATATTCAGACACCAAGTGCACGAGGCGCTAGCACACTCTATAAAATGCGCTTTACTGATATTAAAACCGGACAAAAGATTGAAGAGCGTTTTAAGGGCGATGACAATCTAGAAGTAATCCATTTAACTCATCGGGCAGTAAGTTTTTCTTATGTTGAGGCTGATGAATATGTATTCATGGATAATGAAGATTTTACTCCCTATAGTTTCAATAAAACAGATATAGAAGAAGAGCTTTTATTCTTTACTACCTCAGGAACACCTGGACTACAAGTTTTAGTAATGAATAACCAGGCTATCGCGTTAGAACTTCCGCAAACTGTCGATATGGTAATTGTAGAGACAGCACCGAGTATCAAAGGAGCATCAGCCAATGCAAGAACAAAACCAGCTATGATGGCAACAGGGCTAATAATACAAGTTCCAGAATACTTATCAATCGGCGAAAAAATTCGCATTCACATTGCAGAACGCCATTATATGGGCCGTTGTGACTAAAATCGACAAAAATTAAACAATAGCTGCTCTTACTTAGAGAGCAGTTATATTAAAAAAATAAAAGTGACTAACTTAAAAATAAAATCAATGATAGATAATTTCCAACATACCCTGCTTTTTTTTTATTAATCCACAAAAAACGGGTTTTACCATATTTAATTACTGATTTTTGTCGCTGATTGGTTAATAAATCCATGCTTATTTTCTGGGTTGCCATTTTTCCAGCATTATCCCAACAATTCGTTTCTAGCATATTATCATTTACAATATTTTTTGACAGGCAGGTACAATAATAGCGCCATAAAAATGAATTACACCGCCAGTATCTGATTCACTATAAACTTGAGATGATAAAGTTAATACCAGTAGAGATATAAAAAAATTATTATTTAAATAATAGGGTATCTTAGGCTGGGCATTGCCATATTTTTTATATAAAATCATAAAAAATTTAATCCTGGTCAATAAATAAAATTACTATTAAATATTTTTATTAAATAATTACTGCGAAATTGCTAATGATTTATTAAAATAACATTTACTACTATAACTCAATATCTTGTTGAATCATGAAATATAGCTAACCGCAAAATTCCACATAAGATAGTTTCTATGTGATATTAAATTGACTATTTTATCGTTTAAATATAACAACTCATTACTCATCTTTATTAAAATATTTTGTTCTTTACTAATCATTTTAATTTAATCGCTATTTAAATTTATGGCTCTATCGTCATCACGACTATTTGTTTAATATAACTTTATTATAATAAATATCACAAATATCTGACTGATAAAGTCAAAAATAATTTAGTAAAGTAAAAATAACATGTTGGAGAAAAATTTTAAAATAACAATTTCTATATTTATACAAAATTGAATAATTTTCTGCTACTGAAAAACAGACTAAATTTTATTAAAATTTAACAAAAAACCAACAATCAATTAATAAAATATTGCTAACAAATTTAGCATAATTTTTTATTAATTAGCTAATTTTAATTGCTAATCACCAATACACTGATTTTTTAAATAGTATACTTAACCAAAATATTAAACCTTTTATTCAATAAGCTTATTTACATCGACACTAGTTATTTAATCAAAAAATTTTGATTTTTTGTAAATTAATACAAGAAAACTCGCCATTTTTTATTTACTTGTATAAACTGTTTATGTTTTAACATATCAATGTATTTGAAATAGGTACTCAGTCATATACATTTATATAACGAACAATAGTGATGATATTTTAACCTTTAGCTAACAAAATAAAATATCGTCAAATTTACATTATATCGAATATCCACATAAAGATAACAAGGGATAAATCAATAATGGTCAAACTTCAACCGTTACTGAGATACTGTATGAAGCCTATTCCGGCACTAATCATTACTTTATTACTATCCGCTTGTAATTCACCAAATTCACCGCTATATAAAACACAATCTAACTCACTTTATCAGGTATCACAAGCCGAGTTTGAACAATTAGTACGCAATGTAGAAATTAAAACAAAAATATTAGAGCAGTATGCAAACTGGAGAGGTGTTGCTTACCGTTTTGGTGGTACAACAAAGAAAGGTATTGACTGTTCAGCCTTTACCCAACGTATGTTTAGTGAGCAGTTTGGTGTTGATTTACCTCGCTCAACAGATGAACAACAATATACCGGCCACTGGGTCAGGCAACAAAATTTACGCCCTGGCGATCTGGTTTTTTTTAGAACTGGCCCAACTAATCGGCATGTCGGTATTTATATTGGTAATGATAAATTTATCCATGCCTCAACAAGTAGCGGTGTAACAGTTTCTGCAATAAATGATGATTACTGGAGTAAACGTTATTATGCAGCTCGTCGAATCATTGATACGTATTAATATTTAATGAGAATAATAACGAGATAGTAGCGTTATTGATTCCGCAATAGCAACACCCACTGTTTTAAAATGACAAATCGCTAAACTTTCATCTTCATAACGAATAAAAAGGCAAACTTGACCTTGCCATTCAAGCAAATCATTAGCAATTTGTATTTCATCTAAAGCTAAACTTAAATACTTTAATACCGCCAAATTATCGCTAATATCACAGCAAAGTACCTTAAAAGCCCATTAATATATTAGACTCAGAGCTGGATATATTATCAGGCATTAGCTCGATTTTTTCATCTGTATGCCCTGTTAACTATCGATAATTTTGTGGCAAACGATGAATGACAGATAACTTTAAATTACCCACTAAAAACCCTATATTGTAATTAATTATATTATTTTTCTATTTAAATAAAAAATAACTTAAAATACTAACTTATCAAGCTATTTTATACTTGCCCTGGTATTTTACATCATATAAATATTATAAATTTTTGTTATTCTAATATAAAAATTTAGCTTAAAAAATAAAATCTGTTAAAAATCAACAAAGCATATTATCTTTCAATAGTAAAACTGTATTATTTCATTTAATTCTTTATAAAAAAGCCATATATCAGATAATTAGCTAAAATAAGCAGTAATGAAAGATAAAAATGAAATAATTAATAAATTGATTGGCTCATGAATTGAGCCTATCTAAATTGTGATTATTATCGAAGTAAAAGATAAGAAATCACATTAAGTTCATATTAATAAAGTATTTAAATAACGATACAACACTAATGAAATTTATTTCTTTATTAAATAGATAATATAGCTAGGCGACTTAATTTTGATTACAAGGTGTGTTATGAGTTATACAATTGATTTTCGACGTAAAGTAATATCTGTAAGGAAAGCCGAAGGTTTAACAATTCGAGAAACTGCGAAACAATTCCGTATTGGAAAAGCGTCTTTAGTACGTTGGCTTAAACGACCAGAGCCAAAAAATTCAACGCCACGTAAGAGGAAGCTCGATAAAAATGCTTTAGCAAAAGATGTGGAACAGTATCCAGATGCTTACCAAAAGGAACGGGCAGAGCGATTCGGTGTTTGTAAAAAGACTATTTGGCAATCCCTTAAAAAGCTGGGATTAACCTATAAAAAAAACTCTATTCCATCCAAAAACCAACGAAAGCGACAGGCTGGCACATCAGCAAAAAAGACAACAGTATGAAAAAAAAGATAAATCTGTTGTTTTTATTGATGAAAGTGGTTTTTCACATGACACTCCACGAACTCACGGCTATTCCCCAAAAGGTCACCGTTGTTTTGGCCTGAAAAACTGGGGTGCTAAGGGAAGAACAAATGTTATTGGCGCTTTATTGGGAACAACCCTTTTTGCTATCGGATTATTTGATTGCAATATTAATCGTGATGTTTTTTATGTTTGGATCACAAAAATATTGCTCCCAGAACTTCCTGAAAATTCTGTTATTTTTATGGACAACGCTAGCTTTCACAAAGGTAAGAATATTGAACAGGCAATTATAAACGCAGGACACCAGATAGAATATTTGCCTGTGTATTCACCAGATTTAAATCCTATAGAACATAAATGGTCTCAAGCTAAACGTAAAAAGATGGAAACAGGATGCACTATCGATGACCTGTTTTTAATACATATGCTGTAATCAAAATTAAGTCGCCTAGCTATAATCCGGTAGTGTTCAAAAATCTGTGTCATATCTTAAACTCAAAAAAAAGAGGTATGACATATGAGAAATCAATCATTTAATTTTGATGAAGCGTTGAAGCAATTACAATCAGGTAAAAATTTACTCGGTACGGATGGAATACTCACACCACTCATAAAACAGCTGACCGAAGCTGCCCTGCAGGCAGAAATAGAACACTACCTATCGACAACGTCAATCGATACGCGTAAAAATGGCTATACTCGAAAAACGGTTAAATCGACATCAGGTCAATTTGAACTGAAAACGCCCAGAGACAGGTCAGGTGCTTTTGAGCCTCAGCTCATTAAGAAAAATCAGACAAAATTATCAGAGGATATTGATAACAAAATCCTATCGTTATTTGCATTAGGCATGAGTTATCGTGATATTCAAAAACATGTTGCAGAATTATATGGACTGGAAATATCAGATGGAGCTATTACGCATATTACTGACAAATTACTCCCTGAATTAAAAGCCTGGCAACAACGCCCTCTGGAGGCGCTCTATCCTTTTGTCTGGCTCGATGCCATTCATTACAAGATAAAACATGATGGTCACTATATCAATAAAGCAATCTACACAGTACTTGGACTAACCACCGATGGGCATAAGGAATTGTTAGGACTCTATATGTCTGAAACAGAAGGAGCACATCATTGGCTGAGCGTTCTGACTGACTTACATAACCGTGGTATACAAGATATTTTAATCGCTTGTGTTGACGGATTAAAAGGGTTTCCAGAAGCGATAGCCAGTATTTTCCCGCAGACAGAAGTTCAGCTATGCGTAGTTCATCAAATTCGCAATAGCTTACGTTATATTGCCAGTAAAGACCAAAAAGCCTTTATGGCTGATTTAAAGCCGGTTTATCGTGCAGATACTAAAGCGGCTGCTGGGCTTGCCCTTGATGAACTGGAAACGAAATGGGGTGAAAAATACCCGATAGTGCTAGAATCCTGGCGAAGTAAATGGGAGTTGCTCAGTGCTTATTTTCGATACCCTAAAGCCATTAGAAAACCCATTTATACGACCAATGCAGTAGAGGCGGTTCATCGGCAGTTTAGGACATTAACTAAAACCAAAGGGGCTTTTCCTAATGAAAACAGCTTATTAAAATTACTTTATATTGGCATCAATCAGGTATCCAACAAATGGACTATGCCGATTAGTAACTGGGCGTTAACCATTGCTCAATTGTCCATCTATTTTAAAGGGCGCCTAGATGGTATAATCAAAATATAAAATCCCCTGACACAGAATTATGAACACCCTCGCAGCTTTCATTGGCTGAAATGATGACACTGGTTGTTTTGTTTCATCAACTCCGATTCAGACAATTCAAGGTATTTTATCTCTATTATGTCCGTTTATATCTCAGGAAGGAATTTCCTAACTTGCCATCATATTCACGCTGCGTAGAGTTACTTCCGCGTAGTGCCTTAGCTTTAACGGCACTGTTTGAGTCAATTAAGGGAAAGTGCACGGGTCTGTCGGTTGCCGATTCTACTCCGATAGCTGTGTGTGATAACTTACGGATCCGCCGGCATAAAGTCTTCGATGGGATAGCTGAACGAGGAAAAACCTCAACAGGTTGGTTCTTTGGTTTCAAACTTCATGTAATTATCAATCACTTGGGGGAAATACTCAGTTTTCGATTTACACCAGGAAACACAGATGATCGGAAACCATTACCTGAGCTGATAAAAGATCTTTCTGGTTGTTTGTATGCGGATAAAGGGTATTTATCGGCTTCACTGAAACAGCAACTGAAAACAATGGGAATTAACCTTATAACGAATATCAAGGAGAAAATGAAGCCTGTTGAACAGACTTGTTTCGACAAAGTCATCTTGCGTCATCGTTCTGCCATTGAAACGGTATTTGATGAGTTAAAAAATCTTTGTCAGATAGCGCATACGCGGCACCGCTCTCCTGCTAACTTTGTAGTGAATTTATTAGCCGGGCTGGTTGCATATTGTTTAATTCCATCTAAACTAAAGATACTGGTGGCAGGAACATATCTTCAAGCATAATTGATAATGCTTATCCCGAACTCAGGTTAATATGCAATTGAACAAGTTAGAAATCTCAGAAGAAGGAACCTTAATACACTTACGAGGTTATGGTTGGGTGACAGTTTTCAAATTTATAGCCAAAAACGGCCGTATTGATTACTTAGTAACAAACAAAGAGAATCCCACCCGTGAATACGTCAAATCTATCATGGATGCCCGTTGGTCTGTTGAAGTTTATCATCGAGAAGTTAAACAAAATTGTGGTATTGAACGCTGTCAAGCTCGCACGAATCGGGCGCAAAGAAATCATATTTTTCTCGCAATTTCTGCGTGGTTTGAACAACATAAACGCCGTATATCTGAAAAAATAACTCTTTATCAACAAAATTGGCATGTAATCAAAAATGCTATTGCTGAGCAGATCAGGGGTTTATTAGTATACCCAAATTAGGTTTGTGCGAAACTCGTGTTTATATGAGGCTGGAAACCTGGCCGGAGTTGATACAACTGTTAGAAAAAACGTGTAGTCAAACCAAAGCAGACTACCGTAGTGAGGAATGCTATTATGGCGCAATTATCTATTTTTGCACCTGTGCCGATTGGTCATGGTTGCTGTATTATTTGTAGTAGCTCAGACTTGATCTGACAGTTACCGGTTATTTATACAGTACCTGTCAGGTTAAATTTGATTTAAATCTTTTTCTCTCCAAAGTTGTTTTCCATCGCGTAAAGTTGCCATAGGCGTTCGACCGCAACACATTTTTCCTTGATGAGTGCGTTGGTTATTATATTCCGCTAACCATTTATCTAAATCAGCTTGTAATTCATCTAAAGCCCTATAGATTTTCTTACGAAAAGCCACCTGATAGAACTCTTGTAATACAGTTTTATGAAAGCGTTCACAAATCCCATTAGTTTGAGGTGAACGAGCTTTAGTTTTTGTATGATCAATATCATTAAGCATGTTGCTCAATAGTGAAATAAAGTTGCTTAAAATAAAAACAAGTTAGATACATCTAAAAAATACAAAAATAGTTTATTTTTTAATCTTACATAGGTTATTTTTAATGCAAAAATTGATGATTTTATCATCATCGGCTGGTTTTTTTGTAAGTCATAATTAATTTTGCTATTGAGCAACAGGCTTATTGATAGCGAGATAAAGTTGATAATCGTGATGTTCAACTTTACCACAATACTCACTGCCTCTGTCCGTCAGTATACGTAACACCGGTAACCCATGCTGGGAATAAAAAGGGAGAACCTTGTCATTTAATAAATCTGCCGCCGTTATCGCGCTTTTTGTTGTGTAAAGCTTACAATGAACGACTTTACTGTAAGTATCAATGTAAGTTTGTTGGTAAACACGACCAACGCCTTTTAAATGACCGACATAAAAAGTATCTTGTGAACCCAGATAACCTGCGCTGTTTCAATCTCACCACAGGCTTCATCATCTTGCGCTTTCTTTTCTAGAGTGTAGTGGTCAACTAAAATTGGCCACTACACAATGACAGAACGATGACGCAAGATGGCTTTGTCGAAACAAGTCTGTTCAACAGGCTTCATTTTCTTCTTGATATTCGTTATAAGCCACGAGTTTCGCACCAATAAAAAAACGCTCTATTTTTAAGTTTAATTCAGCATAATATATAAATAGACAAAATCTTATAAATTAAAAGCAACTTATTGTAATTTAAACAAATTTATACGTTTTAGTAACTTGCAAATTAACCATTGCTTTTAAGCCTTTTCTGGAATTTTATATTCCTGTGCGAAATTCGTGATAAGGTTAATTCCCATTGTTTTCAGTTGCTGTTTCAGTGAAGCCGATAAATACCCTTTATCCGCATACAAACAACCAGAAAGATCTTTTATCAGCTCAGGTAATGGTTTCCGATCATCTGTGTTTCCTGGTGTAAGTCGAAAATTGAGTATTTCCCCCAAGTGATTGATAATTACATGAAGTTTGAAACCAAAGAACCAACCTGTTGAGGTTTTTCCTCGTTCAGCTATCCCATCGAAGACTTTATGCCGGCGGATCCGTAAGTTATCACACACAGCTATCGGAGTAGAATCGGCAACCGACAGACCCGTGCACTTTCCCTTAATTGACTCAAACAGTGCCGTTAAAGCTAAGGCACTACGCGGAAGTATAGCTAGGCGACTTAATTTTGATTACAGCATATGTATTAAAAACAGGTCATCGATAGTGCATCCTGTTTCCATCTTTTTACGTTTAGCTTGAGACCATTTATGTTCTATAGGATTTAAATCTGGTGAATACACAGGCAAATATTCTATCTGGTGTCCTGCGTTTATAATTGCCTGTTCAATATTCTTACCTTTGTGAAAGCTAGCGTTGTCCATAAAAATAACAGAATTTTCAGGAAGTTCTGGGAGCAATATTTTTGTGATCCAAACATAAAAAACATCACGGTTAATATTGCAATCAAATAATCCGATAGCAAAAAGGGTTGTTCCCAATAAAGCGCCAATAACATTTGTTCTTCCCTTAGCACCCCAGTTTTTCAGGCCAAAACAACGGTGACCTTTTGGGGAATAGCCGTGAGTTCGTGGAGTGTCATGTGAAAAACCACTTTCATCAATAAAAACAACAGATTTATCTTTTTTTTCATACTGTTGTCTTTTTTGCTGATGTGCCAGCCTGTCGCTTTCGTTGGTTTTTGGATGGAATAGAGTTTTTTTTATAGGTTAATCCCAGCTTTTTAAGGGATTGCCAAATAGTCTTTTTACAAACACCGAATCGCTCTGCCCGTTCCTTTTGGTAAGCATCTGGATACTGTTCCACATCTTTTGCTAAAGCATTTTTATCGAGCTTCCTCTTACGTGGCGTTGAATTTTTTGGCTCTGGTCGTTTAAGCCAACGTACTAAAGACGCTTTTCCAATACGGAATTGTTTCGCAGTTTCTCGAATTGTTAAACCTTCGGCTTTCCTTACAGATATTACTTTACGTCGAAAATCAATTGTATAACTCATAACACACCTTGTAATCAAAATTAAGTCGCCTAGCTATAACTCTACGCAGCGTGAATATGATGGCAAGTTAGGAAATTCCTTCCTGAGATATAAACGGACATAATAGAGATAAAATACCTTGAATTGTCTGAATCGGAGTTGATGAAACAAAAAACAACCAGTGTCATCATTTCAGCCAATGAAAGCTGAGTAGACCGTCTACGACGCTTACTACCGTTATTCAGCAAAATTTCATGCATTTTTGGCTCGAAGTCTTTACAAAAATCATCCATCAGGCAATAAAGTTCAGTAAGATTTTTCATCATTGTTTAACAATGCTCTACGCTTTAACCAGATTGTTAGAGTATTTTAACGAAATATGCGCATTCAACTATTTGAATAGCAAGACTTTCACTTTATTTCTTATCCCGAACTCAGGTTATATTAGCTAACCCGTTTTTGTATATAGTATGGCGAAACCAAATTAACTGGCTATCTGATTGGCATAATCTACCAGTGCTTTTAGTTGCAGGCACTTCTTTTTATCTTCTTGATGTTCAATAAATAATTGCTCGATAGTTTGCAGATATTCGGTTATTTTCTCGCTGGTCAATCTATCGCGTCGGTGATGTAACCAGGCAAGCTGTTCTTGTTCTGTCAGTGTGGCCGGATAGTTCCTGGCACGGTAACGAAAAAATAGTTGCTTCATGCGCGGATCGTCAAATTTGAGATCCAATGCGGGTAAATTTTGCGGTAAAGTTTGACGGATAATGGCCATTGTTGAACGATCATTATCACCAAAAAAATCGGCATAAAGCTTAGTATCTACATCAGTTGCTTCAGGAAAGGGTTGCGGTTCGGTAAAAAGTTGAATAACTTTATCCCGCACTTCACTATGTTGTCGCAATATGGCTAAATTATTCAGACAGACATCGAGATCTAGTGTTATGCGTTGTGCATCTGCTGCTCGCAGTGTGTTGGCCGGTGCCAGGATTGGACATTTATTAATATGTATCAGTTTAATAGGAATGGCTAATTCACCGGCTAACTCTGCTTTGGGTGTGTATAAACGTTGCCTTAGAGTATCACTATCTAATGTTAACAGTGGGCTAATATCTGCTGCAAGATCACAGGCAATAATTGCATTACGGTTTTCGGGATGCCAGGCCAGTGGTGCAATTAGACTGGTATTGGCTCGTATTGCGCCCAACATGCCGGAAACATGCACTAAAGGGGTTATGGCAATAATATCAATCAATTGGCGAATTTCATTTTTATTTCTTAATTGAAAGAAGTAATCGAACATCCTTGGCTGTGCTTGCTTAATTAATTTTGCCATTTCGATAGTAGCAAAAACGTCGGCCATTGCATCATGAGCATTTGCATGCTCGATACCGTTTGCAGTGGTCAGATGTTCTAATTTGAAACTAGGTAGTCCTTCATCATTGCTAGGCCAGTTAATGCCATCAGGTCGTAACGCATAGCAAGCGCGTAACACATCAAGTAAATCCCAACGTGAATTACCTTGCTGCCAGCTATAAGCATAAGGATCATAAAAATTACGGTAGAAAATATGACGAGTGACTTCATCATCAAATCGAATATTGTTGTAACCGACAATACAACTATTGGCTACGCTAAATATTCCATGAATACGTCTAGCAAATTCAGCTTCATTTATGCCATGAGCTATTGCATATTGGGGCGTAATACCCGTGATCATTACGGCTTGAGGTTGAGGGAGATAGTCATCGGCAGGGGCACAGTAAAAAATTTGTGGCTCTTCGATAATATTAAAATTTGAGTCGGTTCTGATGCTAGCAAATTGTGCTGGTCGATCGAGAGCAGGATGCTGCCCAAATGTTTCATAATCGTGAAACAGAAATGAGGATTTTTGCTTATTGGCCAAAATATTTTCCCAATTTTATGTAGCGCAATATGTTGTTTAATAATATTAAAATATTCTAATCTGACAATGAATGTTTTTTACTCTCTGCGTTAACTTATTTTTAATGACTCATTGATGAGTCCAGCAGAAATGAATTTTGTATTTTAAATTATCCGCAATCGCAATAATACGCCGTTAATGAATACTTAAGCTGAATATCATTATTATGCAATGAATTATCATGGTATTAGTGTTAACTTTGAAAATTTCACTTATTTATCATTTTTTGTTTAACTAAATTTAGGTTATTAATAACACAAAATTAATAAAGACAGACCAAAAGTGTCATTATCAGCGTAAAGATAATAAAACAGAGTAGAAATCTTAGAAATTGGCTTGTGTCATTAAGTTAATCGCCGTATCGTGTAGTTTATTATTCATAATGCATATGTTTTATTGAAAGGTATAGAAATGACAAGTAAAAATAAGCAGTCATTCCAAAATGTACTGGAGTTTGTACGTATGTTTCGTCGTAAAAATAAGATCAAACGTGAATTAGCGGATAATGAAAAAAAAATTCGTGATAATCAGAAACGAGTTTTGCTGTTGGACAACTTAAGTGAATATATTAAAGAAGGCATGACCATTGAAGAGATCAGAGCAATAATTGCTAATATGCGTAGTGATTATGAAGATCGGATCGATGATTATAATATCAAGAACGCAGAATTATCAAAAGAACGTAGGGAGTTATCACAAAAATTGAAAACCACGTCTGATACTAACGGCTAATAGAATTTGCTTAGACTTATGAATTCCCTGTAACACTTTTTTATTACAGGGATTTTATTAATAGTTAATTTCATATTAAAACCCAAATTTGGATCTATTACCGTATAGGTTTGTTGGTAAGTTAGCTTATTTTCAGCAATATTTGATAGCTCTATGGCAATATCTTGCCGAGTAACTAATCCTAGTTGAGGGAGTTGAATACGTTGGTGATTGCCGGTAGCAGGTAAATTAAGCAGTCCACCAGACCGAAGGATAGTGTAATATAATGAACTGGTTTTTAGGTAGCACTCAACCATTGATTTATGGCGAATTGACAGACCAAATAGCGTTTTATAGCTAGGCGACTTAATTTTGATTACAAGGTGTGTTATGAGTTATACAATTGATTTTCGACGTAAAGTAATATCTGTAAGGAAAGCCGAAGGTTTAACAATTCGAGAAACTGCGAAACAATTCCGTATTGGAAAAGCGTCTTTAGTACGTTGGCTTAAACGACCAGAGCCAAAAAATTCAACGCCACGTAAGAGGAAGCTCGATAAAAATGCTTTAGCAAAAGATGTGGAACAGTATCCAGATGCTTACCAAAAGGAACGGGCAGAGCGATTCGGTGTTTGTAAAAAGACTATTTGGCAATCCCTTAAAAAGCTGGGATTAACCTATAAAAAAAACTCTATTCCATCCAAAAACCAACGAAAGCGACAGGCTGGCACATCAGCAAAAAAGACAACAGTATGAAAAAAAAGATAAATCTGTTGTTTTTATTGATGAAAGTGGTTTTTCACATGACACTCCACGAACTCACGGCTATTCCCCAAAAGGTCACCGTTGTTTTGGCCTGAAAAACTGGGGTGCTAAGGGAAGAACAAATGTTATTGGCGCTTTATTGGGAACAACCCTTTTTGCTATCGGATTATTTGATTGCAATATTAATCGTGATGTTTTTTATGTTTGGATCACAAAAATATTGCTCCCAGAACTTCCTGAAAATTCTGTTATTTTTATGGACAACGCTAGCTTTCACAAAGGTAAGAATATTGAACAGGCAATTATAAACGCAGGACACCAGATAGAATATTTGCCTGTGTATTCACCAGATTTAAATCCTATAGAACATAAATGGTCTCAAGCTAAACGTAAAAAGATGGAAACAGGATGCACTATCGATGACCTGTTTTTAATACATATGCTGTAATCAAAATTAAGTCGCCTAGCTATAGCTTTAGATGAGAGATATTTCCAACCATCACCGGAGCCCAACAGAGGTCACCAATAATAAGCGTCGAATATTTAACGTTTCGGCCGATTTAATAATATTAAGATTACCAGTTAGATCAGAGCTCTTACCGCCTATAGTACTAAATATAATGATGCTGTTATTAGAAATATCAGCCAATGTATTTTTTATGTCGTTATATTGGCAAGCATCTCCTTCAATAACTTGCGCGCCTATTTGTGTTAGTCGTGTTTTATATTTTGCATTACTAATAAAAGCGATGACTTGATGACCTTGCCGAAGACCATATTATACAAGATGATAACCAATTCCTTTACCTGCGCCAAAAACAATCCATTGAGACATATTTATTCCTGATTTAATAATAAAGAATACATATTTTACTAAAAGTACTCTGATATTAAACGCGAATAAGTGAGTTTTAGTTAAAATTCAGAATAAAAAAATGCCCAAACTAGGGCATTTTTTATTGGTTATTATTTGGGTTTAAACATATTGGATGTGGCCATATTTGTGGCAACATGACCACCGGCACCATTTTTACCATGGAAAGTTATCGCAGGTCGTACGTAAGCTTTAATTTCCAAACCGCTTTCAATAATTTCTGGCGCCGGTGCTTTTGTGGTCGGCGCATGGGAATAGCCTATTTTTTTTACTAATTTTATCGCAGCAGTTTCTTCTTTTCGATGATTTGCCTTTTTTGCAATGACATCGGTCACAGAAGATATATTTGGCTGAACATGGCTATAATTTTCATCCGATGAGTCTGTTGTTTTTTCCTGATTGATTTCATCGACTGAATATTCATCCTTTTTAATCTCATTGGCTATGAAAAGTTCATAATTAACCGATTGCCCATTTTGTAGCTGATCGGTTGCCCCACTATCTACTAGCGTTTCTACAACCACATTAGTGTTGTTTTCAGGCATTACTTTGGCTTCAATAAGTGGTTGACAAGCTTTTTCGTTTTGTTCAGTACCTTGAGTCTTTATGGGAATAAGCAATACTTCGGCAGAGGGCAGTAAGCTTTTTTCCATCGTTGATTGAGCCGCTTCACTAATTGGCACTGTTTTTTCTTCTGCTTCAACTTTATCAATGATGTCATTACAGTTAATTGGATTGGCAGAAGATGCTGTTTTTTCATTAAATGTCATCATATTTTTACTATTTGATGACATTTCGTTCAATTCATTTAACTTAATCGGGTATTGGATCCAGACTTTACCTGAAGATAATTCAGGCGAAGCAACGGCCATTTTTAATGGTACTAATGATTTGCTTTGATTTTCATCACGATAACGACGACGGCGTTGCCCGCTAACGCGTAGGTGGCGAGGCGATCGTCTTGATCGCCGCGGAATGATCGTTTCTTGTCGTTCATTAGCATAATTGGTAGCTGCTTCTTGAGATTCAACCTGTTCGGTGACATGCGGCATATAGGTTTTTTGCTCCGCTGGCAGAATTGGTTTGGCAGTTAACAAACCAGGCTCATCATCTGCGCTATTGGCAATAGGCAACTGAATATCCTGATATTCTTTATCAATAGATAGTTTTTGCTGCTCAGTCGCACTATTTGCAACCCGTATAGATTGAACTAGTTGACGCTGTTGACGGCGAGGAGAGGTAACGACCGTTCTTTCCGTTTCAGCCTCTTTCTTGTCAAGTGGTTGTGTTGTAATTTCAAGTTGCAGCAGGCGTTTTTCTTCCTGACGACGACGTTCAGCTCGCTGTTCGCGACGCTGCTGTTGAGTTTCACGTGCTGCGCTCTCTTGAGTATCATTAAAATGATTTTTCTGATTACGGCTCTTACGCGATTGTGGCTCATCGGTATGTCCACGATTTTGACGGTTATCGATATTGTCATTCTGTTCACGGCGTTGAGTTGGCCGACGATTATTACGCCGCTCACTATTACGTCGCTTATCATTACCACTTTTCGATTTTTTTTTTGCTTTTTCAATTGGTTGCGGTGATTCGGTAAATAATTTTTTCAAGAATGAGGTAATTCTATTAAACATACTTGTCGAAGTTTGCTTGTTGGTTAATTTACTCTGTTTACTTGATTTGCTCTTAGCAACCCCTGCATTTTTTGTATCTGCTTGAGATTGTAGAGCAAAAGTAGAAATAGCCGGTTGTTCAGGTAACTTTTTCTCACTGGCAGCATCATCTATTAGATTATTGGTTTCAGCTTCGTGATATTGCGCGAGATAGTAACTTAATGCTGAAACTTCTTCACCCTTACGAATGCGGATCACATTAAAATGCGGTGATTGCATCTGATCGTTAGGAACAATAATGACACGTATATTGTGTTGCCGACGTTCAATTTCATTGACAGACTGGCGTTTTTCATTCAATAGATAAGAAGCAATTGGTACCGGTACAATAGCATGTACTTCATGGGTATTTTCTTTTAATGCTTCTTCTTCGATCAAACGTAAAATAGAGAGTGAAAGTGATTCATTATCACGGATTGTTCCTGTGCCGCTACAACGAGGGCAAACGTGATGGCTGGATTCACCAAGTGACGGACTTAAACGTTGGCGTGACATTTCAAGTAGACCAAATCGTGATATCCGAGCGATTTGGATACGTGCTCTGTCTTGGCGTACGGTTTCATGCAGACGATTTTCAACTTCACGCTGATGGCGGACGGGTGTCATATCAATAAAATCGATAACAATCAGTCCACCTAAATCCCGTAACCGTAATTGACGGGCAATTTCATCAGCAGCTTCTAAATTGGTGTTGAATGCGGTTTCTTCAATATCGCCACCACGGGTTGAACGTGATGAATTGATATCGATAGCAGTTAATGCCTCAGTGGTATCGATAACCAATGCACCACCCGACGGTAAACGAACCTCACGTTGAAAAGCCGACTCGATCTGTGATTCGATTTGATAGTGGCTAAAGAGTGGAACATCTCCACTGTAATATTTGATTTTACTTGCAAAATCACCACGACCAATCGCTTCAATATGATGACGAGCCATTTCGACAATTTTCGCATTATCAATCAGGATTTCACCAATATCAGGGCGCAGGTAATCACGAAACGCCCGCACAATGACGTTACTTTCTTGATGAATAAGGAAAGGCGCTGATCGGTTTTCCGCTGCTTTTTTTATGGCTTGCCAGTGTTTAAGACGATATTGTAGATCTTGCTGTAGCGCTTCCGCTGATTTACCTACACCAGCAGTACGGACAATTAATCCCATACCATCGGGTATTTCTAATGAGGATAATGCCTCTTTCAGTTCTGTGCGATCTTCACCCTCAATACGTCGTGATATTCCACCTGCGCGAGGGTTATTTGGCATTAAAACAAGATAGCTACCAGCTAAACTAATAAAAGTCGTTAGCGCCGCCCCTTTATTTCCTCGCTCTTCTTTATCAACTTGGATAATAACTTCCTGGCCTTCTTTTAAAACATCCTTTACGTTTGGGCGACCGTGGGGTTGATAATGGCTAGGGAAGTATTCACGTGCAATTTCTTTAATCGGGAGAAAGCCGTGCCTTTCTGATCCATAGTCAACAAATGCTGCTTCCAGACTAGGTTCTATACGGGTAATTTTGCCTTTGTAAATATTTGCTTTTTTTTGTTCGTGTCCGGGATTTTCAATATCTAAGTCATAAAGGCGTTGCCCATCAACAAGAGCAACGCGCAACTCTTCTTGTTGAGTTGCGTTAATTAACATTCTTTTCATTATAAATACTCATTATTCTACTAAGTCAAAAAAGTTGCGACTAAAAATGGTTACTGTTGACCGATGGTTTCGTGACTTTTACAAAATCGTCAACCTCGCGGTTGTCGGTTGTATTGAAACGCAATTTTTCGGTGAAGCTACGTTTAAATAAAATGCTGCATTCTTAAATTAGTACTGTTGCTGAATTTATCCGTTCAATGTACAGTTTAGCTAATCCAGTAAACCTTTGTTCACAATTCAATAATTTATTTTTTTGATTTTACACACCGTCTTACACCATTGCTGCGTTTATGTGTTATCAAAATAGATCGATCTCAAATTACGCCAACGCTTGTTTTAATAAACATTATGGCAACTGTACATTATTCCATTGCTTATGGGTAGATATCAAGATAACTTTTGCTGTTTATTGCGTTTTTATAGGGAAAAATGTGAAAAAAATGCATTTGACAACGGAATTGACAAAGTTTAAGAAAAAAAGGCTAAAACAAGGTATCATAATATTCGGTCGCAATATTTAACAAGTTCAAATGTTAACAAAATGTTATAATTAGATAATGAAAATACAGAATCAGGTCCAATTTGTTATTATCGATAACGATGAAGCAGGCCAACGTATTGATAATTTTTTATTGACACGTTTAAAAGGTGTTCCTAAGAGTATGATTTACCGAATTATTCGCAAGGGTGAAGTAAGAATAAATAGCGGTAGAATCAAACCTGAATATAAAATTCAAGCAGGCGATTTAATCAGGATCCCACCCGTTCGGCTGGCAGAAAAACAACAGAATGTTATTTCGGCTAAATTGGATAAGGTAGCCGCACTCACTGATTATATACTTTACGAAGATGAGCATCTGCTGGTTTTGAATAAACCTTCCGGTATGGCTGTTCATGGTGGCAGTGGGGTAAATTTTGGTGTTATTGAAGCTTTACGCGCATTACGTCTTGAAGCACGTTTTTTGGAACTTGTCCATAGGTTAGATCGTGAAACATCGGGTGTTTTACTGATAGCGAAAAAACGTTCGGCTCTTAGGCTATTACACCAACAGTTACGTCTGAAACAAATGCAAAAACAGTATGTTGCGTTAGTGAAAGGGCAATGGCCGTCGCATATTAAAGTTATTCAGGCACTTTTATTAAAAAATATTTTACAAAGTGGCGAACGGATAGTGAAAGTCAGCGCCGATGGTAAATATTCAGAAACCCATTTTAAAATTAAAGAGCGTTTTTCTAATGCTACGTTAGTCAAAACCAGTCCAATAACAGGGCGAACACATCAGATCAGAGTACATGCACAATATGCAAAGCATCCTATAGCATTTGATAACCGTTATGGTGATCGCGATTTTGATCAACAGTTAACGATTACCGGTTTGAAACGACTTTTTTTACATGCTAGTTCATTAATGTTTATCCATCCGGCCAGTGGGGAAAAATTAACTTTCAACGCCCCTTTAGATCAACAACTTAAAAGCTGTTTGGCAATATTACGTAAGCAATAATGCATCGCTAATCAAATTAGCAAACCAGCTTGCATTATAAACTGGTTTGCTTTTGTATGTTGTAAGATAGTTAATTGAGAGGGTTGATGCCGTGAGCACGTAACATATTAATTAAATTAATTAAAGGTAAGCCGATTAAAGTATTAGGATCCCGTCCAACAACTTTTTCAAATAATGTGATGCCTAACCCTTCTGACATAAAAGCCCCTGCGCATTGATAAGGCTGTTCTTTTGTTAGATAGTTTTCAATTTCTGTATCTGTTAAATGGCGAAAATAAACAGTGAAAAGTTCACATCTAGCATTGTATTTTCTGGTTTCACTATCAAATAAACAGAGTCCGGTATAAAAGATAATTTTTTTGCCGGAGGCTTGCTTCAGTTGCTTGGTTGCTTTGCTATGAGTTAGTGGTTTTCCTATTATTTGATTTTCCAGGATACAGACTTGATCTGCACCTATTATTAAATGTGTAGGATATTTAGTTACTAATGATTTTGCTTTTTCAATGGCTAAGCGAGTGACGAGAAAAGTAGCCGATTCATTGATTAATGGGGTTTCATCTATATTAGGCGCATCGGCAATAAAAGGTAAGCCTAACTTTTGTAGTAGCTGATAGCGTGAAGATGACATTGACGCCAATACAATTGATTTCATAAAATATCTAAAATCCATAGCCAAATGAGGTGAGACATTTTAAACTAAATAGAGCTTAAATAGCGAATATTTGGTGGAAAAATAAGCAAAAGCAGCCTTTTCCTTTGACTATGTCTCATTACAAAGATAATATGCGCGCCTTATACAAAAGGTAAAATTACCCTTAACGATTGATGCGCATCGCGCAGCACAAAAAAATTGGATTATTTAGGATATTATTCACCTAAACAGGTTTTGCGTGTCGTAGAATCAGTAGTAAGTTAGATAGCGATGTAACTAGTGAGCTATCGTTTGCAACATTTAGTTGTCATAAAAGGCGATTCTGATGTTGATGTCACGTTAAAATGTGAACGTTGTGGTAAAAATTTTAACCACAATATTCATGTAACTTATTGCACGAGTTTCGCACCAATAAAAAAACGCTCTATTTTTAAGTTTAATTCAGCATAATATATAAATAGACAAAATCTTATAAATTAAAAGCAACTTATTGTAATTTAAACAAATTTATACGTTTTAGTAACTTGCAAATTAACCATTGCTTTTAAGCCATTTCTGGAATTTTATATGCCTGTGCGAAACTCGTGTTATTGTTTTAGTCCTGTCATTGATGATGAGAGAATTGCGTTATTACCTGAAGAGTATGAGCCAATCATTATTGATCAATTTGGTGAAATAGATTTGCTAGCAATGATAGAAGATGAAATAATCCTCTCTTTGCCGGTGGATCCCTGTTCATAACTCTGAACGCTGTGAAGTGTCCGACCCGGATATGGTTTTTGGTGAGTTGCCTAACGAGGCAGAAAAGCCAAATCCCTTTGCCGTATTAGCTAGTTTAAAAAAAGTACTATAAAGTACTATAAGGAGTAAGGTCAATGGCCGTACAACAAAATAAACCCACTCGTTCTAAACGTGGTATGCGTCGCTCACATGATGCATTGACAACTGCCGAAGTGTCGGTAGATAAAACTTCTGGTGAAACCCATTTGCGTCATCATGTGACTGCTGATGGCTATTACCGTGGTCGCAAGGTTATTAATAAATAGTTGTTGTGTTAATTATTAAACGATTAATGCCTTGGCTAATTTAACCTTAGCATTAGATGCGATGTGTGGGGATAATGGTCCTCGCATTATTGTGCCTGCTGCATTGCAGGCACTCGTTTCTAACCCACAGTTAAGATTATTACTGGTCGGTATTCCCGAAATTTTAAACCCATTGCTTGCAGATCAGCGTGCTGAGCTGCGTGATCGTTTGCAAATTATTCCTGCTGAATATGCTATTGCTAATGATATTAAGCCATTACAAGCAATCAGGCAAAGTAAAGGCTCGTCAATGCGGATTTCTCTAGAATTAGTGAAGTCTGGTCAGGCGCAAGCGTGTATTAGTGCTGGAAATACTGGTGTACTTATGGGGTTAGCAAAACTCATATTGAAAACAATAAATGGTATTGAAAGGCCAGCGTTGACAACGATTTTGCCAAATCAAGAACATGGTAAAACCGTTGTACTTGATTTGGGCGCTAATGTTAACTGCGATAGTCAAATGTTAGTACAATTTGCCGTGATGGGAGCAGTAATGGCCGAAGAGGTTGCTAATATAAGCAATCCACGAATAGCATTATTAAATATTGGTGAAGAAGAAAATAAGGGTTTAGATAATATCCGCGAAGCCGCCTCAATATTAAAAGCAACACCTTCTATTAATTATATTGGTTATCTAGAAGGTAATGAGTTATTGACGGGTAAAGCTGATGTATTCGTTTGTGACGGCTTCGCAGGTAATGTAACGTTGAAAACAATGGAAGGCGTAATACGCGTTATTTTATCTTTAGTAAAATCTTCAACTACAGAAAATAAGATCTCATCGTGGCTGATGAAGTTGATTAAACCGTGGTTGCAGAAACGTATCTCAAAACGTTTTGGGCACCTGGATCCTGATCAATATAATGGCGCTTCACTTTTAGGATTACACGGTATTGTAATTAAAAGTCATGGAGCGGCAAACCAAAAAGCATTTAAAGCTGCAATTGAACAGGCGATTCAAGCGGTAGAAAAGCAAATTCCTGATAGAATTGCGACTCGCTTGAATATCTTACTACCCAAGAGTGATTAAAGCAAAATGTATACAAAAATCTTAGGTACTGGCAGCTATTTGCCTGTACAGATTCGTACGAATGCTGATTTAGAAAAAATGGTAGATACTTCTGATGAATGGATAACTACCCGAACAGGAATTAAAGAACGCCGCATCGCAACAGAAGAAGATAATGTATCTACAATGGGTGCTAATGCTGCGCAAAAAGCGTTAGAAATGGCTGGCATCACAGCTAATGAGATTGATTTAATCATTGTAGCAACGACTTCTTCGACCCATGCTTTTCCAAGTGCGGCATGCCAAATCCAACAAATATTAGGCATTAAAAACTGTGCCGCATTTGATGTTGCTGCTGCATGTGCTGGCTTCACTTATGCACTGAGTATTAGTGATCAGTTTATTAGAACAGGGATGGCGAAGAAGGCATTAGTTATTGGTTCTGATGTATTATCTAGAGTATTAGATCCGAATGATCGTAGTACACTTATTTTATTTGGTGATGCAGCAGGTGCAATCGTTGTCGGCGGTTCACCAGAGCCAGGAATTTTGTCGACCCATTTACATGCCGATGGTAATTATGGTGATTGGTTAACTTTACGCCATCAAGAACATAGTAAATGCTCAGAGCCAACTTATGTCACAATGGCGGGTAATGAGGTTTTTAAGATCGCGGTGAGTGAATTAGCTAATGTTGTGGGTGAAACATTAGAAAAAAATGTACTAGATAAATCAAAATTGGATTGGTTAGTCCCGCATCAAGCTAATTTACGGATTATTCAAGCAACAGCAAAAAAGCTGGCTATGCCAATGGATAAAGTCGTTATTACGCTGGATAGACACGGTAATACTTCAGCAGCATCAGTACCAACAGCGTTTGATGAAGCAGTCAGAGATGGCCGCATACAGCGAGGGCAAATGATATTGCTTGAAGCATTTGGTGGTGGTTTTACTTGGGGCTCAGCGCTGATCCGTTTTTAAATTATACAGGAAAATAAAAATGTCTAATTTTGCAATGATCTTTCCTGGCCAAGGTTCTCAATCTCAGGGCATGTTAGCTGATCTAGCAAGAGAGTTTGCAGTAGTAGAGGAAACGTTTGCTGAGTCTTCTAATGTCTTAGGATATGATTTATGGGATTTGGTCCAAAGTGGCTCAAAAGAAGAATTAAATAAAACTTGGAAAACACAGCCAGCACTTTTATCCGCATCTGTGGCAATTTTTCGAGTATGGCAGGAAAAAAAAGGCAAAATGCCTACACTAATGGCAGGCCATAGTTTAGGTGAATATTCTGCATTGGTCTGTGCCGATGTCATCGATTTTAAATCCGCTGTCAAATTGGTAGAACTACGCGGGCAATTGATGCAAGAGTCTGTGCCGGCAGGGATGGGGGCTATGTATGCAATTATTGGTTTGGATAATGAATCAGTATTAGCATCGTGTCAGCAAGCTGAACAAGGCCAAGTGGTTTCTGCAGTTAATTTTAATTCGCCAGGTCAGGTTGTTATTGCCGGTGAAAAAAGTGCTGTTGAGAGAGCGGCAGCCTTATGTAAAGCTGCTGGTGCAAAACGTACTTTACCGTTGGCTGTCAGTGTACCTTCACATTGTGCATTGATGCAGCCTGCTGCAAAAAAATTAGCGCAAGCATTAGAAGAAGTTGTATTTAATAAGCCTAATATCGCTGTTGTAAATAATGTCGATGTTAAAATCGAAAATTCGGTAGAGGGTATTCGACAGGCTTTAGTCAGGCAGCTGTATAATCCTGTACGCTGGGTTGAAACCATCGAATTCATGGCTGAGCAAGGGATCGTGCAATTATTAGAAATAGGGCCAGGTAAAGTATTGACTGGTTTAACTAAGCGCATTGTGAGTACGATTAATTTGGTAGCGATTAATGATACGGCATCATTAAACGCTGCGTTGATAAATAATTGAGGAAAACATGAGTTTTGATGGAAAAATAGCCTTGGTAACTGGGGCAAGTCGTGGTATCGGGCGATCAATAGCTGAACTGCTGGCTGAACGTGGTGCGAAAGTAGTTGGTACTGCTACAAGCAAAGAAGGTGCCGAGGCGATTAGTAGCTATCTTGGTGATAAAGGTAAAGGTTATGTCTTGAATGTGACAGACACTGAATCTATTGATAGTACTCTATCTAAAATTCGTGCAGAATTTGGTGAAATTGATATTTTAGTTAATAATGCAGGTATTACCAATGATAATCTATTGCTGCGAATGAAAAAAGAAGAGTGGGACAGAGTTATTGATACAAACTTAACTTCTATCTTTAGTCTATCCAAAGCTATAATGCGTTCAATGATGAAAAAACGTTATGGTCGCATTATTTCTGTTGGCTCAGTGATTGGCACATTAGGTAATGTTGGGCAGGCAAATTATGCAGCGGCTAAAGCAGGTGTTATCGCTTTTAGTAAATCATTAGCACGTGAAGTAGCTACCCGCGGTATTACGGTGAATGTTGTTTCACCTGGTTTCATAGAAACCGATATGACTCGAGCATTGACAGATGAACAGCAAGCAGGCATTTTAGCTAATGTTCCTGTGGGGCGGCTCGGTGATGCAAAAGAAATTGCCAGTGCTGTAGCATTTTTAGCTTCTGATGAAGCAGCTTACATCACGGGTGAAACATTACATGTCAATGGTGGCATGTGTATGATTTAAAAACCAATGAATCATTTGCATGGTTAATGCTAAAATAGCATATAATAATGCGAAATCAGGTTCGAATAGCCAGGATTGGGTTGTGCCTTTCCTGTATCTAAACTACGAAAACCATCGTGAAAGCGAGTTTTAATAGGAATTTAAATAGTATGAGCACTAAAGACCAACGTGTTGACAACGACAATGATATTGAAAAGCGTGTTAAAAAAATAATTGCTGAACAGTTAGGTGTTAAAGAAGATGAAGTTGCAAATAATTCTTCATTTGTTGAGGATTTAGGTGCGGATTCTCTTGACACTGTTGAACTAGTCATGGCATTAGAAGAAGAGTTTGATACCGAAATTCCTGATGAAGAAGCGGAAAAAATCACGACAGTGCAAGCAGCTATTGATTATATTAATAGCCATAGCTCATAAGCCGTAAATTTAATTATATAGAGCTTTTATACACATATTCAGGCGGTCGATCGACCGCCTATATTTTCACCGAAACTTATTCCTTTTTCTGGAGGATATACGTGTCTAAACGTCGAGTAGTTGTGACTGGACTCGGCATGTTATCTCCTGTCGGCAACACAGTTGAGTCATCTTGGAATGCTGTATGTGCTAGACAGAGTGGCATCAGCCTTATCGAGCATTTTAACACTGAAAACCATACAACCAAGTTCGCCGGTCTAGTTAAAAATTTTAATCATGACGATTATGGTATTTCGGCTAAAGATGCGCGCAAGATGGATCTTTTTATTCAATATGGGCTTGCTGCTGGTAAACAAGCTATCGAAGATGCAGGTATAGAAATCACAGAAAAAAATGCGCATCGTATTGGCGCAGCAATTGGTTCTGGTATTGGCGGATTAGGACTAATCCAGGAAAACTGTGATGTTTTACTGACTAATGGCCCGCGTAAAGTAAGTCCTTTTTTTGTTCCTTCAACTATTATCAATATGGTGGCTGGATACTTAAGTATTATTTATGGCTTTAAAGGCCCAACTATCTCTATTGCTACCGCTTGTACTTCTGGGGTGCATAACATTGGTCACGCAGCGCGGATTATTGCTTATGGTGACGCGGATATCATGCTGGCAGGTGGCGCAGAAAAAGCAAGTACATCCTTAGGTATTGCTGGATTTGGCTCCCTCAAAGCCTTATCAAAACGTAATGACGAACCTGAGCGAGCAAGCCGACCTTGGGATCAGGAGCGAGATGGTTTTGTATTAGGCGATGGAGCGGGTATTTTGGTGCTGGAAGAGTATGAACATGCTAAAGCTCGAGGCGCTAAAATCTATGCTGAATTTGCGGGTTTCGGTATGAGTAGTGATGCCTATCATATGACGTCACCACCAGAGAATGGTGAAGGTGCGGCACTGGCCATGACAAATGCGTTACACGATGCAGGTATAAACGCAGAAAAAATAGGTTACATTAATGCTCATGGTACATCAACACCGGCAGGAGATATTGCTGAGGCGCGAGCAGTTGCATCAATTTACCCAGAGCAGAGTAAAATATTGGTTAGCTCGACTAAATCGATGACCGGTCATTTATTAGGTGCAGCAGGTGCAATTGAATCTATTTTTACGATTTTGTCGTTAAGAGATCAACTTATTCCTCCAACAATTAACCTTGAAAATCTCGATAGTGAATTAGACGAATTAGTGAAGACAGGACGGCTAGATTTTATACCGGATAAGAAACGTAAAGTTGAAGATATGCAGTATGCATTATGCAATTCTTTTGGTTTTGGCGGTACAAATGGTTCGATTATTTTTCGTAAAGTCAATTAATTGATATTTTCTTATAAAGAAGCCTCAATCTAACACGAGTTTCGCACCAATAAAAAAACGCTCTATTTTTAAGTTTAATTCAGCATAATATATAAATAGACAAAATCTTATGAATTAAAAGCAACTTATTGTAATTTAAACAAATTTATACGTTTTAGTAACTTGCAAATTAACCATTGCTTTTAAGCCATTTCTGGAATTTTATATGCCTGTGCGAAACTCGTGATTTAATAAAATAAATCAGTTTTACAAATAGGATAGGTAAGTAATGCATAATATTGAATTAGAACAACTAATCAATACGCACTTGAATATTTATGAATATCAAGACTATGCGCCCAATGGGCTTCAGGTGGAAGGGCGCTCAGAGGTAAAAAAAATCGTGACTGGTGTGACTGCATCGCAAGCGTTACTTGATGAAGCAGTAAAATTAGCTGCAGATGCGATTATTGTTCATCATGGTTATTTTTGGAAAAATGAAGCCGCCGTTATTCTTAATATGAAGCGTAATCGATTAAAAACATTGCTTTGTAATGATATTAACCTTTATGGTTATCATTTGCCCCTTGATGCCCATCCCATTTCGGGTAATAACGCGCAGTTGGGGAATATCATGGGGGTTCGGTTTGAAAAGCTTATTTCGCCTTTATTGCCAATGGGTAGTTTTACTCAACCGATAACGGCTGATGATTTAATGTCGCGTTTAACGAATAAGTTAGCTCGACAACCCTTGTATTGTGGTGATAATGGCCCAAAAGAGATCAGTACCATTGCCTGGTGTACAGGGGGTGGACAAAATTTTATTCAACAAGCAGCCGAGGTAGGTGTTGATGCTTTTGTGACTGGTGAAGTTTCTGAGCAAACGATCCATATTGCCAGAGAAATGGGGATCCATTTTTATGCCGCAGGTCATCATGCAACGGAGCGATTTGGCGTTAAAATGTTAGGTGAATGGCTGCAAAAAGATTATGGATTTGAGGTGACTTTTATCGATATACCTAATCCTGCCTAATTTTTGTAAAGATAAACACCAAGCCAGCTAAAAAGTATTAAAACAAAGGGTTATCACTAAACTGTGTCTTGTATTCTATATGATGATTGTTTATGCAAAATAAAATAGTAAGACACAGTTTATTTATCAATAACAATTAACTATTTTTTGGTTAAATCGCTATGAAAATCTCTTTGTTTATAGCCGGTATATAATTGACGGGGACGTGCTATTTTTAATTCTTCATCATGCATTTCGTTCCAGTGAGCAATCCAACCAATTGTACGAGCAATAGCAAAAATAACCGTAAACATGGTTGTTGGGATCCCTATTGCTTTTGAAATGATGCCAGAATAGAAATCCACATTGGGATAAAGTTTTTTCTCAATAAAATAGGGGTCATTTAGGGCTATATGTTCTAACTGCTTGGCGACTTCTAATATATTATCATTTAATTTAAGTTCTTTAAGTACTTCATCGCAGGTCTGTTTCATAACAGTTGCGCGGGGATCATAATTTTTATAAACCCGATGGCCAAACCCCATTAAACGGAAGGGATCATCTTTGTCTTTTGCCCGTTTGATAAATTTAGGAATATTTTCGACAGTTTGAATCTCTTCTAGCATGCGTAAACAGGCTTCATTGGCACCACCGTGAGCCGGCCCCCAAAGAGAGGCGATTCCCGCAGCAATACAAGCAAATGGATTAGCGCCAGAAGAGCCAGCAGTTCTTACTGTTGAAGTTGATGCATTTTGTTCATGATCAGCATGCAGAATAAAAATTCGATCCATGGCCCGTTCTATGATTGGATTAACCTGATATTTTTCACAAGGTGTAGCAAACATCATATGAAGGAAATTCGCAGAATAAGAGAGGGAATTTTGTGGGTAAATAAAAGGTTGACCAATAGAGTATTTATAACACATTGCTGCAACGGTAGGCATTTTTGATAGTAATCTAAATGCCGCTATTTCACGATGACGCGGATTATTAACATCCAATGAGTCGTGATAGAAAGCCGCTAGTGCGCCGGTTACACCACAAAGGATTGCCATTGGATGAGAATCACGACGGAAACCTTGCAAAAGCCGAGTAATTTGATCGTGGATCATTGTATGTTCGGTGACAATTTTTTTAAAGCTGTCATAGTCGTTTTGTGAAGGTTTTTCACCGTAGAGTAGTATATAACAAACTTCTAAATAAGTAGAATTGGTAGCCAATTGATCAATAGGATATCCGCGGTGCAAAAGAATACCTTTATCTCCATC
Organism: Candidatus Arsenophonus triatominarum; assembly: GCF_001640365.1. GTDB lineage: Bacteria > Pseudomonadota > Gammaproteobacteria > Enterobacterales > Enterobacteriaceae > Arsenophonus > Arsenophonus triatominarum. The sequence goes on along the minus strand of NZ_LWMI01000016.1, from coordinate 77,114 downwards.
TATATAGGTAATTTTAGACTCGCAGGATGCGGTCGAGGTAAAGCCAGGATCATAGGTAAAGTAACCTTTGGAGCCTAATCCTCGGACATCAATTACATCGATCCCAAGTGTAGGGTTTAGTGCTTCAAGCTCAATTTTTTCTGCATCTTTATCGACTAATTCTATAATCTTTTTTTCTTTGCCTGCCATTACGGGTCTCCTTAGCGCTAAAACGCAATTTCCGACAACCATGAAAGCATGATAAAACGCTTAGAAATTGCATGATATTTCATTTATTAAAAGGCTTGAATCATGTTTTTTAACGAAGTTTTTATTTAATAAAATTTTTTATTAACAATTCATAATCTATTCTGTTCTTTATATATTTTAAATTATACCAACAATAACATTAGGTTTTTTATGGATAACAATCTAGCATTTTTATTTTACATAATTTCTTCTTTTGTGTGGAGATAATGACTAATTAATTCAACTTAATCATATGTAAGATAAATGTTTGTTTCTTGTCAAATTACATTATTAATTTAATGACCGATGTTTAAATCGTGATCACACTCACTGTTCAAGCTAAATCTCTCCAAACATAATGTGTTGTAATTGTAATGGGCATGTGAAGGTCATATACTGCAAATGAGGTCTCCGGATTACCTTGTGGTAGGGGTACCCAGCGTTAATGAGTAACAACTTTTGCAAATATGTTAGGGATTAATTTATAAGCTGAGTTGTGCTTTGTTATCACGATCGCTGTTTGATTTCTGCTCCAGGTCCGGAGGTAGGAAAACAATAAAGAGCTGTGTGGGCATAAATTGTGAAAAAACAAAGATCTATCAATCTTCAATTGCAGACAATTCATTTTCCGATTACTGCAATAGCTTCGATTTTACATCGTGTCTCTGGCGTTATTACCTTTATTGCGGTCGGTATTTTGTTATGGCTGCTGGGATTATCGCTTTCTTCACTGGAAGGTTTTCAATATGCTGCTGAAATTATGGGTAGCTTTTTTATAAAATTCATTATTTGGGGTGTATTGACTGCACTGATATATCATATTTGTGGCGGCATTCGTCATATGCTAATGGATTTTGGTTTTATCGATGAGAGTTTGTCTGTGGGACGTATTTCAGCGATAATTGCGTTTATTATTACCGCTATTTTGTCGATCTTAGCGGGGGTTTTTGTATGGTAGTTAATGCATCAACATTAGGCCGCACTGGCACACAAGATTGGCTGCTACTTCGTGCGTCTGCCATTATTATTGCCCTTTATACGTTTTATATTGTTAGTTTTATTGTCACAACTGATTTAAATTATACTGTTTGGCAGACTTTTTTTGCTTTTCCAACAACAAAAATTTTTACTATTTTAACGCTCATTTCCATATTAATACATGCCTGGATAGGTTTATGGCAAGTATTAACCGATTATGTTAAGTCAATTGCCTTGCGATTATTATTACAACTATTTTTTATTGTTATATTAATGACTTATTTAATTTATGGAACAATAGTAGTGTGGGGAGCGTAAATGAAATTACCAGTAAGAGAGTTTGATGCCGTTGTTATTGGTGCTGGTGGTGCGGGGATGCGAGCTGCGTTGCAAATTTCTCAGTTAGGTTTGTCATGTGCATTAATTTCTAAAGTTTTCCCGACACGTTCACACACCGTATCTGCTCAGGGCGGGATCACCGTTGCATTAGGTAATACGCATGAAGATGATTGGCAATGGCATATGTATGATACCGTTAAAGGCTCTGATTATATAGGTGATCAAAATGCCATCGAATACATGTGCAAAACCGGACCTGAGGCCATACTAGAACTTGAGCATATGGGGTTACCATTTTCACGTTTAGACGACGGTCGTATTTATCAACGTCCATTTGGTGGCCAGTCAAAAAATTTTGGTGGTGAGCAAGCAGCTCGCACCGCGGCGGCGGCAGATAGAACTGGCCATGCCCTTTTGCATACTCTTTATCAACAGAATTTAAAAAACCATACCACGATTTTCTCAGAATGGTATTCACTTGACTTAGTTAAAAATCAGGATGGTGACATTGTCGGTTGTACCGCATTATGTATGGAATCCGGTGAGGTCGTTTACTTTAAAGCTAAAGCCACTATTCTTGCGACAGGTGGAGCAGGAAGAATTTATCAGTCAACAACTAATGCCCATATTAATACCGGTGACGGTGTTGGCATGGCTGTCAGGGCAGGTGTGCCATTGCAGGATATGGAAATGTGGCAATTTCATCCAACTGGAATTGCTGGTGCGGGTGTATTAGTGACAGAGGGATGTCGGGGAGAGGGTGGCTATTTACTTAATAAAGATGGTGAGCGCTTTATGGAGCGTTATGCGCCAAATGCAAAAGATTTGGCGGGCCGCGATGTTGTTGCTCGCTCAATTATGATAGAGATCCGTGAAGAAAGGGGATGTGATGACCCCTGCTGGGGACCACATGTTAAATTAAAACTGGATCATTTAGGTAAAGAAGTGTTGGAATCACGATTACCCGGTATTCTTGAATTATCCAGGACTTTTGCTCATGTTGATCCGGTTAAAGAACCCATTCCTGTTATCCCTACTTGCCATTATATGATGGGTGGGATCCCAACTAAAGTAACCGGACAGGCATTGATGATTAATGAAAAAGGTGAAGATGTTGTGATCCCTGGATTATTTGCTGTTGGTGAAATAGCTTGTGTTTCCGTTCATGGCGCAAACCGTTTGGGCGGAAATTCATTGCTTGATTTAGTGGTATTCGGACGTTCTGCTGGCTTACATCTGAAAGAATCTTTACTGGAACAAGGCTCAATGCGTGATGCCAGTGAATCTGATATTGATGCGGCCTTAACGCGTTTAAATCGCTGGGATAATACACAAAGCGGTGAAGATCCGGTAGAAATTCGCAAAGCATTACAAGCCTGTATGCAACATAATTTTTCCGTTTTTCGTGAAGGCGATGCGATGGTTAAGGGCTTAGAAGAATTAAAGGTAATTCGTGAACGTCTGAAAAATGCCCGTTTGGATGATACTTCACGCGAATTTAATACCCAACGCATTGAATGTTTAGAGCTGGATAATTTGGTAGAAACAGCGTTTGCAACGGCAGAGGCGGCAAATTTTCGTATTGAAAGTCGGGGAGCACATAGTCGTTTTGACCACCCTGATCGTGATGATACAAATTGGTTATGTCATACGCTATATTTACCACAGTCTGGAACTATGACTCGCCGAGCAGTCAATATGCAACCTGAGTTAGGTGATCCCTTCCCACCTAAAATACGTACTTATTAATGCGTGGCGTTAATAGTGTTGCGGAGAAAGTAGATTATGAAAATTGAATTTTCCATTTATCGTTACAATCCAGACGTCGATAATATGCCACGTATGCAAGACTACAGTTTGGAGATCGCTAAAGGGAGTGACATGATGTTGCTGGATGCTTTAATCCAACTAAAAGAAAAAGATCCTACTTTAGCATTTCGTCGTTCTTGTCGTGAAGGCGTTTGTGGTTCTGATGGATTAAATATGAATGGTAAAAATGGCTTGGCCTGTATTACTCCATTGTCAGCTTTGTGTCGTGATAAAAAAAAGATTGTTGTGCGCCCATTGCCAGGCTTACCGGTTGTTCGAGATTTAATTGTTGATATGGCTCAATTTTATACTCAATATGAAAAAATTCGTCCTTACCTTATCAATGATGGCAAGAATTCACCAGCTCGTGAGTATTTACAGACTCCTGCACAACGAGAAAAATTGGATGGCTTATATGAGTGTATTCTTTGTGCTTGTTGTTCAACCTCATGCCCATCATTTTGGTGGAATCCGGATAAATTCATTGGTCCGGCCGGTTTATTAGCTGCTTATCGTTTTTTAATCGATAGTCGGGATACCGAAACCGATAACAGATTAGATAATTTGAATGATGCTTTTAGTGTATTTCGCTGTCATAGCATTATGAATTGTGTCAGTGTTTGTCCAAAAGGTTTAAATCCAACTAAAGCTATTGGACACATTAAATCGATGTTATTAAAACGTAGTGCATAGTTTTGGCAAAAATTCCCGTAATCGAAATATTACGGGAAATAAAAAATGGAAAACTATTATTTAAAATTGATATTTATTTTGTTTGGTAAATTACAGAAGGAGCCTTTAAAAACCGGTTACGGTTTTTAAAGGTTCTTGTAAATAAGGGGAATTTAATTAAGCGCTCCTTTATTAATAATCGTGCATAGAACACGTTCAAAGAATCTTTATTGAAACCGTCTATATAAAAAGCGGTACTGTTAACTACGACGAAAACTAAAGCCTATAAGCTTGAGGGATCACAATGCACAACGGCGTAATGAAGGACTGGCTAGATTCAAGTTTTCTAGCTGGTGCAAATCAGTCTTATATCGAACAGCTTTATGAAGACTACTTAATTGACCCTAATTCCGTTAATGCAGACTGGCGAGACTTTTTTAATAAACTACCAGGTGCAAGCTCCAACGGTGAATACTCCCATTCTCAAGTACGTGAATATTTTCGTTCATTGGCGAAAGATTCTACACGTTATCAAACTTCGGTTAGTGATCCGTCTTTGGATGCGAAACAAGTTAAAGTCCTCCAATTAATAAACGCATTTCGTTTTAGAGGACATCAAAATGCAAATCTTGATCCATTAGAGCTTTGGAAACAAGAAACTGTACCTGATTTAGATCCTGCATTTCATGATTTAACCGATGCTGATTTTGAAAAAACGTTCAATGTTGGTTCTTTTGCTATTGGCCAGGAAACAATGGAATTAAGTGAGCTGTATACTGCACTGAAGCGTATTTATTGCGCTTCAATTGGTGCCGAATACATGCATATTACTAATACTGAAGAGAAACGTTGGATCCAACAGCGCCTAGAACTGGCAACGCCGGTTAGTCAACAATTTAGCAAACAAGAAAAGATCCGCTTCTTATCAGAATTAACTGCAGCTGAAGGATTAGAGCGCTATCTTGGGGCAAAATTTCCTGGCGCAAAACGTTTTTCCCTTGAAGGGGGTGATTCGCTCATTCCCATGTTAAAAGATTTGATCCGTTATGCAGGACAACAGGATACGCGTGAAGTCGTATTGGGAATGGCGCACCGTGGGAGATTAAATGTTTTAGTTAACATTTTAGGTAAGCAACCAAAAGAGTTATTTGATGAGTTTGCAGGTAAGCATAAAGATCATTTAGGTACTGGTGATGTTAAATATCATCAGGGCTTTTCTTCTGATTTTAAAACAGAAGGTGCTTTGGTTCATTTAGCCTTAGCTTTTAATCCATCACATTTAGAAATAGTTAGTCCAGTAGTCATCGGTTCTGTCCGTGCTCGTCGTGATCGTTTGGATGAAGGCCGTAGTAATATGGTACTGCCCATTACTATCCATGGTGATGCAGCGGTAACAGGCCAGGGAGTCGTTCAGGAAATGCTGAACATGTCTCAGGCTCGTGGTTATGAGGTTGGCGGTACAGTGCGGATCGTGGTTAATAATCAGATAGGTTTTACCACATCCAATCCTAAAGATGCACGTTCAACACAATATTGCACTGATATCATGAAAATGGTGCAAGCACCTATTTTTCATGTTAATGCCGATGATCCAGAAGCGGTTGCTTTTGTTACTCGATTGGCATTAGATTTTCGCAATAAATTTAAATGCGATGTGGTCATTGATTTAGTTTGCTATCGTCGCCATGGTCATAATGAGGCGGATGAGCCGAGTGCTACCCAGCCAATTATGTATCAAAAAATTAAAAAACATGCGACACCGCGTAAAATTTATGCGGATAAATTGATAGCGGAAAAGACAGTTACTAGCGACGAAGTAACAGAAATGGTTAATCTTTACCGTGATAAGTTAGATCACGGTGATTGTGTTGTTGATGAATGGCGTCCAATGGGAACTGACTATTCGGTCTGGAAACCCTATTTAAATCATGAATGGAATGATGCTTACCCTGCTAAAGTTAAAAAGAAACGACTACAAGACTTAGCTAAACGTTTAAGTACTATTCCGGCAGAGATTGTCATGCAGCCTCGGGTTGAAAAAATTTACAGTGATCGCTTGGCAATGGCGAACGGTAAAAAATTGTTTGATTGGGGAGCAGCAGAAACTTTGGCTTATGCAACATTAGTTGATGAAGGGATACAAGTTCGTTTATCAGGTGAAGATGCCGGCCGAGGTACTTTTTTTCATCGTCATGCAGTTATTCATAATCAAACTAATGGTTCAGTTTATGTCCCTCTGGCTAATATACGTGAAAATCAAGGAATATTTGACGTCTGGGATTCCGTTTTGTCTGAAGAAGCGGTACTTGCTTTTGAATATGGTTATGCATCAGCAGAGCCACGGGTTTTGACTATTTGGGAAGCTCAGTTTGGTGATTTTGCTAATGTGGCGCAAGTGGTTATCGATCAGTTTATTAGTTCTGGTGAACAGAAATGGGGGCGACTGTGTGGATTGGTGATGCTGTTACCCCATGGTTATGAAGGACAAGGTCCGGAGCACTCCTCAGCCCGTTTAGAGCGTTATTTACAATTATGTGCGGAACAAAATATGCAAGTCTGTGTTCCGTCTACTCCAGCTCAGGTCTATCATATGCTCCGTCGTCAGATACTTCGTAATATGCGACGTCCATTGATTGTTATGTCACCCAAATCATTACTGCGTCATCCTCTTGCGGTTTCTAGTTTGGAAGAGTTAGCAAATGGTGAATTCCAGCCGATAATTAATGAAATTGATCCAATAGATGCGAAAAAGGTTAAACGTGTCGTTTTATGTTCAGGTAAAGTTTATTATGATCTACTTGAACAACGTCGTGAAAACAAACAAAAAAATATGGCTATCGTTCGTATTGAACAATTATATCCATTTCCCCATAAAGATTTAGAAACTACGCTCAAGCCTTATACGCATGTTCGCGATTTTGTCTGGTGTCAAGAGGAACCTCTCAATCAGGGGGCATGGTACTGTAGTCAACATAATATTCGGGAAGCAATTCCAAAAGGTTCATTATTAAGTTATGCGGGACGCCCCGCATCTGCTTCACCATCCGTAGGCTACGCGTCTGTTCATCAAGAACAGCAAAAAGCATTGGTTGATGATGCACTAAAAATAAATAAATTAAAGGATAGAAAATGAGTAACATAGAAATTCTTGTTCCTGATCTTCCTGAATCTGTTGCAGATGCTACAGTTGCAACTTGGCACAAGAAACCAGGTGATCAGGTAGAGCGTGATGAAGTGTTAGTGGAAATTGAAACGGATAAAGTTGTACTCGAAGTACCAGCAGCAGATTCAGGTATTCTGGAATCAATTTTAGAAGAAGAGGGAGCTACTGTTTTATCGAAACAGCTATTGGGTCGCATACATCTTAGTGATAGTACCGGAATTCCGGCTGGGGTAAAAAAGACTACTGAGTCAGCGCCAGCGAAACGCCAGACTGCTGGCCTTGAGGAAGAGAGTCATAATGCACTAACACCGGCTGTCCGTCGTTTAATTGCAGAACATGATTTAAACCCGACCAATATCAAAGGTAGCGGCGTAGGTGGGCGTATAACGCGTGATGATGTTGAGAAATATATTAAAAACCAATCAACAGCAAGCGAAAATAGACCGATTAAGCAACAGAATGACGCATCTACAACTCCATCATCAACTTCTTCTCATCGGAGTGAAAAACGGGTACCAATGACGCGTTTGCGTAAGCGTATAGCAGAGCGTTTACTGGAGGCAAAAAATAATACTGCCATGTTGACTACCTTTAATGAAGTCAACATGAAGCCTGTTTTTGATTTGCGCAAACATTATGGTGAAAGTTTTGAAAAGCGGCATGGTGTGCGTTTGGGTTTTATGTCTTTCTATGTGAAAGCGGTTGTTGAAGCCTTAAAGCGTTATCCTGAAGTGAACGCATCGATTGATGATTCAGATGTGCTTTATCATAGTTATTTTGATATTAGTATTGCTGTTTCCACACCTAGAGGTTTAGTTACACCAGTATTACGTGATGCAGATGCGCTTAGTATGGCAGAAATTGAAAAGCGCATTAAAGAGTTGGCAGTTAAGGGGCGTGACGGCAAATTAACGGTTGGAGAATTGACCGGTGGAAACTTCACTATTACTAACGGTGGTGTTTTTGGCTCTTTAATGTCAACTCCGATTATTAATCCGCCGCAAAGTGCAATTTTAGGTATGCACGCTATCAAAGATCGGCCGATGGCGGTTGATGGTAAAATCGAAATCTTGCCAATGATGTATTTAGCACTTTCTTATGATCACCGTTTAATTGATGGACGTGAGTCTATTAGCTTCTTGGTTACAATAAAGGACATGTTGGAAGATCCAGCTCGTTTATTGTTAGACGTCTAGATAAACAATTTAGAGTGAAGTTATTTACTCACTCTGGAGCAAAGCTTGGTTAATTTTTTATTGACCAATGTTTAAATAAAAATATATAGAGAATTGTTAACTCTCTGTCAGGCTAAATTATGGATAGTGCATCATGAACTTACACGAATATCAGGCAAAACAACTGCTTGCGCATTATGGTTTGCCAGTACCGACAGGTTATGCTTGTAAAACAGCAAAAGAGGCAGAAGAAGCAACAACAAAATTGGGTAATAGTCCTTGGGTTGTAAAGTGTCAGGTACATGCTGGTGGTCGAGGCAAAGCGGGTGGCGTAAAAGTTGTTAATAATCGCGACGAAATCCGTTTATTTGCTGAAAAGTGGTTAGGAAAACGCTTAGTGACTTACCAAACCGATTCCCATGGACAGCCAGTTAATCAAATTTTGGTAGAAACAGCAACGGATATTGATAAAGAGCTTTATTTAGGTGCAGTGATAGATCGCGCTTCTCGTCGGATTGTCTTTATGGCATCGACTAAAGGCGGGGTTGAAATTGAAAAAGTTGCAGAAAAGACACCTGAACTTATTCATAAGGCTATTATTGATCCATTAACCGGCCCTATGCCTTATCAAGGACGCGAGCTTGCTTTCAAATTAGGTTTGAGTGGCAAACAAGTCCAGCAATTTACCAAAATATTTATCGGATTAGCGACAATTTTTCTCGAGCGTGATCTGGCTTTAATCGAGATTAATCCTCTCGTGATAACTAAGCAAGGGGATTTAATCTGTCTGGATGGCAAGCTTAGTGTGGATAGCAATGCACTATACCGCCAAGTAGAATTAAAGGAGATGCGTGATATTTCTCAGGAAGATCCCCGTGAAGCCCATCCGTCGGAGTGGGAATTAAACTATGTTGCTTTAGATGGCAATATTGGTTGTATGGTTAATGGTGCCGGTTTAGCCATGGGAACCATGGACATTGTGAAGTTACATGGCGGTGCTCCAGCTAATTTTCTTGATGTGGGTGGTGGGGCAACTAAAGAACGAGTAGCAGAAGCATTTAAAATTATCTTATCTGATGAAAATGTTAGAGCTGTTTTGGTCAATATTTTTGGTGGTATTGTTCGTTGCGATTTGATTGCTGATGGTATTATTGGAGCAGTTAAAGAAATTGGGGTAACAGTTCCGGTCATTGTTCGTCTTGAAGGCAATAATGCTGAGCTTGGTGCGCAAAAGTTAGCGGATAGTGGCCTAAAGATTACTGCTGCAACCAGCTTGACCGATGCGGCAGAAAAAGCAGTAGCAGCAGCAGCGGAGGCGAAATAAGTAATGTCTATTTTAATTGATAAAAATACTAAAGTTATCTGCCAGGGATTTACAGGTAGCCAAGGAACTTTTCATTCAGAGGAGGCAATTGCTTATGGGACAAAAATGGTCGGTGGTGTAACGCCAAGTAAAGGTGGAACAACACATTTAGGATTACCTGTTTTTAATACAGTCCGTGAAGCTGTACAAGCAACAGGTGCAACCGCATCGGTCATTTATGTTCCTGCTCCATTTTGTAAAGATTCGATTCTTGAAGCTATCAATAGTGGTATCAAACTGATTATTACCATTACCGAAGGGATCCCCACGTTAGATATGCTAACGGTGAAAGCAAAGCTAGATCAAACTGGGGTAAAAATGATAGGACCGAACTGTCCTGGTATTATTACCCCGGGTGAATGTAAGATTGGTATCCAACCTGGACATATTCATAAATCGGGTAAAGTAGGTATTGTATCACGCTCTGGTACATTAACTTATGAAGCTGTTAAGCAGACAACTGATGCAGGATTAGGACAATCTACTTGTGTTGGTATTGGTGGTGATCCTATTCCTGGTTCAAATTTTATTGATATATTGAAACTATTCCAGGCAGATCCCCAAACTGAAGCTATCGTTATGATTGGTGAAATTGGTGGTACAGCGGAGGAAGAAGCGGCCACTTATATTAAACAACATATAACAAAACCGGTCGTTGCTTATATTGCCGGCGTAACAGCACCAAAAGGTAAGCGTATGGGGCATGCTGGCGCCATCATCGCTGGTGGCAAAGGTACTGCGGATGAGAAGTTTGCTGCATTAGAAGCAGCAGGTGTAAAAACTGTTCGTAGCTTAGCTGAGATTGGTGAAGCCGTTAAGCAATTAGTGACTAGTAAATAACCTGATTTAGACTATGATTAGTAAAAGCCACTCATATATAGTGGCTTTTTTATGTTTAGGCCGTGAGTAATGCTGGTAAACTTGATTTTTTCGATATCAAAAGTGGCATTATGTGGATTAAAAATATCCTAATGATGGTTTTTTTAATAGCGTTTTGGCGAGTTTTCCCAAGTCAACAACAAGTACATGGTTAAAATGAATTATTGCCTATTTTCTTGGCATGAACAAAACAATAAACAGCTATTTAATATATTGATGACTTTAATAAAAATTTATTTAAATCAAACAATAAAATAGGTTTTATTTATTTTTTCGATGAAATTGTCGTTGATCAAATTTAGTAAGTATTTAAATGTAGCGGTATGTTGATTTAATCGCAAAATTTCAATCTTAATCGTATTAAATCTATTTATTATAAGCGTATATAAGCGTACTATTATTAAGATGTTTGTTGTATTTTGATAAATTTTTTATCGTTATTTTAAGATGTATAAAGCTGGTAGTTATGAGGCTTTCATCTTTTGCATTATGAAAGTCAGGTCGCCGCAAGTCGGTGTCTTCCTGCTAGGAGCAAGGAGTCAAGATGTTTGATATTGTCGAACTGTCCCGGTTACAGTTTGCCTTAACTGCAATGTATCATTTCCTGTTTGTACCATTAACACTTGGTATGTCGCTTTTACTAGCGATAATGGAAACGGTATATGTCATTTCAGGTAAACAGATATATAAAGATATGACAAAATTCTGGGGTAAGTTATTTGCTATTAACTTTGCCTTAGGTGTTGCAACAGGTTTGACCATGGAATTCCAATTCGGGACTAACTGGTCGTATTATTCACATTATGTTGGTGATATTTTTGGTGCGCCATTGGCAATTGAAGGATTAATGGCGTTCTTCCTGGAGTCAACATTTGTTGGTTTATTTCTTTTTGGCTGGGATCGTTTAAGTAAAACCCAACATTTAGCTAGCACATGGCTGGTTGCGTTAGGTTCTAATTTTTCTGCGCTGTGGATCTTAGTTGCTAATGGTTGGATGCAAAACCCGATTGCGTCTGATTTTAACTTTGAAAGCATGCGGATGGAAATGCTCAGTTTTTCAGAATTAGTTTTAAATCCCGTGGCACAAGTTAAATTTGTTCATACCGTTGCCGCCGGCTATTGTACAGGTGCTATGTTCGTCTTAGGCATCAGTGCTTATTACTTACTTAGAGGCCGTAATCGACCTTTTGCTAAACGCTCTTTCGCAATAGCGGCAAGCTTTGGTATTGCTTCAATACTATCTGTTATTGTTTTGGGTGATGAATCTGGCTATGAAATGGGTGATGTTCAGAAGACCAAGTTAGCCGCTATTGAAGCTGAATGGGAAACACAACCGCCGCCGGCTTCATTTAATCTTATTGCTGTACCAAATAGCGAAGAAATGAAAAATGAATTCGCAGTAGAAATTCCATGGTTAATGGGAATTATCACTACCCGTTCTATTGATACCCCTGTTTTGGGTTTAAAAGATTTAATGGCGCAACATGAAGTTCGTATCCGCAATGGTATGAATGCCTATGCTCTGTTAAAAAAATTACAAGCTGGTGATAATGATCCTGCTATACGAAAAGCATTTGATGCGAATAAAAAAGATCTTGGTTATGGATTGTTGTTAAAGCGCTATACACCTAATGTTATTGATGCCAGCGAAGAACATATTAAAGCGGCCGCTAAAGATAGTATTCCTAAAGTCGGGCCTCTATTCTGGGCATTTCGCATTATGGTGGCTTGTGGTTTCCTAATGTTACTTATTTTTGCTTTATCATTCTGGTCTGTTATTCGTAACCGCATTGGTGAAAAAAAATGGCTTTTACGTTTAGCCATGTTTGGTATTCCATTACCATGGATTGCCGTTGAAGCAGGTTGGGTTGTTGCTGAATATGGCCGTCAACCGTGGGCAATTGGTGAAATTTTACCGACAGCTGTTGCACATTCATCATTAAGTAGTGCATATCTACTTTTCTCGATGGGGCTAATATGTGGTCTGTATACTTTGTTCTTGGTTATTGAATTGTTCCTAATGTTCAAATTTGCACGTAAAGGGCCGAGTAGTCTTAAAACAGGTCGTTATCATTATGAGCAACAAAATATTTCAGCCCAAGACGCTTAGTAAACAGGAGTCCATTCATGTTTGATTATGAAGTTCTAAGATTTATATGGTGGCTACTGATTGGTGTGTTGCTGATCGGTTTTGCCGTGACCGATGGCTTTGATATGGGCGTTGGTATCTTATTGCTATTTATGGGAAAAACAGATACTGAGCGTCGAATCATGATCAATTCAATTGCACCTCATTGGGATGGTAATCAGGTTTGGTTAGTGACTGCTGGTGGTGCACTATTTGCTGCTTGGCCGATGGTTTACGCTGCGGCATTCTCAGGTTTTTATGTTGCCATGATATTAGTCTTGGCTGCACTATTTTTCAGACCAGTGGGTTTTGATTATCGTTCTAAGCTTGAGAATTCCAAATGGCGCAATATGTGGGATCGTGGCATATCTATTGGTAGCTTTGTTCCTCCGTTGATCATTGGTGCTGCTTTTGGTAATTTGCTACAGGGCGTTCCTTTTACAGTTAATGAACTATTGTATTTGAATTATACAGGGACTTTCTTTGGTTTACTCAATCCTTATGGCTTATTAGCAGGCATTATTTCTATTATGATGATAATCACCCAAGGCGCGACTTATCTCCAAATGCGCACGCTAGGTGAATTACATCTACGTTCACGTAATATCACTTATATCACCGCCTTTTTCACCTTGATTACTTTTGCTGGAGCTGGTTTTTGGTTGATATATGGGATTGATGGTTATGCGATTAAAAGTACAATCGATACCTACGCTGTTTCTAATCCGTTACATAAAGAAGTAGCAAAAGAAGCAGGGGCATGGTTGGTTAATTTTAATAATAATCCAGGACTATGGACATTACCTGCACTTGGCTTATTTTTTCCAATACTGACTATCCTATTTACCAAGCTTGATAAAGCAGGATGGGCATTTTTATTTTCATCACTGACAATTGCTTGTATTATTTTAACTTTCGGTATTAGTATGTTCCCATTCATTATGCCTTCAAATATACAGCCTAATGCCAGTTTGACGATTTGGGATGCCACGTCGAGCTTATTTACATTGCAAGTGATGACAGTTGTTGCCATCATTTTTGTGCCGATTATATTGGCGTATACTACCTGGTGTTATTACAAAATGTTTGGCCGAATTGACAAAACGCATATTGAAAATAACAAACATTCATTATATTAAGGAGCGAATGGCATGTGGTATTTTGCTTGGATTTTAGGAACGCTTCTTGCCTGTAGTTTCGCTGTCATTGCAGCTCTGGCTATCGAACAGGTTGAGGCTAATGCTGCTAACAAAGCTAAACATACTGGTGAATGATAATGGTAGATAAAATCTACTCATCAATGCATAAGGATCCGTTTCGGATCCTTATTCTCTTTATTGCATTTGTCATGGCTTTTTGTGTGATCTGGGATCCAACCTTATTTGCCTCAAATACCAGTTCTCTTGCTATATGGCAGGGGTTATTGCTCATTTGGGCAACGTGTAGTGGGATAATTTTTGGTATTGGGTTTTTACCTAAAAAAGCGTTTTGGCGTTATCTTTTTCATCCTTTACCTTGCGGTTTTGATTCTAGTTTGTGGACTATTTTATTTCTTTCGTATTAGTTTCATTTCATAAGATAAGTTTATATTTCACTATTTTTTTGTAACTTTATTTATAAATCATTCCAATAGATGATTTACTTAAGTATAGTGACGGGTAATTTATTGGTAGCAAGGGGAGTAAAAATATGCTGTTTTGCTGGCCTATCCGTATTTATTATGAGGATACTGATGCGGGAGGTGTAGTTTATCATGCTCGTTATGCGCATTTTTTCGAACGTGCGAGAACGGAAATGTTGCGAGAAAAAGGATTTGAACAGCAGAAATTACGAAAAGAAAATTTAGCTTTTGTCGTACGTAAAATGACAATTGACTATTTACACCCCGCTAAATTGGATGATTTATTGACCGTTGAAACAACAATTACCTATGTTCAACGTACATCATTGGCTTTTCTTCAACGGTTAATTAATCAGCAAGGAAAAGAAATTTGCACAGCAGAAATAGTTATTGTTTCTATTGATACATTTAAAATGAAGCCAACTAGGCTTCCTGAGTCTATTGTCGCGGAGTTTAAGCAGTGACTGACATGAATATCTTAGATTTATTCTTAAAAGCGAGTTTTTTGGTTCAACTCATCATGTTGATTCTAATAGGGTTCTCTATTGCTTCTTGGGCCATTGTTATTCAACGAAGCAAAATTTTAAATACCGCAACCCGAGAAACGGAAGCTTTTGAGGATCGTTTTTGGTCCGGTATTGAGCTATCGCGTCTCTATAAAGAATGTCAGGCTCGGCGTGATGCATTAACGGGATCAGAACAGATTTTCTATTCTGGATTTAAAGAGTTTGCTCGTTTACGCCAAGCCAATCTTCATACACCAGAAGCGGCGATGAATGGTGCTTCTAGAGCTATGCGAATATCGATGAATCGTGAGTTAGAATCATTAGAGTCGCATATTCCCTTTTTAGGTACTGTAGGATCAATAAGTCCCTATATTGGATTATTTGGTACCGTTTGGGGAATTATGCATGCTTTCATTGCATTAGGCTCGGTTAAACAGGCAACATTACAAATGGTCGCCCCGGGTATTGCTGAAGCGTTAATTGCAACGGCAATCGGCTTGTTTGCGGCCATTCCAGCTGTGATGGCTTATAACCGACTAAACCAGCGGGTCAATAAATTGGATCAAAGTTATGACAATTTTATGGAAGAATTTTTAGCCATCTTGCATCGTCAAGCTTTTGCTTCTGAAAAGCAATAAATGCGGAGAACAGAAAGATGGCACGGACTCGACATAGGCGTGAACTGAAATCTGAAATTAACATCGTTCCTTTATTGGATGTACTGTTAGTATTGTTATTGATCTTTATGGCAACGGCGCCGATTATTTCGCAAAGTGTGAAAGTGGAATTACCCGATGCGACCCAATCAAAAATTGTGTCAGGTAGTGATAATCCACCGATTATTCTTGAAGTCTCTGGAGTAGGACAATACAGTGTTATTATTGATGGCCATCGAGAAGAGCTTTTACCACCAGAACAGATTGCAGCAATAACAAAAGCCGCATTGGCAAAAAATCCGCAGGCCGTTTTTTTAATTGGCGGCGCTAAAGATGTGCCATACGAAGAAGTTATTAAAGCGCTGAATATACTTCATCAAGCTGGCATCAAATCGGTTGGTTTTATGACTCAGCCTATTTGATGTAATTGCATAATTACTTGTTTGGAAATCTGTTGTGAGAAAGACAAAAGAGCAAAAAAATAAATTGAGTCGCTCTGTGGTACTCTCTATTATATTCCACGTTTTGTTATTTGGTTTTATTATTTTGGGTTCATTGGATCAAATTATTAAGCTTGGTGGCGGTGGTCAAGGCGGTGAAGTGGTTGATGCGATCATGGTTGATCCCAGCGTAGTAATAGAACAGTATAACCAGCTACAACGGCAGCAAAATAGTGCCAAACAAGCCGATGCTGAGCGAAGAAAACGTCTTCAACAGCAAGAAGAAGAACTCCGAAAACAGCAGGAAGAAGAACAAAAACGCTTAAAAATGGTTGAAGAGGAGCGTATAAAAATAGAAAGAGAAGCAGAGCAGCAACGCAAGCAAGCAGAAGAAGCGGCAGCTAAAGCAGAACAAGAACGGCTAATAAAAGAGCAGGCAAAAGCGAAAGCTGAAAAAGCCGCTAAGGCGCTGGCAGCTAAGAAAAAAGCAGATGCGGCTAAACAGGCTGCTGCGTTTGACTCTCTGCTTGGTGGATTAACTGCCCAACAACCAACTCAGCAAACGGGAGGTGCAGCAGCAGCGGGTCAAGGAGGAAATAGAAAAAGCGGGGCATCCAGTTCGGATATGGCTAATTATGCAGGTAAGATCAAAGCCGCAATTGAAAGCAAATTTTATGATGCTGATATTTATCGCGGTAAAACATGCGAATTAAGCATAAAACTCGCTCCTGACGGCATGTTAATTAGTATTGCAGCTAAAAGTAATGCAGCAAATGATCAATCACTCTGTGACGCCGCGATACGTGCAGCCAAAACAGCAACAATGCCTAAACCGCCTAGTCGTAGTATTTATGATGCATTTAATGAACAGGGAAGTATTTTAGTATTCAAGCCTTAGTTAATGAATGTTATGAATAACATAAGGCTAGGAAAATTAACAAAAGTTTTTCAGTTATCTGGTTTTGTGCATTCACCTTTGTTAATATTCAAATTAATTATTACGGCCATGGATACGTGATAAGGGAGAAAAAATGAAGCAGGCATTTAAATTATTATTAGGTTTTCTAATATTATGGGCGGCATGTGCTCAGGCAGAAATTCGAATTGAAATTACCCAAGGTATCAATACTGCACAGCCTATTGCTATTGTGCCTTTTAAATGGACTGGAACTGGTACTTTACCCGATGATGTAGGACAAATTGTTGCTGCAGATTTACGCAATAGCGGTAAATTTAATCCTATTGATCCCAGTCATATGCCTCAACAACCAACTACCGCATCGGAAATCACACCGAATGTTTGGACGGCATTAGGTATTAATGCAGTTGTTGTTGGTCAGGTACAACCGGCTGCTGATGGTCAGTACATTATTAGTTATCAACTGGTTGATATGGTGAATTCTCCTGGCGCAGTATTGACGCAAAACCAATTAAAAGTGGCAGCCAAATGGCTACGCTATGCGGCACATACTATTAGTGATGAAGTCTTTGCCAAATTAACCGGTATTCGAGGTGCATTTCGTACACGTATCGCTTACGTGGTTAAAACCAACGGTGGAAAGTTTCCTTATGAATTAAGGGTCTCAGATTATGATGGGTATAATCAATTTACTGTCCACCGCTCGCCTGAACCGCTGATGTCGCCAGCTTGGTCGGCTGATGGTGAAAAATTAGCTTATGTAACCTTTGAAAGTGGTAGTTCAGCATTAGTTATGCAAACGTTAGCGACAGGCGAAGTCCGCCAGATTGCTGCTTTCCCGCGTCATAATGGTGCTCCTACCTTCTCCCCCGATGGAAGCAAGCTTGCTTTTGCCCTGTCAAAGAGCGGAAGTTTAAATCTTTATGTAATGGACTTGGCCAGTGGTCAAACTCGCCAAATAACAGATGGTCGTGGTAACAATACTGAACCTAATTGGATGCCAGACAGCCAAACGCTGATTTATACTTCTGATCAAGCAGGGCGTCCACAAATATACAAACTAAATATTAATGGTGGTGTGCCAGAGCGTATTACTTGGGAAGGAAACCAAAACCAGGATCCAAGCGTCAGCCCTGATGGTAAATTTATGGTAATGGTCAACTCGAGTAATGGTAAACAGCACATTGCTAAACAGGATCTGGCAACGGGTAACGTTGAATATTTGACGGATACGTTTCTGGATGAAACGCCGAGTATAGCACCTAATGGTACTATGGTAATTTATAGTGCCTCACAAGGGTTAGGTACTGTATTACACCTGGTGTCAACGGATGGGCGTTTCAAAGCGCGTCTGCTGGCGACTGATGGAAAGGTTAAATTTCCTGCTTGGTCGCCGTATTTGTGATGCATAATAATAAGTATGGCAATAATAATTAAAGGATCGAACATGATGCAATTGAATAAAGTGCTTAAAGGGCTAATGTTAGCGTTACCTATGCTAGCCGTTGTAGCATGTAGCTCAAAAAAGGGCAATGACAAGACAGGTACTGAAAACAATGTAGCAGATAGCAATGCTAGCTTGACAGCTGAGCAACTTGCTAGTCAGCAAATGCAGGAATTGCAAAGTAACAACATTGTCTACTTTGGTTTTGATAAGTATGATGTTACCCCAGAATATGCACAGCTGTTAGATCAACATGCAACTTTCCTACGCGGTAACCCTTCAGTTAAGATTACTGTGGAAGGGCATACTGATGAAAGGGGTACACCAGAGTATAATATTGCACTTGGTGAGCGCCGTGCTAATGCTGTGAAAATATATTTGCAGAGTAAAGGCGTAAACGGTGAGCAAATTGCTATCGTATCTTATGGTAAGGAAAAACCGGCTATACAAGGTAATGACGAATCGGCATATGCCAAAAACCGTCGTGCGATACTTGTGTATTAAGAGTATTATATGAACAGTAACTTCAGACATCTTTGTTTGAGTCTGTCGTTATTGGTTGGTGTAGCGGCTCCAGTAGTCGCTACTGCCCAAGCGCCAATCATTAATGTCGGCTCAGGCTCTACAAGTGATCGTCTAATGCAAATTGAGACAGCGGTCAATTCTCAAGGGCAGTTATTATATCAAATTCAGCAGCAGTTATCGGATGCTCAGCGAGATATTGATACATTGCGTGGTCAAATTCAGGAAAACCAATATCAATTAAGTCAAGTTATTGAGCGACAAAAAGATCTCTATACGCAGTTGGATTCATTGACGACTGGTGCAAATAAAGTCAAGGCAAGTACCGACAGTAGTAATAATGCTGTTGTCACGGCTAAACCAGCGAATGAAAAAGCTGAGTATGATGCAGCCGTTGCACTTGCAATAAAGAGCAAATCTAAACAGCAGATTGCGCAGGCAATTAATTCTTTTCAGCATTTTATCAAAACTTACCCTAAATCTAATTATCAGCCTAATGCGAATTATTGGCTTGGACAATTGAATTATAATCAGGGAAACAAAGATGATGCAGCTTTTTATTTTGCTACCGTTGTTAAAAATTACCCTAATTCGGCCAAAGGGGCAGAATCCCTTTATAAAGTAGGGTTATTGATGCAAGAAAAAGGGCAAAATGATGAAGCACGTGTTGTTTATCAACAGGTGATTAAAGCATATCCTAGTAGCCCTAGTGCGAAATTGGCAGAAAAGAAATTAGCGTCACTCTAATGAATAACCCCGAAGTATTTATTGCTATCTATTTCGGGGATAATTGTGTGATTAATAAGCATTTAAATTCTTTCGGTAAAAAAAAACCATTGCACCCTTAGCAAAAATAAGTAAGGTGCTCCGCCATCACCTCAGGTAACTTCAGATGGGTCGGTAGAGCAGTTGACTTTTAATCAATTGGTCACAGGTTCGAATCCTGTACGACCCACCATCGAAAGATATTCGGACTATTTCTGTCAAAAGCTAATTTCATGTTATTTGTCTTATTTTACTGTACATACAGAATTTAGATGAAAAATAGTATTCATTTTTATTACAACCAAATGGATAAATAGGTTATTGAGAACAATTTGATAGTAAAAATTAAGCGACAAAATTTTAAATATTGATTATCTTGTTTAGTATGCGAAATAAAATTGGCGAATAAATAGTTTTTTGGCTAAAAAATATCATTTAAAACATAAATACTAAACAAAAGAGTGCAAAATGCCTAATTTTATCGATTTCAATTTAGCTAGCTACCCATTTCCTGTTAAATCAGCGCCTTTGACAGATAATGAAAAAAACATTGTAAACGATCTATTAAGCTATTGTTGGAAAAAAGAAATGCGGTTATAGTCGCGCATTATTATACCGATCCTGACGTTCAAGCTCTGGCCGAAGAAACTGGTGGGTGTGTAGCAGATTCACTGGAAATGGCACGTTTTGGCTCACGACATTCCGCATCGACTTTAATTGTCGCTGGCGTTAGATTTATGGGTGAAACGGCTAAGATTTTAAATCCTGAAAAGACAACATTAATGACTACACTGAAAGCGGAGTGCTCATTAGACTTAGGTTGTCCTGCAAAGCCGTTTGCTGAATTTTGTGATCAACACCCAGAGCGAACCGTGGTTGTTTATGCCAATACTTCTGCGGCGGTTAAAGCTAGAGCTGACTGGGTTGTAACTTCCAGTATTGCAGTTGAATTAATTGACTATTTAGATAGTCAAGGACAAAAAATTATCTGGGCGCCGGATCGTCATTTAGGTAATTATGTACAAAGAAAAACCGGGGCAGATATTCTTTGCTGGCAAGCTGCTTGTATTGTACATGATGAATTCAAAATTCAAGCCTTGCAGAAAATGAAAATGTTGTATCCTAATGCAGCAATATTAGCGCATCCAGAATCCCCTGCGGCTGTTGTTGATTTAGCGGATGCAGTTGGCTCAACCGGTCAATTGATTCAAGCTGCGCAAAACTTGCCTAATCAGCAAATAATTGTGGCAACGGATAAAAGTATTTTTTATAAAATGCAGCAGGCATGTCCAGATAAATCATTTTATATTGCACCAACGGCAGCCTACCGGACTTGTGCACATTGTCCTTGGATGGCAATGTATAGCTTAAAAACTATAGAACAAGGACTAAAAAAAGAGGGTG
This sequence comes from Candidatus Arsenophonus triatominarum, assembly GCF_001640365.1. Classification (GTDB taxonomy): domain Bacteria; phylum Pseudomonadota; class Gammaproteobacteria; order Enterobacterales; family Enterobacteriaceae; genus Arsenophonus; species Arsenophonus triatominarum. Next base: position 56,103 of record NZ_LWMI01000016.1, on the reverse strand, counting down.
AATTACATGAAATATCGATTAATGATGAATTAAGAGAGAGAGCATTTAAACCTTTGGAGCGGATGTTGTCGTTTGCTGCTAGCATTAAGTAGCTGAATTATAAGCGCGTTAATAGGGTAATAGGTAGTGTTCAAAAATCTGTGTCATATCTTAAACTCAAAAAAAAGAGGTATGACATATGAGAAATCAATCATTTAATTTTGATGAAGCGTTGAAGCAATTACAATCAGGTAAAAATTTACTCGGTACGGATGGAATACTCACACCACTCATAAAACAGCTGACCGAAGCTGCCCTGCAGGCAGAAATAGAACACTATAGCTAGGCGACTTAATTTTGATTACAGCATATGTATTAAAAACAGGTCATCGATAGTGCATCCTGTTTCCATCTTTTTACGTTTAGCTTGAGACCATTTATGTTCTATAGGATTTAAATCTGGTGAATACACAGGCAAATATTCTATCTGGTGTCCTGCGTTTATAATTGCCTGTTCAATATTCTTACCTTTGTGAAAGCTAGCGTTGTCCATAAAAATAACAGAATTTTCAGGAAGTTCTGGGAGCAATATTTTTGTGATCCAAACATAAAAAACATCACGATTAATATTGCAATCAAATAATCCGATAGCAAAAAGGGTTGTTCCCAATAAGGCGCCAATAACATTTGTTCTTCCCTTAGCACCCCAGTTTTTCAGGCCAAAACAACGGTGACCTTTTGGGGAATAGCCGTGAGTTCGTGGAGTGTCATGTGAAAAACCACTTTCATCAATAAAAACAACAGATTTATCTTTTTTTTCATACTGTTGTCTTTTTTGCTGATGTGCCAGCCTGTCGCTTTCGTTGGTTTTTGGATGGAATAGAGTTTTTTTTATAGGTTAATCCCAGCTTTTTAAGGGATTGCCAAATAGTCTTTTTACAAACACCGAATCGCTCTGCCCGTTCCTTTTGGTAAGCATCTGGATACTGTTCCACATCTTTTGATAAAGCATTTTTATCGAGCTTCCTCTTACGTGGCGTTGAATTTTTTGGCTCTGGTCATTTAAGCCAACGTACTAAAGACGCTTTTCCAATACGGAATTGTTTCGCAGTTTCTCGAATTGTTAAACCTTCGGCTTTCCTTACAGATATTACTTTACGTCGAAAATCAATTGTATAACTCATAACACACCTTGTAATCAAAATTAAGTCGCCTAGCTATACCTATCGACAACGTCAATCGATACGCGTAAAAATGGCTATACTCGAAAAACGGTTAAATCGACATCAGGTCAATTTGAACTGAAAACGCCCAGAGACAGGTCAGGTGCTTTTGAGCCTCAGCTCATTAAGAAAAATCAGACAAAATTATCAGAGGATATTGATAACAAAATCCTATCGTTATTTGCATTAGGCATGAGTTATCGTGATATTCAAAAACATGTTGCAGAATTATATGGACTGGAAATATCAGATGGAGCTATTACGCATATTACTGACAAATTACTCCCTGAATTAAAAGCCTTGGCAACAACGCCCTCTGGAGGCGCTCTATCCTTTTGTCTGGCTCGATGCCATTCATTACAAGATAAAACATGATGGTCACTATATCAATAAGGCAATCTACACAGTACTTGGACTAACCACCGATGGGCATAAGGAATTATTAGGACTCTATATGTCTGAAACAGAAGGAGCACATCATTGGCTGAGCGTTCTGACTTACATAACCGTGGTATACAAGATATTTTAATCGCTTGTGTTGACGGATTAAAAGGGTTTCCAGAAGCGATAGCCAGTATTTTCCCGCAGACAGAAGTTCAGCTATGCGTAGTTCATCAAATTCGCAATAGCTTACGTTAATTGCCAGTAAAGACCAAAAATCCTTTATGGCTGATTTTAAGCCGGTTTATCGTGCAGATACTAAAGCGGCTGCTGAGCTTGCCCTTGATGAACTGGAAACGAAATGGGGTGAAAAATACCCGATAGTGCGAATCCTGGCGAAGTAAATGGGAGTTGCTCAATGCTTATTTTCGATACCCTAAAGCCATTAGAAAACCCATTTATACGACCAATGCAGTAGAGGCGGTTCATCGGCAGTTTAGGACATTAACTAAAAGCATGTTGCTCAATAGTGAAATAAAGTTGCTTAAAATAAAAACAAGTTAGATACATCTAAAAAATACAAAAATAGTTTATTTTTTAATCTTGCATGGGTTGTTTTTAATGCAAAAATTGATGATTTTATCATCAGCGGCTGGTTTTTTTGTAAGTCATAATTAATTTTGCTATTGAGCAACAGGCTTTAAAACCAAAGGGGCTTTTCCTAATGAAAACAGCTTATTAAAATTACTCTATATTGGCATCAATCAGGTATCCAACAAATGGACTATGCCGATTAGTAACTGGGCGTTAACCATTGCTCAATTGTCCATCTATTTTAAAGGGCGCCTAGATGGTATAATCAAAATATAAAATCCCCTGACACAGAATTATGAACACCCTCGGGTAATAGGAATGGAGTTTTTCAATACTAGTAATACTATGGTACATATTGCTCTTGGCAGCAATGGTTATAATTTATCTTATATTGAAGCCGTGGCAACAATAGCTGGATTTTTATGTATTTGGCTTGCCAGCCAGGAAAAAATTATCAATTATCTTTTTGGTCTAATAAACGTTACATTATTTGGGGTTATCTTTTTTCAAATTCAATTGTATGCAAGCTTGTTGTTACAAATGTTCTTTTTCGCAGCGAATACCTATGGTTGGTACGCTTGGAGTCGAGTAGATGCTTATCATGAAGCAAGTCTTAAGATCCGCTGGATAAGTTTTTCAAAAGTAGTGGTAACTCTATTTATCGCCATTATTTTAACGCTGCTATTAAGTTTTAACATTGATAAAGTGTTTATTTTTCTTGCCCACGTTACTTGGGACATTGCTCATTTATTAGGTTTTTATCTTGAACCTGTACAAATAGAGCCCGATGCATTCCCTTTTTGGGATTCAACCATGATGGTATTATCAATTATTGCGATGATATTAATGACACGAAAGTATGCTGAAAGCTGGTTACTGTGGATCATTATCAATGTTATTAGTGTTGTTATTTTCTACTTACAAGGTGTTTTAGCAATGTCATTTGAGTATTTGATGCTACTTGGTATTTCAATCAATGGTTTTCGCCTTTGGAGTCGGTCAGCTAAAGAAAATGGTTCAATATTTTTAGCAGGTTAATAGTTATTTACATTGGCATAACAGTATGATTTTAAAAAAATTAAAAGTTTTTATATCATATTATATATTGCCATTAAATATTTATAATATAAGTATGAGTATATATTTACACTTTTATCACTAGAGGTTAAATTGAGTTCATCTTTTATTTTTAGAGAATATACTGGCTAAAGAGCTATACATTGAGTAAAAAAGATGACTTATAAGAATGATGACATTAGAATTAAACAGATAAAAGAGTTATTATCTCCAGTTGCCTTATTAGAAAAATTTCCGGTAACAGATAAAGCCGCTTTGACAGTTCAAACAGCTCGTGAATCAATACATCAAATTCTAACTGGTAAGGATGATAGACTTTTGGTCGTTATTGGCCCATGTTCAATTCATCACGAGTTTCGCACCAATAAAAAAACGCTCTATTTTTAAGTTTAATTCAACATAATATATAAATAGACAAAATCTTATAAATTAAAAGCAACTTATTGTAATTTAAATAAATTTATACGTTTTAGTAACTTGCAAATTAACCATTGCTTTTAAGCCATTTCTGGAATTTTATATGCCTGTGCGAAACTCGTGTACCCTTTATCCGCATACAAACAACCAGAAAGATCTTTTATCAGCTCAGGTAATGGTTTCCGATCATCTGTGTTTCCTGGTGTAAGTCGAAAACTGAGTATTTCCCCCAAATGATTGATAATTACATGAAGTTTGAAACCAAATAACCAACCTGTTGAGGTTTTTCCTTGTCCAGCTATCCCATCGAAGACTTTATGCCGGCGGATCCGTAAGTTATCACACACAGCTATCGGAGTAGAATCGGCAACCGACAGACCCGTGCACTTTCCCTTAATTGACTCAAACAGTGCCGTTAAAGCTAAGGTATTGCGCGGAAGTAACTCTACGCAGCGTGAATATGATGGCAAGTTAGGAAATTCCTTCCTGAGATATAAACGGACATGATAGAGATAAAATACCTTGAATTGGCTGAATCGGAGTTGATGAAACAAAACAACCAGTGTCATCATTTCAGCCAATGAAAGCTGAGTAGACCGTCTACGATGCTTATAGCTAGGCGACTTAATTTTGATTACAAGGTGTGTTATGAGTTATACAATTGATTTTCGACGTAAAGTAATATCTGTAAGGAAAGCCGAAGGTTTAACAATTCGAGAAACTGCGAAACAATTCCGTATTGGAAAAGCGTCTTTAGTACGTTGGCTTAAACGACCAGAGCCAAAAAATTCAACGCCACGTAAGAGGAAGCTCGATAAAAATGCTTTAGCAAAAGATGTGGAACAGTATCCAGATGCTTACCAAAAGGAACGGGCAGAGCGATTCGGTGTTTGTAAAAAGACTATTTGGCAATCCCTTAAAAAGCTGGGATTAACCTATAAAAAAAACTCTATTCCATCCAAAAACCAACGAAAGCGAAAGGCTGGCACATCAGCAAAAAAGACAACAGTATGAAAAAAAGATAAATCTGTTGTTTTTATTGATGAAAGTGGTTTTTCACATGACACTCCACGAACTCACGGCTATTCCCCAAAAGGTCACCGTTGTTTTGGCCTGAAAAACTGGGGTGCTAAGGGAAGAACAAATGTTATTGGCGCTTTATTGGGAACAACCCTTTTTGCTATCGGATTATTTGATTGCAATATTAATCGTGATGTTTTTTATGTTTGGATCACAAAAATATTGCTCCCAGAACTTCCTGAAAATTCTGTTATTTTTATGGACAACGCTAGCTTTCACAAAGGTAAGAATATTGAACAGGCAATTATAAACGCAGGACACCAGATAGAATATTTGCCTGTGTATTCACCAGATTTAAATCCTATAGAACATAAATGGTCTCAAGCTAAACGTAAAAAGATGGAAACAGGATGCACTATCGATGACCTGTTTTTAATACATATGCTGTAATCAAAATTAAGTCGCCTAGCTATACTACCGTTATTCAGCAAAATTTCATGCATTTTTGGCTCGAAGTCTTTACAAAAATCATCCATCAGGCAATAAAGTTCAGTAAGATTTTCCATCATTGTTTAACAATGCTCTACTCTTTAACCAGATTGTTAGAGTATTTTAACGAAATATGCGCATTCAACTATTTGAATAGCAAGACTTTCACTTTATTTCTTATCCCGAACTCAGGTTAATTAATGATCCTTTTATGGATAACAGTTTTGATATTAATGAAGGATTGCGTATTGCACGTAATTTATTGGTAACTATTAATGATTTAGCCTTACCAACTGCGGGTGAATTTCTTGATATGATCACTCCGCAATATGTTGCAGATCTTACTAGTTGGGGAGCAATTGGCGCACGTACTACTGAATCTCAGGTACATCGTGAATTAGCATCCGGTCTTTCTTGCCCGGTAGGTTTTAAAAATGGTACCGACGGAACAATAAAACACGAGTTTCGCACAGGCATATAAAATTCCAGAAATGGCTTAAAAGCAATGGTTAATTTGCAAGTTACTAAAACGTATAAATTTGTTTAAATTACAATAAGTTGCTTTTAATTTATAAGATTTTGTCTATTTATATATTATGCTGAATTAAACTTAAAAATAGAGCGTTTTTTTATTGGTGCGAAACTCGTGTAAAAGTGGCTATTGATGCAATTAATGCTGCTAAAACTGCTCACTGTTTTTTATCGGTTACCAAATGGGGGCATTCAGCAATTGTAAATACTACTGGTAATGACGATTACCATATTATTTTGCGCGGCGGTAAAAAGCCTAATTATAGTAAATCAGATATACAAACCGTCAAAGAGAGTTTGCAAAAATCAGGCTTATCAGCCCAAATTATGATTGATTTTAGTCATGCAAATTGTTGTAAGCAATATAAAAAGCAGCTTGAAGTGGCTGAAAATGTTGCTAATCAAATACATCAAGGTGAAAAAGCAATCATTGGGGGAATGGTTGAAAGTCATCTTTTAGAGGGAAATTAAGATATAACTACCAATAAATCGCTAACGTATGGTAAAGTGTGACAGACGCTTGTATTGGTTGGCAAGATAGTGAAAAATTATTATATCGTTTAGCGGACGCGGTTCGGATCCGTCGTGAAAAGCGCAACTAATTAACGTGCTTAATAAGGCCACAAAAGTGGCCTTATACTTATAAAGTTTAATTTGATTATTTTGCTTTGCCTTGATTAGCAACCGCGGCTGCTTTAGCGGCTATTTCAGCTTGATCACCAAGATAGTAATGCTTAATAGGTTGCATATTTTCATCAAATTCATAGACCAATGGAACGGCGGTTGGAATATTAAGTTCAAGGATCTCGTCTTCACTCATCTTGTCTAGATGTTTGACTAATGCTCGTAATGAATTACCGTGAGCAGCAATAATGACTTTTTCACCTTTAGAAACTCTTGGTTTAATCACCTCTTCCCAATAGGGGACAACACGTTCAATTGTGGTAGCGAGACTTTCAGTGACAGGGAGCTCTGAAGGTTTCAAATTTGCATAACGAGGATCATTACCGGGGTAACGAGGGTCATCTTTGGTTAATTTTGGTGGTGTAATTTCAAAACCACGACGCCATAGTTTAACTTGATCGTCACCATATTTTGCTGCAGTTTCTGCTTTATCTAAACCTTGCAGAGCACCATAATGACGTTCATTGAGCCGCCAATTTTTTTCGACGGCTAGCCACTGTTGATCTATTTGGTCTAAAATATTCCACAAGGTGTGAATAGCGCGTTTTAAAACGGATGTATAAGCATAATCAAAAACAAAATCTTCTTTTTTTAATAGCTGGCCTGCATCTATTGCTTCTTCGCGGCCCTTATCCGAAAGTTCAACATCAGTCCAACCAGTGAATCGGTTTTCTTTATTCCATTCGCTTTCGCCGTGTCTTACTAGAACCAGCTTAGTTACTACCATAGTTTAAACTCCTATTAGTACATTCATTAAAATCGATCTGAATTATTATATTATCCGTGCAACTGAATACCAATACAATTGATGGTAGTTTTTAAATTGCCGGGTAAGATCTACACGAGTTTCGCACAAACCTAATTTGGGTATACTAATAACACCCTGATCTGCTCAGCAATAGCATTTTTGATTACATGCCAATTTTGTTGATAAAGAGTTATTTTTTCAGATATACGGCGTTTATGTTGTTCAAACCACGCAGAAATTGCGAGAAAAATATGATATCTTTGCGCTCGGCTCGTGCGAGCCTGACAGCGTTCAATACCACAATTTTGGTTAACTTCTCGATGATAAACTTCAACAGACCAACGGGCATCCATGATAGATTTGACGTATTGACGGGTGGGATTGTCTTTGTTTGTTACTAAGTAATCAATACGGCCGTTTTTGGCTATAAATTTGAAAACTGTCACCCAACCGTAGCCTCGTAAGTGTATTAAGGTTCCTTCTTCTGAGATGTCTAACTTGTTCAATTGTATATTACGGTTAACAATCCGATTTTTTTTCAGCGTAGTTACCCAAACCCAATCATGAGATCGAATTGATTTCAGATTATCCAGGCTAGAATACCAAGCATCCATCACTACCGCTTCAGGCTTGATCCCTCTTTTTTTAGCAAGTGCTAGCATTTCGGAAAAATGCGTATTTTTTGTTTTTCCATCGGAATCTTTATCATAAATACGATAATCAATAGGAATTGATTCAACAGTTATTAGATTATGCCAAAGTAAGTTAACTAAACCTATGCCAGCAATAACATCATGTTCATTACCTGAATATTGATAATGAACCATCTCTATTTTTTACTACGTGTTTTGGCAATTCGTGTATTGTCAGCTATTAGTACGCAAGGGCTTTTTTGTCTATAGATATTTCAACTAATCTCCACAGGTCTTTAGGTCGAAAACACCTGCTTTTTAGCCATCGACTAATAGTCACGAGTTTCGCACAGGCATATAAAATTCCAGAAATGGCTTAAAAGCAATGGTTAATTTGCAAGTTACTAAAACGTATAAATTTATTTAAATTACAATAAGTTGCTTTTAATTTATAAGATTTTGTCTATTTATATATTATGCTGAATTAAACTTAAAAATAGAGCGTTTTTTATTGGTGCGAAACTCGTGATCTATACTTATTTAACCTGTCTGCCATTAAATTAGCTGCTTAATACCGCAAAATAGCCTATTTTGCTATTATATAAATAAATATTATTTAAGTATTTTGATATTAAACTAGTAGTTAGCTGGATAATTTTGTGGTTAAAGAATTAATGCTAATTAAATAGGGTGAATACATAGAATAGTCTTGATATTAAGGTTGGTTATTAAAGAAATTGTTTTTTATCTATGATGACAAAACATTAAGCTATAATGATTGTTATTTTTCGCTAAAATAAACTTTTTGTTAAAATAAGTAAAATTTATGTTAATTATTTGTATAATTAATTAATAAAAAAGATGAACGAAAATAAATTAAATATTTAATTTGGCGGTTTATATATAAATATAGATGTAAAAATTTATTAATAATAGATTTTAGGGATAATATATAACTATTTTTAAATTATGTAGGTATATTTATATTTGTAACAATAGATAAAAAAATGGAGCCATTTGGCTCCAATTTTCCTTTTATAAGAGAAACTTCTCCGTTAGTTTCAGGCACAAAATAGAATAAAAGTAGGTTAGTATAATAAAAAATACCAATCGGTATGTTATATTTCCATATATTAAGTATGTTTCCAAATCAATTAAATCAAATATTCGTTTAACAATTATTAATGTAAAGTGTAAACCATCATATTCAATATCTGGTCGTTATTGAGAATATTCAAAGTCAATTTGTTATTAAGTTGTTTTCATTTATAATAATTTATTTTGCAATATCATTTAATTTTCTATACTAAATTTTAAAGCAAATAATATGTAATTTTATAATCTCTGTATAGTTAAACTATAATTAAATATGTATCTAAATGTTTTTATTTTTTATATCTTATTGATTTTTATTAATTTAACTCATTGGGGGAAACGATCATAAGTTGACGATTGATAGCATAAGTCTATTAATATTTGATTTATGATCGATTAAAACGATTTGCTGTTTTAATATTTATATATATCATTTCACTCACTACAAGCTTAACTTATAGAATTTATTCTTTTTTTGTTTTAGTTCATACTTTAATCTAATCATCTATATGATGAGGATACCTGTTGTTGGAAAAATTTTAAATAATTTGCATTTGAATATAATTTAACCACTGTCATATTATTTATAAATATAGTTTATCTATGGCTAATAGTTATTCGATATTTTACTTTATTAAAAGTGAGCATTTGTACTTAACTTTATTATTAATAAAATTTTAAGGATTCACTTTTATATGTCGAAGCGATTATCTTTTTTTATTAAAAAACTAGTACTACTTTTTTCTATCATTTTTATGATGTTGTGTAGTACTGAATTATTAGTTTGGATCACTCGAAATGGCTCCTTAATGGAGCTTGTTAATTAGCTACGTAATTGAATAAAGGCTTTGTTATGAATGTTAATTTCCAAAAGTGCGCTTTAGTATTTGGTGCTATGTTTTTATTAAATGCTTGTTCTGTACCTGTGTCAAAAAAGATGAATAAAAAAGTCAATGATAAAACAGCGAGTCAAACTAATAATAGTACCGCTATTGTCAATAACCAGAGTAGTATTCCTGCGAGAAATTATATAGAAAAAAAAGGAATGTTATTTGATGGTATTACTATTGCCTCGTCAAATAATGAATGTGTTGATCGCTTTAATTTTTTAAAAGAAGCGAATGGTGGTAAATATCAACAATATTCTAAAGATTATAATAAAATCAGCAGAGATTATACGTTTTTAAATGTTAATAAAAATATTATGGATAAAGATTCAAAAGAATTATTATTTATGACTTTGAGCACTAAATTAGATACTTTATGTTCGAAAGTTCAATTCTCTGGTTTTCAAAGCGTAAAAGAAAGAGTTAAAGCATTATCAAGGATTTAAATATTATTCATATCTTACCACCTTTAATTAATTGAAGGTGGTTTCTTTGTGTACATGTGAGAGTAAATTAATTATGACACCATTTTCATCCAGGGGAAGGAAAATAATCGCGTGGTGCCTGCTTTTAATACAACTATTTTCTCCCTTCTTTTTTTCTTCAATATCAATCGCTAGTGCAGTTGAAAATCCAGGGATGGCAGATACTATCTCTTGGTATTTAATCCTTAATGAATGAGAATGATGCAAACGAGAGTAATAATATCGTTACTAAAGATAATACTGCATCGTCATCTCAGGGGGAAACTTCTCTATTTCCTTCTGAACGTTTAAGTTCAGGGCATTATCCGTTAGAAATGCCACCAAGTCTTGAAACTAAAGGCAATAGTGCCAATACGATTAATACTATTTTACCTAATTTAGGTGGAACGGAAACACCACCCCACCTGAAGACAACACAGATCAAACTTTAGCTTCAATTGCCAGCCAGGTTGGTAATATTTTAGCAAATAGAAATGCAGTTGATGCTTCAATCGGTTATGCAAAAAATATTGGCGAAGGTTTGGTTAACCAACGACTTAATGATTAGTTAAATCAGTACGGTACTGCCCGTATTTCTATCGGTACTGATAGAAAATTTTCGGGTGATTTTTTATTACCTGCTATTGATAGCATAAATAGTCTGCTTTTTACCCAATTGGGATTAAGAACCAATAAAGACAAAAATACTTTAAATTTAGGTTTAGGTTATCGCCAATATTGGGGCGATTGGATGTATGGCATTAATCACGAGTTTCGTACAGGCATATAAAATTCCAGAAATGGCTTAAAAGCAATGGTTAATTTGCAAGTTACTAAAACGTATAAATTTGTTTAAATTACGATAAGTTGCTTTTAATTTATAAGATTTTGTCTATTTATATATTATGCTGAATTAAACTTAAAAATAGAGCGTTTTTTTCTTGGTGCGAAACTCGTGCTTTGGAGAGAAAAAGATTTAAATCAAATTTAATCTGACAAATACTGTATAAATAACCGGTAACTGTCAGATCAAGTATAAGCTACTGTAAATAGAACGAACACCACTTCCCGAAATAAAAATTCTTTTTTTTCTTAGTTCATTACTACTGCGGTGTTGACCGTGTGCAGGGTATTCAATCGCATACTCAACTACAGCGCTTTTAATCTGTTCATCTACTCTATTTTTTACGTTAGGTACCCGTCGATTTTGATTAATTAAGGCATCGATCCCACCATCGTTAACAAGTTCTTGATAGTGATAGAAAGTATCTCGGGATACACCCATAATCTTACAGGCTTTTGATACGTTATGAAGCTCTTCAGCAAGGCTAAGTAACCCGACTTTATGTTTGGATAGGATTATTTGTTTGATACATAGAATTACCTTTTATTTAATTATCTAATGATGTTAATTAAAACCGGTAACGCTCTTTTTTAAATCAGAATTGTCAGATTAAGTTAAGACTAATACAAATTAATAGTTATAGGACGTAGTTAACTTGCCAGGGATGGCAACCTATATTTTAAAGCTATGGTGATTAATATGAGAGGTAGATCGCTTTATTAATCGTTAGATAAAAAAGTTGTTTACTTCTTTTATCAGTTAATTTACCATTCGTAATTTCTTGTAGATTAAAGAAAATAATATTTTTAGGATTCAATGACATGACGTACAGTAAAAAAAATCTGTTTAGTGTATTATTCGCTATTATGATGTTGACAGGATGTGCGGGTCTCGCTAAAAAAAATAGCAATATTGATAGTCAGACAGCTGCAGTTGAATCTCCAGTCGACAAATCTGGAATATTATTTAATGGTATTATTATTTCCTCAACAAATAATCAATGTATTGATTACTTAAATCTACTTGAAAAAACAGAACCGGTTAAATATCAAAAATATATTAAAGATTACGTCATGATTATGGATGATATTAAATATTGGAATATTAATAAAAATATTATGGATAGTGATTCAAAAAATCTGTTAGCGATGGCACTTAATACCAAACTTGATTTACTATGCGCAAAGGTAAAATATAATAATTTTGTTAGCACTAAAAAGAAAATACAGAAGTTAGTTGATTCCTATCAAAAGTAGTTAATCTTCTGTTATATATATGACACCCATGTTAATTTTTTTATACTTTATCATATGAAAAGTTTAATTAAGCTTTTTATATCTTAAAATAAATTTTATCAAATTAATCTGATGCTATGATAGGTAATTATTGTAGTGTTGCGATGATAATCTGGCTAGCGGCAAAAATCGCTGTCACTTTACTGCCAATTTTCATCTTCTGCTCTGCTATTTCTTGATTTGACATGATTGAGCAAAGTAAATAATCCATCCTCTAGTTTCACCTTCAGCTCACTATCTTTATCATCTTTTTCAATATGCTACCGTGCCAATTATTATATTATCGGCTGCTCTGGGGTTGTTGTTTGTTGTGGCAGCAATTTTATTGCCGGCGCTTTGATCAAAATTAAAACTTCTTTGCCAGCAGTTAAGTGTAATCGTTTGCTACTTTGTTTGGTTAATGATGCATTGATAATGGTGTTACTATTAGTTAACTGAATTTTGATGAATTGAGTGGTTATCATATTCAATTAATGTACCAAAAAATTGATTACGCGCGCTGGTTTGCAGTGAAAAACGTGAAATTGCCGCCAGTAAGCTATCGAGCGGTAAATTTTCATCATTTAACACGTGATAGGCTTTTTGCTGGATCTGTTTTAATAGTCCATAGAGTTGCAATAACTGTTCGCCATAGGGTGTAAAAGTAGTACCACCGCCACCTTTACCGCCAGTTGCACTGGCAAGTAGCGCTTTATCGGCTATTTGGTTCATTGCATTCCTAACTCATGCCCGCCAATTGTGTTGCTTGCTTGATCGAACCAGAAGATTTTATATATTGGAGTAAGTTGATCCGCCGTGCACCAGCAAATAGCCGATAATGAAGTTTTAAAGTTAAGAAAATATCCATAAAAACAGCCTTATTAGTCTAAACACGGTTAATTAATTTATTGTGTTATTGCTCTTTATTATATCAAATAGTGAGAATAGAATGAAGGCTTGTTGATTGTTTCTAAGAAATATCTGCTGATAGAGAATTAATATTGTTAAAATATAGTAATATCTGTCACTAACCGTATTATTGGTGTAAAAAAATGAAAATATCTAGTGCTGGTCTTCAAAATAGAAAATAAATAGAATAATCTAACTTATAAGGTTACTATTTAGTTATGTTCATATTTTACGTAATTGAATAGATCATTATTTTGCTGAGGCTCTCAATGCTAGAAATTTTAAAAAGTATGCTTTTCGCACTGTGTATGGTGCCTATTGTGATGGGCGGCATTATGTTATTAATTTATGGCATTGGTGAGCTTTTTAACATATTGTCGAAGGCACAGTTCCCTCACTCAAAGAAACAACATTAATTCGTTTATCTTCTCTTGATTGTTCGCCAAAATTTTCAGGCATTTTATTATTTATTTTTAATCTGAGTGACATATTTAACTTAGACATAATAAATGCCTCAATTATCACACCGTTCTTCATTCTTAGCCGTTTATTATTTGAACTGCAACAGCTGAATACTCAACGAATTTCGCACCAATAAAAAAATGCTCTATTTTTAAGTTTAATTCAGCATAATATATAAATAGACAAAATCTTATAAATTAAAAGCAACTTATTGTAATTTAAATAAATTTATACGTTTTAGTAACTTGCAAATTAACTATTGCTTTTAAGCCATTTCTGGAATTTTATATGCCTGTGAGAAACTCGTGTACTATATTTAATGTCTTACTGATATCAAAATGTTTAATAAAATAATCCTTTTAAGTTTAAAAGTATAAATAAACTATAAAATTGTAAATTGACCAACTGATTGATAAAGCGATTTTTATTGCTAACTGTGAAAAAATAGCTTGGTTGTCATTAGATATGACGATAAGTTTATTTGTTTTATTTAGCTTAAGGATAATTACTATGCCGCCATCAACTTTTTGCATTCCTACTATCAAAAAATTGGCAGGGGGTGTATAGTCGATGTGGTAAATTTAATGAAGGATTATGGTTATCAGCAAGTGCTCATTGTGACTGATCCACGAGTTTCGCACAAACCTAATTTAGGTATACTAATAACCCCCCTGATCTGCTCAGCAATAGCATTTTTGATTACATGCCAATTTTGTTGATAAAGAGTTATTTTTTCAGATATACGGCGTTTATGTTGTTCATGTATAAGAAATTAATACCCGAAATGGTTACTCATTAACCTGCGCCATGATGAAATCCTTTTTATTTTCTTCTAAATTTTGCCAAAATTATGTTGAAGGTTGAGATAAGGAACGGAATAGATGGTTAAAAAACGATTAATTATTAATCAATTTTGAACAAAAGGATAGATCTACCCTGTCGTAAGTTTTTATCGCCACCGCAAACAAGCCAGATCATGGTGACGTGCCATAAGTTCTTTACGATTCAATCCAAAATTCATTCCTGCGAAAAGTAATTTTTTCCCACATAAGAGACAAGCAAGTGGATCGACTTTAAAGACGTGTTGATACATGTTTCGCCAGGTAACTTTTTTAGCGGGTTTTTTATCTTGCTGGGCTAAAGGATAATGTAGTGGTCAACTAAAATTGGCCACTACAAGGTGTTAATGGCAGACCAGGCGATGTTTTCCCTTGACGTTCTAAACGAAGGGCTCTTACCCACCGGCTAATCGCTGAAAGACTGACGTTCATGCCTTTCGCGGCTTCCTGGTAGGTGTAATTTTGGTCAAGGACTAATTTGGCGGTTTCACATTTAAATTCAGCAGTAATTATTTTACTCATTTCGGCACCTATAAAAATTATGAGGTAAGCATATCACCTCAACTTAGGTGGCCAAATTTAATATGCCACTACACATAGCTGAACTTCTGTTTGCGGGAAAATACTGGCTATCGCTTCTGGAAACCCTTTTAATCCGTCAACACAAGCGATTAAAATATCTTGTATACCACGGTTATGTAAGTCAGAACGCTCAGCCAATGATGTGCTCCTTCTGTTTCAGACATATAGAGTCCTAACCATTCCTTATGCCCATCGGTGGTTAGTCCAAGTACTGTGTAGATTGCCTTATTGATATAAAAATAGTTGCTGAATAGAGACTTGCATTTTTTGTCACGCTATAGACAATAAAAAGAGGTTTAACTTAGAAAATAACGGTTTGAAATGATCAACAAAGAGCGGTTGTTACGAGATAATCGTTTATGTAAAGCAATCATTGGATTATCAGTCGAAGAATTGAAAAATTTAGCCGCTGAATTTTCAGCTTGTTATTTGATTTATCGGAAAAAGAATCGAAAAGATCACGAGCGGCAGATGGGTGCAGGGCAGAAAGGATTTATCCCAACCCCATTAGATAAACTGCTTTTTATTTTATTGTATTTAAAATGTTATCCGACCTATGATTTGCAAGGACTTCTTTTTGGTTTAGATAGAACACGGGTATGTCGCTGGGTAAAAATATTATTGCCGGTTTTAGAGATGACCTTGGGGCGAGAATGTGTTTTGCCCGCTCGTCAAATTCGCTCTGCTGAGGAATTTTTTCGCGCCTTTCCTGGAGTTAAAGACGTCTTTATTGATGGGACAGAGCGACCTGTCCAAAAGCCTAAGAATCTGCGTCGGCGAAAAAAAATGTATTCGGGAAAGAAAAGACAGACCACTCGAAAAGGGCTTATTATGACTGACGAAACGAGGAAAATTGGATTTATCCCCATGATCAAAAATGGGCGCCGTCACGATAAACGCTTACTCGATAAAGTCGATATAATTCGCCATATTCCCCCTGAGGTAACCATCTGGGCCGATACCGGTTTTCAAGGTATAGATAAACAGCATCCTAATACACAAATCCCAAAAAAAGGAACTCGAAAAAGACCTTTATCGCCTGAACAAAAACAAGAAAATCAAATAATCTCGGGCATCCGTATTACGGTTGAACACGCCATCGCGGGTATCAAGCGCCTCGGTTGTATGACCCAAATTTTACGGAATCGTAGACCCTTTATTGATGATACCTTTTTACTCCTTAGTGCCGGTCTTTGGAATTTCCATCTCAGAACAGCCTAAAATTTACTTCAATCACCGAAATACCCTTATTTCACTATTAAGCAACACGCTTATAGTGACCATCATGTTTTATCTTGTAATGAATGGCATCGAGCCAGACAAAAGGATAGAGCGCCTCCAGAGGGCGTTGTTGCCAGGCTTTTAATTCAGGGAGTAATTTATCAGTAATATGCGTAATAGCTCCATCTGATATTTCCAGTCTATATAATTCTGCAACATGTTTTTGAATATCACGATAATTCATGCCTAATGCAAATAACGATAGGATTTTGTTATCAATATCCTCTGATAATTTTGTCTGATTTTTTTTAATGAGCTGAGGCTCAAAAGCACCTGATCTGTCTCTGGGCGTTTTCAGTTCAAATTGACCTGATGTCGATTTAACCGTTTTTCGAGTATAGCCATTTTTACGCGTATCGATTGACCTTGTCGATAGGTAGTGTTCTATTTCTGCCTGCAGGGCAGCTTCGGTCAGCTGTTTTATGAGTGGTGTGAATATTCCATCTGTACCGAGTAAATTTTTACCTGATTGTAATTGCTTCAACGCTTCATCAAAATTAAATGATTGATTTCTCATATGTCATACCTCTTTTTTTGAGTTTAAGATATGACACAGATTTTTGAACACTACCTATAAATTTGAAAACTGTCACCCAACCATAACCTCGTAAGTGTATTAAGGTTCCTTCTTCTGAGATGTCTAACTTGTTCAATTGTATATTACGGTTAACAATCCGATTTTTTCTCAGTGTAGTTACCCAAACCCAACCATGAGATCGAATTGATTTCAGATTATCCAGGCTAGAATACCAGGCATCCATCGCTACCGCTTCAGGCTTGATCCCTCTTTTTTTAGCAAGTGCGAGCATTTCGGAAAAATGCGTATTTTTTGTTTTTCCATCGGAATCTTTATCATAAATACGATAATCAATAAGAATTGATTCAACAGTTGTTAGATTATGCCAAAGTAAATTAACTAAACTTATGCCAGCAATAACATCATGTTCGTTACCTGAATACTGATAATGAACCATCTCTATTTTTTTACTACGTGTTTTGGCAATTAGTGTATCGTCAGCTATTAGTACACAAGGGCTTTTTTTGTCTATAGATGTTTCAACTAATCTCCATAGGTCTTTAGGTCGAAAACACCTGCTTTTTAGCCATCGACTAATAGTGTCATGAGACAAAGGTGATGGGCTTATCTGATAACGCCAAACCAGAGTATCTCACATTGCTCACCTGTAAGAATGTTTTGTAGGTATCTTTAATGCATGGATAAACTGACAAAATATAAACATCCTAATTTTTTCTTGTTTTGAGCTTTATACTTCTTTTTTGGAGCTTGCGAAACTCGTGAATATAATTCGAAGATCACAATTCTCTAACAATAATTAGTTATAATATAAAGACTACATTGCTAATTGATAAATGGTGATCAAATCAGTCATATTAGCCTGAACAGGATTAGTGATACCGGTGGCACTTTTTAATGCGGCTTGAGCTAATTTAGCTAAATCACTATCCTGAACATTCAATTTTCTCAGTCCCGAAGGCAGACCAAGATCACAATTTAGCCGCCTTATTTCAGCAATACAAGCTTCTGCACCGCGTTGATCTGTCATATGAGCAAATCGAATGCCCATTCCATTGCACCAGCAATATTTTTTAACTTTTTTGCTACTACCTTCAGATTAAAAGCTTGCACTTGAGGCAACAAAACGGCATTGCAAATTGTTAACGGTTGATGATAAAAATGGCTCACTTGCCAGGCTAAGGTTTGTACATATCCCTGTGAAGCATTATTAAAAGCCATCCCCGCCAGAAACTGCGCATAAGCAATACTTTCGTGCGCCTGTAGATCTAATAAATAATTAACCGCTCGACGTAAAGCATTACTCAATATTTTTATCGCACTTAGAGCACATGTATCGGTAACAGGATTAGCTGCTGTTGAAATATAACACGAGTTTCGCACAAAACTAATTTGGGTACGTTAATAAAACACGGATGTGCTCAGTAATAGCATTTTTGATTACGTCCCAATTTTGTTGATAAAGGGTTATTTTTTCAGATATACGACGTTTATGTTGTTCAAACCACGCAGAAATAGCGAGAAAATATGATTTCTTTGCGCTCGGCTAGTGCGAGCCTGGCAGTGTTCAATACCACAATTTTGTTTAACTTCTCGATGATAAACTTCAATAGACCAAGGGGCATCCATGATAGATTTGACGTATTGACGGGTGGGATTGTCTTTGTTTGTTACTATCACGAGTTTCGCACCAATAAAAAAACGCTCTATTTTTAAGTTTAATTCAGCATAATATATAAATAGACAAAATCTTATAAATTAAAAACAACTTATTGTAATTTAAACAAATTTATACGTTTTAGTAACTTGCAAATTAACCATTGCTTTTAAGCCATTTCTGGAATTTTATATGCCTGTGCGAAACTCGTGTTGATTTCAGATTATCCAGGCTAGAATACCAGGCATCCATCACTACCGCTTCTGGTATGATCCCTCTTTTTTTAGTAAGAGCGAGCATTTCGGAAAAGTGCGTGTTTTTTGTTTTTCCATCAGAATCTTTATCATAAATACGATAATCAATAGGAATTGATTCAACAGTTGTTAGATTATGCCAAAGTAAATTAACTAAACCTATGCCAGCAATAACATCATGTTCATTATCTGAATATTGCACGAGTTTCGCACAGGCATATAAAATTCCAGAAATGGCTTAAAAGCAATGGTTAATTTGCAAGTTACTAAAACGTATAAATTTGTTTAAATTACAATAAGTTGTTTTTAATTTATAAGATTTTGTCTATTTATATATTATGCTGAATTAAACTTAAAAATAGAGCGTTTTTTTATTGGTGCGAAACTCGTGATATTAATAAGTAGGTAAGTATAATGTAACTACTGAGTTGATCGGAGGTGGTGAGATTTATGAAGAAGGTCGCTATCATTGGTTTAGGCTGGTTAGGATTACCCTTGGCACTTGAGTTAATGCGGTCAGGAATGGCAGTGGTTGGTAGTAAAACCACGTCAGATGGTGTAAATGCAGCAAGAATGTCAGGTATTGATTGTTACCAGCTTCGGTTTACGCCAGATATTGAATGTGAGGCCGAAGATCTGGAACAGTTAATGAATGCTACGGATGTGCTGGTTATTATGTTACCGGTCAATAAAACCGCAGAAGGTGGTATTGGTTATTTGAAGGCTGTACAACTTTTAGTTGATACTGCGCTTTCCTACGCTATACCACGTATTATTTTTACCAGTTCAACATCAGTATATGGTGCACAAAGTGGAACTTTAAATGAAGATGCTAAGCTATATCCTAATACCGAGGAAGGCAAAACGCTGGTTGAGGTAGAAAATTGGTTACACCAATTGCCAAATATATCGGTAGATATTCTTAGGTTGGCGGGTTTGGTGGGTGAAGCTCGACATGCAGGACGGTTTTTAGCTGGTAAAACAGCCTTAACAGGCGGAAATGAGCCGGTTAATCTTATTCATCAAGATGATATTATTACTGCGATAAAATTATTAATATTACGGCCAGAGGGTGGCAATATTTATAATTTATGCGCACCTGAACATCCGGTTAGATCATCTTATTATACTGCGGCGTTGCAACGGGTAGCTTTACAACCGCCGGAGTTTATTGCTGAATCAACGCCTATTATAGGAAAAATCATTGATGGTAGCCGTATTTGTAAGGAGCTTGGTTTTGAATATAATTACCCTGATCCTGGCAGTATGCCAATGAGTTTATAATTAGAGAATTGAATGTAAGATATATTTTGCAGCTAGGCTGTCTGTAAAATTGTAGGTTAGCGCCAAAAATTAGTTATTAAAGGCTTTTGGGCTGATTTATTTGTGCCATCGGCGAACAACCATTGCCTGAAGGAAGATTATCGGATTTTCTGCTTATGGCGAATAATTATATTATCTTAATTCTATCAACTGAAACAGTTGAAAATCTATTTTTTAACCTCAATTTGTGTAGTAGATCAAAGATAGCAATATTCTTTATGTTTTTTAGCTAACTTTAATCATTATAAGCTCTTTATAGTAGCATACTTGATGTATAAGAAATTAATATCCGAAATGGTTACTCATTAACCTACGCCATGACGAAATCCTCTTTATTTTCTTCCAAATTTTGCCAAAATTATGTTGAAGGTTGAGATAAGGAACGGAATAGATGGTTAAAAAACGATTAATTATTAATCAATTTTGAACAAAAGGATAGATCTACCCTGCCGTAAGTTTTTATCGCCACCGCAAACGAGCCAGATCATGGTGACGTGCCATAAGTTCTTTACGATTCAATCCAAAATTCATTCCTGCGAAAAGTAATTTTTTCCCACATGAGAGACAAGCAAGTGGATCGACTTTAAAGACGTGTTGATACATGTTTCGCCAGGTGACTTTTTTAGCGGGTTTTTATCTTGCTGGGCTAAAGGATAAACAACCTCCGTTAACATTTTTCGCATCCGTGTTGATGGACTTAAAAAGCCGTAATAGCGGATCATGTGAAACCATTTTTCTGGCACATGAGACGCGGGTAATAAATTCATCGGATGTCATGACCAGGTCTTCCTGTTTTTTCGTGCGGTGGCTCTTATAGCGTAACGTGATGTTATCTTCGCCGGAATAATGTTTTAAGCGACTGAGCGAGACAGGGGGGTTCTTTAGATAAAATTCGAGATAAAGGGTGACATGGGTAATATTGGAAAGAATATCAGAAAGATTAATATTCCACCCGCGCTTGTAGTGAGTGTTAAGTAATTGATTCCATGATGCTTTACTTCTTCCTTCAGCTTTAAGCTCATCGGGAATGGTGAGCGTGTAATAATGTTTTCTCAATAATGCCGTTATCGCCACATTGTCATAATGTTTTCGCGATAAAAGCTAATATCCCGCCAGGTATTTTTTTAGTCACCCCGCCGGCTGTGGTTGAAAAATGAATATGTGGATGCCATTTTTGGTCTCGTCCCCAGGTATGGATGGCAGTGAAAACGCCTGGGGTGATATTGAGGTCACGGCAGATGGTTAATATCAATCAGCGACTAATCGATTCATTTCACCGAGAAGCCAACGGTTGGTGCGAATAATGGGCCAATATTCACAAGGCATGGTAAAAGTGATGTGCTGCCAAGGAACTTCGGGTAACCAAGCTAGCGTATTGTTAATCCATTGTAGGCAAGCTTTGACGCCACAATGTGGGCAGCTTCGACTTTTGCAGGTAAATTTAACCCGTTTCTCAGAATTACATTGAGGGTCAGGATAGCGCCAAATTGACCACCCCATAAGCGAAGTGCCGCAAGCCACAATCTTTACCATGCACGAGTTTCGCACAGGCATATAAAATTCCAGAAATGGCTTAAAAGCAATGGTTAATTTGCAAGTTACTAAAACGTATAAATTTGTTTAAATTACAATAAGTTGCTTTTAATTTATAAGATTTTGTCTATTTATATATTATGCTGAATTAAACTTAAAAATAGAGCGTTTTTTTATTGGTGCGAAACTCGTGCCATGGTTTCCATCACAACAGTGCGGACACTATCAGGGGGTTGGCGATTAAGCCAATTGAGCCAGCGTTGACCAAATTGAAAAACATGACTAAAACGCGGCGACATAAAAGGGACCAAAAGATTGAGACAATAGGTATCGGGTTATACCAGTACTAACAAGTAATGACAAGCCGTCGCCATAGGCGACCATCTTGATATATTTTAATCAAAAAGCGCGGGAGATCGATAATGAAAAAGAGCTTGATGAAAATAATTAATCGTTTGACAACTGGATTAGGTCTATTATTTATTTTTGTTTCCTCGATAAATGTTCATGCCGATGGATCGCAGGTTACACCGCAACTTGATGTAAAAGCTTATGTACTGATGGATTACCATAGTGGTAAAGTTTTAACAGCCAATAATCCAGATGAACGTCTAGATCCAGCTAGTTTAACAAAAATTATGACCAGTTATGTGGTGGGTCAAGCGATTAAAGCGGGTAAAATTAGCGTTAATGATCTTGTCACCGTAGGAGAAGATGCTTGGGCAACCGGTAATCCTGTTTTACAAGGCTCTTCTTTAATGTTTTTAAAACCAGGCGATAGGGTTTCAGTGCTGGATTTAAATCGTGGTATTGTCATTCAATCTGGTAATGATGCTTGTATTGCATTGGCGGATTATGTTGCGGGTAGTCAAACTGTTTTTGTCGATCTCATGAACCAGTATGTTACCTCATTAGGCTTAAAAAATACTCATTTTAAGACCGTACACGGCTTAGATTCAGAAGGGCAATTTAGTACTGCCCACGATATGGCGGTATTGACTAAGGCATTAATTAGAGATGTGCCGGATGAGTATTTATTACACAGCGAAAAAGTGTTTACCTACAATAAAATTAAGCAATACAATCGCAATCGTTTATTGTGGAGCAAAAGCTTGCAGGTGGATGGGGTCAAGACCGGACATACCAGTGGGGCGGGGTATAATCTTATCACATCGGCAACGAATGGCCCAATGCGATTGATTGCTGTTGTGTTGGGCGCATCGAGTGATCGCATTCGTTTTACTGAAAGTGAAAAGCTGTTAAATTGGGGATTTCGTTTTTTTACAACCGTTGTTCCTGTAACGGCAGATAAGCCATTTACTACTGAAAAGGTATGGTATGGTAACCAGTCTACGGTGTTATTGGGAACTGAAAAAGATGCAGCAATCACTATCCCGAAAGGAAGAGAACAAGACCTAAAAGCGACCTATAGCCTGAACTCAGATTATCTCAAAGCACCATTAAGCAAAAATCAGGTGGTTGGGACAATTAATTTCTTTTTAAACGATCAATTGATTGATAAACGCCCGCTCGTAGTGAAACAAGCAATAGAGCAGGGCGGTTTTTTGAGTCGATTATGGGACTATATTGTTGTCACCATTTCCAGTTGGTGGCATGCATTATTTGGTTAAAACCGTTAGATTATAAAAAAAGACCTGTGGGTCTTTTTTTATATAATTAATTTTAATAAAAATAAATAGTTCACGAGTTTCGCACCAATAAAAAACGCTCTATTTTTAACCTGAGTTCGGGATAAGGATCCTAATTTTTTATCACATATTCAAATAGTTAACTTAAAATAATTAACCTGAGTTCGGGATAAGAAATAAAGTGAAAGTCTTGCTATTCAAATAGTTGAATGCGCATATTTCGTTAAAATACTCTAACAATCTGGTTAAAGAGTAGAGCATTGTTAAACAATTATGGAAAATCTTACTGAACTTTATTGCCTGATGGATGATTTTTGTAAAGACTTCGAGCCAAAAATGCATGAAATTTTGCTGAATAACGGTAGTAAGCGTCGTAGACGGTCTACTCAGCTTTCATTGGCTGAAATGATGACACAGGTTGTTTTGTTTCATCAACTCCGATTCAGCCAATTCAAGGTATTTTATCTCTATCATGTCCGTTTATATCTCAGGAAGGAATTTCCTAACTTGCCATCATATTCACGTTGCGTAGAGTTACTTCCGCGCAGTGCCTTTTAACGGCACTGTTTGAGTCAATTAAGGGAAAGTGCACGGGTCTGTCGGTTGCCGATTCTACTCCGATAGCTGTGTGTGATAACTTACGGATCCGCCGGCATAAAGTCTTCGATGGGATAGCTGAACGAGGAAAAACCTCAACAGGTTGGTTTTTTGGTTTCAAACTTCATGTAATTATAGCTAGGCGACTTAATTTTGATTACAAGGTGTGTTATGAGTTATACAATTGATTTTCGACGTAAAGTAATATCTGTAAGGAAAGCCGAAGGTTTAACAATTCGAGAAACTGCGAAACAATTCCGTATTGGAAAAGCGTCTTTAGTACGTTGGCTTAAACGACCAGAGCCAAAAAATTCAACGCCACGTAAGAGGAAGCTCGATAAAAATGCTTTAGCAAAAGATGTGGAACAGTATCCAGATGCTTACCAAAAGGAACGGGCAGAGCGATTCGGTGTTTGTAAAAAGACTATTTGGCAATCCCTTAAAAAGCTGGGATTAACCTATAAAAAAAACTCTATTCCATCCAAAAACCAACGAAAGCGACAGGCTGGCACATCAGCAAAAAAGACAACAGTATGAAAAAAAAGATAAATCTGTTGTTTTTATTGATGAAAGTGGTTTTTCACATGACACTCCACGAACTCACGGCTATTCCCCAAAAGGTCACCGTTGTTTTGGCCTGAAAAACTGGGGTGCTAAGGGAAGAACAAATGTTATTGGCGCTTTATTGGGAACAACCCTTTTTGCTATCGGATTATTTGATTGCAATATTAATCGTGATGTTTTTTATGTTTGGATCACAAAAATATTGCTCCCAGAACTTCCTGAAAATTCTGTTATTTTTATGGACAACGCTAGCTTTCACAAAGGTAAGAATATTGAACAGGCAATTATAAACGCAGGACACCAGATAGAATATTTGCCTGTGTATTCACCAGATTTAAATCCTATAGAACATAAATGGTCTCAAGCTAAACGTAAAAAGATGGAAACAGGATGCACTATCGATGACCTGTTTTTAATACATATGCTGTAATCAAAATTAAGTCGCCTAGCTATATCAATCATTTGGGGGAAATACTCAGTTTTCGACTTACACTAGGAAACACAGATGATCGGAAACCATTACCTGAGCTGATAAAAGATCTTTCTGGTTGTTTGTATGTGGATAAAGGGTATTTATCGGCTTCACTGAAACAGCAACTGAAAACAATGGGAATTAACCTTATAACGAATATCAAGAAGGAAATGAAGCCTGTTGAACAGACTTGTTTCGACAAAGCCATCTTGCGTCATCGTTCTGTCATTGAAACGGTATTTGATGAGTTAAAAAATCTTTGTCAGATAGGAGGGTGTTCATAATTCTGTGTAAGGGGATTTTATATTTTGATTATACCATCTAGGCGCCCTTTAAAATAGATGGACAATTGAGCAATGGTTAACGCCCAGTTACTAATCGGCATAGTCCATTTGTTGGATACCTGATTGATGCCAATATAGAGTAATTTTAATAAGCTGTTTTCATTAGGAAAAGCCCCTTTGGTTTTAGTTAATGTCCTAAACTGCCGATGAACCGCCTCTACTGCATTGGTCGTATAAATGGG
Source organism: Candidatus Arsenophonus triatominarum (assembly GCF_001640365.1). Classification (GTDB taxonomy): domain Bacteria; phylum Pseudomonadota; class Gammaproteobacteria; order Enterobacterales; family Enterobacteriaceae; genus Arsenophonus; species Arsenophonus triatominarum. The sequence goes on along the minus strand of NZ_LWMI01000016.1, from coordinate 30,581 downwards.
TTTTCTAATGGCTTTAGGGTATCGAAAATAAGCATTGAGCAACTCCCATTTACTTCGCCAGGATTCGCACTATCGGGTATTTTTCACCCCATTTCGTTTCCAGTTCATCAAGTGCAAGCTCAGCAGCCGCTTTAGTATCTGCACGATAAACCGGCTTAAAATCAGCCATAAAGGCTTTTTGGTCTTTACTGGCAATATAACGTAATAACGTAAGCTATTGCGAATTTGATGAACTACGCATAGCTGAACTTCTGTCTGCGGGAAAATACTGGCTATCGCTTCTGGAAACCCTTTTAATCCGTCAACACAAGCGATTAAAATATCTTGTATACCACGGTTATGTAAGTCAGTCAGAACGCTCAGCCAATGATGTGCTCCTTCTGTTTCAGACATATAGAGTCCTAACAATTCCTTATGCCCATCGGTGGTTAGTCCAAGTACTGTGTAGATTGCCTTATTGATATAGTGACCATCTGTTTTATCTTGTAATGAATGGCATAGGGCATCGAGCCAGACAAAAGGATAGAGCGCCTCCAGAGGGCGTTGTTGCCAGGCTTTTAATTCAGGGAGTAATTTGTCAGTAATATGCGTAATAGCTCCATCTGATATTTCCAGTCCATATAATTCTGCAACATGTTTTTGAATATCACGATAACTCATGCCTAATGCAAATAACGATAGGATTTTGTTATCAATATCCTCTGATAATTTTGTCTGATTTTTCTTAATGAGCTGAGGCTCAAAAGCACCTGACCTGTCTCTGGGCGTTTTCAGTTCAAATTGACCTGATGTCGATTTAACCGTTTTTCGAGTATAGCCATTTTTACTCGTATCGATTGACGTTGTCGATAGGTAGTGTTCTATTTCTTCCTGCAGGGCAGCTTCGGTCAGCTGTTTTATGAGTGGTGTGAGTATTCCATCTGTACCGAGTAAATTTTTACCTGATTGTAATTGCTTCAACGCTTCATCAAAATTAAATGATTGATTTCTCATATGTCATACCTCTTTTTTTGAGTTTAAGATATGACACAGATTTTTGAACACTACCAAGAAATAGTTAAAAATCTCCCCTTAGGATTTCTTTCCTTGTCCCAAATATTATTATATCTAAAAAGTTAAAACTTTATTGGATGCTAATGTCCACTGAACTAAATCAACCAAAGTGCGGATGCTGACCCCTTTAATTAACAGTAATACAGTGATACCTCGTGCATCAGTACAAGTCTTACATAATTTTATTTCTACTTGCTGCGCAAGCAAGATTTCTAACATCTGTTTTAAATTATAACCATCAACTGGCTTTTGATTAACAAGACCTGCAACAACTGCATCAGACATTAAAAAATTTTTCATTTCAGTTGTCGCTGCCTGTTCCTTAACTGCAATCGCCAAACGTAGCGCATTAAAAAGATTTTCATCACCATAAGCGGCACCATTAGCAATAATCAAAAATAGGTTCTTTTTCTGACATCAAATATTCCTTAATTATATAATAAAACGTTTCAATTGTTTCTTATTGATGGACTGTATTTCATCATATCAATCATCGTATCCACATAACGAATCGCATTTTCTTTGATACTAAAACTATCTGGTACACATAACCAATTTTCAAATAGGCCGGTAATCGCTGCACGTATCATAATTGCTGCGCACTGGACATCGATATTGACAGGCAACTGTTTTTTTTCCACACAGGCACTTAACAGAGTGACTAATCTTTGATGGTTAATCATATAAATTTCACGCCGTAATTCAGCAAACTGTGCCATTTCACCTATCAATTCACATTTATGAAAAAAAATCTCAGTTAGCTCCCTGTTTTTAGTATCGTCAAAAAAAGTAAATAAAATATAATGTAATAATTTTCTCAATACAAAAAGTGGAGCATTGGGGTATTTTAACTGATACTTTTTCTGAGTTTCAGCTATTTGTTCATCAGTAAATTTACAAGCTTCAGAGAAAAGATCGACTTTATTTTTAAAATGCCAATAAATGGCACCACGAGTTACACCTGCAACCTCTGCTATATTAGACAATGAGGTAGATGAAACACCATACTTGGAAAATGTTCTAATTGCTGCATCTATTATTTCTTGACGAGTTATTTTCGCTTGTTGCTTAGTTTTTCGTGCCATTTTAACTTACTTTCCTATTATTGAAGTAAATTTACATACATTCATGTATGTTTGTGCAATAAAATAGGAGACTTATAACATAATAATTCACTAGGTTTCAGATTTGAAATTGATATTTGAATATTGAGGTTTATTTATGCAAAAAAACAGAGGGGTCTTACCTCTGGTAATATTACTACTCTCAAGCTGTTTGATCTTGACAGCATGTGGCGATAATTCCCAGCAAGGTAATATTGCACCTCCAACACCTGAAGTTGGTGTCGTGACATTGGAAGTAAAGCCATTGACAGTTACAACTGAACTGCCTAGCCGTACTAACGCTTTTCGTATTGCCGAGGTAAGACCTCAAGTAGAGGGTATTATATTAAAAAGAAATTATAAAGAAGGTAGTGATGTTGAAGCTGGAGCTTCTTTATATCAAATAGATCCTGCAACCTATAAAGCAAATTATGACAGCGCAAAAGCCAATTTAGCAAAAGCAAAATCCAATGCAGAAATTACTCGTTTAACTGTAAACCGTTATAAGCCTCTATTAAGAACAAATTACATCAGTAAACAAGAGTATGATACCGCAAACGCTAATTATGCTCAGGCATTAGCTTCTCTTAAGGCTGCTGAGGCGGCAGTTGAAACCGCGCGTATCAATCTTGATTATACCAAAGTAGCTGCACCTATTTCCGGCCGTTCCGGTAAATCAAGCGTCACAGAAGGTGCACTAGTCACGACTGGGCAAACTAATGCGCTAACAACCATTCAACAGTTAGACCCTATTTATGTTGATGTTACCCAATCCAGTGACGATTATCTGCGTTTAAAAAATGAGATTGCTAGCGGCAATTTATCTAAAGAATCACAGCAAGTAACTGTTAGTTTAAAAATGAATAATGGTGAAGTTTATGCACAAAAGGGTGTTCTTCAATTTTCCGATGTAACCGTTGATGAAAGTACGGGCTCTATCACAATGCGGGCTATTTTCCCAAATCCAGAAAAACAATTACTGCCTGGTATGTTTGTTCGTGCTGTTTTAGAAGAAGGCGTGAAAAAAAATGCGATCTTAGTGCCACAACAAGGTGTAAGTCGGACACCTCGTGGTGAAGCCCAAGTGATGATTGTTAATACCAATGATGAAGTCGAAACCCGTACGGTAATTACTGCGCAAGCAATTGGTAATCAATGGCTAATAGCTAAAGGACTAAAAGCTGGAGAGCGTGTCATTGTCATTGGGCTACAAAAAATCAAGCCTGGCATGAAAGTGGTTGCTAAAGAGACATCGTTAACTCCAATACAACAGAAAAATAAACTTTCTCCGCAAAAGTCTTAAATTAAGGGAGTCGATAATTAATGCCTCAGTTTTTTATAGAACGGCCAATATTCGCATGGGTAATAGCGATTATTACCATGCTTGCTGGTCTATTGGCAATTATCAAATTACCGGTGGCGCAATATCCAACCGTTGCACCACCTACTATATCGGTTTCAGCAACCTATCCTGGAGCTGACGCCACCACAGTACAAAATACCGTTACTCAGGTTATCGAACAGAATATGAATAGGATTGATAATCTGGTTTATATGTCGTCAACCAGTGATGCAATGGGTAACATGTCTCTGACACTTACCTTTGAAGCAGGAACAGATCCCGATATTGCACAAGTACAGGTACAAAATAAATTACAATTGGCCATGCCATTACTGCCCCAAGAAGTACAGCAGCAAGGCATCCATGTTAATAAATCTACCGGTTCTTTCTTGATGGTAGTCGCTTTTATTTCTAAAGATGGCTCTATGAATCAAGAGGATATCGCTGATTATGTTAACTCTCACATTAAAGATCCTATTAGTCGAGTAAAAGGGGTCGGTGAAACCCAGCTGTTTGGCACTCAGTACGCTATGCGGATCTGGTTAGATCCAGATAAACTTGTTAAATACAATATGGCCACTCAGGATGTTATCAATGCCATAAAAATTCAAAACAACCAAGTTGCTGCCGGTCAGCTAGGTGGCACACCACCGATCGCAGGCCAACGACTGAATGTTTCGATTATTGCTCAAACGCGGCTAAATAATGCCGAACAATTTGCCAATATCCTGCTACGAGTTAATCCGGATGGTTCTCAGGTTCGGTTAAAAAACGTTGCCGTCGTTGAGTTAGGTGCGGAAAATTATAGCATTCAAGCAAAATATAATGGCACTGCGTCAGCTGGTATTGGTATCAAATTGGCTACCGGTGCTAATGCCTTAGATACCGCAAAAGCCGTACGTGCTACGCTCGCTGAAATGGAGTTGTCTTTCCCTAACGGATTAGAGATTGTTTTCCCTTATGACACCACGCCGTTTGTAAAAATTTCAATTAACGAAGTAGTGAAAACTCTGATCGAAGCTATCATGCTAGTCGTCGTTGTTATGTACTTATTCCTGCAAAACTTCCGTGCAACCTTGATCCCTACGATCGCAGTTCCTGTTGTTTTGCTTGGTACATTCGCTATTTTGTCTGCGATGGGTTATTCAATTAACACGCTTACCATGTTCGCAATGGTGCTCGCTATCGGACTCTTAGTCGATGATGCGATTGTGGTAGTAGAAAACGTCGAACGTGTAATGCAAGAAGAAGGATTATCACCTAAAGAAGCTACCAAAAAGTCGATGGGGCAAATTCAAGGGGCACTTGTCGGTATAGCCTTAGTATTATCGGCGGTATTTATCCCTATGGCTTTTTTTGGTGGCGCAACGGGCGCAATCTATCGTCAATTCTCGATTACTATTGTCGCCTCAATGGTGCTCTCCGTTCTGGTCGCGTTGATCCTAACTCCCGCCCTGTGCGCCACAATATTAAAACCTATCCCTAAAGGTAGTCATGGTAAACAGACTGGCTTTTTCGGTTGGTTTAATCGTACATTTGAAAAAAGCGCGCATCACTGTACCAATAGTATTGGCCATATGCTTAAAGGCACGGGCCGTTACCTGGTTATTTATGTTATATCAGTTGCCGGTATGGCATTTTTGTTCCTAAAGTTGCCCTCTTCATTTCTTCCCGAGGGAGATCAAGGGGTACTTTTGACTATGGTTCAGCTACCACCTGGTTCAACCCAGGAACAAACAGTCGCAGTGCTTCATGATATTGACCAATATTATCGCACCAAAGAAAAAGCGAATGTTAAATCTGTCTTTACCGTAAGTGGCTTTGGCTTCGCAGGACAGGGACAAAACATGGGGCTTGCTTTCGTCGTACTACAAGATTGGAAAGAACGTCATAGTGCTGAAAGCCATGTTTCTCAAATTATTAACCGTGCCAATCTTGCCTTTTCAAAAATACAAGAAGCTATCATCTTCTCTTTCAATGTCCCTGCTATACCTGAACTAGGTACTGCCAGTGGTTTTGATTATGAACTTGTTTATCATGGTAATTTAGGCCATGAGAAATTAATGGCTGCTCGTAATCAATTACTAGGGCTTATCGCTCAACATCCTGATATATTGCAAAATGTTCGTCCTAACGGGCAAGATGATACTTCTCAATATCGTTTTTATATTGATCAACAGAAAGCGGAAGCATTAGGTGTTTCTATCAATGATATTAACGCAACTTTAAGTACCATGTTTGGCGGCATCTATGTAAATGACTTTGTTGATCGTGAACGCGTTAAAAAAGTTTATGTACAAGCCAATGCCTCATTCCGGATGTTGCCCGCTGATATTGAAAAACTTTATGTCCGCAATAATCAAGGAAAAATGGTACCTTTCTCTGCATTGATTGATCATAGCAAAGATCCATGGCTATATGGTTCACCACGTCTGGAACGCTATAATGGTTTACCTGCAATGGAAATCCAAGGTTCTGCGGCACCAGGGAAAAGTACCGGTGATGCCATGCTATTAATGGAGCAACTTACTGAAAAATTACCTGAAGATATTGGTTATGAATGGACCGGTATGTCTTACCAAGAACGTCTTTCTGGCAATCAAGCACCTGCTTTATATGTAATTTCTCTTATTGTCGTCTTTCTCTGTTTAGCCGCTTTATATGAAAGTTGGTCAATTCCTTTTTCTGTTATGCTAGTTGTACCATTAGGGGTTATTGGGGCATTACTCTTCACTTCAATTCGGGGATTAGAAAATGACGTTTACTTTAAGGTAGGTTTATTAACAACTATTGGTCTATCTGCCAAAAATGCTATTTTAATTGTTGAGTTTGCTAAAGACTTAATGGAAAAAGAGGGAAAAGGATTGATTGAAGCGACGCTAGATGCTGTCAGAATGCGTTTACGACCTATTTTAATGACATCATTAGCATTCATGCTTGGCGTTTTACCGCTCGTTATTAGTAACGGTGCAGGTTCAGGCACGCAAAACTCTGTAGGTACCGGTGTACTTGGAGGAATGATTGCAGCAACCACATTAGCAATCTATTTCGTTCCAGTATTTTTTGTCGTTATACGTAGACGTTTCACAAATAAATATTAGCTTAGTTAGATTATTAGTAATATTTCCATTAAAAGGCCAGATATTCTGGCCTTTTAAGTAAACATGTTTTTTAATAAATGAAAAATAACTCTAAATACATGACTAGAACTTATTTTTTAATAAAAAAATAAATAATAATAAAATAACACAGTAATACTGTAACTTTTTGTATATATTTAATATTTTGCTCTAGATTAGTTCCTTGATTAACATCATATAACAAAAAACTTTATACAGAGATAGTGACTTATGCGATAATAGTGCTATATTAATATCCAGTAGGTTGTTTGCTTTACTTTTGCTATACTCACATAAGTATAAATTTTATAAATTATCTACATTCTTCTGATTGTTTATCGACACCCATTTATAATTTTGGTAACAATCATAATTAATAGTGTTTTGATTTTTAAAAAAATAAAACAATATATTAATTCAATGGTAATTTCTTCATCTTTAGCAGTATTATGCAATAAAAATGAGTAATAACCCGTAATCTGTGGTTTAAATGGAGGTGATTATGGATGAGTACTCACCAAGGAGTTATGATATCTTAGTGCTAAAATATTTATGTGATGCTCTATATCGTGAAGCGATGTTAACTTTGCATAGGACAAAAAACCTTTGGAAAAATGATCTTGGTTCCAACCAAAGCGTTAAACTTAATGTATTAATTGATCATATCACAGATTTTATTGGTCAATTTAAATTAAAATATCCGAATAACGTAAACCTTTTTATTTTTATTGGCGAATATTTGGATGAAACTTATAACCTATTTGGTAAACCTGTAATGAGCCTAACAGATATTTCTGATTGGCAAAAAATGAATGAGCGTTTGGCTGAAATATTAACAAATGTATAAAATATTCATTAAGTAACACTTGACGCAACAGCCAATAACATTCATATTTTATATATCTATAATTTAAAGAAAGGAAATTATGACTAAAATTGACTATCTGAGGCGCTTAAGAAGATGTACGACTATCGAAACATTGGAGCGCGTAATCGAAAAAAACAAATATGAATTATCTGAAGACGAACTTGAATTATTTTATTCTGCCGCAGACCATAGGTTAGCAGAGCTCACCATGAATAAACTTTATGACAAAATTCCTTCGTCAGTTTGGAAATATGTTCGTTAATAAGTAAGTCTTTCCTTTATCACATAGGATATGGTTATAATTTTAGCGTTATCGGCTTTTATTAATAACTATATAGCTTAAAATATTCATTCATTGCACGGATAATTATATCATGGTGTTGCTTACGTTATTAGATTAAACAATGAACCATATTTATATTTTCACTTAATCAAAGAATAACCCTATAATTATCCTCACTCAACCACAACTCTTTTTCATTAATGAAAACCATGCCTAAACAATAACTATTTATGAAAACAATCAATGCAATGCTATTTATTTTTTAATTAATAATTCAATTGCATCATTAATCAAAATTCATAATTTCACATAATCTTATTTTTCAATAAAAACTAAACCAAAAGCTGGCATTTAGATTAAAATGAAAATTCATCAAATTAATTGAATTTTTTCTTTATATAAAAAACCAACCATATTGAATTAATTTAGCAACTTTCAACATAAAAACAATTTTTGTTAACTGGATTAATTTTATATGAAAAAGTATGAATATCTTAGAAGTGTTAAACTGGCGGAGTCCTGTCAGCGACATCCCTGCACATACACCCCTTGCTATGGCTGCTTCTTTCCAGACCTGACCAAGTTAACAAGTTAGCACTGCGGGAGAACCAACAGGACCCCATTGAATGACTCTATATGAACAATAGAGGCACGCATTATGCGCTATTCATATTCAAATAGCAAGAAAACAAAAATCAAGTGTTGTTTTCTCATTCAAATAGATAATATTAAACATACAAATAGTTTAACGTATATAAATAATAACAAAAAAGATTAAAGTTGATCTTATTTAAACAAAATAAGTATCTAATCTAGTATAATCTTAATTTACCAATCTTCGAAGTGATGAAAAAACAATTTTCAACATGAAATGTAAAAATATATTAATAAAAAATCCACAAATAAATAAGAATAAAATAGAAAAAAGATTAATTAACCACATCTAGATGTTTTACGCCATCAGTATGTAATAAATTACCAATTTGTTGCAATTGGTACATCTGAGCATAAAGCCCCGAGTGTCGTAATAATTGATTATGTTTGCCTTGCTCATCGATTTTACCACGATGTAAAACAAAAATTTTATCCGCGTCGATAACGGTAGAAAGTCGATGAGCAATAACGATTAATGTTGTCTGCCGACGAATTAACTGTAAAGCTTTTTGGATCGTTCTCTCAGTTCCTGAATCGACATTGGCCGTTGCTTCATCCAATATTAAAATTTTCGTCGTTCGTACTAAAGCACGCGCTAATGCCAATAATTGCTTCTGCCCCGCAGATAGAATATTACCTTCCTCGCCTAACAGAGTATTTAAGCCATTAGGCAATTTATATACCCAATCAACAAGTTGCACAGTTGCCAAAATATGCCAAACCTTCTGTTCTGAAATTTTTCTTCCCAGAGCGATATTGTCAAACAAAGTCGTCGCTAAAATAACCGGCTCTTGCTGCACGATGGTAATAGATTACGCAACACTTGGTGAGAAAGTGAGGATAACGGGCGTCCATCGAGTAATATTTGTCCTTTTTGCCATGGATAGTATCCCATTAATAAGTTAGTAATCGTGCTTTTTCCTCTACCTGTATGCCCAACTAATGCGACAAATTCGTTATCCTCTATCTGCAGATCAATATCATACAATACATATTTATCATCACGATAAGCAAAAGAAAGCTTTTTCATATCCACGCGCCCTGACAATAAAGGTAATTGATCACAGCCATAACATTGTCGAGGGCTATCTATCAATTCGAAAATTCTTTCTCCTGAAACTACCGCTTGTTGTGAGGTTAATTTAATTAATGGCTCATTTAAACGCCCAAGATAATTAATAAACGCGTACAATACCCCAACACCAATAACATCTATTCCCTTAAATCCAAATAATAGAATTAATCCACAAAGAGTTAGTGCAGAAAATAAATTCAATAGTGGGCGTAAAAGAATACTATCTAACTTTAATGCCTGCATCCGGGCTATATAGTGCTGGCGATTCACTGCTAACATTTTCTCACCAAATCGGGCTCGCTGCCTAAGTTGTTGAATAATAGTCATGCCGTTAATGATCTCATTAAAACCATCGTTAATATCAGCTAGGTAAGTACATACTCGACGAACAATTGGTGTACTTAAACGTTGATAAATTACCATGATCAAAAATACTACGGGAAAATTAAGCTAGCAACAATTGCCATTCGCCACTCTAACACGAATTTCGCACAAAACTAATTTGGGTACGCTAATAAAACACGGATGTGCTCAGTAATAGCATTTTTGATTACATGCCAATTTTGTTGATATAGCTAGGCGACTTAATTTTGATTACAAGGTGTGTTATGAGTTATACAATTGATTTTCGACGTAAAGTAATATCTGTAAGGAAAGCCGAAGGTTTAACAATTCGAGAAACTGCGAAACAATTCCGTATTGGAAAAGCGTCTTTAGTACGTTGGCTTAAACGACCAGAGCCAAAAAATTCAACGCCACGTAAGAGGAAGCTCGATAAAAATGCTTTATCAAAAGATGTGGAACAGTATCCAGATGCTTACCAAAAGGAACGGGCAGAGCGATTCGGTGTTTGTAAAAAGACTATTTGGCAATCCCTTAAAAAGCTGGGATTAACCTATAAAAAAAACTCTATTCCATCCAAAAACCAACGAAAGCGACAGGCTGGCACATCAGCAAAAAAGACAACAGTATGAAAAAAAAGATAAATCTGTTGTTTTTATTGATGAAAGTGGTTTTTCACATGACACTCCACGAACTCACGGCTATTCCCCAAAAGGTCACCGTTGTTTTGGCCTGAAAAACTGGGGTGCTAAGGGAAGAACAAATGTTATTGGCGCTTTATTGGGAACAACCCTTTTTGCTATCGGATTATTTGATTGCAATATTAATCGTGATGTTTTTTATGTTTGGATCACAAAAATATTGCTCCCAGAACTTCCTGAAAATTCTGTTATTTTTATGGACAACGCTAGCTTTCACAAAGGTAAGAATATTGAACAGGCAATTATAAACGCAGGACACCAGATAGAATATTTGCCTGTGTATTCACCAGATTTAAATCCTATAGAACATAAATGGTCTCAAGCTAAACGTAAAAAGATGGAAACAGGATGCACTATCGATGACCTGTTTTTAATACATATGCTGTAATCAAAATTAAGTCGCCTAGCTATACCAAGCAAAAAAAAGACCAGCGCAAGGCTGGCCAACACCAGGTAAAATGTTACTGTTAACAAACACACAACGTTAACAATACTACCATAAATAACCTTATAAAAATTAATGTTTTGATCAACATTTACATTCATGTAATCAATAATCGGAGTAATCCTATGAATAACATCCACGAATACCGAACAACGTTACATCATGTCAAAGCAGGGATGCAGGTTATTTATCATGGTGAGGTGATGAAAATAATTAGATTGAAGGAAAAAAAATTAACAAACAAAGGATTGATATATCAATTCGATACCGATGAAGAAAGCGGAATATTAACCGGAAATGGCGGTAATAAAATCACTGTCTTAGAAAAAATAGACGACTTACATAAAAGTAAAAGCTGGTATATTTAACAGGAGATGAAGTGAAGTATGACCTGATACTCGCAGACCCACCTTGGCAATACCAAAAAAAGCATCAAACAACGCAGCAAATAAATCCTAATACTCTACCCCGCAAATTATATGTATTAGTCTTAACTTAATCCGACAATTCTGATTTAAAAAAGAGCGTTACCGGTTTTAATTAACATCATTAGATAATTAAATAAAAGGTAATTCTATGTATCAAGCAAATAATCCTATCATCAAACATAAAGTCGGGTTACTTAACCTCGCTGAAGAGCTTAATAACGTCTCAAAAGCCTGTAAGATTATGGGGGTATCCCGAGATACGTTTTATCGCTACCAGGAACTTGTTAACGATGGTGGGATAGACGCTTTAATTAATCAAAATCGACGGGTGCCTAACGTAAAAAATAGAGTAGATGAACAGATTGAAAGCGCTGTAGTCGAGTATGCGATTGAATACCCTGCACACGGTTAACACCGCAGTAGTAATGAACTAAGAAAAAAAGGCATTTTTGTTTCGGGGAGTGGCGTTCGCTCTATTTGGCTGCGCCATAATCTCGAAAATTTTACAAAACGCCTAAAAGCGCTTGAAGATAAAATCGCAACAGAAGGAATTATCCTGTCAGAATCACAAATCAGTGCTCTAGAAAAGAAAGCGCAAGATGATGAAGCCTGTGGTGAGATTGAAACAGCGCATCCAGGTTATCTGGGTTCACAAGATACTTTTTATGTCGGTCATTTAAAAGGCGTTGGTCGTGTTTATCAACAAACTTACATTGATACTTACAGTAAAGTCGTTCATTGTAAGCTTTACACAACAAAAAGCGCGATAACGGCGGCAGATTTATTAAATGACAAGGTTCTCCCTTTTTATTCCCAGCATGGGTTACCGGTGTTACGTATACTGACGGACAGAGGCAGTGAGTATTGTGGTAAAGTTGAACATCACGATTATCAACTTTATCTCGCTATCAATGATATTGATCATACAAAAACTAAAGCTCGTTCACCTCAAACTAATGGGATTTGTGAACGCTTTCTAAAACTGTATTACAAGAGTTCTATCAGGTGGCTTTTCGTAAGAAAATCTATAGGGCTTTAAATGAATTACAAGCTGATTTAGATAAATGGTTAGCGGAATATAATAACCAACGCACTCATCAAGGAAAAATGTGTTGCGGTCGAACTCCTATGGCAACTTTACACGATGGAAAACAACTTTGGAGAGAGAAAGATTTAAATCAAATTTAACCTGACAGGTACTGTATAAATAACCGGTAACTGTCAGATTAAGTCTGAGCTACTACAGATAACTGCAATTTGTCATATCTTAACTCAACGCTTCAAATATCATGTCCATCGTATACCCCTTGTACTGAAGATATCTGATTTGTTTATTTTTTTCCTTTGAGTCGCTTGGTAAAGCTTCGCCAAACTTCCTAACTCTGGCTTCTTTAGCTAACACATACCAGTCAATATTACCTTTCTCAATTTCTTGCTCTATTAGTGCTTGAAGAAATCCTTTTTGTCGAATTTCTTGTTTTATACGCGTGGGGCCATGTAATTTTTTGATATGTTTGTCAAAAAGATAGGTGATAAATTCTGCATCATTGAGATAATGATTATCTGTCAGACGACACAAAACGTGTTCTACATCGCCTGTTTTTTCGGCTAGTTTGGCCAGCTGTCTCTTCATATTGCCAGAGGAGTAATTCTTTTTTACCAGCAGAGATACCGCATAATCATACAATTCCTGTTCGGTCATGGCAGGTTCCTTTGGTAGCAAATCCCTTTTTTACCCACCGTTAAACCCTTAATTTTTTCTTCCATCAACGGCCAGAGAGCTGTTTTTCGCTTATGTTTTTCGTAGAGCGTCGTAAGGTAGGCTACTGTTCCCTGGAATTGCAAACTTTCTTCCAGACCTTTGCTGTAATCGATAGATTTTTTCATGTCTGAAGCGGCATAGCTGTAATATTTACTTTTCGCTTGATTAATAGCGTCCTCGACCAGAAAACGGCGTAATAGCGTAGCAGCAAGGGCATGGCCATGTTTATACAGCGTACTGGATAATGTTCGGATGAATGAGTTTGTTAGGTGAACAAGGAAATCGGCTAGTTTTTCTTTTGCCGTGGCGGTAATGCATTCGGCGATTAAATCAAATCGCTCGATATCTGAGGCAAAAGCGATATACCGCTCAAGCCCTTTCTCTTTTGCAATACTCAGGAAGTGCTGAATATTATCGCTTTCTTCCCTACAGGCCTTTGTGTATAGTCGATAAAAACGGGTTTCACATCGTAAAGAAAAGGCATCAATCGCTTTTTCTTTCGCTTCCTCGTTTTTTCCATCTTCAATCAGTGCCGTAATTAATAGTTCATTCCATGTCGTTTTATCTACATATCGTTTATCGCTTGGTTTCTCCATGCTTAACAATAATTCAACGGCTTCATCTGTTCTTATCTCTTCTATCAGTAATCTTGCATAATCAAAATAGTGTTCAGAATGACAGAATTCACCTTTTTGAAAGGCTATTGTCAGAAAATCGATATCTCTTATTAATATACTGATGTCTAATGCTTCCCATGGGCGTTTTTTTTGATAAAACATATCCCGAATTGTGCGTAAAACCCCTGTACTTAATAAGGTACGGTATTTTTTGAAAATCTCAACGCCAAAATAAGGTTCATCCACAACAAAATCAAAAACTTTGTTGGCAATGAAAAATGGGTCACTATTTTTTTGAGCGACCACTGATTTCACCCACGCATCCAGCAGAACAGAGTAGTAGTCCATCCAGCTTCCGCTAGATGAGTCTGTATTTTCACTGAATTTATCAAACTCAAGCATGATTTTTGCACTCAAGCTTTCTACCTGTTCTGGGAGTGTGTCCGCTACCTTCTCAAGTGGCTGTGCAATACTGCGTGTTAGCTCATCATAAAGGGCATCCGCTTCGTAGTAATCATAAAAGTGTTTACTTTTATTTTGTCGGTTATATTCTTTTTCGATGTTTTTGAGTATTTCCTGATCAGATAATAAATACCCGTTTACCAGTGCAGCTTTGGCCAGTTCATTATCCTGTATAATGTAATTTATCACGTTTAATAATTCTTCATGACTCATTCCATTTAACAATTCATTTTGTTTTTTATTAAGTTTGATTGCCATCTTCCCTCCATAAACACTTTTTTAAAAGAAAGAACGAATACGTTATTCACAATAACTAAACGCCGGTATCATAATAAATAGCGTCAACTCTCGTTCACAAAGTTCTAAAATGCAAAATCGGTTGGCTGATGTCGAAAACAGCTCTATCAGTAGCTCTTATGTATAACAAAAAATAAACCAAGTAGCACAAAATGATTTAGAATTTCATCTCCTTTGATAATTTGCTATAAATATTTTATGTTTTTATGCACAGCGAGCCAATTAACACAGGTTAAGAAAAATTAGAGCCATTTAGTTTCTGATTTCCAGCCCTTTTGATTCATGCAATGATAAAAAAACTGCCGACGGCTATCTTTGTTAACATCAATAACATAACTATCTATCTCCGGTATTAATACCGTTTGATATTTTTCTTTTTTTTGCCAAATCTCATGATGCTTAACATGAGTTCTTTGCGCTACTTCATTTTTTACAGGAAATTTATTCTCCGACTGTTTTTCGCAAAAACTTTTTGCGAGAGAAAAATCTTCAGCATTGAGATTTATCCTTACCCATTGGCTCGAACAACCAGAGATGAGTGTTGCTAATACCATAGCTGTTAATGCCCTCTTCATATTCATTCCTCACTTTCAATAGATGATTTTGCAAATTTTGATGAGAGTTTATCAAAAAACATGAAAAATCGCAGTGGTAGCCCCGCCGCGCCTGCCCGCTAAAGGTGTCGTTTTTTGTGCAGCTGCACAACGCCACTCAGCTTAGGCCAGTACTGGCCTTTTCGGTGATTTCAAGTGAGCAAAAACTTGTGCAAATTTGTGCATTTTTGTGCAAATCCATGCACTTATTTTTTAATAAAAACAAAGATCACTAAAACAAGAAGAAAAAGCCTTTTTGATATTTAACATTTTAACAAAATAATAACTTATTTTGCGCTAAAAAAAGGGGATATGCGTCGGAAAACGGTTACAACAGTTACAACACGCAAAAAAAGGACTTAACTCTATAATTAAAATACTATTTTTTTGTAACCTTTAAACGGTTACAGGGGGTTACAAAACAGAATAAAAAAGTTACATTGTTATAAATCAATAAGTTAGGTTTTCAGTTTTAAATGTTTTGTAACCGTTACATGTAACCCCGTTGTAACCGTTTTCCGACGCATACCCCAAAATTTTGAAAATATATAATGGCGATTAAATAATGCATAGTTATGTTAAATAAATATTAATATTTATTTATGATGAATATCTTGTTATTTTTGCTGTGAGTTAATCGCTCGTGGTCATGTCTGGAAAATATCGCTAAACGATATTGCTTAAGTCGCTTAGCGAATTCAAAGAGATATTGGTGATAGGTAACTAAGGAAGAAATTTTTTAAGTTTATTCTCTAAAGATTTTACTTTATTGTATTCTGTTGTAATCAAGTTAAACTTATCTTCAATATTCATTTTGAAAGATAACCCTAGACTTATTATTGATAAGATAAAAATTATCATGATGATAAGTATTAATCCTGATAATAAGTTCCTGCGTTTTATATTATTTTTTATTTCCTCAATATCTTTTTGAATATCAACTAATGAAATTTCTTTTTTATCTTCGGTCATGAATTTACCTTATCGATAGTTAATTTTATTTATAGTCAAAGAGAAAGGGTAAGCTACTTGATGACTGGTTTAACGTTCAGTGTATTACCATTAATGAAAATGACTTCCACTTCAGTACCTGCACTCAGTTCAATACTACAATAAATACGCCAACTGCCATCTGCAACGCTCACACGACTATAACCATTATGAGTCGGTTCGATTAGCGTTGCTCGTAAGCCTATCATTTGTTGATCCCGTTGATTTAACATTCCTTGCTGGGGTTTACTCATTTTATTTAACCAATACCACCAAACAAATACAGTAACGACCGTTAAAACTGAAAAAAGCAAGCCTTGAAATACCCAACTGAAGGGGATAAGCCACACTAAAATACCAACGATAACAGCAGCAATACCGCTCCATAACAGATAACCGCCTGCACCTAACATTTCAGCTATTAACAGCATGCCACCAAGTGATAGCCAAAACCCGTATGGATTTGCTGCAATCTGTTCAAGCATAGTTATTTACCTTTGGTACTTTTAGTCTCACTGATAAGTTCAGCAATCCCACCAATAGCACCCATCAAATTGCTCGCTTCCAGTGGCATCATAATCACTTTATTGTTAGTCGCGGAACCAATTTGCTGCAATGCATCCGTATATTTTTGAGCGACAAAATAGTTAATAGCTTGAATATCACCGGTTGCAATCGCATCGGATACCATTTTAGTCGCCTGGGCTTCAGCCTCTGCGGCTCGTTCACGCGCTTCAGCTTGTAAAAATGCAGATTGGCGTTCCCCTTCAGCTTTTAATATCTGGGATTGTTTTTCACCTTCTGCTCGTAAAATAGCGGCTTGACGTACTCCCTCTGCTTCCAGAATATCGGCACGCTTAGTTCGTTCCGCTTTCATTTGGGCATTCATAGCAGAAATAAGCTCAGTCGGCGGACGAACATCACGGATCTCTATACGAGTGATTTTAACACCCCAAGGATTGGTCGCTTCATCAACAATATGCAGTAATCGACTGTTGATACTATCTCGTTGTGATAACATTTCATCCAATTCCATCGAGCCTAATACGGTACGGAAGTTAGTCATCGTTAAATTGACAATGGCTAATTGCATATTACTCACTTCATAAGCGGCTTTCACTGGGTCGATGACCTGCATAAAACAGACAGCATCAATAGTAATATTAGCATTATCACGGGAAATCACTTCTTGGGAGGGAATATCGAGTACCTGCTCCATCATATTAATTCTTCGGCCAACACGATCCATAAACGGTACAACGATGTTTAAACCTGGCATCAATGTTTTCGTATAGCGCCCAAAACGTTCGACTGTCCACTGATAGCCTTGGGGCACAATTTTAACAGAAGAAACTACAACGATCAGCGCGACAATAATAAGGATTGGGATAACTGTTAACATATTTAGGTCCTGTCAGGAGAGAGATAGGTTTCTATATTACTTGACAGAAAGTTAAATGTAACCATCCTTGATAGCTAACCAATCAAAATAGAACATCAATAGTGATAAAATCGGTAATATCAATTTCTGATTCAGGGATAGCAAAATATACAGGAACAATATGAATAATCCACTGAAAAACTTTTAATATTGGCAAGATAAATCTAAATAATAGTCAGATTATAAACAAGAAACAGAGTAAAATAATTTATGTATAAAACTCCGCTCTGCGTTAATCCTGATAAAAATAAAAACAAAATAGGAATATTGTTTACTTTCTAATAATTTTTTTCAAATACCCAACATTTAACGACGTCAGGTTTTTTTAGCGTACTTAAGGCCGGTAATGCCTGATTATATTGGCTATTAACGTGACTTCTCACTGTTTTAATCCCAACAAAGCGACGCATTTTACCCATTTTAAGCAGCGATTTGATTTCTGACAGATTGGGCATATTTTGGCGGTATTCACTGGCCACCTGTGCCAGATGATTAAAGTTGACCGCATAAATATTTTCTTCATTACTGTGATTAACACCATGTGGGGCATTATGATTGAGATAATCAAACATATCCCAAAACTCAGTGACCAGGGTATTATCGGCTTCTAAAGCCTGAACACGTTCTTTTGCCAGTTCGACGATAAAGGTTTCTGTTTCTGCTACTCGGCTTTCTTTGATGGGCAGAAAACAGGATAACGTGCGTAACAGAACGATGAGTTGAGCGTGATTTTTAGCAATGCGCTCATGGCCAATCGCTTCATCATCAAAGAGTTGTCGTTGAACTTCATCGAGAGAAGTTTCGTAAGCCGTTACAATCGCATTTTCACTTAACAGCGCTTTGGGCAGAAAGCCGGATAATTGTTCAATAGGGTAGCGTTCCAGGCGAATGGCCGCCTGACGGGTCTGTTCGCTTTGACCTGACTTATCGGTATGGAGATGAATAATCCGCTCTATAGCTAGGCGACTTAATTTTGATTACAAGGTGTGTTATGAGTTATACAATTGATTTTCGACGTAAAGTAATATCTGTAAGGAAAGCCGAAGGTTTAACAATTCGAGAAACTGCGAAACAATTCCGTATTGGAAAAGCGTCTTTAGTACGTTGGCTTAAACGACCAGAGCCAAAAAATTCAACGCCACGTAAGAGGAAGCTCGATAAAAATGCTTTAGCAAAAGATGTGGAACAGTATCCAGATGCTTACCAAAAGGAACGGGCAGAGCGATTCGGTGTTTGTAAAAAGACTATTTGGCAATCCCTTAAAAAGCTGGGATTAACCTATATAGCTAGGCGACTTAATTTTGATTACAGCATATGTATTAAAAACAGGTCATCGATAGTGCATCCTGTTTCCATCTTTTTACGTTTAGCTTGAGACCATTTATGTTCTATAGGATTTAAATCTGGTGAATACACAGGCAAATATTCTATCTGGTGTCCTGCGTTTATAATTGCCTGTTCAATATTCTTACCTTTGTGAAAGCTAGCGTTGTCCATAAAAATAACAGAATTTTCAGGAAGTTCTGGGAGCAATATTTTTGTGATCCAAACATAAAAAACATCACGGTTAATATTGCAATCAAATAATCCGATAGCAAAAAGGGTTGTTCCCAATAAAGCGCCAATAACATTTGTTCTTCCCTTAGCACCCCAGTTTTTCAGGCCAAAACAACGGTGACCTTTTGGGGAATAGCCGTGAGTTCGTGGAGTGTCATGTGAAAAACCACTTTCATCAATAAAAACAACAGATTTATCTTTTTTTTCATACTGTTGTCTTTTTTGCTGATGTGCCAGCCTGTCGCTTTCGTTGGTTTTTGGATGGAATAGAGTTTTTTTTATAGGTTAATCCCAGCTTTTTAAGGGATTGCCAAATAGTCTTTTTACAAACACCGAATCGCTCTGCCCGTTCCTTTTGGTAAGCATCTGGATACTGTTCCACATCTTTTGCTAAAGCATTTTTATCGAGCTTCCTCTTACGTGGCGTTGAATTTTTTGGCTCTGGTCGTTTAAGCCAACGTACTAAAGACGCTTTTCCAATACGGAATTGTTTCGCAGTTTCTCGAATTGTTAAACCTTCGGCTTTCCTTACAGATATTACTTTACGTCGAAAATCAATTGTATAACTCATAACACACCTTGTAATCAAAATTAAGTCGCCTAGCTATAACCAATGAAATTTTGGGTTTTTACTTCCTTGATATGCGGTAATTCGTTTTTGCAAAAGCGGTCAAGTTGATGTGTGTCCCCAGTGTAAACAGCACCTTTAGCGACATGCAAAAGCCGTTTTTTGAATTCAGAAGCGCTGGTTAACTGACTGGCGGTAAAAGTGGCTTTGACGTTGGGTCTTTGTTGCGGGAAATCCAGTTTTAAATAATACCAGGATTCGTCGGTTTCTTCGGATTTCTGAAAATAAAGCGGGGTCGGGTAACAGTTGGCAATTTCGTTGACAGCGCCGGACTCTTTTAACGCTTTTGTGGTAGCCTCTTCTTTAGTTAGCTTTTCTGAGTCTAAAATTCGTTCAACCGCCTTTAAATGCCTTTCAATATCGAGTTTAAACCAGTAAAAACGGCTATCAAATTGAAAATAGAAGTCATTACGGTGGGTATAATTGAATATTAACATTGCCTTATCGGTAGCACTTTTTGTCAGTAACAAGTCGCCATAATAACGATAACGCATTAAATCATAACGTTCGAGCTTACCTTTGAGGTGTAAATCGTTCCAGTCTTCATTTTTAAATTGCGAAGGTAAGGCAGCACAGGATTTCCAGCCTTCCTGCTGACTTCGTGCAACGTGTTTTCTTATCGCTTTTTCGCCCGCATTACCCTTATCAAGTGCCCAGACTAACAGAGGCTTTTTGTTCGCGCCCAATGCCGTTTTAAGCGCCGCTAAGGCATGCTCTGGGTAATTATGGCAACTCATCAGGGAAACGGCGTACAGGCCATTCTGAGCAAGGCTAATTGCATCAAAAATCCCTTCGGTTAGCCAAATTTCAGTTGCCTTTGTTAAATCCTGTTGCGGCAGACTCCACCAATACCCTTTATAACTGCCAAAAAAATTAGCTTTTCGGTCAAAGCGTTGTGGGTTATCAATAACGCGCTCCCAATAAGCGCCATTGGGTAAGGTAAATTTTACGGTTGCTGAACCCAGCCCTTTAGCGTGATAACCGGATTCAATATACAACCCTTTTAACGGCGCAATATTTAACCCTCTGGCCTGTTGCAGATAGGCATCCGCTGCGGCATTTGGGGCCTGTTGTGTTTTAGGATAGTGCGTTGACCAGTTATGAAACAGCTCAGGATAGATTTCTTTAACGATAATTTCGGCGCCACATTTATTTTCACGACCACATTTGAGCACAAAGGGTTTATCAATGGCGGTAAATAATTCCTTTTTTTGGCAATCGGGGCAAATACCTTGCCGTAAATATCCATTTTGTTCTTTAAATTGGAATTCCTGAATTAATTTTGAGATAATTAAATTCACCCGCATAGTATTTATCATTGAGTTAACTCCAAAAAGGCACTTTTATCGTGCATTTTTTATGTAATTTTTAGGTAAAAGAATTCCCTGACGTTGTCGCCATTAAGTCAATCAATTATTATTTAAAAGGGGATAATGATATTTTTTGGTATTAATGCAACCAGTACTCGTAATTGAAATGTCGCATAAATAATTGCCCGCTTTTCTTCTTTATTAAATTCATCAAACTTTAAATTATGTTTTTTATTATCAATATTAGCCAAATAAAAAATTAAATTAACAAAGCGTTTATTATGTCTTCGTAAATATTCAATAAAGCCGGATAAACACTTATTATTAGGGTCGTTATTAAAGTAAACTGTTCGTAATTGAGCGCATCTAATTAAACCATCAAACCGTTGGTTTATTGATAATCCTTTATTCTGATAATTGTTTATTTTCCTTTTATTTTCTTTTTTATTGATGTCAGTCATATTATTTCTTAACACTTTAATAGAATGAACTGATGGGATGTTAATTATTCTGTATTTGTTATCATTATGATTTAATAACAATCGTGATAAAATAAAAAACAAATAACACGCCAAATAAAATAATTAATTTATCCATTAACAATAATTTCTTTTTTTTATTATTGTAGTGATATCTCTTAACAGACTCACCTGTTAAACGATATTTGTATTGCTGATTAAGTTTACTCATATTAGATATCCTCATTGATTTATATGATTTTTACTTTACATTAACCAAAATAGATGTTGTGTTTTATTTATTACGTATTATTACGTACTTTTTGTGTATAAAAAATTCCCTGGTGTTAAATAAAAAGCGAATACTTATATTCTCAATGGTTAAATCGCTCATGTTTGATTTTTGGTGATAATTCAATCTGAATTAGTAAATGATCATGGAGATACAGTCTTAGCAACTTACCATCACAGGAGGGCACAACGGAAAGTGCATCAATACCCATCACATAAGCCAGTCTTGTTGCTTTGACGCTTAAGTTAGGCGTTCCCATTATTTATCTCCTTTGAGAGTTTGATGATGTAAAAATCATAATAATAAAAACTGTACGTTGTATGCTCAGCTTAAGCATATGCATTGTTTTTAGCTGTTTTTTATTGCATCTTTTAACATGGCAATCATGTTAATTTGGATTTTTTCTTTAGCTCCTTTTTTTGGTCTGATAATGATCTCACCTTTGTTCACCATTGCCCGTACAGTGTTAACCGGTATACCTGACAACCGTGAATATTCTTGAACCGATACATAAGGTGAACCAACACTAAAATTAATTGTGATGTCTTTCATTATTTCTCCTGTTCCGAGAAATACTTCAGGCCAATAAGAAATATCAATCTAGCCATTGCTGATATAGAGCGACTTTCTTTGACTGCAATTGCTTCTAGTTCTTTTCTTTCATCTACAAACAATCGCATCGGTATAGGATTTTTTGATGCAATACCTTTAGGCAAATTCGAGCGAGCAATATGTTTTTCTTGATCCATAATGTTATATTGTGATCCACTAGTTTTTACTTAACTACATTATTTGCAAAAAACCGCAAATAGCCAACAGGAAATTGCAGAAATATGCAAATTAGTTCTCGTTTAAGAAAAGAAAGAGAAAGGCTGAAACTTACTCAAAGTCAGCTTGCAAAAGCATGTGGAGTGTCTTTTAGGGCTTATTGTGATTACGAAATAGGAAAGACAGAGCCAAAAGCATCTTTTTTCTTCAATCTGCATGAATTGGGGGCAGATATAATGTTTATTTTAACAGGCAAAAAATTACCAGACATTGAAGATATCAATAGTGATGAAACTGAAATCATAAAATATTATCGTTCCGCACCACTTTCTGTTAAGGCCGCTGCTTATGGTGCACTAACATCTACTTCAGTTCCCTCCGGTAGTACCTCAATTATTACCAGTGGTTCAAATCAGCGCATAGCTGGTCGAGATTATAATGAAACAAAATAATAGCTTTGAGTTAATTTAGTAATATGAAGCTTTTATATAGATATTAGTACTAGAGTAATAGCAAATTTACGAACGTTGATTTTACAGGATTTATCACAATCCCTATCCTTATAATCTCGTAAATAAGAGTGTAAATAAGTGACTAATTTAGCTAAAAAAATAAAAGAGGAAAGGAACCGCATTGGTTTAACCCAAGTTCAATTTGCTAAAGTGGTAGGCTGTACAGCTGCCACACAAATTAATGATGAAAAAGGGAAAATATCTTGAAAAAGCTGCAATTGTGGGTGTTGATGTTCTTTATATTATTACTGGTCAAAGAACACCTAATCTTAATGGTATAACTAATGATGAAGCTGAAATCATACGGCTTTATCGTTCAGCCCCACTCTCTGTTAAAACTGCTATTTATGGTGCATTAACATCCACTATATCCCCTTCGGGGAGCACGTCAATTAGCGTTACTGATTCTGGTCAGCGTATAGCTGGTCGAGATTATAATGAAAGGAAATAATAGTTTTCAGTGAATAAGTAACGTGAGGCTATAGATGAATATCGATTTTAAAGGGCATGATAGCAAAATTGCAGGTAGAGATTTTGAAGAGAATACCATTCATATTGAACAATATGAAGAGAGCAAAATAGTAAACATTCTACCGAATATTGAGCAAAAAGATGTGAGGTTATTAGTTTCAGCTCAGCGCAAAAAACTTAATGAATTAATCAAAGCAGTTGCTGAAAACTGTGGGGAAGAAAAATTTATCATATGGCAAAAAGTTCATGCTGAAAGTGGTGTCAATAATATCAATGAAATTACCATTAATCAGTACCATCCGATTATTGACTATCTTGAAGGTTTGTTAGATGACTTCAAGGAAGAAAAAGACAAGAAAGCATTAATTCACTTCCTATTAAAAAATACTGACGATAACAAAGAATTAAGAGACGATCTCATGGTTTATTGCCAGTTTAAATTTGCCATGAAATCGTTATTTTCTGAATTAAATTGCTCGCAACTTAGGCAAGCTCTTGGGTGGTTATATGAAAAAATCCATGAAGAGAAAAACCCATCGTATATTAAGAATTTGTTTGACCTATTAGGCAAATATTTAAAAGAATTCGCCGTTGTTTTTTTAGTAGGCTTTTTTATTGGAATGATTATTTATTCGTTTTTTGATAATTAATCCAAATTTTAAGGGTTGATGTAGTTCGATGCTAATACAAACTTGAGTTTGAGAAGATAATTAAGGATTGTAAATTGTGGCGGTCAGTAAACTACCAAATGGTAAATGGTTATGTCAGTGTTTTCCTGATGGGCGTAATGGTGTTCGTATAAGAAAGCGTTTTGCGACTAAAGGTGAAGCATTAGCCTATGAAAGGCAACAGATGTTTAAATCTGAAGATGATGATTTTGGGGTTGATGATTCTAATGCTACTAAGTTAAGTAATTTGATTAATCGTTGGTATGACATGCATGGAAAGACATTAAGCGTGTTGCTTAATAGTGAAATAAGGGTATTTTTCGGTGATTGGAAGTAAATTTTAGGCTGTTCTGAGATGGAAATTCCAAAGACCGGCACTAAGGAGTAAAAAGGTATCATCAATAAAGGGTCTACGATTCCGTAAAATTTGGGTCATACAACCGAGGCGCTTGATACCCGCGATGGCGTGTTCAACCGTAATACGGATGCCCGAGATTATTTTATTTTCTTGTTTTTGTTCAGGCGATAAAGGTCTTTTTCGAGTTCCTTTTTTTGGGATTTGTGTATTAGGATGCTGTTTATCTATACCTTGAAAACCGGTATCGGCCCAGATGGTTACCTCAGGGGGAATATGGCGAATTATATCGACTTTATCGAGTAAGCGTTTATCGTGACGGCGCCCATTTTTGATCATGGGGATAAATCCAATTTTCCTCGTTTCGTCAGTCATAATAAGCCCTTTTCGAGTGGTCTGTCTTTTCTTTCCCGAATACATTTTTTTTCGCCGACGCAGATTCTTAGGCTTTTGGACAGGTCGCTCTGTCCCATCAATAAAGACGTCTTTAACTCCAGGAAAGGCGCGAAAAAATTCCTCAGCAGAGCGAATTTGACGAGCGGGCAAAACACATTCTCGCCCCAAGGTCATCTCTAAAACCGGCAATAATATTTTTACCCAGCGACATACCCGTGTTCTATCTAAACCAAAAAGAAGTGTAGTAGCTCAGACTTAATCTAACAGTTACCGGTTATTTATACAGTACCTGTCAGGTTAAATTTGATTTAAATCTTTCTCTCTCCAAAGTTGTTTTCCATCGTGTAAAGTTGCCATAGGAGTTCGACCGCAACACATTTTTCCTTGATGAGTGCGTTGGTTATTATATTCCGCTAACCATTTATCTAAATCAGCTTGTAATTCATTTAAAGCCCTATAGATTTTCTTACGAAAAGCCACCTGATAGAACTCTTGTAATACAGTTTTATGAAAGCGTTCACAAATCCCATTAGTTTGAGGTGAACGAGCTTTAGTTTTTGTATGATCAATATCATTGATAGCGAGATAAAGTTGATAATCGTGATGTTCAACTTTACCACAATACTCACTGCCTCTGTCCGTCAATATACGTAACACCGGTAACCCATGCTGGGAATAAAAAGGGAGAACCTTGTCATTTAATAAATCTGCCGCCGTTATCGCGCTTTTTGTTATGTAAAGCTTACAATGAACGACTTTACTGTAAGTATCAATGTAAGTTTGTTGATAAACACGACCAACGCCTTTTAAATGACCGACATAAAAAGTATCTTGTGAACCCAGATAACCTGGATGCGCTGTTTCAATCTCACCACAGGCTTCATCATCTTGCGCTTTCTTTTCTAGAGCACTGATTTGTGATTCTGACAGGATAATTCCTTCTGTTGCGATTTTATATCTTCAAGCGCTTTTAGGCGTTTTGTAAAATTTTCGAGATTATGGCGCAGCCAAATAGAGCGAACGCCACTCCCCGAAACAAAAATGCCTTTTTTTCTTAGTTCATTACTACTGCGGTGTTGACCGTGTGCAGGGTATTCAATCGCATACTCGACTACAGCGCTTTCAATCTGTTCATCTACTCTATTTTTTACGTTAGGCACCCGTCGATTTTGATTAATTAAAGCGTCTATCCCACCATCGTTAACAAGTTCCTGGTAGCGATAAAACGTATCTCGGGATACCCCCATAATCTTACAGGCTTTTGAGACGTTATTAAGCTCTTCAGCGAGGTTAAGTAACCCGACTTTATGTTTGATGATAGGATTATTTGTTTGATATAGCTAGGCGACTTAATTTTGATTACAAGGTGTGTTATGAGTTATACAATTGATTTTCGACGTAAAGTAATATCTGTAAGGAAAGCCGAAGGTTTAACAATTCGAGAAACTGCGAAACAATTCCGTATTGGAAAAGCGTCTTTAGTACGTTGGCTTAAACGACCAGAGCCAAAAAATTCAACGCCACGTAAGAGGAAGCTCGATAAAAATGCTTTAGCAAAAGATGTGGAACAGTATCCAGATGCTTACCAAAAGGAACGGGCAGAGCGATTCGGTGTTTGTAAAAAGACTATTTGGCAATCCCTTAAAAAGCTGGGATTAACCTATAAAAAAAACTCTATTCCATCCAAAAACCAACGAAAGCGACAGGCTGGCACATCAGCAAAAAAGACAACAGTATGAAAAAAAAGATAAATCTGTTGTTTTTATTGATGAAAGTGGTTTTTCACATGACACTCCACGAACTCACGGCTATTCCCCAAAAGGTCACCGTTGTTTTGGCCTGAAAAACTGGGGTGCTAAGGGAAGAACAAATGTTATTGGCGCTTTATTGGGAACAACCCTTTTTGCTATCGGATTATTTGATTGCAATATTAATCGTGATGTTTTTATGTTTGGATCACAAAAATATTGCTCCCAGAACTTCCTGAAAATTCTGTTATTTTTATGGACAACGCTAGCTTTCACAAAGGTAAGAATATTGAACAGGCAATTATAAACGCAGGACACCAGATAGAATATTTGCCTGTGTATTCACCAGATTTAAATCCTATAGAACATAAATGGTCTCAAGCTAAACGTAAAAAGATGGAAACAGGATGCACTATCGATGACCTGTTTTTAATACATATGCTGTAATCAAAATTAAGTCGCCTAGCTATACATAGAATTACCTTTTATTTAATTATCTAATGATGTTAATTAAAACCGGTAACGCTCTTTTTTAAATCAGAATTGTCGGATTAAGTTAAGACTAATACATATGATGCTTTTGAAGGCGCTTTGAAAAAAGCCAATATTGATTTACCGAAAGGGCAGAGAACTCATGTGTTAAGGCATACTTTTGCTAGTCATTTTATGATGAATGGTGGAAATATTCTTGTTCTACAACAAATTTTAGGGCATAGCACTATTATGATGACAATGCAATATTCGCATTTTTCGCCAGATCATTTAGATGCCGCTGTTACGCTAAATCCTTTTGATAATTTGTATAAATAAAGTGGCAGCGACAAAACACATTTATTCATTTTTACATATATTTAACAATAAAATATTATTATTTATCAATAAGTTGTTGATTATTCAAGTCTGGGGAAAATATTTAAAATCCCTCGGCCTTAAGGCTGTGCGGGTTCAAGTGCCCGCCCTGGGCACCATGAAATTTTACATTGTTTATCAATATGTTAGTCAGTAAAAAGTTAGCCACTTAAGAGTGAATTTTTGTGACTAAAATCACCTTTCACTATATTTTCGCTACATGATTTCACTATATTTTTGATTTGATCATTTCTTTTTTTGACCTCCAACGACAGGAACAATATTAATTTTTCTATCGTATCTTGCAGTTTGAGCGATGTTTTTATGACCAGATATTGTTTGTTTTTCAGATAAGGAACCATCAAGATCTGAGACACCTTTTGCTTTTAAATCGTGAAAAGTAAAATCAAAGTTTAAGTGTGGAAATTTAATTTTGGCTTCTTCTTTTGCTTTCCTCCATCTGCTATTAAAACCATCGCGAGTATACCCAGATCCACTTTGTTGATGGAGAACATATATACTGCTAATTCCCTTATCCAAAGGTAAAGTATGACTTAACTCTATAGCTGCATGTAAACGATCTGTCCATGCTTTTATTTGTGCAACCCCTGTTTTCCCTTGCTTAATAAATATGCCATCATTAGATAGCTGAGAATAAGTTAAAGATAAAATATCTGCTTGCCTGGCAAGGCAAAGATAGGCAAGCTCCATCGCAATTTTACTACAATTGGTGATATAGAATAAAGTGCATTATATTCTTCGTCGCTAATATAGCGATCTCTAGCTTTTTCTTTGAATTGTCTTACTCCTTTGCATGGATTTATTTTGACTAATCCTCGCTCATAACCCCACCCAAAAACACGTGATAATACTGTTTTTTCTCTGTTAGCCTGAGTTTTACTCTTTAGACCTCTTTTGTCCATATACTTACGAATGTGTTCTGGCTTTATATTGTCAGGTAACATTTTTCCAAACACAGGCATTAACTTATTGGCATATTTCCTATAATCTTTTTGCGTTTCACCTGATAAATTAAGAAAGTCAGGGGAATTGAAAAATGCATTAAATAAAGCTGCAAGTGTTTCTTCATTTTTGTATGATAGCAATAATTTTTCGTATGCAACCCACACCTCGGCTTGAGTAAAAGAAAAATCACATAATCGAATTGTCCTTCCATCTGGAGTCAAAAACTCAAATGCTGATTTTCCTCTTCTCACTCTTGAAGGCATCCAATTATCAGCCGGATTTTTTCTTTTTCTAGCCATTTAGATTGCTCCGAAATCTGGTTTTTCAGCAAAGTTAATACCCGTTGCTTTTGAAAGTCGTTTATTGAAATGTTCCCATGTCGTTTTGGGTCGACCATCAGGCCGCTTAATGAAAAAGATTCCCGCTTCTTCTAAAACTTTGCATTGTTTGGATGGTTTTTGGTAACCTGTTAGTTCTTTCATCTGTTCATCTGTAATGAACATAGAATTATTATTCACGTTTATGTCCTCATTCAAAAACTCACACTATTTTTAGGCGCTTCATTGCCCCACAAAAATCAATAACGAAACACGAATAATGGTTATCTTCGTTCTTTGTTAGGTTAGGGATATAATTTGCGGGGTAGAGTATTAGGATTTATTTGCTGCGTTGTTTGATGCTTTTTTTGGTATTGCCAAGGTGGGTCTGCGAGTATCAGGTCATACTTCACTTCATCTCCTGTTAAATATACCAGCTTTTACTTTTATGTAAGTCGTCTATTTTTTCTAAGACAGTGATTTTATTACCGCCATTTCCGGTTAATATTCCGCTTTCTCCATCGGTATCGAATTGATATATCAATCCTTTGTTTGTTAATTTTTTTTCCTTCAATCTAATTATTTTCATCACCTCACCATGATAAATAACCTGCATCCCTGCTTTGACATGATGTAACGTTGTTCGGTATTCATGGATGTTATTCATAGGATTACTCCGGTTATTGATTACATAAATGTAAATGTTAATCAAAACATTAATTTTTATAAGGTTATTTATGGTAGTATTGTTAACGTTGTGTGTTTATTAACAGCAACATTTTCCCTGGTGTTGGCCAGCCTAGCGCTGGTCTTTTTTTTTAGTGATGCGGAAATACCAAATAGCTGTCAATTTCTAGTGAATACTTTGGCTATTAGCAAATAACGATTTCAGATTAATACCGTATACCTGTAGCCATGATTCAGCTGGCCATGACTTAACCTGACCATAACGAATATCCGGTACTTCGGTTGCTTCCACCTGGTTCTCACGACACCATCAACGAAGTGGAGCAAATTTATATTCTTTCCCTGTGGCATTCTTTACTGCTGTGATGGTGGCATGTTTAACACTTTCTCCTAATCGTTCTGTCAGTTCTGTAGTGGTCAACTAAAATTGGCCACCCTACCTGACTGTTCACGGAACAGTCGCTCTGATTCGTTTGGCGTTAATCCACCGTTATACCAGTGAGGTCTTATAGCTAGGCGACTTAATTTTGATTACAAGGTGTGTTATGAGTTATACAATTGATTTTCGACGTAAAGTAATATCTGTAAGGAAAGCCGAAGGTTTAACAATTCGAGAAACTGCGAAACAATTCCGTATTGGAAAAGCGTCTTTAGTACGTTGGCTTAAACGACCAGAGCCAAAAAATTCAACGCCACGTAAGAGGAAGCTCGATAAAAATGCTTTAGCAAAAGATGTGGAACAGTATCCAGATGCTTACCAAAAGGAACGGGCAGAGCGATTCGGTGTTTGTAAAAAGACTATTTGGCAATCCCTTAAAAAGCTGGGATTAACCTATAAAAAAAACTCTATTCCATCCAAAAACCAACGAAAGCGACAGGCTGGCACATCAGCAAAAAAGACAACAGTATGAAAAAAAAGATAAATCTGTTGTTTTTATTGATGAAAGTGGTTTTTCACATGACACTCCACGAACTCACGGCTATTCCCCAAAAGGTCACCGTTGTTTTGGCCTGAAAAACTGGG